>DGSO01000014.1:1841-100496 GCA_002393945.1 Bacteroidales bacterium UBA4360
GCCCATCTCCTTCCAGTTCCACCATGTTCAGATGGACGGCGGACACGCCGCCCGATTCTTGGAAGAGCTTCAAAAGACAATTAATACGATACGCGTATGATACTTCGACCATTCAACATCAATGATGCAGAGACGATTCTGAGCTGGTGCAAGGACAAGCATGCTTTCCGTCTTTGGAGTGCAGACAGGTACAAAGAATTCCCGGCCCAGCCTATGGAAATGCAGAAGCAGTATGACGATGATAATATGTTTCCACTCACGGCTGTCATAGGAGAGAGAATCGTCGGGCATATCCTATTGAGATTCCCCTTAGAGGATAAAAGTGTCATTCGATTCGGTTTTGTCATCGTGGACGATTCGAAACGAGGTGAAGGCTATGGCAAGCAAATGCTGCACCTCGCTATCGATTATGCACAGCAGGAACTGGGTGCTCACAAGATTACCCTTGGTGTGTTTTGCAACAATCTCCCAGCCCTTAAATGCTATCAGTCAGTAGGTTTCAAGATTACAGGTGAAGATTCCTACATGATTGATGGTGAGAAATGGAAAGGATATGAGATGAAGTATGTCAGTTATTTACAGGAAGCCATCGAATGTGTAAAAGATCATGTTCTCCAGATACATAAGCAAATATATGCCAAGTATAATGGTGATTTTGACAGAATATATACGGAAGGGTACAACAACAAGTCGTATGCTGGCAGGGTGATCGAGCCAGGGAAGGTATATGAATTGAGTTATCCGGAATGTTCGTGCCCTAAAGTAAAATGTGGCCTAAGAAACCATCCGCAGCAATGTGAGTGCTCACGACAGAGCATTCTATATATCTTGTCACAACTTGAACCGGACAGCCATTTCGAGGTTCGGATTGAGAATACGATTCTCAGGGGAAGCGACCGCTGTACATTCCGGATAACAAGACATGAGGGTTATTGAATTGATTATCGGCTCTACGCCAGCGCTTCTCATCGGCGAAAAGAGCGAAAAGATATTCCTTTACGTACATGGGTTGCATGGACGCAAGGAAGAGGCATTGGCCTTCGCGGAGGTGGCGGTGCCGAAAGGGTATCAGGTGCTTGGTATTGACCTGCACGCGGAGCACAAGCCGTGGGAGGTATTGCCGTTGCTGAATGAGGTTCGAGATTATCTCTACCAGAATTGGAAATCAGTATCTGTCCGTGCCAACAGCATCGGCTCGTGGTTCTCGCTGTTGGCGTTCCAAAGCAAGAAAGTGGACCAGGCCCTGTTTGTCGCTCCAATTCTCGATATGAGGATGTTTATTGAAGGGCTGCCCTCGCGTGAGGATGACTATTTTGGGTGGGTCATTGAGAATCCGATTACACATTGGAATGCGCCTACTTATATTCTCCGCCCGGAAGTGGATATGGTTGTCAGTGAGGAAGTCGGAAGAGTTTTCATTAGGGAGTACAGATGCCAAGTTACCATCATGCCTGACGGTGAGCATTGGTTCCATACAGCGAAACAGCTCGCATTCCTGAAAGAATGGGAAGAATCAACCGTTTCAGCGTGAAGCGCCTACCGAATGACATATCTGCGTTCAGGATAGCAGGCTCCATCGGCCTGCTGTTTTGCAATGTTTCGGGATGGCCGTTCTGGACACTCTATGTACTCTGTGGGTTCAGTGATATGGCTGACGGTTGGTTAGCCAGGAAGCTCCATGCAGAGACCGAAGCCGGGGCCATTTGGGATAGTGTGGCCGACATCATAAATTTTCGGTTTTGGTAACTTTTTCCAAAAGTGTGACAATATCTTGTCACAAAAAGTGATTTTGTGACAAACTTTGTGACAAAACGGTTGTAATTGACCGAAAAACAGACTAAACCCTAAAAATGCGAATCTAACCGATAGTGCCCACTGAAGAAATGGATTTCAGTGAGTTTTTGCACAACAACTTAAGTTTCGGTTTAGTTTTAACTATTTGAAATTCAAATAGTTGCTTCCCGATGCAGAAAATGCCGATTATTGATAATCAACGACTTGCGCGCGCATTGGTCCAAATGTGGTCCAGGAAATCGCAAAGAATCGTGGTACAAAAACAAAGCTAGAAAAAAGATGAAATAGTGCACTTTTCGTGTTATTTGGCGTTTGTTTGAAGTCGTGAGCGCCCGCCGGAGACCTTGGCGCAGCCGAAGAATAGGGGAGAGTACCGCGTTGGGGACATTACCACCGACAATGTCGGAGAAAATGTCGGTGAAAACAGGGAGAATGTCGGAGATAATAGGGCTATCGATTTGCATCCAGAACCGAGATGCAGAAGTCGATGCCTTTCATCTCGGCGCGGAGCTCGCGACGTTTCTGAGGAGGCTCGTCAACGCTGACCAGGCGGAGTTCTATGTTCTTTTTGCGCTCCAGCATTTCGGCCTTGGCTTTGTCGAAGTATTTATTCGCGTCGATAACGAGTCCCCCAATGGGTTTGCCGCTGCAAATGAGAGCTTGCGCCTGAGCGAAGAGCGTGTCTTGAAATTGCACGTATGCATCCCGTTCGTGGCAATACTCCAGCATAAGATTGAATACCTGACGGAATGTAGCCTCGGGTAGTTGAGCATACTTCCTGCGAATCCCGGGCCTGTAACTGAAGGAATGTGAGATACTCATTCTGCAATCGAACATATCAGCACCGTGATTTATGCGAAGATTAATATTGATATGAGATGCCTCAAGGAAGGCTTCAAGTTCATAGTATTTGGCATAGTCCTCCGTATTGATATAGTATTCTCCGCCAGATATCTCAAGATGATCCAACCTGTAAAGAGTCTGGTTGAAGTACTGTAGGAAATCAGCTGCCTGAATCCGCCTGACTTTATGATATTTCGTTGACTTGGGAACTTGAATGGACATCTTATCACCCCTGGCAACATACACATCGATTGAAGGATTGAAATCAACTGATTCTGATACTTCAATCTCGTATTCTTTACTCGCTTGATGCACTCCGGCACTATTCGCCGAGGAATAAGACACGTAGTTCTCTATCCAGTAATTACTCTCTGTCATAATGCGCTGTCGTTGATATCAGTGCAAAGATACGGGTTTCTGGCACATTGAAAAAGTGTGAACCCGCGTTGAAGTTTTGGAAAAGTGGAAGAATACTTATAAATCCTTTTGGAAAAGTGGAAATTTGTCCGTAAATTGCGTTGGAAAAATGGATGTAATATGCTTAACAGAAAGATAGACAAGTATTTAAATGATTATTACAAAAAATCGGGTAATGCACTGCTGATAACGGGAGCTCGTCAAGTAGGTAAGACCTATTCCATTCGTGAGTTCGGCAAAACTTTCACGAGTTTCATCGAGATTAATTTCATCGAGAATCCAGACGCCGTTGGACTGTTCAAGGACGCGAAGGGGAGCGCCGACATTCTGATGCGTTTGTCAACCATAACAAATGTGCCGATGATAAAAGGGGATACCTTGATTTTCTTTGACGAGGTACAGGAATGCCCGGATATCGTCACAGCCATCAAGTTTCTTGTTGATGAAGGGTCATACCGTTATATCCTGAGTGGGTCTTTGCTTGGTGTAGAATTGAAGGATATCAGGTCGGTCCCAGTTGGCTATATGGGCGTGAAGGAGATGTTTCCTTTGGATTTCGAAGAGTTTATCACTTGTGTCGGGATCAACGAGAACGTGATAGCCACGATGAAGGAAGCCTGGATAAAGAGGCAACCTGTCGACGATTTCATTCACAACAAGATGATGGAATTGTTCCGGCTCTACCTGATTGTAGGTGGCATGCCGGCAGCGGTCAGCAAGTATCTTGAAAGCAACAATCTACAGGATGTACTTGCCGTACAGCAGGAAATCATCCAGCTCTACAAGAAAGACATTGCCAAGTACGACCCGGGCAACAAATTGTACATCGAGGAGATATTCAACCTGATTCCGCCGGAGCTCAATGCCAAGAACAAGCGCTTCATCCTGAAACGCCTGAACGAAAACGCAAAGTATGAGCGTTACGAGAACAGCTTCCTTTGGCTGAAGAGTTCAGGTGTGGCCCTGCCTGTATATAATGTGGAAGAGCCCAAAGTGCCTCTACTGATGGCTCGCTCACGCAATCTGCTCAAGCTCTTCTTGAACGATATCGGCTTGCTGGCCGCCCAGTATGCCGACGGGATTCAGATGCGGATCATCAAGGGCGACAAGGACATTAACTTCGGATCTATCTATGAGAATGCTGTGGCCCAAGAACTCGTTGCACATGGGCTATGGCCATATTACTACAACAGCAAGAAAAGGGGAGAGATAGACTTCGTTATTGAGAAAAACGGCAAGGTTCTCCCGATAGAGGTAAAGTCCGGAAAAGATTACGTATATCATCGTGCCCTCTCCAACATTATGGATTGCGATGAGTATGATATCCCGGAAGCGTTGGTGTTGAACAACGACAATCTATCAGTTGATGGCCGAATTATTTATGTACCGGTCTATATGGTGATGTGTCTGGAGAAAGAGTTGTTAACAGCTCTGTCCTACAGTATCGATCTGGAAGGCTTGAAGTAGTAAACGTCCCATGGATTCACGTAAGCTGTTATCAATGAACTAATTGCAAAAGAGGCTAAAATGATATTAGTAGATAAATGCCTGTTCATTAACAGGGCTCCTTTTAAGGATAATCTTGAGATTTCATTCAAAGAAGGCGTAAACGTTTTATGTGGTATTAATGGCAGGGGAAAAACGACTATCCTCTCATATATTGTTGATGCTTTTTATGAGATGGCTAAGCCCAATTACAGAGGATCATTTGAAGGTAAAGAGTACAAGTATTATAGGCTTTCATCTTCATCCCATACGATTGATCCCGTTAAACCGTCCATTGTGTATATACGTTTCAAGGTAGAAGAAAGGACCATTGATTATATTGATGTTCGAGGAACCCTTACTGAAGCTGAGTATAATGAATTGGTAAAATACGAGGCAAAGGTTGATTACGGAAAGATTAAGAATGGGTTAAAATCAAGCGACACAGTTAAATTGTTCTCTTGCGATGAGACGGATAAAGCTATTAAAGATGCTTTCGTTAAGAATGTACTAACATACTTCCCTTCATACAGATATGAACTCCCCGGGTATCTTAATAACCCATACAAAGGGGATGTCGAAATAAGCAATTCTATTAAGTTTTCTGGAGAACTGCCGAATCCAATCGAGGTTTGTACAGGTTTGGCCGAATTCTCCAGTTGGATTCTTGACGTTGTGATAGACTGGGAAGTCAATAAGAACATTCAATCCATTCGGGCTCAAGATAAGATTGTTAATGTAGACGTTACCCCTGAAAGCGCTGTTTGGAATAACCTCTCTTCTATGATGAAGAGTATCTTTGTCTCCAAGAATTATCCTGGGCGTGTCCGTTTCGGGATCGGCAGAAGAAGTAAAAGTGGGAATCGTATATCAGTTATGCACGATTCCCCTGCAGGGCAGTCTGAACAGATTTGTCCCAACCTATCTTTACTATCGTCTGGAGAAACCGCGCTAATGTGTTTATTCGGCGAGATAATTAGGCAAGCAGATAGACTAAACAACAACATCCCACTTAACCTGATTCATGGCATTGTTCTCATCGATGAGATTGAAAAGCATTTGCACATTCGCTTGCAGAAGGAGATACTCCCAGCCTTATTAAAAATATTTCCAGGAGTCCAGTTCATCGTTTCATCCCATTCTCCTTTTTTGAATATGGGACTTGCTTCAGAGCATACTATGAAGAGTCAAATATTTGATTTAGACAATGGGGCTCTTGAATGTGAGCCAACGACAAACGAATTGTATCAGAATACTTATGAGCTTTTCTTAGGCGAGCGTAACACTTATGCGGAGGCTTTATCAAGCATACAGCCCAAGATTGATGCCTTAACGAAACCCTTGGTAATTACTGAAGGGAAAACCGATTGGAAGCATCTAAAAAAGGCGCTGGATTTCTTCAAATCTAACGGAGAATTTTCTGATTTAGATTATGAGCTTTTCGAATATGACCATGACTTTGGTGATTCGGAACTCGAAAAAGCGCTTAAGCATTACTCCCAATTTCCTAATAGATTCAAAATCATTGGAGTCTTTGATTGCGATGAAGCAAATGGTAAGAGTATACGAAAAGAAGGTGGTATTCGAAAGTATGGTAATGACGTCTTTGGAATGTGTATTCCAGTACCCGCATACCGAGAGTATAATGAAGGAGGCATCTCCATAGAGTTCTTATATCAGGACGCTGACCTTAAGAAAACAGATGGAGAGGGAAGAAGACTATATGTTACATCAGAATTCGATGTTAACGGACGCTACAGGGAAAATCCATCAATAATTGTGTTAAATGCTAAAGAAGTAAAAAAGTATATAGAATCAACAAGTGAAAAGATTCATGACCATGACGTAATCGATATGGGTGGTAAAAGCCTAGCATTAAGTAAAGAGAATTTCGCCACTAATATCCTTAATTCTGTCGTCCCATTCAATAGCGTTGATTTTTCTGGCTTTAGGGCAGTGTTTGATCGACTGAATAGTCTCATAAATCAGACAAGCGAATAAGACTTATACGATAATTGTTGATTGATTACAGAAAGCCCTCCGGAGTCTCGCGACTGCGGAGGGCTGACAGTTTAGGTTAAGCCGGAAGGACCGGGGAGGGCGGGACTAGGGCTCGCCGCCGGCGTCAGCGGCGGTCCACTTGCATTCGGCCAGCATGGTGCCGGACTTTTCGCCGGTGGAGCTGTTGACGTAGTAGTAGCGGAAGAAGATTTTCGGGGCGGAGGCGTTGGGGGAGCCGTTTTTGGCCACGTAGTCGGCGTGGATGTCGATGGCGGTATCGGTGGGTTCCTCAACGAGCTTGATGCCGGAGGCCTTGCTGTGGGCGCGGGAGACACCGTTGGCTGGCCTTCGGTGTCCTCGTTCACCAGGAAGATGCCGCCGTTGTCGGCGAGAGCCTGGTCGAGCTTGAAGGTGAAGGTGTCACCCTGGCAGACGATGGTGGCGGTGGAAGGGTTCTCCACACCCAGGAGGGTACGAGAACCGGCTGGCCGCCGCAGGCGACGATCCAGTAGTTCAGGCGGGTGAACAGGTTGGCGCCGGAGATCTTGGCCACGGGGTCGAAACCCCTGGCAAACGCTCTCCCGACGGACGCTTCCGGGAGTATCAATACAACCGCCTGATTGCTCGCGCAATCGTCGAGCATCTCCAATGCCGTGGTTACGACGCATCCCTCGTCGTGCCCGAGGAGGAGGACATATCCCTGGAAGAACGCTGCCGGCGCATCAACCGTGTGGCCATCCGTCACGGTCACGAACCCCACGACGCCTTCGTCGTCAGCATCCACGTCAATGCAGCCGGCAGCGGCAGAATGTGGCACAACGCCACTGGCTGGTGCGCTTACACTTTCCCCGGGCACACAGAGTCCGACAAGCTGGCCACCTGTCTGTACAAAGCCGCCCAGAGACACCTTCCCGGCCACCGGCTCCGTACTGACTAAAGCGACGGTGATCCCGACTATGAAAAGCCGTTCTACATTCTGAAGCACACCTACTGTGCGGCAGTCCTGACAGAGAACGGATTCATGGGCTCAGAAGTATCGCTGAGTTTCCTCGAATCAGAGGAGGGGAAGAAGGCCATCGTTGCGCTGCATGTGGAACGGATAATTAACTAGGTGAACTGTCTTTAGTAATGTTACCCATGGAATGCGCCTGGGCTAACAGTATACACTTCTCGACAGGATCCTTTTTATTTACCTTTTTATTCATTGTTATACTTCGAATAAGGGCAATCATCCTTTGATCATCATTTGTTAATAAGGACATTTCTTTTTAAATTTGCCATGAGAAGTCAATTTTTAAAACAAATCACAGTAATGTTACGACTTGGAGATATACTCAAGACTATTCGCGAGGAAAAGGGGCTTCAATTATCAGAGGTTCAGCAACAAACAGGGATAGATATGTCTCAATTGAGCCGTTTCGAAACAGGTAAACGCCTGCCTACAGTGGAACAATTAGATTTATTATCTGCTCTATATCAAATAGATAGCTCACTACTTAGAATTGAGCGAGAGAGCGACAGAATTATTACTTCATTCGATGATCCCGAACTTGGCCTAAAGAGCCTTGAAGTCGCAAAAGAAAAACTGACGCAGGGGCAGAAATATCTCAATATGTTCAGAGATTCAAACCTCGCCGAACCATTGGGACTCTCAAGCCGTCGATATATAGGAAGCAAGGCTAAATTGGTAGATTGGATATACGAGACGATAGCTGAAGAGACAAATGATATCCACTCCTTCTGCGATATCTTTGCCGGGACAGGTGTTGTTGCTGAACGAGCAGTGCAATTATATGACAATGTTATACTCAATGATCTTCTATACTCAAACAATGTAATCTATAAAGCTTTCTTTGCTCCTGGAGAATGGAATCGTGAAAAGTTGTGTGATATTATTACTGGTTACAATGCTTTAGATCCTGATCGGATTCAGCCAAACTACTTTTCTGATAACTTTGGGGGCAAATTCTTTGAAGAATCAGAAGCCAAACGTATTGGTTATATTCGTCAGGATATTGAAAATCGCCGCCATTCATTGACAGAGAAGGAGTATGCTGTTCTCATAGGGACGCTAATCTATAATATTGACAAAATCGCAAACACGTTAGGACATTTTGAGGCGTATATTCAGAAGCCTATATCACACAAACCTCTATACCTTAAATTAATTGAGGCTAGAACTGTTCCCGGCATTCAGATCTATCGAGAAGACGCAAATCAGTTGGCAAGACATATTCATACGGACTTAGTTTATATAGATCCGCCTTACAACTCACGGCAGTATTCTCGTTTTTATCATGTATACGAGACTTTGGTAAAATGGGATTATCCAGACCTTTTCGGCGTTGCGATGAAACCAGCACCAGAGAATATGAGTGACTATTGTTCCAATCGTGCAGGGGCTGCTATGCTAGATTTAGTTCAACATCTGGATTGCCATTATATCGCAGTATCATACAATAATACCTACAAATCCAAGAGTTCGTCTTCAGAAAACAAGATTCAGCTCGAGGAATTGCGAAATATCCTTGAAACAGTTGGACCCACAACGGTACATGAGCACAAGCATCGTGCTTTTAATGCAGGGAAGACCGATTTTAAGGACCATAAAGAGTATCTTTTTATAACGACTGTTAATGACTAGAAGATCGCCATTTTTTTATGTTGGGGATAAGTATAAGCTCATAGATGAGATTAAACGATATTTCCCCGACCACATCCATCAGTTCGTAGAGCCCTTTGTCGGTGGAGGATCTGCGTTTATGAATGTAGAAGCTGATAGTTATATCCTCAATGATATAGACCATTATGTTATTCAGCTTCATCGTCTCTTGTGTGCAAATGCTCAACGCCCCAATGCTTTTATAAACAACTTGTTACGTCATATTACTCATTATGGTCTTTCTTGCTCATACTTAAATGATGTTATACCGAATGAATTAAAAGCCGACTTTCCGAAAACGTATTTTGCAGAGTTTAACCGGGGCTCCTATTATCAGATGAGGGAAGACTACAACACTGCTGCAAGAAGAAACCCCCGTATTCTGTATCTATTGATAATCTATGGATTTAACAGAATGCTTCGTTTTAATGCTGCTAACAATTTTAACGTCCCTGTCGGTAACGTAGATTTTAATGCGAATGTGGTAGAAGCGCTGACAGACTATTTTAATATTGTTGCTAATCGAGAGATAACTTGGCAGTCCATGGATTTTAGGCGTTTTTTCAACCAGGTGCATTTGAACGAGGAAGATCTCGTTTATTTAGATCCTCCTTACCTCATCACCTTCAGCGAATACAATAAATTGTGGAATAAGCAGACAGAAACGGATTTGCTGACTATTCTTAACATATTGAACGAGCAACATATCAGATTTGCAATCTCAAATGTTACTCATTATAAGGGCAGGATCAATAATATCTTCTTGGAATGGGCTGAAGCTTATAACATTCATCCTATCCATAGCAATTACATAAGTTATCACGATAACACTATTAAGCAGTTTAATGAGGTCCTTGTAACCAACTTCTAATTCAGTGAATATGGCAAAAGTTAAACACGGTAAGAGAATCTACAAGCAAATGGCCCTTGAGGTCGCTGTTAGAAATCCCGAACGTTACGGTGATATTCTTCGGCTTTTTAGTGAGTATGTTGGTCAAATTCTGGATGACAAAACAATCCTAGATATTTATTCTCAATTGCTTATTCGAGGTATAGTCTCGTCGAATAAGTTTGATGTAACTGATAAAACTGAAGGAGAAGTAAAAGACTACATCAAGAATCATTTATCCCATAACAACGAGTGGGGATTTCCTACTGGTTACCAGGCTGCTTTCACTAGATATCTGAAAACGCTGTCGGAGTTCGGTTTTATTTATTCACAGTATGAAGAGCCTCTCCGCCTCTCCCCAGTTGCTAACGCTGTAGTCTCGAATACTATTTCCCTTTCGGAAGCTTTTGCTTTACAATCTTTAAGATTCTGGAGAAAATCCCCGTACAGAAGAGTTTCAAACGACTTCAATTTTTTTCGTTTCATTCTTGAGGTAATTCGGAGGAGGAATGCGCTAGGCAAGCATCTATCTATGCCTCAGTTTATGCTCGCTTTATTCTCAGACGATGGCAACGTCGATAGCTTCTTGGATTTACTCGACAAGAATAAAGTAGGAGATGATTTAAAAAAAGCACATGCGCACGCCATTACCCTTTTTAAGCCCAAAGACAAAGAACATCAAGCGGTGGGCGATTTTAAGACTAGTTTTCGTGATTATGGAAACTCAGTTTTTCGTGTTTTACGTTTGACGGGCTTTGTGACCGTCGACTATTCGGGGGTTATTTTGCTTTCAATTAACACCGAACGAAAGGAGTTGCTGGATGAATTGCTCACTTTCAACTTTACTGTTCCTGAAACCGCAAAAGAGGATGAGAATGAGTATTTTAACCATTTAGGCAGTTTTGATAATTCATATAAACTCGTTCTCGAGGCACACAGAGATGAACAGACAAGGTCTGTTTTGAATTACAATACCAAGCTTAACTCTATTATCATTAAGTATAAGTTCGATTCCAAATTCCTCATGGGATACCTTCTGGATGTGTCAAGCGGAAAGAGTGATTCCAATGTGTTTAGCTTTATTCCAGACCCCATTAAGTTTGAGTTTCTGCTTTCTTTGTTTATGTATTCTGTGTACGGCGAGCAGTATACTTACAAGCCGAATTATATTTGCGATGCTTCAGGTGTACCATATTCTCACGCCCCTGGAAATGTTGGCGACATAGAGATATATAACAGAGAGCAGTACCTATTAATCGAAGCAACGCTCATAAGGAATAAAACTCAACAGGTTAATAACGAGACCATTAATTTGTTCCGTCATATCGATATGCAACAGGGCGGAGCAAAGTATATGTCGCTGGTCGCTCCTGTTATCCACCCCGATACGTCTCTTCTTATCAAAGTCGCAACAGCCGTGACAATGGTAGAGAATAACAACCTTATTTTCTCAAAGGCTTACGACACTAAAGAGTTTGCGGAAAAGACTATCGGACTAAAGTACTTTAACGATATACAAGACCACACCGTTAACTTTATTTCAGACCTCAAAAATCATTTAGCAAAAGTGGAAGTAGTTGGTGCTGATAATCCTGGTCTCAATATTTATGGTAGTGGAGAGAAAATCACTTTGTTGAAACGGCTGTCAAAGGCATTCTCGAGTTTTAGACAGGCTTTTAGAAACTAGTAATACAACTTTAACCTAAGTCGCATTCACTCCAATTCCACCTGGCAACAAAAAGGGTAACAATAGCTGTAAGTTTTTTCCGTTAAATAAACGCGAGCCTCTTCCGACAAGGGGAGAGGCTCGACTTAGCACGTTTTAAAGTGCGTGGTATAGCGACAAAGTCTATACGGGCACTAAACTAAGTGCAAAGGTAAAACTTATTTTTTATATTGCAATACCCCAGCTGTCTTTTTTAGGGTTTCTTCAAGCCTGGGATTGCTGCTATAAAGTGTTGATAAAGCGTTACATATCAAGCCGCACATCTCTTTCAGTCTATTAACAGAAATCGTGCCGATAAAGAATTCAACAACCTTCAGTGAACTACTAAGATTGTTGCTGCTTAATCTGGGGAAATGACCCGCAGGGCCATTCTTTATACTTTGAGGAAGCCTCATATCAAACAAGACTCCGCCATGAGCGCAAGTGTTTCTTAAAGTCCGAACGGTCTTAATGTAGTTCTCAAAAATCGCAGTTTGATTTACGCCAAAATGTCGGCATATGTCAAGTTTGTCGGCAGGATTTTTCAAGTTGAGGTAAAGGCTCTCTATGTTCCCAAAGGTCATAAATTCGATGGTTTTCCACGCTGGAGCATACTTGTCATTGATATACTTCTGGTGGTGTCGTTTGATGACAGACTTCTTTTTTATTGCCTCGTACACATCATCAAAATCACGAATGTAGGATGCCTTCATTACATTAGGATCAACAAACCAAGTGGGTGAATTCTTGTATTTGTTTGATAAGCTATATGTAATATAGGTGCGTAAGGCCACTTCAATCCGGCTTATATACCTATTGAGGATATTGCGTAGATCAAAATCGAAATAGTATAAAGCAACTGCGTCGCTAAGTTTCGTCCCGTCAACCACCTCATGTGTACGGTTTGAGAGATTGGGGTAGGTCTTCTCAAAGGGGAATAAGTATGAGCATAGCCTGAAGTAGCCAATATCAAGGAGGCATTCTCTCGCCTTCTCCTCACAGGTTATTACTACTCCGCGTTGGCGCAGTAATACCACCTGTTCTTCCAATGTTGTCGCCTTCTTTATCATAGTCAGGACTTATTGTTTAACATGCAAAGATACTCAATTTCACACGATTCTTCAATAATTACACAATCGAAAAAAGTACATATATAAAGCTTTGTCGGTTCTTCTCCTTATACTTTCGTTTTTCGTCCAGAAGTCGCCAAAGCCATACCGCTGCGACCGCTCGATCCAGGCCTCGATCTCCTGATGGCGGGAAACGGTAGTCCGGCCGGACTTGTAGTGGGGGATGCCGTGGAAGTAAAGCCAGCTGCGGACGATTTCAATCTTCGGGTCGCCGGGAATCATCCTCCGGAGTTCGTAGATGTCAATCCAATCCTCCTGCGGGCCGATGGTGCCGTTTAACACGGGTTCGGTCTTGAGGGTAAGCCAGCCGTCGATGGCCTCCAGCTGCTTGACGATGCCAGCCAGAACTGCCGGAATCATGGCCACATTGATCTGCTCCATACCGGCTAGCTCCTTCTTCCGCCTAAGGGATGCGTGGCGCAATACCGTTGCGCCTCCTCCATCAACTCAGTGTTGTCTTTCACTCGGGTGCGTAGCAGCCACTTGTCAATCTCCGACTTCTTGAACATCAACGTCTTGCCCTGCTTGTAGTAGGGGATAGTGTTGTCGTTGACCCAACTGTACACGGTCGATGGAGCAGGATGCGACGGCAGATACCTGCCCAGATCCTTGACATTCATCAGCTCCCAAACGTCACGGCACCGATTGCACAAGGTGGCAAAAAGAGCCGGAGACCTTGCGCACCCTACAACACAGAAGCATAATTCACGCACAAGGTCCCCGGCACAAAGTTCTACCTTACTTCCCGATGCAATGCCTCGAAAAGATGCTGTGTAGGATAGTGTCGGGGTCGAGGAGGTTGCGGCCGAGGATGGCGTTGATGCTGGAGATGGCAGAGCGGAGGTCTTCGGCGACGAGTTCTGAGGGGACGCCGCTTTGCAGGGAGGTGCGGGCGGCGCGAAGAGAATCCGACGCCTGGAGGAGGGAATTGTAGTGCCGCTCGTTGGTGATGAAGACGCTGTCGAGGTTGGAGAGAAGGTCCTTCTGGGTGTTGGAAAGGGCCGATTTCAGTTCCTGAACACCAGTTCCGGTCTTTGCGGACAGTTTTATTATAACAGACTGATAATTATTCGAACTAACAAAATTGTTATACACGGTAACATTTTTGTTAATATCGTCTTGCGATAATAAATCTGCCTTATTAACCAACACAAACAGCTTCTGAGAAGAGAAATCTACATGACCACAAATCTCTTCAAGTGAAGCGAGAGAGTCGGGGAGAGCAAGGACGATGGAAGCCTCGGAAAGCTTGCGATAGCTCCTCTCAATTCCCATCTTTTCCACGATATCTTCAGAGTCCCTCAAACCGGCAGTGTCAATAAAACGGAAGAGGATTCCGTCGATGTTGATGACCTCTTCAATGGTGTCGCGCGTGGTGCCGGCAATGTCTGAAACAATGGCGCGGTCCTCTCCGGCGAGTGCATTGAGAAGCGTACTCTTTCCGGCATTAGTAGGGCCGATTATAGCCACAGGGACCCCGTTCTTTATCATATTTCCGGCCTTGAAACTTCCGGCAAGTCTGTCTGTATGGCCGATTGTCTCTTCAATCAAGGCAAGAAGGCGGGAACGGTCTGCAAATTCTACATCTTCTTCGGAAAAGTCGAGTTCCAACTCAAGCAGGGAAGCCATCTCCAAAAGCTGTTCCCTGAGCCCTGAAAGCTCATTTGAAAAATGTCCCTTGAGTTGGTTCATGGCCACCCTGTGCGATGCTGAAGTAGTAGATGAGATTACATCGGCAACAGCCTCTGCCTGAGCGAGGTCCATTTTACCGTTAATGAATGCACGGCGGGTGAACTCACCGGGTTCGGCCATGCGTGCCCCGGCACTTATAAGAAGCCGGATCAACTCAGTGACGATGTATGACGACGCATGTGTGGAGATTTCCACAGAGTCTTCTCCGGTGTAGCTGTGCGGGGCCCGGAAAACGGAGACTAGGACTTCGTCCAGGAGGTGAGATTTCTCGACTTCGCTCGAAATGACAGGAGAGTCGCTCGAAATGACAGAACTGCCTTTCGAAAAGACACTGCCATAATGAATTGTATAAGCCTTTGCGGCAGAAATAGTACCGGATTTGAGGGAAATGACCCTATCGGCAATTTCAAAGGCCTGGGGGCCGCTGAGGCGCACAATGGAAATTGCTCCGGTCCCAGGGGTGGTGGCCGGAGCAACTATGGTATTGTCGTTAATCATACCGTCCGAACTTGGACATGTTGTCCAGGAGGTCCTTGTTGGTCTTGTACTCGTCCATGTGCTGCTGCATCCAGGTCATGGCCTCGACGGGGTTCATGTCGGCAAGGAGCTTGCGCAGAATCCAGATGCGGTTGTTGGAATATGCATCGTAGAGGAGGTCGTCACGGCGGGTGCTGGACAGGATGAGGTTGACGGCAGGGAAGATGCGCTTGTTGGAGAGGTTGCGGTCAAGCTGGAGTTCCATGTTGCCGGTACCCTTGAATTCCTCGAAAATAACGTCGTCCATCTTGGAGCCTGTCTCTGTAAGGGCGGTTGCAAGGATGGTGAGCGAGCCGCCGCCTTCGATATTACGGGCTGCGCCGAAGAAACGCTTGGGTTTCTGGAGGGCGTTGGCATCGACACCGCCGGTAAGAACCTTTCCTGATGCAGGCTGAACGGTATTGTATGCACGTGCAAGACGGGTAATGGAGTCGAGGAGGATAACGACGTCATGGCCGCATTCAACCAGGCGGCGGGCCTTGTCAAGGACCATGTTGGCCACCTTCACGTGGTGCTCTGCAGGCTCGTCGAAAGTGGAGGCGACAACCTCTGCCTTTACGCTGCGCTGCATGTCGGTAACCTCTTCGGGACGTTCGTCGATGAGGAGGACGATTTCGTAAACCTCGGGATGATTGTCGGCAATTGCGTTTGCAATGGCCTTGAGGAGCATGGTCTTACCTGTCTTAGGCTGGGCTACGATAAGGCCGCGCTGGCCCTTGCCGATAGGGGTGAACATATCGACCACCCTGATGCTCATGTCCTTCTCATGACCGTGGCCGAGGAGATTGAATTTCTCGGTAGGGAAAAGGGGAGTAAGGAAGTCGAAAGGAACCCTGTCGCGTACGAATTCCGGTGTGCGGCCGTTGATGAACTTGATACGGACCAGAGGGAAATATTTGTCGCCCTCGCGCGGGGGACGGATCTCACCGGTGACGGTATCGCCGTTCTTGAGCGCATTTTGCTTTATCTGCTGCTGGGAAACGTAAATATCGTCCGGAGAGTTAAGGTAATTGTAGTCCGATGAGCGCAGGAAACCGTAACCGTCAGGCATTATCTCCAGCACACCTGTGGCCTCCACCGAGCCTTCGAATTCGATTTTGACGGGCTTGGGCTGCTGCTGAGGCTGCTGCTGGGCCTGAGGTTTAGGCTGCTGTGCAGGCTTCTGCTGCGGCTTTTCCTTTTCTGCCGGGTCTTCCTTAAGGTCTTCGAAAAGATCGTGGATGAACTGTTTGCCGTCGACCTCTTCTACCTTTTCGGGAGTTTCGGGGGCTGGTTCGGCGGCCGCCTTGGGCTTACGGCCACGTTTCTTTGCGGGCTTTTCCTCAGGTGCAGGTTCTGCAACGGGCTCCTTGGGCTGGGGCTTGGCATCGGCAGGCTGCTGTTTCTTCTTGCGCTGCTTGCTCTTTGCGGGGGCATCGGCAGGTTTTGTCTCTTCTGCCGATACAGGGGCCTCTGCGGGCTTTTCCTGCACTGCAGGAGCTACCGGAGCCGCGGCCTCTGCCGGAGCGGGCTTTTCCTCCTTGCGGGGACGGCCTCTCTTCTTTTGCTTCGGGGCCGATTGGACAGGCTTCTGCGATTCGAGCACCGCCTCCTGGTCAAGAATGGCATATCCCAGACCGGCCTTGTCCATTTTTTTGGTTCCTTTTATCTCAAGGGAGTCAGCAAGCTCTCTAAGCTGCTGCTCGCTCATGCTGTTGAGTTCAAATAAGCTATGGGGCATAACGAAATGTTATAATTTCATGTAAAGAAGGCTCTCAGAACTGAAAGCCGTTGCAAATATATGAAAAATAATCAATAGTGCAAAGACTATCGAAGCATATTGTCCATATAGGAGTCGCTCTTTTTAAACCTCAGGAGGTCTGCAAGGGCGGATGCATTGGCCGCTATTCTGAAGCTGTATGATTTCCACTGACCCATAGGCACCCATGAAACTGCGATATTGAAGCAGTGGAGGTCGTATGTGGCGCTGATCTGGGTGGTAGTGAAACGCATGGCCATGACATCGAAGCCGGATGTGGCCTGGATGTTCATGCGCGGTGTGAGTTTTATGTTGCCGCTCATGTTGAGCGTCTGGGTAAACCTCTTGTTTTCAATCAGTTCATGAGTTGTGCTCTGATACGAGTAGCTCTTGCTGTAATTGAACGAATAGCTGAAATTAAGCGACCAGGGCGCATTGGGGTTCATGTAATATACATATCCTCCGGGGATATATTCTCCGGTTACAGGATGATAGTAAATGCGCTGGTATGAATTGGCATCGCTGTTGTTGCCGCTGCCACTGCCGCTCTTGGAGCCGTCATTGCCGTCGATGCTGCCTTTGCCGCTGATAGGGAAGGACAGCGACAGGGAAGCATTTGTAAGGCGGGCAGGGACACCCGTTGCCACAATATTATACTTGTTGATCTTCTGGCCCCGTTCGTTTATGGCATAAGGGTCGAAGTTAAGGTTTCCGCTGACGTTCAGCTTCGAGAACAGATTGGTAGAGGCCGATATTCCTATGGCCTGCATCTTGAGCGAGTCGGCAAGGAAGTTATATCCGCTGCGGATACTCAGCTGGTCGATCAATTTAACCTTCTTCGTGCCGGTACCGGTAGTATCCCTCAGATCCCTTACCTTGGCCTCTAAATTATTGCCGATGGACATGGACAGCGATCCAGTACGTCCCCTTCCTGGCGGGCTGCCGTTGTTGTGGTTCCCGCTTACACTGTATATGTTGTACCAGCTTTCGGCATGATACGAGCCGTTTTTGTCATAGTATGGATCAAGCAGCCTCCAGCCGTTGAAGGCAGTACCCTTTTCCGGACTGTAGCTCAGGGACATTGACGGCGTGATGACATGCCTTATCGCCTGTACCTTCCTGTGCTTTCCGAAATTGAACATACCATAGATACGGGTGCTCATGGACATGCTTCCGGAGTAATTGTGCGTTGCTCCGAAATAGTTGAAGGCAGTTCCGGGATCCGTTTCCAGCTTCTGTGCCTGCACCTGGTTGCCTTCCTTGTCCGTAACCATCACGGGATCCCCGTTGTCATCATAGACAGGAACCAGAGTCTGAGAACCGGCAGAGAACATCCAGTTCATGCCGTAGCTCACGGAAGGAGTGACGTTGATATACTTGAAAAGCGTGAAGTTGGGAAGACCAATCTGGAAATTGTGGTTCATTCCGTTCCTCATGTAATTCATGGCCTTTATGCCGAGTGAATCACCGAACTCCTTGGTGCGATAAATGTTGCCTGCGCTGTTTTCTGCAAGTACATGGTTCCCGTTTTCGTCCATTACGTAGTCCTGCAGGTCACGCATCTTGAAGCTGAGGGTGTTCTGGAACGACGTGGAATAGCCGAAGGAAATCTTCTCATATGCCCTTTCCTTTCCTGCGCGGGTCTTGCGCTTGAACGGGTAGAAACGCGTAACAGAGAAGGTTACGTTAGGGAGCGTGAAAGAGTAGCTGGAGTCTCTTGAATTCTGCTTGTGCAGGGCATTCACGGAGAGGTTGAACTTGCCGTTCCAGTTATGGGAATAGGATATTGAGGATCCCACCTGGTTCTGCTGGGCCTGCTGGACGGAAGTTGCATTGAAACGGTTGTTCGACGGGCTGGAAAAGTCTACCGAAGCCGTGAAAGATGTTCCAGGATGAGCCTTGGAGTCCTGAGAATGCGACCATCTGAAGCCAAAGTTCTTGGACTGGACAAAGTCAGTACTTCCGCGTTCACCGGTCTGGTCATTGGAGTAGGTGAGTGACAGCTGGCCGTTGAACTTGTAGTTTACCTTATATCTTGAGTTGACGTCAATAGCCCAGGAACCAAGTGTGTAATAGTCTCCGGTGACGGAAAGGTCGAAGTAATCTCCAAAAACGAAGTACATGCCGGCATCCCTGATATAAAATCCACGTGCCTGCTCCTCACCGAAGGTAGGCATCAGCATGCCCGTAGCGCGGGAAGGCTTCTTGGGAACGAAACCGAAGGGAATGACAACCGGGAATGGAACACCTGCCACAACAGGCCAGGCAGGGCCGAAAACGGTCTTCTGGGACGGTTTTGTGACCACCTTGGCCATGCTGAGCTTGAGGAAATAGTGGGGCTCCTCCAAATCACATACTGTGTACACGCCGTCCTGCATGTTGATGGACTTGTCCGGCATCATCTTGATCTTCTTTCCCTGGAGAAGGCCTTCTGATTCTTTCGTAATCATGTTGGTGATGCGGGCTTTCTGCGTGTCAAAATTGTACCGCAGTTCTTCCATCTTGTACTGCTGCCCCCCTTCGGTCATTTCCGGCTGTCCTTTCCACTCTCCTGTGGTCGGATCCTTCTGGCCACGGGCGAACACGGTGTTGGTGAGCATGTCATACTCGATGTAGTCTGCAGTGAGTTTCATGTTCTGATACTCCACTGTAGCACCTCCATAATAGTATATCATGCGTTTGCCGTCGGAAAAATCTGTTATGATGGAGTCTTTTGCAGTGGTGAACGCAGGCCGTTCAAGGGAACTCTTCTTGAGGAGGTCGAGCGAATCCCTGCGGGCGGCGTCAAGGGAATCTGCGAGTTTCAGGGAATCTGAAGGACTGGAGAACGTGCTGTCTGTCAGATGCCTGTCCAGCGTATCGCTGACTGTCTGCGAATGCATGGCAATGCTGCATGTGAGCAGTATCGCCGCGGCAAGATATTTGAGTTTACTTGCAGACATCCGCAAATTTTGCTAAATTTGTCCAATAATATAAGGTACAAAATTAAGACTATTTCCACACATTTCAAAACCTCGCAGTCATGAAACGCATTTCCAGCCTGTTTGCAACAGTCCTTCTCATCCTTGCAATCACCGTGCCCGTGCATGGGCAGGAAAGCGCGTCCAAAAGCCAGATGAGCCTGAAAACCGTTGTAATCGACCCGGGCCATGGCGGGAAAGACGCCGGCTGCATCAGCAGGGATAAGAAAACCTACGAGAAAAACATAACCCTGGATATCGGCAAACGCCTTGCGAACAAGATTTCAAGCGCATATCCGGACATTGCCGTCCTCCTCACAAGAGGCGACGACACCTTCGTAGAACTGGAAAACAGGGCGGTATTTGCCAACAAGGCCGGGGCCGACCTTTTCATCTCCATACACGTCAACTCTGTAGAGAAGGGAACTACCGCAAACGGGTATTCGATACACTGCCTGGGACAGTCCCGGAAGAAAGGAAATGACCTTTATTCAAAAAACCTGGACCTGGTTAAAAGGGAGAACTCCGTAATCATGCTCGAGGAGGGATACGAGACAAAATATCAGGGTTTCGACCCCAACGACCCCCAGTCCTCAATTATTTTCAACCTCATGCAGAATGCGCATCTTGGCAACAGCCTTGCATTCGCAGAGGATGTCGCCGCCGCCATGGGGTCAACACCCATCAGGCATTCAAGGGGAGTGTCGCAGGATCCGTTCTGGGTCCTTTGGCGTACTGCAATGCCGTCGGTACTTGTAGAAGTAGGCTTTATCACCAATCCTGACGATCTGGAGACCATGCGCAGCGAAAGCGGACGCGACGCAATTGCCGACAATCTCTTCAAGGCTTTTTCCACATTCAAATCCAGATACGACGGTTCCATGCAGGTGCGTAAGGACGAGCCTGCACCGGCAAAACCCGCAGAGGCAGCTCCTGCAAAGCCAAAGGAAGAACCCAAAGCCGCAAATCCGGTCCCGGAGGCAAAGCCCCAGGGCCCCCGCTATGGCACACAGATTCTGGTAACGTCAAAGGCCATGGACCTGAATGATCCATTCTTTGCAGGATATAAACCGGTATTGGTAAAATCAGGGAAATACAACAAGTATATAGTGGGCGTTTCTTCTTCTCAGGCAGAGGCAAAAAAACAGTTTGCGAAAATCCAGAAAATTTTTCCTGACGCATTTATCGTAAAACTTCCGGAATAAATATTGTCACAACAGCGTTTTCTGCTGCATTGCAAACCTTTGAAAGGGTATTTTCCGCCATGCGCTTAATTTGGAAAAATTATAATTAAGAAAATTTCACACAGCTTTTGAAGGGCGAGTTATGGCTTATAATTACCTGATAATGCAGAAGTTAATAATTCGTCGATTTTCAACCACTGCTTAATAAATATGGGAATAAATTTTTTTAATAGCAATAGTTAATTTGTTTTTTTATCAAAAATTTTTCCTCCATATTTGCATTCCAACGTTAGCGAAAACTGCATAAATACTTCAAGTAATCCAGTCAATGACAGACCAGGAAAGACATATTGCGGTGTGGAACAACTGCCTGAGGATCATCGAAAGCAACATTGAGCCTCAGCAGTTCAACACATGGTTCAAGCTCATCAGGCCTGTCTCCCTGGAGGGTTCCAAACTTGTAGTGGAAGTCCCGTCGGACTATTTCCGTGAATATATAGAAGGTGCATACCGTGACCTTATAAAGATGACGCTCCGCCGTGCCGTCGGCGCAGATGCAGAACTCTTCTACCTGGTACACCCCGTGCACGACAAGGAAGGAATGCTGCTGCCGGCCGCAAAGGCGGCGACTCCGGTAAACGATACCGTTTCCATCAACACATTCCAGCCTACCGGAAATCCCAGCCCTTTCGTATATCCGGGAGTGCAGCGGCTGAAGATCGACCCGCGGCTGAATCCTGTATACTGCTTCTCCAATCTCGTGGAAGGGGACTGCAACCGCCTTGGCATCAACGCCGGCGAGAGTATTTCCATGGCCCCCGGGAAGAATCCCTTCAATCCGCTCTTTATTTTCGGCGGTCCGGGCCTTGGAAAAACGCACATTGCCCAGGCAATCGGCATTGACATCAAGGAACGCTTCCAGAATCTGGTAGTGCTGTACGTTTCTGGCAACGAGTTCAAGACTCAGTACATGAATGCCGTTAAGGGCAACAGGATCGTGGACTTCATCGCATTCTATCAGAGGATTGACGTCCTTATCGTGGATGATATCCATGAGCTTCTGGGCCCCGGTTCACAGAATGCATTTTTCAATGTGTTCAACCACCTGCACCAGAACGGAAAACAGCTCATTTTCACTTCTGACCGTGCCCCGTCCGACCTTCAGAACTTCGAAGAGCGCCTGCTCTCACGTTTCAAGTGGGGACTCTCCGTTGAACTGACCCGCCCGGACTATGCCACCCGTCTGGAAATGCTCAGAAGCCGCGCCTCACGTGAAGGCGTGAACATCCCCGAGGATGTCCTCGTATTCCTCGCAACCCGCGTGAATACCAATTTCCGCGAACTGGAAGGCACACTAACCTCCCTGCTTGCCAACGCAACGCTCGCACACCGTGAACTCACCGTAGAGCTCGCAGAAAGCATTACCGGCAAGATAGTAGGGGAGACCAAGACTGAACTTACCATCGACACCATTGTGGACACCGTATGCGAATACTTCAATATTACGCGCGAGATTATGGTCTCAACGTCCCGTAAGCGTCAGATAGTCCAGGCAAGACAGATCGCAATGTACGAATGCCGTACCCTTATACCTACATGTTCACTGTCAACTATCGGTGCCGAACTTGGCGGAAAGGACCATGCGACCGTATTGCATTCATGCACAACCGTACAGAATCTGAAGGATACCGACAAACTGTTCCGGCAGTGGGTGCAAGACATAGAATCGATGCTCACAGTAAGCGTGGAAGCATAGAAGCGATGGCCATCGGCCAATAATAAAGCCCCGTCTCCGGGGCTTTATCTTTATACTCTCATAAGCTCAATCGCCTTTACGGGATCCGGCGCGCGGAAGACGGAACTTCCGGCTACCAGTATTGCGGCCCCCGCCTCTTTCAGCTGCGGGGCGTTGGTGGGATCCACCCCTCCGTCAACTTCCACAGGGATTTCATGTCGGCCGATGCGGTCGAGTTCCACCCTGACGGCCTTTACCCTGTCAAGACTTTCCGGAATGAACTTCTGGCCGCCGAAACCGGCGAAAACGCTCATTACGAGAACGAAATCCACGCTGTCAAGATAAGGGAAAATCTTCTCGACGGGACAGTCGGGATTAATGACGACACCGGCTTTCACACCGTATGACTTGATGAGAGAAATCACCTCCGGAGTGCGTTCCAGGGCCGCTTCATAATGGAAGCTTATCATGGATGCACCGGAATCGGCAAAGCGCTTGACGTACTTTTCAGGATTGACTATCATCAGATGCACGTCGAGGGGTTTGCGGGCCTTTGAGGCAATGGCATCTACGACCGGGAATCCAAAGGATATATTGGGGACGAAAGTGCCGTCCATGATATCCAGATGGAAGATATCCGCATGGGAATTGACCAGCTCCACGTCTTTTTCCAGACGCAGGAAATCGGCCGCGAGTATGGAAGGTGCGATGAGCATTATCTGAAGTTTACGACAACGTGTTCAAGATGCTTGACGAACTTTTCCAGCGATGCCAGTTCCAGTTTCTCACCGGGAGCGTGGACGCCGCGGAGCGTGGGGCCGAAGGAAATCATGTCCAGATCCGGGAATTTCTCGAGGAAGAGGCCGCATTCGAGCCCGGCGTGGATTGCCAGCACAAGCGGTTCGACGCCAAACAGTTCCTTGTAAGAATCCACGGCAATTTCCAGAATGTGGGACTTGAGGTTAGGCTTCCAGCCGGGATATTCGCCGTGGTGTTCGGCATCGAATGAGCCAAGGAAAAATGCGGCTTCCACCCTTTCTGCCATGGCGTGGAGTTCGGATACGACGGAGCTCCTCTGTGAAGTGATCACGGTGAGGACATCGTCCTTGATATGCGCGGCGGCAAGGTTGGTCGAAGTCTCTACCAGGCCGGGGATGTCCGGAGACATCTTTTCCACTCCGTGCGGAACGGCGAGCAGGGTAGTGATAATATTGGCTGCATCGCCCTCTGCGATGGGTTTCAGGCTGCATTCGACGGCTTCTGCCGATGCGCGCACAGCGGGATCGGAAGTGGCATATTCTTCTGCGAGCAGTTTGCTGAAGGCTGTGACGTCATCCACCATTTCCTGGAATTCATCGGCAGGAACGGCAAGGATGGCCTCGGCTTCACGGCAGATGGCGTTGGGCTTGTTGCCGCCGTCGATTGAAAGGAGCTGCCAGTCATACTGCATTTCAGTATAGAGGAAACGCACAAGCTCACGCAGGGCATTTGCCCGCTGCTTGTTGATATCGTCACCGCTGTGGCCGCCCTGAGCCCCGGAAACCTTCACGGAAATGGCTTTGTAGCCCTTTCTGAGGGCCTCGCGTTCGAAACTGAAGGTGGCCGTGGTATCCATGCCGCCGGCACAGCCAACGAACATCTGGCCTTCGTCTTCGGAGTCGAGGTTGATAAGTGTCTTGCCGGAGAAGAAACCCTCTTCAAGCGCAAAAGCACCGTCCATGCCGGTCTCTTCAGAGATAGTGAACAGGCACTCCAGCTTACCAGTAGGAAGGTCGCTTTCCAAAAGTGCAAGGCAGGCAGCTATGCCGATGCCGTCGTCTGCGCCCAGAGTGGTATTCTTTGCTATCATCCAGCCGTCCTCGATCTCATAGGGGATGGCCTGGGTAAGGAAGTCGAAATCGAATCCCGCGTTTTTCTCGCAGACCATATCCTGATGGGCCTGAAGCACAAGGGCAGGAACGTTTTCCTTGCCCGGAGCGGCTTCTTTCACTATAAGGACATTGCCTGTCTTGTCTGTCTTGCATTCCAGACCATGGTCTTTGGCAAACTTCTGAAGCCATGCGGTCATAGGGGCTTCGTGGCCGCTTTCACGCGGAACAGACGTAATTTCCTTAAAAATCTTGAGGACAGAATTGGAATCCATAATACTTGTCATTTTAGTCTTTCAAATATACGAAATATTCCTTGTAATGACAAAATGACATACCTCTTTGAGTTGGCCCCTTTTTTGATTATATTTGTAGACTGAAAAACAGAACAAAGTTTTATGATTACTCATGACCTCCGGCTCATTGCCGACGCCATACTTGACAAGAAGGGATGCGACGTCATTTCCCTGGACCTCAGAAAGATAGATGGTGCAATCACGGATTTCTTCGTAGTCTGCGACGCCTCCAACACCACTCAGGTTGGTGCTGTTGCCGACAACATCGCCCAGAAGATGAAGGAAGAGGGGCATACCCTCTACCGTTCCCAGGGTGAGCAGAACAATTTCTGGATCATCCAGGACTACGGCAATATAGTCGTGCACATCTTCCTCAAGGAATACAGGGACTTCTACCGTCTGGAAGACCTCTGGGCCGATGTCCCCCGCAAAGAATACAAAGAGCAGCGAAAGAAAAAGGCGTCCGATGGCACAAAAGAACAATAATAACGGAAAGAAGGGCTTCTCCTTCACTCTGAATTTATCCTGGATATACATCCTGATATTTATAGGAATAGGATATCTCCTTTTCCGCAACCAGAACTCAGCATCGCCGGAAAAAGTGGAATGGGCCGAGGTCCAGACCATGATCCAGAACGGTGACGTTGCAGAAATCGTATTCGTCAGGAACGACTACAAAGGCGAAATCAAAATCCGCCCCGAGCGTCTTGCCAAATATGCAGACCGCTTCCGCGGAGGAGTCCCCCCGAAAAGGGCGCCCCACATGTTTTTCCTAGTCTCCAGCAAATTCGATCCGGAGACTACTTTCGAGTCGCTGAACAGCGAATTGCCTGCATCGGACCAGTTCAAGGTAGTCATCACGAACGAAGAGCACATCTGGGGAGACATCTTCCAGATGATTTTCCCGCTTCTCCTTCTGGTACTGTTCTGGGTTATGATTTTCCGTGGAATGAACCGCGGCGTGGGTGGCCCCGGCGCCGGCGGCATGAATCCTTTCAATACTGGAAAATCAACCGCACGTGAAACCGAAAAAGGCGACGTAAAAGTCACTTTCAAGGACGTAGCTGGCCTATACGGCGCAAAGGAAGAAGTGATGGAGATCGTGGATTTCCTCAAGAATCCCGATAAATACACCTCCCTCGGCGGCAAAATCCCCAAGGGAGCCCTGCTCGTAGGGCCTCCCGGAACCGGCAAGACCCTTCTTGCAAAAGCAGTGGCAGGGGAGGCCAACGTCCCCTTCTTCTCCATCTCGGGTTCAGATTTTGTCGAGATGTTCGTCGGCGTGGGTGCATCCCGCGTGAGGGATCTGTTCCGCCAGGCAAAGGAAAAGGCCCCCTGCATCGTTTTCATCGACGAAATCGACGCAGTAGGACGTGCTCGTGCCAAGAACGGCGGCTTCTCGTCGAATGACGAAAGGGAGAACACCCTTAACCAGCTTCTCACGGAGATGGACGGCTTCGGCACCAACAGCGGCGTCATCGTCCTTGCGGCCACAAACCGCGCCGACATCCTCGACCAGGCCCTCATGAGGGCAGGCCGGTTCGACCGCCAGATCCACGTCGAACTGCCCGAACTCAAGGAAAGGGAAGAAATCTTCAACGTACACCTCAGGGGCATCAAACTGGGCGAAGACTTCAACGTAAGCTTCATGGCAAAGCACACCCCCGGATTCTCCGGTGCCGATATCGCCAATGTCTGTAACGAAGCGGCACTTACGGCAGCAAGGCGCAACCACACCGCCGTCATGCAGCAGGACTTCCTGGACGCCGTAGACCGCATAATCGGCGGCCTCGAGCGCAAGTCCAACACCATCATGACCCCGGCCGAAAAGCGCACCACCGCCTATCATGAGGCAGGCCACGCCCTCGTCGGCTGGCTCCTCCCTTATGCCGATCCCGTCTTCAAGGTTTCCATCATCCCCAGAGGCAACGCCCTCGGTCTTACATGGAGCCTCCCCGAAGAGAGGAAGAACTGGTCCCGCAGCGTCATGATGGACCACATGTGCCAGCTCATAGGTGGCCGTGTGGCAGAGGAAATACTCAATGGAGAGCCCTCTACCGGCGCTTTGAACGACCTTGAGAGAATGACCGGAATGGCCTATGCCATGGTCCAGTACTACGGAATGTCAGACAAGGTGGGTGCCCTTTCCTTCTACGATTCTACTGGCTCCCGCGGATACAACCTCGTCAAGCCGTACTCTGAGAAGACTGCTGAAGCGATGGATGCAGAGGTGAAAGCCATCGTAAAAGATGTACATGACCGTACCCGCAAACTCATCAATGAGAACAAGGACGGTTTCATGAAACTTGGAGCCCTGCTATTGGAAAAAGAAGTTATCTTTGCAGAAGATATTGAAACCATCCTTGGTCCAAAGGTGAAACCCGCTGAGGAAGACAGGTTTACAGAATAAACTGAAGAATGAATACTACCGTAAAAAGGACTATTTCCGGAACCGTTTTCCTAGCAGTAATGCTGGCAGGACTCCTCATTCATCCGGCTCTGTATGCAGTGCTGTTCGTATGCATGAGCTGCGGGATGCTCGTGGAATTCTATAGGATTACCATGGGAGACCGATACAAACTGCCACGTATTTTTGCTATACTCCTGGGCGGGCTTGCCTTCCTGGCCGTTTTCGGCATTACGGGATACGGCCTCCCCAACAAGATTGTGAGCATATCGGCAATATTTCTCCTTGCAATCATGATTTCCACTCTCCTGGAAAAGGACAGGAGCGATTTCCATCTCACCGCATTCATATATACAGGGCTCCTGTATATCGCTCTTCCTCTGGCACTTGCAAACTTTGTGGTATTCCGTGGAGGCAGCTTCAACGGAATCCTCATGGTAGCTTTCTTCTGCATTATCTGGGCAGGGGATGTGGGCGCATACTGCTTTGGAATGCTCTTTGGCCAGAAAGGCGGGAAGAAACTCTTTCCCAGTATTTCCCCCAATAAATCCTGGGCCGGTTTCTGGGGTGGCATTTTCCTCGCCGCCGTCGCATCAGTTATCCTTTGCGTCACCGGACTTTTCCCATTCCCGTGGTGGCACTGCATACTGCTTGCTATAATAATGAACGTACTCGGAACCTTCGGAGACCTGTTTGAATCCCAGTGGAAACGCAGCTTCTCCGTGAAGGATTCCGGCAATATAATTCCCGGCCATGGCGGTCTCATGGACCGCTTTGACAGCGCACTCTTTGCCATTCCGGCCGGTTTTATCTACCTTGCAATTAACGGACTCGTATGAGATTTATAAAACTTGATACGGACTCCTACGGCACTATTTTTACCAGTTGGTGCATCTGTGCTGTCCTCATTTTCATTGATGCATGGTTCATCCATAATCTGTGGATCAGCATTCCCATTGCCCTGGTTCTTCTCACATTCATGGTTTTCATCACCTACTTCTTCCGCGTTCCCAACAGGACTGTTCCGGACCATGAAAACCACCGCCTGGTAACTTCCGTTGCAGACGGCAAGGTGGTGATTGTAGAAAAGGTATTCGAGAAGGAGTATCTCAAGAAGGACTGCATCCAGGTTTCCGTGTACATGGATTTCTTCGACGTGCACTGCAACTTCTGGCCCATCAGCGGGGAAGTGGAGTACTACAAGTATCATCCCGGCAAGTACCTCCTTGCCTTCCATCCCAAGTCATCGGAGAAGAACGAACACTCATCCTCCTGCCTTTCCAACAAGTACGGACAGGTGTTCTTCAAGCAGATTGCAGGCACTTTCGCAAGAAGGATTGTATGCTATTCCGAGCCCGGGAACATGGAAAACCGCGGTGAGCAGTGCGGAGTCATCAAGTTCGGCTCAAGGATAGACATGTTTCTTCCCCTCGATGCAGAAATCAAGGTGGCGGTAGGGGATAAGGTAAGGGCGGTTGAAAGCGTTATCGCCGTTCTTCCCGATCAGAAGTAATCAACTCCACGAGTTTCGAAACAGCCTCGTTCTCAGGTATATGCCTCAGGACGGGGTCTTTTTTTCGGTATAGGGTAACCTTGCCGGCGCCTTCTCCTACGTAGCCGTAGTCGGCATCGGCCATTTCACCGGGACCGTTTACGATGCAGCCCATTACGGCAATGACGATGTCTTTGAAACCGGACGTGGCTTCCTTTACCTTGTTGAAGGTGGTTTCCAGGTCGTATTTGGTCCTTCCGCAGCCGGGACATGCAATGTATTCGGGCTTGTAAAAACGGCGCCGTGCGGCCTGCAGAAGCTCATCCCTTAGATTCGGTATCGAGGGAACCGTCACATCCACATCGTCAATCTCCCTTGTAAGAAGGGGACGGCCATAATCGCATGCAGCCTTCAGGAGAGCGATTTCTCTTTCATCAGTAGGGCCGAATCCTTCCTGCACGGGCAGTCCGTACCTCGATGCCAGATAATACCCGACGGGAAGCTCCTTCTCCGGATCTTCCGTAAGTGAAACCCTCACCGTATTGCCGATACCCTCCTGAAGAAGCGTAGAAATGGCGACGCAGGATTTGATGCGGCCGCTGTCGCCGTTTCCGGCTTCGGTAACGCCCACATGGACGGGGTAAACCACTCCGCGCTGCTGCATCATCTTCGCAAGGGCCCTGTATGCCTCTACCATGACTACCGTATTCGAAGCCTTAAGGGAGATCACGGCATTGTAGAACTCCTTCTCGATACACATGTCTATCCACTCCATCGCTGCTAGCGCCATCGCCTCCGGTGTATTGCCGAATCTGTCGATGATATATTTCCCCAGGGAACCATGGTTCAGGCCGATTCTGATGGCCTTTCCATACTCTTTGCACTCATCCAGGAACTCACCGAAAAGAACCCTTGCACGCGCATGGTCTGCATGGAAATTGCCAGGGTTGATGCGGACCTTGTCGGCAACCTTCACAGCCGCCTTGGCTATCTCTGCCGAGAAATGGACATCGGCAACGATGGGGGTAGTGATTCCGTCGCTGTGGAGGAAGGTCCTGATTCGGCCCAGAGCCTCCACGTCCTGGAGGGAAGGGGTGGTGATCCTTATCAGACCGGCACCGGCAGCGGCAAGGCGCCGGCACTGGGAAACGGTTGCATCTATATCTGAAGTAGGGGTATTGCACATTGTCTGGACAACGATGGGATGCTCGCTGCCTATGAGGACGTCTCCGACTTTTACTGTAAGTGTTTTCATTGATTCGCTACAATTTCTTTTGCCATTTTCTTAAGCTGTGACCGGGAATGGCCATGGCGGGGCGACAGGTGATAATATATGCCGAAGGTAGGGGCAAGGTCAAGCGGATATGCGAACCGGTAGTAGTACTGGCTGGCATAGTCCGGGTTCCAGAATGACTCCCAGCCCCACTTTATCTGCACGTTGAAATGAATCTCGAAAGGGTCGAACATAATACCAAAACCAAGTCCTCCCTGCACGCCATAAGTCCAGCGGCGGTCGTAATCCCTGAACTCGTTTTCGAACTGGGTATAAGACGATGTCTCATACAAGGGGTCGAGAGTCCTGTGAATGGAAGTCCGGTATCCGCCGTAAATGCCGACTTTTGCAAGTATCTTGAAATACTCCGAGGCATCTATATGGAAATGGGACAGGAAAAAGACTTCCGGCACCTTCATCGAAACCTGATACGCACCGGACTCGGTTGCCCTGCTGCCAGTTTCCTCGTTGGTCTTGAATTCATACCCCTCATAGTTCTGCTGTGCGCCGAACTCCAACGCCATGTTGGGGAAAATGCCGAACATGGTGAAGTGACGGATAAATGAAAAACCAAACACAGGATACTGTATGTGCCATTTCACAAGCCTCGTGGGGTTGAAGAACCCATACTGCATGGATGCTCCTCCGAACACGCCTGCCTCCCAATAGTCGTTGGGTTTCACGGATTTGATCTGAACGCTGTCCAGATACTCCGGGGTTACATTTTCCGGAAGGGAAAAGAACTCTGCGTCAATGTCTGTCTGGGCATAGGAGAAGACTGAAGACAGCAGGATTATGGATACGAGAAAGAATCTTTTCATCTGAACATTTCCTCCATATCTACCGTCCAAAGCATTTCCGCCTTTTCAAGGACCTTTATCATGAACTGGTCATCGAGCTTGAAGAAGCGCACCTTTTCAGGTTGTTTGTGGTCCAGGAGCACGCCTGTATCAACGATATTGTTCCTGTTTATATCCTCGGTCATCCTTATGCAGTAGCTGCCGGCCTTAAGGTATGGGAACACAACCGGACCGTCCTTATCTACGATGAGGGTACGGATTATCTTGTCGCGCTTTTCGTTGAGAAGGTCGATGATATATTTCTGATGCACCCCTGAGAGCTCCAGGGTAATGGAACTCAGTTTCTCGTCGGTTGGCAGGGTTACCTTGAGTTCCGTGGAATCGTTGTAGAAACCGTTCACGTCCTGGAACACGCGGTAGGGGATTTTAAGGAAGTAGTCATATCCCGTCTGGAACGGCTCCGTGGGCATTATTGAATACTTCCTCAGGTTGGTGGAATCCCTGGTGATCTTTATTTTTCCGAATGATTCCTGCTGACGGGGATTGAGCATGCGAAGCTTCAGGGAATCCCAGGCCTCGGCAATGATTGGATACTTGAACTCTATCTGGAAGCCGGTATGTTCGATAGTAGTCGCGTCTGCAGTGGTTGTCATGACAGCAACGGTATCTTCGTGCTTGCGGTCACGGGAGGACTTCATCATTTCGGCACGGATTTCCTTGGTGATGGCAAGCTTTACCGTTTCTTCCGTAGGCCTAAGGCGGCCAAGGGTGTCTGTCTTGTCGTAGTTGATAACGAGCTGGAGGGTATCCGGCATCTTTCTCTGGTCATTGACCCAAAGCTCCAGGGAATCCTTCTGGGGATTGAACTGGCTGATCAGCTTGTCGGCAGCGACGCCTTTGATTCTGAGCGAGTTGATCCTGGTATCCGGAGCCATGAAGGTAAGGTATGCGGTTCTGAGGCCCACCCTTTCCTTTTTGACGATATACTGCTTGGACGGCCTTTCACGGAAGACGCTCAGTTCCACGTCGGCCTTTCTTGCGAGGCACAGCGCGGTATCCTTCATGTCAAACTTCTTGAACTCGTAAATGGAGTCATTGTAGACAGTCTTCGGCCTGAAAAGGGTGTCCAGGAAGGCTACGCTCTCGCTCTCGGGTTCATAGATATTGTTGTTGTTCGCATCGCGGATTGCATAGATGCGGTAAAGGGTATCCTTGATGTTCCGGAGGCTGAAATAGCCCCAGTCGTCGGTTTTGGCAGCGGCGACGGGACGGTGTTTGAGGACGGCGGAATCAGCGTAGTCCTTGTACAGGAGCACGGTGGCACCCTTTATGGGCATGAGCGAGTTGCAGTCCTGGACCATGCCGGTCATGCACATGGAATCTATATGTTCTCCGGTAGAGAATACCAGCGTATAGCCCTGGAAGATGTTGCCTTCATTGTTGTCTGCAATGGCGCCGGTAAGGTCAAGGGTATAAGTTGTATTGGAGTCCAGGTCGCTTTCAAACGAGACCTCCACGGATTTTCCCCTTATGACAGCCTTGGGCTTCTTCTCCAGTGGCGGAGAGAGGAAGATGCCGTTGGCATCCTTGATTTTCACGTACTCGTTGAACCAGAAACGCACCTTGGTCTTATGTGTGGGAACATTCACGGTACCCGGCAAAGGGTATACCTTGGTTATGACCGGAGGAATGGTGTCCTTGGCCCCGCCGGTAGGAGGCGTGGTGGTGTTGGCACAGCCGGAAGGGAACATCATCGCTCCCAGAACCATGGCTGCAGGAACAAGGGGAAGTAGTTTCTTCAGCTTCATATCGCGGTTCTGCTTACATTTTCTATGCCCTCGATGGAAGAAAGCTTCTTTATCATCTTTTCAAGGATGTCACGGGAACTCACATAAAGGTCTATGTACCCCTCGAATACGCCGCTGTCTGCCGACAGGCTGAGCTTTCTCATGTTCACGCCCATGACAAGGGACAGGTAGCGGGTAATCTCGTTCAGAAGGCCCACGCGGTCTATTCCGCGCACTGAAACCCTCACAAGGAAGGAATCGTCTTCCGACTGATCGGGCCACTTGGGAACTACAACCCAGTCTCCGTGCGTGGCGGCGATACTTTCGGCAACGGCACAGCTTTTCTTGTGAACGGTAATGGTTCCGTCAGGGGACTTGAATCCAATCACAGGGTCTCCAGGAATGGGGCTGCAGCAGCTTGCAATCTGGAACCCGCCGCCATGCTCCGTGCTGCCGATAATATAGGTATTGCTTTCTGCGTGCGGCTGCTTTGGCTTCTCATCCAGCCTGAGGACCCTCCTGATCCAGGAAGAACCGGAAGATGCCTTATCTTTGTGCAGGATCTCTCCTATATTGCCGATGGAAAGCGACCCTGAGCCGATACCGAACAAAAGGTCATCCCTGTTTTCAACCTGGAAGGCGGTTTCAAGCTTGTGGAAATTGCGTTCGTCGAGCTTGAGCCCAATACTGTCAATCTGGGCCTGCAGCATGGTGCGGCCAAGTTCCACCGTCTGTTTGCGCTGGGCTTTGAAGTAATCCGACACCTGGTTCCTCGCCTTTCTTGTCTTGAGGAAATGGAGCCAGTCACTCTGGGGGCGGCCGTCTTCGGCAGTGATGATTTCCACCTTGTCACCGGTCTTGAGTACGTGCTTAAGGGTCACCAGTCTCTGGTTCACCTTTGCGGCAATAGCCTTGTTGCCCACTTCCGTATGGATGAGGTAGGCAAAATCAAGGGCGGTGGAACCTTTCTCCATGATGCGCTGCTCACCCTTGGGGGTAAAGACGTATATCTCAGTGAAAGTGAGGTCGTTATGAATGATATCCAGCAGCTCGAGGGCATTTACGTCCGGGTTGGAGAGAATCTCATTGATATGGGACAGCCACAGGTCCATTTCATTCTCTCCTTCGCCCAGGTAGCCGTTTTTCTTATATGCCCAGTGCGCGGCGATGCCCTTTTCGGCAATGTCGTCCATGCGCCTTGTGCGTATCTGAACCTCCACCCAGATGCCGGAAGGGGAGAGCAGGGTACAGTGAAGCGCCTCATAACCGTTTTGCTTGGGGCGCTTGACCCAGTCCCTGAGGCGCTCAGGCATATACCTGTAAATATCTGTAATGATGGAGAATATGCGGTAGCACTGATCCCTTTCGGTCTCCTTGGAACGGTTTTCGGGCTCAAAGATAATCCTGATGGCATAAAGGTCATACACTTCCTCGAAAGGAATCTGCTTCGTCTGCATCTTATGCCAGGCAGAGTAGGGGGTCTTCACCCTTTTCTTGATCTCGAAATTGAAACCTACCTCCTTTAGCGCCTTCTCGATGGGTTCGCAGAACTCCTGCATTTCCTTGCCCTTTTCGGCAACGCTGCGGTCGATTCTGTTCTTTATCTCCTCATAGGCCTCCGGTTCCTTGTAGCGAAGCCAGATATTCTCCAGTTCGGACTTTATGCTGTAAAGGCCAAGCCTGTGGGCGAGGGGAATGAAGATGAACATCGTCTCCGAAAGGATCTTGTCCCTCTTGTGTTCCGGCATGTGCTCGATGGTGCGGCAGTTGTGGAGGCGGTCGGCAAGCTTGATGAGAACAACCCTCACATCGTCATTCATCGTGAGGAGTATGCGCTTGAAATTTTCGGCCTGGAGGCTTTGCTGGGAGATGTCGGTTCCGCGGGTTTTCTCCTCGGTGTCAAGCACATTCTTTATCTTGGTGAGGCCGTCTACAAGGGAGGCAATCTTGTCGCCGAAGTTCTCGCGAATGTCTTCCACCGTATAGTCCGTGTCTTCTACGACATCGTGCAGGAGGGCGGCAGAGATGGATTTGTATCCCAGTCCTATATTGTCAACCACTATCTGGGCAACCGCAATGGGGTGAATCATATACGGTTCTCCACTGCGCCTTCTCACATTCCTGTGGGCATTGTTGGCGAACTCGAAGGCACGTCTTACCACCTCCAGCTCTTCGGCGGATGCACATCTCTTCCGGGCAGACTCCTCGAGGACTGCCCAATCGGCCTGGATTACGTTATAATCTTCTTCTGTAAACTGAGAAAAACTCATAGCCTCGTCATGGTTTTTTGTATTCTTTCCCTGCGGCTGCGGAGCACCTCTTCATTCATGTGGTCGATATCCTCGGAACTTACCTTATGCTTGTCCACATTCTGGAAAGCGAAGGAAAGCTCGGCCCCGTACAGGATGATTGTCCATCCCAGGTTAAGCCAGATCATAAAGAGCGGAATCGCCGCCAGGGCGCCGTAAACTGCACTTTGTTTCGCCACCATTACCTGAGTTTCCAGATACAGGTACTGGACGCCGGTAAAGACAAGGCCCGAAATGAGTGCGGCCTTGACAGCATGGCGGTACAGAACCTTTGTTCCCGGAATGTACTTGTACATTACCGATATGATAAGGACAGCGGCGGCGGCAAAGAGCAGCCAGCTTGTAAATTTCTTTATGCTCTCCGTAAGCATGGTCCCGCCCGGAATTATAAGGTCCAGGACATGCGAATAGACCACGGAACCGGAGAAAAACAGGATGACGACGAAAGGAGCGAGTATCGTTATGCCGATAATGATGCCCATCATCTTCAGGAAGTTCTGCTCCTTGTCAACCTTCCAGACATTGTTGAACACCTTGCGCACGGTCATCATCAGGGACAGGACTATCCACACGAAGGATGCCATGGAGATGAAGCCGAAGAGGCCGCTTTCCGCCGTTATGACAATATTGTCGGCAGCCTGCAGGAGATTTTCGATAAGGTCCTCCTCCTGGCCGATGTTGGAATACAGCACCTGAGCAAATGTATCGCGGAGGCCAAGTCCGTCCGTGAGATAAAAGCCGATAGCTATCGCGGGCACGACGGACAGCATGCTCCTGTATGCCAGGGCAGTAATCTGGTATCCGATTTTCTGGTCGATGAAGGTGTTGTACATTAGCACAACCGTCTTTAGATCCTTCACAAGACGCCCTTTCCACCGCGTGAAATCCTCTTCTCTGAGAAGCCACAGGTCATGGGCCAGGAATCGCACGATGCGCGTGACCCAGATGGAAATCCACCGGATCAGAACGGCCGCCTTATGAAAGAACTTCTTCATCTAAAACAGTGTGGGTTCTTCGATTATCGTGTTTGAATTGCTCCCGGAAGCAGGAATCATTGCGCGGAAATCGGCCTCGGAGATGACAGGGATACCAAGTTCCGCGGCTTTTTTTAGCTTTTCGGGGCCGGGTTTTTCTCCGGCGAGCAGATACGCGGTCTTGCCGCTGACGGAAGACCCCGCCTTGCCTCCGTGGGCCTCGATGAGGGCCTTCATATCGTCACGGGAAATCGAGAAGTTTCCGCTTATGACGATGGTCTTGCCTTCAAGTGCGGCCGATGCCTTCTCTGCCGCGGCTTCGGAGGAAAAACGCAGCCCCGCCGCCTTCAAAGCCTCAATTTCGGCCATGTTGTCTTCGTCTCGGAAGTAGGCATAGACGCTGTCGGCAATGACGCCTCCAACCTCCGGCACCTCCAGGAGTTCTTCCTTTGATGCCGATGCAAGGCGGCCGATATCCCCAAAGTGGCGGGCGATATCCCTTGCCGTAGTTTCTCCGACGAAGCGGATGCCGACGGCAAACAGCACCCTTTCGAACGGGACCGCCTTGGATGCCGCTATTGAATCGAGGAAACGGCTTACGGACTTGTCCTGCCAGCCTTCAAGCGAGATGATGTCCCATTTGCGGAGCCTGTAGAAATCCGAAGGTTTTCTCAGAAGCCCCGCGTCGAAGAGCTGGCAGACAGTGGCTTCCCCGCAAAGGATGTTCATGGCCTTTCGGGACACGAAGTGCTCCAGCCTGCCCTTAATCTGGGTAGGGCAGCTCTTGGAGTTGGGACAGAACCACTTGGCCTCGCCTTCTTCGCGGACAAGGGGAGTGCCGCAGTCCGGACATACGGACGGGAATGCCGGCCTGACTGCGCCCGGTACCCGTTTTGACTCTTCCACGCCGGTAATCTTGGGGATTATTTCACCGCCTTTCTCCACGTAGACATAGTCACCTTCGTGTATGTCCAGCATGCGGATCTGGTCTTCGTTCACCAGCGTCGCGCGCTTTACCATGGTGCCGCTTATAAAGACTGGTTCCAGGTTAGCTACAGGTGTTACGGCGCCGGTACGGCCAACCTGATAATCGATTGACAGTATGGGCGTAAGGGCCTGCTCTGCCTTGTACTTATATGCAACGGCCCAGCGCGGACTCTTTGCCGTGTAGCCCAGTTCTTCCTGGATATCCAGTTCGTTCACCTTGATCACTATGCCGTCCGTGGCATAGGGAAGGTTCTTGCGCTCTTTATCCCAATAGCCGATGAAATCTTCAATTTCCGATATTCCGTGGCAGATTCTCCTATGCTCCGAAACCGGCAGGCCCCAGGATGCTGCAGCAGACAGCGCAGCGTCGTGGGTGGGGTAGTCTACCTGCCCGGCGGGAATATGGTAAAGCGTACAGAAAAGGCCCCTGGAGGCTACTTCTTCGCTGTCCTGAAGCTTAAGCGAACCACTTGCGGCATTCCTGGGATTGGCAAAAGGCATTTCCTCCTGGACCTCCCTTTCATGGTTGAGCCTCTCAAAGGATTCGTAGGGCATGAGCACTTCTCCGCGGATTTCAAACTCCTCAGGAATGCCTTCGCCCTTGAGTTCGACCGGGATATTGGCTATCCGCCTGGCATTTGCGGTAACGTCGTCTCCCATGACACCGTCCCCGCGTGTGAGTGCTCGGAACAGCCTGCCGTGCCGATATGTAAGGCATATTGCAGTACCGTCGAACTTCAGTTCACAGCTGTAGGAAAAATTCCTGCCCTGGAGAGCCTTGGAAACCCTGTCGGAGAATTCTTCCACCTCTCCTATGCTGTAGGTGTTTGCAAGCGAGAGCATGGGATAGCGGTGCTTTCTCTTTACGAATCCGGTGCCGATATCGCTGCCCGGATGGCGGGTGGGGGAGTCCTCCGTAATGAATTCAGGATACTCAGTCTCAAGCGCTTCCAGCTCATGCATGAGCGTGTCAAACTCGTAGTCCGACATCACCGGTGCATTCTCTACATAGTAAAGCCGGCTGTTCTCGTTAAGAACGGCCCTGAGCTCATCTATACGCGCTTTTGCTGCATTCTTTTCCATAATTTACAAATTTAGTAAAAATCCGTCTTTATTTCAATATTGCTTAAAATTTTTAAAATGGCTATATTTGTAGTTTAGAAAAACGAAGACAAAGTACAAACTTCAATACACTTATGAAAGATTCCATCATCATCCTCTGCGGAGGCGGCCCGGCACCGGGTATGAACACCGTTGTAATGTCTGTTGCAAAGACCTTCCTTTCAAATGGTTACAGGGTAATCGGCCTTCACGGCGGTTACAGCGGCCTGTTCTCCAAGACTCCCCGCACAGAAGACATCGACTTCTTCAAGGCCGATGCCTATTTCAACCGCGGCGGTTCCTACCTCCAGATGAGCCGTTTCAAACCCACCGACAAGGACTTCGAAGAGAACTTCAACCTTGGTCTTTTCCAGGAAAACAACATCAAGCTCCTCGTGACCGTCGGCGGTGACGATACCGCATCCACTGCAAACCGCATCGCAAAGTTCCTCGAGGCAAAGCAGTATCCCATCCACAATATCCACGTCCCCAAGACCATCGACAACGACCTCCCTCTTCCCAACAATACCCCTACCTTCGGTTTCAATTCGGCGAAGAATGAGGGCGCACATCTCGCACGCACCGTTTACGAGGATGCACGCACCAGCGGAAACTGGCTCATCATCAGCGCCATGGGCCGCAGCGCAGGTCACCTTGCCCTTGGTATCGGCGAGGCAACCCACTGCCCCATGACCATCATCCCCGAGATGTTCAACAAGACCACAATCACCCTTGACAAGATTGTGAACCTCGCTCTCTCGGCCATCCTCAAGAGGAACATCCTTGGTATCCCTTACGGCACCGTAGTGGTTGCTGAAGGCGTTTTCCACGACCTCGACCCTCAGGAAATCAAGAACGCAGGCGTTTCCATGACCTACGACGAGCACGGCCATCCGGAACTGGGCAAGATCTCCAAGGCTGTCCTTTTCAACGACATCCTCGAAAAGAAGTTCAAGACTATCGGCCTCAAGGTCAAGACCCGTCCGGTGGAAATCGGTTACGACGTCCGCTGCCAGGATCCTATCGCCTATGACCTCACATACTGCACAGAGCTCGCAATGGGCGCTTATGAACTCTTCGCAAAGGGAGAGACCGGCTGCATGGTTTATGTCGATGCATTCGGCACAGCCCACCCGCTCTATCTCAAGGATCTCCAGCAGGCCGACGGCAAGATTCCTCCTCGCCGCGTAGACATCGAGGGAGGCACCTCCAAGAACTACTTCGGCCACATCTGCCACTATATCACCCCGGCAGACTACGAAGCCGCAAAGAAGTATGTCCAGAATCCTGAAGACTACGACTTCAAGAAGATCCTGAATTGGTAAAAACACTTATCTATCAGCTCCTTCCCCGTCTTTGGGGGAAGGGGAAATTCTCCTCAATCGACTCCGGGTCCCTTAAGTATATCAAGGGACTCGGTGCCGGTTATGTATGGTATACAGGCATGCTGCGCCATGCCACATCGGCAACGGAAAAGGTGGTAAAAGGGGATGCCGGTTCTCCCTATGCAATCACGGATTACTTTGACGTCAATCCCTACATGGCCGATGAACCTTCACTCCGCATGCAGGAGTTCGCAGACCTTATCGACCGCACACATGCTGCGGGCCTTAAGGTTATCCTCGATTTCGTACCCAACCATGTTGCCAGGGAATATCACGGCGAACTGGGCAAAAGGGATGACAAAAACGTCCACTGGGCACCCGGGAATGACTTTTTCTACTATCCCGGACAGGAGCTGAAACTTCCTGTAAAGAACACTTATAAGGAGAATCCGGCAAGGGCTTCCGGCAACGCATTCACGCCGGAGCCCGGCATGAACGACTGGTGGGAAACGGTAAAGCTCAATTACTGCGACTTCCACACTCCCACATGGGACAGGATGCTTGCTGCCGTTCGCTTCTGGGCCTCCAAAGGTGCCGACGGCTTCCGCTGCGACATGGTTGAACTCGTACCTCCGCAGTTCATGCAGTGGCTCATCGCCGAAATCAAGCGAGAATTCCCTGAAGTCATCTTTATAGCCGAGGTTTACGAGAAGGAAAAATACCGCATGTATCTGGACGAAGTAGGCTTTGATTTGCTTTACGACAAGTCCGGATTATACGATACTTTACGCGCAGTCACCTGCAGCAATGCTTCAGCACAGGGAATCACCTGGAACTGGCAGTTCCTGGGAGATCTCCAGAGCGGCATGCTCAACTTCCTCGAAAACCATGACGAGCAGCGTCTTGCCTCCGATTTCTTCTGCGGAAACGCACAGGCAGGCAATGCCGCACTTGCGGTTTCGATGCTTCTCAATACTGCTCCTTTCATGCTGTACTTCGGCCAGGAACAGGGGGAAAGGGGAATGGATGCCGAAGGCTTCAGCGGCCTTGACGGCAGAACCAGCATCTTCGACTGGAATGCAAAGCACTTCGGCCCCGGAGAGGTCCTTCCCGAATACAGGGAACTCCTTGACCTCGCAAAGCTTCCGGCCTTCAGAGAAGGGAAGACCTTCGACCTCTGCTACTGCCAGGACGGCAATTTCAACCCCCACCGGCACTTTGCCTGGCTCCGCTCAGACGGCACCGACACCTATCTACTTGTATCCAACTTCGGTCCCGCCGATGACATAACCCTCCGCATTCCCGCCGAAGCGCTTGAGTACCTTGGCATAAAAGCAGTAAGGACGGTATACACTGTAGAAGTGCCGTCCTGCGGTTATAAGGCAGTGAAAGTAAACTAACAGCGCCTGCGGAACTCGGCCACGGTGATGGCCGTTGCAATGGCGGCATTCAGGGATTCCGAACCGGAATCGTCTGCAGGATAGGGAGGAATATAGAGACGGTCGCTGACGCACGCGGCCGTCTCTTTTGATATGCCGTTTGCCTCATTGCCGATGACGATTATCCCGGTAGCCTTCAGCTCTTTACGGTACATGTTTTCACCGTCAAGGAAAGTGCCGTAGACGGGACCGTCGTAGGTGCGGCAGAGGGAAGGGATATCGGCAGTGTAGAAGGGTACGCGGAAGATGGCGCCCATCGTGGCCTGGACCACTTTTGGGTTATAGAGCTCAACCGTATCAGGGGAAGCATATACAGCGTCTATGCCAAACCAGTCCGCTATCCTCAGGATGGTCCCGAGGTTACCGGGGTCCCTGATGCCGTCAAGAGCAAGGTATAGGCCCTTGGATGGGGCTTCAAAAGGCCTGGAGGGCTGTTTTACTACAGCAAGGACAGGGGAGGGTGAGGAAAGGGAGGATATCCTTTCCATCGCTGCATCGCCGATGTCTTCCTTCCTGTACTTTGCCTCGATGACAAAACCGGATTTCTCTGCTTCAGCAACAAGTTTTTCGCCTTCTACCGTAAATACGCCATATTCGTCACGGAATTTCTTCTGTGACAATGACTTGACGTATTTAATCTCGGCAGATGTCATTATGGGCGAAGACCTACTTGTACCCCAGCGTCTTCAGCATTGATTCAGAGCTCTGCTCTTCGGCAAAGACGCTGGTGGTGAGGTTGCCTTCCTTGTCCCTGTCAATAAGGATGTGCTTGGGGGAGGGCATGAGGCAGTGCTTGATGCCGCCATAGCCGGAAATGGCCTCCTGATAGGCGCCTGTGTGGAAGAAGCCGATGTAGAGGTTCTCCCTGCGGCTGCGGATAGTGGGGAGGAAGATGGCGTTGGCGTGATAGTCGGCATTGTAGAAGTCCTGGCTGTCGCAGGTGAGACCGCCCAGGAACACGCGCTGGTACTCGTCGTTCCACTTGTTGATAGGAAGGAGGATGAAGCGCTGGTTAAGGCCCCAGGTGTCGGGCAGGCAGGTCATGAAAGAGTTGTCGATCATGTACCATTTCTCACGGTCGTTCTGCTGCTTGATATCCAGGATCTTGAATATGGTGGCGCCGCTTTCTCCCACGGTGAAACTGCCGAATTCAGTGAAGATGTCAGGCTCCTGGACCCCGTATGCATTGCAGGTTACCTTGATCTGGTTAATGATCTCTTCCACCATGTATTCGTACTCGAAATCCATGGCAAGGGAGGTCTTGTTGGGAAGACCGCCGCCGATGTTCAGGCTGTCCAGTTCCGGGCAGATGGACTTGAGTTCGCAGTATACCCTTACGCACTTGGAAAGTTCGTTCCAGTAATATGCAGTGTCCCTGATGCCCGTATTGATGAAGAAATGGAGCATCTTCAGGTGGAAGTTGGGATGCTTTGCGATATTGTCCTTGTAGAACTTGACGATATCCGAATAGCGGATGCCAAGACGTGAGGTATAGAAATCGAAGTTGGGTTCCTCTTCGGATGCGATGCGGATGCCAAGATAGGTCTCCTCGTCGATGAGTTCCGAGAGGTCGTCGAATTCGTTCTTGTTATCCAGGACGGGGATGATTCTCTTCCAGCCGGCCTTCCTCAGCGTTGCGATATTCTCGACGTACTGAGGCCTTTTGAAGCCGTTGCAGATGATGAAAGTCTCTTCCTTGTTCACCGAGCCGTCCTTCTCCAGTGCCTGGACAAGGTCGAGGTCATAAGCCGATGAAGTCTCAAGATGGATGTCGTTCTTGAGGGCTTCGTGAAGCACGAAAGCAAACTGGGAGCTCTTTGTACAGTAACTGTAGTTGTATTCTCCCTGGTAGTCGGCCTTGGCCATGGCTACCTTGAACAGCCTTTTTGCCCGCTGTATCTGGGAAGATATCTTGGGCAGATAGGTGATTTTGAGAGGGGTACCGTACTTATCGATAATGTCCATCAGGTCTATGTCGTTGAACATCAGATTGCCGTCTGCAACCATGAATTCATCCTGAGGGAAATCAAAGGTTTGCTCAATGAGATCAATGTACTTGTTTTTCATCGCTTGTCAACGCATAAAAGTGTGCAAATATAAGCAAAAAGTGTTATTTTTGCAGATATATGAAACGGAAAGTTTGCATAATCGTATCAATGCTCCTCGTACTCTCCTGCGGGACCACCCGTTCCCTTAAAGATGGGGAGTATCACCTGAGGGAAACCAAGGTGGTTGCAAACGACCCTTCATACAATACGTCATCCCTTTCTACATATATAGGCCAGAAGCCAAACACCTATTTCCTGGGCATAAATCCCTTCGTCGCCCTGTATAATATCGGCAATGACGAAACCGGTTTCGGCCGCTTCGTGAGAAAACTCGGCGAGGCTCCTGTGGTATATGACCCCTTCAAGGTCGAAGAGAGCATCACCAGCATGGAAAACCACCTCAAGAATACCGGGTACTACGGTTCCTCCGTGGAAAGCCATATAGAGGTGAAGGGCAGGAAGGTCTACGTTACATATTATGTAGATGTAGGGAAGCGCTATAAAATAAGCTCAATTACCTATGAGGTTCCTCAGTATGGTAATTTTCAGCAAGACTTCGACGCCGACCTTCCCAACACGACCATAAAGAAGGGGCAGTACCTCTCCGAATCGGCCCTGGATGCAGAGGCGGCAAGAAGCGCAGAGTACTTCCGCAGCATCGGCTACTACGGTTTCACCAAGAATTTCTACGCCTTCGAGGCCGACACCCTCTCGCACGACGGCAAAGCCACCCTCAAAATGCAGGTGAGGGACTACGCCCTGGGAGATTCGCCCGAAGCGTCGGCAGAGCACCGGAAGTTCACCATCGGCAAGGTGACCATTTCCCGCCCGGAAAAGCTCCGCCTGAGGCAGTCCGTCCTGGAAAACCTGAATATGCTTCGCCCCGGAGACCTCTACAACGAAAAGGAAATCAACACTACATACTCCCGTTTCGCATCGGTGAGCATGCTTTCCGGAGTAAATATCAACATGACCCCCGCTGCCGATGACAAGGTGGACTGCGACATCGCCCTCCGCACTTCCGGCATCCAGGGATTCAAGACGAATCTCGAAGGGTCCGTAAACTCTACCGGCCTGTTCGGAATCTCCCCGCAGCTGAGCTACTATCACAAGAACGTGTTCCATGGGGGAGAGATACTCAATCTGGGCCTCAAGGGCAACTTCCAGTTCAAGCCCGGAGACAGCGCCTATTCTACGGAAGTAAGCGTTTCCGGAAGCCTCCGTTTCCCCAAGGCGCTGGGTCTTCCCAATCATCTTTTCCAGGGACCTTACATCCCCAGAACGGATATTTCGGCATCATTCAGCTACCAGGACCGTCCCGAGTATGAAAGGACCATGATCTCGACGTCCATGTCCTATACCGGACGATGGGGGAGCAGGATATCGTATCTGCTGACGCCTTTTCAGGCCAATATAGTGCGCCTGTTCAATATAGACAGCAGTTTTGAAACCAGCCTCAAGCAGAGCAACCCCTTCATCCTGGCGGCCTACATGGACCACGTGGACATCGGCGTAGGAGGCAACTTCTACTATACCACGGATGCATCGGCAGTGCCCACCGGGGCCTACCATTATTTCAGGCTCGGGGCCGATGTCTCCGGCAATGTCATCAGCGCCTTCAACCGGTTCATGCCGGTAAACGAAGCAGGGCAGCATACCATTTGGGAAACGCCTTACTCACAGTATGTCAGGGCCGAATTCCAGGCGGGAAAGGTATTCCGTTTCGGATTCAGGGAACTGCAGGCGCTCGCGCTCCATTTCATGGCCGGAGCAGGCTACGCATACGGAAACAGCACCTCACTGCCTATTGAAAAGCAGTTCTACAGCGGAGGCGCAATGTCCATGAGAGGCTGGCAGGCCAGGACCCTTGGACCGGGAACATCGGCAATGCTTACCGATTTTGCCATCCCAAGCCAGATAGGCGAGATGAAACTGGAGGCGAATATCGAATACCGGTTCCCCTTGTTCTGGAAGATAGAAGGCGCCCTTTTCACTGACATCGGCAATATCTGGGACATCCATTCAGAAACCGAGGGCGCTGCCTTCGACATCAAGACTCTGCCGGAATCCCTTGCAGCGGACTGGGGCCTTGGAATACGTCTCAACCTGGATCTCATCCTTATCAGGGTAGATGCCGGCATACGCTACCGTGACCCTGCCCTTGCAGCCGGTTCACGGTGGATCGGCCCCAAGGACTGGTTCACTGGGGACAATACCGCAATCCACTTCGGTGTGGGATATCCTTTCTGATTATTTCTTGTAGTACTTGGGCCAGCAGGCTTCGAGGTAGGCACGGAGGACGTTTTCGTGCTTGTTTGGCTGCGGTTCGTAAAAGACGGTGCCACGGGCTGCATCGGGCAGGAATTCCATGTCTACAAAGTGCCCGGGATAGTCATGGGCATACTTGTATCCGTCAGAATATCCAAGTTCCTCCATCAGCTTCGTAGGGGCGTTTCTGATGGGGAGGGGGACAGGCAGGTTCCCGGTTTCCTTGACATAGGCAAGAGCCTTCTCAAGTGCCATGTACGAGCCGTTGCTCTTGGGGGAAGATGCCAGATAAACCGTAGTCTCAGCAAGCGGGATACGGCCTTCCGGCATGCCGATTTTGGACACCACCTCGAAACAAGCATTGGCGAGAAGAAGGGCGTTAGGATTGGCAAGGCCCACATCTTCAGATGCGCTCAGACACAGGCGTCTTGCAATGAAAAGAGGGTCCTCGCCGCCGTCTATCATCCTCGCCAGATAATAAATCGCGGCATTGGGGTCCGACCCGCGGATGCTCTTTATAAAGGCCGATATGATGTCGTAATGCATATCCCCGTCCTTGTCATAAATAGCCATGTTCTCCTGGATTGAATCAGTAACGGTGGCGTTGTTTATGACTATGGGGTCCTTGCCGGCACTGGCATCGACAACTATTTCCAGAACATTGAGGAGCTTGCGGGCGTCTCCGCCGCTGTAGCGCATCAAGGCCTCTGTTTCTTCTATTTTAATGTTCTTCTGCTTCAGGAGAACATCTTCCCTCACCGCCCTGTCAAGAAGAGTCTGAAGGTCTTCTTTGTCAAGGCTCTTGAGTACGAATACCTGACAGCGGGAAAGAAGGGGAGTGATCACTTCAAAGGAAGGATTCTCCGTAGTGGCACCTATTAATATAATGGTACCGTTTTCCACCGCACCCAGAAGTGCATCCTGCTGGGCCTTGTTGAACCGGTGGATTTCGTCGATGAAAAGAATAGGGGAGCCCTTCTGTGAAAAGATGTTGGAAGAACCCGCCTTCTCGAACACTTCGCGCACGTCCTTGACACCCGCGGTGACAGCGGAGAGGGTGAAAAACTCCCTGTCAAGGGTATGGGCGATGATTCTTGCAAGCGTAGTCTTTCCTACACCCGGAGGCCCCCAAAGTATGAAGGATGAAAGGTTTCCGGATTCAATCATCCTCGAAAGCACGGAGCCCGGACCTACAAGATGACGCTGACCGACATAATCGGCCAGCGTCACGGGTCTCATGCGCTCCGGAAGGGGAGGCAGCATTTGAGATGATGCACTCATCAGATTTCCTTTGAAAATACTCTTCTGCGGCGTTTGAATTCCCTGCGGTAGTCGTTCCAGAGGTTCTGTACCTTGTTGTTGGACTCCATTTCGGCATTGGACTCACCATACTTGAATCCGCCTTCCTTGATGGCAGGAATGAGCTCATTGAAAAGCATGGCGTGGACACCGCGGTTGCGGTACTCGGGATCCACCGCGATGAGCATAAGTTCAAGGGCTTCTTCGTGCTTGAGATACATGGATTTGATCACATGCCACCAGCCAAAGGGGAACAGATATCCGCGGCATTTGTGCACGGCATGGGCAAGGGAAGGCATGCTCACGGCAAGTGCAACCAGTTTGCCGTCCTTGTCCTCTATCAAGGTAACATACTTCAGGTCCAAAAGGCCGAGATAAGTATCGACGTATGAGTCGATGACCTCCGGAGGCAGTACGGTAAAGTCGAAGAGTTCGCAATAGGTGCGGTTCACAAGGTCGAAAATCTTCTGACCATATTTCTCCTTCTTGACTTCACGCTTTGTAATCTTGCGGATTTTGAGGCCGTAGCGCTCTGAAATGAGTGCCGAAGCCCTTACAATCTTCTCCGGGACCTCATCGGGGACGTAAATCCTGTACTCCATCCAGTCATTGATCTTACCCATGCCGAGAGCTTCGAAGTGCTCTCCGTAGTAAGGGTAATTGTACTTGAGCATGAAGGAGGAAATATCATCGAAACCTTCGACGACACAGCCTTCGTTATCGAAGTCCGTGAAACCCAGGGGACCGGAAATCTGGTTCATACCATTTTCACGGCCAAAGGCGATGACAGCCTCGATCAGGGCCTTGGAAACCTCCTTGTCATCGATGAAATCAATCCAACCGAAACGCACCTCAGCGTGGTTCCAGTTACGGTTGGCTATTTCATTGATGATTGCCATGACGCGGCCGACAATCTTACCGTCCTTGTATGCAAGGAACTTCTTGGATTTGGAATACTTGCCCATCGGATTCTTGTCGGGATTCAGGGCAGTAAGTTCATCCAGATAAAGGTTAGGGACGTAATAAGGGCAATCCTTATACAAACGCAAAGGAAACTTCACGAATTCGCGAAGTTCCTTTGCTGATTCTACTGTCTTTATAACAACAGACATTTTATGTTTGGGTTTTAGTACACGTTCACGTTAAAGAGTGGGGAACTCAAAAACGGTGGGAGCTGCAGGAGCTTCCTCCTTGGCGGGTTCCTCCTTTGCAGGCTCTTCGGCCTTGGGAGCTTCCTCTGCCGGAGTTTCTGCAGGTGCTGCAGGCTGCTCAAGTACAGTCTCGAGCAGGGCCTCTGCCTCTGAAGGTTTTGCTTCTTCTGTCTTGACCTCGGGAACGGCAGGTTCAGCTTCGATAGCAGCCTTGGCGGCCTCGAATTCAGCAGCCTTTGCCTCAAGGGCAGCGTTGGTGGCAGCAGCCTTGGCGGCAGCTTTGGCAGCAGCTTTTTCAGCTTTCTCCTGAGCCTTTGCAGCCTTTTCGGCCTCCTTGGCAGCCTTGGCTTCGGCCTTGGCCTGTTTCTCAGCTTCCTTGGCGGCCTTTGCCTCTTCGGCGGCCTTCTGCTTTGCTATCTTTTCGGCTTCCTTGGCTTCCTTTTCTGCCTGCTTAGCAGCCTTTGCCTCTTCGGCAGCCTGGATCTTGGCCTGCTTTTCAGCTTCCTTGGCTTCCTTCTCGGCCTGCTTTGCGGCTTCCTTCTCTGCCTTCTCGTATTCCTTCAGCTGCTGTTCCTTGGCCTTCTGCTCTTCCTTCTCCTTCTTCTCTGCAGCCTTTGCCTCGGCCTTTTCCTTCTGCTCGAGGATGATGGCCTTGCTCATCTTGCGATAGTCGATCTGGCGCTTGCCAAGAGCGAATGAGAGACCTACGTATGCATTGAGATTGAGGTCATCGGCAGGCATGAGTGCATACTGCTTGACAGATGCGGGAACGCTGTCTCCAAGGAGCGGTCCGATGTTGACGAGGTTAAGAGGAACTGATACTGCGTCAACGCCGACGAAGAGGTTGAACAGGGAAGGATGCAGGTTGATGGCTGCACCGAATACCTTGAACTTGTCTCCGAGCCTGGTGCTCACGGAAGCGCTCAGGAAGTTGAGCGGTGTCCAGTTTGCAGAGAGCCTGAGGTCGTTAGTGTTGAATGCGAATTTGCTTCCATAGAAGGTGTAGAGGGCACCGACGGAGAGACGCTGGTAGAAAGGAACGCGGAGTTCGACACCGCCGTTGACGCGGTAAGGCATCTGTTCCCACTTGCCGCCAAGGGTCTTGGCAGGGGTTTCGGGAGTCTGGGGCTCGAACTTGTAGATGTTCTGGAGGGAATTGAGGAAGTCCTTCATCTGGTCTCCGGACTCTGCAGAAGGAGTTACGGAACCGTTCATGTTGGACACACCGGAGATCTCATTAGTCCAGTTTACCACACCGAAATCGAGGATTGCGGCAGATACGGTGAACCAGGGAAGCAGATTGATTGCAAGACCTGCATCGAGTGCTCCGCCAAGGCCGATATTGCTGGTAATCTTCTGGAAATTGAGGTTGTCCTTGCCGATGTTGTAGTCGTAGTATTCCTTGCCGTCATCACCGGTCTTGGTCTTGAGATCGAGGAACGGGACGGAGCCGGACAGGCTGCCCTGGCTCTGGACGGTCCAGCTGTCGCTTGCCATGTTCACAAGGAGCTTGTCCATGGTCATGCTTGCATTGGCGAGTCCGACGAGAGCTTTGAGGCGGATACCGAAGTTCACCTTGTTCTTGATGATACGGGAAGTACCGTATGCCAGTTCAAGATAATTCCTGGTATTCAGGCTTGTTCCGGAAAAATCGAAGCTTGTTCCATTTGAAGTGCCGTCCTTCAGATAGCGGAAGAGGTCATAGGGGAGAGCAAGCGAATTGGTTGACTTCACGGCGATGTCAAACGTGCTGAATGAATGCTTTTCCTTGTTCCATGAACCTCTTGAGAGGATATTCAGGTTGGTGGTGAATTCGAACTTGTTCAGTTCATCCTTCTTGAATCCGTCCAGGAAGTCCTGGGAAGAAATGGCGTCATTCAGGAAGATGACGTACTGGCCGGAGGCATCCTTCTTGACGAAATCGGAAAAACCGAAATCGCTCTGCATGTTGAAGCCAAGCTGGCCGAGGCCGATGGTGAAGAAGTTGTGCTCACTGGGGAATGCAGGATTCATCCTGTAGGCATACTGGTAGCCACCCAGGAAGTAGCCGGTGCTGAAATCCTGGGCCTGAGCTGCAGTTGCGCCGAGGAGTATCAGTGAAGAGGCTGCGAATAATTTGATGGTTTTCATGTGATAATATATTGATTATTATTTATTTACAACATCCTTCACATCGACCGTGATACCATTGGGCAGGCCGAATGTGACATTCTTGATGGTAATCTTCTGGTTGGGCATAAGAGGCAGGCTGGCAAACTGCTTGTCTGCATAGGTGCGCATGTTCAGTCCCATGTACTTGATCATGGAAGTGTTTTCGGGGAGGACGACGGTTATTTCAATGTCGGTGCTTGTAGGGTTCAGGATGAAGCCCGATGCAATATCCTTGTTGACCGAGACTTCGACGTTATCGATCACTTTCTTGTCTGCATCCTTTGCTACCAGGTCGATTCCGAAATTGAGGGGAATCTCGTTTTCTGCATGGAGCTTGATTACGCCCGTGGTCTTGCCCTTAAGGAGGCCGTTGACCTGTTCGCCGAAGTCGATGTTGATGTCATCGATGTCGAGATCGAGGCTCACCTGGGTATTCTCAGTGAATGCAACAGGGGCTACTACGCTTGCGGTAAGTGTGCCGCCGTAATTCTTTCCGGATTCAACGGTAATCCACTCGTCTCCGTCAAAGTCAACCTGGAATTCCTGAAGCTCAATACGGGTGGGGATAGGGGAGAGGATGCCTCCGATTCCGGGGATATTCTTATAGATGATTCCGCCTTCTTCGCCGTCGGCATGTGTTCCAAGGCTATAGGAGGTGACGGCATTGGCAGGGAAGGCGAGAGGGCCGAACTTGAAGGTCTTGGTCTGTTCAGACACGGCTGCAAGCTTGGCATTGAGGCCGAAACCGAAGGGGAGCTGGCTGCCGAGCGTGAGGTTCACCTGGACGTTGGAGAGCTCTACGTTCACATTTTTTCCGGTAAGGAAAGAAGGAAGGTCATCGGCATTGATGTCAAATCCGAATTTACCTGCGTCAAATGCAGGGAGGGCATCTTCAGAAATCTTTATGACGGCATTCTTGAGCTGGACGTTTTTAGCCTCGTAACTGTAACTTACAGAGAAATTTACCGGAATGTCGCTCTCCACAACCGTTGCAGAGTGTGAACCAAGGCTTACAACCTTGGTCTTGCCATTGAAGTCATCGGCTGCAATGGATACCACACCGTTGAAAGAAACATCTCCGACAAGGGGAAGACCGGCTTTGGTAACTTCGATGCCGTTGCCCATGTCAAGGGATTTGAGGGTAAGGCCAAGGCTGAGACCGGTGCCGATATTCAAGGGAATGTCGCTCTTTGCGACGAGGACATTCTCATTCTGGAGTTCGAAACTGCTGTTGCTGCAGGAAGAAAAACGGAGGAAGGACGGGAAACTGATGGCCGTTCCTTTCTTGAAAACAACCTTGTTGAAAGGAATTCCCGAAGGAGTGAGTACAAAACTCAGCGTGCCGTCGAGGTCTGCCTTTTGGAATGCCTTGATGAGGGTGGGGAAGTTTGCAATTGAGCAGTCCAGATTGAAATTGAAGGAAATCTCGTCTGAATCAAATCCGTCCAGAAGATCCAGGTTCAGGTTTGGATACATGGTCTGGAGGATTGCCTTGTCTGCGGGGTCATAACTGACCGGGGTATTGGCGGGAATGGTAGATTCCGAGAGTTCAAGACTCCTGCTGGCACCGCCGCTCAGATTGATGGCAAACTGGCTTGCATCGAAGCTGAATCCGTCGCCAATAGTCTGGTTATCAACAATTTTATACTCAATCTGATAATTGCCGTCGTCGTTTACCTTAATGACGCTGCCGGCATTCTCGCCGATGAGTTCGGCAAGTGTTTTGGAGTATTCCTTGAGGACTTCAATTTCCTGTCCCTTGAAGAGCTGGGACTCGGTATTGATGTTGTCCACCTCGTCTATGTTGACGAGATTACAGCCATGAAAAAGAGTCGCCGTAATGGCAAGTGCCGCTACGCAGCAGATTGAATAGAACTTTTTCATAAGTATTGGTTTTTAGATTGTTCCTATTGTTCAATGTACAAATATAGCATTTTTCTTCTCATAACACACACGCGCGCGCAAATTTGTGCTCCCAAAAGGTAAAAACCTGCATAAACTTCAATCTGCCACTTGTTACACAATTTATATTATGTTAAGTTGAGAATATGTAAAAAATCCCCTACCTTTGCAGGGCAAAAGAAAAAGCAAATGTCAAGGAAAAGAGTTGACCTCCTTCTGGAGAACGTACAAATCGAAAAAATAGCTGCCGAAGGCAAAGGCCTCGCACATGTAGACGGAATGGTCGTATTCGTAGACTACGCCGTTCCCGGCGACGTTGTAGACATCCGCGTTCTCAAGAAGAAGAAAAAATACATGGAAGGCCGCATTGAAAGGCTCGTCACGCCTTCGAAAGACCGCCTGGAGCCCTTCTGCAGCCATTTCGGCGTTTGCGGCGGGTGCCGATGGCAGCATCTCCCTTACGAAATCCAGCTTGAGGCCAAACGCCAGCAGGTTGAAGACCAGCTCGTGAGAATCGGCCACCTGAGCGTACCTGAAATAAGACCGACACTCCCCTCCGAAAAGACTCAGTATTATCGTAACAAGCTGGAATTCAGCGCATCGGAGCGCCGCTGGCTGCTTCCCGGAGAGAACCCTGAGGAAGTTGCAGAAAACGACCGCATGGGCCTTGGCTTCCACGTAGGCAAATTCTTCGATAAAGTCCTGGATATCAAGCAGTGCCACCTCCAGGCAGAGCCTTCAAACGCTATCAGGCTCTTTATCAAGAACTTCTGCATCGAAAACGGATACAGCTTCTACAATATCAGGGAAAACCACGGTTTCTTCCGCAATATGTTCGTAAGAACCACGGAAGACGGCCAGGTTATGCTCATCGTGTGCTTCGGCACTGCCGACATGCCCAAAATCACCGCCCTCCTGGATGCCGTCCAGGGCCGATTCCCTCAGATAACAAGCCTGTATTACGTTGTAAACGAGAAACTTAACGACTCTATAGCAGACCTCTCCCCTGTCCTGTACAAAGGCTCCCCCGCCATCTATGAGAAGATGGAAAACCTCAGCTTCAAGATAGGTCCAAAGTCTTTCTACCAGACAAATTCCGCACAGGCATACCGCCTTTACAGCGTCGCAAGGGACTTCGCCGCCCTTACCGGAGACGAATTCGTCTACGACCTCTACACCGGCACCGGAACCATCGCCCAGTTCGTGAGCGCCAAGGCCAAAAAAGTCATCGGCATTGAGTACGTTCCCGAGGCCATCGAGGACGCGAAGGCCAACGCCGAGGCGAACGGAATCACCAACTGCGAGTTCTTTGCCGGCGACATGAAAGACGTTCTGTCCGAGGCGTTTATCGAAGAACACGGCAGGCCGGATGTAATAATCCTCGACCCGCCGCGTGCCGGTATCCACCCTTCCGTTGCCGACGTTATCCTAAAAGCCGCCCCGAAGAGGATGGTCTATGTGAGCTGCAATCCCGCATCCCAGGCCAGAGACCTCGCAATCCTCTGCAAAGACTACGTCATAACCGCCGTGCAGCCCGTGGACATGTTCCCCCACACCATGCACGTAGAGAACGTCGTCGCGCTTGAGAGAAAGGCCTAATCGACCTTTATTTCTGCCGATATAGTCTCCTTCCTGCCGTCACTGTAAGTGAGGCGGGCCTTTATCGTGTGAATGCCCTGAACAAGGGCTACAGATGCTCCGGAGACCGTTTTTCCGTCAAAATACCAGCTGACGGAAGAAGTGACAGCATCATCCGGGCAGGCCAGCTTGAGTTCCAGCGACTCCCCTGCCACAAAACCGTCTTCTCCAAGGTCGATATACGAGTACCCAAGTGCTGTCAGGGATTCTTCGTGCACAACGGAAGAAGGGTTATAGGCGTTCATACTCACAGTACCGTTTCTGTACTCGATTGCAGTAAGTTTTGTACCGTCATTCTGCTTGTTCCAGTCTATCGGGCTGTAGGTCCTTATGTTGTTCTTTCCCGGGAAAGGATATCTTGCCATTGAGTCGCTGGGCCAGAAACTCAGTGAAGACTGGGCATCCGAAGGCACGATATAGAAACAGGGGTGGTCCCTGTTTGAATTTATGGAATTCGTACTTTCCCACTGCGTCCAAAGCTGATAAGGCGTATACTCCCTGTTATACCCGTCTATTTTGACCATCCTGCCCTTCGACTTGTCCACGTGATAGACCAGAAGGCCGTAAGATATATAACTGTCCCAACCGGTGAAATCCCGGCATTCGTAAATGAAGTACTCCCCTTCCGTGGACGACTCGCTTCTGTATGCCACGTTGTCCTTGATGGACGTGAGCTTGATGCCATCTCCGGTGGGAAGTTCCTCAAGCTCAGATTCTTCCATCCAGCCAAGCATGATTCTCTCCTCCGCATTCAGGTAAGGAGGCGTGCGTCCGTCGTTCATATACGGGCCATAATGCATGAGAGAGAAATATGCCAGTCCGTGGGCCGATCCCTCCGACTTGTCTTCATCCGTCTCGTCGGTATCATAGAAATCGGGAAGTCCCAGGGAGTGGGCAAACTCATGGCAGGTTGTGCCGATACCGCACATATTCACGCCCTCACTCTTGCTGCCCTTGAGTTCCGATGTGCAGAAATAGCGCCCCAGAAGCTTTCCGTCGAGGTATTTCTTCTGCTTGTAGTATGCATAGAACTGATGCGGCCAGATGGTCTCTTCGGCGTCGGACACGTCGTTTTCGTCCCAGTCGCTTTCGGCCTCGTTATATCCGGCATAATACATCAGAATCATGTCCACGGTTCCGTCAGAATCGTAATCGTACTTTGAGAAGTCTATCTCCCCGTCCAGAAGCGTTGCACCTTCTATGACTGCAAGCGGAGCATTCTGCTCCTTTCCTCCGCCATAGTACGCAACATCATTGGATAGCTCTACAGGCCCGTAAACGTCGAAAACCGGCTTGTATTTGCCGCGCGAATTCTCGAAATAATAATCTCTTACAGAGCCGGTTGCACCATTGTCCGAATAGCCTTCCCGGTTAAGCAGAGCATCGAATTTGGAGGCCGGATCGGATATCTTGAAATCTACATCCTTGAATGAAACCAGTATGACAGGAATATGCTTTTCCCCGCTGGCCCTTTCATTTACCGCACGCTGGGAGACACTGCGCCTTTCGGCGGCCATGAGCCTCCTCCGGCTCCTGCCCGTTTCCAGGGCGCTGCGGTCAATCTCCCCCGGAACGAAGAAACCGCGGGAATCCTTTACCATTACCTGGCCGGACTCATCGGCAATCCAGTGGCAGAACTCGTCACCGTGGCGTTCCAGGACTATTACAGTGCCGTCCGGCTGGGTGTATTTGAATTTTCCCGGCTTTGCAGGAACGGCATTCAGGTTCGATGCAACCGATATTGCAAGCAGTGCAACCGCAATCAGTCTTTTCATAAGCTTTCCTCCTCCATCTCAACTACAAGATAAACATTTGAATCCGAGATATCCTTCAGCCAAACCATCCTGTCCTTTCTCATGACGCAAGTGAAAGTCCTGCCCTCATCGTACACAAGGACGGAATTCTTTATGACCTTGACATCAAGCTTCAGCTCATCTCCTTTCTTCACGTCTGAAGGAAGGCCCGAAACCCCTGTCACAGAAACGGTGAGAGGATACATGAACCTTGCCGACACCGTTCCTCCGGGCTCGTAAACAAGAGACATCTGGGAAGCATCTGCCAGCGAAGCGAAATAGTTCACGCCCTGAAGGCCATACAGGCCAGGGACGGTCACGGCCGTGATGGGATCAGGCCCGTTCTGGACTATATGGATCCTGCTCAGCTCTTCGCCGGAACGCGATCTATATACGATATCCCCTTCACGTGAAGCCCCCATCATTCCGTAGGGCTCAATCACAAACCTGTCCTCCTTGGAGACAAGGGCCTTGGTGCCCTGAGCCTGAGTTATCCAGTCTTCAGTCAGCACGATGACATAATCCACGTTGGAAAGCGATTCAACGGATATTTCAGCGCCCTCGTAATCGAGTTCGTAAAACTTTGTAGTAATCTTCACCACATCCTTCTGCATCTGGCTGAACGAAACCTCTTCGGAAATGCCTTCAACCGAAATGACAAGAACGTTGGTACGTGGATTCTCTGTTGGATTCGCATCACATGAAATGACGACAGACCCGCTTCCGCCGGAATTCCTGTTCACGCTCACTATACGTGCCCATTCCGAATTCTTCAGGGATGCAGTCCATTTTTCTCGGTTGCAGTCAAGGACTACGGTAACCCTGCCGCCTGTCGACGCAACCGAATCAATGTCAATGTTCGCGTTGATTTCGGGAGCCTGCTCCACCACGCATGAACTGAGTGCCGCAGCACTAAGCAGACACAATAAAACTATCTTTCGCACTATTCTATGTTAATTTTCAGTTTCAGATTCTCTTTTCTGCCAAGCGTGTACTCAACCTTGGCGACAATTGTATGGATACCCGCCGAAAGCGTCACGGATGGCTCTGCAAGCTCTTCTCCGTCATACAGCCACTCTACCGAAAGCGGAGTGAGGCTTCCCTGCCTGAGGCTCAGTGAAACGACGCTTCCGGCAGTCCTCGGTCCATCAATCTCTATGGTGGCATAACCCATCCGGCCGATGCTCTCATTCTCGGGCACTTCCCTGATGCCGGCACTGAGAAGAAGGTCCATGTAACCCGTACTGCTCCTTTCCGTGTACATGTCAGTCCAGGTAGAGCTTACCAGGTTCAGCTGTCCGTAATAGCTGTTTTCCGGATGTCCCGTAAGCGTTGCGGCAAGAGGATAGACATAACCTGAGCCCTTTACCCCATAGCCGATATAAATGTCTGCACCCTCCGGGATGCGGATATCCTCTTCCGACAGGTCCACCACGTTTTCTGCAAGGAGTCCGTAAACGGGCGCCTCAATCTGCTTGGTGAGCACCCTCTCCGTGCCGATATCCACTATCACATACATGGCTTCGGCCACGCCACCCTGGACATAATTGGAGAAAACCACCTTCTCCAGCCGGCTTCCCACATGAGGGAACAGTTCTTGAGCGCTCCAGCGCACAGCCCCCATGCAGTCTCCGTAATCACGCTTGGGAAGAGGGTAGAATATCTTTGCGGCCGCCTGGTCGTATTTTCTGAGTTCCACCACCGAAGTCTCTCCGCTTTTCATGAGAACAATGGGCAGATATGCGCTACGGCCGTCCAGGACGCCATATTCCACCGCCTTCCTGTAACCGTCCCTTGTAGCGGTAACCCTGAAAGGAACGTCCCGCGTATCCTCCGGAAGATCCAGGACGAAACGCCCTTCCTTATCCGTCACAGACACCAGCGGGGCAACATCGGAATCCACGATGACGCCCTGCACCGGAAGTCCGTCATTTCCGGACACCTTTCCGGTTATTATCGAGCCCGCGCCCTTTATAATCCTTGCCGATATGCCGTCCTCCCCTATTTCAATATCCGAAATCCGGCAGTCCGTCTCCAGCTCCTCCCAGTCCTTCATGTCCAGGAAAACGCAGCCGGAAACGCCCGGGAAGGGCACTCCGTCGTTTTTCCCCGTATAATACTTAGAAAGACGGTCCGATGAAGGAATCAGGTATGCGCAGGGATGCTCTGCCGATGCATTGAGGTTGTTGTATTCCATCCACTCCGTCCACAAACTGGAAGCGGGGAAACCGCCTACAAGCCTTTCTGAGGCATCGATATGATACACCAGAAGCCCCTTCGGAAGCGGAGCGTCCCAGCCCTCGCCGTACCTTGCCTCCAGTATGAAATACTCCCCTTCTGTGGAAGTTGGGATCATGTATGCTCCATCCTCCTGAACCGGGCCGATGACAATATCCCCCTCGGGTACTTCGGGGATGGATTCGCGCCATCCAAGGAGCACGCGCTCAAGGGCCGTCAGGTAAGGCGGGGTCTTGCCGCTATTATTGTAAAGGCCCTTCCCCATGAGGGCGAAATCGTAGAGCCCGCCGGCCACGCCGTTATTGGCGCCGTCAGTATCGTAAAAGTCCGGAAGTCCCAGTGCATGGCCGAATTCGTGGCAGATTGCGCCGATGGAGGCAAACACCTTCCCGGAATTGCCGGAAAGTTCCGAAACGCATACGTACCGGCCCAGTTTCTTTCCGTCGAAAAGCGCATTCTGCACCAGTCTGTTGGTGCTTTTCTGCACATCGGCCTGCTTTGCCCAGATGGACTCCGCCGGGCCGTAATCGGCCTCGTTATAACCGGCATAGTAGTATATTACGAGGTCAAGTAGACCGTCGCCGTCGGCATCGTAAGGGGAAAAATCCACCTCCTCGTCTATGAGAAGGCAGGCATCATGAAGGGCAACTTCCGGAGCCCTGTCTCCCTTCAGGCCGATATTGCCGCCATAAGTGGCGAGGTTCTTTTCCAGCATGACCACCGGAAGCACGTCGAATACGGGAGTGAAGAGCCCATGCGAATTCTCCACATAGTAGTCCCTCACAGACCCTGTCGCCCCCTCATAGGAATAACCCTCTTCATTGAGCATGGCATTAAGCATTGTGCCGATGTCCTCAAACGAGAACGGCACGTCTGCGAACGCGACGGGCACAACCGGGATATGCACCTCCCCTTCCGGCTTGAAAGCGGGCTGGGCGGCAGCGGAAAGGCTCAGAGCCAGCAGCAGCGATATGAGAAGCGGCTTTCTCATCTGTCGACAATGAAATAGACCGTTTCACTCTGACGGAGCCATACCATCGTGGGAGTGCTTCTTACGACGACTACGTTCCTGAAGGTTTCGTTGCTTTCTGCAAGCCCCTGGACAACCTTCTTGAATGAAAGGAAAGGTATAAGATCACCGCTGCGAAGATGCTCAGGTATGTTTCCAAGGGCGCATACCGTAAGTGTTACGGGGTCCACAACCCTGTATGACCACCTGTCTCCGTAGTGGAAACTGCTGGACTGGCGGCCGGCGGTGACGAGGACATCCCCGCCCGGAACGCCGTAGAGGCCGGGATTCTTGTTAAGCGTAAGAGGGTCAGGAGCCGCCTGGTTCAGGGTGACTGACAGACTGTATTCATCGGCAGAGAAGTCAAGGCGGGCGCTTCTTGGATATTCGCCCTCGTTGGGCTGAACCGTTATGGGAAGGGTCCAGCTGTTCTTTTCCTTGCGTACCTTTTCTCCGACGGTCATCCAGGCGCATTCTTCGGCCGGGGTGACGGTCCAGTCGGCATCGCACGTGACGGTGAAGGAAAAATCTGCTCCGTCCGGAGACACGTCCCTCTCTGAATCCGTGGCCTTGCTGTTGACCACAAGGTACCCGGCGACCTGGGGCTCCTTGTTCTCGGGATCCCCGCATGAAACGGCAGCCATCATCACTGCCAGATATGCCGCCAGGCGTATTTTCATATTTTTTAAATAAGGTACAATCGCAAATATAGCAATTATTGTTTATATTTGCACACTCAAAACTTGAGAAGGAAATGTTGGTATCTGTTTTATTGTTTTTTGTCGGGCTCGCACTTGTAGTTATCGGAGCCGACATTCTTGTAGACGGAGCAAGCGGGGTGGCCCGCCGCGTGGGACTGAGTGAATTCGTCATCGGCCTCACCATTGTGGGAATGGGCACATCGGCACCGGAGATGGTAGTGAGCCTTCTGGGCGCACTCGAGGGAAAGGGAGACGTTGCAGTTGGAAATGTGGTTGGATCCAATATTTTCAATACTCTTCTCATTCTTGGCCTCACGGCAGTGCTGCTTCCCATCGGCATTACTTCCGGAAACCGCAAGAGGGACATCCCCATGAACCTTCTGGTGACCGTTCTTTTCATATTCCTTGGGCTTGAGGCCACGCTTTTCGGCTTTGGGACGGACGGCCTTTCCAGGGTGGACGGCCTTATCCTTATCGGCCTTTTCATCGTTTATATGGTCTACAGTTTCTTGGGCGGAAAGGACCAGGCAACGGAGGAGGCATCGGCCCAAAAGCCCGTCTGGCTTAACCTGGTGATGATTATCGGAGGCCTTGCGGCCCTTACTTTCGGCGGAAATCTCTTCGTGAACAACGCCACCTTCATAGCTTCCGAGCTTGGCGTAAGCGAAAAATTCATCGCCATCACTATCCTTGCCGGTGGCACTTCGCTTCCGGAACTGGCCACCTGCGTCGCCGCAGCCGCAAAGAAGAAAGGACAGCTGGCTCTCGGAAACATCCTCGGCTCGAATATCTTCAACATCCTGCTCATACTGGGTCTGTCATCGGCAATAAAGCCCCTGTCCTTTGAGAAAATCAACCTCGTAGACATGGGAATGCTGCTTCTGAGCGCACTTGTGCTTCTGCCCTGCCTTCTTCCTAAAAAAGGCAAGCTGGGCGTTGCCGACGGCATAATTTTCCTTCTCGTATGGATAGGATATATGGCTTATTTGATTGTTAATCTATGATATTATTCCCCATTCAGGCAGACGGCGCCGCCATTGCTCAGAAACTAAGCGCTGATTCCCTTGCCGTCAAAAAACAAGTACTGGCCGAAACCCTCAGGAGCACCCCTCCGGACCAGCTCCTGCAGCAGTTCACATCGGCCGCAATCAATTTCGGGCTCAAAGTGCTCGCAGCCCTTCTCATATATGCAATTGGCGCCTGGATCATCCAGATAGTCAAAAAGAGCCTCAAGAAGGGCTTCGCAAGGAAAAACACTGAGAAGACCATCGCCTCCTTCACCTATTCCTTGGTGAGCATTATCCTTTGGGTTATTGTCGTAATCATTGCCGTGAGCACGCTTGGCGTGAACACATCGTCGCTTGCCGCACTTCTTGCAGCCGGCGGCATGGCCATCGGCATGGCCCTCAGCGGAACCGTCCAGAACTTTGCAGGCGGAATCATGATACTGGTGTTCAAGCCCTTCAAAGCCGGTGACTTCATCGAAGCCCAGGGCTTCAGCGGTACGGTTATGGAGGTCAATATCGTGAGCACCAAACTGCTCACCACGGACAACCGGGTGATCATCCTCCCCAACGGAGCGCTCTCAAACGGCAATATCAACAACGTAAACACCCTGCCCCTCAGAAGGGTAGACATCAACGTAAGCGTTGCCTACGGCTCAGATGCCGATGCCGTCAAGAAGGCCATCCTGGAGATTGCAGCCGGCATTCCGGAAATCATCGATTCAAAGACCCAGGGCGCGGCAGACCCGTTTGTGGCGCTTATGACCATGGCGGCAAGCAGCGTGGACTTCGTCGTTCGCTGCTGGGTAAAGGCACCCGATTATTGGGATGTGAAATTCGGCCTCACCGAAGCCATCTATACACAACTCCCTCAGAAGTACGGAATCCAGTTCCCCTTCCCCCAGGTGGATGTGCACATCAAGAATTAAAGCTCTTCCTTGGACAGCACGGGGTTGCTGTAAATGTGAAGGAGAATGTCACGGAGCTCGTCCTGGTCAAGGGTGGGCTCCACTTTTTTGAGCTGGCCGTCGATGTATGCCTTGAAGGAGGCAAGGTCTTCAGGAGTATACTTGTCTGAATACTTGCCGCCGGGATTCACTATGTCATAGGCTATGTAATTTGTCTTCCACAGCTTGTATCCGCTGATGATGCGGCGGTCCATGGTATGGCGGATGCTCTGGTAGCGGTCGTTTTTGTCGCAGCAGGCGGCCTCCATGATTTCTTCCTCGGTAAGGGGCTTGTTGATTTCCAGATGGACATTGCCCTTCTGCTGCTTTATGCCCATGAGGATGCTCTGGAGGTCTTCATTTTCTGTCTTGACATACTTCTGGGTGCGGGAAATGAGAAGTTCCCTGGCCTTGAGAATGTCGCAGGATTCATACTCGTAGGAAATGCTCATAGGCACGATATTCAGCTCCTTGAAGTTCTGTACGAAATCCTTGGTGCCGCTCATGTCGCACATCTTCAGAAGGCCCTGTTCGGTGGTGTCGATACCGTTTTTGGTACGGCCCTGGCGCTGTGCAATCCACACGGAGCCGGAACCGGAAGTAATGGTTTCCCTGATATATCTGGACAGAAGCTGTGAGCTCAGGTACAGTTCCCTTGCCGATATTCCCCTGATGACCTTGATCATCCTGTTGGAACGGATGAGGAGTTCAACGGATTTATGGCTCAGGAGGTTGTCTCCAACAGCAATCTGCGTCATGGGCAGATTGTTGCGGAAAAGGACTATCTGGGTGAATGCGGGATCAAGGATGATGTCCCTGTGGTTGGACATGGCCAGATAGCAACCGTCTATTGACTTTATATTGTCAAGACCGTTGTAAGTGAATTCCTTGACGGTGGTGGCGATTACCCATTCAACGGCCTTTGACATGACCATGGACTGGAATTCATCCACGGAATGAATGCTCTGGAGGATGTCCCTCAGATAGGTTTCCGGTTGATTTGGAAAAATATATTTTGACACCCAGGGCGTTGCAGGGTGAAGTGACACTCTGGCAAGTGCTGCGGCGGCTTCTTCGTCGTTGAAGGGAGCTATATCGGAGAATTCAGTAAGATCCATAATCGTTCTTTTACCAACTAACTTTACAAAGTTAAGAAATTATTCCGCCCTTTCCAAGAGGGAGGAGTCTCCGTAACTGAGAAATCTGAAACCGTGGGAGAGGGCGTAATCGTAGATAGTGCGCCAGTCCCCTTTCACAAATGCCGATACAAGCAGTATCAGGGTGCTTTCCGGCTGGTGGAAATTAGTCACCATACGTTTGACTATGCGGAACTTGAAACCTGGAACTATTATGATCCTGGTGCCAAGCGAGAGTTCGTCCTTTCCGGTCTTCTCAAGGTACTTGACTATGGCATCAAGGGCCTCCCGGGTGGTATAAGCGTACTCCCTGGTGTAAGGGACCCACTGGCCTACATCCTCCGGCTCCCCTTTTTCGATGATGCTTACGCCGGCATAGTACAGCGATTCAAGTGTACGGACGCTGGTTGTACCCACGGCGGTAACCCCCTCTTCGCAGTCACGTAGCTTTTCAAGCAGCGCTTTCTTCACCAGGAAAGGTTCCCTGTGCATGGGATGCTCGCTAACCAGCGACCCCTTCACCGGAAGGAAAGTCCCGGCGCCTACATGAAGGCACACGTTCTCCTCGCTGATACCCTTATCCCTGATTTCCTCAAGCACCCTCTGGGTGAAATGGAGACCTGCCGTAGGAGCCGCCACAGAGCCTCTCCATTTGGCATAAAGGGTCTGGTAGCGTTCGATGTCGATGCTCTCCGACTCCCTGTTCAGATACGGAGGAATGGGAATAGTCCCGCAAATCTCCAGCACCCTCGAAAACGGAATGCCTCCGTCCCAGGTGAATGTGACCTTCCCCGTCCTTCCGTCCCTACCCGCAGGCATCGCCTTCAGATTCAGGGCCGATATTTCCGGATCATCCTGCGGATTGTAGAGGCTCAGGACGTCATCCTTCCACTTCTTGGCATTTCCAACCACGCAGGTCCATGTAGTCTGGGCCGATGCAGCAAAAGCCGTGGCATATTCGGCCGGTTCAACGGGCTCGAGGCAGAATATCTCGATATGGGCTCCAGTATCCCTCTTGAAATGAAGGCGGGCAGGTACAACCTTGGTATCATTGAATACCATCATTGAACCTGCAGGCAGAAGTGACGGGAGTTCACGGAACACGTACTCATGCACCTTGCCGTCCTTGTAATGCAGGAGTTTTGATGAATCCCTCTCCGGAAGGGGGTATTTCGCTATCCTGGAGTCTTCCAGGGCATAATTGTAGTCTTCTATGTGTATCTCAGGAATCATGAGAATCGCGTTTTCAAGGCAAAGATACACACTTTATTTGGAATTCGGAATTCTCGCGGAAAAAGGCCGTTTGGGCACTCTCGCAATTTACAATATTGAATCCAATTGTTTACATTTGAATTGTAGTTTTGTAAACAATATAAAGCCGAGTTACAAGTTGGCACAGCCGCCGGGACGCCCCGGGCGGGCAACCCTTTTACAATTGTTCCACACTTTTAATATATTACTAATAATCAGTTATTTAATTATATTTACATGTAATTTTACTTTAGCAAAATAATAAGGCTCAGAAACGGAAATATCGCCACGAATACATTATAAGGCAATATTTTTATATTTATAGTGCTAATACTCTGTTATTTATAGTCTCAAACTAAAGTTATAATTCATGTATGGTTTTACCACTTCTACCCTACCACAGCCGAAATACACAAATTACAACACTTGGATTATTCAGATTTCCTTTTTACATTTGTGAAAACAAAAGTGTAAATTATGAACCGACGTCTTTTGCAGTTTTTGCAGGCACAGAACATCACACAGGCGCAATTTGCAGATACTCTCTCCGTAGCCCGCGGGAGCGTTTCGCATATTCTCTCCGGACGCAACAAACCAGGCTACGAATTCCTCGAGAGCCTGGCTCTTCACTATCCATCTCTGAGCATGGACTGGATTCTAACGGGAAAAGGCAGCATGTTCAAGGGCCAGAATACAGACGAAAACGCCCTCCAAGGTGCACAGGAGAGCCTTTTTCTTCCCTCACAGCCGCTTGGGATCAGCAAGATTATGGTCTTCTTTGACGACAATACTTTCAAAGAATTCCTTGCTGCAGATTGAGTTTTTCAGTATCTTTGCGCTGTTATGTGGCCATTCAGCAAAAAGAAAACCGTAGACCTGTCTGCAGAGCTCTCCGGAATATGCTTCCGGAACCCCGTGGGACTTTTCATCCCGCAGGGCGAGTCCATGTATAAGTCAACCAGGCTCAGGAAGAAGGCCGGATTCATAACCGCCGTACCTCCAAAAGACAACCTAATAGATTGGATATCAAATTTTAAGGAAACTTACCAGGGAGAGATAACGGCAGTTGAGATTTCAGAGGATATCGTCAGGAACTTCTCCCTCGCATACGATTTTGCGAACATCCTCATCATCAATCCGGACGGCAAGGGCGGCATTGATGCCATTGACATTTCCGATACGGTTTCCCTGCTGGATTCACTTCTGAATCTGCGTCTGTGCTACGAAAAATACACTCCGGTATATTTACGTGTATCAGAGGCAGTTACAATAGACGAACTAAAGACTATCTTAACATACTGCCGCCTCTCCGGCGTAGACGGTATCGTAGCTCCGCCGCATAAAGTTGACGCCATTATGCAGATGACAGACGGCCGCTTTCCCATCATAGCATATGCAAACACCGCCGAAGAAGCCCTCCAAACGCTCAAATCCGGGGCAGAACTGGTAGAAGTGCAAGGTGGTATCTGGCAGATGGCAAAGCTTCTGAAAGAGCTTGAAAAAGGCGTTTTAATACAATGATACAGGCTTCAATCATCACTATCGGCGACGAAATCCTCATAGGACAGATAGTGGACACCAACTCGTCGCACATCGCAACGGCCCTCGAAGAGGCCGGAGTCAAGGTGAGAAGAATGCTCTCCATCTCTGACAAGAATGCAGAAATCAAAGACATCCTGCTAAAAGAACTGTCTGATTCAGATATAGTTATCTCTACAGGAGGCCTTGGCCCCACAAAAGACGACATCACCAAGGAAGCCCTCTTCCAGCTCAGCGGCAGCTCTGACTGGACAGAGCATCCCGGCCAGATGGAGATGGTCAAGGCTATCCTCAAGAGCCGCGGCCTTGACACTCTAAAGAGCAACCGCGCACAGGCATTGGTCCCGGACAAGGCCGAAGTCATCGTAAACAAGCTTGGAACGGCCCCCATCATGGTTTTCAGGGCAGTCCAGGGCAAGGGAACGCTGTATTCCCTTCCGGGCGTCCCACATGAGGCCGTAGGCGCCATCCCGGACATTATTGCCGACATCAGAGCCCACTTCTCACTCGCGGAGATACTCCACCGCAATGTAATGGTATACGGCATAGCAGAATCGGCCCTTTCAGAGCTTATAGCCCCGTGGGAAGATGCCCTTCCGGCCGACATGCACCTTGCCTATCTTCCAAACACCCTCACGGGAATACGCCTCAGGCTGTCCGTTTACGGAAACGACAAGGAGGAAGAAAACGCACGTGCAGAAGCTCAGATTGCCGCTTTGAAGGATATTTTGGGCGATAAGATCTATGCCCTGAAGGACAGTACGATGGAAGAAGCCATAGGAGAGCTTCTCATAGCAAAGGGCAAGACCCTTTCTGCTGCGGAGTCCTGCACCGGTGGAGAAATCGCCCACATGATAACCACCGTGGCCGGTTCTTCGGCATATTTCCTGGGCTCCGTGACATCCTATGCAATATCGGTAAAGGAAAAAGTGCTTGGTGTACCCCACGCCCTTATAGAGGAAAAAGGAGTCGTCAGTTCCGAAGTTGCAGCCGCCATGGCAGAGGGAGTGAGACGCCTTACCGGCAGCGACTATGCCGTTGCAACTACGGGCCTCGCCGGTCCCGGCGGTGACGATGTAAACCCGGTGGGAACGGTATGGATTGGAGTTGCCGGACCTAACGGAACCACCACCGAAAAGCACTGCTTCAAGAGCGACAGGAAGCGCAATATCCAGCGTTTTGCAGCCACTGCCCTCAATGCACTGCGTTTAATGGTCTTAAACGGCTAACTCGCTGAAAATATATAAATAAAACACTTATGTTATAATGCATAACATAAGTGTTACTTTTTTAATATTTAGCATCTAAACCGCTGATTATATAGCAGTTAGGATTCTATCCCAGACACGCATCAAATTTGTGCCGGAAACCTTCTCTATGTCCTCTTTTGAGTACCCGCGGCGGTTCATTTCTGTAAACACGAGAGGCATTGCAGAGACGTCATCAAGGCCCTCCGGAGCAATAAGGATTCCGTCATAATCCGAACCTATTCCGACGTGGTCTATACCGCAGATTTCAACAGCGTGGTCAATGTGGTCCACTACCTCTTTCACTCCGGGACGTGGCACGGAAGCGATACGGTCCTGGGCCCTGTGCCATGCTTCGATGCGGGAGGCATCGGCAGGATCTGCGATGAAGGCGGCCTCGGCGGCATCGGCCTCGTCCAGGATGGACTCATAACCTTTGCCGAAGCTGTCCGAAAGGAATGAGGGGCAGAAGTTGATGCCCACGTAGCCGCCTTTGTCGGCAAGGGCACGCAGCATGTCGTCCGTAAGATTGCGCCTGTGCTGGCAGAGGGCGCGGCAGCAGGAATGCGAAGCAATCACCGGAGCCTTGGAATACTTGATGCAGTCCCAGAAGGTGCTGTCGGCACTGTGGGAAAGGTCTACCATTATGCCAAGGCGGTTCATCTCGGCCAGCACTTCCCTGCCGAACGGGCTCAGGCCGCCCCAGGTGGCGTGGCCGGCAGCGCTGTCGGCAATGGGGTTGTCGGCATTGTGGGTAAGGGTGACGTACCTTACCCCGCGGCGGTAGAAGCTGTGGAGCTTGTCAAGGGAGTTCCCTATCGGCAGGCCGTTCTCCATGCCGATGAAGATGGAAAAGAGGCCTTTCCCGCGGTTTTCTGCCGCTTCGGAGGGGCTTATCGTCACAGCGGCCGCACCGGGATATCTGGCGGCAGCTGCATAAATTGCGTCCAGAAGCCTCGTGGCATAGGATTCTGCCTGCGAGGGATCATAGTCCGGAGGTGTGTACAAGGCCCAGAAAGCGCCGTCGACTCCCCCTTTTTTCAGTTTGGGGAAGTCGACCTGGCTGTAATTATTGTCGATACCCGGGTCCCTGAGCCTAAGAAGCTGCGACGGGGTATCCTGATGGGAATCGTACATTACTTGACGGGAGCGCCCTTGGGAGCAAGTGTAGACTTGATGACGCGGCCGATCTTGAAAGCAGGCGTGCCGGTGTAGAAGAGGGAGCTGCCGCCCAGAATGGTTGCTTCAATGGTTTCGGAGACGTTCACGTTTGCCTTGCTGCTGCCATTGAGGTTTGCAATGACTTCCTTGGTAAGGAGGCCGTCACCGTCGATTTCGGCGTTCTTTTCTGTACGAATCTCAAGAGTAGTCGTCTCACCGGAGAGGACGATCTTGGTGTTGGCAATACCGCCGGCGACAATCTTGTCGGCCTTTGCGGCAAGGGCTATCTTGCTGTTGGCTGCACCGTTGACGTTTGCTACAGGAGTTTCTGCACCGATGGAGATGGTGGCATTGCCGTTACCGTTCACAACGAGATTGCCGGTATTTGCAGAAAGCTTGAGGTTGGAGTTGCCTTCGTTGGTGATCTCAATCTTGTCGTCGGCCTTGATGGAAAGGACAGCCTGGGTATTCTTTGCCATGGTGATGTTTGCGGTCACCGAATTGACGGACAGGCTCTTGATCTGGGCCTTGTCGGCAAGGCTGATGGTAACGTATTCGCCGGGGAATTCAACTGCAGAGTTGATTACGGCGTTGTCTGCAACGGTGATGCCTGCAAGTTCGGGAAGGGTTACGACTGCACGGAAGGTAGGTGCGGATGCATTCTTCTGCTTATAGAGCTTCTTGATGTCCTTGGGAACTGATTTCTCATCATAGCCGATGTAGAGGGTCTTTGCCCTTACATAGACCTGAACGTAGGGAGAGAGGGCGTTGTCTACGGTAAGACGTACACCGTAATCGCCTTTGTCAAGGGTAACTTCAAAGTCTCCGGTGGCGTTGATAGTGCTGAAATCACCTACGGGAAGAGTCTTGTCTTCCAGCTGGATAGTGAAAGACTGCTGCTCCTGTGCAAGTGCTGCGGCACCTGAGAGAACGAATGCGGAAACGAAGATTCCGATTGCCTTGAAAATGTTTTTCATAGTCTTTTAAGTTTTTATGTTGTTAATAATTAATTATCCAATTGTTCCATAAGGGCGGTCCACTCTTCCGTTAGAACGTCAAGGGACTGCTTTACTTCCTGATACTCTGCAGTTAAAGCGAAAATATCGGCATTTTTTCCGGGATTTGCAAGAGAATCTTCAATTATCTTGAGTTTTCCCTCTTTTTCCGCTATTTCATTTTCTACATTGACCAACCTTGTGCGCAGTTTCCTGTCCTCCTTGGTAAAGCCCTTTGGCTGAGGTGTTTTCTCCTTTTGGGGCGCCGCAGACTGTTCTTTCTTTGCCGGGGCCTCCAGTTCCTGAAGGTTTCTGAGCCTTAGTTTCTCCAGGAAGTCCTGCACTCCTCCAAGGTGCTCTTTCACCTTGCCGTCACGGAACTCGTAGAGTTTTCCCACAAGGCCGTCCAGGAAGTCACGGTCATGGGATACGACAATAAGCGTGCCATCAAAAGCCTGCAGGGCCTGCTTGAGCCTGTCCTTGGACTGGATGTCCATGTGGTTCGTGGGCTCATCCAGCACCAGCACGTTATAGGGAGAAAGCATGAGCCTCGCCATTCCAAGGCGGGCCCTCTCGCCTCCCGAAAGCACGGACACCTTCTTGTCCACATCTTCTCCCTTGAAAAGAAACGCCCCCAGAATATCCCTAAGGCGGGTTCTCACCTCTCCCACGGCCACGCGGTCAAGGGTCTCTTCCACGGTAAGGTTCTTGTCCAGGACATCTTCCTGGTTCTGAGCATAATAACCTATATGTACATTATGGCCGATTTTCCCCTCACCGTCGATAGGCTGCAGCTCGCCGGCAAGAATCCTCAGGAAAGTGGTCTTTCCTTCGCCGTTCCGGCCCACAAGGGCTATCTTCTCCCCACGCTTGATTTCTATGTCGGCACCGGTGAAGACAACCTTTCCGGGATAGCCGGCGGCAAGGTTGGACGACTTGAAAACCACGTCTCCGGAGCGCTGCGCCGGAGGAAAACGCAGGTTTATGCGGGCATTGTCCGTATCGTCTATCTCTATCCTTTCCAGCTTTTCGAGGGCCTTGATGCGGGACTGCACCTGATTGCTCTTGGTGGGCTTGTAGCGGAAGCGGTTGATGAAGTCTTCCGTCTTCTCTATCATGCGCTGCTGGTTGTCGTATGCGGCCTTCTGCTGGGAAAGCCTTTCCTCCCTCAGCACCAGATACTTGCTGTACGGGACCTTATAATCATGTATGTGGCCGAGGAGAATCTCAACGGTGCGCCCGGTGACGTTGTCCAGGAACTTTCTGTCATGGGAGACCAGAAGGACGGAACCGCGGTAGGCCTTGAGATAGCTTTCGAACCATTCGATGGATTCGATGTCCAGATGGTTGGTGGGTTCGTCCAGAAGAAGGACATCCGGCGCGCCCAGAAGGATCTTCGCAAGCTCCATGCGCATGTTCCAGCCCTGGCTGAAGGTCTCGGTCTTCCTGTCCAGCTCTTCCTCCTTGAAACCCAGGCCCTTGAGCACCTTCACCGCCTTTACCCGGGGTGACTCCCCGCTTTCCAGGGCCAGAAGGTCATTCAGGTGGTTCATCCTGTCGATTATTGCCGAATATGAGGCCGATTCGTAGTCTTCCCTCTCCCCGAGCTCCGCGGTGAGCCTCGCCAGCTCATCCTCCATGTCCTTGATGTAGTCAAACACGGAAAGGACCTCTTCAAGTACGCTGAGGCCTTTGTGGTGAGCCATGCTCTGGGGAAGATAGCCAATCCTTATGCCCGTGGGTTTCTCGATGGAGCCGGAGGTGGGAAGCTGCTCCCCGGTTATTAGTTTCATAAGGGTAGACTTCCCCGCCCCATTCTTTCCAACCAGCCCGATTTTGTCATTATCGCTGATATGGAAACTAATGGAATCGAGCAGGTTAAATCCACCAAACGAAACCGTTACGTTAGATACAGAAATCATTCTTTGCAAAGGAGTATGGAGAGTTCAAACAGACCGTACAGCGGAATTGCCAGGACAAACATGGAGAAGGGATCACTTGGCGTAATGACGGCGGCAAGTATCATGGTAACTACAACGGCGTACTTCCTCCAGCCCCTCAGCATGCCCTTTTTCACTATTCCGAGCGAGCTCAGAGCCAGTATCACCGTAGGGAATTCGAATATGATCCCTATCATGAACACCATAGAAGTGAAAAGGGAAATGTATGAATTGAGCGTAATCGTGTTGGTGATTTCGCTCGAAAGAGAGAAGTTCACAAAGAACATGAGGCACACCGGCAGCACTACGAAATAACCTACCGCAACGCCAAGGTAGAACAATACTGAAGACAGCCTGAAGGCCTTCCCCACCGCCTTCTTCTCATTTTCGTAAAGCGCCGGCGCGATGAACTTCCACACCTCATATATAATGTACGGAAACGCCGCCACAAGCGCGCACAGGACCGATATCTTGAGATATACAAAGAACTGTGCCGATATTTCAATATTGATAAGGCTCATGGAAAAGTCCACCCCTGGAAGCCTGTAAAGCGGGAAATCCGGACGGGTGGGCCACATGACGGCAGAGAAAACCTGCCTGGGGAAGCACATTGCAAGGACGGTGAGTATGCCAACCGAAAGCACTGAACGGAACAGAGTTCCCCTCAGTGCCTCCAAATGGTCCCAGAAGGACATTTCTACGTCCCCGGAAGACGCCACCCTACTTTTCCTCCTCCTTCTCAATCTCCTTTTCGACCTCGTTCATTCCCTCTTTAAAGCTTTTGACGCCTTTTCCAAGTCCTTTCATGAGTTCGGGAATCTTCTTGCCCCCGAAAAGAAGGAGAACTACCAGTACGATGGCAACAATCTCCCATGTGCCGATGAATAAAAGAGGATACATGGTTCTATAGTTTTTGTTCGATAAGTTTGCAAAGCACTTCCGGGCAGCGGGTGGGGCGGAAAGTCTTCGAATCGATAAAGCCAAGAACCACCTGGCCCTCTGCGCAAAGATCCCCGTCCTGGTTCACCACCGTCTGCTTGATTATCATTTTTGCCATGGGGACCCTGTCGAATTCCGCCGTTGCGGTGAGGACATCTCCCATCCTTGCCGGATGTTTGAAATGACACTCGACCGAAACGATCGGAATCATCACGCCAAGTTCTTCTTCACATCTCTCGATAGGGAAACCCAGGTCGACCATCATCTGGTTGCGGGCATTCTCGAAGTAACGGATGTAATTTGAGTGGTGAACCACCCTCATCTGGTCCGTTTCATAGTACCTTACCGGGAAAGTTGTGCCGAAAACCGCCATAACAAAAATGTTATTACTTGAAACTGTTTAGTTTCTTTAGTTATTTTTCAACTGCTTAATCTTAGCCTCGAGCGATTCTATCTTGGAGAGCGAATCTGCCTCCTTCTTGCGCTCGTTTTCGATGACCTGGGCCGGGGCATTGGCTGTAAAGCGCTCGTTCGAGAGCTTTGCGCGCACTCCCTGAAGGAACTTTTTCTGGTATTCAAGATCCTTTTCGGCCTTGGCAATCTCTTCTTCCACATTGACTCCGGCAGCATCCAGGGCAACGAACATTTCGGTGGTTCTTACCATGAATCCAACGCCGGTAGTAGCCGTGAATTCGGACACGGTCTCAATGTCTGCGTTAGCAATTTTTCCAACTATGTTGCAGAACGGCAGGGAGGCTGCCTTGACCTGCAGTTTGAGCTGCACCTTGGGGCCTATGTTGCGCTGGCTGCGCACTCCCCTCACGCCGTTTACCGTGTCGGCTGCGAAGGCGAAGTCGTCAAGAGTCTTGGCGCTGAATTCGCCGGCCTTGGGTGAAGGAGCGTACATGATGGTCTCCCCTTCCTTCCTGGGAGCGATATCCTGCCAGAGTTCCTCCGTAATGAAAGGCATCACGGGATGGATGAGTTTCAGGAGAGATTCGAAGAAGTCAAGGGTTGCATCGTAAGTGGCCTTGTCCATGGGAAGGGCCTTGCCATCGACGAATGCGGGCTTGATGGCCTCAAGATACCAGGAGCAGTAGTCGTCCCAGAAGAGCTTGTAAATGGCCATGAGGGCATCCGAGATGCGGAATTTGCTGTAGTGGTCCTCTACCTGGGCAACGGCCTCCGAGAGCTTTGCGGTGAACCATTCGACAGCTTCCCTTGCGGCGGGAGTCTGCACGGCATCATCGGCCACGGTGAATCCCTTTACAAGACGGTAGCTGTTCCATATCTTGTTGCAGAAAGCGGCGCCCTGCTTGATCTGGGCCTCATCGTAGAAGATGTCGTTCCCTGCGCTGGAGCAGAGAAGCATGCCGATGCGCACTGCATCTGCACCGTAAGTATCTATAAGGTCAAGGGGATTCGGGGAGTTGCCAAGCGTCTTTGACATCTTGCGGCCTATCTTGTCACGCACGATACCCGTGAAATACACGTTGGAGAAAGGCTCACGGCCCATGAACTCCTCGCCCGCCATGATCATTCTGGCAACCCAGAAGAAGATGATGTCCGGTCCGGTGACGAGATCCGACGTGGGATAATAGTACTGGAGATCCTTGTTGGGGGTATGGTCCGGATGGCCGGGCATCTGGGGGTCAAAGACCGAGATAGGCCACAGCCATGAGCTGAACCAAGTATCCAATACGTCCTCATCCTGGCGAAGGTCTTCTGCCTTGATGGAAGGATTCTTAGCCTGTGCTTCCTTAAGTGCTTCTTCAGCTGTTGCGGCTACTACGTAGCTGCCGTCAGGAAGGTAATAGGCAGGTATGCGCTGGCCCCACCAGAGCTGGCGGGAGATACACCAGTCGCGGGCGTTCTCCATCCAGTGGCGGTATGTGTTCACGTATTTCTCAGGGATGAACTTGGTGCGGCCGCTCTCCACGGTCTCAAGAGCCATGGAGGCCAGCTTGTCCATCTTGAGGAACCACTGTGCGCTGAGCTTAGGCTCGATGACCGCGTCAGTGCGCTCAGAATAGCCGATAGGGCTGATATACTCCTCCACCTTGAGCAGATTGCCGGATTCCTCCAGCATCTTTGCAATCTTCTTGCGGGCCACAAAACGGTCTTCTCCCACGAGAATCTGGGCCTTTTCGTTGAGTTTGCCGTGATCGTCGATGATTTCCAGCACCGGCAGGTTGTGGCGGAGGCCAATCTCATAGTCGTGAACGTCGTGTGCGGGCGTAACCTTGAGGCAGCCGGTACCGAAGTCCATTTCTACGTAATCGTCCTCGATCACAGGGATTTCCCTGTTGATGAGCGGAATGAGGACCTTCTTTCCGTGAAGGTGGAAATGACGCTCATCCTTGGGGTTGACGCAGATTGCGGCATCGGCCATGATGGTTTCAGGACGGGTGGTGGCGATTACGAGGTAATCGTCAGTGGGATTGCCGTTTCCGTCGGAAATATAGTACTTCAGGTGGTAGAAGTGGCTTTTGGTGTCACGGTGGATGACCTCGTCGTCAGAAACGGCGGTGAGGGCCTCCGGATCCCAGTTTACCATGCGCACGCCCTTGTATATCCAACCCTTCTTGTAGAAATACACGAAGGTGTTGATAACCGCCTCTGAAAGAGCCGGTTCCATGGTGAAGCGGGTGCGGTCCCAGTCGCAGGAGCAGCCAAGGCGGCGAAGCTGCTGAAGGATAATGCCGCCGTGCTCTTCCTTCCACTCCCAGGCATGGCGCAGGAACTCTTCCCTGCCGATATCCTCCTTGGAGATGCCCTGGGCCTTGAGTTTTGCCACGACCTTGCTCTCCGTTGCGATGGAGGCATGGTCCGTACCGGGTACCCAGCAGGCGTTCTTGCCGTCCATGCGGGCCTTGCGGATGAGCACATCGTTAAGGGTGTTGTTGAGCACGTGGCCCATGTGCAGGATACCTGTCACATTGGGCGGGGGTATAACTATGGTGTAAGGTTCCTTCTCGTTGGGTTCGCTGTGGAAGAACTTGTGTTTGAGCCAGTAGGCATACCACTTGTCCTCTACGCTCTGCGCTGAATACTTAGCTGCTAATTCGGTCATAATCTAAATCCTGCTATTATCTTACAAATTTACTTATTTTTTATTAATTTTGTGGAAATAATTTGACACTATGGACAACAATCAACCCAAAGGGCAGCAGATAAGCCTTGAACTCAAGCCGGAAGTGGCCAAGGGACAGTATTCCAACCTCGCAATCATCTCCCACTCACGCAGCGAGTTCATCATCGATTTCGCCACCACCCTCCCCGGTCTTGCAAAGCCTGAAATCGGCAGCCGCATCATCATGACCCCGGAGCACGCAAAACGCCTCATGAACGCACTCTTTGACAATATTTCAAAGTACGAGGCCCAGTTCGGGATCATCGACCTTAACGGAAACAAGAACGGCCCCCAGGGCGGCGGAACCTTCAATCTTGGCGACTTCGGCCCCATGGGAGGCAACAAGTCATGAACCTTCTCGGTATCAAGGCATTCGCTTTCGACATTGACGGTGTAGCCACCGACGGCGGTGTATTCTGCAATTCTGACGGAGACCTCCTCAGGACTTACGATGCCAAGGACGGCTTTGCAATCCGCATGGCCGTTCTCAACGGTTATCCTGTGGCCGTAATAACGGGCGGCAGTTCTGAAAGTATCAGGAAAAGGATGGCGACAAGCGGCGTCAATCCGGACGACGTCTTCCTTCACTGCCGTAACAAGATTGAGCAGTTCACTCAGTTCTGCGAACGCTATAACCTGAAGCCCCAAGATATCATGTACTTCGGTGACGACATCCCGGATGTAGAGTGCATAATGGCCGCCGGCTGCGGCGTAGCTCCTGCCGATGCCGCTGCGGAGGCTATCGAAGCCGCAGACTGGGTAACAGAGCACAAAGGCGGCAAAGGCTGCCTCAGGGAAGCCATAGAGGGAACCCTGCGCGCACAGAGAAAGTGGGTTTTCGACGCTGTGGCATACAAGAAAAAGTTCTGATGGACCTTAAATCGGCACATATCATCCTTGCAAGCGGCTCCCCCAGACGGAGGGAGCTGCTCAAGGGTTTGGACCTCGATTTCGAGGTGGATACGGGCAATACGTTCGAAGAGAAGTATGACCCTTCAACGCCTTTTGACGAGGTTCCCCTGCTTATGAGCGAGGGAAAATCGGCAGGATTTCACAGGGAACTGCTTCCGGGAGAGGTTCTCATAACTGCCGACACCATGGTCATCCTCCCCGACAAGGAGATTCTGGGAAAGCCCAGGGACCGTCAGGATGCCATGCGCATGCTTAGGGACCTTTCCGGCCGGGAGCACCACGTGGTTACGGCCGTCACGATCCGCGACCTGAACCACAAGAAGAGCCTCACGGCCACCACCAAAGTATGGTTCAAGGAGCTCTCAGACGATGAAATCACCTATTACGTAGACACTTACAAGCCCTTTGACAAGGCCGGAGCCTATGCCATCCAGGAATGGATAGGCCACATAGGCATAACGCGCATCGAAGGTTCTTACTTCAATGTTGTGGGCTTCCCCGTACAGCGTGTCTACGAGGCGCTTAAACGATTCTAATGCGCCAGTTTGCGATGTCTTGAAAACAGCCTCTGGGGCAGTTCCATCGCAAGAATGATTCCAAGTACTATTGCAATGGCAACCTTGAGGGCCATGAATCCGCTCGCCATGGACATGGCGAATTCACTGGCCGTCAGATAGTAGGAGAACCAGAAGATTCCCGCCCCGGGAACCAGCGTGAAGATGCCGCAGATGATGAAAATCTGCGCCGGGCAGCGCGAAGGCACTGCTGCAAAGCGCGAAAGAAGGCTCACTACGAAGGCCGCAAGCGCAGCGGAAACCGGGGCCGACAGGCTCATATACCTTACTCCAAGAAGATATACCACCCATCCTGCAATGCCGATTATTCCGGCAGTAACATACTGCTCCTTGTCCACTCCGTAAAGAATAGCGAAACCCACCGTGCCGAAAAGTGATGCCATAGCCTGCCAGAAGAAGCTTTCTGTCTGCGGATTAGGTTCGACACCGGTAAGGTGTATCACTCCCCCGAAGAACGCACCGTCTATCATGAAGGCTGCCGATACGCCCATCGCAATGCAGAAAAAGCCCAGCATGGCATCTGTCATTCGGGTTATTCCGGCAAGGTAGTCGGAATTCGCCAGGTCCCTGACGCCGTTGGTGAACGGCACTCCCGGAATAAGCGGCATTATTGCGCCCACGATGATGTTGCTGAGGCAGATTCCAAGTCCAAGCCTGTAACACACAATGGAAACCATGGTGGCAAGCAGTGCATTGCATATGCCGCCCACTATTTTTGAGAGGTAGCGGGAGCTTATGAAGGCGATGAAAAGGTACAGGATGAAACCAGCCACACAGGCAGCCGCACAGTCGGCAAAACCGCCTCCGAACACCGCAGAGAAGGCTCCGGCGGCAAAAGTTGTGGCAAGAAGCTGCTCCCAGAATGGCTTCTGTTCCATGGTCTCGATGGCATTAAGGCGTGCGCGCGCCTCTTCCAGGCTGCATTTCCCTGCCGATATATCGTAGCTCAGGCGGTTCACGGCCGTTACCTTTGCAAGGCGGACGCTCCTGATGGGAATGAACGCAATGTTGGCATAGGTCGATGCCTGGCCTCCGGACTTGGAGACTTTCTCATTGCGCCCGCTGGTGAAAATACCGTTCGAGAGGATGAAGAAATGGCCGCTGCTCACCCCGTAATGGGTGGATATGCGGGTCATGATATCCTCTACGCGGGATATTTCGGCCCCGTTTTCAAGAAGGATGTGTCCGGCCTGGGAGGCTACTTCCAGGACATCAGAGAAATCATTTTCCATCGGCAGGCAGTTCCTTGATGTAGATGTCGTTCTGGGGGAACGGGATTTCTATGCCGTTCTCTGCGAAGGCGTTGTAGATTGCTTCCTTGGCCTGGGCGGCAAAGGAGTAGTGGGCGTCTACGGTGGCAAAAAGCACCACCTGGATGTCCACGCTGCTGTCTCCGAAGTTCTTCAGGCGCACGTTGATGCCCTTCTTTCCGTCCACAATGTCGCGGCCGTACTTGTCCTTGCCAAGAAGCGGCTGAAGGGCCTCCAGGATGACTGAACGGGCCTTTTCCACATCCGTTCCGTACTTGACGCCAACGGTGAAGTTAATCATCTCATAGTGGTGGTTGCGGGTGAGGTTCTTGAAGTTCTGGTTGAATAGGGCCGTGTTGGTGAACGCTATGACGGAGCCGTCCTCGGCGGCAACCTGGGTGCTCTGATAAGAGAGGCTCTGGACAACGCCGCGGATGCCGTCGCATTCGATGGTGTCCCCCACCCTCACGCGGCCGCTCATGAGCTGAACCCCGTAGAAGAAGTTGTTAAGGACATCCTTCATTGCGAAACCGATACCCGTAGCAAGGCCCGTTGTTATGATAGTGAGGGCCGATGTAGGTATCTTCAGCATCACGAACACTATAATGACGTAGATGCCCCAGCACACCAGGGTTATGATGTTGTTGGCAAGGTTGAAGTTGATGTCGGACTCTTTGAAGACCGTTCCCTCGCTCATTTTTTCTATGGTAGCCCTTGTGAGGTTGACACGGTAGAAAGCCTTGATTGCATATACGATGTAACGGAATATGAAGAACAGGCTGAGTACCATTATGAGCTTGAACAGGGACAGGTGAACCACGCCTTCTACGTTGATGAGGGGATTCATGAAGAAGTCTCCGGCAACCGTGGAAAGGTTGAAAACGTTGCAGGCAAGGTTGATAGCTATCGGAATAGACCACAGGGCAAGCAGAGGGATAACCACCATGTTAATGAGGTCATGGAACCAGGTTATCTCGATGAATGCACCCTTTCCGGAGGAGAGAGGCATCCTGGGATTGCGCTTGCGGTAATTGATCTGGTGCTGCTTGATATGGCTTTCGTAATTGCGGTCCATGATATTGGACACGGCCATTACCGTCTGCACAAGCGACAGCTGGAAGAACCACCAGATAAGGATGATGACCGACATCATCACAAGGCCGTACCATGAGATAGCGGTAGAGACGGCCATTACTCCGAAGGATATCCAGAGCATTATCCTGTCGCTCCTTGGCACCTTCTCCAGGAACTTGTAATTGAACCAGAACTGCCAGGCCGTAAACAAGAGTACAATCAGCGGGAAGAAGACGTTCAGGGCGCTGTTGGGGACGAATATAGTCCTCAGGAACACCACTATGAAGCCAAGGGTAAGAGTGGGCAGATATGCCTTCAGGGCGGGATATGTCTGCTGCTCATTCAGGCGGATTAGCATGGAAGTGAAAATCGCCGCAAGCAGCCACGCATACTCTCCCATCATCCTGGAGGCAAGGTTTATAAAGGTATCTGGGCCCTTGCTGTATGAGTTGAAAAGAATGATGACGGAGAAGATGATGACGCCCGTGAGAGCTATGAGTATTCCCTTGTGTTCCTGGAAATACTGCATCTGGAAGAACTTGACGCGTTTTACCAGCAGCTTCACGATGAAGGTTGCAAGTATCATCGCAAATATAAGGATGACGAGCATCACAAAGGCGTATGCGGCAACGATGGGGCCGCGCCAGGCGCTGTAGGTTCCCCGGTCGTCGACGGCTCCGGGGCTGTACTTTGCCTTCATGTCCGCCACGGCACGCTGGACGTTGCGCCCAAAGCCCTTCAAAATCACGAAATAGTTGCGCTGTCCGTGCAGGAAGACCTTGTTCTGGACGACATGGTAACGCTCCTGGGCATAGTCGTAGGCTTCTTTGAGGAGCCGGTCGGTATCGGCATAATCCTCGGAATCTGCCTCGATGTGCTTGATGGTTTCCATGTAGTGTTCTACCATGGATTCGGCATAGAAGAGGCAGCTGTCCCTGATGGCTGCAGTTTCTTCATCCATGCGGAAGCCTTCCTTCAGGGCGAACGAGGGCAGGTTCAGAAGGGTGTCAACCTTGAATTCAAGGCTGTCCATGACATTTCCCAGCTGCGGCACAAGCGAAGGGTCGATCTTCACCGGAGGCATGTTCCTGAGAGTCTGGGCAAGCTTGGAATAGCGGTCCAGCTCAGTGCTCATGTTCTGGATAATCTCGTCGAAGGGCATGCGGTTGGCGTCGAACTTTTCATACTGGTCCGTAACCTGGTGCAGGGCATAGGTAAGGTCGAAAGTATGGTTCTGAGGCTGCGAGTATAACATGAGGGACAGCTCGTTGGACTGCTCCACAAGGTTCACGAGACTCTGGTGCTGGGACTGGATGCGGGCAGCGCCGGCGGCATTGCGCCGCACTGTTTTCTCGTAGTCCGTCTTGAGCTCGGACAGGAGCACCAGGAGGGTCTGCTGGAGGTCTTTTTCCTTAAAAACGGCATATGCCGGCACGAGGGCCAGCATAACTGCAGAAATGCCTGCGAGGAGGCGTCTGGGGAATTTGTTCAGTGTCATAATTTACCTTGTTCGCCAAGATGGCTGTCCTTGAATCCCAGGAAGTAGAGAACGCCGTCAAGGCCTATAGTAGAGAGGCTTTGGCTGGCGCTGGCCTTCACCCTGGGCTTTGCGTGGAAGGCTATGCCAAGACCCGCTTCGTTGATCATGGGAAGGTCGTTGGCGCCGTCTCCAACGGCGATGGTCTGGGCTATGTTGACTTTCTCTGTCTGGGCGATGAGGCGCAGGAGGTCTGCCTTGCGGCGGCCGTCGACGATGTCGCCTACATATCGGCCCGTGAGTTTTCCGTCCTCTCCTACTTCCAGTTCGTTGGCATAGACGTAATCGATGCCGTAGCGGCGCTGGAGGTATTCTCCGAAGAAGGTGAAGCCGCCGGAGAGGATGGCGATCTTGTATCCGCAGGTCTTGAGAACGCTCATGAGGCGGTCTGTGCCTTCGGTAATGGGGAGGTTTTCTGCAATGTCCTGCATGACGGAGATGTCGAGACCCTTGAGGAGGGCGACTCTTTCCGCGAAGCTTTCCTTGAAGTCGATTTCACCGCGCATCGCACGTTCCGTGATGGCGGCAACCTTGTCGTAGACGCCGTGGCGGCGGGCAAGCTCGTCGATGCATTCGGCCTGGATGAGTGTGGAATCCATATCGAAGCAGATGAGGCGGCGCATGCGGCGGTACATGTCGTCCTTCTGGAAGGAGAAGTCCATGCCGGAATCGGCAGAAAGGGCCATCAGTTCCTTCTGGAAGGCGGCTTTGTCCGAGAGGGTGCCGCGGATGGAGAACTCCACGCAGGCGCGGACGTTCTTTTCCGGATGCATGATGCTCATTCGGCCGGTGAGGCGCTTGATGGCGTCGATGTTAAGGTCGTGCCGGGCGATGATTTCGGCGGCGGACTGGAGCTGGGCTGCAGAAAGGCTCCTGCCGATGACGGTGAGGATGTAGCGGTTCTTGCCCTGGCGGCCGGCCCAGGCCTCGTAATCATCGTCCGTGATGGGCTCAAAGCCGATGGTGACGCCCAACTCGGTGGTTTTGAAGAGGAGTTCCTTCATCACCTGGCCGGAGAGGTCGTCGTCGATTCTTATGAGAAGGCCCAGGGAAAGGGTTGAGTGGATATCGGCCTGGCCGATGTCCAGGATCTGGGCGTTGTACTTTGCGAGTATAGTCATGATTTCGGAGGTAAGGCCCACGCGGTCCTTGCCCGAAATCCTGATCAGTATCTGTTCCTGTTTCATTCTTCTTCGTCGTCTTCAGGGAGAACGATCTGCTTGTACTGGTTGCGGCGCTTCTGCCAGCGTTCGCGGGCATACTGCTGCATGTCTGTGATGGTGTCGTTCTCGTCTATTATTTCCATTCCAAGGATGGTTTCGATGATGTCTTCGAGGGTAAGGATGCCCTGGAAGCAGCCGTAATCGTCAATTATGAGGGCTATCTGGTCCTTGGTATTGAGGAGGCTTTCCCATACGTCGGAAACGGAGGTTTCCTCGTGGAAAGCTGCTATTTTACGTTTGATGCTGCGAAGGCGGGTGTCGAACTTGTCCTCCGCAAGGTTTTCGAGTACGTCGTTTCGCATGACGTAGCCGGTGATGAATTCAGGGGAATCGGCATAAACCGGGATACGGGAGTTGTGGGAGAGGTCTTCCTGCTTGTAGAACTGCCTCAGGGTCATGTTTTCAGGGGCGATGGCAGCAACCACGCGGGGAGTCATGATCTCGTAGGCCTTGATGTCGTCCAGCTTGATGATGTTCTGGATTACCTTGTTCTCCGAATTGTCAAGTACGCCTTCCTCTTCGCCTATATTGGCCATTGCAGACACTTCCTCCCTGGATATTGCGGTGTCCGGCTCTTCGTCTGAGATGCTGTTGTGCAGTTTGTCGATAATCCACACAAGCGGATAGAGAAGGTAAACCAGGAACTGCATTATCTTGGAGAGCCAGAGCATGTCCTTCCAGTGCTTTGTGCCGATGGATTTGGGTAGTATCTCCGAAAATACCAGGATGAGGAGGGTCATGACGGCGCTGATGATGCCGAACCAGTGGTCTCCGGAAAGGAGCGTCGCCTGATGGCCCACTGCCGCTGCGCCAAGGGTGTTGGCGATGGTATTGAGAGACAAAATTGCCGACAGGGGCCTGTCCGGGTCCATTTTCATCTTCATGAAAAGCGAGGCGTTCTTGTCTCCTTCGTCCTCCTTCATCGTTATATACGAGATGGGTGTGGACATGAGAACCGACTCCAAAAGCGAACACAGGAATGAGATTCCCATGGTCAGAAGCAGGTATACTATCAGCAGCGTCATACTTTATTATACAATAATCTGCAAATTTACTGATTTTTGCGGTATTCTCAAAGGAGGATGAAGTCTATGCCGGCGTTTTGTGCAAATGCGGCGTCGGTCCTGGAGTCTCCAAGCATTATTGCACTTTCCATTTCAGGGAACAGCTGCCTTGCTTCATGGTACATGCCAGGGTTGGGTTTGCGGCGGGGGTCTGCATCATCAGTGGCCGTGCAGGTAAGGATAGCGTCTATGCCTCCGCCAGCCTTGACTATAGCCTGCTGCATCCTGGAGTGGATATCTGCAAGATCCCTGTCTGTCATGAGTCCCCTGCCCACTCCCCTCTGGTTGGTCACCACTATGATGCGCTTGAACTTTGCAGCCCACTTTGGGAACTCTTCCAGTATTCCGCTCAAGAACTTGAACTGCGCCCACGTTCTCACATAATCGCCGGGAATTCTGACGTTTATGGTTCCGTCACGGTCGATGAGGAGGGTATCGGCACCGCTTTCCATGAGCTTTTTAGAAGCGGCTTTTACCGCCCTGTACTCCGGCAATTCCGTCTGCGCCCTTTCATAATCTTCCGGAATGCCTATGTCCAGGAAATAACAGTCCTGCACTATACCGTACGTCTTATATTTCAAAGGCTCCAGAACCTCCTTCTCAAATGAAAACTTCGGCGCAAAACCGCTCAAATCCAAATCATTAAGCGCATACACTCCCCCGTTTATCAACCCCTCGCTGCAATATCCCTTTTCCCTGAATCCGATAATTACCCCACTGTCATTTCGAGCGGAGCCGAAGGCGGAGTCGAGAAATCTCATTTCAACGGCCCCATACCTGTCAAAATCCTTCATCGGCTTAAGCGCAACGGTTATGGGCGCGTCGAATGTAAATGCTTTAAGGTCTACCGGAAAAAAGGTGTCTCCGTTTACTACGAAGACCTGTTTCCCGCGGCAGTATTTGAGCGCTTCGCGTATGCCACCGCCGGTACCAAGAGGGGTCTCCTCTACGGCATAATCTATGTCAAAGGGATAACTTTGAGCTGATACCCAGTTTATTATATGCTCACGGAGATAGCCTACAGAAAGAATTACGTGTTCCACGCCCTGGTCCTGGAGCCAGTCAAGGATGTAAGATAGAAAAGGCCGAGATTTCTCGACTTCGCTCGAAATGACAGTGTGGCCGATGGGGGCCATGCATTTGGGGAGGTTGGAAACGGCGCTGCGGAGGCGGGTGCCCAGGCCGCCGGCAAGGACTATTGCTTCCATGATACGGCGCCTTGGTGGGTGAAATGGAAATCGCGGACTTCGCCGGGGAGGCGTGAGAGGGAATCGGCAATGAAGGATTTGCGTTCGGGGGGGACCATGAGCATGATGAAGCCACCGCCGCCTGCGCCGGAAACCTTGCCGGAGATGGCTCCGGCGGCGATTGCTGTGTCGAAGGCGGTCTGGATCATGGGGTTGGTGATGGCATCGGCCATTTTCTTCTTGTCTTCCCAGGCGCGGCCGAGGATATCGGCAAAGGATTTGAAGTTGCCGTCCAGGAGGGCCTGGCGCATGTCGAAGGCGCTTTGCTTGATGCGGTGCATGGCTTCCACGGCCGTGGTTTTGCCGCTGCGGGTGGCTTTCTGCTGCTCGGAGATGATGGCGGCGCTTTCGCGGCTGCGGCCGGTGAAGTAGAGGAGCATGGAGTCCTGGAGGGTCTTCACGGTGGCTTCCGGAAGGGCGACGGGGTCTACGGTGACGGTATTGTCGGTGTTGAAGGACATGAAGTTGAAGCCGCCGAATGCAGCCGCGTACTGGTCCTGCTTGCCGCCGGCAAATGCTAGGTCGATGCGCTCGATCTCATAGGCGGTGTGGGCAAGGGCGTAGGTGTTTATCGGCCTTTCAAGCCACTCCAGGAAGCATTTGAGGATGGCCACCACCATGGTGGAGGAGGTGCCAAGGCCGGATCCGGCGGGAGCGTCGTTCCATGTGTGGATGCGGAAACCGGTATTGATCGGCCCCACCCTGGCTATGACGCCGTCGATGAGAGGGGCGCCGGTTTTCTCGCCGAGGGGGATGCAGGTGCTGATGCCTGCGTCATCGGCCCGGACTTCAATCACTGGCTCGCAGAGAGGCTCTATGGTGCAATATGCACTGAGGTTTATGGTGGCGTTGAGAACGTTGCCGCCATATATGTCGCTGTATGGGGAGACATCGCTTCCGCCTCCCGCAAGACCTAATCTGAGGGGTGCTTTGGAACAGATAATCATTTTAGTTCCAGCTTATAAACATTGGTGTCCCTCTTCACGAATCCAAGGGAACGGTACAGCATGTTCGCGCTTTCACGTGAAGGCCTTGAAGTGAGATGGACTGAAATGGGCGCATACTTGCGGGCTTCTTCCAGAAGGTGCTCCAGCAGCTTTCGTCCCAGATGCCGGCCCCTGTAGGCCTGGGATACCACCACATCCTCTATATGCGCCTTCCTGCCTGTTGGAGAAGCGCTTACAAGAAGCGTTCCGGTCGCGATTATATGCTCACCGTCCAGGATCGCATACATCTGCGCCCGGTCCGCCGCCTCCTGCAGCATCTCCCCAGTCACCTCAATCTCCGGATCCAGCTCCCGCATGAGCCCCAGCAGTTCCCCCACCTGCCCTTCCGACAGTTTATGTAGCTGTACTGTTTGCACCGTTACTTGATGGCCTCGAGGGTGCCTTTGGTGCCGGCGAGTTCGGCGTCGATTTTTTCGTAGACGGAGTTGTTGGATTTGTATTCCGGGACGATCTGCTTCATCTTGCGGACGGTGGCCATGTCGTCAAACTGCTTGGCGATGTCAACCAGTTCCTCGATTTCGCGGTTCACTTCGTCGTAGTCGTATTCGCGCACCTGGGCGATGCGGATCTTCTCATGGAAGGTGGGCTTGGTGTCTTCCAGCTCATTGAGGACTTCCTCGTAGAGCTTTTCGCCTTCGCGAAGACCCGTGTACTTGATTTCCACGTTCTTGGCGTTGGAAAGGGCGATCATGCGCTTTGCAAGGTCTGCAATCCTGACCGGAGCGCCCATGTCGAAGACGAATATCTCGCCGCCGTTACCCTTGGTGCCGGCCTCGAGAACCAGCTTGCAGGCCTCGGGGATGAGCATGAAGAAACGGACGATGCGTTCGTCGGTAACGGTGACGGGACCGCCGTTCTTGATCTGCTCCTTGAACAGAGGGATAACGGAGCCGTTGGAACCCAGGACGTTGCCGAAACGCGTGGTGACGAACTGAGTGTACTCGCGCGGCTTGTCCCCTGCCTTCCAGCCCTTGAGGGCTTCCATCTTGAGCTTGCGGTCAAGGCTCTGGACGTAGATTTCGCAGATGCGCTTTGAGCAGCCCATAACGTTGGTGGGGTTCACGGCCTTGTCCGTAGAGATCATGACGAACTTCTTGACGCCGTATTTGACGGACATATCGGCAATGATCTTGGTGCCGTTGATGTTGTTCATGACGGCCTCGGAAGGATTGTCCTCCATCATGGGGACGTGCTTGTATGCGGCCGCATGGAATACGTAATCCGGAAGGAAGTCCCTGAAAATGAAATCCATCCTGGTGCGGCGGCTGATGCTGGTGACGACAACCTCGCACGGAACGTCCGGGAAGTCCTTCGCCATCATGAGGCGAACATCGTGCTGGGGCGTTTCGGCCTGGTCGATGAGCATCATCTTGGAAGGCTTGAACTGCGCCACCTGCCTCACTATCTCCATGCCGATGGAACCAGCCGACCCGGTGATGAGCACTTTCTTGCCGGTGAGGAGACGTTCGACGGATTTCATGTCCACCTTGATCTCCGAGCGCGGCAGAAGGTCTTCCACGCTTACTTCCCTGAGCTGCAGGTCCTCCACTTCCTCGTCGGAGAGGACACCGTTACGGATACTGGCTTCCTTGGCCTCGTGCGCCATGAAAATCTTGCAGCCTGCGCCGATGAGAACGTCCTGGATCTTCTGGTTCTGGCGGAACTCATTTGCCCTGAGAGGGCTCACAAGGACGGCCTGGATGCGTTCTCGCTTCACGATATCGGCAATGTCATCCTCCAGGGTATAGACCTTCACGCCCATGAGGCGCATGTCTTTGATGCGGTGCTCGTGGGAGATGAAACCCTTGAGCTCGAAGCGCTGGGGACTCTGGGAACGGATGCTTTTGGCCACGCCGATGCCTCCGGTGAGTGCGCCGTAAATAAGGCACGGAATAGCCTTGGAATCGGCATTCGAGGCATCGAACAGGAGCTTGACCAGGATGCGCATCGCCCACATGAGCAGAGTGGCAAAGAGGAAGGCCACAAGGATATGCATGAACGAAAGGGCGCTGAGCATCTCAACATCCTGCCATTTCATGAGGAACATCATGCCGACGCAAAGGGCAAACGACACGAGGTTTGCATACACGAGTTTGAGAAGGTCCACGAAACTCGAATAACGGAGAACCCCAGAATAAGTCCTGAAAATCCTGGCGCCGATCCAACTCAAAACCGCATAGAACAGCGATGTGAGGAAGACCGCAGGATGATGCTCATAAGTGATCTGCGAATTGGTAGCAAGCCAATACGCCAATACCATACAAGCAAATACAATTGCAGTGTCAGCGAGGAGGATTACCCAATATGGCAGCACATTCTTGCTGAAATACCAATTGGAAATTCGTTTTATAGGGTCTAGTTTTTGAGCCATAATTTATGAATTGTCTACAAAGATAAGCAAATTATTATAATCGTGGCAAATGTTTGAAAGAAAAACAATAACCGCTGCATTATTTTGCAGGCAGCCTGAAAAACGCTATCTTAGTCACGAAAAACATGCTTGCAAATGCCTGACACATCCCTATACGATGCCATGCTGGCGGCCGCCGACCCCTCCCAGGTCCCCGGCCTGAGCCGATTTTTCAAGACCGGCCCCGGCCAGTATGGAGAAGGTGACAAGTTCCTGGGAATCAAGGTTCCGGTGACGCGCTCCATAGTCAAAGCTCACTGGAAAAGGCTGGCCGCATCCGGGGACCCCTTCCCGGAGCTGGAACGCTGCATCGGCAGTGAATACCACGAAGTGCGGCTGGCGGCGCTGCTCACGCTGGTGGAAATCTTCGCCCGCGCCGACAAGGATAAATGCATCCGCTTTTACCTCTCACACACAGACCGCATCAACAACTGGGACCTCGTGGACCTGAGCTGCTATCCCCTTCTGGGCGAATGGCTTCTCCCGCAGAAAGACCGCAGCCTCCTGTATGTTCTGGCACGGAACGGGAAGACGATTTGGGAGCAGCGGATCGGCATAGTGAGCACCATGACCTTCGTCCGCCACGGGGAACTGCAGGACACCTTTGCCATTGCCGATATCCTCCTCCACCATCCCCACGACCTCATCCACAAGGCTGTAGGCTGGCTCCTTCGTGAAGCCGGAAAACGCAATCAGGAAGCACTGGAGGCGTATCTTCTACCCCGCTATCGGCACATGCCGCGAACCATGCTCCGCTACGCCATCGAAAAATTCCCGGAGCCCCTGCGAAGGCTGTACCTTTCAGGACAGCGTTGACAGCATCGCCTCGCACCCCTCCAGAATGTCCTGGAAGGTGGTTTCGAAGTCGCCGGTGTACCATGGGTCGGCAACGTCCCGGCCGACGCCCGTATATGACATCATCAGGTGAATCTTTCCGTCCGGATCCTCAGGGATGAAACGCCGGATAAGCCGGAGGTTGGAGGCGTCCATGCAGATGATGCGGTCGAAGCGGTCATAATCTGCCCGGGAGACTTGGCGCGCACGTTTTGCCGGGTCGAACCACACGCCGTGCTGGGTAAGGCAGCGCTTCGCCGGAGGATAGATGGGATTGCCGATTTCTTCGGCCGACACCGCCGCCGACTCGATATAGAACTGATTATCAAGGCCTCTGGCCTTTACCAGCGCCTTCAGGATGAATTCGGCCATGGCGCTTCGGCAGATGTTTCCGTGGCAGACAAAAAGAACTCTCATAGCGGATGCAAAGATACTGCTTTTCTTTTCGTAAATTTGCATGCTCAAACAGATTTATCCATGAATACGCCATACAGACTCATTCTCTTCGACCTTGACGGTACGCTGCTGGACACCCTGGAAGACCTTGCCGCAGCGGTAAACCATGCCCTTTCTCTCCGCGGCCTTCCCCTCCACAGCCTGCAGGATTACCGCGCCATGGTGGGCCACGGCGTCCGCAACCTGGTGCAGAAGGCGCTGGAAAAGTCGCTCGCATCGGCCCCGGACGATACAGCCATCGACGCAGCCCTTGCCGATTTCAAGGCCCACTACACCGCCAACATCGACGTCCACACCCACCCCTATCCTGGAATGCAGGAACTGCTGCAGGACCTTCACGCAGCCGGTGTACGCATGGCCGTGGCTTCCAACAAGTTCCAGGCAGGAACGGAGAAGCTGGTGAGAGAATTCTTCCCCGGAATCCCTTTCGTCGCCATCCTCGGAAACCGCGAAGGCTATCCCCTTAAACCGGACCCGGAGATTGTGGCCGAGGTGCTTGACGCTGCCGGGGGGATTGCCAGGGAAGAAGCCGTGATGGTTGGCGACTCCCGCACAGACATGCTCACCGCCGCAAACGGCGGCATCGGCGCCATTGCCGTGGGCTGGGGATACCGCACCATGGAGCCCTCGGAAAGCTACCGCCTTGCCGGCAGCGTCACCGAGCTCCGCACCCTCCTTTTCGGCAGGCCGTTCTACGTGAGCGAGCCCATGAGCACCCCTCCTTCCAGCCCGTCCACTCCCCTGCAGAAGCTTGTCTACGAGACGTTTGCGCGCATGGACATTCCCTTCACCCGTGTCGATACCGACCCCGGCATCACCATGGAAGACTGCGCACATATCAGCGGGCGCATCGGCGTAGACATCGTCAAGACCGTCTTCCTCTGCAACCGGCAGCAGACGGCCTTCTACCTATATGTAATGCCGGCTGGAAAGCCCTTCGTCACGCGGGATTTCTGCACGGCGCTGGGCATACCGCGAGTCTCCTTTGCATCGGCCGACAAGCTCCTGGAACTCACCGGAGCAGCTCCCGGCGCCACCACCGTCCTGAGCGGCGTTTTCCCCGCGGCCTCCGAGGTGCACCTCGTCATTGACCGCGCCGTTGCCGATGCCCCCGAATTCGCCTGCACCGACGGCACCCCCACCTGCTTCGTCCGCCTCTCCACCCGCGACCTGCTGGAAAAGTACCTCCGCGGCCTCGAAATCGCCGTCATCTAGCCCCCTGCGCGTTCCTACCGGTCCACCCGCCTGTACCCCTAGGCGCATTTTAGGCCGATTTCGTTGCTACCCTGTCACTCGCGTGGACCGGTAGCAACACTGCCATCTTATACTTTCAGAAAAAGGTTGAAAACTATTTGGAGGTTATCAACTTTATACATACATTTGTGGAAACCGCTTAAGTGGCATTCCCAGAAGGCGTTGATTGCAGGCGGAGATGAGAATAATGTGTTATGAGAAAGTATTATTTGGTGACCACGGAACACCTCGAAGAGGATCTGTGGTTCAGGGAGGACGAAGATTTTGTAACGGGGATGAATTATGTGGCCATCCAGGCGGCATTGATGCCTCGGGTTATTATTCTGGTATTCATACTCATGTCCAATCATGTGCATTTTGTACTTTACGGCACACGGGAGGAAGTTGAATCATTTGTCAACGGTTTCAAGGGCCGCTATTCCTTGTACATGCACCGTAAGTATGGAGTGAAAGAGTTTCTCAGACGTAACAAGCTCGACATCAAAGAAATATCCAAGGAAGAAGCAGAGGTGCTTGAGCGTGTATTTGCCTATGTCCAAATGAACTGTGTGGCAGCGAATATCTGCCTATATCCAAGCCAATACCCATGGGGTACCGGAAATGCATTTTTCAAGGCCGGTGTCATATCCGGAGAAGTACACAAATATCGCCGGGTGGGAGATATTTCCGGCAGGGAGTTGGTGCGCCTCTTGCACAGCAAGGACGCCTTGAAACTGCCGGATAAATGGCTTCTGTCCGATGCCGGCTTTGTCCTTCCGGAATCTTATGTGGACGTTAAACATGTAGAGGCTGTTTTCCGCACACCAAAGCGTATGCAGTACTTCCTCAGCAGTTCGTCGAAGGCAAGAAAGCGTTTGGAGGCAGAAGATGTGAACATGCCGGCCTTCCGTGACCAGGTAATCCTTGGCGCCATGCCGGATCTCCTGCAAAGCCTCTTCCAGAAGTCGACATTCGGGGCTCTTTCGGCACAGGAGCAGGCGGAGACTCTCCGCCAATTACGTTTCCGCTTCAGCGCCGGAGTCCACCAGGCCGCCAGGGTCTGCGGCATCACCTATGCCGATGCCGCCAAGCTGCTGGACACGATGTAAAGTGTCGCTACCGGTCCACCCGCCTGCACCCCTAGGAGCAAAAACGGGCCAAAATGCTCCTACCGGTCCATCAGGCATGCAGGGTAGACGCAAAAATCATTACCTTTGCGGTTATGAACAGAACTTTTGCCTTAGTTGGGATTCTCGTGCTCCTGTTTGGAGCCATCGCATATACTACATATAGGATATGGCACATCCTGCCGCTGCCACAGTGGGGAAAGACTGCCGTGGCGGGGCTGTATCTGCTGTGTTTCCTTGTCATTTTCCCGCACTACATGCTGGGGAGCAGGATGCCTTTTTCCCTTGCCGCAGCAACCTATGAGATTGGCAATTCGTGGATGATTTTCTTCATCTACGCCCTCATGCTTTTCCTGACATTGGATCTGGGAAGACTTGTTCATTTGGTTCCCAAAGATTTCGTTATCAATTCCTTGGCCGGGACATGCACTGTATTTGGCGTCATCATCGGCCTTCTAACTTACGGCGGTTTTCACTACCACCACAAGTACCGCGAGGCCATTGAAATTACTACGGAAAAGCAGTTGGAAAAGCCGCTTACCATCGTCCTTGCCAGCGACCTTCACGCCGGGTACCATAACCGCGGAAAGGAACTGGGCCGATGGGTGGATCTGATTAACGCCGAACATCCGGACCTAGTCCTTTTCGCCGGAGATATCGTCGACGGATCGCTTAGGCCTGTAATCGAGAAAGACTACGCAAGCATTTTCCAAAGGATTGAAGCCCCGGTCTACGCCTGCCTTGGAAACCACGAGTACATCGGCGGCTGGGAGCAGGCTGAGGAATTCATCTCCAAGGCCGGCATCACCCTCCTGAAGGACAGCGCGGCGGTTGCCTGCGGCATTCGCATAATCGGCCGGGACGACCGTTCAAGCTCCAGCCGGGCACTGCTTCCGGAGCTCTTCCAGCCCGACAGTCTCTTCACCATCGTCCTGGACCACCAGCCCTACCATCTGGAGGATGCAGAGGCTGCCGGGGCCGATTTCCAGTTCAGCGGCCACACCCACCACGGGCAGGTCTGGCCGGGCAACTGGCTCACCGACGCCATGTACGAAAAGGCCTTCGGACCGCATCAGAGGGGCAAAACCCGCTATTACATCTCCTCAGGCCTTGGCATCTGGGGCGGCAAGTTCCGCATCGGCACGCGGTCCGAATATATCGTCCTGAAACTGCGTTCAGAAGGCAGAAGTGTTGCTACCGGTCCACGCGAGTGACAGGGTAGCGACGAAATCGGCCTAAAATGCGCCTAGGGGTACAGGCGGGAGGACCGGTAGGAACGCGCGGGAGGAGGGATGTTTCGGGAAAAAGTTGTAAATTAGGGGCATGAAAGTATTACTTGTAAACGGAAGCCCGAGGCAGAAGGGCAATACGGCCACTGCGCTGGGCGAGGTGGCGGCACAGCTGCAAAGAAACGGTATCGACAGCGAAATTGTATGGATCGGGAACAAGCCCGTGAGGGGCTGCATAGCCTGCGGTCAATGTGCCGCGAAGGGCGGCGGAAGGTGCGTCTTTGACGATGACGTCTGCAACCGCATCAGCGAGAAATTCGCCTCCTGCGATGCCTTGATCGTGGGTTCTCCCGTGTACTACGGCCAGCCAAACGGGGCTCTTCTTTCAATCATCCAGCGGGCGTTTTACTCCAACGGAAGCGCCATTGCCGGAAAGCCGGCGGCTGCCATTGCCGTATGCCGCAGAGGCGGCGCCACGGCTACTTTCGAAGCGCTCAACCTGCCATTCCAGATGATGAACATGCCCATAGTGAGTTCACAGTACTGGAATATCGTATATGGCCGTGAACCCGGCCAGGCCGCACTTGACGCAGAGGGCATGCAGACGATGCGCACCCTCGCAAACAACATGGCCTACCTTCTGAAAGCCACAGGCGGCAAGCCCTCCCCCGGCCGCGGCGACGAGCCCTGGAGCCCGATGCACTTTATCCGCTAAAGGATGGACACCGAACGCCACCCCTTCGAGCCGTTCCTGCCACAGGGAGCGCGCATGTTGTTCCTTGGCAGCTTCCCGCCCCAGCCTCACCGCTGGTGCATGCCGTTCTACTACCCCAACTGGATCAATGACTTCTGGCGCATCATGGGGCTCATACATTTTGGAGACAAGGACCATTTCTGCGTAACGTCAGAAAAACGCTTCGACGAAGCACTCATACGTCAATTCTGTGCCGATGAAGGCCTTGCCTTCTACGACACCGCCTGCGAGGTGCGGCGCCTGAAGGACAATGCCTCGGATGCCTTCCTGGAAGTGGTCACACCTACCGACATCCCCGCTCTGCTACGGCAAATCCCCACATGCCACGCGCTGATTACCACCGGAGAAAAGGCCACCGGTATTGTTGCAGAGCATTTCGGTTGCCACATGCCAGCCGTTGGAGAGTATCTGGAAATCGACGGAATCCGCTTCTGGAGAATGCCGTCCTCTTCCCGCGCATACCCGCTTGCACTGGAGAAAAAGGCCGATTTCTATCGCCGGCTATTCGTCTGACGACAAGGGCTTGGCGGCACGTGAGCGGCTCACGAGGATGACGCCGCCAACCACCAGGACGGAGGCAAGTATCTTCTGCCAGCTGAGGGTATCGACACCGGCCAGGATGCTTACGATGGCCGCGATGATGGGCTGCAGGTAGGAGTACATGCTCACAAGGGTAGGCCTAATGAACTTCTGGCCGTACGGAATGAGGAAATAGGCAACAAAGGTAGCGAAGAAAATAAGGTATCCTATCTCCCAAAGCACGTTCCCCGGGATGGCGGCATAATCGGTTGTAACCAGGCCTTTTGCCGATATCGGCAGGGAAACGATCAGGGAGAAGAGGAAGGACCATTTCATGAAGGTGATGACGCTGTACTTGGAAATCAGCGGCCTGAATAGGCCCAGGTAGAGTGAAAAGCTGAGGCTGTTCACCAGCAGCAGAGCGACGCCCCACGGGGATGTCGCAGCGGCTCCCCCTTCGTGGACGGAATTGAATATCAGAAACAGGATGCCGGCGAAACTGAGCGCCACGCCCCCGGCCTTCTTCCCGGTAATTGGCTCCTTCAGGAAAAGGAATGCGAAAATCATCGTAAAAACAGGCCCCAGCGTGCCGATGATAGCCGTATCTATGGCCGATGTCATAGTTATGGCCATGAGAAAGGTCATCTGCGGAATAAACAGGCCCACAAGCGATGCTGCGGCTATTTTCCAATAATCCTTCCGCTCCACTCTTTCCTTTGGCGTGAAAAGGGAAAGCAGCCAGAAAAGCGCACTCGCCCCTATCGCCCTAAGCGTGAAAAGCACATAGGGCGAAACCGCCCCTGAATTGGCTATATCCTTGCAGAACACAAGGTTAAGGCCGAATATAGTATAGGCGGCGGCAATGGAAAGATGCCCTTTGAGCTGGTCATTGTTCTGCGCCATGACTACAGGTACTTGCCGGTGATACTGTCGCTGTTGGAGGCTACCTCCTCAGGGGCGCCGGTTGCTACGATCCTTCCTCCCTGGATTCCGCCTCCGGGGCCCATGTCCACAATGTAATCGGCCTGGCGGATTACATCCAGGTCATGCTCGATGACGATGACCGTGGCGCCGTTGTCAATGAGGTGGCGGAACACCTTCATAAGCGTCTTTACATCAAGAGGATGCAGGCCGATGGTAGGCTCGTCGAATACGAAAACCGAATCGCTCTGGCCGCGGCCCATCTCGCTTGCAAGCTTGAGGCGCTGCGCCTCGCCGCCGGACAGGCTGGGCGTTGCTTCACCAAGCGTCAGGTAGCCGAGGCCAAGGTCATGCAGGACCTGCAGGCGGGACTTGACAAGATTCAAATCGGCACAGGCTTCAAGCGCCTCATCTACACTCATTTCCATGAGCTGAGGCAGCGTATTGCCGCCCTTGCGGTGAATCTCCCAGGCGGTGCGCGCATAACGGGAACCATGGCAGTCGGGGCAAGGTATGTCCACATCCGGAAGGAACTGGACATCAAGGCTTATGGAGCCCGTACCGTCACAGACAGGGCAGCGCAGACGGCCGGTATTGTAGGAGAAATCCCCTGCCTTCCATCCGCCTGCCTTGGCATCATCGGCCTTGGCAAAGACCTTCCTGAGCTCGTCATGGATATTGGCATAGGTGGCTACGGTAGAGCGCACATTTATGCCGATGGGCGTGGCGTCGATGAGCTTGACCTGGCGGATACCATCGGCCTCGATATCAGTCACATGCGAAGGGAGTTTGCCGCCGTCGACATGGGCCTTGAGACCGGGGATGAGGCTTTCGAGAATCATGGTGGTCTTGCCGGAGCCGGAGACGCCCGTCACGACGGAGAGGCGTCCTTTCGGGAACGAGACCTCCAGCGGCCGGACGGTATGGATGGCCCCGGTGGTCATGCGGATGCGTCCAAGATCGAAGAGGTCCTGCCTGCGGGGAGCCGGTTTGAGCCCGCTTTTCAGGAACGGGCCTATCCTGGAGGCCGGATTTGCCTCCAGCTCCCCTACCGTGCCCTGCGCGATGACCGTACCGCCCTTTGCACCGGCCTCCGGGCCCAGTTCGATTATCCAGTCGGCATGCCCCAGGACATCCGTGTCGTGATCTACCAGCACGACGGTATTGCCGTCCGCAACCAAATCGTCCATAACGCCCGTGAGGCCTTCCAGATTGGAAGGATGCAGGCCGATGGAGGGTTCGTCAAGCACGTACAGCACGCCGGTGGTGCGGTTGCGAACGGCGCGGGCAAACTGCACCCGCTGGCGCTCGCCGGTAGAGAGGGTCGCCGCCGCCCTGTCCAGTGACAGGTACGACAGGCCGAGGTCCACCAGGCGGCGGGCGGTGTCCTGGAAGGATTCGCAGATGCGCTCCGCCATGGGACGCATGGGCTCCGGGAGCGATGCAGGCACGCCTTTCACCCATTCTATGAGCTCCGAGAGGGTCATCTTGCAGGCATCGGCAAGGTTGATTCCGCGAAGCAAGGGGGCCCTGGCGGCATCGGAAAGGCGTGTACCGCCGCATTCCGGGCAGACATCCTCCTTGAGGAAACGCTCCACGCGCTTCATTCCGGCCTCGTCCTTTACCCTGGAGAGGGCGTTCTGGACGCTGTACACTGCGCTGTAGTATGTGAAGTCCATTTCGGCAAAGCCGTTGGTCTTCTCGTTCTTGTAGATGATGTGGCGCTTTTCGGCAGGGCCGTGGTAGACTATCTCCTTCTCCTCTGGGGTGAGGTCCTTGAAGGGGACGTCCGTGCGGACTCCCATTTCGCGGGCGATGTCCTTCATCAGCGACCACATCAGCGAGCCCCAGGGGGCGACGGCGCCTTCATCGATGGTGAGGGTGTCGTCAGGGACAAGGGTGGATTCGTCCACGGTACGGACTATTCCCGTGCCGCCACAGCAGCGGCATGCGCCTTCGCTGTTGAAGGCCAGCTGCTCTGCGCCGGGGGCATAGACGCGCTCCCCGCAGACGGGGCAGTAGATGGGCTGTTCGGCCGCAACGTCCAGCGTTGGTTCCAGGTAATGCCCGTTGGGGCAGCGGTGTCTGGCAAGGCGGGAGAACATCAGCCTGAGGCTGTTAAGCAGTTCGGACATGGTGCCGAAGGTGCTTCGGATGCCGGGGACTCCGGGGCGCTGGTGGAGGGCAAGCGCGGCGGGGACGTAGCGAACGTCATCGGCCATGGCACGCGAGGCCTGCGTCATCCTGCGGCGGGTGTAGGTGGAAAGGGATTCGAGGTAACGGCGGGAGCCTTCGGCATACAGTACACCAAGGGCCAGAGACGATTTCCCAGAGCCGGAAACCCCGGCAATCCCCACGATTTTCCCAAGGGGGATGTCTACGTCGATATTTTTAAGGTTGTGGGCTTTTGCGCCACGGATTTCTATTTTGTCCGGCATTCTTCTGCTTGTTCAAAAAAGCCCGTAAAGATACTCAAAAACCTTCGGATATTCTCCTCCGCCACCGTCTTTTTCATGGCCTCTTCGAGAGGCAGGCCGGGAGGATTGATGGACTCAACATGCGCAAAGCCTGCCCGGAGCAGCTCCTGCCGGTCGCTAACCTTGCCGGCGATAAGGCACACGGGCACGCCGGCGGAATGCCTGAGGATGCCCATCGGCAGTTTGCCCATGAGGGTCTGGCGGTCGGCAGAGCCTTCTCCGGTGATTATAAGGTCTGCATCCGAGGCCAGAGCATCGAAGCCGATTGTGCTCAGCAGCAGTTCTATGCCCGGTTGGCGGCCTGCATCCAGATACTGCAGGAAGGCATAGCCAAGCCCGCCGGCAGCACCCGCGCCCTTCATTTGGGAACGGTCGAAGCCCATACGGCTGGCAGAATCGGCAGCGAACTGACGCGCCTTTTCGTCCAAAACACGCACCATCTCAGGCGTCGCGCCCTTCTGCGGGGCAAATACCTGAGCCGCGCCGTTCTCCCCGTAGAGCGGATTCTCCACATCCGTGGCGATGGTGAAACGAACCGCGCGAAGGGTCCTTTCACTGGGGTCGAAAGCATCTTCCAGCGCCCGCAGCATCCCCTTTCCGGCATCACTGGTGGCACTGCCGCCAAGGCCCACGATGATATGCCGGGCGCCATTTTTCACCGCATCGGCAACCAGCTGGCCCACACCGTAGCTCGACGCCAGCAGCGGATTCCGCTCCTCCGGCCTCAGCAGCGTCAGGCCAACCGCCTCGGCCACCTCCACCACCGCCGTCTCCCCATTCAGGAGGTATCGGGCCGATATGTCCCGCATCAGCGGGTCCTTCACCGGAATCGGCACCAATTCGCCCCCGATGGCCGCCTGGAAGGCCTCCAGGAACCCCTCTCCCCCGTCGCTCACAGGCACCTCCACGATCTCCGCCCCCGGCCACACGCTCCGCACCCCATCGGCCACCGCCCTGTTAGCCTCCACCGAGCTCATACAGCCCTTGAACGAATCCACGGCCACAACCACCTTGCGCATTTTCATCGGACTTTTCATGCCGTAAAATTACAAAAATTACTTATACTTTCCCTTTTTTATGCGACACATACTCTTTGGCCTTGGTTTTATAAAGACCATGACTATCCCGGGCAATATAGTACAATCTTGCCCGCTTGGCGCCCAACACCTCTACAAAATTTGTTTTAATTCTGGAAACCGTCGTATAGAACACTCGCTTGGACTCCCCGCAGAGTGACTCCAGCTTTTTCTCCCTAAGCCCCTCATCTACATAGCAGGACTCGCTGGCATAAAGGACTTCCAATTCTTGCCAATGAAGCAGTAAATCATCGGCCAGCATGCCCTCCGGATGCTGAAGGAACAACCTATATAGCGTCCGCTCCATAGGATTAAGCCCAAGTTTTGTTCCCTCATCAGGCAAGAATACCTTTTCATCAAGTGGTGTCATTAAAACCCTGTACTGTCTCTTTCGCATCTTCATTTTTTCGCAAAAATACGATGCGGATTGCACCCTCACCAAGTTTTGGCAAGGCTTGCCAGGATTTGGAAATCTTGAGGATTTGTATATGGGACATCGGCCACACGAAAACCACCCTACCGCTGCTACCGGTCCAAACACAATGCAGGGTAGCATCAAAAAAGCCCGTTTTTGACGCTACCCTGCCAGTTCCGTGGCCCCCTAGTTACACCGAGTGGCTAAATATGTGCCGGCACTATCTCAAAGTACGCCTTCCTGTCAAAGTCAAGATGTTCATTCTGAAATACGTATCCAAGTTGGTTACATAGCAGAGTTGTACCGCCAATTTTACTGCCAGATCCGCCGGCAAAATGCGTGTGACCATACACCCAGTAATCCACGCCTGAGGTTTCAATAAAGGAGTCCAGGTCCACCTGGAAGGCCGAATTCAACGCCCCGCCGGGATAGCCGTTAAATTCCGAACGCATCGTCGGGCAATGGTGTGTCACCACCACCTTACGTTTCGCCGTGGAGCCTCCGAGCGCACTCGAGAGCCAATCCAGGCATCGACGATGCAGGCTGTCTACATCATTGGCGCAAAATCGCGCCCCGTCCAGCACCCCGTGGCGGAAGTCGTTCATTCCCCGCTGAATAGTCCATAGATACAGAGGGTTTATGTGGGTCCAGAGCGTAGTGATGAAAAACTCCGTATCGTCCAGTAGCACACTCTTGTTATTCAGATACCGCACATTATCCCTATATGCGAACTCGAAATCCTCCATGGTTTGCTCAATATCATAGCCGTGATAGAACTCATGATTGCCCGGGACAATCAACGTTTCCTTGAAATGCTCCGAACACCAGTCAAAAAACCGGCGCTTTATCATATTCCGGTCCCCCAGGTACGACACGTCCCCCGCCAGCACCAAAACATCGCCAGCCGGTTCCATGCCCCCGTTTTCAATGAAATTTCGGTTCTCTGCAAACTCCAGATGCAGATCTGATGCATATTGAATCTTCATAGGTTCATG
>DGSO01000005.1 GCA_002393945.1 Bacteroidales bacterium UBA4360
AGATCGACAAAAATGGCCGAAAATGTCAAGCCCGCCGTCATTAATGACGCGCACATCGACAAAAATGGCCGAAAATGACAACTTGGCCGTCATCAACGACGTGCAGATCGACAAAAATGGCCGAAAATGTCAAGCCCGCCGTCATGAATTGGTATCCAGGCGCCTGCAGGCGCCACGCGCGTTATTAAAATACCTTGCGGTTGTTGTATTCGCGGAGGGCGGCTCGGAGGAGCATGAGGGCGCGCTGGAGGTCTTCGCGGCGGAGGACGTAGGCAAGGCGGACCTGGTTGCGGCCGAGGTCAGGATTGCGGTAGAAACCTGCAGCAGGGGCCATCATGATGGTTTCTCCGTCCATGCGGAAGTCGGTGAGGCACCATCGGCAGAAGTCTTCGGCATCGGCAACGGGGAGGGAGGCGACGGTGTAGAAGGCGCCGTGGGGCATGGGGGAATAGACTCCGGGGATGCTGTTGAGCCCTTTGATGAAGAAGTCGCGGCGGGCCTTGTATTCGTCGAAGCACTCTTTGGAATAGGTTTCGGTGCCTTCGATGGAGGCATCGGCAACTATCTGGCCCAGAAGGGGCGGGCTCAGGCGGGCCTGGCAGTATTTCATGACGGTGTCGTGGACCATGCGGTTGCGCGTTACAAGCATGCCGATGCGGATGCCGCATTCGGAGTAGCGCTTGCTCACCGAATCCACAAGGATGACGTTCTGGGGAAGTCCCAGGCTCATTGCGCTCACATAAGGTTCGTCGGTGTAGACGAATTCGCGGTAGACCTCATCGGCAATGAGATAAAGGTCATATTTTACGACGAGTTCCTTGATTTTCTGGAGCTCATCTGGGGAATAGACGTAGCCGGTGGGGTTATTTGGATTGCAGAGAAGGATTGCCCTGGTGTGGGGCGTTATTGCCTCCTCGAAATCTTCGACAGGCGGGAGCTTGAAACTGTCCTCTATATAAGAGGTAACGGTCTTGACCTTGATTCCGGCCGTAACAGCGAAGGAGATATAGTTCGCATAGCCCGGTTCCACCATGATCATTTCGTCCCCGGGGTTCATGCATGCCAGGAAAGCGAACAGAATTGCCTCCGAGCCTCCGCTGGTGATGATGATGTTTTCGTGCGTGATGTCGTTGATGCCGAATTTGGCATAATAGCCGACAAGCTTTTCGCGAAGGCCGATAAACCCTTCCGACGGGCTGTATTCAAGCGTTTTCCTGTCGATAGTCTTGAGCGCGTCGAGGCCTTTCTGCGGGGTGGGTAGGTCCGGTTGGCCTATGTTAAGGTGATATACTTTCACGCCCTGCATCTTGGCCTCATTGGCCAGCGGAGCGAGTTTCCGGATAGGGGAAGACGGCATCTCAAGGCCGCGGTGTGATATCTGTGGCATAGGCTATAGCATTCCAAGGATTCTGCTGCGCACCAAAAGTGCGGCACCCATCGGGGCGGCTTTCTGGCGCAGTTTGGTGAGTTTTATCGTAGTATCCTGATTTGCAATGTTAAGGACGTGGCGCTTGATTGTCGTGCGGATCGGCAGCATGAGGTAGTCCCCGGCGGCGACGGCGACCTTTCCGCCGATAACCACCAGCTGCGGGTTGAAGATGTTGATAAGGCCGGCGAGGCCCTTTCCAAGGTTGGTTCCCAGTTTTTCTACCGTCTCAATGGCCAGTGTGTCCTCGCTCCTGACGGCGTCGAAGATGTCGATGAGGCTGACCTTGCCCTCGGCCTTGTATTTGGCGGCAAGAACCGACGCCCTTCCTGCAGAGAGCTTTTCGCCTATCATCCTGACCAGTGCCGATCCCGAAGCCCCCGTTTCCAGGCAGCCGACTTTGCCGCATCGGCACATCTGACCGTTGTCCAGGAGAGGGAAGTGGCCGAACTCGCCGCTGAAACCTGACGTTCCGTAGTAGAGGCGGCCGTCGACAATGATACCCATGCCCAGGCCCCAGCTCACGTTAACGTAGAGCATGTTTTTCTCCTTGAGGCCGCCGCCCAGGTATTCGCCGTAGGTCATGGCCCTGGAGTCGTTCTCCAGCACTACATGTATGCCCAGGTCCTCTTCCAGGATGCGGGTTATGGTACGGTGTTCGTCAAAGGAGTAGTTGTTGCTGTATCCGGTGAGCGGATTCACTCGGCCAGGGATACTGACGCCAAGACCCATGATCTTGTTCCATTCAATATTCTCCCTGCTGACGAACTCCCTGATGAGGGCTGCGATGTCGTGGACGGCTTCTTCGGTGGCGCTCATCTTGAATGCGATATCGTCCTTGAAGGCCAGAAGGCCGCCTTTGAAATCGGTCACGGCAATGCAGGCATGGGTGTTGCGCAGGTCTACGCCCACGAAATAGCCGGCCTCCGGATTGAGTCCGTAAATTGAAGGGCGCCGGCCGCCGGAAGTCCCAGATTTGCCGAGATCCGTCATGAAACCTTCGTCCATGAGCTCGCCGATGAGTTTGGTAACCGTAGGAACCGATGCCCCTATGGCGTCGCTCAGGGCCGATATGCTGTGCTCTCCATGTTCGATGCACAGGAACAGGATGCTCTTTTTGAGCAGGGTATTTTTGTTGTCTTTTCTTTCGAGGAATGTTTCTCTCATATTTTCCTTATTTTCAAAGCGCAAATTTAATAAAAAATTTATAAATTACCATATAGTTTTTTGAAAAACTTTTGTTTTTACCGAATATGAAAAAATGACTATCTTTGCGGATATGTTTGAAAAAGCGAGAAATTGGTGGAGATCCCTCCACCTGTCCATGAGGATGAAGATCACGCTGTCACTGAGCGCGATAGCCGTCGTGCTCTTTGTGTCTATCATCATTTCCTTCCTGGAGTACCGCCACATGTCAAATTACGTGTCGGAAATGATAGCCGGCGACATAAAGAACATCCGCGTCACGCAGAAGCTCGTAAATGCCGTAGACACCTACAATCTCGAAGTGCTGGCCGTCATCGGCGACGAGAATCTCACCTCCCTCCCGGACTTTGACCGCAAGGGCTTCATCGACTATTGCGACAGCCTCAAGGCCGGTTTCGAAACCGGGCGCCAGAATCACCTGGCCGATTCCGTCCTCTACGCTTATTCGGCATATATGCTGGCATCCATGGAACTTGAGGATGTCCTGCAGTCCAGCTTCATAGATACCCGTGACTGGTATTTCAGCCGCCTGCAGCCGCTCTTCGGCCGTCTCAGGGGCTACCTTGACCGCCTTGGAGAAGCCATGTACATCGAGCTCAGGCACAACTCCCAGGACTTCGACAGCGGTTTCTACCGCAGCGTCATCCCGGGAACCGTTGCAGTTGCCGTAGGTATCCTGCTCCTGTTCCTTCTTCTGTCCTTCATCCTTGCATACTACGTGAAGCCTCTGTACAGGATGAATACCAACCTCAAGGATTATCTGCAGTACAGGCGGCGTTATACGTATACATTCGACGGTGACGACCAGCTCTCGGACATGAACGCCTCCATAACAGACCTTGCCGAAGAAAACCGCCAGCTGCGCCGCAGGAATGCAGAACTGAAGGAAAAGATAGAGAAATGAACCTGAAGGTAATATCCAGGAACGTCGGCCTTGCCCTTCTGGTGAGTGCGCTTTTCATGCTTATGTCCATGGGAGTGTCACTTGCCGACGGCATGGACAGTGCCTTCACCCCGCTTCTCATCAGCTTCGTCATCACCTTCATAGTGGGTGTCTTCCCCTTTATTTTCGTCCGTAAAAGCGCCAGGATAACCCTCAAGGACGGATTCATGATCATCTTCCTGTCATGGCTCCTGTCCTTCATTTTCGGCGGTTTGCCGTATGCCCTGTGGGGAGGCCCATTCACGCTGGTAAACGCCTGGTTTGAAAGCGTTTCGGGCTTTACCACAACCGGCGCCACTATCCTTGAAGACATAGAGTCCCTGCCCCGGAGCCTCGTGTTCTGGAGGGCCGCTACGCATTTCATCGGGGGTTTAGGAGTCGTGGTGTTCCTTCTGCTTATCATTCCCACCTCCTCTCCGATGAGGTTGCGTCTTGCGAACATGGAACTTTCCTCCCTCTCGAGGGACGATTACCGCAGCCGTGCCAACAAGACTGTATACATCTTCGCCTATGTCTATCTGGGCCTTGTGGTCGTATATTTCCTGAGCTACTGGGCAGCCGGAATGAGTGCTTTCGATGCGGTGTGCCATGCCTTCAGCGTGGGCGCATCGGGCGGTTTCTCCTCCAAGAATCTCTCCATCGCGGCTTTCGACTCCACGCTCATCTCCTCGCTCACAATAGTGTTCATGTTCCTGTCATCCATCCATTTCGGAATCATTTTCATGACGCTGGTGAGCCGCTCCGTCAAGCCTCTGAAGAACCCCATACTGGAGTTTTACGTTATTGCACTGGCTGTCATATCCATTGTCACCAGCCTTTCCCTCAAGCTTTCTGGAACGGATACAAGCTGGAGCAGGGCCTTCCTGGACGGAACGTTCCATGTGGTTAGTTATGCCTCCACCACGGGTTTCGGCCTCAGTGACAATTCGACATGGGGGATGCTGCCGTCGTTCATGCTCATACTGGTGAGCCTGGTCTGCGGCTGTGCCGGTTCAACCTCCGGCGGTCTCAAGGTGGACAGGATAATTCTGCTTCTGAAGGCCATCCACATGCAGATAAAGAAAACCGTGAATCCTTACATCATGTATGAGCTGCGCCTTGGCAGGCGCATTCTCCATGACGAGGATGTATATCCGCATATCCTGTATATAGCGATGTTCGTGGTTCTGGTTAGCATATCCACCGTCCTGTGCCTTCTTCTCGGAGACCCTAACGGGCATGCCCTTACCGGCAGTATAGCTTCGCTGGCCAACGTGGGGCCTTCAATCGGCACTATAGGGGCCATGGGAAATTACAATGCAGAGCCCACGGTGATTAAATTCATCTTCAGCTTGGACATGTTCCTTGGCCGAGTTGAAATCTATCCGGTATTCGCCGTCATATCAAGTATTTTCACGCGTAAATAATGGACTCGAGAGGCGCTTTTCTTCTGGACTCATTCCTGAGCGGACTGCCATACGAGCCCACTTCCTGCCAGAGGGACCTTCTTGCCAGGGTGGCACTTTTCCTCACCGGTGACGATGGAGACATCATGGTGGTGAACGGATATGCCGGTACGGGAAAGACCAGTGCGATTGCCTCTGTCATCGGCACGATGAGCGCGCTTGAGGTGCCGTGCGTGCTGCTGGCCCCGACCGGCCGAGCCGCAAAGGTGCTGTCCCAGTATGCGGGAAGGCCGGCGTATACCATACACAAGCATATTTATCGGCAGAAATCGCACGGGGAGGACGGTTTTTCGCAGTTTTCGCTTTCGCCCAACAAGGCCAAGGGGACGCTCTACATCGTGGATGAGGTGTCGCTTATCGGCATAGATTCGCAGGGGCAGGGAAGTGCGGAGTTCGGGACGGGGAATCTCCTGCAGGACCTGGTGAGCTTTGTGCGTGCGGGGGTGGACTGCCGGCTTATACTGATAGGCGATGCCGCACAGCTGCCGCCTGTCGGGCTTGAAGCCTCTCCGGCACTGGCTCCGGCTTTCATGGACGGGTTCGGGGGAGTGAGCTACGCCACCCTTACCACCGTCGTTCGTCAGGCGCAGGGCTCCGGCATCCTGGAGAATGCCACCCATCTCAGGGAAATCATGGACAGTGCCGACGACGGCATCGGCCTGGATGAACTGGGCCTCTGCGTGGAAGGCTTTGCCGATATCTCCCGCATTACGGGTTCGCAGCTGATCGACACCCTCTCCGATGCCTACTCCCGTTATGGAGAGGAGGAGACCGTGGTCCTCTGCCGCTCGAACAAGAGGGCGAACCGCTACAACGCGGGCATCCGGGCGCAGGTGCAGTACCACGAAGAGCAGCTGGTGCGAGGCGACAAGCTCATGATAGTGAAGAACTGCTACCAGTTCTGCGAGGGCCTGGAAGGGACGGATTTCATTGCCAACGGGGACATCGCCTGCCTTCAGCGCATACACAACTACGAGGAGCGTTACGGCTTCCACTTTGCCGATGCCACCCTCTCCCTGCCCGATTACAATGATGCCGAAATAGACGCAAAGGTCCTTCTGGATACTTTGACTTCAGAGTCCCCGTCGCTCACCTATGAAGAAAGCAACCGGCTGTACCAGGGAGTGAACGAGGATTACATGCACATCACCGCGAAGAAGAAGCGTTACGATGCCGTGCGCGAGGATCCCTACTACAACGCCCTCCAGCTCAAATATGCCCAGGCCATAACATGCCACAAGGCCCAGGGCGGCCAGTGGCAGTGCGTATTCATCGACAATCCCTTCTGGCAGGATTTCCTTGTTGCCGATGACCTGAAATGGCTCTACACCGCCCTCACGCGCGGCATTTCCAAAGTCTATCTGGTTAATTTCCGGGACGAGTGCTTCGGCTAGAACCTGCTGGAAATGATGCAAGAAATACTCATGTACTGAGTTCTTTTTTTGTATATTTGCAATTATGATTATGAAACGTATCGCACTATTACTTGTCATGGCACTCTCCCTTGCAGGATGCAGGAAAAGCGAAATTCTTGTTATCTCGATTCACAATGGATATGAATCCGATATTGAAGTGAGCTCCAATTTCTACGACGGGACTGTCAAGTCCGGCTACAGTGTGAATCTGAGTACGGCCTCATCGGTAGTTGCAGGAATCGGCGCACCTGGCATGGATGTCGAGGAACTGTGGTCAGACCTGGTTATCCCCAAGGGTGCAGAAAAGACAGTTACGGTGAGCGTGGGCGGCAAGGTCCTGAGACAGTGGACTTACGGCGACTCCCAGGAAGACACTCCATACAAGATAAGCAACTGGAAGCATGACAGCAGCACTTCTGTCGGCAATACCCAGTACAGGATAACATACTTTTTCGGACAGTAAATGAAACGTCTCCTTCTCATAGTTCTCGCCTGCATGGCACTGCAGGCGCAGGCTCAAATGCCATCCCGCTACAAATGGCTGGGCAACAATGAAATAGCCTTCACACAGGACGGCTCTTACAACGATGCTTTCTCCATTACGGTAAAAGGCCGGAAATGGATCAGGAAAGACGGCGTGAAGGCGCCCGAGAAGTATTCGGACTTTCCCCTTAGTCCTGAAGGCGCGGTGAACCTCACATATTCACCCGACTCAACAAAACTCGCCTTCACCAGAGACAATGACCTCTGGGTTGCCGACATCGCCACCGGAGCCGAAACCCGCCTCACCTTCGATGGCACGGAAACCGTCATGAACGGCTATGCATCTTGGGTGTATTATGAGGAGATTTTCGGCCGTCCGTCACGCTACAGGGCCTTTTGGTGGGCTCCTGACAGCAAGACCATAGCCTTCTACCGTTTCGACGACACGGAGGTGCCCATGTTCCCCATTTATTCGCCCTTCGGCCAGGATGGCACCCTTCGCCGCACGCATTATCCCAAGGCCGGGGAGAAGAACCCTGAGGTGCGCATCGGCTTTGTTTCTGCCGACGGTTCTCCCATCACCTGGGCCGATTTCAACCCTGCCGAGGACCAGTACTTCGGCACGCCTTTCTGGAGTTCCGACAGCCGTACCTTCTACGTATCCCGCGAACCCCGTATCCAGAACACCCTGGACCTCTATGCGGTCAATCCGGTGGACGGCAGCAAGAAGGCCATTTACCACGAGAAGGTGGATACCTGGCTTGACTGGATCGACGGAATGCTCTTCACGGACAAGGGTCTGTACATGGTCCGTTCCTTCGAGACATCGTGGCAGCAGATCTACTTCCTTGGCTATGACGGGTCTCTCAGGCGCATTACAGACGGCCCCAACTGGAGGATCAACCTCCTCCGGGCCGACAGGGACGGCACAGTCTACTTCACTGCCGAGCGCGATTCTCACGTACGCGCAGCTTTGTACAAGGTATCTCCAAAGGGCGTCATAACCGCTCTTACAGACGTGGCGATGGACGTCCGCGGAGTCAGTTTCTCCCCGGACGGCAGGCACTTCGCCGCCCTTCTTTCCAATCTGGAAACTCCTTGGACTCTTGGCGTTTACGATACCCGGAAACCCTCCAATTCATATATTGTGGCGGCTCTTCCCAAGGACGAAGGCCCGGCCGGTAAAATAGTAACCATTCAGGTTGACGGCCTTGAACTGCCGGGGGTGATGTACCTTCCGGAGAACTTCGACCCTTCCGGGCAGTATCCCGTGCACGTAGACATCTACGGCGGCCCGGATACTCCCTTGGTTGCCGACCGCTGGGTGAACCGCGGCCGCTACAAGTGGTATTCAGACAACGGCATCATCCAGCTCATTGCCGACTGCCGCGCCGCCGGCCACAACGGCCGCAAGGGACTTGACGCCATCTACAAGCGGCTTTCCACCATCGAGATATCGGACTTTGTGGAATGGGCCAAGTGGCTGCAGTCGCTGCCCTATGTGAAGGCCGACAAGATAGGTGTCGAAGGCTTCAGCTTCGGCGGAACCATGACCACCCTTCTGGTTGCAACTGCCTCTGACTACTATCATTACGGCATTGCAGGCGGCGGTGTTTACGATTGGATGCTCTATGACACCCACTACACCGAGCGCTTCATGTCGACGCCTCAGGACAACCCCGACGGCTATGCCTCCACCAAGGTTGTCGGCAGGGTGGGCTCATATCCGGCAAAGGCCGGTTCTGCCGACGGCTCGGTGATGCTCAAAATCACCCACGGCACCGGCGACGACAACGTCCACTTCCAGAATACCCTGCAGCTGATCGATGTCCTGCAGCGCCAGGGCGCCGCTTTCGACTTCATGATCTATCCCGACGGCATGCACGGCTACCGCGGCTACCAGGGCCTCCACTTCCAGGAAGAAAACAACGCCTTCTGGCTCCGCTACCTGAAATTCTGATCTTGCAGAAATTTGCAGATATCTTGAGAAAAAGCTAATTTTGAACATGCAATCAGAGTACATATGGGATCCGCTGAGGAGGAAGAGTGTGAGGAACACGCCGGAGGAGGCGGTGAGGCAGTGGTTCATATCGGCGGTGCTGCATGAGGGGATGGGGGTGCCGGAGCACATGATGGGCTCCGAGGTGGCGCTTACCCATGCCGGGAAGCAGTACCGGGCCGATATCGTAGTCTGGAACCGGAGTGCGCGTCCGCTCATGATAGTGGAGTGCAAGAGGCCTGAGGTTACGCTTGACCAGGAGGTCGTGGATCAGGCTATCCGTTACAACAAGGAACTGGATGTGAAGTATATAGTGATTACCAACGGCGTCAAGACCTTCATGTTCGGCCGCACAGATGACGGCTTTGAGTTTTTGCAGAAGGCGCCGCTGTGGAGTGAAATCAATGACTAAAGTTACAGAATATTTGGACGCACCGGTGTTCAGGCTGGTTTCCGGCACGGCTCGGGAACTGGGACTGAATGCCTATGTGATAGGCGGTTACGTGCGGGACTGCTTCCTTGGCAGGCCGAACAATGACATTGACATTGTGGTAGAAGGTTCGGGCATACGCCTCGCAGAGGCGGTGGCGGAAAAATGCCATGCTAAGGTGAGCGTGTTCAGGAGCTTCGGGACGGCTATGCTCAGGTATCATGGAATGGAGCTGGAGTTCGTGGGAGCGCGCAAGGAATCATACAACCGGGACAGCCGGAAGCCGATTGTGGAGGATGGGACCCTTGAAGAAGACCAGCTCAGAAGGGATTTCACCATAAATGCCATGGCGTTTTCTCTCAATGAAGAGGACTATGGAGAGCTGGTGGATCCTTTCGGCGGCATCAAGGACCTAGCAGCAGGCATAATACGCACTCCGCTAGAACCCAGCCAGACATACAGTGACGACCCTCTCCGCATGCTGCGGGCCATACGTTTCGCAGTTCAGCTGAGTACTCCCGAGCATCAGTTCGAAATAGTTCCCGAGTCCCTTCAGGCCATGAAGGAAATGGCTCCGCGCCTTCAGATACTCTCCAAGGAGCGCATAGTCGAGGAACTGGACAAGATGCTCATGGCTCCAAGACCCTCCAGGGCTTTCGAGATTATGGAGGAGACCGGTCTCCTGAAGGAATTCCTTCCGGAACTCTCGAGGCTCAAGGGCGTGGAAACCGTAGACGGCAAAGGCCACAAGGAGAACTTCACGCATACCCTCCAGGTGCTTGACAACGTGGTGCTTTTCGAGAAGGAAGCCGGACGCGAACCCAATCTGTGGCTGCACTGGGCCGCGCTTTTCCACGATATCGGCAAGCCTGCGACAAAGCGTTTCGTCCCTGGACAGGGGTGGACTTTCCACGGCCATGAAGTGGTGGGCGCCCGCATGGTCCCCGGCATCTTCAAGTCCATGAAAATGCCCCTGAACGAGAAGATGAAATACGTCCAGAAGCTCGTGAACCTCCACCTTAGGCCGATAGCCCTTGTCGACGACGAAGTTACCGACAGCGCCGTCCGCCGCCTCCTTTTCGACGCCGGGGAAGACATCGACGACCTCATGCTCCTCTGCAATGCCGACATCACCTCCAAGAACCCTGCAAAGGTCACCCGCCTGAGGAATAATTTCGAAAGGGTGAAGGAGAAGATGTCCGAGGTTGAGGCAAAGGACGAACTCCGCAACTGGAGAAACCCCATTTCCGGCGACTACGTGATGCAGCTCTTCGGGATAGAGCCCTGCAATACCATAGGCCAGCTGAAGGAAATGGTCAAGGAGGCCGTCCTGGAGGGCGAAATCCCTTACACCTTTGAAGCTGCCGATGAGTTCATGCGCCGCAAAGCCCTCGAAATCTACGGCCTCGAGCCCGTAAAGAAATGATAGACCGCTACATAGCCTATATCCGCGACGTCCGCCGATATTCGGGAAGGACGCAGATTCTCTACCGCGAAGCGCTTGAGAACTTCGAGCGCTGGGCAGGTGGCGATGCGGTCTCCAACCTCATACCGTCCCGTCTTCGCGAATACGAAGGCCACCTCATCGAGGAAGGCATCAGCCCCAGGACCGTCCATCTTCACATGTCGGCCCTGTCCGGCTTCTGCAATTACCTCATGAAGGAGGGCGTCATCACCTCCAACCCCGCCCGCAGCGTCAGGCGTCCCAAGATGGGCAAGCGCCTCCCCGAATACGTCACCGACAATTCCCTGGAGGCATATTTTGCCGATACCGCCCACGCCGCCTCCGAAGACGAGCTGACGCTCCTGGCATCGGCCTCCGACAAACTATTTACCGAGCTTTACCGCCGGAGGCTCCGACGCCTTATAATCCTGCTCCTATACACTACCGGAATCAGGCGGGCCGAACTGCTGAGCCTTACGGTGGGCAGCGTCAACATGGAGAGAAAAACTCTCAGGGTGCGGGGAAAAGGAGATAAAATGAGAGAAATTCCGCTGGTTGATTCTACAACTCAGGAAATTTCATTATATTTACAAGCAGCTTCTATGGCGGACGGGGCAAGAACCAAGGATTCACCCCTTCTGGTTACGGAAAAGGGCATGCCCCTTTATCCGGTGTATATAGACAGAGCGGTCAAGCAGGAACTTGGCGATGCCGGCATACCGGGGAAGAAATCCCCACACGTCCTCAGGCACTCCCTGGCCACGGCCCTTCTGAACGAAGGAGCAGACCTTGAGGCAATCAAGCAGATGCTGGGCCACGCCAACCTCGCCGCGACCGAGGTCTACACCCACAACTCCGTCGAGAGGCTCAAGACACAATACATTAACGCCCATCCAAGGGCAAAAAAAGGAGAAAGCCATGATTAATGTGAAGTCCCTCAAGTTCAATGCAGATGAAAAGCTGCTGGAGTACATTGACAAGAAAGTTGGCAAGGTAGAGAAGTTCTTCGACAACCTTGGAGACATCGACGTCACTCTTTCAATCCTCCCGGACGCAGAGAACAAAAGCGTGAAGCTCCAGACCCGTTTCCCCGGTGAAGACCTCATCGTCGAACGTCAGGCCCGCACCTTCGAGGAAGCCGTAACAGACGCCGCCGACGCCCTCAAAGAGCGCATCGTCCGTGCCAAAGAGAAGAAATTCTCCAAATAGTGGCAGCGGCCAAGTCATACATAGAGGTTGACCGTCAGGCCAAGAATATACTTGAAGATGTCCGCCGTGGCATCTTCAAGTATGTTTATCTCCTCATGGGGGACGAACCCTACTATCCCGACCTGGTTGCAAAGGCGATAGAGGACAACTGCCTCCAGGACTGGGAGAAAGACTTCAACCAGACCGTCATGTTCGGCGGGGACTGCACTGCCGAGGACGTCATCACCGCCGCACGCCGTTTTCCCATGATGGCGGAAAGGCAGCTCGTAATCCTCAAGGAGGCCCAGCAGATGAAATCGCTGGAAGAGCTTGCCATCTACTGTGAAAAGCCTCTTGACAGCACCGTGCTGGTGATTCTGATGCACAGGGCATCGGCCGACAAGAGACGCGCCCTGTACAAGAGCGTCCTCAAGACAGGCGAAGTGCTGGAATCCAATCTCCTCAGGGACTACGAACTCCCGCGCTGGATTCAGGGCTTCTATGAAGAAAAAGGCCTCAGGATTCATCCGGAGGCATGTTCTCTCCTTGCAGAAAGTGCAGGGGAGGACCTTGGCAAAATAGCCGTCGAGACGGATAAGCTCCTGAAGAATCTCCCTGAAGGCGTAAAGGAGATATCCGTAGAAGATGTGGAGAAAAACGTCGGCGTGAGCCGCCAGTACAGCATCTTCGAACTAACGAAATGCCTGAGTTTCAGGGACGCGGCAAAGGCGCTGAGGATTGCGGCGCGAATAGGCGCGGCTCCGCGTTTTGCCATGCCTGCCGCAACCGGCCCTATAGCAAACCATTTCTCGCGCATCCTCAAGTATCACGCACTGATCCAGAAAGGCCGCCAGGCAGACGCGGCGAAGGTTCTCGGCGTGAACCCGTATTTCATGAAGGAATACGATGCCGCCGTGCGCAATTATCCGCTGGAGCGCTGCATCAGGGCCGTGTCGCTCATAACGGAATATGACTACAAGTCCAAGGGAGGCGCAGGCGCCGGAGAGGCCACTCAGGCCGAACTTCTGCAGGAATTGGTGGCAAAATTGTTGAATATTTGAAAATATTTATTGCAAAACAATAAATTATTATTATATTTGCGGAAACCTACAGCAATATGAATATCATCGAAATCAGGAACGTTACCAAGACTTTCGGAGAAAAGGTGGCACTTTCAAATGTGTCCCTGGATATTCCGGAAGGGAAAATCTTCGGATTGCTTGGTCCTAACGGTGCGGGCAAGTCTACGCTTATCCGTATCATCAACCGCATCACCATCGCAACGGAAGGCCAGGTCTTCTTCAAGGGACATCCCATCACCCAGGACGATGTGGCAGCCATCGGCTACCTGCCGGAAGAGCGCGGTCTCTACCGCAAGATGAAGGTAGGGGAGCAGGCCATGTACCTTGCACAGCTCAAGGGCATGAGCGCCCAGGACGCAGCCACGGAGCTCAAAAAGTGGTTCGTCCGCTTCGAGATCCAGGACTGGTGGAACAAGAAGGTGGAGGAGCTCTCCAAGGGTATGGCCCAGAAGCTCCAGTTCATCACGACTGTTGTCCATAAACCTTCCCTGATGATTCTGGACGAGCCTTTCTCCGGCTTCGACCCCGTCAATGCCGAGCTCATCCGCAAGGAAATCCTCCGCCTCAAGGAGGAGGGTGCAACCGTCATCCTTTCCACCCACAACATGGAATCCGTCGAGGAACTCTGCGACGAGATAGCCCTCATCAACAAGTCCAAGCTTGTGGTTACCGGAGGAACCGACGAGATCCGTCGCCGTTACGGTGAGGACAACGTGGAACTCGAATTCACGGAAGGCGTAGAGCGCCGCCAGGAGCTCGTTCCCCGCGACAAGGTGAACGACAGGCTTACCGAACTCATCTCCCAGGGCGTCAGGATCAATTCCTTCAGGGAAGTGGTGCCCCGCATGAACGACATCTTTATCAAACTTGTAACTGAGGAGGAGGCATAGTCATGAACATATCAAAACTTGGAATCATCATCCGCAGGGAATACCTTAACAAGGTAAAGAAGAAGAGTTTCCTCATCATCACCTTCCTTGCTCCTGTACTCTTTGCGGCAATTGCCGTTCTTCCTTCCGTCATCATGATGGGAACCAAGGAAGAAGCCAAGAAGGTCGGCGTGCTGGACGCTTCCGGCATCGTCACCCCCTTCCTCGAGAGCAACGAAATCATCGAGTACGTTCCCCTGGAGGGCGTTACTGCCGATGAAGTCAAGGCAGACCTCAAATCCTACGGCATCGACGTTCTCCTGTCCATAGGAGAACTGGATACCGTCAACCGCACCGTAACTGCAGACACATACTCCGAAAAACCCCTCGGCCTTGACACCGGTTCCCTCATGGAGAACCGCATCAACGACGCCATCGAAGCCTACCGCATCGAATCCTACGGAATCGAGAACCTGGAGGAAATCATGGCGGGAGTGAAGTCCAATGTGCATCTGCGCTCCTACACGATTGATGAAACCGGCAAGGAATCCATCTCGGAATCAGGCGTTTACATGGCTATCTCGATGATACTGGGAATGGCGCTGTACATGTTCATCGCCCTGTTCTCCGGTATGGTCATGTCTTCCGTCATCGAGGAAAAGAGCTCCAGGGTGGTTGAGGTGCTGGTTTCATCGGTGAAGGCAACCGAACTCATGTTCGGAAAGATCATCGGCGTTGCACTTGTGGCCCTTACGCAGTTCCTTCTCTGGATAGTCCTCACGCTGGTCATCATTGCCGCGGCAATGGGTATCATCGGCAAGGATAAGATCATGGGCGCGATGGGCGATGACCAGATGACACAGATGACGGCCCAGATGACTGAGTCCATGAACCCGGGCGTACACATGCCTGAGAGCACCATCGACCTTGAAAGCGCCGTTGCCGCTGCCGATACAGCTGCAGTCGCTGCAGAGCCTTCCGGCCTTAACGCCATCATGTCGACTCTTGCCAATATCAATATCGGCCAGATAGTTGTCGCATTCCTGCTGTTCTTCGTTTTCGGTTACCTGCTGTATGCGTCGCTCTTTGCGGCGATCGGATCGGCAGTGGAGAACGAGGGCGACTCCAACCAGCTCCAGATTCCGGTTACGATTCCGCTGCTTCTGGGCTTCTTCGTCGCCCTGTATGCCTTCAAGGCTCCGGACAGCCAGCTGGTGTTCTGGTTCTCGATGATTCCTTTCACTTCGCCCATCGTGATGCTGGCAAGGCTTCCCTTCGGCGTTGCTACATGGGAACTGGTCCTTTCCATCGTCCTTCTCATCATCACTTTCGTTGGATGCGCATGGGCATCGGCAAAGATTTACAAGGTGGGAATCCTGATGTATGGCAAGAAGTCTACGTTCAAGGACCTCTGGAAGTGGCTTAAGCAGAAGTAATATGAAAAATTACGGCATTTTGGCAATGTGGATTCTCCTGGGTATCGGACTACTGTTCGTTACCCGGGCGGCCATTACTGAGGACGGCCCTCAGATAGAATGGAAGCGTGTGGCCATGGACGGGCACCGCGTGGGCGCAAAGAGCGTCACCATGGAAAACGTGAACACGGCGCTTGGCACATTCGCGGGTGAAGGGTATATCGGCCCGAACGGCGTGGTTTTCCCGGAGGACAGTCCCGTCCCTGAGGTCGCCTCCATCCTTATGGAAGCGCAGCCCAGGCTTTCCGGCCTCAAGGTAGTGGTAGGGCACAGCGCCAAGATGATGCTGAACCTCCGCACGGAGCCGGACCTCCCTCTGGGCAACCTCTTTGCCGATATCCTCCGCGCCCGCGGAAGCAAGGATTTCAAGGTGCCGATGGATTTCGCCGTCACCAATTTTGGCGGTATCCGCTGCCCCATGCCGGAAGGTGCAATTACGCTGGAGGACATCCAGTCCATGTTCCCCTTCAAGAACTACATGTGCTACGTGCAGATGAAGGGCTCCAACCTTACCAGGCTGCTTGAGCAGCTGGCTGGAACTAAGGCCTTCCAGGCCACCAGCGGCGCAGAGATCCGCGTCAAGGACCATAAGCTGGTATCGGCCCTGGTGGGAGGAAAACCCATCGACCCGGACCGCACCTACAACATCACTACCATTGACTTCCTGCTGGACGGCGGAGACCGCATTGCGATCGGCGCCCTGGCAGAGAAAGTAGTGCTTACGCGCACCCTGCTTGTGGATGTAATGCTCGACTATGTGAAGGAGTGCGAGGCTAAGGGAATCATCATTGACGGCAATGCAGACGGCCGCGTAATCATGGAGGACTAGGCTATGAAAAAGAACACTGTTGTTATTCTCGGAGCCCTTTTCTTGGTACTTGGTGCGGTGATAGGATTCACTGCAGGCAAGAAATGGATGCGTGAACGCGCGGCTCTTACCATCCTTCACGTAAACGACACCCACAGCCAAATGGAGCCAATCCGCAGCGGAGACTACGCCGGCATGGGCGGTGCCCTTGAAAGGGCGGCATACATAGACAGCGTCCGCAAGGCCGACGGCCCTGAGAATGTCCTCCTCCTTCACGCCGGTGACTTCTGGCAGGGAACCACCTACTTCTCAGAGTACAAGGGAGACGTGGAAATCCAGGTGATGAATGCGCTTCACTACGACGCCGTAACCCTTGGCAACCACGAGTTCGACAACGGTCTGGAGGCCCTTGGAGAGAAGCTTTCCTCACTGGAATGCCCCGTGGTGGTGTGCAACTACGATTTCTCGCCTTTCGAGGCAGGGAAGTACATCAAGCCCTACGTGATAGTGGAAAAGGCCGGGAAGAAGATAGGTATCATCGGCGTTCTTTGCAAGCTCAAGGACATGGTGGCCGGCGACATTGCAGACCGCGTTCCCTCCTTCGACATGGTGGAGAGCCTTCAGAAGTATGCCGATGAGCTCCGCCCCCAGTGCGACCTTGTAATAGCCCTTACGCACATCGGCTACACCGAGCACAATCCCGGCGACATCACTGACCCGCAGCTGTGCGCAGCTACGCGTAACGTCGATATCTTCGTAGGGGGTCACTCCCACACCTTCCTCGAGAAACCGGACATGGTCAAGAACCTCGACGGCAAGGAAATCCCCATCGTCCAGACCGGCTGGATGGGCGCCTATATGGGTGAATTCAAAGTGCGGCTATAGCACATTCATGCTTTGCTCACGCATCTTTTCGAGCTCGTCTTTCATCTGAACGACGAGCTTTTGTATTCCTGCGTGGTTGGCTTTGGAGCCGGTGGTGTTGATTTCGCGGCCCATTTCCTGGATGATGAAGCCGAGCTTCTTGCCGGGGTAGGGCTCTGAGTCGATTGTGTCCATGAAGTAGCGGCAATGCTGGCGCAGGCGCACTTTTTCTTCGTTGATGTCGTACTTTTCCAGATAGAAGATCAGTTCCTGTTCGTAGCGTTCGGGGTTGGGCTTTGCGCCAAGCTCATCAAGGGCTTTGGTGAGTTTTGCCTTTACGGTTTCGATACGCTCTCCTTCGAGGGCTTCCACACCGTCATAGAATCTCAGGATATTGCTCACGCGTGAGGTAACGTCCCTGTACAGGACTTCGCCTTCCTTTGCGCGGTAGTCGCATACGGCGTCGATTGCGCTGTCAAGCGCTGCCGATACGGCCGGCCATTCTTCGTCGGAGATAACATCGGCCTTCTGGGCCTGGACTACGTCGGGGAGGCGGATTATGCCGCTGGCAAGGATGCTGCCGACGCCCGGATCCTTGAGGAAGGTCTTCGTGAAGACGGTTTCATCGTCCAGGGCCTTGACGGCGCTCTTCCAGTAGGAGTGGAAGACATCGGCATTGATGGTGTGGGCGGCGTCCGCTCCGGAGGCCTCGTAGGTGAGATAAAGGTCGATAGTGCCGCGCACGAGCCTGTCAGCAAGGCGTTTGCGTACTTCCAGGTCCTTGTCCTTTGGGAGAAGGTTGGACTTGATGCTGATGTCTGCGCTCTTGCCGTTGAGGGTGCGGATTTCTATCGTGAGGGAGCCTCCCTTGAGTGTGGCGGTGGCCTTGCCGTAGCCTGTCATTGACTGAATCATACCGAAAATGTCTTTTTGCTGTGCAAAGTTAAGGAATTATTTGTATTTTTGTGAATAGTCTAATCGCATTAGTCATGACAGTAAAATCATTCCTTCTCAGAAGAGACAAAATCTCGAGCATCGCAGCACTCTGCACAAGTGAAACCGTCGCCGTCGTAAGGCCTGAAAAAGCAATCGAATCCCTCTTCAGGGATGCCATCCGCACGGCTGTTACAGACAAGAAGCCTGCCGATGCCATCTTCACTGAGATTCACGCATACTTTGATGCCTTCGATGGTTCCGAGAGTTATAAAAACACCGTCGAGTCTGTTCTCTACAGCGTTTCCTCTTACCTCAGGGAGGCAATGTACATCCAGACCTCGCCCGAAGCCCTCGAAGACTACGTCATGGCAAAATGTGCACGCCTCTGCGCAGAAGCTGTCAATGACATGGTAAAGGGCATCCTCGTGGACGGAACCGAGCTCATGCTCTGCGAAACCCGCCAGCACTTTGACTGGGCAGCCTCCAAGAAGGAAATGGTGGCACGCCTGAAGGGAATCGGCCCCGTTGTCATTCCCGGCGGCTATGGAAAGCTTACCAGCGGCTACATCGTCAGGGTGGGGAAAGACGGTGCTCATCTCATGGCATCGCTCATTGCATCGGCCCTGGGAGCGGAGAGCATCGAATTCCATGTGGAAGGCCCCGGAATTGAGGGCGTGGAGGCCATGACCTATGACGAGGCCACGCACTACTGCGCCGCCGCTCATGCACCGTTCGCCTCATCGGCCATCTGGCCCGCCAAGAATGCAAATATCCCCATTGTGGTAAAGGATATCGACAATCCTGCGTTTGAGGGAACCATCATATCTACCGGCTCCTCGCACGGAACTGGCATCGTCACGGACAAGGACCTTGCCCTTATCACGGTTTACGGTACCGGCCTTCTTGGAAAGGTTGGAATGTCCTCGTCCATCTTCTCCGCCATGGCCGCGGCCAAAGTGAACGTTCGTTTCATCGCCCAGACTTCCTCCGAGTATTCAATAAGCTTTGCAGTGCGTTCCAAGGACAAGGAACAGGCCCTGAGCGCCCTCAAGCATCTGTTTGAGGAGAATCCTCTCCTTCCTCTGGACGACGTCGTAGTCCTCAACCAGGCAGTTGGTATCGTCACTGTCTTCGGCTCCAGGATGAAAAACCTTCCCGGTACTTCCGGAAAGGTCTTCGGTGTCATCGGCGAGGCCGGCATAAATATCATCGCATCGGCCCAGGGCGGCGAGGAACTCTCCATCTCCCTTGTCCTTGACGAGGCCGACGTTGACAAGGCAGCGGCGTTGCTGAAATAAACTTTGGCGAAGGTCTGTTTTTTTGCCGCAGACTTTCGCCATTTCTCTATTCCGGTTTGTAGGAATCCTTGAGTGAAGTGGTCTTGTTGAAGACCGGATTCTCAGGGGTGGAATCCTTGTCCTTGACGTAGTAGCCGGTGCGCTCGAACTGGACGGCAATGCCTGAGGCATCGTCCAGAAGGGCAGGTTCTGCATAGCCTGTTGCAAGGATGAGGGATTCCGGGTTCAGGAAGTCCTTGTAGTCCTTGTCCTCGGGGACCTGGGACATGTCGGCAAGGGTGAAGAGACGGTCATAGTTCCTGATTTCCAGTTTCTTGGCGTACTCCTGAGCCACCCAGTGGATGGTGCCCTTGACGGCGCGGTATTCGGTTGAAGGGTCGTAGGTGCACTTGAGTTCCACGACTTCGCCGTTCTCGTCCTTTATTACCTCGTTGCACTTAACTATATAGGTGTATTTGAGGCGGACTTCACCGTCTGGTTTGAGGCGGAAGAACTTCTTGGGGGCGTCTTCCATGAAATCGGCACGTTCAATGAGGAGGTTGCCGGTGAAAGGGACGCGGCGCTTCGCTCCGTCGGGTTCTGCGGGGTTGAGGGGGCAGTTGAACCACTCTACCTTGCCTTCGGGCCAGTTGGTGATGGTGAGCTTGATGGGGTCCTGGACCACCATGTAGCGGTTTGAACGCTCGTTCAGGTCCTGGCGTACGCACCATTCAAGGAGCTGGATATCCATGAGCTGGTCGCGCTTGGAGACGCCTATCTTGTCGCAGAACATCCTGAGGGCTTTGGCGGTATAGCCGCGGCGGCGCACACCGCAGAGGGTGGGCATGCGGGGATCGTCCCAGCCGCTCACAAGGCCCTTCTGGACAAGCTCAAGGAGCTTTCTCTTGGACATGAGGGTGTATGTGAGGTTGAGGCGGGCGAATTCGTACTGGTGGGAAGGATAGATGCCCAGAGTCTCGATGAACCAGTCATACAGGGGACGGTGGACGTCGAATTCAAGGGTGCAGATGGAGTGGGTTATGTGTTCTATGGAGTCGCACTGGCCGTGGGTGAAGTCGTACATGGGGTAGATGCACCACTTGTCTCCGGTCCTGTGATGATGGGCAAACTTGATGCGGTACAGGAGAGGGTCGCGGAACATCATGTTGGGATGAGCCATGTCTATCTTTGCGCGGAGCACTTTCTCTCCTTCTGCATACTTTCCGGCCTTCATCTCGCGGAAGAGTTTGAGGTTCTCCTCTACGCTGCGGTTGCGGTAGGGGCTTTCCACGCCGGGCTTGTCCACGGTGCCGCGGTGCAGGCGGATCTCCTCCTGAGTCTCGTCATCCACGTATGCAAGGCCTCTCTTGATAAGTTCCTCTGCCCACTCGTAGAGCTGGTCGAAGTAGTCCGATGCATAGAGTTCCTTGTCCCATTTGAAACCCAGCCACTGTATGTCTTCCTTGATGGAATCCACGTATTCAGTGTCTTCCTTGGTGGGGTTGGTGTCATCGTAGCGGAGGTTGGTCTTGCCGCCGTATTTCTCTGCGAGGCCGAAGTTGAGGCAGATGCTCTTTGCATGGCCAAGGTGCAGATAGCCGTTGGGTTCCGGGGGAAAACGTGTGATGATGGAGTCTACCTTGCCCTCTGCAAGGTCCTTTTCGATGATCTCTTCAATAAAATTCAGTTTGCGCTCTTCCATAGATATGATGCGATTTAACTGCCAAAATTACAAAAAAATATCCATAGTTAGGCATATTAAATTTTTTTCGTAATTTTGCAGCGTACTAAACCTTAACTAAACCATAATATAATATGGGACTTTTACACGCAAGACTGGCAAAGTATGATTTGCCACAGAAGATGATGGAAAAGGGGATCTATCCCTATTTCCGTCAGATAACGTCAAAGCAGGGAACGGAAGTCATCATGGACGGCAAGCCCATCCTCATGTTCGGTTCCAACGCATATACAGGACTTACAGGTGATGAACGCGTAATCAACGCAGGTGTCGAGGCTCTGAAAAAATACGGCTCAGGATGTGCCGGTTCCCGTTTCCTCAACGGCACCCTGGACATCCACGTGCAGCTTGAGAAGGAACTCGCACAGTTCGTGGGAAAGGACGAGACCCTGGTCTTCTCCACCGGTTTTACCGTTAATTCCGGCGTCATTCCCCAGCTTCTCACCAAGGATGATTTCATCATCTGCGACGACCGCGACCACGCCTCCATCGTGGACGGGCGCCGTCTCTCCTTTGCAAAGAGCCTCCATTACAAGCACAACGACATGAAGGACCTTGAGCGCTGCCTCAGGCGCTGCCTGCCCCAGGCCGTCAAGCTCATTGTTGTAGATGGCGTGTTCTCCATGGAAGGAGACCTTGCCAAGCTCCCTGAAATCGTAGAACTCAAGCACAAGTACAAGAACGTGGTCATCATGGTGGACGAAGCCCACGGTCTTGGCGTTTTCGGCAAGGAAGGCCGCGGAGTGTGCAACCACTTCGGCCTTACGGACGAGATAGACCTCATCATGGGCACATTCTCCAAGAGCCTTGCAGCCATCGGCGGTTTCATCGCTGCCGACAAGGTCATCATCAACTACCTCCGCCACACCGCACGTACCTATATATTCCAGGCCTCCGACACTCCTGCTGCAACCGCAAGCGCCCTGGAAGCCCTCCATATTATCCAGAAGGAGCCGGAGCGCATCCAAAACCTGTGGGATGTGACCAATTATGCCCTAAGGCGTTTCAAGGAAGAAGGCTTCGAGATTGGTGAGACAGAGAGCCCCATCATCCCTCTGTATGTACGTGACCTTGAAAAGACCTTCATCGTTACAAAGCGCGCGTTTGACGAAGGCGTATTCATCAACTCCGTCATTCCGCCGGCATGTGCCCCTCAGGACACGCTTATCCGCTTCTCCCTCATGGCAACGCACACGCGTGAGCAGGTAGACAGGGCGGTGGATGCGCTCACCAAGGTATTCCGGGAAGAAGGAATTATCAAGTAATTATGGCGAAGGTCTGCTTTTTATCGGCAGACCTTTTCCATAAAAAGTGCAATACGGGTGCACGTATGGCAAAATCAATGGCGAAGGTCTGCGGCAAAAAAACAGACCTTCGCCAAAAATGTATGGTTGGTTGGCTCAAATTGAGTATATTTGCAGACAATGGAACCGCAGATTTCGGCAAATAGCAGGAGGATAGCGCGGAATACGGTGTATCTGTATCTGCGCATGCTGGTGATGCTGGTGATAGGGCTTGTGACCTACCGCATCATCATCAGGTCACTCGGCGTTACGGATTACGGCGTTTACAGCGCCGTGGGCGGTGTGGTGACCATGTTCATGCTGGTGATGAATACGGTTTCATCGGCAATTCAGCGCTACATAACCGTGGGGCTGGGAAAAGGGGATGAGGATGCGCTCAGGACCACAGTGGGAACAAGCCTTGTGATCATGGCCGGTTTCTCGCTTCTCATAGTTGTGCTTACGGAGACCCTGGGGCTTTGGTATCTCAATACCAAGATGGTTCTGCCTCCGGAAAGGATGGGGGCGGCCGGAGTTGTCCTGCAGACATCGATGCTGGTTCTCATAGTAAATCTTCTGAGCATACCATATACTGCAACCATCAATGCGCATGAGCACATGGATGCATATGCGTATATATCGATACTCGAGGCGGTACTCAAGCTTGCCGTGGCGGCTGGAGTGTGGTTCTCATCGGCAGACAAGCTGGTGGTTTATGCGTGGCTGCTCTTTGCGGTGGCAGTGCTCTCACGCGGGGCTTATGCCGTTTATGCGATGAGCCGTTTCAAGGAGTGCCGCGGACTGCCCAGGGCCAGCGGAGCGCTGGTTAAGGAGATGGGCGCTTTTGCGGGATGGAATTTCATCGGCAGCGGTACATACATGATTAACACCCAGGGCGTGAACCAGCTCATGAACCATTTCTTCGGTGTGGGCGCAAACGCCGCAAGGGGAGTGGCAGACAAGGTGGAGCAGGTAGTGAGACAGTTTGCGACCAATATAGCCCTGGCGCTCAATCCTCAGCTTACAAAATCCTACGTGGGAGGAAGCAGGGAGTATGCCTTTGACCTCGTTTGCAAAGGCTCCAAATACTATTTCTGGATACTGTGGGTGCTGGCGATTCCTTTCTTTACGGATGCAGAGTCCATACTGGGCCTGTGGATAGGCCCCACGCCTACGGAGGCGGCTCTGTTCACGCGCCTCACTCTCCTGTGCTTCCTTATAGATTTCACTCCCGGCACCATGAATGTACTTGAACAGGCGAACGGGAAGATAAGGAATTACTATCTCGTAACAAGCGCCGTTGCCGTGCTGGTCTTTCCCATAACCTATGCGGCTTACAGGCTGGGCGCGCCCTCATGGGCAGGTTATGCGGTATTTATCGGCATATATATACTCAAGGCCGCAGCCATGCTGGCAATGGTGCACAGGGATACGGGTTTCCCCGTGGGGGCATATTTCAGGAAGGCGGTGCTGCCTATGATGGTGGCCGTCCTGCCGTCGGCACTTGTGGTGTTCCCGCTTTGCCGGGTGCTTCCGGCTGCCTGGTGGCGTTTTCTCCTGACGGCGGCGGTGGGCGTTGTCACATCCGGCCTTGGCGTGTGGCTGTACGGCCTTACCGAAGGCGAGAAGTCCTTCATCCTTTCAAAACTTAAGAGAAAATGAAAACCAAACTCTTATATATCCTTGTGAGCGGCCCGGAGGACGTGTATCTGGAGCAGGCTTTCGTGAGCGCGTCCAGCTGCGCCCGGCATAATCCCGGTGCGGCGATGACCCTTCTCACGGACAAGGCCACTGCCGATGGCTGGCTCTACGGGAACCCCCTCTCCAAGGCCTTCACGGCCCTTTTTTCGGAGGTTTTGGTGGCTCCGCTCGACCCTTCCATCCCGGCCATGAAGCGCTCCCGCCTCCTAAAGACCGGCATGCGGGAATACGTGAAAGGAGACTTTCTTTTCATCGATGCAGATACGGTGGTAGCCCGTCCGCTTGATGCAATAGACGGCATAGAGGCCGACCTTGCCGCCGCCCCGGACCTTCACTCCACATTCAAGGAGCATCCCCATCGGCAGGCAACCATAAACATGTGCCGAAAGCTGGGTTACGACCCCTCCGGCGATGAGTTTTATTTCAATTCCGGAGTCCTTCTGGTGCGCGATACGGAGGCGAATCACGACTTTTTCCGCGCGTGGCAGAAAAACTATCTGGAGGGTTATGAAAAGGGCATCCGTCCGGACCAGCCCTCCCTTGCAAAGACCAATGCAGGAGGCTTCATAACGCGTCTTCCCGATATATGGAACGTGGAAGTCCAGAACGGGGTCCGATACTTGCGCGATGCGTTCGTAGTCCATTACATGGTTACAAACGTCGGCAGCGGTCCGCAGGACAGTCTCTTTCTCCTTAACGACAGGGAAGTCCTCCTCAAGATGCGCCGGGAAGGTGCCCTCACCCCTGAAATCCAGGAAGTCATTGCCGATCCTTTCAAGGGATATGCCCCTGTGACACAGGTGTTTGCCGGAGATGACCTCCACCTTTTCCGCACCCGCCGATATCGCTGGCTCCGCAGCCACTACAAACCCGGAAAGCGCTCCCTGCTGGAGTGGCTCCTCAAAGTAAGAGATCATTTATGCCGAAAGTAAGCGTCATAGTTCCCTGCTACAATCTTGGACAGTATCTGCCCGATGCCCTTAACAGCGTTCGCACGCAGACCTTCCAGGACTGGGAATGCCTCATCGTAGACAACGGTTCCACCGACAAGTCCCGCCTTGTCATGACCAACTTCTGCGCCTCCGACCAGCGCTTCATCCCGGTTGTCCTCCACGAGAACCAGGGCGTCGCCGCCGCCAGGAACAAGGGCCTGGAGCTTGCGGAAGGGGAGTACATCCTCTTCCTGGATGCCGATGACATGATAGGAAGTGACTACATGGCCGATGCCGTCTCTGCCCTGGACGCAGACCCAACCCTCACCGTAGTTTACGGAAAAGGCGTCCGCTTCGGGGCCGAAACCACCTGGGACCTTCCTCCCTTTTCCATGGACACCATGCTTGCGCGCAACTGCCTGTACATCAGCTGCTTTTTCAGAAAGGCCGATGCCGTCTCCTTCGACCCGGAATTCAAGACCGGCTTCGAGGACTGGGACTTCTGGCTTTCGCTTCTGGAATCCGTTAGCGAGCCCAAAGTGCTGCAGCTTCAGAGCGAATGCTTCTACTACCGGACACGCAGGAATTCCCGCAACAGGGGAGTGACTGACGAAGCTCTTGTGGACATCCGCCGCCGTCTGTGGGAAAAGCATAAATCCCTTTATTCCAGATATTTCTGCGACCCTCTGAAGACGGTCGAATATGCCCGCCTTGAGAGTTCATTTCGCAAAGCCTCCAAGTGGTCGCTGGCATGGAAACTGCGTCTTCTTTACCGTAAGCTCTTCCCATGAAACGCGTCCTTGTAATCATCGTTACATACAACGGCATGCGCTGGCTCGACCGCTGCCTCTCCTCTGTCATTTCGGCCCCTTCCTCTGTCATTTCGAGCGAAGTCGAGAAATCTGTCTTTGTCGTAGACAACGACTCCACCGACGGCAGCGCAGACTGGATTCAGGGGCATTTCCCCGGAGTGAAGCTGGTGCGCTCTGCAGAGAACCTCGGCTTCACCAAGGCGAACAACCTCGGCTTCGAGTGGGCCCTGTCCCATGGTTACGACTACGTATATCTCCTTAACCAGGACGCCTGGCTGGCGCCCGGTGCGCTGGAGACACTTGTCGCAGAGGCTGAGGCGCATCCGGAATATGCCGTCCTGAGCCCTCTGCAGATGACGGACGGTTACAAGGCGTATGATGCGCAGTTCGGCAAAATCTATAATGCCGACGTAAATGCGCCCGTAGTGCAGGTGGGAAGGGTTATGGCAGCGCACTGGCTGGTGAAAGTGGAGGCGCTGAGGGTGATCGGCATGTTTTCCGACCTCTTCCCGTATTACGGGCAGGACGACGACTGGTGCAACCGTGCGCGGTATCACGGATGGAAAATCGGCATAGTTCCGGAGGCGAAGGCGGTGCATGACAGGGCTGCGAGGAAAGAGGCGAAGGACAGGATCATCGACAGGAATTACCGCGTGGGGTCCTTGGTGAGACTGTGCGACATAAACAGGCCGCTCTGGGAGCGTTTTCTCTTCGTGATTCTGTTCACTTTGGTGAAGACTGTGAAATATTTTAGTATTAAGCCCGTAAAGGACTTTATTGGTATTTGTAAAATACTGCCGGATTTAGTATATTTGCGAGATATATATAAAAAGAATTATGGCAGTAGCAGACATACTTAAAAAGATATTCGGCACGAAGAGTGACAGGGATATGAAGGCTATCAAGCCCGTCCTGGACAAGATTCTTGCCATCTACCCCGAAATTGACAAACTCTCCAACGACGAGCTCCGTGCACACACGGATGCCCTCAAGGCCCGTATCCGCGAGGTTGAGAAGCCCTTCGAAGACCGTATAGCGGAGATAAAGGCAGAACTGGAGCAGGACATTCCCGTCTCCCGCAAGGAGGCCCTTGCAAGCGAGAGCGACAAGCTTGTGAAGGACGAGGATGAAGCCATCGAGGTAATCCTCAACGAAATCCTCCCCGAGGCATTTGCAATCGTGAAGTCCACCGCACGCCGCTTTGCCCAGAACCCCACCATAGAGGTCACTGCAACAGATTTTGACAGGCAGCTTGCAGCCGAGGGCCGCGAATTCGTGTCCATCGACGGAGACAAGGCCGTGTGGCAGAATCACTGGATCGCCGGCGGCAACGAGATCACCTGGGACATGGTGCATTACGATGTCCAGCTCATCGGCGGTATCGTCCTCAACGGCGGCGTAAAGACCAACAAGGAACAGAGGGGCATGATCGCTGAAATGGCAACCGGCGAAGGTAAGACCCTGGTTGCAACCCTCCCGGTGTTCCTGAATGCACTTGCCGGAAAGGGCGTGCACGTGGTTACCGTGAACGACTACCTGTCAAAGCGTGACTCCGAGTGGATGGGCCCCATCTACATGTTCCACGGCCTCAGCGTGGACTGCATCGACAAGCATCAGCCCAACTCCGACGCCCGCAAGAAGGCATATAACTGTGACGTTACCTTCGGCACGAACAACGAGTTCGGTTTCGACTACCTGCGTGACAACATGGCGGTAAGGATGTCGGACCTCGTCCAGAGGAAGCATCACTACGCCATCGTGGATGAGGTTGACTCCGTCCTCATCGACGACGCCCGTACCCCTCTCATCATTTCCGGTCCTATGGAAAAGGCCTCCGGAGACGAGCAGTTCATGGAATATCGGCCCTATGTGGAAAACCTCTACAACAAGCAGAGGGCCCTCGTGACCAATACCCTGAACGAGGCCAAGCGCCTCATCGCTGCGGGTGACGAGGCCGAAGGCGGCAAGCTCCTCTTCCGCTGCCACAAGGGTCTGCCCAAGTACCAGCCTCTCATCAAGTTCCTCTCCGAACCCGGCATGAAGCAGCTCATGCAGAAGACAGAGGCCTACTACATCCAGGACAACGAGCGCGAAATGCCCGCCGTAACGGATGAACTCTACTTCGTGATTTCCGAAATCCTGAACTCGGTGGACATGACCGACAAGGGCCACGAGGTGCTCGCAAACAGCGTTTCCGACCCCAACTTCTTCGTCCTTCCGGACATGGGATCGGCAATTGCGGAAATAACCCATTCCACCCTCACCCCAGAGGAGAAGGCCCAGAAGAAGGACGAACTCATGGAGGAATTCTCCCTCAAGAGCGAACGCGTCCATACGGTAATCCAGCTCCTCAAGGCTTACGCCATGTTCACCAAGGACGTGGACTACGTCATCGTGGACAACAAGGTGAAGATCGTGGATGAATCCACCGGCCGTATCATGGAAGGCCGCAGGTGGTCCGACGGTCTGCACCAGGCGGTCGAGGCAAAGGAGAACGTGAAGGTTGAGGCTGCAACCCAGACCTTTGCAACCGTCACACTCCAGAACTACTTCCGTATGTATCACAAGCTTGCCGGTATGACCGGTACGGCAGAAACGGAAGCCGGTGAATTCTGGAGCATCTACAAGCTTGATGTGGTGGTCATCCCCACCAACAGGCCCGTCATCAGGGACGACCAGGACGACATCATCTACAAGACCAAGAAGGCGAAGTTCAACGCCGTCATCGACAAGGTGGTGGAACTTTCCAACGCAGGAAGGCCTGTGCTGGTGGGTACCACTGACGTTGAAACTTCCGAACTCCTTGCCCGAATGATGCGCATGAGAGGCATCAAGGCCGATGTCCTCAACGCCAAGGAGCATGCCCGTGAGGCTGAAATCGTCGCAAACGCCGGTCTCACCGGTCACGTCACCATCGCAACCAACATGGCTGGCCGTGGTACCGATATCAAGCTTTCGCCCGAGGTGAAGAAGGCCGGCGGCCTTGCCATCATCGGCACAACCCGTCACGACAGCCGCCGTGTTGACAGGCAGCTCCGTGGACGTGCCGGACGTCAGGGCGACCCCGGCTCCAGCTGCTTCTACATCTCCCTGGAGGATGACCTCATGCGTAAGTTCGGCTCCGAAAGGATAGCCTCCGTGGTAGACCGCCTTGGCATGAAGGACGACGAGGCCCTTTTCTCCGGAATGCTCTCGAAGAGCATCGAGACGGCCCAGAAGAAAGTGGAGGAGAACCACTTCGGCTACCGCAAGCGCACGCTAGAGTATGACGACGTGATGAACTACCAGAGGGAAGCCGTCTATGCCCGCCGCCGCAACGCCCTTTCCGGAGAAAGGATAGAAATCGACGTTCAGAACATGATGACGGACACCGCAATGCTTCTTGCCGAACAGTCCGAAGGCATGTCCTACCAGGAATTCGAGGAATTCATCATTGCAAAGCTTTCCATCGACCTTGGCTTTGACGAAAAATTCTTTGCCGATGCCAAGCCCAAGGAAATAGCCGAAAAGCTCGCAGAACACATGCGTGAGGTTTATGCCCGCCGTATGGACACCATGACGGAGAAGGTGAACCCCGTCATCAAGCAGGTCTACGAGAAGCAGGGTCAGATGTACGAGAATATCGCCATCCCTATCTCCAACGGCAAGCGCCAGCTCACTCTCTCAGTGAACCTCAAGAAGGCTTACGAGACAGAGAGCAAGGAGATTACAAAGGCTCTGAGCCGTAATATCATCCTTTACTATATCGACGACTACTGGAAGCAGCATCTGCGTGACATGGACGACCTGCGCCAGAGCGTGCAGAACGCCGCTTACGAGCAGAAAGACCCGCTGGTGGTCTACAAGCTGGAGAGCTACAATCTCTTCACGGACATGCTTGAAAAGCTCAACGAAGAGGTCCTTACCTTCCTTCTTAGGGCGTTCATCCCTCTGCGTGACGCTTCCGATGCCCGCGAAGCCCGTCCGGCCCAGCGCCCCCAGAGAAATCTGCAGCAGATGCGCTCCACGGATCCTTCCCAACTCTCCACCAACGGCGAGCAGCAGAGCCGCATGCCCGTGCGTGTAGACAAACATGTAGGCCGTAACGACCCTTGCCCCTGTGGCAGCGGCCTTAAGTACAAGAACTGCCACGGCAAGGGATTGGTATAGAATTATGGCAACAAAAATGGATAACACAGTAAACGTCAACGAAGTGAGCCGCATTGCCGCCGGAACCGTGTTCAAAGGTGAGATGATCTCTCCGGGAGACATCCGCATCGACGGTGAATTCGAAGGCCGCATTTTTTCCAAAGGCCGCGTTGTGGTAGGGGAGAAGGCCAATGTAAAAGGCGATGTGGTGTGCAGCGACGTGGATTTCTGCGGAAAACTCATCGGCAATCTCTATGTGAAGGATACGCTTATCCTGCGCAAGGGGTGCTCTGTGGAGGGTGACCTCAACGTTAAGCGCCTGCAGGTGGAACTGGACGCCGCCTTCAACGGTACATGCCGCATGATAGACGAGCAGCAGTTCGAGAAGCTGTCGGCACAGCTTACTGGCGAAGAACCAAAAGAAGCGGTAGAGGAATGAGAAAGACTGTGCTCGTGTCTGCATTCCTGCTTGCTTTCGCCTTCATGACGGAGGCGAAGGAAAGCCGCAGTGCAGATTCTCCCTGTTTCACATACATCGGCCGTACGCTCGTTCAGGGCGGCAAGGTTTCGTATGACTGGACCGGAGTTACCGCTGTAGTCCGTTTCAAGGGCAAGTATCTGGAAATGAGGTATCAGGACAGCGGAACCAACTATGTGAACGTGTGGGTGGACAAGGAACCCTGCGCAGAGCCTGACTGCGTCCTTACGCTTGGAGGATCGGCCGTGATCCCTGTTGTGGAGAACCTCAAGAAAGAGGAGCATACCGTCTATTTCCAGAAGCGCACGGAAGGGGAGCAGGGGAAGATAACCCTGGAGGAGTTCATTACGGATGGCAACTTCCTTCAGGCTAGGGACCTGAAGGAGCGGAAACTGCTCTTTATCGGCGATTCCTACACCTGCGGATACGGAACCGAAGCCTCAGGCCGTGACGAGCCTTTCAGGGCTTCGGAGGAGAATCCCAGCCTTACCTATGCAGCTATTGTCGGCCGGTATTTCAATGCCGATGTAGTCACGGTGAGCCATTCCGGCAGGGGAGTAGTTCGGAATTATGCAGATGCAGGCGGGCTTACGATGCCCGGGAAATACGCCCATGTGTTCGATTCAGAGGAGGGGAGTTCTCCGCTCTGGAAGGCATCGGCATACGTTCCGTCCCTGGTGGTTATATACCTGGGAACCAACGACTTCTCCGTAGGAAAGCAGCCCTCGCTGGGCTCCTGGTGCGCCGGCTACTCAGACCTTCTGAGGCAGATCCGTGCCGACTTCCCGTCTGCCCCCATCCTTTGCCTTGCCTCCAAGGCCGATGAGAAGATGGCCGCCTATGTGGAGGAAGCAGTGCGCCGCAGCGGCGTTTCCAATGTCCATTGGAGTGCCGTCCATTCGAGCGCGCTCAACGATACTTCCGACCTTGGCGCCAGCTGGCATCCTAACTACTCCGGCCACCGCAAGGTTGCAAGCGTCCTCATCCCCTCTGTCTCCACAATCACCGGCTGGGAAATGCCGCTTTCGGTAATTGAGTAACCCTGCTTCATGCAGGTTTTTGCTCCTGAATCAAAAAATATTTTGCAAATTCAGAAATACTGCCTATATTTGCAGTCCCGAAAGGGAAATGGGGTATTAGCTCAGTTGGTAGAGCGTTTGAATGGCATTCAAAAGGTCAGGAGTTCGATTCTCCTATGCTCCACAAAAAAAGATTGTTAATCAATGGATTAGCAATCTCTTTTTGTTTTTACGCATAAATTCGTACACAGTTTTTCTATTTCATAGCAAGAAACAAGGCCAAACTGAGTGCTGCTCAGCTGGCCTTGGTAACGAACAAAGGAGATATAATTGACAAAGGAG
>DGSO01000025.1 GCA_002393945.1 Bacteroidales bacterium UBA4360
CAGACGCATCCCCATCCCATAGCGAGGAATCTTTGCTTGACGTTAGATGTCTGCTGTCAAGAACATAGGGAATTAATCCGACTTTCGCCGGGCTGTGCCCTACTACGGGGAAGGTTGGATACGCGTTACTCACCCGTGCGCCGGTCGCCATCACAGATAGCAAGCTACCTGCATGCTGCCCCTCGACTTGCATGTGTTAAGCCTGTCCCTAGCGTTCATCCTGAGCCAGGATCAAACTCTTCATTGTATATTTAAATATAAATCTAGCTTGTTCCTTGACTTGTTTCCTTAAGAAACTGACGCTCGTTTAAAGTAAAAAGTGTTACACTTTTTCGGTACTTGCTTGTACTTTTAGTCTTTCAGTATTGTCAAAAAACTCGTCAAAAAATCCCGTTCGTTCAAACGGGACTGCAAAGGTAGAAAAGTTTTTTGAACCCGCAAAACTTTTTTCAAGAAATTTTACAAAAATCTTCAAAAATCCGTCCTGGCTCAATATTTGGAAAAATATTAGTAGATTTGTGAACCAATAAAACGAAACGACCATGAAAAAATTTGCAGCTACAATAGTACTTGCCATCATGACAGTCTGCGCCTTCGCACAGACCGGCTCCAAGCGCAGCATCGCCACACTCCAGGCTTCCGACAATAACTTCTATCAGATCTTCTCCTATGACAATGAAGACGGTGCCAGGGGATATTACCTTGGCCTTGGAGATGCAGAAGGCTCCTCGAAAGAGACTTTCGTCCTTCTTGGCAGCAACGTGAATGATGCAGCAGCAAGCCTCAAGGCTATCCAGGCGCTGTTTGACGCCCCCGCAGGCGACACCCGCGAGTACAAGGCCCAGACAGGCAGCAAGCTGCCGGAAGGCGCCCTTATTAATTGTAAGGTAAAGGTAGAAAGCAAAAAACAGCTGTGCTTTACCGCCGGTTCATTGACCACGAGAATACAGAAATCTTCGGTCAAGACGCTTCTGAAATTCCTGACCAGTTACCAGAAACGTCATCCCGACAAATAACGGCAAAAGAGGGAGGCCCGACGCCTTCCTCTTTTTGTCTCCAAGCCCAAATATTTGACACTTTTCAGCAATCCCGTTTGCAGCAATCAGTTAAATCTCAAATTATCTGCATGCCTGTTTGCTTTTTAAATCGTTTTGTGAAATTACTTTTACTGCTCCAAATAAAAAAGCAGTAATATGAAAAACAACAGCGATTATGCAGCACGCTGCATCGAGCTCGAAAAGAAAGTCAACAATATGAAATCTCTTGTCTCCCACCAAAAGCGCATTGCCGACGACCTTATAGAAGAGAGGAAAATACTGAACCGGCTCATCCTGGATCTCGCATACCGCTCAAAAGTGCAGCTTGCCGAAGAAATCCTATACCGCCTGGAGAAACAATCGACAAAGGAGGATTTGGAGAAGGCTATCCTGATTTCTCTCCGCCAAGACCTCGGGGACAAGGAAAAGGCCGGTTCCATTCAGCCTCTTGTCAACTATCTATATGACGGTGTCATCGACAGGCTCCGCGAAGATTATCCCTCTATTTCGCCTTTCGAGCTGAACCTGTTCTGCTGCATGCTGTCGGGTATAAAGGCATCCATGCTCAAATATGTATTCAGCTTCCCCAAAGTGTACCATGTTTACTATGCCCAAAAAGAGCTCATAAGAAAAATATGGAAGGGAGGCGGCCGGCGCAGGGTGAAATACGCCCAGCTTCTTGAGAAGAAAGATTGCGCTTATTGGAAGAATTTGCTACCTTTGCATGATTTGACAATCAATCGCAATGGAAAAGATAAAAAGGACAAAGATTAAGGCCCTCCTGGCCATGCAGCCCGGTGCCGATGTACTTGCCAAAGGCTGGGTACGCACAAAGAGAGGAAACAAGCAGATCAAATTCATCGCCCTCAACGACGGCTCCACAATCAATAACATTCAGGTAGTTGCCAATACCGAACTCTTCGACGAAGAGCTCCTGAAGCGCGTCACTACCGGAGCTTCCCTGTCCGTTACCGGAAAGCTCGTAGAGTCTGTCGGCAGCGGCCAGGCTGTGGAAATCCAGGCCACCGAAATCGAAGTCCTTGGCGAATGCGACCCCATGCGCTACCCTCTCCAGAAGAAGGACACCACCCTTGAGTACCTCAGGACGGTTGCCCACATGCGCCTCAGGACCAACACCTTCGGCGCTGTCCTCCGCATACGCAACGCAATGGCATTCGCCATCCACAAGTTCTTCAACGAGAAGGGATTCGTATATCTCCACACTCCCCTCATCACCGAATCCGATGCCGAGGGCGCCGGAGACATGTTCCAGGTAACCACCCTTGACCTCAAGAACATCCCTCTCGACAAGAAGGGCAACGTGGATTTCAGCAGCGACTTCTTCGGCAAGAAGACTTCCCTCACCGTTTCCGGTCAGCTGGAAGGTGAGCTCGGAGCCACCGCAGTAGGCGAAATCTACACCTTCGGTCCCACTTTCAGGGCCGAGAACTCCAACACTCCCCGCCACCTGGCAGAGTTCTGGATGATTGAACCCGAAATGGCCTTCTACGACATCAATGACAACATGGTGCTCGCAGAAGAGTTTGTCAAGTACCTTGTCCAGTATGCCCTTGACAACTGCATGGACGACCTCAAATTCCTCAACTCCAAATACGACGAGGGTCTCATCGAGCGCATGCAGAGCGTCCTTGGCATTCCTTTCCAGAGAGTCACCTATACAGAGGCCGTGGAGATTCTGGAAAAAGCCGTCGCAGACGGTGTCAAGTTCGAGTATCCCGTCCACTGGGGCACCGATTTCCAGAGCGAACATGAGCGCTACCTCGTAGAAAAGCACTTCCAGAAGCCCGTTATCCTCATCGACTTCCCCAAGGATATCAAGGCCTTCTATATGAAACAGAACGAAGACGGCCGCACCGTACGCGGCATGGACGTCCTCTTCCCCAAGATCGGCGAAATCATCGGCGGTTCTGAACGCGAAGCCTCCCTGGAGAAGCTGGAAGCCCGCATCGACGAACTTGGCATGTCGAGGAAGAACCTCGAATGGTATATCGACACCCGCCGCTACGGCTCAGTCCCCCACAGCGGCTTCGGACTTGGTTTCGAGAGGCTCCTTCTCTTCGTCACCGGCATGACCAACATCCGTGACGTAATCCCCTTCCCCCGCACACCGAAAAACGCAGAGTTTTAGATTCTTCGACAAGCTCAGAATGACAAGAATATGTTAGTAATTGGTATCGCCGGAGGTTCCGGCTCAGGTAAGACCACCGTCGTAAGGGCTATTACAGAGCAACTTCATGGCCGCGTAGTAGTAATTCCCCAGGATTCCTACTACAAGGACTCAAGTCACGTGCCTGTAGAGGAGAGGAAAAACATCAACTTCGACCATCCCGACGCCATCGACTGGAAACTCATGTGCCAGCAGGTAAGGGAACTCAAGGCCGGACGCACAGTAGAACAGCCTGTATACTCCTACATTACCTGCTCTCGTTCAACTACGGAAACCGTCACAGTTGAACCCGCCGATGTAATCATCGTAGAAGGCATTCTCATCTTCACCTGCAAGGAACTCAGGGACCAGATGAACATCAAGATTTTCGTCGATGCCGATGATGACGACCGCCTCATGCGCATCATCGTCCGCGACATCGCCGAACGCGGCCGCACCATTGAAACGGCCATCGAACACTACTGCGACACGGTCAAGCCCATGCACCTCCAGTTCATCGAGCCCTCAAAGAGGTATGCCGATGTGATTGTCCCCCAGGGCGGCCATAACAAAGTAGCAATTGACATTATCTCCAACACCGTAGAAAAAGCCCTGCAGAACAAGAAGCAGAAACGTAAGTGATGAAACACTTATCCGATGAAACCAAAGCCGGACTTTACATCACCGCGATTGTTCATGTCGCGGTGATTATTGTACTTTTGGTTACGCGGATAGGCTCTGAGTGGAAGAGGGAGAACAGTTTCGTACTGGACTTCACGAAGATGGAGGAGAAGGAAAAGGAGGCCGAGGAAAAACTCTTCAAGGAACTTACGGCCGAAAAGCTGGAAGAACTCATCGCCGCCGCCCAGGGCATTCCGATAAGGAATGTGGCGGTGGACAGATCGGCCCTGAAGGACGACAGGGGAACAAATGCAGAGGAGCTGTACAAAGAGGCCGAACGCCTCGCCCAGGACCTCAAGGACGGGCAGAACCGCGCACAGGAAGAGGATGAAGTGGTGGCGGCTCCGATAAAGAAGGAAGAACCCAAGAAGGTGGAGGAGCAGAAGCCCTATTCCGGGCCGTCGGTCCTATCCTGGAGCCTGGACGGCAGGAAGGCCTCCCATCTGCCGATACCTGCATACCGCTGCTACGGAGCCGGGGAGGTAACGGTTATCATCGGCGTAAACAACCGCGGGGACGTGGTAAAGGCAAAGGTGGACGACAGTTCCTCTTCCCGGGACGACTGCCTCAGGACCTTTGCAGTGCGCGCGGCACGACTTTCGAAGTTCTCCTCCTCACAGACGGCCCCCTCAACGCAGATGGGGACAATAACTTATGCATTCATAGCGCAATGAAAAAGATCATTCTGACACTTGCACTGGTTCTTGCCGCCGCTTTCACGCTGGCAGCCCAGGGCAGGGTGTCCACCAAAAAATACGTCATTTCCGACTTCACCGACAAGATTACCAAGGTGGTGCTTCCGGGCAGCAACGTGCTGGACGGGGCAATCCGCCAGGCTGTGGTGAGCTCCTGGACCCTCTCCCCTTTCGAGTTCTGCACACCCGCAGAGTTCGACAGGCTCAAGAAGTCGCCGGATTACTATTTCCTGCTGTCGGCCGCTACCCAGTTCAAAGGGGAGCTTGCACCGTCCATCGTATTCCTCACGCTGGTAAAAGGCGGTCCTGAGGCGGCGGAAGGCATCAGCGGCATGCACGAAGTAATATCCCTGCCGATGTGCCAGTCCGGCCTCAGCTCCGGAAGGGACCTCGTCTACCTTGGCGCCATAGTGAACGCCGTCCAAACCTTCACGGCAGAAGCCATGGAATCCGAAAAGGTTGCCTACATGGGTTCTGAATGGTTCAATTCCATCTATGCCAAGGAAGGGAAAATGATGCATATCCTCATGTCCGAAGACGACATTGACCAAAGCGTAAAAGACCCGTCAAAGTATCTGGACGAGGATTTCAAGATAGTCCCGGAGGACGACGTCGACAACGCCTTCCTCACGGAACACTTCAACACCCTTTGCAGCTATGTGGTAGCTCCCGCCGGCCTCAACAAGGGCTCCTGGTGCTACACCATGCTCTTCGAAGCCGGCACAGGCCGACTCTTCTACATCACCAGGCATAAACTGTCTTCTACGAAGGGACCCGGCTTCCTCACATCGGACTTCAAGAAAATCGCCCGGGGCCGATGATTACAGGAACAGCACCTTCAGGACTCCGCTATGCAGTAGAGCGCAGCGGCAGGGCTGCAGCCTGCTGTGCCCTGTCCATAAGCTGCGGCACCCGCTCCGAAAAAGGCTTCCCCGCCGGAACGGCCCACTTCACGGAGCACGCCATCTTCCGCGGCACCAAGCGCCACAGCGCATCCTACATCAGCTCCTGCCTTGACCGCCTCGGAGGCGAACTTAACGCCTATACCACCAAGGAGGAAATCGTCATCCACGCCACCGTGCTCAAGGAAGACATCGGCAAAGCGGCCCGGCTCCTTTTCGAACTGGCCACCGAACCCTCCTTCCCCGATGCCGAAATCGAGACCGAACGCGGCGTCATCCTGGACGAGATAATCTCCTACAAAGACACCCCTGCCGATGACGTCTACGACGCCTTCGAAGGCCTCCTCTTCAAAGGCACAGACCTTGAAACGCCCATCCTGGGCACCACGGCATCGGTAAAGAGAATCACCCCTGCCATGCTCCGCCGCTTCGTGAGCGAGAACTTCCTCCCGGAAAGAATGGCCTTCACCCTTGTTGCCGATATTGACGAGGCGAAGATGGAAAAACAAATCCTCAAACTTGACCGCAATGTCTTTCCACAAAACCATTGACAAGCATAACCATGAGGTAAATGCGGTGATAGGGGGCTTTGCGCCGTCGCTGCATGAAATGCCGGAAAGGCTGGTCGCGGCCTTTCTGGTCAATATCCTTGGAGGTCCTGCATCCAATTCCATGCTGAACGCAGAGCTCCGTGAAAAACGCGGCTGGGTATATGGAATCGAGTGTTCCTACACGCAGTATGCCGACAACGGCATCGTCGCGATAAGCTTCGGCTGCGACAAGGAGAACCTGGAGAAATGTAAATCGGCGATTTACAAGATACTTGAGAAGCTCTGCAGCACACCCCTTTCGGAAACGCGCCTGAAAGCCTGCAGAAGGCAGCTTCTCGGGCAGATCGCCCTCTCCGGCGAATCACTTGAAGCCCGCTGCCTCTCAATGGGCAAGAGCCTCCTCTCCTGGGGCGCCATCATGTCCCCCGAAGAAACCCGCAGGCAGCTGGAAGCCATCTCCCCTGCCGACATCCAGGCCATGGCCCGCCGGCTCTTTACACCGGAGGTGCTGTCCGAACTGGTATATCTGTAGCAAATGACAACTTTTCTTTAAATAATTGAAAAATGAAACGATTTCTAGCAATCGCAACGATGCTGTGCTTTTCGGCGGCATCGTTTGCACAGACGGGCACACCGGCCCGCAAACAAGGATATGAAGGCAGTATCGAGATAGGTACCAGGCAGGTTGTGGAAAAAGGGGAAATAGGCGGCGCCTCCGTGTTTAGGACAACACACGGGATTGCCACGAAGTCCGGCTGCTTCGTAGGAATCGGCACTGGAATGGAACTAACATACAGTGAAGACCTTTACATACCTGTTTTCCTTCGGGCAAAGTATTCATTCGACAAGAATTGGAATGGAGTCTCTCCATTTGCATCAGTCGAAACCGGGATACGCATCCTCGCAAATTCTGCAGAATATGGCCGAGATATCACTTACAATGCAGGACTTATGGCCGGTATTGACTTTTCACGCTACTCCTTATCGCTGGGTTACAGCCTGGCCTCTGGAAGAATCTCAACATACTCGACATACGGCAACCTGTACTTGCACCATAAACAGAGCGAAGTATTCTGCCTGTTTGCCCTGAGGTTCTGACATTATAGGCCTTTTTTGTCAACGCCATCCCCCGGCCATAAAGAGTTGCGCAAGGTGGCAAAACAGGTCGGGGACCATGTGCACCGGATGCCTCAGAAGCAGGATTCATGCACAAGGTCCTCGGCATAAAGAACCACCTTGTGCAACTTGGCCGCGTCGGCAGAAAAAGCAGCCACGCAGTGGCGTTTGACTGGCAACGCGGCAACAAAACATGGCGTTATGGCAGAAAACCATGCCGCGTTGACAAGGGAAGTTGCGTCCTGTGCGTATATGGCTGACAACGTGGTCAAATCCAATCAGTTGGCGACTTCGCAGAGGAATTTGATGCGGACGAGGCGGATTTCGAGGTCTTCGTAGTCCGATGAAAGCGCGGCGCGGGCTTCGTCGAGGGAGTCGGAGGTGGCTTCGTTGCGGAACCAGTCGTAGATTTCTTCAACCACTTCAGGATCCAGGACTTCGTTGATGTAGTAGTTGATGTTGACCCTGGTTCCGGTGGCTACGATGCCTTCAATCTCTGAAAGGAGTTCGTCCATGTCCAGGCCTTTGGAATCGGCAATGTCTTCAAGGGAGAGTTTGCGGTCGATGGACTGGATGATGTAGACCTTGTTTCCGGACTTGGAGGCTACGGACTTGACAACGAAGTCGTCCGGGCGTTCGATTTCGTTTTCTTCGACGTATTTTGCGATGAGGTCCACGAACGGCTGGCCGAATTTTCTGGCCTTGCCTTCTCCCACGCCCTGGCACTTTTCAGAGAGTTCCTTGAGCGTGAGCGGGTAAACGATGGTCATATCTTCCAGGGACGGGTCTGAGAACACCATCCATGGCTGGAGTTTAAGCTTCTTTGCGACATCCTTGCGAAGGTCCTTGAGCATCTTGAGGAGAATCTCGTCTCCTCCTCCGCCGCCACCTGCGGGTACGGGATCATCGTCTTCGTCATCAACGCCGTCGGAGAAGGTGCGGTCTTCCACCAGCATCACCGGATGCGGATGCAGGTAGAACTCAAGGCCTGCGTCCGTTGCAGTTATGAGCCCGTAATTGTCTATGTCCTTGTCAAGGTAATGAAGGATGAGCCCCTGGTGGATGACGGCTGCCCAGAAACGGGTATCATGGCTGCTGCCGGCGCCGAACATGGGCAGCTGGTCATGGTTGTATGACTTGACCATTGCCGTAGACACTCCCGCAAGGATATTTGCCAGATGTTCCAGCTTGAAATTCTCCTTGAGGTTGTCCATGAGCTCCAGCACCATGCAAAGCTCTTTCTGGCCGTCGAAGCGCTCCTTGGGACGGAGGCAGTTATCACAGCAGCCGCAGTTCTCCTGGGGATAGTCCTCCCCGAAATAGTTCAGGAGCAGTTTCCTTCTGCACTGGCCGGATTCGGCATAGGCCACGGTTTCATTCAGCAGCTGCTTGCCGATTTCCTGCTCCGACACGGGCTTCCCCTGCATGAACTTTTCCAGCTTCTGGATATCCTTGTAGCTGTAATAGGTTATGCACACGCCTTCCCGTCCGTCACGCCCGGCGCGTCCGGTTTCCTGATAGTAACCTTCTATACTCTTTGGTATGTCATAGTGGATGACAAAGCGCACGTCCGGCTTGTCGATACCCATGCCGAAAGCAATGGTGGCCACTATGACGTTTATCTCCTCCATGAGGAACTTGTCCTGATTCTCCGCCCTTGTTTTGGCATCAAGGCCGGCGTGGTAAGGCAGGGCCTTTATCCCGTTGATTGCAAGTACCTGGGCAAGGTCTTCCACCTTTTTGCGGCTCAGACAGTAAATGATGCCGCTCTTCCCGGGATTCTGCCTGATGAAACGGATGATGTCCTTCTCCGGTTCAACCTTGTCCCTTACTTCATAATAAAGATTGGGCCGATTGAAAGACGACTTGAACACCTTTGCGTCCTGTATGCGGAGGTTCTTGAGGATGTCGCTCTGGACCTTGGGAGTTGCCGTTGCCGTAAGTGCTATCACAGGTGCGGGCTGGATATCTTCGATTATTGAGCGTATCTTGCGGTACTCCGGGCGGAAGTCGTGCCCCCATTCGGAAATGCAATGGGCTTCATCCACCGCATAAAAAGAGATTTTAATCTCCTTGAGAAGATTGATGTTCTCCTCCTTGGTGAGGGATTCGGGAGCCACGTACAGCAGCTTGGTTACCCCGCTCAGAAGATCCTGCTGCACTTCTCCCAGCTGGATGCGGCTCAGGGATGAGTTCAGGAAATGGGCGATTCCTTCCTGCTCCGTTTCGAACCCGCGGATGACGTCCACCTGGTTCTTCATGAGGGCGATGAGTGGAGAAATAACTATGGCCGTTCCTTCCATGAGGAGCGCCGGCAGCTGGTAGCACAGGGATTTCCCACCACCGGTGGGCATTAATACAAATGCATTACCTCCCTCTACAAGGTGACGGATTATCTGTTCCTGGTCACCTTTGAAGGCGTCATAACCGAAGAAAGTCTTCAGTTTTGCATGCATGGCTGCGGAATCGACGTGCATATGCGGCAGTTCTGTTGGCTCTAATATAGCTAATAAAATCGACAAAACAAAAAATTCGCCCTGCTTTCCAAAGAGAAAATAAAAAACAGAGATTTCTGAAAAATAATGATTATATTTGCAGACTGGGCACAAAAGAGCCCCGAAGTTTGAATTTTAGAACGTTATAAAGTTATACTGTTATGAAGATTTCAAAGATTTTTGCAGCTGCAGCACTCGCAATCGCAGTTGTTTCCTGTGGCTCCCCCAAGGTAGAGGGCTCAAAGGAAATCCAGTCCCTTCTCCCCTCCAAGGGGGAGGTTGATTCCACCTCTTATCTTCTTGGTGTGAACTTCGGTCTCGTCATCACCCAGAACGGTTTTGGCAATCTTAACATGTCCCAGCTCCAGAAGGGCCTCAAGGACGCTCTCAACGCCAAGGAAGGCGAGCCTATGGACTCCGTTTTCGTAAAGCAGTTCAAGATTGATCCTTCCCAGATGAACATGATCATCAACGGATATCTCCAGAAGCGCACCGCTTACGAAGGCGCCCTCAACAAGGAGAAAGGTGACGCATTCCGCCGTGACTTCTACGCAAAGAACAGCGCAGACTCCACCGCATCCGGTATCGTTTACCTCATCCAGGATTCCGGCAGCGAGGTTCACGCAGTTTCCGACCGTGACACCGTAAAGGTCAACTATCGCGGAACCCTCATCGACGGCAAGGAATTCGACAAGAACGAAGGCATCACCTTCCCTCTTAACCGCGTCATCCGTGGCTGGACAGAAGGCATGAAGCTCGTTGGCGAAGGTGGCAAGATCACCCTCGTAATCCCTGCAGAACTCGCTTACGGCGAGCGCGGTCCCCGCAACATCGGCAGCAACAGCACCCTTATCTTCGACGTTGACCTCCTTGAGGTTCACCCTTACGTAGAGCCCGCACCCGTCGCTCCTGTAAAGAAGAAGTAAGTTATGGCACTTGAACTGGAAGGCACCATCCGCCAGAAACTGGGCGAACAGTCCGGTTCATCGGCACGCGGTGCATGGGTAAAGCAGGAATTCATCCTGGAATATCCTGACGGCAATTTCACCGCACAGGTATGCCTTACCGCTTTTGGTCAGGAAAAGGTCCAGGAGCTCCAGAAGTACCAGGTGGGAGACCGTGTTAAGGTCTCATTCAACCTCCGCAGCCGTGAATTCAACGGCAGATGGTACACGGACATCTCCATCTGGAGGATTGCGCCTGCAGGGGCAGCCGCACCCGCGGCACCTCAGGCTCCTGCATACCAGCCCCAGGCCCCGGCATATCAGCCGGCCGCACCCGCCTACCAGCCCGCCCAGGCAGCTCCCCAGGCTCCGTCATTTGAAGCTCCGGCTCCGTCATTTGAAGCTCCGGCTCCGTCCATTGACGACATGCCCGGTGATTCCTCAGACGACCTGCCGTTCTAAGGAACAGGCACATGAAAAAAGCCGTCCGCTACTCATAGCGGGCGGTTTTTTTTGCAGGTGACGCGCGCATTGACAAAAATGCCCCAAAATGTCGACGACGCCGTCGCAGACGACGCGGCCATTGACAAAATCGGCCCAAAATGTCAATGCAGACGTCGGTAAGAGAACAGAAGGACAGAATCACGGGAAAAATGCTTATCTTTGTATTCTTATGAGAACTTGGAGAATTACTAAAGACATAGTTTTTGTGCTCATCGCCTTCTGGCTCATTTCTACCGGGAGGTTTCTGCCCATTCTGTTCGGACTTGTGGTCATTGCATGGTACGGGTATGACCTGTACAACGTAGCCAGGGCCATGATTCTGGAGAAAAAGGCAACCCACGGGCAGGAGCAGGAGCCTCAGCAGGGGCCTATTACCACACAGGCACAGGATGACGGCAAGATTACCCTGACTAACTCACACGAGATAAAGGAAGCAGACTTCGAGAAGGAATGATACCTCAGGCAACGAAAGACCTTATACTTGACACCGCGCGCGTAGAAGACGTGGTGAGGGATTTCGTTACCCTGAAACGCCAGGGCGGCAGCCTGTGGGCATGCTGTCCATTCCACAACGAGAAGACTCCGTCCTTCCATGTAGTGCCCGCAAGGGGTATCTACAAGTGCTTCGGTTGCGGGAAATCCGGCACAGCCGTAGGCTTCCTGATGGACTATGAGAGGCTGTCGTACACCGAAGCCCTCAGATGGCTTGCCAAGAAGTACAACATAGAAATCAAGGAAGAGGACGAGACGCCGGAGCAGATAGCGGCACGCCAGCGGAGCGAAAGCCTCATGGCCGTTTCCGAATTCGCCTTCAACTTCTACAAGGACCAGCTCAAGACCGAGGAAGGGCGTTCCATCGGCTACCAGTATTTCAGGAGCCGCGGGCTTCTGGACGAAACCATCGACAAATGGGGGCTTGGCTGGGCGCCGAAATCCAAGGAGGCGTTTGTGGCCGCCGCCAAGCAGGCCGGTTACAAGGACGAGTACCTTCTGGAAACCGGCCTTGCATCGGAATGGGAAAGTGACAAATCAGTCCATGACCGCTTCTACGAGAGGGTCATGTTCCCTATCCATTCGGTGAGCGGCAGGGTTATCGCCTTCGGCGGCAGAACGCTCCTGAAGGAGAAATCGGACAAGATAGCAAAATACGTAAACTCCAAGGAAAGCGAGATTTACGTGAAGTCCCGTTCCCTGTACGGAATCTACTTCGCAAAGAGCGAGATTTCCAAGCGGGACAAGTGCTACCTGATGGAGGGATACCTGGACGTGCTGTCCATGCACCAGGCCGGAATCACCAACTGCGTAGCCTCCAGCGGCACTTCCCTCACCGAGGAGCAGATCCGCATCATCCGCAAGTTCACGGAAAACATCACCATCATGTACGACGGCGACAGCGCCGGCCTCCACGCCGCCATAAGGGCCATCGGCATGATACTCAAAGAGGGCATGAATCCGCGCGTGGTATTCCTGCCGGACGGGGACGACCCCGACTCCTACTCCCGCAAGCATACGCTGGAGGAAATACAGGAATTCATCGACACGCATGAGCAGGACGGCATCGCCTTCAAGACAGACCTCCTCCTCTCCGAAGCCGGCGACGACCCCCTCAAAAAGGCGAATCTCATAAACGAGATTGCCGATACCGTCGCCGACATCCCCGACGCCATCAAGCGCCAGGTCTACGTAGACACCGTCGCCCGCAAATTCGGCATCGAGGCCGATATCATCCAGGAGCGCGTTGCAAAAACCCGCGACAAAAACGCCCGTGAGGCCGGTGCGGCAAAGATGAGGGAAGAGGCCCGTGAAAAGAGGGAGCAGCAGGCGGCAGGACATGACGACAGGGCCGCGGAAAGGAAGGAAACGCCATTACAGGCCCTTACCGGCAATCAAATTACCGATCCGTCTGAACGGGAGCTTTTGAGTTTTATATTGAGAAGCGGCCAGGACCCCCTCAACTTCGAAACGGATTCCGAATTCTACAACCCCGAAGGCGCCCAGACCGTTGCGGAATTCATCGACGACGCCCTTGCTGCCGATGACACCGTCTTCAGCAATCCGGCCTACCAGGCCACCTACGACGCATATTTCGAACTATATGACAAGGGGCTTCCCCAGGACGACATCATCCTCCAGCTCCTGAACGGCGAGGACCGCACCGTTGCCACCGTCGCTGCCGATATTTCCACACAGAAGTACGAGCTCACGGTGCACAACTTCTCCGACGCCCTCACAACGCACGAATCGTGGCTTACGAACTTCGTTCCCCGTGCCATCCTGGCATACCACGAGAAGCGCATAACCCTCATGCAGAACAACCTCATGCGGGAACTCGCAGAGGCCACTCCTGAGCGCCAGAACCAGATCATGGCCAGCCTCAGCCGCCTCAGCGAAATGAAAAAGACTATTAACTCCAAACTTGGAAGAGAGAAAAAATGAGTAAGAGAACACTTGTAACCTGCGCACTGCCGTATGCGAACGGCCCTGTCCATATCGGCCACCTGGCCGGTGCTTACATCCCCGGAGACATCTATGTAAGGTATCTCAGAATGAGGGGAGAAGACGTTGTATTCATCTGCGGTTCCGATGAACACGGCGTTCCCATCACCATCAAGGCAAGGGAACAGGGCGTTACCCCTCAGGACATTGTGGATAAATACCACAAGATAATGAAGGATGCCTTTGCAGGCCTTGGAATCAATTTCGACATATATTCCAGGACCTCCTCGCAGGTGCATGAAAAAAACGCCTCGGAGTTCTTCCGCAAGCTCTATGACCAGGACGATTTCATCATCAAGGAATCTGAGCAGCTCTATGACCAGGAGGCCAAGATGTTCCTTACAGACCGCCTCATCGAGGGTATCTGCCCCAAGTGCGGCAATCCGCATGCGTACGGCGACCAGTGCGAAAAGTGCGGCTCCACGCTCTCTCCCGAGGAACTTCTCGAGCCCAAGTCACGCCTGAGCGGCACCGCTCCCGTGAAGAAGAAGACCAAGCACTGGTATCTGCCTCTGGACAAGTACGAGCCCTGGCTCCGTGACTGGATCCTGGAGCAGCACAAGGAGTGGAAGACCAATGTTTACGGCCAGTGCAAGAGCTGGCTGGATGGCGGCCTCCTCCCCCGTGCCGTCACCCGCGACCTGGACTGGGGTGTCCCCGTTCCTGTAGAGGGCGCAGAAGGCAAGGTGCTGTATGTGTGGTTCGACGCACCCATCGGCTATATTTCCAACACCAAGGAACTCCTTCCCGAAAGCTGGGAGAAGTGGTGGAAAGACCCAGAGACAAGGCTGGTGCATTTCATCGGCAAGGACAATATCGTGTTCCACTGCATTGTTTTCCCCTCCATGCTCAAGGCCTACGGAGACTATATCCTTCCGGACAATGTTCCCTCCAATGAATTCCTGAACCTGGAAGGCGACAAGATTTCGACCTCCCGCGGATGGGCCGTATGGGTTGATGAGTACGAAAGGGACTTCCCCGGAGAGGAAGACGTGCTGCGTTACGTCCTCACGGCCAATGCGCCTGAGACAAAGGACAATGACTTCACCTGGAAGGACTTCCAGAGCCGCAACAACTCCGAACTCGTCGCCGTCTTCGGAAACTTCGTGAACAGGGCAGTGGTCCTCACCCATAAGTATTTCGGAGGCGCTGTGCCGCAGAACCTGAAGCCGGAGGCCATCGACGCAGAGACTCTTGCAGCCGTAAAGCCCTGCCGTGAGGCCCTCGAAAAATACATTGAGACCTATCACTTCCGCGAGGCCCTGAAGGAGGCGATGAACATCGCCCGCATCGGCAACAAATACATCTCCGACATGGAGCCCTGGAAGGTTGCAAAGACAGACCTTGACCGCACCGCATCCATCCTTTACACCTGCCTGCAGCTGTGCGCAGACCTTGCAATCGCCTTCGAGCCCTTCACTCCCTTCAGCGCCGAGAAGCTCCGCGGCATCCTCCGCGTAGGCATCGACGCAGGCTTCGACCACCGCGCCGGAGAGGGCACCCCCACCGTGAACTTCTTCAAGGCCGATGAAGGCAAGGCCGTGCATACCCGTCCTTCCGCTGTCATTTCGAGCGAAGTCGAGAAATCTCTTTCCTGGAACCAGCTTGGCGACGCAGAACTTATCCCTGCCGGCCATCAGCTTGGAGAAGCAGTGCTCCTGTTCCGCAAGATCGAGGATGCCGAAATCGACGCCCAGATTGCAAAACTGGAAGCCATCAAGAAGGCACGCGAGGCCGCCGAGGCTGCAAAGGCCGCAGCCGAAGCCGCAAAGAAGGTGGAGCCCCAGAAGGCCGAGGTTACCTTTGAGCAGTTTGGCGCCATGGACATCCGCACGGCAACGGTGCTTGCCGCCGAGCGCGTTCCAAAGACGGACAAGCTCCTGAAACTCACCATCGACACGGGCATCGACCAAAGGACTATTGTTTCCGGCATTGCAGAGTACTACAGCCCCGAAGACATGCTCGGAAAGCAGATCTGCATCCTTGCAAACCTTGCTCCGCGCGTTATCCGCGGCATCGAGTCCAAGGGCATGATACTCATGGCAAAGCAGGGAGACGGCAAGATGCGTTTCATCACTCCCCAGGAAGTCGTGACCAACGGTGCACAAATCGGATAGGAAATGAAAAGATTCTTTGCTCTCATTGCCATGGCGGCAATGGCTTTGGGCTGCAGTCAACCCGAAGCTTCCAATACTGAAGAGCCCACCCCGGAACCGAACCCCGGACTAGTGGTTTTCAAAGCAAGCCTTACCACGCAGGCAGCGACGGACATCACAAAGTCATCGGCAGTGCTGCATGCATCCTATGATGGCGTGGACGAAGAATTCGACCCCCAGGAGGTGGTTTTCCGCTATGGTACGGATGCGTCTTCGCTTACCAACGTCGTGGCCGCCGAGCAGCAGGTCTCAGGACCTTCCGGAACATTCTCCGCCTCTGTCAAGGAGCTCACAAACGGCCAGACTTACTATTTTCAGGCCACCATGGATGCCTGGAACCCGGTAAGGAAAAAGTACGTGACCGTGAGCGGAAAGGTACTGTCGTTCACCACCGAAAAGCAGCAGGAAACAATCAGCGGTTCCATGCCCGGTTGGGCCGAACTTCCGGCAATGGACATAAAGCAGAACGGCAGCTACAAGATCAGCGCATCGGATGACAACCTGTATTATGCCTGGCATTTCAGCCCTGACGTTTACGGTCCCGGAAACAAACCGGCGCGCAACTATACGGTTTGCTTCAGCGCTGAGGACCACTGCCCGATATGGGTGGCGGCACCAAGGCATTCAATGTATGTGGGAAATTCTGGCCGAAATGACTCCTACCGCGCAGATCCCGACATCCCTTCGAATATCCAATACAATTCCAAGTCCACCGGAGGCGGTTGCAACAAAGGCCACATGCTGGGCTCTGCAGAGCGCACTTGCTCCGTAGAGACAAACCGTCAGGTCTTCTACTATTCGAACATAGCACCGCAGCTCTCCAGCGGCTTCAACACCGGTGGCGGCGGATGGAACCTGCTTGAGGACTACATGGACAGCCAGGTCTGCAGAGACACCCTCTATGAGGTTGTAGGCTGCTACTTTGACAAGTTCACAGACGGCTATGGAGAAACCGCGACTCCCGACAAGATAAGCTTCGGCGGCCGCAACGACGTCTCCATCCCTACAATGTTCTATTACGCCGTCCTCCGCACCAAGAAGGGAAACACCGGCAAGAGCGTAAAGGACTGTTCTGCGAGCGAACTTCAGTGCGTAGCCTTCGTACGCACCCACACCAACGATCTCAAAGGCCAGAAGCCTTCCTCCAGGGAACTCATGAGCATCTCAGACCTTGAGAAGATTACCGGTTTCACGTACTTCTCTAACGTTCCCAACGCCCCAAAGAGCACATTCAGCGCTTCCGACTGGGGACTGTAGATATGATAAATGCCGGCGTTTTGCCGGCATTTATCATATTGGAACAGCTCCTTACTTCTCGAAGATAATCACATACTCCAGAGGAGCGTTCACAAAGCGGTCTACGTCGGTCCAGCGTTGGCTGGTGGCTGCGATAGGATCCATATTGTGGAATGCGAGGCCGAAGCAGCCATCCGGAATGGTGATGGTCTTTCCGTATACAAATTCCTGTACTCCCGGGGTAAGGAACCTGGCTTCATTACCGTTGCCAAGTGTCATCTTGAGCGTAGCAACGTCCAGAGTGAAACTCTTTTCGCCCTTAGGAATCTTGTCGTAATACTGGGCAAGACTTTCTCCTGTACCTTTCCATACATAATCCCAGAAAGCGCCGTCGTTTCCGGACCACCAGTTGGTAGTTCCACTGATTACTGTGCCATTCAGGCCTGTCAAGTGGATGACAAAGCCGTTGTCGGATTCCTTCCAGATTGAATCATTCCAGTCCCAGCTCTTCTCTATGGGGCTTACGAATGCGGGATCATCACCGGAGCCGCCCAGTACGAAAATGCCAAAAGGTGAATCATTGCCGCCATAGACATTCCAGCTGCCTTCAAGGCTCTCCCAATCGAAATCCACGGGAGGGATGTACTCAAAGTCGGCATCGAAGGTCTTTGAGGCTTCGGGAACGACAAAACCGTCCGGCATCTTCTCAAGTTCGATGAACAGCCTGCGCGGATGACATGCAATTACACCGTAATCCTGCCATGGAAAGTCCCAGTTGTCCTTACCTCCCTTGATATCAAATACGAGGGACAGATGGGTTGTCGTTACGGCAAGTTCAGGGTTTGTATTTTCCATTGTATATGTCCCGGCTGGTGCAAGTTTTGCCGAAGTGACGGTACCGTCAGCCTTGGTGAAGGTAATATTCTGGCCATCCTCCGTGAACCACTTTCCTTCCGACAGAGGCAGGAGGTCATACATTGCCCTGAGGTCTACATCCTTGTGATTTGCCGGATTCTGCTCTCCGCTGTATACAAACCACCAGTTACGGCCGTCCTCGCCTGCATAGTTGATAAACGTTCCGTCTTCCTTGAGAAGATAGTAGTTGTCAAGCAGGGCCTCGATTCCACGCCCGTCTTCATTGTTGAAGCAACCGGGCTTCTTGAGGATGTCATAGACCTTTGTGCATTTATATTCAGGACCGGTACCGCCCCAGAGCTGCAATGCGACAATCTGGTAGGTAGGAATGTCTGAAGTGAATGCGGGAAGCTGGGCTCCAAGTCCGGCTGCAAGCTCTACCGCTTCACCGGTGATGTGTGCCTTTTCGGCCTCGCCCACATACACTATTGCAGTGTAGCCGCTGATATCACCTGCGGGAACAGCGAAACTATAGAGCTTGCCCTTCTCGAAGTTTCCGGTGATTTCAACCTGGTCGGATACCGCTGCCACCACAGGTGTATCCTCTGCATAATCGATACTCACCTCTCCTGCAATCTTCTCACCACCCACAGTCTTGAAGACGACCTTGGTTGCACCCTCGACATTCACGGTATAGGAGACCATGGACATGAGAGGGCGGAAGAAAAGCTGGTTTCCGGTAGACTTGGCAACGCTGTAGAGGGTTGCGTCATAGTCCAGAGTTCTGGCCGCAGGAAGGGTAAATGACACGGTGGTTCCCTCGAGATTGAGCCCTTCCGCGGCAGGAGCCACTGCAAGATACGCCTTGGCTTCCTTATTCACGGTAGCAGGAAACTTTGCCAGAGTGCCGAAATCGGCCGTATTGGTGAGTGTCTGGGCGGTGAAGCCATCGTAAAGGAGGATGTTGTCTCCGCCTGCCCAGGAGGGCTGGGTGCCGTCAGACAAAGCCTCGAATGTGGCAGAGAAAGTAATCTTGCCGTCAAAGGCAGGAGTCTCGCCGCCAGGATTAGTCCCGGGAGTCTCCGGGGTCTCATCCGTGACATCCGGGATTTCAATCATGTCTCCGCAGGAGAATGCAAGTGCTGCAGAGAGAAGAATCATCATTAATTTCTTCATAGCCATGTTATTATTATGTTTTACTTAAATATCGAGGATGCAAAATCATGCAGCTGTTCTCTCCAGAACTGCCACTGATGTCCATATTCTGCCTTGTGGGATTCGAAACGGATTCCCTTGTCGGCAAGGCGGCGCTCGAAAATCTGATGGCCGTTCCACCTGTTGTCAAGGGTTCCGCATGAGACCCACAGCAGTTTAATATTCCTGTTGATTGCCGCAGCATTGAAATCAACTCCATATGCCGCATAGTCTGTATCAGGGTCGGAAAGCAAGCCGGACGAGAATTCTCCGATATAGGAGAACTTGTCCAGATTCCTGAGTCCGATGACCAGTGACTGGCCGCCGCCCATGGAGAGGCCGGCAATCGCCCTGTGGGCTTTGTCCTTATATACACGGTACCGGCTTTCCACAAGAGGAATCACATCGTCAAGGAGTTCCCTCTCAAGGGCCTTCATGCCGTCAGGAGTGCTCCCTCCGGCCCAGGAGCCGTCTGTAAGGCCATAAGTCATTACTACAAGCATGGGAACTGCCTCTCCGCCCGAGATAAGGTTGTCCATGATGGCATCGGCAGAAGCACCTTCCCACCAGCCTTTCTCGTTGTCCCCGCCGCCATGACGCAGGTAGAGTACGGGGAATTTTCTCCGGGGGGATTCATAATAGACGTAAGGCACATATACGCAGACGCGGCGAAGTGTCCCGAGCGATGTACTCCTGTAAGTTATCACATCCACCTGGCTTCCCGCCACCTTGCGGGAATCAATGCGGTTTCCGGGAACCTCAACGGTATTGCAGTATATTTCCGTTCCGGCCTTCACGGCGGGATTCCCATAATCGAGCACCTTGACTCCGTCCACCATGAACTTGTACTCATAAGTGCCGGGCTTCACCGGGCCGATGGTAACTTCCCACACACCTCCATCCTTTTCGGCCATCTCGTGATGCTGCACCGTCCACTCGTCGAACTGCAGTTCAACGACGTGCGCCTTCGGGGCCTTGAGCCTGAAGGTGATATGTCCGTCGGCCGAAACCACCGGAGAGAACGGTTCGCCCTTAGGCGCCCACCAGCCCTTGGTTGAGAAGGTCTGGGCTCCGGCCAGCATTGACAGCAACAGAGCCGATATTGTCAGCAGTTTCTTCATAGATTCCATGTGTAAGTTCCAACAGCACCGGACGGCAGATTCACGGCGGCGAATTCGCCATGGTACTGAATTGTCACCCTCTGATTGTCAGAGGCAGTATTTGCCACGATGAGAACTATCCTGCCGTCAGGAGTCCTGAATGCCACGTTGGGGAGCACGCCTGCTTTGGTGTAAGGCATGAAACGCATGACTCCGGGAGCCTGCTCGTCTTCGAAGAGGAAGCCGGCAGGGTCGGCAGTATCTGTAGAATTGATACGGACAGAGCCCTTGGGGACGTTCTCCGAAGCATGCGCCACCACATAATATGCAAGATTCCTTGTGACAGAATCTCCGTCAATCGTGATGGCTCCGAAGCAGAAAGGACATCCGCCGTTCCCGGTATGAGGTTCAGCCTTGGGGTCTGCGGCAAGATTCCAGAGAATGACATCCCGGCTCCAGTTGCGAGGCACGTCAATGAGCATCCTTTTCACAGACGGTGCAATCCGCGCCGACACGGAACCGCTCCTGTCCACGATCATCTGTTCAGAGAAGAAGATATCCTTGTCCGGGCGAAAAGCGTGAATCATGCTCATTGCCGACATGTCTCCCATATACTGATGGAAAGCACTTCCGGCAATATACTTTGCAGTTTCCGGATCCTCCAAAAGTGAAAGAGGATAGTCCGGGCGGTCACAGTTATGGTCGAATGCGAGAATCTGCGTACTCAGGCCCTGCCTCGAGAATTCCGGCCCCAGATAATCCCTGATGAAGATTTTCTGGTCTTCCGGGCTCCATGGCATGGACGGGGTGTTTCGCGAATTGAGCGGCTCGTTCTGAATGGTAAGCGCATGTATAGGAATACCCTGCCTTCCCATCTCCACGATGTATCTTGCAAGGTAACGTGCATATACATCATAGCAATCCCGGCGAAGCTTCGGCCCCCTCACGTCATATTCCTCTTTCATCCATGCCGGAGCCGACCAGGGTGATGCCATAATCCACACGTCACCGTTCAGAGACAGGATTTCCCGCATTACCGGAACCACGTCATTGAGGTCCTGCGCAAGTGAGAACTTTTTCAGGTTCCAGTCTGCTTTTCCCTCAGGCATATCGTCATAGGAGAAGACGAAACTGTTCATGTCCGATGCTCCCACAGTGAGCCTCACGACACTCATTCCCATCTGACCCGGTTCCTTTCCGAAGAGTTCGGAAAGGATGCGAGAACGCGCCCCGGGAGCCATTTTCATGAGCAGTTCGGCACTGCCCCCCGTAAGGGAAAAGCCGAACCCAAGCATCTCCTGATAGCTCTGCCTGTCGTCGACTATTATTGGGATGGAACGGTCCATCCGATCCTTACGGAACTGCACATTCTCACCCTGTGCATATAAAAACTGCCCGTCGGGAGTTGTAACCCACTGACGGATTTCCCTCTGGGCACTCAGGCTCAGGGGGAACACCATGCAAAGGGCTATGAGAAGGCGTCTCATTGTTCAATCAGATAAAGGGCTTCGGTTCTTGACCTCAGAGGCTGAATGCCGGCTGCATCTTTGAATGAAGCTGAAGAGAAGTCGAATTCACTAAGCTTTCCCTGAGCATTCACACTGATTGTCACCGGCTTTTTGCCAGGATTATATGCATATACGAATACAGACTTTCCGCAGCGCACGGCAAAGGCGTCGGCACCGTCGGCCTCAACTTTCACCTGCTCAAACTCGCCGCCGCCTCTTTCGAGCATCATGTCGCTCACGGTGCGGACGTTCTTGAAGTACGGAACAAGTCCCCTGTCCTGGAAGAACTCCCACCACCAGCTCATCGGAGTGACGGGAGTCGGGCTGAAAAGTCCGTACCAGAGACCGCGCTTGAAGTCAAGGTCCATGTCCTCGGCAAAGTCGTTGAAGTTCTTGCTCCAGTCCCATTCATAACTGAATTCGCCTATTACATAAGGCTTTCCGTGCCTCTGTTCATAGGACACTATGGCACCGGGCATTGCCGATGTAGCCTTATATATATGCTTCTGGTTCAGGTCTATATCCGGCACGTCGTTGAGCCCCTTCAGATCCCGGTGGGAAATGGAAGTAGTGACGATATGGCCAAAGGGATCGATAGATTTGAGATATGATGCCATCTCTGCATGCCAGGCCACAATCTCCTCGGCAGGAATGGGTTCGGGACGGTTCCTGAACTGGATATTGTCTATTTCATTGAAGAATTCCCACATGCCGATAGAGGGGCTGTAACCCCAACGGGCCACGATGTAACGGAGGCGGTTCTTGTAACGGGCCTTGGCTTCATCGGAATTGAAGAAGTCGCGGTCGGCCCTCACGTCTCCCTGCCCCATGCAGAGCATTATCTTGAGATCCAGGCTCTCGGAAAGGGCAATGACGTCGTCCAGATGCTGAACGGCGCTGGGATTGTAATACTCATCGGAAGGGGTATAGCGGGTGTTGTTGAAGTGATCCTTCTTGTCGATGGGAAAATTCCATCCGCACATCCACATGCGTGTGAAATTGCCGCCGGCCTGAGTGAATTCAGGGAGCATCACCTCATAATTGAAGCGGTCATGCTGCTCGTGAAGATCCTTGAAGAACTTGGAGTCATCGCTCGCACGGGATTCCCAGCAGATATTCTCGCCTACACCCCTGAAAGGTGTACCGTCATCATAACGGAGTACCCACATTCCGTCCGTATGAAGAATTCCGTGAGCGTCTGAAGGAGAAGACACGAAACTTTTTGAGCCGCTCTTCATCTCCTTATTGCCCATCTTATATATGAAACGGTATTTGTACTTGCCTGTTTCCTGGGGTGTAAAACGGGCCTCCCAGGCATCCTTGCCGTTCCAGAAAGCCGGAAGGAGAAGCTCCTTTCCGGACGGAGCAATCAGGGCCATGTCAAGGCAAGCCTCTTCCTGCAGGTAGGGATTGGCAGGGAGTTCCTTTGTAATCACATGGAAATCTCCCCTGCCGTACAGAGCTATCTCAGAAGGGCCCTCAACGCTGATTCCCTGCGTGCACGCAGCGGCGCACACGCAGAGAACGAGCATGGATATCAAATTCCTTTTCATATGCTAATAACCGGGATTCTGTTCAAGGGTTCCGGCGGAATTCTCAATTTCCGAGCGCATGAAAGGCAGATAGTAATTCCTCTCATTGAAGGTTCTGTCCGCCACTTTCTGGACGGTATAAGTATAAGCAGCTCCGCTGCGGGTAATCTTCACGCCATTGACAGGCTGGTTGAGCACCGTCATGGCATCCTTCCAACGAAGAAGGTCCCAGTAGCGATGGTCCTCGAATGCGAGTTCAACACGGCGCTCATGCTTTACTGCATCGCGGAAGGAATCCACGGTAGAGGCAGTAACGGCAGGGAGACTGGCTCCTGCACGGTTTCTGACCATCTGCAGGGCCTGTTTTGCACTCATCGGGAAACCGGCAGGCGTCGAAGACGGACCGTAAGCCTCATTCACGGCCTCGGCATAGTTCAGAAGGACTTCGCCGTAGCGGTATGCAACCCAGTTATGCTGGGCGGTTGCACCCTGGGTGAGGTTGAGATCGTCGGTAAGGAACTTCTTGAGATAATAACCGGTACGGCTGGCATTGGCGCGGGCCATGTCGTCGGTTTCTCCGGCCGCCTGTGCGATCACACGGCCATTCCAGGAGCTTCCGTTCACGACGATGGATGCTGCAAGGCGGGGGTCACGGTTGGCATAAGGGTCGGATTCGTCCGGGGTCCCCGTCCATTCATAGGCCGATACCAGGTTCTCCGTAGGGCAGACACCGCTCTTTCCGCCGGATGTGGCGATAGGATAGTTGTTTGTCTCCATGGTATTGGAAGCGGCACGCCTTACGATATAGATGGACTCTGCACTTGACAGGGAGTTGCCTCCGCGGAAGTATGCACCGTAGTCGGGATCCAGGGAATATGTGCCGAGGTTGATCACATCGGCAGCGGCCTGGGCGGCCTTGTTCCACTTATCCCAGTCGCCCGAGGGGTTGTGAAGGGGAGATGCGGCATAGAGCAGCGTCCTTGCCTTGATGGCGAGGGCGGCGCCCAGCGTGAATCGGCCTTCACGGGTGTTGTCATCGTTCCAGTTCTCTGCAAGCTTGTCTTTCCAGGCATCGATTTCAGAGACGATGTAGTCTACGCAGCGGTCATACGAGGAACGGGCAACCTTTTCTCCGTCGGACTGTTCCTGGGTCTTTTCCACGATGGGAACTCCACCGAACATCTTGATAAGTTCCGAGTAGTAGTATGCCCTTGCCACATGGGCTTCTGCAATATAATGATTAAGGGAGGCGACGTCCCTGGCATAACCCACTGCATCCGTGATAAGGTTGCGGTTGAGTTCGAGAAGCGCCATGCCCTTTCCGTCCGCCACATAATCAAGGAAGAAATTAGCGGCACGGATACCCTCATAGCAGTTGTTGTAGTATGTCCACAGAGGATTGACGCTGGCGTTTACTATACCCTTGTTGAAGTAGATTACATTGGAGGATGCAGACGTCTGCTGCGCCTCATCCGATGCCGATGCAAAAATGTTGCTGTCGATTACGGAGTACCCATATATGATAGGGGTGTAGAACGCATTCGCAAAGCTCCAGAGGGAACTTCTGGAAGTGGCCACCGTCTCGGAAGTGTTGTTGATGTCAAGACCGGTGTCCAGATATTTGTCGCAGGAAGAGGCAAGAAGTGCCGCTGCGGCCATGGTCAGGATTATTGACTTTGTTTTCATCTTCAGATTCGGTTTAGAAGGTTATTGTTACGCCGGCATTGAAGGTCCTCAATGCGGGATACAGTCCGGATACATTCTCCGGATCCAGGTTGTACTTCGCAAGAAGAGGGCTGAAGGTAAGAAGGTTCTGTCCGTTCACGAAGCAGCGGAAACCCTCTTTAACGGTATATCCGAGTTCCAGATTCCTGAGCTTGAGGAAACTTCCGTCCTTGATCCAGAGAGAGCTGGTGCGGTAGTTGTTCTCGTTGCTCTGGGTAGTAAGACGCGGGTATGTGGCGTTTGCACGGTTGTCTATGCCCTGGGTGGGATAATAAGCCCAAGCTCCCTTGGCGATTTCGTAAGCATTGCCGTTGTCCACAAAGGCCACCGTCTGGTTCCAGTTGCTGAGGAGGTTGACCGATACGCCTGCAACGCCCTGGAAGAGGCACTGGAGATCGAACTTGCCGTAAGTGAGCTCGCCGCCAAAGACAAAGCCCCATTCGGGAACCCAGCTGCGGCCGATCCTGGTCACGTCGTTCTGGTCCACGACACCGTTCTTGTCAAGGTCCCGGTACTTGACGTCGCCAGGCTGGACGCTGCCGAATGCCGGAGTGGGAAGACCGGACACGAGATTGCCGGAATTGTCGAAGTCGGCCACATCGTAGAACCCGTCTGCAACCAGGCCGATGTATGTTCCGTAAGGACGCCCGGTCTGGGCATTGTAGGAATGGGCGGGAGTGACCTCGGCCATGTAATCCACCGTGTTGTGAGCGTAAGAAACCGCCCCGTGGACATTGTATCCAAAGTCTCCTGCCTTGCCGGAATATGCCACTTCAAGTTCAAATCCGGTATTGGTCATGCGGCCGATATTGGAGAACACATACTGCTTTCCATAATAGCCCATGAGGGAATTGTCAAGGGTGAGGATATCGGAACGCTTGTCAAGGAAGGCGTCGGCAGTGACGGAAAGACCGCCCATGCGGAAGTCGACGCCGATGTTCAGCTTGCGGCTCTTTTCTGCGTGGATGTCATCCGAAGGGGTGAACATCGGCACCAGTGAGCTCTGCCATGAAGGAGTGCCCGCACCGGTGTAGAAGCTGCCGATATAGCTGTAGGTATAATAATCCTTGAACAGATAACGTCCGTTGGAAGAATAGTTGGAAAGGACTGAGGTGGCTCCTGAATCGGAGTATCCGCTCATGCCGGCAGAAAGCCTGAGCTTGAGCCAGTCTATGCCGCTTCCCTTCATGAAATCTTCGTTCGAAAGCACCCAGGCGCCGGACACTGTGGGATAGAAGGCCCAGCGGTGGCCCTTGGCATACGCGTCATTGCCGAATTCCGAGAAGGCAAACTCTGCAATGTACTTGTGTGCATAGTCATAATGGACAGTGCCATAGATGTTTGCAGTATTGTACTTGTAGGAGAAGTAGCCGTCGCCCTTGTAGGCTGACACCCCGAAGTTAAGGGTTGCGCTGACGTTATGGCTGCCTTCGCTGTAGTCATAGCCTGCAGTGAAGCGTCCCTGCTTCCAGTCCTGCATGCCGCCGGAGCCGTAACCGCTGGCGGTGATGGTAGTTGTCTGGTTTGTGGTGGTATTTGCACCATTGTGCCAACGGGCATAGTCCTTGGTCTTGGAATACGTGCTGAGGGTGTAGCTGTAAAGCGACACGGCCTCTTCCAGGTACAGACCGGGAGTGATCATGTCCAGACGCTCGCGCACGGCGAGGTTGGTCTGCAGGCTGCGGCCCTTGTAGGAGTACCAGCCAAGGCTGTTTACGGAACCGTAAGGGTTGTTGGGATAAACCGCAGTACCACTCAGGTTCACACCGTCGGCATCATCAAATACATTGTATATATTGGACGGATACTTCTGCAGGTCTGCAAACAGAGAAGAGATTGCATAATTGGGGCGATGGAGCTGTTCGATACGGCCGCCCATGTCAAAACGCACCTCGAATATCTTGAGCACGTTGAAATCCAGATTAGCCCTGACGTTGAAGCGGTTATAACCAAGATTCTTGGTCTGGTCCGTATTCTTGGCGCCAAGGAGGCCCTGATTGCCGAGATAATCCAGATTGATGTTGTAGCGGGCGTCCTTGGAACCTCCGCGGATGATTACATCGGCATCTGAGAAGGTACCGGTGCTGCGCATGGCCTCATCGTACCAGTCTACATTTGCGCCCGAGCCCGGATTGGCATATACCGGAGACCACTCCATGCCGTTATCATTGGAAACGGCCTGGTTGTAAAGAGTCTCATAATCGGCTGCACCGAGGGGCTTGTTCAAGGATGAAGGAGTCTGGAGTCCAAAGCGCAGGCGTGCCTGAATCTTGGGAGCACCTTCCTCACCGCGGCGGGTGGTTATCCTTATCACACCGTTGGCACCCCTTTCGCCATAAATCGCAAGGGCTGCGGCATCCTTGAGGATTTCCACCTTTTCGATTTCGGAGGGAGTCATCGCCCTCATATATTCGGCGTTCACCTCGAAACCGTCGACGAAGATCTTGGCGGTGTTCCAGGAACCCACCCCGTAGCTTCCCATTCCGCGGATGAGCCACTTGGCGGTATCATTTCCCAATTCTCCCGTACCCTGATATACGTTCATGCCGTTGAAGGCTCCGACAAAGGTATTGGAGAGGTTGGAATTCTCGGTCTTGTACAAGGTCTCGCCACTGGCCGTAGATATGGCTCCGGTGCCATAGTCCTGGGCCCTCAGGCCGAGAGCCAGGAAAAGAAGGGCGCCTGCGGCAAGCATATATCTTACTTTAGAATGTATCATAGCTGTAAGTTCTTTAGAATCAATAACCGGGATTCTGAGTAATAGTACCCTTGTTCACCTCTGACTGAGGGAAAGGTTCAAGGAACATGGCATCACTCCAGAAGGCGTTGTATGCAACTGCATCCCAATAAGTGTCAATCCAGGCGGCGGCATACGGCCAGGTTGCGGCATCATCGTCCTTGATGTTGAACTGGAGCATGCGCATGGGACCTCCGCAAATACCGTTGTCGATATTGTCGAGCTTCCAATGCTTTGCATCGTAGTAGCGGTGTCCGCCTTCCTGGAAGAATTCCACGGCGCACTCCCTCTGGATGATGGCGCGGAGCTTGGCCTGATCGGTCTCGGTGATCTTGGGAAGACCTGCACGATTGTGAACCTTGTTCAGATTCTCAAGAGCCTTGTCGGTGTTTCCGTACTCGTTGTAAGCCTCGGCAAGATACAGATAGGTCTCGGCAAGACGGAACAGCGGCGGTTCAAACCACGTGCGGCTGCCTGCCTTATAGAAGAACTTCGTGCGTTCGCCGCAGCCCTTATCGGAGTCGATAGCTTTGGGGAAAACGTTGCCCTTGCCCTTGTCCGCTGCATATCCGCCACGGTTCCAACCGGCATTCTGCCAGTAGTAGTCGCCGGGGTTGTTCATCGAATCGTGACCGCCGAACTTGATGTCGGCAAGTGCACGCGGTTCAATCTTGGCCACGTTTGCAATCCAGTCAGAGCCGTTTCTGGGAGCGGCGTCTCCAACCTTCGGCCAGGACATTTCGGTGCCGTCGGCAGCCCAGTAGTTCTCAAGATGATTGGTGAGGACACCGCTGCAGTCTGTATCGTAACGGTTGTTGCCCTGGTAACGGGAGCAGTTCATGAAGTTCACTAGCGCATCCCAGCCGCCGGTATCGTCAAATTTGTAGGCGAGGATTATTTCCGAGTTGGAAGGGACTGACGTAGCGGTTGCATAGTCATCGAAAGCGTTGGGGTTGGGCATGCCCACGGCGGCGCCGCCGGTATTGACAAGTGCCACTCCGTTGGCTGCAGCCCAGTCCAGAACAGCTTCGTTGGCGTCGATTGCGGCTTTCCAGCGTTCTTTGTCGGCATTACCCCAAGAGATGAGAGCATTGTTCTCCCCATTGTCAAGATAGGGGGTGGCGCTGTTGAAAAGCGGACGGGCGGCAAACTGGAGAGTACGGGCCTTGATGGCAAGGACTGCACCCTTCGTCATGCGGCCGGTATTGGCGGCATCCCACTTCTCGGGAAGGAGTTTGTATGCGTCATCGCAAAGTCCGGAAATGAACTCTACCATCTCCTCGATGGTCATACGTCCTGCAGAAAGGTCGTCTGAAGACTCGAAGGCTTTCGTCACCTTGGGCACGCCGCCGTAGCGGTAGAACATACCCATGTAGCGGTAAGCGATAAGGGCGAGGGCCTCTCCCTTGATCTTGCCCTTGTCCTCGGGTGAGAGGTCGGCCACATTGTCGATGTTTTCATAGACGATGTAGCACTCGCGTATGAAAGCCCAGTTGTTTCCGTAGTTGTCGGCGCCGGCATCGGAGCCGTCAATACCCGTTACGGACAGGCCCTGCTGAACTATATTGTAGCTTCCGTGCCAGTTGTAGCCGCGGCCCACCTCTCCGGAGATGGCGCCAAGCGTACAATGGCCGATTCCGATACCTCCCGGCCAGCCGTGCCTAAGAACATCACGGTAGCAGCTCATGAGAGAGGCCTTGGCATTCTTCGCCGTAGTGAAAATTGCGGCCTGGTCAACGGTTCCGGTGGTATCCGGCTTCTCAAGGAAGTAACTGCAGGAAGCGGTAAGTGCAAGGATTGCAGCTGAAAGTATGATGAATATCTTTTTCATAATTCCTGTAGCATTAGAATCTGAAGCTCAGACCGGCCATGAAGATGCGGGTGAGCGGATAGACATAGGTGCTTCCGTCGGTAGTTTCCGGGTCAATGCCGTAAGGAGTGAGGGCGTTGCGGAAAGTAAAGACGTTGTTGGCATTTGCATAAACCCTGACAGCCTGCAGGATGGTGTTTCTTCCACCCTTGCCCAGATCGAAGGTATAACCCAGTTCGATGTTTTTGAGCTTGAGATGGTCCGATGATACCATCCAGTAGTCACTGACCAGATAGTTGTTGTGAGAAGATGTGGCGGAATAAGCCGCACGGGGATAGGTGATGGTCTCGCCGGCAAGGTATTTCTCCTCTGTCCAGCGGCCGTCATACTGCCATTTCCATGCGTTGCCGGCATTCTTGAAGAAGGGGATGGTAAAACCGCTGTTAAGATAGTAGGAACCATCCTTTGAGCCCGTGAAGAGAAGCTTCAGGTCAAAGCCCTTGTATGCGAACTGCATCTTGAAATTGAAATGATACAGGGCATAGTTGGGAAGGCCGATGGGGCCCACATCATTCTGGTCGATCTTTCCGTCCTCGTCAAGGTCTTTGTAACGGATGTCGCCAAGGGTTGCCTGGTTGCCGGTATAAGTGTTATACGGGCGGGCGTCAAGCTCTTCCTGGGTATTGAACAGGCCAAGGCTGGTGAGTCCGTAGCGCTGGCCGATCATATGGCCGGTCTTGTTCATCCACTCGTACGGATTGTTCGCTTCAGCCATATATATGATTTTGTTGCGGGAGTAACTGATATCGGCTCCCAGGGTATACATAAGGTCGCCCACCTTGTCCGTCCATCCAAGCACCAGTTCGTAACCATGATTGGTGGTAATACCCACGTTTGCCGGAGGAACGTCACTCTCCTTCACGCCATAGATGCCGGGGATGATTCCAAGGGTTGTGAGGATGTTGTTACGGTTCTCGCGGAAGTAGTCGAAGTCGATGGAAAGACGGCTGCCGAAGAACTTGGACTCTATACCCACATCGTACTTGCGGGCGCGCTCCCATGTGATTGCGGGGTTGCCGAGGCTGCCCTCTTTCGCTCCTTCAAAATAGGTATTGGGAACGCTTCCGTCGCTGTTTCCGAGCCAATATCCGCCCTGACCCAGATTCCAGGTGTTGGGAAGATAGTAGTAACGGCGGCTTGCACCAAGGCGGTCATTACCAACCTCGCCGTAGGAAGCGCGCAGTTTCAGGAAGGTAAGTATGTCATTCTTGGGGAACCAGGGCTCCAGGGTAGGTACCCAGCCTGCAGAAATTGCAGGGAAGAGGCCGAAGCGCATCCCTTCTGCAAACTGTTCGGTGCCGTTGTAACCCATGTTGAATTCGGCCATGTAGCGGTCGGCATAATTATAAGTGACACGGCCCACGAAACCCATGATGCCGGAAGGGACATGATAGGAGTCGGAAGGCATGGTATACTTGGAAGCCTTTCCAAGAAGGAGGGCGCTCCAGTTGTGGTCGCCGAAGGACTGTGCCCAGTCGAAACCGGCATCGAAATACAGCTTGTTCCAGTTGGAGTAGCCCCAGGACTCGAAGCTGCCCGCACCCATGCCGCCGCCGAAGAAGTCAAACTCCAGGGGGTTGTCGGCATTACGCTGAATGGTGTAGGAAGGGAGAGAAGGAGTATACTTCACATAGCGGTTGTAATTGTCCTGGTAGGATACGGTTACGTGCGACTTCAGGTTGGGCAGGAGATAATCCATGCTGTGGTTCAGCTTGATGGTATTGTCCAGAAGGCTATTGTAAATAGTAGCCGTACCGCTCATGAGAAGGTTGTAAACCGCGTTCTGGTTACCGATGTTGCTGTTTGTCTTTGCAGCAAGCGGATTCTGCACAGAACCCTGGATACCGGCAAAGCCGCTGATCAGATGCCCGTCTACGATACCCGGAGAAATGAAGGGGTTGCAGTCGTAGATGTACTGCATGATGATCTTGTAACGGGCGCTCAGGTCGTAGGCATCGGCACCGTTGCCGGGACCGGTGGTCTCGCCGAACTGTCCGGCGGAGGTGACGCTGAGGGAGGTTCTGTCCGTTATCTTGATGTCAAAGTTGGAACGGAAGTTATAACGGTTGAAAAGAGACTGGGTGTCGGCCCCATAGTACTTCACGCTTGAAGTGATACCTTCCTGGCGGAAATAGCCGAAGGAGACGAAGTACTTGACCCTGTCGGTGCCGCCGGAGACGTTGAGGTTGGCCTGGTACTGGGGTGCAACCTTGTTGAACTGCTCCTTGTAGAGGTTATGGTCGGCATAGTAGAGGGCGGGAGTATTCTTGAGCTGCTCCTTCTGCTCGTCGGTAAGGCCGGTCATGGCGTCCACTTCCTGGGGAGTGAAGTCACGGTTGTTCTTGAACTTCCAGAGGTCGTAATCGTCATAAATATAGGAGGACAGGCCTTCGTTTCCGGGATATGCCTTCTGCTCGTTGCGGATTGCCTCGTTGCGGAAGAGGGCATACTCGTAGGCCGTGACGCCTTCCTGCAGCATGGTTGCCGATGTGAGGCCGTAGTTCGCGGAGAAATTGATGACAGGCTTGCCCTGCGAGCCCTTCTTGGTGGTAACTATGATTACACCGTTTGCACCGCGGACACCGTACACTGCCGTGGAGGCTGCGTCCTTGAGGATGCTGATGCCCTGGATTTCATTGGGGTCCATGGCGTTGAACTCGGCAAAGGCCTGCTCGGAAGCCTGCTCTACACCGTCGATGATAATAAGCGGAGTAGAGTCGCCATAGGTTGAGACGCCTCGCACATAGATGTTGGCGGCATTGCGGCCAGGCTCACCGGAAGTCTGCAGGCCGGCCACACCCGGAGTATTGCCGATAAGGGCGTTCGAGATATTTGCCACCGGGGCAGATACAATGTCACTTCCGTTAACGGAAGAGATTGCACCGGTAACATTGACCTTCTTCTGGGTGGCAAAAGCGGTAACGACCACTTCTTCCATCAGGTTGATGTCCGGAGCGAGGGTGACATCCACACGGGCCTGGTTCGAAGGAACCGTTTTAGCCTGGGTGATGTAACCCATGAACTGGAACTCGAGGACGGTCTCTCCGGAAGGCACCCTGATGGAGTACTTTCCGTCGATGTCGGTGGAAACGCCGTTGGAACTTCCCTTCTGGAGCACGAATGCGCCCATGAGGGGTTCTCCCTGTTCGTCAACCACTGTACCGGCCACTGTTCTCGTTCCCTGGGCGTGCAGGGTCCAAGAGGCATTTCCCAGCAGCACCGCAAGGGCACATACAAGGATAGTTTTCAGTGTCTTGTTCATATCGTAGTCTTATTGTTATTTTATTTCATATCCTGCAGGGATGGTATACATATCCGGAAGATCCTTGGAGAAAAGGCTTCTGGGGTCATCATACATGGTGCGGAAATTATCTTCCGAAGGGTGGCCCGGATAAACGCTGAAGTAGTGCTTGTCACTTTCATTACTTCCCACATACTTGTTTCTCCACATGGTCACAAGGGATATCCTGCGCTCTGCAAGCGGAGCAAGTACGTGACGGGTCCAGAAATCGGTTTCAGTGAAGGACTCCTTGCCGTCCTCGGTTACGCCGCAGGGCTTTTTCTTGTCCATGGAGACTTCCTCAATGGCTTTGAGGTTGGCCGAAAAGGCGCTGTCATTGGTTCCGTGGTAGCAGTCCATGCCGATGAAATCCACCCAGTCGTCTCCAGGCCAGCGGAAAAGTATGCGCTCCTTGGCATTGGAATAAACCGCATCCATCTGGGGAGAGACGCTGTACAGGAAGTTATGCACTCCCTTGGTGTCCCTGAGGTACTTTACCGTAAACTGCCAGAGAGAGATGAAATCGCTCTCAGTGGTGCAGGAGGAGCCCCACCAGGACCAGCCCTGTGTATGCTCGTGATAAGGACGGAAAATCACCGGAATGAGTTTTCCGCGGGAATCGTAGAGATTATTGGCGAAATCGGCACAGCGGTCAAGCCAGGTCAGGTATTTGGCCCGTGTGGACGTTCCTTCTGTAAGGATTTCCCTGACCACCTCATTTGATGAATTGTCCCAGGAATCATTGCCTGTCTTGGGGTTGTTCAGATGTGCGCAGGCCAGGATGACCTCTCCCCTTTCGCGAGCTTCCAGGATTACGCGGCGGCGTATGGCGTTTGCCGATGATCCGTGGCGGTCATCCATGATCTCGGCAAAGTCCACGCTGAACACGCCGGGGTAATCACCGCAGACAGCCTTGGTGTCGGATTTGCCGGCCTCATCGTACCAGTAACGGCCATACCAGAGGTCGTCATGATGTCCGAACATCCAGCCGGTGTCAGCAATCTTCCACAGGTTTGCGAAGAGGGCTTTGGTCTCCTCGGTGGCATTCTTGTCCACGATATGAAGGGTTACCTTGCTCACTGGGTTCGCCTCCTGCGTGACTGTCACGCTCTTGGAATAATAGCGGTCGTTCTTGTCGGTAAACCGGATTACACCGCTGCGCTCACCTGCATGTTCATTCCCTGCAGCTATGAAAGCGCGCATGAATGCCGTAGAGGCAGACTCGTCTTCACGAATCCAGTCCGCTTCGATGGAAACGGTATACTCGAAGTTCGCAGACACCTGAATACTGAACTTATTCTCCTGATACGGCACCTTGACAATATCCTGACCGATGGTCATGGAACGAGTGTCCTTGGGTGCGGGATCCACCTTGGACCCACCGCCGCAGGACCAGATGGCCGACATGGCGATGAGGACAGACAATACTATGTTCATTCTTCCGGGCATTGCTTACTCAAGATAACTTGAATGGTTTGACAGAGGCTCGTCGGAATCCTTCTGAACCAGCCAAAAAGCGTGACGGAAATTATCGGTGAACCAGCGCGTGTCGGGCCAGTTCAAGTCGATATTGTTGAACGGTCCGGGGAACGAACGCACGAATGCCAGATTCGGAACGACAACGTCCTTCCCGTCATAAGGAAAGGTTCCCGGGCCGATAAGGGAAACGCTGTGGAGCGGATTGGCATAGGCCTCGTCCTCATAGGCATAAACCTGAATGCTGCCGTCCCCGGGTTTTGCCCAGCGGCTCTTTCCTGCAGGGAAAAGACGGTACATTTCGTTTACGTCGATGCTGTTGTTGTAAACGTAGTTTGCATACTTGCCATCCTCGCCGGGAGTGTTCACAAGGGTGCCAAAGGTTGCACCGGTATCGGCATCGGCACTCTCCAGACGGAAGCTGAGGGTGTTGTCATCCTCGTCATTGGGCTGGTATCCGTCTCCCCAGTGCCACCATTTATCCTGCACGGTAGACATTACGACGGCGTCGTCCCATCCGCCCACGATAACAAAGGCCGATGCAGGTGCGTTGCCGTCAAGGATGCCGCCCACAGGAGTAAACGTATATGTGCCCTCGAGAGGGTCCTTGAACTGGGAATAAGTAACTGTATACTCACGGGTTTCGCCGTTGTAGGCAGTCACAGTGAATTTTGCCGATCCGGAACTCAGGTCGATTGTGCTTCCTTTCTTCACGGAAGCCGTGGGGCAGAACTCGCTGTCCGGGAACTTGAAATCAATAGCCTCAACCTTGACGGCCGACATGTCCAGACCGCCCGTGATGAGACTGACGGATATTGAGCCCGCCTTGTCGTTGCGCCAGTCATCGGAGATGACGGCCGCGCCGATCTGGGACTCCAGACGGAAGTTGACCGGAGTACGCTCCCTGGTCCAGGGATCTACCAGCTCTTCCGTGTTGCGGGGCGCTTCCGTACAGGCCGCAAGAGCCAGGACGGCTGACGCTCCAAGGATTAAATTGTCAAGGAATCTGTTCATATTGCGAATGAATTGATTGTTATTTCATGTCTGTGAGAAGGACAAAACTGCCGGCGGGGACATTCAGTCTGTGAACGCTTCCGGACTTCCCCTCCTTTACCGGAACGGGCAGACCGTCCTGGTCTGCCGGGGACAGTTTCTCTGAATAAATGTAGCAGAGCGGAGACTCCATCTCCACGGTAACGTCAAGTTCGTAGTCTTTGTCGGAGACATTGACTGCGGCAAATGTGTGCCTGCCGTCCAGTTCGGATGCGGCAGTCCTCAGGCCTTCCCTGCCGTCGGCGTCAACTTTCAGGATATTGCATCCGCGGGGGAAATACCGGCACATGAGGGACCAGCTGTAGAAAGCGGGTTTGATTTCTTCAAGGGAGGGATCGGCAAAGACCTCTTCTCCGAGGATGTTCCAGAAGCCCCAGATTTTGAGGTCTTCGGGCTTGCCGCTGTCTCCGCGGGAATGCATGGCGTCATCCAGCATCCATACCGCCATGCCGGAAAGACCGCTGTTCATCACATCCATCGAAAGGAGCGCGAGGTCAAGGCCGTAGAAGAAATCGCCGCAGAGCATCTGGCTGTCGGAGCCGCTGGTGAAAGGATGTGCGGCAGCCCTGCGGTCGAATTCGGCCTGGAGGAGGGAATCTTCCTGTCTCCAGTATTTGTAGCCGGCCTCGCCGAGAATAAGTTTCTTGCCTTCGGGGACCTTGAAGTTTGCAAGACCGTCACGGAAGGCTCCGCTTCTTACCTGATACTGCCCGGGATATGCATGTACGTCATAAATGCCAACGATGGCGTCAAGGTCTTCGGCAGTCCTTGACACCCAGCCGGGAGCATCGTATAAAGATGCGGGATTCTTGTAGTCTATTACCACGTCCGGCCCTGCCAGGGATACTTTTTCAAGCAGGCCGGGATATTTCTGCATCTCTTCATGGAAGCGAAGCATCATGGATCTCCAGAAGGCGTAATCTCCGTTTGTGGATGCCCAGTCACCGTCCGGCTCATTGAAAATGATGAAGTGTTTGATGCAGTCAAGGCCCTTTTCCTGTACAAGCCAGTTCAGGTAGTTCACGCTCATCTTCACCCATTCTTCATCTCCCTTCATCGACCACTCAGGCGGATTGAACTCACCGTAAACCACGTCTATGCCGCGGCTCTGGCAATATTCAAGAAGCTTCAGCAGTGATGCGCTGTTGCGCTCTTTCACATATTTCCCGTCATCGTAATACCTGTAAGTACTGTTTATCATGCAGCGCACGAAACCGGGGCGCATGAAATCCACACGGGTGAAGAGTTTCTGCCAGTCGGCCCCGGAGACTTCGCATCCCCAGGAGGCGGCCTCGTCATAAGGTTCCCACTCCACGCCGTTACCACAGTAAGAGGTACTGATGACTTCATCCCCTACATTTACCTGCAGGCGCTCTCCTCCGCGCCCGCAGGAAAATGCGAGAACCACTATAATAATTAACCAAAAACGATTCATTTCAAGCTGGTTAGACAGTCAGTATCCTAATTCTGTGGTATTGGAATAATTTCACATTGCAAATTAACTGCGCTTTTATCAAAAAACGATTTCAAAATTTGCTTATTGATTATACTTTTTTGAAAGATAACAGTTCATCCAGCAAATCCTGCAGTTTGCACGTCGCAACACCCACATATTTGTCTGCCGCCCCGTAGTATACATACAGCGTCCCGTCAACGACAACATTGCCGGTAGGGAATACGCATCCGTCGTAGAAGCCGCAGCATTCGTAAGGCTCAGCGGGTTCAAGGATGGGTTCCGGAAGGCGTGCAAGGACCTTCAGGGGATTCTCCCGGTCAAGCAGCATGGCTCCCACGCTGTAATGTGCAAAGCCGCCCTTTGCGACTCCATGATAGAGGACGAGCCAACCTTCATCGGTAAGGATGGGTGGCGCCGCTCCGCCTATCTTTTCTTCCCAGCCGCCTTTGATGCCTGTTATCAGGAGTTTGCTGGGCTTGGACTCCCAGTCGAGCATGTCGTCGGAAAACTTGAGCCAGATGGACGGGAACTCCACGCCGTATTCCCTGCCCACATACTGCTTGGGCCTGTGCATCATGACAAACTGTCCGTTCACTTTTTCGGGGAAGATGATGACGTCCCTGTCGTCAAGAACGGGAGATGTTATACGTCCAAGACGGCGGAAATGCCTGAAATCGCGCGTCATCGCAAGGCCCGTATTCCCGATATTCTTTTTCCATGCGGCCGGGTCGTACACATCGGCATCCGGATACAGGATCTCATCATGGGGGAAAGTCCAGTAACGCCCGGGATGGAATGCCCTGTATGCATAAGTGATGTAGAAAGTATCACCCATCTTGATTATACGCGGGTCCTCAATGCAGCCGCCGTCCGGGCCTTCTTCGCTGGGGCCGAAGACCGGCAGGTCCGACACCCGTTCGAAATGGAACCCGTCAGTGCTCTTGGCCAGCCCAAGACGGATTACATGTTCTTCATCATTTCCAGCCGCACGGTATAACATCCAGAAAGTGCCGTTGTCGAAAATCACTCCCGGATTGCAGGTAACCAGGCTCTCCCAGGAATTGTCGGGATTGGGAGAGAGAATGGGATTACCGGAGAATCTGTCTAACTTCATATCTATTTGGTAATTGGGTTCAGGTTAAATGCCGATACTTCCAGGGACGCATTTCCCGAACAATCACAGGAAGCCGCATCGATGGTTACGATATTCTTTTCTCCGGGCATGAGGGAGAAGTAATTGTCTGAATAAATGACGGGGAGTACCATTTCTCCGGTAGCCTTGTCCCTGAGACACAGGCGGACCATGAGCGCAGGGACTTTGCCGACGTTCTCAATGCAGGCGGTTTTTCCGTCGAAGGTTACCTTTACATCGGCCCTTTCAAGTTTCCTCAAGGCCTTGAAATTGCCCTCCTCTGCGCCCTGGACATAGAAGTTGGAGGATACGACCGCACCGGAAGCGTCCTTCAGGCAGAGCTTCACATAGTAAACCTCGCCGGCATTTTCCGGAACCTCGAGAGCAAATACCTCGGCGGTGCTGTCTTCCGGAATATCCAGGCCGATGCTCTGACTGCCCACGGGATTTCCATGCATGTCCAGCACCTCGGCAACTGCCATAAGGCCGGTACGGTCACCGGCGTGGTAGTTCACAACCTCGACACGGTCGGTATACTGATTGAGCTGGATATGCAGAGGTTCGCAGGCCTTCTTGCAGCCGAAATATGCCCCTGTAGGCTCGAAATAGTAGTCATAGGTCTGCCACACCATGGACGGCCATGCAGGGTGGCTCATCCACAGGAGAAGCCCGCGGCGGTATTCACCCCGGCCTTCAAACATGGCACGGTAACCGTCGTAATTGATCCACTGGGACAGTGCTGCGAATTCACGGGCATCGGCCGGTTCGCCAAAAGCCTTCGCCAGAAGTTCATTGAAGGACTCCGTCTGCTGAGCGGCATTTGCCTTGCGGCCAAGCGTGTAATCATGCAGGCCGTACATGAGGTTGGGATGGGCCAAGGTGCTCACCGGTTCAAGGGCGTCCCTGCCCATGGCCCTTGCCATGTTTTCATAACTCATAACGGCGGGCATACCCATTTCGCTGTGGAACTTGTCACGGCCGCGGACGTGGAAGTATTCGGAAGGAGGCAGGGCGCGGTAAGGGCCGCCGCCGCTTACGCCGTCCGTCGCCGAATGGGAAATATAAAACAGCCCGGGATGCTCCTCAGAGACCATTTTTTCAAGATAGGAGTCAATCTCTGCCGGCGGATATCCTTCATTCCTCCCCACGTACAGGCCGATTGAAGCATGGTTGCGGATACGCTTCACGTATTCCCCGGCTATCTCGTTGAAGCGGGCGGGGTCCGACGGGTCGGGACCGTCCCAGGGATTTGCGAGCCAGAAGTCCTGCCACACCATGATTCCGTAGCGGTCACAGGCATCGTAGAAGGCACGGTGGCTCGTCATTCCAACCCAGTTGCGTATCATGGTGAAGTTCATGTCGGCATGATACTTCACGGCTATGTCATATTCACGCGCGCGATAGTTAAGAAGGTGTTCCGGATAGCCCCAGTTGCCGCCGAAACCGATGAACCGGCGGCCATTCACGTAGAGGTTCAGCCGCTGCCTGTCGTTTCTGGAACTGAAGGGATTGCGGAATTCTTCCAAGGGGGTGTATGGCTCGAGGATAGCATCCATCTGGCGTATGCCGGAAAGGAATTCTTTCCTTTGGGAAACCTCATCTCCAAGTTTGAACGTGAAGCTTGAGGGGTAAAGGTTCTGCCCGCCATAACCATTGGGCCACCACAGACGGGGATTCTCAATGAGTTCCGGGTCGAATGACACGCTCTTGCTCTCCCTGCCTTCAAGACGTACGGGAAGTTCGCGGGAGATATCTCCAAACTGCCATACAAGGGTTCCCTGCACAGGTTCTTCGGAATGGTTCACGAGCGTCGTACTTGCAAACACGGTGGCTTTCGTAGTATCGGGAAGAGGGAGTTCCGAGCGCACAAATTCATCTTCGATCGTGACGGAGCCGGTATAAGACAGCCACACATCGTCATAAATACCTATGTTCCTGCCCCTTACCGTCGGGAGCCAGTCCCAGCCGATGGTGGCATGCATCGTAGGATTGTCGTAGCCAAGCACGCCGCCGTTGCTCTGGGGAGTATATGCCGTCTGAACCTTTGTGTTCCCGTATGAGGGGTTGTGGATTATCTTCACCTGCAGCACATTGCCAGTCGCCTTGAGGATACCCGTAACGTCAAAATCGGCACAGCGGAAAGCACCGTCGATGAAGCCGAGGTCCTTGCCGTTAAGGGAGACTTCCGCCTGATAGTTGATGCCTTCGAAATGGAGGAACTGCCTTTCTGTGTCCGGGCTGGCGTCGAAAGTGTTGCGGTAGATGAAGTCGCTGCAGAAGTATGAGTCGGATATGAAGAGCTGGTTGTCGGCAAAATTCGGATGCTCCACAGCGCCGATGTCCACATAAGTTCCAAGGACGGTACCCGGAACGGTAGCCGTGAGCCAGAAGCTGTCGCCGTCCCTTCTGAGCTGCCAGTTTCCGCCGCTGAGCATCTGACGGTTTCCTGTTCTTGCCGGGGAAGGCTTGGGCACTGCCCGTGTTCCGCCCTTTCCAAAGATCTCCCACTCGGAAAGCTCAAACAGCTGACCGTCAAGGCTTTTATGGAGAAGGAGGCGGACGTATCGGCCCTTTGCGCGGGCAAAACCGACCTCTTCACGGGCGCCTTCGAATGATGAGATTTGCTTCCAGGCCTTTCCGTCTTTCGAGACTTCCACGGAAGCCTTCACAGGCGGATTTATCCAGGCAAAACGCATCTTGTCGAAAGTCGACACGGACCCAAGGTCGATGGACACCCATTCTTCATCGGCCCCGGCGCTTTTCCATGAACTTGCAAAGCCGTTTTCCATGCCGATGATGCCGTCCGTCAGGAGCTGAGCAGTCTGGTTGCAGTCGGCACTGGACGAATGCTTTGCGGCGCGCATAAGGGCTATATTGCGGTACTCATTGCCGCCGGGGACAATCAACGGGGAGAAATTCTCCTGGGGATTGCCGGGATATACTCCTATGCCAAGAGTGCTGCGGGAAGGGCCTGAAGAGCAGGAAACAAGCAGCAGTGCGGCTGCCGATATTGCAATTATCTGTCTCATGAGAATACGATTAAAAGTACCGCACAGGCCACCAGGAGGCAAAAGCCCCAGAACCTGTAATTATTGTAGAGTTTTCCCCGGCGGAGGGCAAGGCCCTCGGCACGGAAGTCCTTGACAGAGAATGTAGTATCCTGTAGTTTCCCGGCATCGGGGCGGGGGTAGGCAAGGCTGGCAAGGTAAATGACCGCCATGCTGAAAATGAGAAGGATGGGAATAATCAGGAGGAAATGCATGTCCCCGAAGATCTGACGGCGCCAAAGCAGCATCACCACCGCCATTGCAAGACCGCTCAGAAGGCCGATGAACGCTCCGTTACCGTTCACCCTCTTGGAGAAGATGCCAAGAAGGAACGCCGCCACCACCGGAGGCGCAATATACGACAGCATCTCCTGATAATACTTCAGTAGAGAGCCGAACTTGCCTATATTCGGAGCCCACAGCGCCGCTATCACAATGATAACCAGCGCGGTAATCTTGCCGACGAGCACCAGTTTCTTGGAATCGGTCCCGGGCCTTGCCTGGGCATAGAAGTCCATCGTAAAGAGAGTCGACGTAGAATTAAGGATAGCGCTCAGGGTGGATGTAAGGGCTGCAAGAAGGGCGGAGAGCATGATTCCCAGAAGGCCGGCAGGAAGGAGTTTCATGACCAGCGTAGGATATATCATATCCGGATTCTCAATGCCCGGGAAGAGATTCCTTGCAATGACTCCGGGGAATACTATGATAAAGAGAGTCACAAGGGTAAGAAAGCCGGCGAACATGACGCCTTTACGGCCTTCATCAACGTTTCTTGCACTCAGAACCCTCTGTACAAGTGTCTGATTATTGGCCCAGAAATAGATTCCGGAAACAGGCATTCCCACTATCAGGCCGAGCCAAGGCGTGGCAGGGTCGTCAAGCGGACGGATGAGTTTCATTGAAAGGTCGCCGCTGGACAACATTCCGGCAAGATACTCGCCGCCTCCGCGGTTGAAGCACACCACCGTAAGGATTATCGAGCCCACAATAAGTATCACGGCCTGAATAAGTTCCGCATTGATTGCCGATGAAAGGCCGCCGGGAATGGTGTACGAAGCGGCGATGACGGCGAATATGAGGATGATGAGTCCCAGATCCGCCTCCGGGAAAATCAGCTTGATGATAAGCGCCGCCGCATACAGGGCACCGGCGGCATCCAGAAAGATATTGCCGATAATGCAGATAGCGGAAAAATAGTAGCGGGAACGCTTGTCGTAACGTTTCTGGAGGAACTCCGGAATCGTGAAAATCTTCGATTTGATATAAAGGGGGAGCAGGAAGGTTGCGAAGAAAACCATCACCACAACCCCGGTAAGGTTGTAGTTGAACACCGCTATTCCGGTGTGGTAGGCGTCCCCGCACTGCCCTATAAGCGTCGTTGAAGAAATGCTTGCCGCAAAAAGCGACAGACCAACTACCCACCAGGGCATCGTGCGGCCGGCCAGAAAGTAGGAGCCGGCATCCGAACTCTTGCCATGGCGGAGGCCCCACCATATGATGAAAACCAGATAGAGGATGACGATAGTTATGTCTATCCATCCAATGGAAACTGCACCCATCGCGATTTGGTTATAGTTTTACAAATGCAAATATATTACATCGGAAGAAAGATTAGTTATATATCCGTGCTTAAAAAGTATACTTTTTTGAACAATATGTTCCAAACTATGATATTTTTATGTATGTTTGCAAAAACGGATAACCACCATGGCAGAGTTTCAGCAGGAAATAGTTCCCATCAACAAGGATGACCTTTTCATCATCCTCAACCATCCCAATGCGCTCTTCGATTACCCTGTGCACTACCACCCGGAGTATGAAATCAACCTGGTAATGAACTGCACGGGGACGCGTGTCGTAGGAGATTCCGAAGAAGAGTTCGGCACGTCAGACCTTGTGATGGTCGGCCCGTCGCTGCCCCATGCATGGAAATCCACGGCCAAGACCAACCACGTCATCACTATCCAGTTTTCGGCCGACATGCTCAACTACCCCATGCTGGGCAAACGCATTTTCAGCCCTATCAGGCAGCTGCTGCAGGATTCTGCACACGGCCTAAGTTTCGAAGGGCCTGAACAGGCTGCCATAAAGGAGCAGATCATCGCGCTCACAAGGATGCAGGGCTTCCAGTCCGTAACCACGTTCCTTGAGATACTGAGCCTGATGGCTAATGCCAACCGCAAGCGCCTCGTTACCAACATGTATGAACAGGAACTTGGCATGAGCAGCAAGAGCCGGCGCATCAGCAAGGTATGCGAATACATCGACGCCAATCTGGAGAAGGAGCTGAACCTGTCGGAAGTTGCTGCCCTCGTGAATATGTCAGATTCTGCATTCTCGCATTTTTTCAAGAAGAGAACCGGACTTTCCTATATCAATTACGTGAACAACCAGCGCATAGCAAAGGCCTGCGACCTTCTTGCCGGTACCACCCAGAGTGCCGCAGAAATCTGCTACGACTGCGGCTTCAACAACAAGTCCAACTTCATCCGCATCTTCCGCAAGAAGAAGGGAATGACACCCATCGAATACCGCAAGTTCATCTCCCAGATGCTCATCAAGTACTAAAAAAACCGGGCTTGAGACCCGGTTTTTTCAATTTAGTCAAGTGAATGTATCGCAAGACCGCTGCGGAGCTTTGGCTCGAACCAGGTGGTCTTGGGAGGCATGATGTTGCCGGTGTCGGCAATGCGGATGAGCTGGTCCATGGAGACGGGATAGAGGGCGAAGGCCACCTTCATCTCTCCGGAGTCTACGCGGCGGGAGAGTTCTCCGAGACCGCGGATACCGCCCACGAAGTCGATCCTCTTGTCTGTGCGGAGGTCCTTGATGCCAAGGATCTTGTCAAGCACCAGGTTGGAAAGGATGGTAACGTCCAGTACGCCGATGGGGTCGGAGTCATCGTACCTGCCGGGCTTTGCCGTGAGGGTATACCACTTGTCTCCAAGATACATGGAGAAATTGTGAAGACCTGTGGGAGCATAGGGCTTTGCAGGACGTCCGCAGCGGGGCTTGGTGGCAACCGCAACGTCGAAATCGGCCTCAAGAGCCTTAAGGAATTCTTCCTCGGAGAGGCCGTTGAGGTCCTTCACCACGCGGTTGTAGTCGATGATTGCAAGCTGGCTCTGGGGGAAGCACACGGCCATGAAGAAGTTGTACTCTTCGTCTCCGGTGTGATTCGGGTTATGGGCCTTCTTTTCTGCACCTACGCGGGCTGCGGCTGCAGTGCGGTGATGGCCGTCGGCGACGTAGAAGGCGTCGATGTCCTTGGTGAAGATTTCGGTGATGCGGGCGTTCACGGCGTCGTCGTCAATCACCCAGAAGGTGTGGACGAACTTGTTCTCGTCGGTGAACTTGTACTCGGGCTTTCCTGCCGCGGTCTTGGCGATGATGGCGTTGAGCTCATCATTGTCCTTGAAGGCGAAGAACACGGGCTCGATGTTGGCATTCTGGATGCGCACGTGGACCATGCGGTCGTCTTCCTTGTCCTTGCGGGTGAGTTCGTGCTTCTTGATTATGCCGTTTGCGTAATCGTCTGTGTGGGCGCAGAGGACAATACCGTACTGGGTGCGTTTGCCCATGGTCTGGGCATACACATAGTACTTCTCCTTGTCTTCACGCACAAGCCAGCCACGTTCCTTCCAGAGCTTGAAGTTCTCTACGGCCTTGTCGTAGGTGCGCTGTTCGTGCTCACCGGCAATGGGATCGAAGTCAATTTCGGGCTTGGTGATGTGCAGGAGGCTCTTTTCGCCGGCCATGGCCTTTGCCTCCTCGCTGTTGAGGACATCATACGGGGGTGCTGCAACTTCAGTCACCAGATCTTTGGGCGGCCTTATTGCCGCAAAGGGTTTTACTCGTACCATATTACTTGTTCACCTGGAATTTACGGTTACCGGTAGCAAAGAAATCTGCAATCTGGCGGGCGGCGGCAAGGCCGGCGTTGACGTTGGCTTCACCGGTCTGGGCTCCCATCTTCTTGGGAGTTGCAAAGACGCGTGCGCCGAACTTCTCCTGCAGGAGGGCATAATTGTCGGGCATGACATCGGCAACGTACTTGAGGTCCGGACGCTCTTCGAGGGCCTTCAGGAGGCCTTCTTCGTCGATGACTTCCTTGCGGGCGGTGTTCACGAGGGTTGCGCCCTTAGGCATCTTGGTGATGAGGTCATAGCCGATGCTCTTGATTGTTGCAGGAAGGGCAGGGATATGGATGGAAAGGTAGTCCGATGCTGCGTAGAGCTCCTCCACGGAGTGGACGGGGTCTGCACCGCCGTCGATTATCTGCTGGTCCGAAAGGAACGGATCCAGGGCGTGGATCTTCATGCCGAGGGCCTTTGCCTTCTGACCCACCAGACGGCCCACGTTGCCGTATGCCTGAACGCCCAGGCGCTTGCCCTGAAGCTCGCTTCCCGTTGCAGGGGTGAACTGCGTACGGGCCATGAAAATCATGAGGCCGAGAGCAAGTTCTGCAACAGCGTTGGAGTTCTGGCCGGGGGTGTTCATAACGACGATTCCCTTCTCTGTTGCCGCCTCAAGGTCTACATTGTCATAACCTGCGCCTGCGCGAACGACAATCTTGAGTGCGGGGGCTGCTTCGATAACCTCACGGGTAACTTTGTCGGAGCGGATGATAATGGCGTTGACATCTTTTACGGCTGCAACGAAATCTGCCTGTTCGGCGTATTTTTCAAGCTTTACAACCTCATGGCCGGCGGCGGTGAGGATATCTTCGATGCCCTTTACCGCGGCGGCTGCAAAGGGCTTCTGGGTTGCTAATAGTACTTTCATTACTTCTTAAGGTTTTCAAATTCTTTCATGCAGTCTACGAGAGCCTGGACATCTTCAACGGTGCAGGCATTGTACAGGGAGGCGCGGAAGCCGCCTACGCTGCGGTGGCCCTTGATGCCCACCATGCCGCGTTCCTTGGCGAATGCAAAGAACTCGTCCTGGAGGTCTTCCTTGCCGGGAGCCATGACAAAGCATACGTTCATGAGGGAACGGTCTTCCTTGGCTGCGGTTCCGACGAACATGGAATTGCGGTCGATTTCGTCATAGAGAAGGGCTGCCTTCTTCTTGTTGATCTCATACATTGCCTCAACACCGCCGAGGTCCTTGAGCCACTTCAAGGTCTGGTTCATCACGTAGATTGCGAACACGGGAGGAGTGTTGAACATGGAGAGTTTGTCGATGTGGGTGCGGTAGTCAAGCATCGTGGGGATGTGACGGGTCACCTTGCCGAGGGAGTCCTTGCGGATGATTGCGAAGATGACACCTGCAGGGCCTACGTTCTTCTGTGCGCCGCCGTAGATGAGGTCGTACTTGGAGACGTCGACGGGACGGGACATGATGTCGGAGGACATGTCGGCAATGAGGGGGCAGGGGACGTCAAGGTCCTCGTGGATCTCTGTGCCGTAAATGGTGTTGTTGGTGGTGATGTGCAGGTAGTCAAGGTCTGCAGGAACTTCGAAGCCCTTGGGGATATAAGTATAGTTCTTGTCCTTGGAGCAGGCGATAGCATAGGCGTCGCCGATGCCCTGGGCCTCCACGAGTGCCTTGTGGGCCCATACGCCGGTATCCAGATATGCGGCCTTGTTCTGGAGGTAGTTCATTGCCACATAAAGGAACTGAAGGGATGCACCGCCGCCAAGGAATACGACTTCGTGGGTGTCCGGGATATGGAGAAGTTCCTTCCAGAGAGCGCGGGTCTCATCCATCACGGCATCCCACTCCTTGGTTCTGTGGGAGATGGAAATAAGGGATATACCGGTGCCGGAAAAATCCTTGAGAGCCTCAATAGTCTTATCTATTGCTACCTGCGGAAGAAGGCAGGGGCCTGCATTGAAAACGTGAACTTTTTTAGACATAGCGTTATAGTGTTATTATTGTTTCGAAAGTTAATCATTTTTCTTTAAATTTCTTTCAATTTTGCAATATTTTCAAGCTTTTCCTTAAAAATATCCTCCTGGGAAAGACGTACCCTTACCGTTAGCGAGCAGCCTTCGGCGAACTCCTGCCTTGAAGGTGACAGGTCAAGGCCCTTGAGCACTTTCATCACGGCGTTCATCTGAAGGTAGTCAAATTCCACCTCATAAAGCCTTGCGGCCGTTTTGGTGACGATGTCGGCCTTGGAGAGGGCGTCGGCAGTGGCGGTCTTGTATGCGCGCACAAGGCCCGGAATCCCCAGTTTTACGCCGCCGAAATACCGGACCACGATAACGGCTATATCTGACAGGCCGGCCGAATCTATCTGCCCCAGAATGGGCTTCCCGGCACTTCCGGAGGGTTCTCCGTCGTCCGAAGCCCTCCACACGTCTCCTTTATAGCCGATGCGGAAGGCAAGGCAGTGGTGGCGGGCGTCGTAGTACTCCTTGCGCTTTTCCTGCAGGAGGGCCCTGGCTTCCTCTTCCGTCTCTACCGGATATGCGAAGGCCAGAAAGCGGGAACCGCTTTCCTTATATATCCCTTCGGAAGGGGAGCCGATGCTCTTGTACCTGTCAAACTCTTCCACAACTACGAATGTAACGTTTTTTGGGCAATTTATTGCAATGGAAACGGAAAAAAGCAGTATATTTGAACTCGTAACAGAGATAAGAGAGATATGGTTTTCACGCTCAGAGTCACCCTCACGGGCATCAAAGGTTTTTTCAGAGTTTACAGGGTAAACGGTGCAACCACCTTATACACCCTTCACAAACAGCTTCGTTCAGATCTTGAATTCCCTCAGGACCAGCTCATTATGTTCAAGGCCCTCAACGCTGACGGCTTCGTCACCGGCCGCTACGGTCTCTTCGACCTTGGCTCCGGAACCGTAGACACCGTGTCTCTGGAAAAGGCCGTGAGAGACGGCGCATCGTCCTTCGTGTACTTCTACGACGTTACCAACAAGAAGAGCGTAAACATCACCGTAGAGGCCCAGGAAGAGGGTTCTTCCGTTTCTCCGGACTATCCCCTTCTCGCCGAGACCAAGGGTCCCAACCCCATCGAATTCGAAAACGGCTACGTGGCCTTCGAAGACCTTCCGGACAAGCAGCGCATCCTTCCCGGCGAGGACGATGAGGACGACGACCTTGACGACTTCGACGATGAAGAGGAAGAAGAGGACGACGACGAAGACGGCAAAGAAGTATACGACGAGTCCGAGTGAGCCGCCGCGTAGAAATCATACTGGGGCCAACTTCTGTAGGTAAATCGGCCTACGCAATAAAACGTGCCCTCGAGGTGGGCAGCCCCGTGATTTCATGCGATTCCCGCCAGATTTTCAAAGAGATGTCGATAGGCACCGCAGTTCCCTCTCCGGAGGAGCTTGCCGCGGTGAAGCACTACTTTATCCAGACGGTCTCGGTCAAGGACGGCTACACCGCCGGCCAGTATGAAGACGATGCCCTCGCCCTGGTGAACAGGCTTTTTGCCGAAGGGCACGACCACCTCATCATGTGCGGCGGTTCCATGCTCTACATCGACGCCTTCTGCTACGGCCTTGACGATTTTCCGGACGTTCCCCTTCAGATGAGGCGCCACCTCATGGACTGCCTCGAGAGCGAAGGCGTGGAAGTCCTTGCCCAGCAGCTGAAGGAAGTGGACCCTGAAACCTATGAGAGCATCGACCTGGCAAACGGGCACCGCATAGTGCGCGCACTGGAAGTATCCCTATATACCGGCAAGCCCTATTCCTCCTTCAAGACGCACAGCTTCAAGGAAAGGGACTTCGAAATAGTGAAAACGGGCCTTGACATGCCCAGGGAGCAGCTTTACGAACGCATTAACGCCCGCGTCCTCAAGATGATGGATGCCGGTCTGGAAGAAGAAGCGCGCCGCATGCTCCCTTACCGTGACCTCCCCGCCCTCCAGACCGTCGGCTACAAGGAGCTCTTCGACTGCTTTGACGGCACAATCGACCTTGACGAGGCCGTGCGCCGCATCCAGGTGGACACCCGCCACTACGCCAAGCGCCAGCTCACCTGGTGGCGCCGCGACAAGTCCATCCGGTGGATTGACATTTAATAAGGGAGGGAAGTTTGTGTTCAAATCCTGCAGGGGCGAACAATAAAAAAAATACGGTCTAAACCGTATTTTTTTGTGGCCCCTGCAGGATTTGAACCTGCGACCCACGGATTATGAGTCCGCTGCTCTAACCGCTGAGCTAAGGGGCCGGAGGCTTATTTGCCGGACACAAAGTTAGTGATTATCCCGGCAAATAGCAACACTCTTTCGAGGGATTAACCTCAGACCTTGATTTCAACCTCAACTCCGGAAGGAAGTTCCAGCTTCATCAGGGCGTCGACGGTCTTTGCGTTGCTGTCGTCGATGTCGATGAGGCGGACATAAGAGTCGAGTTCGAACTGCTCACGGCTCTTCTTGTTTACGAAGGTGGAGCGGTTCACAGTGAAGATCTTCTTGTTGGTAGGAAGAGGAATGGGACCTACAACCTTTGCACCCGTTGCCTTCACTGTATCAACGATCTTGACTGCGGACTTGTCCACGAGCATGTGATCGAAGGATTTAAGCTTGATTCTGATTTTCTGGCTCATATCAAATACAATTTTTACTTTGCTTGTTTAGTCTTCATCGGCAGGGAGGCGGTATCCGCTCTTTTCGATGATTCCCTTGGCCTGGGCTGCGGGAACCTCTGCATAGTGGTCGAAAGTCATGGTGCTGGTAGCACGTCCTGAGGACAGTGTACGCAGTATTGTGACGTATCCGAACTGTTCTGCGAGCGGAACGTATGCCTTGACGATGCGTGCTCCGTTGGCGGTGGAGTCCATTGCTACAATCTGTCCGCGCCTGCGGTTGAGGTCTCCCACGATGTCACCCATGTACTCTTCCGGAGTAACTACCTCAAGGCTCATGATGGGCTCGAGGAGTACCGGATGGCACTTGGGGCATGCGTGGCGGAAGGCCATTCTGGCTGCCAGCTCGAAGGAGAGTTGGTCGGAGTCTACCGGGTGGTAGCTGCCGTCGATGACTTCCACCTTGAGGGAAGGAACCTCGTATCCTGCAAGGACACCGTTTGCCATCGCAGAGACGAATCCCTTTTCGATGGACGGGATGAATTCCTTGGGGATGTTGCCGCCCTTGACGGAATTGATGAACTGAAGACCCTGTACGCCTTCGTCGGCAGGAGAGATTTCGACGATGATGTCTGCGAACTTACCGCGGCCGCCGGTCTGCTTCTTGAAGACTTCGCGGAGCTGGAAGCTGCTGGTGATGGTTTCCTTGTAGTTGACCTGAGGGGCACCCTGGTTGATGTCTACGCCGAATTCACGGCGGAGGCGGTCGACGATGATGTCCAGATGGAGCTCACCCATGCCGCTGATGACGGTCTGGCCGGTTTCGACGTCGGACTTGACAGTGAAGGTAGGATCCTCCTCTGCAAGCTTGCCGAGTGCTATACCAAGCTTGTCCAGGTCTTTCTGCGTCTTGGGCTCCACGGCGATTCCGATAACGGGATCCGGGAACTCCATTCTCTCAAGCGTAATGGGCTTCTCTTCCAGGCACACGGTATCACCGGTGCGAAGGTCCTTGAAGCCGACTGCCGCGCAGATGTCTCCGGCCTCGACGAACTCGATAGGGTTCTGGTGGTTGGAGTGCATCTGATACAAACGGGCCACACGCTCTTTCTTTGCCGTACGGGTGTTGTAGACGTAAGAACCTGCGTCCAGACGGCCGGAATATGCGCGGAGGAATGCAAGACGACCGACGAACGGATCCGTCGCAATCTTGAATACCAGTGCGCAGAAGGGCTCGTCGGCAGAGGGCTTGCGCTCTACCTCGTCACCTGTGCGGGGATTTGTTCCCTTCACTGCTCCCTTGTCCAGAGGAGAAGGCAGATACCTCATGACGGCATCCAGGAGGAACTGTACGCCCTTGTTCTTGAATGAGGAACCGCAGCAGGCAGGGACGATCTGCATGGAGATGCAGCCCTTGCGGATTGCGGCGATAATCTCTTCGCGGGTGAGGGAGTCGGGATCCTCGAAATACTTCTCCATAAGGGTCTCATCGCATTCGGCTGCTGCCTCAAGGAGGATATCCCTCCAGCGGGCGGCTTCTCCCTTGAGTTCTGCGGGAATCTCGCCTTCATGATAGTTGACGAGCTCCTCAGAGCTGTTGTAGAAGATGGCCTTCATGTCGATGAGGTCGATGATGCCTTCGAACTTGTCTTCGGCACCGATGGGGAGACAGATAGGAACGGCGGTGGCTCCGAGTTTGGTCTTGATTTCCTCAACGCAAGCGAGGAAGTCAGCACCGACGCGGTCCATCTTGTTCACATAGGCAATCTTGGGCACGCCGTACTTGTCTGCCTGGCGCCATACGGTCTCAGACTGAGGCTGTACGCGGCCCACAGCGCAGAATGTGGCCACCGTGCCGTCCAATACGCGCAGTGAACGCTCCACCTCGACGGTGAAGTCTACGTGTCCGGGAGTGTCGATAAGATTGATTTGATAGGTCTTGCCATCATAATGCCAGAATGCTGTAGTAGCTGCGGAAGTGATTGTGATACCCCTTTCCTGCTCCTGCACCATCCAGTCCATTGTGGCGGCACCTTCGTGGACCTCTCCAATCTTATGCGTCTTTCCGGTGTAGAAAAGAATGCGCTCAGACGTAGTGGTCTTACCGGCATCAATATGGGCCATGATGCCGATGTTACGTGTGTACCTTAGATCTCTTGCTGCCATTTAAGCTTTGACTTTTAGAAACGGAAGTGTGCAAATGCCTTGTTGGCCTCTGCCATTCTGTGCATATCTTCCTTGCGCTTGAATGCACCACCTTCGTTGTTGTATGCTGCAACGATTTCGGCGCAGAGCTTCTCTGCCATGGAATGACCTGAACGCTTGCGGGCGAACTGGATCATGTTCTTCATGGCGACGGAGACTTTACGTTCCGGACGAAGTTCAGTCGGCACCTGGAAGTTTGCACCGCCGATACGGCGTGACTTGACCTCGATCTGAGGGGTCACGTTCTCAAGGGCAGTCTTCCAAATATCGAGAGGAGCCTTGTCAGAATCTTTCATCTTCTCGCCTACCATGTCAATGGCATCATAAAAGATCGAATACGCGATACTCTTCTTCCCCTGCAGCATAAGATTGTTCACGAAACGGGTAACTTCCACATCGTGAAACTTAGGATCAGGAAGTAGAATCCTCTTTTTAGGCTTCGCTTTTCTCATTTTGAAAAAATGTTAAAGGTGAATGAATTACTTCTTAGATTTCTTAGGACGTTTTGCGCCATAGAGGGAACGGGACTGAGTCCTTCCATCTACACCGGCGGTATCCAAAGCTCCTCTAAGGATGTGGTAACGGACACCCGGGAGGTCCTTTACACGGCCTCCGCGGACGAGCACGATGGAGTGCTCCTGGAGGTTGTGGCCTTCACCAGGGATGTAGGCATTGACCTCTTTGGCGTTGGAAAGACGGACACGGGCTACCTTACGCATAGCTGAGTTCGGCTTTTTAGGGGTTGTCGTGTAAACACGAAGACAAACACCACGCTTCTGAGGGCAAGCATCCAACGCACGAGACTTGCTCTTTACCTCGAGCTGCTCGCGTCCTTTACGGACTAATTGTTGAATTGTAGGCATAAATGTTTGTTAATAAATAAATTATAGTTACTTTCCGTTTTACGGGCTTATGTCCGCGCAAAACGGGCTGCAAAGATAGTAAAAATATTTTGAATCACAAAAGGGTTCTACTTGCACAGACTGCATTTTTTTCCTATATTCGCAGATATGAAAAAGTTAATTCCCATACTTCTGGTTGCCGCGGCCGCTTTATCGTGCACCCGCAGCATCTCCAAAGGCACCTATACGGACAATGTAACCATGCCCGCCGCGGAAGGAAGCGCAGACTCCCTTTTCATGTCCATGAGCATTGAATTCGTGAAAGGACGCCTTCCCGATGCCGCCAGAAGCGAAATCAACGGAGCCATCATCTCCCGCGCCTTCGACCTTTACGACAGCCCCGTTGCAATAGAGGAGGCCGCCGTGACCTACAGGGAAAACCTCATTGACGAATACCTCAACGAAAACTCCGGCTCCGACACCTCCTCATGGGAAGACATCCTGGAGGGAGAATTCAAGGACAGCTACAAGGGCTGGGTCAACTACAGCCTTACCTATTATACATACAGGGGCGGAGCCCACGGACTCCAGACCGTAAGCCCCATCGTGTTCGACCGCAAGTCCGGCGCCATCCTCAGCGAAAAGGACCTTTTTGCCGATGGATACCGGGACGGCGTCGCTGACCTCCTCCGCAAGACCATCGCCGCAAACATGGCCGCCGATGATCCCGAACTCGAAAGCCTGGTGTCCATGGAACAGGTTGTCCCCAACGACAACTTTTCCGCCGGGGCCGACGGCGTCACCTGGTACTTCCAGCCCTACGAAATCGGCCCTTATGCCCTTGGCGTAGTGAGCGCCACCATTTCCTGGAATGAACTCAGTCCCTACCTGAAATGAAAACGAAGTGGATAGTAACGGAGATAGACGGCAAGGTTGCCTCCATTTCCACAGACTACAGGCACCTCAAGACCATAGGTGCCGCGCTTGCCGAACTGCCGCCGGAAAGTATCGGCAGCGTGACTACCAGGAAAATCTCCACCGCGGAGCTGGCTGCCATGAAACCGGCATGGGAAGACCTTCGCCTCTTCGGGACGCCTTTCCAGCTCAAGGTATGGAAAACCCTTTTCGACATTCCCCGAACCAGGATCTACAGCTATTCAGAGCTGGCCGCCCTTGCCGATAATCCCCAGGGCGTGCGCCCCGTGGCACATGCGGTGGCGATAAACCCGGTGGCCTGGGTAATCCCCTGCCACCTCATCGTCCCGAAAGAAACGCTGGACAAAGCAAAGGAAATCCGCGAGACCGCAGAAAAGACCCTCTTCAAAGGGCAGGACCTTTACCTTCTGGACTCCATCGACGTGGGTGAATTCGCCTACGGAGCCGATATAAAACGTGAACTAATCAAGCTGCAGCTTGCATGAAAAAACCTTTCGAGCGCTTTGACATGGCCCGCGACCCCGTGCGGACCAAATGGTATCTGAAACCCCTCACTAAGCTTCTCAGCTGGCCGGATATGATAACTCATCGGCCTGCGATTCATTTCCACGGAGTGAGCGCCCCGCTGAAACCGCCGTACCTCATGCTGTGCAACCACAATGCCTTCATGGATTTCAAGGTTGCGACGCAGGTCATCTATCCCTACAGGGCGAACTACGTGGTGGCCATCGACGGGTTCATCGGCAGGGAGTGGCTCCTGAGGGCGGTGGGCTGCATCTGCAAGAGGAAATTCACCAACGATACCGTCCTCATCAGGCAGCTGGTGAAGGTTATCGGCAACAGGGACATCGCAGTGGTGTATCCGGAGGCCCGCTACTCCCTGTGCGGGACCACCGCCGTCCTTCCGGCCGCGCTGGGAAAGCTGTGCAAGCTGCTCAAGGTGCCTGTCGTCACCTTGATAACCCACGGGCATCACGTGAACTCCCCTTTCTGGAACCTTCACGACCGCAAAATCCACACTGAAGTGGACTACACCCTCCTCCTCACCCCGGAGGAAATAGAGCAGATGCCTGCCGATGAAATCAACTCCCGCATAGTGGAGGCATTCCAGTATGACGATTTCGCCTGGCAGAAGGCCACCGGCACCAAGGTAACGTATGAAAAGAGGGCCGAAGGTCTCCACAAGGTCCTTTACCAGTGCCCGCACTGCGGCCGCGAGTACGAAATGGACTCTGCCGGAGTGGAAATCTTCTGCAACCACTGCGGAAAGAGATGGAAGATGACTGAGCTCGGAGAGCTCCAGGCCCTTGAAGGAGAAACGGAGTTCTCGCACATTCCCGACTGGTACGAATGGGAGAGGGCCAATGTGAAGGCCGAGGTTGAAGCCGGCACCTACGACAGCGGCATCCTGCCCGTCCATATCGACAGCCTTCCCAACGCCAAGAAGTTCATACGACTCGGCAGCGGCACCCTCCGGCATGACATGACCGGCTTCCACGTGCGCGGAACAGACGTGGACGGAGACCCCTTCGAGACGGACTGGCCGGTTCCGTCACTGTATTCGGTACATATAGAATATGAGTACCTGGGCAAATATGGAGACTGCATAGACCTGAACACCCTTCAGGACACCTGGTACACATATCCTGAAGCCCCCGCAAAGTTCTCCGTGACCAAGATGGCGCTCGCCACGGAGGAACTCTATTACGCCCACAGAAGGGCAATCGGCAAACCTTGTCCTCCGGGACTGGCATAGAATGACACAGAAGACAAACGCTGCAAGGCTGCTGGATGCGGCCGGTATAAAATACGACCTCATCCCCTACGAGGTGGATGAGAACAACCTGGACGCAGGACACGTTGCCGCCCAGCTTGGAGAAGACCTGGACCGCGTCTTCAAGACGCTGGTGCTTCGCGGAGACAAGTCCGGACTGTTCGTCTGCGTGGTCCCGGGCTCCACGGAAGTAGACCTGAAAGTGGCCGCAAAGATTTCCGGCAACAAGAACTGCGAGATGATTCATGTAAAGGAGCTGCTGCCCCTTACGGGCTACATCCGGGGCGGCTGCAGCCCCATCGGCATGAAAAAGCCCTACCCCATTTTCATCCACGAATCCGCCGAGCTTTATGACTATATCTATATATCGGCAGGAGTGCGGGGCCTTCAGATACGAATATCACCGGCCGACCTGATTTCTTTCGTCGGTGCGGGGGTATATCCTTTATAATTAAAATATTTTTTGTATCTTTGATGCCTAACCACCTCTTTGGACTCTAATGCCCAAACCGCGCGACTTCATACCCAGGACAATGTCTGCCAAAATCATAACGCAGACAGTCCTTGCGATTGCCATGCTCCTGATTCCAATCATTATTGGAATGGTCATCGGAACCAGGATGATTATTAAGGAAGAGGTGGGGCATCAGGTAGACCAGGCACTCAACGGCATCGCATACAGGATAGACAACACGCTCCTGAACGTGGAGCAGACAGCCGCAATTCTCCGGGATGAAATAACGACGCATCTGGACAGGCCCCAGGACCTTGGCAGATTGTGCCGGAATGTGCTCGAGACCAATCCGTCCATAAGCGGATGCGCCATCGCCCTGAATCCTGACAAGTACACCTTTGGCGGAAAACCGTTCATGACATACGTCCACCGGGCGCACGGCGGCATCCACGCCAACAGGCAATCCCGGGCATTGCTGACATCCGATACCTTTACAGACAAGCCCTTTACGGAACAGACATGGTACACAAAACCAATCCGGGAAGGAGTCGCCTCCTGGGTGGGACCGCTCAGGAATGAGGAAGTTGAGAATGAGCCCTTGATCTCATACGATGTTCCCATCGTCAAGGACAGTTCTGTCCTGGGTGTCCTGGGGATAGACATGTCTCTCGATGTCCTCACGCACATTGCCCAGAATTACAGGACGTCCACACATTCACACATCACCATCCTGGACAAGGATGGCTCCTATATCGTTCATCCCGACAGCACCCGCCTCCTTTACATGAACGGTCCGGCCAGACTGAAGGATAACGATGACCCTTCCGTCATGGAAGCGCGCAGGGAAATGGTCGAGGGGAAATCCGGAAGACGGTTCCTCACCCTGGATTCCACACGGTACCTCGTGGCATACATGCCTTTCAGGCAGTCAGCATACCCGAAAAGGAAATTGGACAACCTTGGATGGAGCATTGCCGTAGTTTACCCGGAAAAGGAATTATATGACGAATTCGACCCCGGCTTCCGCCTTGCCATCATCATGACGCTTGCCGGCCTGTTCCTTCTTACCGTCGGCGCCTACGTAATCTCAAGAATCAGTCTCAGACCGCTCAGAAGGCTGATGTACGTAACTAAAATCATCTCCAACGGAAATTACAGGCTGCCCGGTTTTGAGACGTCACGCCAAGACGAGGTCGGGCGGCTTCAAACCCAGTATAACAAGATGCTGCAGTCAGTTTCCCGCCACATGGAGCAGTTGCAGGATTTGTCGCAGAAAGAAGATGCTGCCCAGAATGCGCTTGCCCAGACATACGCGAGAACGCAGGAAATCAAGAAGCAAAGGGCCGCTTTCTTCAGCAACATGACACACCAGATGGCCGATGTTACGGCAGCAATCCAAAACAGCGTGGACAGACTCAATGAATCCGGCT
>DGSO01000017.1:0-489 GCA_002393945.1 Bacteroidales bacterium UBA4360
GGAAATGCTTTTGGCAAATGCTTGAAAAATCTTTCTTATTTTTGCACAAAATAATTGTACGATGGAAGCAAAAATCATTAATCTTGAAGAGTGGGTTTCCTTTGGCGGAGGAGGATTCGGTGAATCTTTCTACAACAAGACGGACGACTCCGTAATCCTTAAACTGAACAAGCCCAGCGTATCGGCCGGCAAGGCGGAAGACGAATTCCTCCGTTCCAAGGCGGTCTTTGAGATGGGGATTCCATCGGCCGAACCTTATGAGTTTGTAACGGACGGGCAGCGTTACGGCATGACTGTCCAGCGGATTCAAGGCAAGGAGTCGTTCGGAAGGATTATTGCCGACCATCCCGAACGGCTGGAGGAACTGGCCGGCGTTACGGCAGAATATGCCAAGGCGCTTCACTCCATTCCATGCAATACGGAATCTTTTGACAATATTGCCTTGCGTACCCGGGAAATGATTATGGAGAACAAGGTGATTCCGGACAA
>DGSO01000017.1:543-63774 GCA_002393945.1 Bacteroidales bacterium UBA4360
ACAATGTCAAGGCAAGGCTGGCAGGTTATCTTGACGAATTGGAGCCGGCGACCACCTGCCTGCACGGAGACCTTAATCCCTGCAACATCATTACGGCACAGGGTAAAGTGTACTGGATAGATTTGGGAGACTTCGGCTATGGAGACCCCTTGCTGGATTTTAACATCCTCTCCCACATGAGTGGGTACGGTCCCAATCCTATGCTAAAGCACCTGTTCCACATGGACAGAAAGATGCTTACGCATTTTTATCAGTCTATGGGAAGGCAGTATTTCGGCCCCGTCTGGGATACGCCGGAGCATAGGGAGAAGATGCATCGCATAGATCAGATTATGGCAGGGAAGGCCATCTGTATGTGGCCCCGGTCCTACCATGTCAACCTGCCTTATCTTCAGGGAAAGAAACTCCTGACCGCCATCAACCTCTTTATCGGAGACCGGATGTAAACCGCCGCCTTGATGGGGGGCACAGTGATAATTGCAGGTGTGCCGAAAAAACCATCCCAACACGGGATGGCAATAGAAAAACACTTATTTACTATCTATCTGTAGGCCAAATAGATACACAGACCAAAATCGTCAAAATTGGTTAGAAATTTGTTAACAACCCCGCACAAAACTCAGGCGCTCCCTTACAGGGGCGCCTTCGTTATGCCCAGCAAAGACCGGAAGGCTGGTGATTGAAAAGTAACATAAAAGTATTATCTTTGCTTAATTAGAACAAAGAATTTAATATGAGAATCAAATCTTTATTAGCTTATGCAGCCATAGCTATAGCTCTTCAAGGTTGCGGAAAGGTTTACCCAATTTTTCATGGTTCAGCGCCTTCATCCGTTAAGGTGGAAAAGGTAGATTTGGCCAATGCCTCTGCTTTGGCCGTGATGCCTTACACGGCTGGGGAATCTGCTATACAGACAAAAGCGGGAGGTGAAGAGTATGGCGACAGATTGTATATTGTGGATAAAGACGGAAAGACCACTCTGGCATCGTTCTCTTTCAAAGAAGATGGTGCATCCAACAATAAGATTTGGAAAAAGATCCGGGAAACGCTTACTCTGGTGCCAAATCAAATTGTTCCTCTTACTAAGGACCTGATTCTGCTTAGTTCGGTATCCCCTGTTTATGAGTATACGGAATGGGGACGAGACGCTTGGGGATTTGAAGAGACTGATGCCATAGACCGTCTGCTTAGGACTCTTTCTGGGCCATATCTCCTCAGAACCTCAGATGGCGCGCTGTTCAAAAGCCCTTTTGACTTATGGGATGACTCTGGAAATAGCTTTGATTCCTTTGACAGCTTTTTAAAGTTCACTCCCGATAAGAAACATATTGTGCTTTGCTATTCTCAAGCCGCTCAAAAGTATCGAGGCTGGAAATTTGGTTGTTCAATTGATGGCATCAATGAAAATTTTATGCCGTTGGTGATAACAGACAAAGGAAACAGCTTTGAATTGAAATATCCGTCAGAACCATTGCTTGACACTTATCGTGTATGTGGTTTTATGCTCACAAAGGATAACACCATTATTCCCTTAAGCACTCAGGGGCAGGGAACATGGTCTTTTGATCTTGGATTGAAGCCTCTTTTTATAGACTATACCCAGGAACTGATTAACCTCCTGTCCGGCAAACTGGCATACGAAGCACAATCTTACGTATTTGACTTTAAATCTGATACTTATATTATCCTAAGAAAAGAGCACATTGAAATAGACGGGCAGGATAAAACCGGAGTCGCCGTGTACAGGATATTCTTAAATAATGGAAAACTTGACTGTTCTCTTGAACTGTTCAGGGAGTCTGATTTCTACTTCGATTTACAGTCCAACAAAATCACCAGCACGGAAACCGGAATAACTATTCTCACAAATGGCAATAAGTTAGCTGCAGATCTGATAAACAAAACTATTTTTGAAGAGCAGTTCCCTGGTGATTTCCCTCAGGATTGGAGGTTATACGATGAGAATGGTATTGCATACGAAATGACGGATAACAGTATTATCAAGTACAATCTCAACTCCAAGAAGAAAACGCAGACACCCATTCATTGGGAGCAGGTGGACTTCGGCGGTTTCGTAACTTATAATGCTTATTACAGCAACGGTGTGTTCAGTGTCAGCGGGAAAACACGTACGGCACAAAGCGTAACCGTACTCATAGACGTTGAAACAGGAGACGTGACGCTTACCGGTCTTTCTGAATACTCAGGCAGTGTCATCAAATCCTACTACCGCCTTAACTGAACGCAGGAAAGGTTAGTGCGGAGATGGCAAAAATCCACGCAGAAACAGAGTGGGAAAAGTATCGAATTGTTCAAGATCGCCTCTATCAGAGTGATTTCGACCATTGCCAGCACAAATAGCTCAGCCATCGGCTGGGCTATTTGTGTATCTCCCAATGTCCTGTCTTGGCAGGGCCCACATAGCGTATATGGGGCATGGCAGCAAGATGGCGTTCTATGGTTTTGACATGAACTCCGCATATGTCGGCCATCTCTTTTCGAGATACTTGAGGCTTTTCTGAAATCAAGCGTTCAATAGTGCTGTCGATTGAAGATGTGTCCATTTTGGTTTTTATTGCAGGGGCTTCGGCCTTAATATGGAGATACCGGCTCTTCAGCTCATAATCTGTGCCCAGAAGCAAGTTGGAGAAGAATCGGTCCAATGGTTCATTATCGGCATAGACCTTCTTTTTGATATTGGTGTAGTTGGCCCTGACCAGTGCATCCCTGAAGTATCTTGAATTCTTCTCAAAAACCGAATTATTGATGTCAAACCCCATCTTGCGCAGGTACTTGATGAGAAATACAGCTGTTGTTCTGGTGTTTCCTTCCGAGAATGGATGCAACACCCACAAGGAAGATATGAACCGAGCCACATGCCAAACGGTTTCTTCCTCATCCAGCTGCCTATACAAGGTAAGGCTTTCCTGCCTGAGCAAGTTATCAATGGCCGTCTCAAGATTATAAGCATTCCCGTATGTAACCGTATCACCGTCCAGTACCCATTCATATTTAATGATATTGTTCTTCCGGTATTCACCGGCATGGTCAAAAGTGCCCTCAAACAAGCGCTGATGAATGGTTCTCAGCTCGTCTGAAGACAGGGAGAAACCAGTTTCGGAGATGAGCATATTGATTCTGGCCGATACTCTGTCGGCCTCTTCATATTGCCTTTCTGCGTCTCTGTCATCCTTTACCTCATAATATGAATCAATGAGTTCCCTGGCCTGATATGCTGAGATGTCGCCCTCAATGTTTTTTTCGGCAATCAGGTCCAGATAGGGAGACGTTTCAAGGCCGTCTACTGCCTGCAGGCCTTTGGCTGCCTGCCAAGAAGCATACTTGGTTCTCTTATCTGGATCAGGAGACTGTCTATACTGATGATAATCCATAATGTCGCTCAAAAATATTTATGCAAATATACAGATTCTTACGCTACTTACAAATTTTGAGCGACATTTTGAGCGACACGAACCATCCTGTCTATGCCGTTCAAAAAAGATCTATATAAGTTAACCTTTCGTACTTGCAAGGGTGATTGAAGAATAGTCAAATAATTGCTATTTTTGCAGATATGAAACGTTCCAGTCTGCATGCAGCTATTGCGCTTTGCCTGTTCGTCATGGCGGGGTGCTCGAGTGATCCCCTCAGCAGGGAATGGGGCAGTGAAAAGCCTGCTGAGCCCACCACGGACCCAACCACTGAACCTGTAACGCCGGAGCCGGAGCCGGAACCGGTTGGGGAGGCCTTTGAATCGGCCTTCAGTGCCGTTGCGAACATGGGGGCCGGCTGGAATCTTGGCAATGCCCTGGACAGCAACAGCGGAGAGCTCACGAACATGTGGCTGGAGGCATGGTCTGACCGCAGTCCCAAGGCTTACGAGACAGCATGGGGGCAGCCGCAGGCCACCCGGGAGCTTATTCACATGTTCAAGGAAGCCGGTTTCGGAGCCATCAGGGTGCCGGTGACCTGGTATCCGCATATGGGAACGATAACTCTTCATGACGGGGCAAACTGGGACCCGGCCACCTGGAGCGGCACGGCGGTGGATCCAGCCTGGATGGCAAGGGTGAAGGAAGTGGTGGATTACGTGATAGACGAAGGGCTGTACTGCATACTCAATGTCCACCATGATACCGGCGCATCAGATACGGCATGGCTTGTGGCCAGCGAGGAAGGCTTTGCCGCAGCCAAGGACCGTTACCAGTCCCTGTGGGAGCAGATTGCGACCGAGTTCCGGGATTACGGGGAAAAGCTACTCTTCGAATCCTATAACGAAATGCTGGACCAGTACGACTCCTGGTGCTACGCCTCCCGTGAAGCCAATGCTGCAAGGTACGATGAAAACGCAGCCAGATCGGCCTACAATGGCATAAACAGTTATGCGCGCCTGTTCGCAGAGACGGTGAGGGCAACCGGCGGCAACAATGCCGAAAGGAACCTCGTTGTGAACACCTACGGCGCCTGCAGCGGTGACGGCACCTGGAATTCCCACCTGAAGGAACCGCTGGATTACATGCAGAGCCCGGAGATATCCGAACACATCGCCGTCGAGGTGCACAGCTACTGGAATGCCGACAAGTTCGACGAGCAGAAGGCCGATATCGACAGGCTCTTTGTCAATCTCCGGGAGTGCATCGTCAAACGGCTGGGCGTGCCGGCAATTATCGGCGAATGGGGAGGAGGCTCAGGCGAAGACAGCGACGCCAACGTGCGCTTTGCCTCCTACTTCTCCGGCAAGGCCAGGGAGGCCGGCATTGCAACTTTCTGGTGGATGGGCCTTTCCGACGGCGAAGACCGCAGCGTCCCCCGCTGGACCATGCCCCGCACCAAGGACGCTATCCTGCAAGGGAAATAGAGCCCCATCCGCTTCCCCGGCCCGCAGGACGCAAGGAGCAGCAACATGGCGGCAAGCATTGCGACATTTGATTATTTGGCGATTCTGAGTATATTTACGGCAGCTAAACTGTGAATCTGTATGAAAAGACTTGTTTTACTTGCGATGATCCTTGTTGTGTCGATGTGCGGAAACCGGGGGCAAAACTACCGCCAGGCCGACTATGCCGGGGCACCGCGCTTCAAGGCGCTGCTCTATTACGATGACTATGCAGAGGAGGCGCACGTGCAGTTCGACCATCAGGCGATAGAGTTTTTCACCAAACTTACGGTTGGCGAGGGATTCATAGTGGACAGCACTCAGAATCTTGCAGACTACACCCTGGAGGAGCTCAAGGATTATTCGGTGATAGTGGCTCTCAACGCGCAGCCCTCAGGCGATGCCAGAAAGCTGTTTGAGCAGTATATGGAGCAGGGAGGAGGCTGGCTTGGCTTCCATGCCGCCGGCTACAATGACGCAGGCACCGGCTGGCCATGGTTCGTGAAATTCCTTGGCTGCGGCACGTTCAAATGCAACAACTGGCCGCCGCAGCCGGCACTTCTGGATATTGAGACGCACAGTCACGCCATTACCAAGAACCTGCCGGATTCATATGTGGCACCCGCAAGCGAGTTCTATCAGTGGAATCCCGGTCCGCGCCGCAACCCGGATATCCAGATACTCCTGTCGCTTTCCCCGAAGAACTATCCCTTCGGCATAAAGGACATAGTTTACGGCGGAGATTTCCCCGTAGTCTGGACCAACCGGAACTATCGCATGGTCTATATGAACATGGGCCACGGAGACGAGCAGTTCACGGACGCCACGGAGAAACTCCTCTTCATCAATGCCCTCCGCTGGCTGGTCTACGACAATTGAGGCTGATCGGCATGGACCCGGTACTCGCGGGGAGAAAGGCCACCGGCTGGAGCCGTTTCCTCAACTACAGGGGCGTTTATTGATCCATTTCCGATGGATTACCCGGGATTTTTGCTATCTTTGCGCGCAAAAATCGGAAGCGCATGTTCTCACTCAGGAATCTCTACAAGATAGGAAAGGGACCGTCTTCGTCCCATACCATGGGGCCGCAGCTTGCAGCCAGGATGTTCGCCCAGCGTCATCCGGGCGCGGCGGGGTTTGAAGTAACCCTCTACGGCTCCCTGGCCGCTACAGGCAAGGGGCATATGACGGATGTCGCCATCAAGGAAGTGCTTGAGCCGATAGCTCCCGTGACCATTCTGTGGGAGCCCTCCGTTTTCCTCGAGTATCATTCCAACGGCATGCGTTTCAAGGCTTTGGATGCCGAAAGTGCCGTGGAAGAGGACTGGACGGTGTATTCAATCGGCGGAGGAACGCTCTCCGAAGGCCCCGGAAAGATACTTGAGGAGGAGGAAGAGGTCTACAAGATGAACACCCTCACGGAGATCATCGATTGGTGTGACGCCACCGGACGGAGCATCTGGGAGTATGTGGAGATGTGTGAAGGTGCGGAAATCTGGGATTATCTCCAGACGATATGGGAGGCGATGAAAGCCTCCGTAGAACGCGGCCTGGATGCCGAAGGACGCCTTCCCGGCCCGCTTAACCTCAAGCGCAAGGCCGCAATCTACCACGTCAAGGCCCTGGGATACCAGCCCAGCCTCCGTACCCGAGGTCTCGTATTTGCCTACGCCCTTGCAGTGAGCGAAGAAAACGCGGCGGGAGGCCAGATAGTGACCGCCCCCACCTGCGGCTCCTCCGGCGTGGTTCCGGCGGTACTGTACCATCTTTCCAAGGGACACTCCTTCAGCGACCAGCGCATCCTCCACGCACTTGCGACGGCCGGCATCATCGGCAACATCGTAAAGCAGAACGCCTCCATCTCCGGGGCCGATGTGGGCTGCCAGGGAGAGGTTGGCGTTGCCTGCGCCATGGCATCGGCAGCCGCCTGCCAGCTCTTTGGCGGCAGTCCCTACCAGATTGAGTATTCGGCCGAAATGGGCCTTGAACATCACCTGGGCATGACCTGCGACCCCGTCTGCGGCCTGGTGCAGATACCCTGCATCGAGCGCAACGCCTTCGCCGCCACCCGTGCCCTGGATTCCAATATTTACTCCACTTTCTCGGACGGACGTCACCGCATCTCCTTTGACCACGTGGTCCAGGTAATGAAGCAGACCGGCAAGGACCTGCCTTCACTGTACAAGGAAACCTCTGCCGGCGGACTCGCCCTGAATTACAAGCAGCGTTAGAAAAGATACCGTTCGCGGAGAGTCTGGAAATCGGCCGAAGTGAGGCCGAGAAGGCCTGTGAGATAGCCCTGGAGGGAACCCCATTCGCGGTCGATAAGGTCCAGGGTGCTGCAGAAATTGCGGACGCTCACGCCCATGAATGCCCTTATCACGTCTTTCTCCTCTTCTCCGCCGCCAAGGGCCTCCACCTTCAGGCAAAGCTTGTCTACCAGCGGCCGGTAAACGGTATTTGACGCATCGAAATCGGCCACGATGGTTTCGCGGTCGGCCCCAAGGGCGCCCAGTATGTAGGCAGCGCCCATGCCGGTGCGGTCCTTGCCCTGCGAGCAGTGCCACAGGACGGCGCCCTCCGGCGTTTCCAGAATGAGGTTCAGGAACGAGGCGTATTGAAGCTGCGAGAACTCACTGAGCACAAGCGAAGGGTACAGATCCCTTGCCTTCCTTTTGAAGATATCCATGAACGAGAGCCGGGCGATATGCTTCGGCAGGTCCAGGAACGTTCCCTCGGGGACGGCATCTCCGCTGCGTTTTTCGGCCTCCAGGTCCAGGGTGGGAAGGAAGATGTGCTCTGCCCCGGGAACAGGCCTGTCCGGCTGCCCCTCCGCCTCCACCACGGAACGGAAGTCAAAGATTCTTTTGAGCCGATATTCCTCCGAGAGAGTGCGGATATCATCATCGGTGGCATCCGAAAGATGTGCTGTCCTTAGCAGCCTCCCCGGCCGTATTGTCTTTCCGCCGACGGAGATGCCTCCCAGATCCCTTGCGTTGATGATTCCCTGGAACTTCATATCATTTCACGAATTCCAGGCAAGCCCAGGTTTCGCGTGAGGATGAGCCTGCCAGCGTCAGGCCAAGGGCCTCGGCGGCAGTTATGATGGCAGGGGAGTCGGCCTGGTAAAAACCGCTTACGAGGAGCCTGCCGCCGCGTTTCAATGAACGCACATAGGTGGGCAGGTCTTCCAGGATTATGTTGCGGTGGATGTTGGCGAGAAGGATGTCGTAGGTTCCCATCTGAAGGAGGGAGGCGTCTCCGCAGGCGGTTTCCACCCGCGTTCCCACCTTGTTCCAGCGGCAGTTGCCCCAGGCCGAATTGGCCGCCACCGCGTCGATGTCCACGGCGAATACCTTGCGGGCGCCCATCTTGGCTGCGAGTATGGCAAGGATGGCGGTTCCGCATCCCATGTCAACCACGTACGAACCGCGGACGGGCAGGGCCAGAAGGCGCTGCATCATCATGTAAGTGGTATGGTGATATCCCGTGCCGAAGGCCATCTGCGGGTCTATCCAGATGTTGTATCTGGTGCGCGGCACTCCGGTGTTGAATTTAGCCTTAACGGTAACCGTACCGTCCACCACGATGGGCTCGAAAGAGTCTTCCCAGGCCTTGTTCCAGTTCCGGCCCTGGACGGGCACGGCCTCGAAGGAGACCGCGGCAGGATAGCCGCTCAGCACCACTTTAAGGTCTGACGCCTTGTACTTTTCCGTTTCTATATAGCATTTCAGATACGGCTCTTCCGTGACGAACATGTCGTACGGGAGCTCCGAGGAGAGCTCTGCGGTGAGGATTTCGGCCATCTCCTCAGAGAACGGCTCGATGCGCACGGAAACCTCTATGTACTGGAAACTATTCATCTTTTTTAACTGCTGCCTGCTGTTCCAGGCGGATGACTTCGGCCTTGAGGGCTTCGAGGCGGGCTGCGACGCGTTCCGTTACATTCCCGCTGGTGTTTTCCATCTCTTCGAGGGAGGCCATGATGATGTCATCCATGGCAAGGGTGTCTGCGTAATCCGTGTAGCCCACCTGGTTGATGCGGTCCTGCAGGAAGGTCTGGGAGGTGTTTTCTGCCATGGCACCGTCGACGCCCAGCTCAAACACGTTGTGGATGGCCGCCACCAGATTGTACTGGACGGTGTCCAGCTGCTTTGTGAAAACGGGGACGTTGGGGGAAGTGTAGCGGGCTTTGCCAAGGCTGTACTTGATGTGGTCAAAGTCCTCTCCCCATGCGTTGAGGCCGAACTTGAGAATGAGCGGGGAGCGTATCACGGAGATGTGGTAGTTGAAGCTCTCGTCCAGGTTCTGGACGCCGCTTGCCGCCATCATGTACCGGTCTACATCCAGCACGAAGGGGAACACTTCCAGTTTGTTGCTCCTTACCATGCCGGTTACGGACATGTTGTCTATCATGGCCTTGTTCTTGTCCTTGAACAGAAGGAGCGTTGCAATCTTTGTGAACTCCTTGCTGTCCTTGAGGGCAAGCTGGCGGCCCGTGAAACGCATGATTCCGTCCAGTGAAGGCAGAACCACGTTCATCGCAGTGTCGATTTCCGTGGTTGCGGCAATCTCCATGTCAAGGTTGCCGGAGAAGGAGTTCATGATGGGCATCTCCTTCTTCACGTCCGGAAACAGGGTAAGGACCTTCTCGGCCGATATGTCCACGATGTTGAGGTCGAAGCCGGCCTTGATGTCGTCCTTGGAGCGGGTGGCATAGAAGCCTTCCACGTAGAGGTCTCCCATATTGGAGGCGGCAAGGCCGTTGGTAACCTGAAGGGTGCGCTCCTTCATGACGATATCGGCGGCGAGCCAGCTCACCATGAGGCTGTCATACTTTATGCCGGTGTTTTCCATCATTACGTTCACGTCCAGGTTGGACGGAAGCACCAGCAGGGCCGATGAGGCGGTGTCCTCCGGAGCCTTCTCTTCCACCGCCGACGTGTCCTTTGCCGGCATCATGCCCTTCAGGGCGTCCATTAGCTCGTTGGCGTCGATATAATTGCTTGTAGCCGTGGCGTTTGCGTAGATATGCGGCTTTCCGCGCCCCGTGAGGAGCCTCCGGAGCCCGCTCAGCCTGGCATTTGCCGAAATGTCCGACTGCCCGGCGGTGACCGTGATGTTTTTCAGCTCTACCTTGTCGTTGTCGAATGTGCCGGCGACGTCCGTAATCTCCGGGGTGAGCGACAGCCCGTCCACGTTAAGCCTTGCCAGATCCAGGCCGATGGACCCTTCGAAATCCCACTTCTTGGCCATTTCCTGCGAGGATTTGGAGAGGGAGAGCATGACATCGGCACTGGCGAATTCATCCTTGAGCTGGGAGGCCATCCTTTCCATGCGGGCCTTGCGGAAGAGGGAATCGCGCGGCGTGCCGGGGTAAACCCTCTGCAGGGAATCCAGGATGCGGTTTCTCCTTTCCTTGTTGGTGGTTCTTCTCGCATGCTCCCTTGCCGCCACATTGGCCGTCAGGTTTCTCACCGCCACGTTGTTACCGTCCATCACGGCTGCGATGGCGTCGTTCTCCGTGGTAATCTTCATGATGGGCTTGCCGCCTTTCTCCTGGGCGGGGATGATGCGGAAACGGTCCACGTTGCCCTTGAGGGCTACGTCTATGCCATCATAGTCCCTGAGGCTCAGGCGGTCTACCTTCAGAAGGCCCATGAGCGGGGTGAGCTGCTTGCCGCCCTTGAGGATATCGGCAGAGTTCTGGGCCAGGAGTCTGATGCCGCTGCCGCGGGCATATACGTTGTCTCCGTATGTGGCGTTGAGCGTGTCGATATCGGCCTTGACGGCGAGGACACGGGCACCCTTGGGAAGGTTGGAGTCTATCTTGTTGGACGCCGTGGAGGCACTGAGGCCGATATTCCGGATGAAGGCGTGGATGGAATCCTTGGGCATGTCCAGGGAGAGGCCCGAGCCGCTGATATCGGCCTGGAGATTTGCCCTGCCTATCTTTGACATGTTTGTGAGCTGGGAGAGCCTTGCCTTGCCGTGGACTTCGCCCCTGAGGAGGCCGTGGCCGTCAATGCCGTCCAGGAAGGCCCTGGTAAGGGAATCGAGGCGGGCGCGGAAGGTGCCGTCGAGGGTGAGGTCGGGGTCTTCGCCGGTGACGTCGCTGCCGCTGGCGCTGAGGTCTACCTTGGCGCCGGCGATATCGGCATAGAGTTTATGGACGGTGGCGTCGATGACGTTGAAATTGTCCGTCACCACGTCTGCATCGAGGGAGAGGCGGCCTTTCCTGCCTACGCCTTCAATGTCTACGGTGGACAGCGGGATGAGGAGTTTTGCGTTCACCGCCGGCATCCTGTCTTCTGCGATTGTACCCTCTGCGTGGGCGTCGAGGGAGATATGGGCGTCGGTGTCTATTTTCTTGAAGAATTCTACGTTGTTCCGGAATTCTTTCATGAGGTCGCCGATGGGACAGTCCTCGATGGCGGCGTCCACGTTGAGGTCAAGGCCGCCGGGGTGGTTCAGGATGTCGCCCTTTGCCTTGAGTTCCAGGGAGGAAACCTTTGCCGTGAGGGAGTGGATGTTCACACCAAGCTCTGCGTCCTTGTGCTTGGGGACGGTGGCATCGGCATCCAGGTGGACGGGAAGGCGCATGCGGCCGAAGGAACTTGTCATGAGGAGGGCGCGGGCATCGGCATCGAGGATGACATTGCGCCTCTTTACGCTGGCGAAGAGGTGGTCGAGGCCCAGGGCGAGGGTATCGGCAGGAAGGCGGCCGGAGATGAAGAGGCTGTCTCCTTCAAGGGTGGAATGTGCGCTCTCGTAGTCCTGCAGGCGAAGTTTTCCGTCAAGGGCGAGGCGTTTTCCCCTTACGGCCAGGAAGGTGGTGTCCTTGGGATTGGTGTATACGACGAAGGGCTTCCGGTCCAGGGATATCTTGTGGAGGATGATGTTGGCCATCCCGGAAGAGGTGGTGTCCTTTTCCTTGTCTCCGGAGGAGAAGATGTCCAGGTTGGAGGCGGTGGAGTCGAAGACGTGCATGAAGAACCGGGGCTTCTCCAGTTCCACGTTGTGTATGTCTATGGCGCCGCCTGCGAGGGAAATGTAGTTGAGGCTGGCGTAGACTCTCTTTGCCGACAGGAGCGTGTCGATGCCGGAGCCGTCGCGGGCAAGTCCGGCTTTCATGAGGCTGAAACGGGTGCGGGCGCCTGCCGACAGGGAGTCGAAGCGGGCGAACCTTTCGTGGGGGTAGGTGAGGGCCACGCCTTCAGCCTCGAGGCTTACGAAGGGGAAGCTCTTGATCACGTGGGCGCTGATGCGGGAGAATTCGAGGTTTCCGCCTTCGATGAACTGGGGTGCATACTTGTTCACCAGGCCCGTGAGCACAGACGGCCTCAAAGCTATCTGAAGGCCGATGAGGACAATTGCAAAGAGGGCAATTATGCCGATGAGTATGCCCCTTAGTACCTTCCAGAGCTTTTTCATATTACGTAATCTTTGACGTCCTGTGCGCTTACGGGGTTGCCTCCCAGGATAAGGAGACGCTCTACTACGTTCCTGAGTTCGCGTATGTTGCCGGGCCACTCTTTACGGCTCAGGAGGTCGATGGCATCGGCGGAGAATTCGCGTACGGGCTTGCCGCTTTCGGACGAAATCATCGCGGAGAAGTGGTTGATGAGGAGGGGGATGTCTTCCTTCCTCTCGTCGAGGGCGGGCACCTTGAGGACGATGACGCTGAGCCTGTGGTAGAGGTCTTCGCGGAAGTTGCCCTTGGCGATTTCCTCCTGGAGGTTCTTGTTGGTGGCGGCAAGCACCCTCACGTCCACGGTGATTTCCTTGTCTCCGCCCACGGGGGTGAGCTTTCTCTCCTGAAGGACGCGGAGCACCTTTGCCTGTGCGGCAAGTGACATGTCGCCGATTTCGTCCAGGAAGATGGTTCCGCCGTCGGCCTGTTCAAACTTTCCCTTGTGGTCCTTTATTGCCGATGTGAAGGAGCCTTTCTTGTGGCCGAAGAGTTCGCTGTCGATGAGTTCGGAGGGGATTGCGGCGCAGTTCACCTCCACGAACGGCATCATGGAGCGCTGGGACATCTGGTATATGCCCTGTGCAACGAGTTCCTTTCCGGAGCCGTTGGGGCCGGTGATGAGCACGCTGGCCTGGGTGGGGGCCACCTTTTCCATCATCTCGCGCAGATGGCCGATGGAGGCGGAGTCGCCTATCATTTCCCTGCCGTAGATTTTCTTCTTGAGGATTTTGGTCTCTTTTACGAGGGAGGCCTTGTCGGTAGCGTTCTTGAGGGTTATGAGGATGCGGTTCAGGTCCAGGGGCTTTTCGATGAAGTCGAAGGCGCCGCGCTTGATGCAGTCTACGGCGGTCTGGATGTCGGCATGGCCGGAAATCATGACAACCGGGGACTCTATGCCCTCTTCGATGAGCTTGGACAGCACCTCGTTGCCGTCCATTACGGGCATCTTGATGTCGCAGAAGATGGCGTCGAATTTGTCCTTTCTGGCCTTTTCCAGGCCTTCTTCGCCGTTTTCAGCGGTTTCCACCTCGTAGCTTTCCATCTCCAGGATTTCCTTCAGGGAGTAACGGATAGCCCTTTCATCATCAATAACCAGAACTTTCATGACTTGTTACCTTTAATTATGCAAATATCGTAAAAAATCTTTACTTTTGTGTCATTATGAAAATTCCTGATATCATCATAGCTGTGGACGGGTGCTCGTCCACCGGAAAGAGCACTTTTGCAAAGATGGTGGCCCAGGCCTTTGGCTTTCTGTATCTTGACAGCGGCGCCATGTACCGAGGAGTAACGCTGTATGCCATGGAAAACGGCCTCATCGGCCCGGAAGGGGAGATTGACGAGGCTGCACTGAAGGCCGTTATCGGCGGGCTGGACCTTTACTTCGGCGAAGGGGGGCTGCATCTCGGGGAGCGGTGCATCGAGAAGGAAATCCGCACCCTGGAGGTGTCCTCGCATGTTTCTCCGGTGAGTGCAATCGGCTTCGTGAGGGAGTTTGTAGACTCGAAACTGCATGCTTTTTCAGAGGGTGGCCGCGTAATCATGGACGGCCGTGACATCGGCACAACAGTGTTCCCCAATGCACAGCTGAAGATATTCATGACGGCAACGGACCAGGTGCGTGCCCAGAGGCGCTATGACGAGATGATAGCGAAGGGGGAGACTCCCACTTTCGAGGAAGTCCTCGCGAACCTGCGCGAAAGGGATTATATCGACTCCCACAGGGAAGTGTCGCCCCTTACGCAGGCTCCGGATGCCTTTGTGCTTGACAATACGGAGATGACTCTCCATGAGGAGCTGGTCTGGATCCAGGGACTTATCCAGGGCCGTTTTGGAATCCTATGCTAAAGGTTGAAACAGATCCCGGCTCCGGTTTCTGCGGCGGGGTTATCAGGGCTATTTCCAGGGCCGAACAATACCTGTCTACCGGCGAAACGCTGTATTCGCTGGGCGCAATCGTGCATAACGAGGCGGAACTGGCCCGGCTTGGTGAACGCGGCCTGGTGACGGTCTCTTCGCCTTCCGATGTGCCCGTGGGGGCATCCATGCTCATCAGGGCGCACGGGGAACCGCCGTCTACATACGTTGCGGCCATGGAAAGGTCGCTTACGGTAATCGACTGTACATGTCCCGTGGTGCTCCGTCTGCAGGGGCGCATACGCGAGGCTTATTCACGCCTTCATTCGGGCGGAAATCACGGAACCGTGGTAATCTTCGGCCGGGTGGGCCATGCCGAGGTTCTCGGCCTTCTGGGCCAGACGGGCGGCAATGCCGTTGTGGTGGAGAATGCCTCCATGCTTTCTGAGGCGCTGTCTTCCGGCATGATTGACGTATCCCAGCCGGCAGAGATATTCTCCCAGACCACCAAGAGCCCGTCGGAGTATGCGCAGATTTGCTCCCAGCTGCGGGCCGTGGTCCCTTCCCTGGTGGTTCACGATACCATCTGCGCCCAGGTGGCGTCCCGCCACTCCTCACTGGCTACTTTCGCCCGTGCTCATGACGTTGTAATCTTCGTTGCAGGCAAGTCTTCTTCCAACGGCAAGGTCCTCAGCGACCTGTGCCGCCGTGAAAATCCCCGTACCTATATCGTTGGCGGCCCTTCGGAAATCGACCCGTCCTGGTTCGCCGGGGCATCCACCGTCGGCGTCTGCGGCGCCACCTCCACCCCCCAGTGGCTCCTCGAGCAAGTTGCCGGCGCCATTGCCGCGCTTTGATACACCCAAACCACCGTTTTCCGCCTCTGGTGAGCTAAAACGGTGGTATGAATGTCTACAGAGTCAAAATACGTTGCGATTAATACGCTCCGGCTTGGCGGGTGATGGAGAGTTGTTGGATTTTGTAGGTGTCACCGGCCGAGGAAGTGGCGTAGATGGTGACTTCGAAAAGTTCGCCGCCGGCGTTCAGTAGGCCTATCATGTATTTCTTGTTGGATTCTGATGCCTTGTGAGTGACATCGAAGGAACGCGGTGTGTAGGTTCCGAAGAAGGTCCTGAGAATCTGTCTTGCCTGATTGCGGGAACAGTTGCGGGTGGATGAGATTACAGTGACGTCAAGATTGTCTGCAAACCAGCTGGAAAGGGATGCGGCGTCTCCGGCAATTAGATATTTCGTGATTGAATTGAATACGGCAAAGTCTCCGTCGGGAGACTGTGTATACGTGCGTGCAACGGGTGTGGCATGCACCTGTGCAAAGCCTGGGAGGGCAATAGCCATCGCCAGCAGGCAGAGTATCTGTTTCACTTTTTTCATCCGGCTGGTTATTAATGCAAATTTCGCGCCGTGATTGAGAAAAGATTTTTGTACATTTGCAAAGATGAACGTAAAACTGCTCACAGTCGGGGAAACCGTGGTTCCCTGGGTAAAGGAAGGTCTGGATCTTTACTGCTCCAGGCTAAAGCATTATCTGCCCTTTTCCGTGGTGGAGATTCCGGAACTCAAGAAGGTATCGGCACTGAGCGAGGAGCAGATAAAGGAGAAGGAGGGGGCGCTGATTCTGAAAAATATCGGCCCGCAGGATACGCTGATACTGCTGGACGAGAAGGGGAAGGAGTTCCGTTCGCTGGAGTTCGCTTCCTGGTTGGAAAAGCAGATGGCGGGCGGCGCAAAGGGGCTTGTCTTCGTCATCGGCGGGGCCTATGGGTTCTCGAGGGAAGTGTACGCCCGGGCCGACGGAAAGATCTCCCTCTCGAAAATGACCTTCTCCCATCAGATGGTTAGAACGATTTTTGCAGAGCAGCTTTACCGTGCCTGCACGATACTCAGAGGCGAACCCTACCATCATGAATAAGAGGAGGAATATATGGCTCATAGCGTCGGCGCTGCTCCTTGCCGGAGCGGTGGCCTTCACCGTGGCCTCATTCCTTGCCGATGGCACTGCGGGTGCGGAATCGGCCGCCAAAGTACTTGGGAGAAGGGTTGAGCGCCGTCTGGCGTCCCTTGAGACAAGCATGGGGAAGGCCCTTTCCAGCGACGAATCCACCTGGACGGAACTGGAAGATCTTCCTGCCGACATGGTCGTCTACCGTTACGTGGAGGACACCCTGCAGAGCTGGGCCAACCGTTTTCCCATCCGCAGTGACGACATACGCACAAGCACCATAGTGCGTCGCCTGGGAGAATCCCGGAGCGATGCCATATCTCCGCTGAAAGACGTGGGGACTGAGTGGTCCTTTACGAACCTGGGGCCCAAGTGGTACCTTACCAAGGCTGCCTCCAACGGGGATATCCGGGTTGTGGCAGGCCTTGAAATCCTGGACGAACTCCGCGCCGGCTCCATGAACGGCAGCAACCGCCGGCTCAGAATTCCGGACAGCTTCTCCGTGAAGCCGCTGTCATCGAGCGTGGGTGCGCCGGTATCGGTACAGGGAACAGCGCTGTTCAAACTGGCGTCGGAAAAGCTGGAGAGCGAATCCGGCGGATACAGTTTCGCCCTGCAGCTCATAGCCATGGCACTGCTGCTGGCGGCGTCGCTGGCTTTTCTGGCGGCAGGTCCATCGGCAGGGAGACTGCTTCTGGCGGCCGTTTTGCAGACGGCGCTTCTGGTGTGGGCCTACCTTCGCGGCCGGGCCGAAACCACCGCTCTTTTCTCCCCGCTCCTCTATGCCGACGGCCCCGTCCTCTACTCCCTTGGCTCCGTTATCCTGCAGGGACTTAACATCGTCATAGTGGTCACCGACCTGTATATCGCCAGGAGAACTCTCCTGCGCGAGGTAAGGCGCAGACAGTCACGCGCGCTGGAGTGGGTGCTGCTGATTGCGGGACTGGTGGCGGTGGTGCTCATCGGCATATATTTTCACTTCGTATTCAAGAGCATCATCATCAACTCCGACATAAGCCTCGAGCTGTACCGAATCGTGAGGCTGACGGGCTATACGGCCGTCGTGTATGCCGTTTTCATAGCCCTGGCGCTGTCGATGGTGGTGCTGCTCCAGATGCTTTCACCGCTGGTGCGTTCGCTCTTCGGCATAAGGTACGACCTCTTCTCCATGTCTTCCAGGGCCGTTTTTTCGGTAATCCTGGGCGCCTATTTCGTGTCGATGACCGCTCCGCTCGGCTTCCGCAAGGAGGAGCGGCGCATAGACGTCTGGGCGAACAGGCTCGCCATGGACAGGGACGTTGCGCTGGAAATCCAACTGCGCAGCGTTGAAGGCCCCATAGCGGCAGACCAGATGTTCGGAGCCATCGCCTCCCTTCAGGGAGGTGCCGATGTAATCCGCGGCCGCCTCGTAAGCAATTATATGGCCCGCATATCCCAGGACTATGATATCTCCGTACTCGAAGCCGGAGGCAATCTGGGGGCTAATCCCGTGTTCCAGGAAAGGATAAGGAGCGGAGTGCGCCTGTCGGAGAACTCGAACTTCTTCTACAGCCCCCTGGGTAACGGGCGCGTGGCTTATACCGGAGTATTCACCTGGTATGTATCCGGAGTGGGACCGGCTTCCATACTGGTTTCCGTAGAGTCCAAACGCAACAGGGAGGACCGCGGTTATCTCCGTCTGCTGGGCGTTTCAGACCCCGGACGCGTGAGCCTTCCTTCCGTTTATTCGTGGGCCAAGTACGTAGACGGGAACATGATCCAGTATACCGGAGCCTATGCATATCCTACCGTGCTTTCCGGAAAGTTCCTGAGCGAAGGCCACATGAACCTTGATGGCTGGTGCCACTTCGTGAAAAACGTGTCCGAAGGTGAAGTTATAGTGATTTCGCGTGAGCGCACGGCCGCCCTGGATTATGGCGTGGCCGGACTCATGCTGGCGATACTCACGTTCTTCTTCCTCAGTGCCATGGCTGCCGGCCGCGGGCACAGTTCAACGTCCCGCTACTACCAGAACAGGATAAGCCTGGTGCTGTACACGTCCCTTTTTCTCACCCTTATCGCCATGGCCGGATTCAGCGTGTGGTTCGTGTACAAGAGGAATGCTTCGGACATGCAGAACGTCATGATTTCGCGCGTGAATACGCTGCAGGGCATGATGCAGGAGCGCCTCCGCGCGCTGGACAGCATTCATGAAGTCGGGGCAAGGGCCGAAATGGAGAGCGTCGGCAACAGCCTGCATACGGATATCACCCTCTTCGACCCTTCCGGTCACATGGCATACAGCACCACGCCCGAAGTCTATGACCGCATGATACTCAGCCACCGCATAGACAATACTCCCTACTACAATATCATGTATGCGCACAAGCGCTACTTCATCCAGAGGGAGAAGGTGGGAAGGCGCAGTTTCTACTCCATGTATGCGCCCGTATTCAATTCGGGAGGCAAGATGATAGCCATCCTGGCGTCGCCCTTCACCAGCATGGCCAGGAACTTCGAGGCAGAGGCCATAAGCCATATAGCCACCGTAATCACCATTTTCTTCCTGCTGCTTCTCATCTCCAGGGTGGTTACCTTCGAGGTTGTCAGCCGCCTTTTCAGGCCTATTACGGAACTCAGCCGCAAGATGAAGGTGACCGATGTTGACCATCTTGAAACGCTGTCCTACGACGGTGACGACGAGATTACCCCTCTCGTAAACGCCTACAACCGCATGGTCCTCGACCTTGGCGACTCCTCCCGCCGCCTTGCCCAGGCCGAAAGGGACAAAGCCTGGACCGACATGGCCCGCCGCGTTGCCCACGACCTCAAGAACCCTCTCACCCCCATCAAGCTGCAGATCCAGATGCTCATGAGGATGAAGGCCTCCGGAAATCCCGCCTGGCAGGACAAGCTTGAGGAAGTCGCCGGCACCGTCCTCTACCACGTAGACCTCCTTGCCGATTCTGCCGACCAGTTCTCCACCTTTGCCAAGATGTACGACCAGACGCCGGAACGCTTTGACCTTGATGCGCTTATCCGCCAGGAAGTGGAGCTGTTCGACTCCCGTGACGACGTCCGGCTGGACTACTTCGGCCTTGCCGATGCTACAGTGCTCGCACCCCGTCCCCAGCTCACCCGCGTGATAGTGAACCTCCTCACCAACGCCTTCCAGGCACTTGACGGCCCCGGACGCATACAGGTTGCGCTCCGCAATTCATCCGAAGACGGATTCTATGACATCGTAGTGGAAGACGACGGCCCCGGCGTGCCCGATGACATGACAGAGAAGATATTCTCTCCCGACTTCACCACCAAGACCAGCGGCTCCGGCCTCGGCCTCGCCATCTGCCGCCGCATCGTGGACCACTGCGGAGGCTCCATCTCCTACTCCCGCTCCTTCACCCTCGGCGGCGCCTGCTTCACCGTCAAGTTTCCTAAGATCTAGAAGCCCGTAGACCATCATACCACCGTTTTGAGGCTGTAATGGCGGCTAAGTGGTGGTATGGCGCTGTTTAAAAGACGTCAAACCACCGTTTTCGGCCCCTGGTGAGCCAAAACGGTGGTTTGAATGTCTACAGGCGACTTGGCCTGAGTGTATTACTTCACCCTCTGTCCGTAGGAACGGTCGGTGGTGTTGACGGTGATGATTTCACCGGTCTCGATGAAGAGGGGAACCATGATCTTGGCGCCGGTCTCCAGGGTGACTTCCTTGAGTGCGGAAGTGGATGCGGTGTTACCTTTGACTGCGGGCTCTGAGTAGGTAACCTGAAGGGTTACATAGGTAGGGAGTTCGCAGGTGAGGCAGCGCTCTTCGGGTTCGGTGAGGAACATCATTTCCACGTGCTGGCCTTCTTTCATGAGGTCTGCATTTTCGACCACGTCATGAGGGAGGGTAATCTGTTCGTAAGTCTCCTCGTGCATGAAGTTGAAGGCTTCGCCATCGTCATAGAGGAACTGGTAGGGGCGGCGCTCTACAGTGATGGTGTCAATCTTTGCACCGGCGGTGAAGGTGTTCTCCAGGATGCGGCCGTTCTCCAGGTTGCGGAGCTTGGTCTTTACGAAAGCGGGGCCCTTGCCGGGCTTTACGTGCTGGAAATAAACTACAACGCAGGGCTTGCCATTGAAGTCAATGTAGAGTCCGTTCTTGAAATCAGCAGTTGTTGCCATAAATTATTGATATTTGGTGTTAGTCGTGCTTTACAGACTGCAAAAATAACGAATTGCTGTTTTTTATGCAAATTTTTGATTGTGTGCAGGGTCGCGGCAGGAATCCGGCGTGCAAAATGTGAAACGGATAATCGGCCCTGCAAACCGTTGAGAGGACGATTTTGGCGGCTTCGTCAAGGTATTTACTGCAAATAAACGTTTCTGAAACGTTTCATGTCGGCCCTGGAGCACTATGGGGCGGCTTTTATCCGTTTTATCCGTTTACCATTTTTTTAAACGGATAGGCTCTGTTACCTTGCGGGCGGAATCCTTTGCATGGGGCAAGGGAAGAAACACTTAAAACGTTATTTATGCCAAACAGAAGTACAGCTTTCCTTCCGCAGGAAAAATTCGATCAGATCAGGGCAACTTATGCCCGCTTCAACGAGCCGTGGCTGCCAAGCGAAGTGGAGGAATTGAAGGCGATGGCCGCAGAGAATGTCACGGAAGAAGACATGGCGGCCCAGTTGCAGCGCACGCCGTCTTCCATACGGCTGAAACTGAAGTCGTTGGGACTGTATGTCGCCAAACCGGCACCGGCACGCTGGAGCGAAGAGGATGATGAAATGCTTGTTGAACTGTTCAAAAACGGATCCTCGCCAGAGTATCTTGCAGAAAGGTTCGGCCGCTCCCTTCGCGCCGTCATCTACCGCCTTGTCCAGCACCGTATGAACGTCTTCGACCATGCTTGACGAACCCGTCAGCGACTATTGGCACGTTTACTCTGACGGCAAACGTGCAGACATTCCTTTCGCAACCGACGAGGATAAGGTTTTTGCGATGAACTCCATCGCAATATGTTCATTTCAGAGCGATATGGAGGTGATATGTCAGGAGGTGAATGACACCCATCTTCACAGTATCCTCAAGGGCCGGTCTCCCGAAAGATTCCGCGCCGGAATGAAAAAGAGAATCAGCACGTGGCAGAACAGGAAAGGATCGGACCGGTCTGGTGAATTTTACCTGTCCTTCAACGAGATAACAAGCAGAAGGGAACTGCTTACAAAAATAATGTACACATACAGGAACAGCCTGGATTGCTACAACGGAGCACCATGGAATTACAGATGGGGTGTTGGGAACCTCTATTTTGCACCAAGGACCTCTTTGGGTACTCCGCTGCGAGATATCTCCGCCAGGCGGCAGCGTGAACTCCTGTCTTGCTGGCAGGAACTGCCGCAGGACTGGAGAATTGACGGCAGCGGCATGCTTCTTCCCTCAAGCTACATCAATGCCGACCTTGTTGAATCACTATTCGGTTCGGTGAGAGTGTTCCTCGCCTTCTTGTACGTAAAAAGGGATGATGAGCAGCAGATGAAACAGGCTCTGAGCCAGCACTATATGAATCAGCGCAGCATGGAGGAACTGAGACAGTATGCAAATCGGCTGGCACATAAAAAATTCGGCAAATCACTTAGAGTCATCAGTTTTGAAACCAGACTGGAACTTGCCGCGAGCATGCTCCGTGGCGGAACCGGCAGCCGCACTGAAAGCTTCGCCAAAGCTCTCTATCTCAAAAAAGCGGATATCGACCGTCTCCTGTAGACATTCAAACCACCGTTTTTGCGCACCAGAGGCGGAAAACGGTGGTTTGACGTCTTTTAAACAGCACCATACCACCACTTCGCCGCCATTACAGCCCCAAAACGGTGGTATGAATGTCTACGGGATTGTTCAGCATCCCGGAGCCCCCTGTATTAACCCTCCAGAACGAAAATCGCAGAGGCGTTGGTCTGGTGGAGGACGGGGTTGAAGGCGCTGCCGCTCATGAGGAAGTCGCCGGTGAAGGACTTGCCGTTACCCCACCAGCAGGAGGAGTCTACATTCTGCTCCGTTACCTTGTAGCTGCGTGAGGGGTCAAGTCCCTGGAGAGCAAACGGATGACCGCCTGTTGCGCGGTTCTGGTAGCGCAGGCAGAAGGCGAACACTACGGCCTTGGACTTGTCTTCCGATACGTACATAAACGCATAGTAATCAGAGTCATAGGGGTCTGTGAGCCTGTAGAGGTCACCGCCGAAGACAACGTCGCGGAATCCCCTGTAGGACTTGATGCAGCGGTCGGCAAGGGCGCGCTCCTCGGGGGTGAGGTTCTTTGGCTGGAGCTCCATGCCAAGGCGACCGGCTGCGGCCATGTCAAATCGCATCTTGAGGGGAGTGATATTGCCGCTCTGGTGGTTCGGCACGGCGGAAACGTGCGAAGCCATGGCGCATGCGGGATATATCATGGAAGTCGCATACTGGATGCGTACGCGGGAGATGGCGTCGGTGTTGTCCGACGTCCAGAACTCGTTGCAGTACTTCATTGCGCCGTAATCTACGCGGGCGCCGCCGGAAGAGCAGCACTGGACCAGCACCTTGGGATACTTTTCACGTATCCTCCTCATCACGGAATACAGCCCCTGGACATATTCGACATAGAACCTGTCCTGCTCGTTTCCAAGATAAGTGCTGCCGAAGGAGTATATCGGCCTGTTGCAGTCCCACTTTATATAGTCGATGCCGGGGGCGAGCTGCATGGTGCGGTCGAAGATGCCGAAGACGAAGTCCTGCACATCGGGGTTGGAGAGGTCAAGCACCCACTGCCAGCGGGCTTCATAGAGCTGACGGCCGGGACTCTGGACCACCCATTCGGGGTGGGTTTCGGCAAGGACGGACACGCCCGAAACCATCTCCGGCTCAATCCAGATGCCGAATTTGAGCCCGCGCTCATGCGCGTAAGATGCCAGATAGTCAATTCCTTCCGGAATCTTGGAGGTGTTGGGCTCCCAGTCTCCGAGGGAGGTGCGGTCCGAATTGCGCGGGTACTTTTCTCCGAACCAGCCGTCGTCCAGCACGAACATTTCAAGGCCCATCGCCGCGGCATCGTCAATCATGCCGGTGAGGGTTGAGGTGTTGAAGGTGAAATAAGCGCCTTCCCAGCTGTTCAGAAGCGTGGGATTCACCGCTCCGCCGCCGTAGATGCCGTAATTACGGGCCCAGCGGTGAAGGTTCCGGGAAGCGCCGCCGGCGCCTTCGGCAGAATATGTCCACAGCATTGCGGGAGTTTCGAAGCTGGCGCCGCCTGCAAGGGGATATGCCGATGCAAAGGGCGAAATGCCTCCGAGGATGTTCAGCCTGCCGGTTTCATCCCTTTCGAAGGCGATGCGGAAGTTGCCGCTCCAGGCGAGGGCTCCGGCCACAACGGCGCCGGACGTTTCGGAAAATTCCTTGCCCAGGGATACCATGAACGAAGGATTCTCGGTCTGGGTGGCCTGTGTCCCGCGGCGGCTTTCAATCACCTTGGTGCCAAAGTCCAGCATTTCCCGCGAGGTCTGCATCTCATAGGCCCATCCCCCGTGGAAGTGCGTCAGGAGGAAATCGTCCCCCTCCAGCCTCATAAGGGCCGATGCGTAATTCTCCAGCCCCACGGCCTTCTTCCCCGGATTAAGTATCTCCGTATGGGCCGATATCACATTCTCCTTCCGGTAGGCCTCGTAGATAAGGTTCACCTGAAGGCCGGTCACGTAGTCCTTCATCTGAATGGTGGTCTTGGCCACGCCTGAGGCCGATTCTACCTTATGGCCCACATAGCGGAGCTCCGTGTTGTGGGTGCCGTCGGCATACTTCACGTGGAGGGCGGGTTCGCCCATGAAAGTGCCGCCCGCGGCGGGATACGCCTCAGCAGCAACGCCGTTGAATTCCAGGAACTGTGAAGGGTTGGCAACAGGCTGCCCGTAGTGACGTATCACTACCTGCCGGTTCCCCAGAACGCCCAGCAGCAGCTGGGTGTTTTCAGTCTCAACCGCAATCACCTGCGGCTCTACCGAGGGTATTTCAACTGTTTCGTGTACAAACTTTTTTGCCTTGCGGGCTTCTGTGGGTACTGCCGCGGCAAGAAGTGCGGCAAGAAGGATGGTTATCCGTTTCATCGTGTCATAAATTTGACGTAAAGATAGTCAGAAAACGATAATTGTTAAAATGCATTGTTAAAAAAGTATCATAAAATGAGAAGATAATACAAGAATATTTTATCTTTGCACAGTTAAACATTTGAAGGACATGACAAAAGTTCTCCATGAAATAACGCCCATTACAGAAAAGGACTGTTTCTTTATTGCAGAGCGCCACAAAAGCGAGTTCACCTGGCCCATACATTTTCACAGGGACTACGAACTCAATTACATTGAAGGCGGCAGGGGAGTGCGCCGTGTGGTAGGGGACAGCATCGAGGAAATAGGCGACTATGAACTGACGCTCGTAACAGGAAAGGGCCTTGAGCATGCGTGGGAGCAGGGTTCCTGCACGAACCAGGACATACGTGAGATTACCATCCAGTTCTCGCCCGACCTTCTGGATGAAGCCCTTCTTTCCCGCAACCAGTTCGCTTCCATAAGGAAAATGTTCGAGCGCGCACGCATGGGGCTCACTTTTTCCATGCCGGCCATCATGAGAGTTTACTCCATTCTTGACGAACTGTACAGGACCGAGGAGCGCATGGAGCAGTTCCTCAAGATGATAAAGATCCTGTACGAGCTCTCGCTTGACACCGGCGCCCGCACCCTTGCATCCAGCGCTTTTTCCGTTGCCCAGGAGAGCAACGAAAGCCGAAGGGTGAGCAAGGTCAAGGATTACATTGACAAGCATTATGCCGAGGAAATCCGCCTGGAGACGCTTGCAGGGCTGGTTGCAATGTCACCGTCGGCCTTCTCGCGCTTTTTCAAGCAGCACACGGCGCGCGGGCCGATGGATTACATTATTGACGTGCGGGTTGGCAGCGCGGCCCGCATGCTGGTGGACACGGCAAAGTCGATAAGCGAGATATGTTACGGCTGCGGATTCAACAACCTGTCCAATTTCAACCGCACGTTCAAGTCCAGGCGCGGATACACCCCGCGTGATTTCAGGGCTCTGTTCACAAAGAACAAGGTTTTCGTGTAAACTGCCGCTATTAGCAAGTTAAAAAAGTATCATTTTTCGGCAATTTAGTGTTTGTTTGCCCGACGTAAATGCGATAAATTTGCAACGTTAACTTATGTCGGCCAACATAATGAATCGAACACTGAAAACTATCGTTTTGGGACTGTCAGCCCTTATGCTTGCAGCCTGCTCCGGGAGGAGCGGGTTCGTGACCGTCAAAAATGGTCAATTCTACAGGGACGGTAAGCCTTATTCCTACATCGGCACAAACTTTTGGTATGGACCTATCCTGGCCTCTGAAGGCCGCGGAGGGGATATCGCCCGTCTGGAAATGGAGCTGGATGCCCTCAAGGAACTGGGCATCGGGAACCTTCGCGTCCTGGTGGGCGCAGACGGTGCCGACGGAGTCTTCTCCCGCGTTGAACCCACCCTGCAGACCGCTCCCGGCGTGTATAACGACACCCTCCTGGTGGGTCTGGACCGCTTCCTCGTGGAACTTGGAAAGCGTGACATGCAGGCCGTTCTCTACGTGAACAACTCATGGGAATGGAGCGGCGGTTACGGTCAGTACATGGAATGGGCAACAGGAGAGAAAGCCCTTATCCCGCTTGTGGACGGCTACTGGCCCTTCATGCAGCAGATGCGTAAGTTCCAGACCTCCAAGGAGTCCCAGGAGCTCTATTTCAACCATCTCAGAAACATTGTGGGCCGAGTGAATTCCATCACCGGAAAGCCCTATAAGGACGACAAGGCCATCTTCTCCTGGCAGCTTGGAAACGAGCCCCGCTGCTTCTCGGACGACCCTGAAATCCGCGCCGGCTTCATCGGCTGGATGACCGAGGCCGCACGCATCGTCAAGGAAATCGACCCCAATCACATGGTCTCTACCGGAAACGAAGGCCTCATGGGCTGTGAACAGGATCCGGAGCTCCTTCGTCAGGTGAATACCATCCCCGGCATCGACTACATGACCATCCACATCTGGCCATACAACTGGAACTGGGTGAAGCCGGAAAGCCTCCTGGAGGATATGGAGGGGGCCATCGGCAAAACCAAGGAATATCTGGATTTGCACCGCGCCCTTGCCGATGAACTTGGCATCCCTGTCGTTTGCGAGGAGTTCGGCTTCCCCCGCGACGGTTTCAAGGCCGATATGTCGGCCACCACACGCGCACGCGACGTCTACTATACTTATGTGTTCTCACAGGTGGGCGAACTTCTTGACGGCGCCAATTTCTGGGGCTGGAGCGGCTATGCAGTGCCGCTTCACGAGCAGTGGGAGAGCGGAGACCCATACACCGGAGACCCGGCCCAGGAGGCCCAGGGGCTCAATGGCGTATATATTACGGACACAACAGTTGATGTTATCACGGAAGCAATCAACCAATTATAATCAACCAATTAACCAAAAACAAGTAGCATGAAACAAAAATTTGTGACCTTCATGCTGGCACTCCTCGCCACCACGGCCTTGTTCGCGCAGACCAAGGTCACCGGTACCGTCACGGACGAGACCGGTTACGGCGTCATAGGAGCATCAGTAATGGAGAAGGGTACCTCCAACGGTGCCATCACAGACCTTGATGGACACTACACCATCACCGTAAAACGCGGTGCAACCCTGGTGTTCTCTTCCATCGGTTATGCAACGCAGGAGATTGAAGTGGGCAGCCAGACTGTCATCAATGTCCTCCTGAAAGAAGATGCCGAATTCCTCGACGAGGTTGTCGTCGTTGGTTACGGTACCATGAAGAAGAGCGACCTCGCCGGCGCTTCCGTCTCCATGAAGGAAGACGCCATCAAGGGCTCCCTCATCACCAACATTGACCAGTCCCTTCAGGGTCGTGCAGCCGGTGTTACCGCTGTCCAGACTTCCGGTGCTCCTGGTTCATCATCCTCCATCCGCGTCCGCGGCCAGGCAACCATCAACGCCAATGCAGAACCTCTGTACGTGATCGACGGCGTCATCATGCAGGGCGGCGGCCAGAGCGGTGCCGAATTCGGCCTTGGCGACGCCCTTGGCAACGGTGCTGTGTCCACAATCTCTCCTCTTTCCACCATCAACCCTTCGGATATCGTGTCCATGGAAATTCTCAAGGACGCTTCCGCAACGGCTATCTACGGAGCCCAGGGTGCAAACGGCGTTATCCTCATCACCACCAAGCGCGGCAAGAGCGGCGACGCCAAGTTCACCTACGACGGCATGGTGGCCCTCCAGAGGCAGACAAAGCGCATCGACCTCCTGAACCTCCGCGAATTTGCAGAGTACTACAACGACCTCTACAGCGTGGGCATGGTCGGCGAGAATGCCTATTATTCAGATCCTTCCATCCTTGGCAAAGGTACAAACTGGCAGGACGCCATCTTCCGCACCGCACTCCAGCACCAGCACCAGATCAGCGCCCAGGGCGGTACCGATAATGTCCAGTACTATGTTTCCGGTTCCTGGATGGACCAGCAGGGTACCATCATCGGCTCCGAGTTCGAACGTTTCAGCGTCCGTGCAAACCTTGACGCCAAGCTCAAGAACTGGTGGAAGATCGGCCTCAGCGCCACCTTCTCATCCACCGACGAGAACATGAAGCTTGCCGACTCTGACGAAGGTATCATCGGCTACTCCCTCACCTCGCTGCCTTCGGCTCCTATCTATGACCAGGACGGCAACTACTACAACATCTCCATGGACAACTACTCCATCATCAACCCTGTCGCAATGGCAATGCTGGAGCAGATTCTCCTCAAGAGGCAGAAACTTGCCGGCAACATCTTCTCCGACATCAACATCCTCAAGAACCTTGTCTGGCACGCAGAGCTGGGTTATGACGTGAGTTATTCCAAGGCCGACACCTTCAATCCTTCAGTAAGCCTCGGCTCTTACCAGAGAGCAGCCAACGAGGTGCGTTCCCAGAAGAACAACTCCCTGTTCTGGCAGCTCAAGAACTACCTCACCTGGAACGGCAGCTTCGGCAAGAACAGCATTACCGCCATGGTGGGCCAGGAAGCCTGGGAAAGCAGATATGACTATATGTCTGTTTTCAATACCAAGATGCCTTCCAACGATATTATGAACGCATATCTGGGTACCGGCACTCCTACCATCGGCTACGGCTTCGGTTCCAGCGCAATGGCCTCCTTCTTTACCCGTGAAACCTGGAACTGGGACAACCAGCTCATCGGAACATACACCTTCCGTTACGATGGTTCCTCCAACTTCGGTCCCAACAAGAGATGGGCCCCGTTCCACTCCTTCGCCCTTGCATGGCGCTTCACCAACAGCCCTCTGTTCAAGAACCTGAAGGGTGACGCCCTTACCGACGGCAAGCTCCGTCTTGGCTGGGGCCAGACAGGTAACTCCGCAATCGGCGGATACAAGTGGGGTGCATCCATGACCAAGGTCGCAACGGGCCTGGGCACCGGCTATCGCCAGAGCAACATCCCCAACCTTGACATCATGTGGGAAAAGCAGCAGCAGTTCAACGTGGGCCTCGACCTGAGCCTCTACAACAACAAGGCAAACCTTGTGGTGGACTGGTATGACAAGCGCTCCAACGACATGCTCATGCCTCTGCAGATGCCTTCATACATGGGTACTTCCGGTAACGGCTCCTCCGCTCTTGCAGCGCCCTGGGGCAACTACGGTTCCATCCAGAATACAGGTGTAGAGATTACCCTCACCGCCCATCCCATCGACAAGAAGGACTTCCACTGGACCTCCGAGGGCCAGATTTCCTTCAACCGCAACAAGCTTCTCGCACTTGCGGGAACGGCATCCGCTTCCATCGTAGGTTACGGCCAGTGGAACGATATAGTCTCCGTGTCCAATATCGGCGAGCCTCTGTTCAGCTTCTACGGCTATCAGACCGACGGTATCTATGCCAGCTTCGATGAGTTGGTGAACGGCCCCGTCCAGGGCAACATGCCCACAATGGACGTGGATTCCGGCCTTGTTGACGAAAACGGCAATGCCATCATGAAGACCGTTCCTTCCAACGACCCGACCAAGTGGAGCCAGTACAGCAATACATGGGTTGGCGACATCCGCTACAAGGACCTTAACGGCGACGGAAGGATTACCGAATCCGACCGTACCAACATCGGCTCCCCCATGCCAAAGTTCACTTTCGGCTGGACCAACACCTTTACATACAAGAACCTGGATCTCACCATCTTCATCAACGGCTCCTACGGCAACAAGGTTCTCAACTACCTTAACATGAGAACCGGCAACATGAAGAGCGCCTGGGCAAACCAGCCCGCTTCCGTACTTGGCCGCACCAAGCTCGAGGCCATCGACCCCGAATATACCTATGACGGGACCAACAAAATATGGAACTGGTTCGAGGATGTCACCAACGTGAGAATTGCCAATCCCGGAGCAACCCTGCCCCGTGCAACCACCGGCGACCCCAACGACAACGACCGCCTGAGCGACCGCTACATCGAGGACGGCTCCTACATCCGTGTGAAGAACATCACCCTGGGCTATACCCTTCCCAAGGAAAAGCTTCAGAAGCTGAACCTCAAGGTTGAGAGCATCCGTCTCCAGATGAACATCCAGAATCTTCTCACCTTCACCAAATACACCGGATATGACCCTGAAATTGGTGCAAGTACCGCTTCTGTCAACGTGATGGGCCTGGATAACGGACGTTATCCTTCTCCTACCGCATACTCCCTTGGTGTAAACGTAACATTCTAAGGAGGACAAGAATATGAAAAATACTCTGAAATATATTGCAGCTGCATTTGCAGTCATTACGCTTTCCGCATCCTGCGAAAAGTTCCTTGACCGCCCGTCAGAGGACAGCTACAACGAGTCCAACTTCTATCAGGACGAGGCTCAGTGCATCCAGGGTGTGAACTACCTGTACAACTCTCCCTGGTATGACGTGATTCGCGGTTTCTATCGCGTTGGCGAGTGCTTCTCCGGCAACTACTACATGGGCTCCAGCCCCTATCTCCAGTTCACCGTGAACGGCTCCGATGCGGAACTTACCGCAATGTCCCAGTCCCTCTGGGCGGTGAACTCCCACTCATCCGTCGTTTACAACCGAATCAAGAAGTCGGATATCAACGAGGACGTGAAGAACATGTGCATGGGCGAGGCTCTCACATGGAAGGCATTCGCCAACTTCTTCCTCGTGCGTTCCTTCGGTGAAGTTCCGATTATCCACAATGTCTCGGATGAAATAGCCGGCGGCAATTACAACAATGTCTACAAGGCCCGCAAGGAAGACGTCTACGACTATATCGTGATGCTTCTTGACGAGGCCATGAAGCTCCTGCCCAAGAAGGTTGCCAACACCGACGGCCGAATTGACTACTACAGCGCCGAGGCCCTTCTTGCAAAGGTTTACCTCCAGAAGGCAGGCGTTACCGGAACACTTGTCCAGGCCGATCTTGACAAGGCTGCCGAGTATGCAAAGGACGTAATCGAAAACTCCGGCCGTGAACTGTTGGAGAACTACTCGGACATCTTCCGCATGCAGAACAACAAGAACATCGAGTGCCTCATCTCCTGGCACTGGGATGCTTCCGCCCAGCCCTGGACCGCCCAGAACTCCTTCCAGAGCGACCTCGGCATGAACGGATTCGACGAATTCGGTGATGTCTGGGGTCAGTGGAACGGCCCTTCCGTTGCACTTCAGGACCAGTTTGGCGTAAGCGCAACGATGGATCCCTCCACCCGTTCGGATGTCGATACCCGCCGCAAGGCTACCATGATGCTCGCCGGTGACAAGTACGACTACTTCTGGACAACCAACGGCGGCTTCGATTATCTGCGCTTCTTCTACGATCCCGACTACGGCCCCAGCGGTACTACCAATGCTTCTGACGGCGCGATGAACAGCCCCACCGGAGCCGGCTGCGTAAAGTTCCTGTATGGTGACGGTAAAGACCACGAAGCAGCCCTTGGCGTATCTGCCGGGCGTATGGCTTACGGCCTTTCCACCCATATCCTCCGCCTTGCCGACATCTACCTTGTCTACTGCGAGGCTAAACTCAAAGGTCCCGGCACTTCCACCACGGATGCCCTTGCACTCAAGTGCTACAACGACGTCCGTCGCCGTGCAATTCCCACCTGGACAGACAAGACGAGCATATCCTTTGAAGATGTCTTCAAGGAGCGCAACCTCGAGCTTGCCCTTGAAGGCGACCGCTGGTATGATTATGTCCGCGTGGGATACTACAATCCCAACTTCGCCGTTGCCGACATCCAGGCCCAGAGGCGCAACGCTTTCAACGGCGGCCTGAATGACGTATACAAGGCATACTACGAAAGCGGATCATGGGATGCGTCCGCGGTGACATACAACACTACCGACGCAATCCCTTCCGCCGATGCTATCAAGTCAAAGCTCTCTGCCCTTCCTTTCCCTTCCGAGGATGTGGTTTACAACCCTCATCTGGATGAGCCGGCCCAGGCGTTTGACCTTTCCACCATCACCTTCTAATCACGCAAAGCAATGAAAAACATTTTTACAAAGGCACTTCTTCTTGCCGGAGCAAGCATTGCTCTTGCAAGCCTCTTCACTGCATGCGAGGATGAACCGGACCGTTTCCGCCTTGCCGACGGCAAGCCTACCGTATACTATGTACGTCCCGTTGACGTTGCAGCCGCAGATTCACTTCTTGACGGTGCATATATGGGTAACAGCATCTGCATCGTAGGTGAGAACCTCCGCAGTGTATATCAGCTGGACTTCAACGATGTTACAGCTGTCCTCAACAACAGCTACATCACGGATAACACCATCCTCCTGGATGTTCCCAAGACCATCCCTACGGAGGTGTCCAACGCTATGTATCTCATTACCAAGGGACGTGACACCGTGAAGTACGACTTCAAGGTTCTGGTTCCCGGACCTTCCATCATCTCCATGTCCAACGAGTATGCTCCCAAGGGAAGTACCGCTACCATTTACGGCGATTACTTCGTGGATGACCCCAACGTTCCCCTGGAGCTTTTTGTCGGCGACGTGAAGGCCAATATCAAGGACTTCAGCAAGGGTTCCATCTCCTTCGTCGTTCCTGACGAAGCCGTCGTAAATGACCGTATCAAAGTCAAGACAATCTACGGCGAGGTTACATCTGCATTCCAGTGGTGCGACACCCGCGGCCTGCTCTTCGACTTTGACGGAGCTACCGGGCTTGGAAACCACGGCTGGCATGCACAGGTCATCGAATCCGACGAAACCTCCCTTTCCGGCAACTTCCTCCGCTTAGGCGGTGCAGATGTTACCATGAAGGAAGACGGTGCCTGGGATGACGGCCACTTCAGCTTCGAGTACTGGCCCGGCACCTGGACAACTCCTCAGGAATACAAGGATGACGGCATTCTCCTTACCGACCTTGCCGATTTCTCCGACTGGCAGAACATGTCCATGAAGTTCGAGATGTACATCCCGACTTCCAACCCCTGGATGGCCGGTTCAATGCAGCTCATCGTAGCAGGAAGGGACAAGGTTACCCTTGCCGGCGGAACGGACGAATTCGGCGACGAAGTTCCCGGTGCCAACAACACCTACTTCAACGGAACCGTGCTTCCCCGAGGATTGTACACCCCCTGGTATCCTTCCGGCTCATTTGACACAGGAAACGAGTGGATTACGGTCACCGTTCCTTATGCCAACTTCATCTATGGCTCGGACGGCACCCTTGCAACAGGCTCCCTTACTGCCGCTGACTTCACCTCGCTCCTCATCTTCGTATGGAGCGGAGGTTACACCGGTACGGAGTGCCAGCCTATCATCAAGATTGACAACATCCGCGCTGTTCCCAACAAATAAAGCATGAAGACTATGAAAAAGATAATTCTTATTGTTGCAGCTGCAGCCCTTGCGCTGGTTTCCTGCACCAGGGAACAGCTCTCTACAGACCAGTACTCCGACAGCGAGGTCATCCTCAAGGCCTACGGCCCTCAGCCGGTAGTCCGTGGCGGTACCCTCCGCTTCATCGGCTCCAACCTGGACAAGGTTAAAACCGTAGTAATCCCGGAGGACAACCAGATTACCGAAATCGAAGTGGTCTCTTCCGGCAAGCATTCCGAAATCCGCGTCACCGTTCCCAAGGAGACCGCAGCCGTGGGTTATCCCAAGCTCCTCCTTGCCGATGGTACCGAACTCGTCGGAAAGACCCTCCTGGAGTATTCAGAGCCCATCACCATCGACAAGTTCTCCCCTGCAGAGGCCCTTCCCGGCGCAGTGGTCACCATCGAAGGCGATTACCTTAACCTCATCCACGAAGTAATCTTTGCCGACAAGGTAAAGGTCTCCGAAAAGGACTTCACCACCCATACCCGCTACAAGATTGCAGTAAAGGTTCCCGAAACAGCCCAGACCGGAAAGATCGGCCTTGGTACCGTTGACGAGCTTGCAGTAGCCGGAGAGGAGGATGAAGAGGCCCTCCTTGCAACTCTCAATATAGTAGAGAGCGAGACAGCCCTGGTTGTCACAACCGCAAAGGGCACTCTTGCAAAGACTACTCTCAAGGCAGGCGAGACTCTCTCCATCAATGGTACCAACCTCAATCTCGTGAAGAGCGTGGAACTTGCCGGCGCAAGCGTAACGGAATTCACCGCAACGGCAACCGCCCTGAGCTTCGCCCTTCCCGCAACCGTCACTGACGGTGACGTCACAATGGTAATGGCTTCCGGCGTGGAGGTAGTTGCAGGGGCCCTCACAACCGTGATTCCCACCGAACTCGCCGCAGCTCCCGCACCCATCAAGAACGGCGCGGCCCTCACCATCACCGGCAAGGACCTTGACCTTGTCACCGGCCTCGACTTCCCCAACAGTGCAGGTGCAGAGTTCGCTTATGCCGACTCCAAGATCACCGTTACCGTCACCGAGAAGGCCCAGGAGGGAGACATCGTCCTGAATCTTGCAAACGGCAAGAGCGTGAACGTTGCCTACACCCTCGTAAAGCCTGCCGTGACCGGTTTCAGCGCCAATCCCGCCGCTGCCGGCTCCGACGTGACAATCAACGGTACCGACCTTGACCTTGTGGCTTCCGTAACCTTCCCGGGTGCCGACGCCGTCGTGGTGGAGGCATCCGAGACGGAGATCGTAGTGGCTGTTCCCACGGCTGCCGAGACCGGCGCGCTGACCCTGAACCTGAAGAACGGGACCAGCGTGACCACCGGGGAACTCGCCATTGACAAGCCCGCCGGTGCCTACATCGCCGCCTTCCCGACAGATCAGTACAAGAAGGGCGACATGTTTATTGTCGATATCCAGAATGCTGATCACCTTACCGGTGTCCAAATAGACGGAACGGATGTAAATTACCTCTTGACCGGTGATAAACTGTACGTAGTTATTCCGGACTTCGCTAAGGCCGACAGCCAGCTCACCCTGGTTTCGGACAATGGTTCAGTTACTTACACGATGAATATTGATCCAGGCGATAAACTGGAAGTTACGGTCTGGACCGGTCCTTCAGGCCATACGGGAGACTATGCCAGCAACCAGGAACTGGGCGGCGAGGATGACTGGGTGAATGCCGGTCTTCAGGAAGGTGATGAAATTCGCATCTACTTCACTCCCGATGATCCTAGCGACTGGTCAATCCAGGTGTTTGACGGCCACTGGAATGGAATGGGTTATGTAACCCCGAACGGAACTCAGTGGAATGCCGAGAACGATCCCGAAGCCGTAGAGAGAGGCTATGTTTCTTTCCGTGCTAGTGGCGACGCATTCACAGCGCTCACTACCAAGGCGTGGTGGGGCTCCGCTATCATCTTGCAGGGTAAGAATATGGTATTCAGCAGAATTACCTATGTGCACTACTATCCCCAGGAGACCGTTGTCTGGACCGGTCCTTCAGGCCATACGGGAGACTATGCCAGCAACCAGGAACTGGGTGGCGAGGATGACTGGGTGAATGCCGGTCTTCAGGAAGGTGATGAAATTCGCATCTACTTCACTCCCGATAATCCTAGCGACTGGTCAATCCAGGTGTTTGACGGCCACTGGAATGGAATGGGTTATGTAACCCCGAACGGAACCCAGTGGAATGTTGAGAATGATCCGGAAGCCACTGATCGGGGCTATGTATCATTTGTCGCCAGTGGTGACGCCTTCACCGCTTTGACCACGAAGGCGTGGTGGGGCTCCGCCCTTATCCTTCAGGGTAAAAACATGGTATTTGACAAACTGAGTTTTGTCCACATTCCATAGCACTTTTTTCCGGAGGGGGCTGACCCTCCCTCCGGAAGCCATTATGAATATGAAAAAACTGGCATACATTTTCATCGGCCTTGCCGCACTGACTGTGTGGAGCTGTGGCAAGGATAACGCCGAAACAGGCACAGAGGAGCCATCGGCCCCTGCGGAACTGACGCTGTCCAAGCCATCTTTCGATTTGGACAGGACATCTCAGACCGTCACCTTTACCATTACGGCACCCACCCGTCCTTCTGTGAGCGTGGATGCCGACTGGCTCAAGGCAAGCGTGGGTATTTTCAATAATTACAAGAGCACCTGCACCGTGACGGTTGAGGCCAACGGAACTTATGATGTTCGGGAAGCAGTTGTAAGCATATCGTCCGGTTCGCTCAAAAAGAGCGTGACGGTAGAGCAGACAGGCAGGGAGAAGCCCCAGATTATAGAGACGGACATAGCAAAAACCCTGGTAACGGAGAATCCTACCAAAGAGGCGGCGTCCCTTTATAACTTCCTCCTTGCAAATTACGGGAAGAAGACCTTCTCCTCCATCATGGCCAATGTGAACTGGAACAATGATGAGGCGGAGAAAGTGTATAAGGTAGTGGGAAAGTACCCTGCGATGAACTGCTACGATTTCATCCACATCCTTTACAGCGGTGCCAACTGGATCAATTATTCCGATATCACCCCCGTGAAGAGATGGCATGACGCCGGCGGTATAGTCTCACTCATGTGGCATTTCAACGTGCCCTCAGACAGCAGCCTGGATATAGAAACAGTGACCTGTACCCCGTCTCAGACAAAATTCCGCGCAACCAACGCCCTTACCGAAGGCACCTGGGAGAACAAGTGGTTCTATGACCAGATGGAGAAGGTTGCCGATGTGATCCTGAAGCTTCAGGATGCTGGAATCGCCGCCATCTGGCGCCCGTTCCATGAAGCCGCCGGCAACTACTATTCCCTCAAGTGGCAGGGTACGTCATGGTTCTGGTGGGGTTTCGACGGACCGGATGTGTACAAGCGCCTCTGGAACGCCATGTGGGACTATTTCAAGGAGAGGGGCATCCGCAACCTAATATGGGTATGGACTGCCCAGGACTACAACGGAGACCCTTCCAGCTATGATTCTGACGCCCCCTTCTACCCCGGAGACGACCGCGTTGACGTCGTTGCAAGGGACATTTACGGCAAGGGGGCCGATGTGAACCTGAACGACTTTGTATCGGCCCAGAATGGATATCCCCACAAGATGATAGCCCTTGGCGAATGCGGCAAGGACGGGAACACCGACTACGGCCTCATTTCCGACATCTGGGAAGCAGGTGCAACCTGGTCCTGGTTCATGGTCTGGTACGGAGCCAACATGGAAGGTGCCGATTGGTGGAAGGATGCCCTCTGGAATGAACACGTCGTTACAAGGGACCAGCTGATTGTTGAATAGATAAAATAGATATACGATGAAAAGATTGTTCCCTGTCCTGATTGCCGCCATTGCAGTTATTGCGTGTGGAAATAACGCCGGCGGCACCGACACGGTTGAGCCCGATTTAACCGCTCCTTCAGCGATAACTGTATCCCAGCCGTCAATATCGGCCACAGCGGACGGCGGTACTTTCACCGTAAACGTCAAGGCCCCGGTACGTCCCGCGGTATCAGGGACCACGGACTGGGTGAGCGCAAAGCTGGGCATTTTCAAGGACTATTCCACCGTGCTCACAGTGACGGTGGCGAAGAATGCCGGGTATGAGCCAAAGTCGGCAGAGGTGGTTTTATCGGCCTCCGGAGTGTCTGACGTCAAGATTTCCGTGTCCCAGGCTGCGCGCGAGGTGGTGAAGGACCCCGAACTGCCGGCTAACGCTGCCGTTGCCCGTACGCTGGAACTGGGTCTTGGCTGGAACATGGGCAACCATTTCGATGCATACTCGAACGGTGTTGCATCGGAGACTGCCTGGCAGGGGAAATCGGCCACGCAGGCCACTTTCACGGGGCTTAAGGCCAAAGGCTTCACCAGCGTCCGTATCCCGGCCACCTGGATGGGACATATAGGAGAGGCCCCCGACTATACCCTTGACGAGAAATGGCTCAATCGTATTTATGAGGTTGTAGGATTTGCAGAGAATGCCGGACTGAATGTCATCCTTAACACCCACCATGATGAAGACCATGGAGAGAATGACGGCAATCACTGGCAGAACCTCAAGGGCGCAGTGGACAGCGAAGAGGTGAACAAGCAGGTGAAGGCGGAAATCGCGGCTGTCTGGACCCAGATTGCCGAAAAGTTCAAGGACAAGGGAGACTTCCTCATGCTGGAATCCTTCAATGAGCTTATTTATGGCAATGAGTGGTCTTCCAAAAAGGACGATGAGAAGCGCTGCAACGTGATTAACGAGTGGAATCAGGTGTTTGTGGATGCAGTTCGTGCTACCGGAGGCAATAACGAAACCCGCTGGCTGGGCGTTCCCGGATATGCCGCAAGTCCCAACTATCTCAAGTACCTGACCGTTCCAAATGATCCCGCCGGAAAAATCATGCTGGCCTTCCACTGCTATGATCCATACGATTATACCATCGGCGACAAGCAGCTTCCGGACTGGGGACATGCCGGAACGGCTTACAAGAACGGAGAAGAGGAAATAAAGACTCTTTTCAACAGCATTTATACCAACTACATAGCCAAGAACATCCCCATCTATATGGGCGAGTTCGGCTGCTCCATGCGAAACAAGAAGGACGCAAAGGCCTGGGCTTACTACCTGTATTATCTGGAGTATTTCGTGAAGGCGGCAAGGGTCTTCGGCATCTCCGGTTTCCTCTGGGATAATGGCGCGGACGGCTACGGCAAGGAACGCCACGGCTATGTAGACCATGGAACCGGAGAGTATACAACCAATGGCAAAGAGCCTGTAGAGGCCATGGTCAAGGCATGGAGCACCACGGATGCCAACTACACCCTGGATTCGGTTTACGACAGATTTTGGGAAGTTCTTGAAAATTAGACATTTATGAAAAACGCTCTTCCGATGTTACTCGCGCTGTGCGCAATTACTGCCTGCTCTACGGGCAATAAAAAGCCTATGGAAACACCAAAGGACAAGCTTGTCCATCAGCTCTTTACCTATGCCCAGGAGGGCAAGATTGCGTACGGACATCAGGACGACCTCTCCTATGGCCATGCATGGAAGGTAGAGGACTGGGAGAATGACAAGCTGGAGCGCTCTGACGTGAAGGCCGTTACGGGGAAGTACCCCGTGGTGCTAGGTTTCGACCTTGGAGACATTGAGCACGGATCCGACAGGAACCTTGACGGCGTCCCCTTCGGCCTTATGAAAAAGGCCGTGAAACTGCATACCGGGCGCGGCGGAATCGTCACCTTCTCCTGGCATCCGGACAACCCTCTCACCGGCGGCGATGCCTGGGATATCTCATCGGACCAGGTTGTGAAGGCCGTCCTTCCGGGCGGAGAGAAGCATGCTGAATTCAAGCTTTGGCTTGAGCGGGCGGCCGATTTCATCGAAAGCCTCGGGGACGTAGCCGTGATTTTCCGTCCATGGCATGAGAACCTTGGCAGCTGGTTCTGGTGGGGCGGGAAACTCTGCACCGCGCAGGAGTATAAGGACCTCTACAGGCTCACCTGGACCTATTTCACCAAGGAGAGGGGACTTGCCAACATTCTCTGGTGCTATTCTCCCGACGGCCCCATCGATCCCCGGGACTACATGTCCCGCTATCCGGGTGACGAATTCGTGGATATCCTTGGCACGGACATTTACGAGTATCCAGGAGCCTCTTCCCTGGAGGAGGCAGGTGTGCGCTTTGGCACGCAGGTCAAGGAAATGATGAACAGCCTTGCCGCCTTGAGCCTGGAGCACCAGAAGCTCATGTGCTTCTCTGAAACCGGTCTTGAGGGGCTCGGAGACCCTGCCTGGTGGACGGGAACCCTGCTTCCCGCCATTGAGAAGTATCCTGTGAGCTATGTCCTGACCTGGCGCAATGCATGGGACAAGCCGGGCCATTTTTATGCTGCTTGGGATGGATTTGAATATGCCGAAGACATGAAAGCCTTCAGTGAAAAAGACAATATAGTATTCTTAGACTAAAACCTATGAATTTTGAAGAGAGACTTGCTTTCCTGCAGGAAAACCACAGGAAGCTGATTGAAAAAAAGAATGCCCCGATTGAGGGTAACGGCATCTTTGAAAGATGGGAAAATCCGGTTCTCACCGCAGCCCATGCACCGCTCGAGTGGAGGTATGACCTGAACAAAGCCACCAATCCGTTCCTTATGGAAAGGATAGGCGTGAATGCGGTTCTGAATGCCGGTGCCATCAAGTGGAAGGGAAAGTATGTAGTGGTCGCCCGCGTGGAGGGTAACGACCGCAAGTCCTTCTTCGCCGTGGCCGAGAGCCCCAACGGCGTAGACAATTTCAAGTTCTGGGACAGGCCCATAACCATGCCTGAGTGGGGTGAGCCTGCAACAAACGTGTATGATATGCGCCTTACTGCGCACGAAGACGGCTGGATTTACGGCGTCTTTTGCGTGGAGAGGAAAGACCATTCCCAGGAGAACGACCTTTCTGCAGCTACCGCAGCCGCAGGAATTGCACGCACCAAGGACCTTGTGAACTGGGAAAGGCTTCCCGACCTCCAGTCAAAGAGCCAGCAGAGAAACGTGGTGCTGCATCCAGAGTTTGTAGACGGCAAGTATGCATTCTATACCCGCCCGCAGGACGGATTCATCGACGCGGGAAGCGGCGGCGGCATCGGCTGGGCGCTTGTAGACGATATTGAGAACGCCGTGGTAACCGAGGAGAAAATAATCAACCGGAGGTTCTACCATACCATCAAGGAATCCAAGAACGGAGAGGGCCCTCACCCCATCAAGACCTCAAAGGGCTGGCTGCATCTCGCCCACGGCGTACGCGGCTGCGCAAGCGGCCTCCGTTATGTACTCTACATGTACATGACCGCTCTTGACGACCCCACAAAGGTCATTGCACAGCCCGGCGGCTACTTCATCGCGCCCCAGGGAGAGGAGTACATCGGCGACGTGATGAACGTCACCTTCTCCAACGGCTGGATTGCCGACCCTGACGGCAAGGTCTTCATCTACTACGCATCGTCGGACACCCGTCTCCACGTTGCCACCTCTTCTATAGACCGCCTTGTAGACTACTGCTTCAATACTCCGGCAGACGGCTACAGGACCGGCCTTTCCGTTGAAACGATAAATAAATTGATCGATAAGAATAAATAATTCATCATGAAGAAATTATTCTTATTTTTGTCTGCTTTGTCAGTCTCTGCACTTCTCAGTGCAGAGACACTCAAAGTAGCTCATATTTTCTCTGACCACATGGTGCTTCAGAGGGAGACGAACGTTGATATCTGGGGCTGGGGAGAGCCGGGAAAGGCAGTGCGTGTGAGCACGTCCTGGAACTACAGCTCGTACAAGACAACCGTGCAGGAAGACAGCACGTGGAGAGTGACCGTCCCTACCCGTGAGGCCGGCGGTCCTTATACCGTGAACGTGGTTTCCGGGAAGGACAGGATTGCCATTTCAGACGTGATGCTTGGCGAAGTATGGCTCTGCAGCGGCCAGTCCAACATGGAGATGCCCGTAAGCGGCTTCGGCTTCCAGGAAGTGGAAGGTGCCACGGATGCCATCATGGATGCCATGGAAACGGCAGAGGACGTGCGTGTTTTCAATATAAAGACTCCGAAGAAAACCGAGCCTGTCAATGATGTCGAGGCCGCCTGGGCGCTCTCTACACCTGATGTGGTGGCGTGGACATCGGCAGTGGGATACTTCTTTGCGAAGAGGCTCACAAAGAGCCTGGGCGTCCCTGTGGGCATTATCGTAAATGCCTGGGGCGGCAGCCGCATAGAGCCCTGGATGACGAAGGAAGTCATAAACAATGCAGGTCTTACCAAGGAGGAACTGGATGCAATCTATGCAATCCAGGAGCAGCCGGACCGCTGGCCAGAGACTCCGGAACTCATCTGGAACGGGCGCGTGGCTCCCATCGCCGGTTATGCGGCAAAGGGCATAATCTGGTATCAGGGATGCTCCAATATCGGCCAGAAATGCTATGACAAGCTCCAGAAGGCCATGGTGGAAATGTGGCGCGAAGCCTGGGGAATAGACCTTCCGTTCATCTTTACCCTCTTAGCCCCGTACGAGCACGGCGATGCTGACGGCCGCTGGCGCAGCCACTTCGTAGAGAACCAGCTCCACACGGAGAAGATCCTCAGCAATTCCTGGGCGGTGTGCACCGAGACTCTGGGGAACAAGGTCACCGTGCATCCTGCCAAGAAGAGGGAAGTTGCCGACATGATGGTCCAGAGGGCCCTCCAGAACGTGTACGGAATCAATCCCGGCGTCTCCATCGAGCTCCCGAGGCTTGACAAGTGGACGGTTGAGGCCGACGGCAGCGTAAAGGTGCGCCTCACCCAGGTGTGGAGCAACCTCGGCTCCATCTCTTCCCGCAGCGTCGTAGGCTTCGAACTTGCCGGCGAGGACCGCAACTTCCACCTTGCCGATGCCGAAATCGACTGGGACGGCCAGACCATCATCGTCCGCTGTGCCGATGTCCCCAAGCCGGTAGCGGTGCGCTACGGCTTCCGCAACTGGATGGGCGCCAACCTTCAGAAATCCAACGGCATTCCCGTGCCGCCTTTCCGTTCAGATGACTGGGAATATTAGAAGCGTAAAATGTAAATTGCTGTGATTTAGTCAAATACACAAATTTCTTTCCGGAATTTCCGGAAAGTTTTTCGGATAAGTATCTGATATTATGAGAGTTAGATTTTACGGGTTCTTTTTGCTTTTTCTTGCGGCTTGTGCATGCCGCAGTACGGAGGTGAAGGTAAAGTGCAGTGACGGCAGCGCAGTGCGTCTTCAGGTGGTATCGCCGGAGATAGTGCGCGTGACAGTGAGCCCGGACGGAAAGTTCAATGACCGTAAAAGCCTTGCGGTGCTGCCGCAGAAGGGCTGCACGGACTATGAGATGTCAGACGCCATGGGCAAGGTGCACCTCACTACTTCCAAGCTGGCCGTAGACGTGTACAAGGCAAACGGGGAAGTGAACTTCTACCGGGCCGACGGCGCTCCTCTGGTGCTTGAAGGACATACTTCCTTCACTCCCACGGAGGTTGAGGGAAAGAAGGCCTGGAGCACTTCCGTAAGCTTTGCCGATGCCGAAAACGAGGCCTTCTACGGCCTTGGACAGCACCAGGCGGGGGAACTCGACCACAAGGGCCGAAATGAGGAGCTGTACCAGTACAATACCAAGATAAGCGTTCCCATGGTGGTCTCCAACAAGGGATATGGCATCCTCTTCGATGCATATTCGTACAGCCGCTGGGGAAACCCGGAGCCGTACAGGCAGCTTGGAGAGGTCTTTGACCTGGAGCTTGAAGGCACTTATTATAGGAAAGAGATTTCTCCGCGCGCTTCGCTTGGTCGAAATGACATATTGGTGCAGAAGGAGGATTCCCTCTACTATGAGAATGAATTCGCAATCAAGAACCTGCCGGAAGGGCCCTTCAGCAAGGTTGTATATGAGGGAACCATAACCGCAAAGGAGAGCGGGAAGTACTGTTTCACGCAGTACTATGCGGGCTTCCAGACTACGGAAATCGGCGGCAGGGAGGTTATGTCCCGCCGCTGGAGGCCGGCATGGAATCCCAACAGCTACAAGTACACCGTGGAACTCGAAAAGGGTGTGAAAACGCCCTTGAGGATAGTCTGGGAGCCGGACGGCGATGTCTCCTACATCGGCCTCAGGGTGGCTCCGCTGATTTCGGAAGAAGATCAGAAGAGACTAACTTTCTCCTCTGAATTCGAGCCTTCGCTGGACTATTATTTCATTGAAGGGGAAGACTATGACAATGTAATCAAGGGCTACAGACAGCTCACCGGAAAGGCCCAGGTAATGCCCAAGTGGGTGCTTGGTTTCTGGCAGAGCCGGGAGCGTTATGCAACCCAGGAAGACCTTGTGGAAACCCTTGCCGAAATGCGCAGAAGGCATATTCCGGTAGACAACATCGTCCAGGACTGGCAGTACTGGAAAGACGATCAGTGGGGCAGCCATGAATTCGACGAAACCCGCTACCCGGATCCCGAAAAGATGCTGGATGACGTACATGCAATGAATGCCCGTTTCATGATTTCCGTCTGGCCCAAGTTCTACACCAATACCGAACATTACAAGGAACTCAAGGATGCCGGATATGCATACACCCATGCAGAGGATGCCGGCCTCACGGACTGGCTTGGTCACAGGCAGTCATTCTATGATGCCTACGCAGAGGGCGGCCGAAAGATGTTCTGGCGCCAGATGGACGAGTCTCTCTACAGCAAATACGGCAGGAAGATTGACGCCTGGTGGATGGACGCATCGGAGCCTAACCTCCGCGACTGCCTTCCCATGGATTACTTCAAGCGGCTCATCAGCCCAACGGCTCTGGGACCGTCGGCAGAGTATCTCAACGCATATTCCCTGGTGAACGCCATGGCCATTTACGACGGCCAGCGCTCGGTGGATCCCGACAAGCGCGTGTTCCTCCTTACCCGCAGCGGCTTTGCAGGGCTGCAGAGGTATTCCACGGCGTCGTGGAGCGGGGATATCGGCACATCCTGGACCGATATGCGCATGCAGATGGCGGCCGGCCTCGGGTACAGCATGAGCGGCCTTCCTTTCTGGGGCATGGACATCGGCGGTTTTTCCGTTATGAGCAAGTTCTACAGCCCGGAGAATGCCGATGAATGGCAGGAGCTGCAGACGCGCTGGCATCAGTTCGGCACCTTTGTACCGCTGTTCCGTACGCATGGGCAGTGGCCCCGCCGCGAGCTCTGGAACATTGCGCCGGAGGGCTCCGAGGCCTATGAGAGCATCCTCTGGTACATGAGGCTGCGCTACCGCCTGATGCCTTACCTTTATTCCCTTGCCGGCGCCGTCCATTTCGAGGACGCAACCATCATGCGCGGCCTGCCGATGGATTATCCCGACGACCCCGAGGTTCGCGACCTTTCGGACCAGTGGATGCTGGGTCCGGCGCTGATGCCTTGCCCCGTGTATGAGTACAAGGCCAGAAGCCGCAGCGTCTACTTCCCCATGGGCCTTTGGTACGACTTCTATACCGGCGAGCCCATGGCGGGCGGAAAGCGTTTCACCGTGGACGCCCCTTACGGCAGAATGCCGCTGTATGTGCGTGCAGGGTCGATTCTGCCCATCGGCCCGGAGATGGAATGGACGTCTGAAAAGCCTGCCGATGACATCCTCCTCGTGGTTTATGCCGGGGCCGATGCCTCCTTCACCCTCTACGAAGATGACGGCCTCACCTACGGGTATGAGAAGGGTGCGTATTCCACCATCGGCCTTGAATGGGACGATGCCTCCCGGACCTTTACGATAGGGGAGCGGAAGGGTTCCTTCCCGGGGATGCTTCAGACGCGCCGTTTCAGGGTGGTGGTGGCCGACCGCGAACATCCCTTTGCCTATGACCCTTCCGCGGCAGGAGTTGCCGTGGATTATGACGGAAATACATGTACTGTTACCTTATGAGAAGAATTGTAGTTTTAATGGCGGCTGCAGCCCTTGCAGCATGCAGTAACGGCGTTCAGCCGGTGATTCCTGCCGACAAGGCTGTCGAGGCCAAGGTAGAGAAAGTCCTCAAGGGAATGACCCTGGAGGAGAAGGTTGGCCAGATGGTTCAGCTGAACATATCCACGCTGGAAGATGCCACGCGTGAGGCCATCGACCCGGCAAAACTGGACGAGGTTATCGGCAAATACAAGGTGGGCTCCATCCTCAATGTCATGCATGACGGGGCGCATTCCCGCGATTTTACCTATGACATGGTGAAGCAGATTCAGGAGAAGTCAATGGCCGAAATCGGCATTCCGTGCATCTACGGCCTTGACATGATTCACGGCGCCACTTACCTGACGGACGGCTCCTTCTATCCGCAGGAGGTGAATCTGGCTGCCACTTTCAACCGGAAATATGCCCGCATGATGGGCGAGGCCATGGCCTATGAAACCCGCGCTGCAGGTGTGCCGTGGGTGTTCTCCCCGGTCATGGACCTTGGCCGCGACCCCCGATGGCCGCGCATCTGGGAGAGCTTCGGCGAGGACCCTTACCTCCAGGCCGAGATGGCCCGCGAGGAGACACTTGCCATCCAGGGCGCCAATCCCAACGAGATTGACGACGAGCACTGCGCCGTCTCCATAAAGCATTATATGGGCTATGGTGTGCCCCATACCGGCAAGGACCGCACCCCTGCATACATCGCAGAAAACGACCTCAGGGAGAAGTTCTTCGCTCCTTTCCTGGAGTGCTTCCGCGCCGGAGCGCTTACCGCCATGGTGAACTCCGCTTCCATCAACGGCGTCCCCACCCATGCCAACTACAGGCTGCTCACTGAGTGGGTGAAAGAAGACCTTGGCTGGGACGGCATGTTCGTTACCGACTGGGCCGATATCGACAATTTCTTCACGCGTGACCACGTTGCCGCCGACAAGAAAGAGGCCGTGGCGCTGGGCATCAACGCCGGTATCGACATGATAATGGATCCTTATTCCGTGGAATGCTGCAAGGTGCTGCTCCAGTGCGTGAAGGAGGGTCTCATCCCCATGTCCCGCATTGACGATGCAGTGCGCCGCGTGCTGCGCCTGAAGGTGCGCCTGGGCCTTTTTGACGAGCCTGTCCCTTCGAAGGTCTATTCCGATTTCGCATCCGAGCGCTTTGCCCTCGAGTCATACGCTGCGGCGGTGGAATCCGAGGTGCTCTTGAAGAACAACGGCATCCTTCCTCTTCCGGAGAATGCCCGTATCCTTGTATGCGGCCCCAATGCCAATTCTTTGAGGACTCTCAACGGCGGCTGGAGCTACACCTGGCAGGGTGCTGCCGATGACTATGCACCTCAGTTCAATACCATCCTGGAGGCACTTCAGAAGAGGTTCCGTAGTGTTGTCTACGAGCCCGGCGTGAAATACGAGGGCGGCAACTGGCAGAACGACGTTGACGCCGGTATATCCAAGGCCGCAGCTGCAGCCAGAAGATCCGATGTGGTGATTGTATGCGTAGGCGAGAACTCCTACTGCGAGACCCCCGGCAACATGGATGACCTCAACCTGTCTGCCAATCAGAAGGAACTTGTGAAGGCCGTTGCCGCAGCCGGAAAGCCCGTGGTGCTGGTACTCAACGAGGGCCGTCCGCGCCTTATCGGCGACATTGAGCCCCTGGCGGCAGCCGTGGTGGACGTCCTCCTTCCTTCAAACTACGGCGGAGATGCCCTTGCAGCCCTTCTTGCAGGTGACGAAAACTTCTCCGGAAGGCTTCCTTTTACCTATTCCAAGCATATCAATGCCCTTCACACCTATGACTATAAGGTGAGCGAGCACCGTGAAACCATGGCCGGCTCCTATAATTACGACGCCGTCATGGACGTGCAGTGGCCCTTCGGTCATGGCCTCAGCTACACCACCTTCGAATATTCAGATCTGTGTGTCGTTTCGAGCGGCTCTTCTGTCATTTCGAGCGGCTCTTCTGTCATTTCGAGCGGAGTCGAGAAATCTGAATTCACCTCCGACGACATTCTGAAGGTTTCCGTGAAGGTTACCAACACCGGCCTCCGTTCCGGTAAAGAAGCCGTCATGGTTTACAGCTCGGACATCGTGGCATCCCTCATCCCTGACGTGAAGAGGCTCCGTGCCTTCGAGAAGATAGACCTCGAACCCGGCGAGACCAAGCAGGTTGAATTCGAGATTCCTGCATCGGCATTCGCATTCGTCGGTGCCGACGGCCGCTGGCGCCTCGAAGAGGGCGACTTCCGCATCTCCTGCGGCGGCCTTGGCGTAATGACACGCTGCACCGCCACCAAGGTCTGGGACACCCCCAACATCTGATGCACATTAAGGCACCCTTCACCGGGTGCCTTTTTCGTCCCCTGCCGCCTTCTCGACGTCTGCGGTAACGTTTTTGGCTATTATTGTTTCCCTGGAAGTCACCCATGACGTGGGTGGTAACACTTTTGGCCGTTTTTGTTCCCCTGGCGGTCAGATGGTTAGGTGCTGGTAGTCCTTGGCGTTGATAACCTGCTTCACGATGACTTCCTTGAGGAAGATTGATGTAGAAATCTGATAGGAGTTAAGCGTGTATGTCCTTGAAAGGATGACTGCAAGTTTGCATTTTTCATCCTGGCTTAATGACTTGAGACTTCTTCCGCCGTAGTGCTTCTGAAGAACCTGTCCTACGATGTCATGTATTTCCAAAGAAGAGAACTCCACTGACTCGTCAAGTTCACGAGCGGTTTTGACATATGCCTCGTAGTCTTTTACGAGTGCACTTTCAAAGTCTTTGACACCATCAAAGAGTTTGTATACCATACCGGTGTCTACGAATGAAGATGGACTGAGTCCGAGGACCGGATGGAAAATCCATTCTGCCGGGACAGAATCCTTAGTCCCGGTTCTTCTCCTTATTTCCCTTTGTGACATTTCAGCCGCTTTCTCGCCGGTTATGAGCCGCGGCATATCTGAGTAATATAGCCATCCGGAACTCCACATGTAGCCGCCCGGTGTTGCAAAGTTTTTCTCGAAGCCATTCCTGAGGACATAGATTATTTCTTTTCTCATCTGTTCCTTGTCATTTATTTCCACCAGTTTGAAACCATAATCCTCAAGTGGCGGAAAACCGTTTTTCACCAAATTGGCAGAAATCATCTTGCACATGTAGTCGAAGGACTTGAGTGCATTCGCCCCCGTCCCTTTCATAATAATGTGTATATGGTTTGGCATAAGGGAAAAGGCATAGATGGTTATGTCGAATTTGAGCACGATGAGGCCTAGCACAGTCATTCCATATGCATATTCAATGATGCTATTGAACAGCTTCCTGTCTTTCAGGCCATCTGTACACAGATGGAAGTATCCAAGCGGTTTACCCTTTACCTTTTCTCTTTGTGTCCTTGTCATAACAATCCTTTTTTGCAAAGGACGCAAGAGTTATCCGTGTACGCAAAGGTGAAACGGATAAAGGTATGGAAAGGGCTCAGGGCGGCATTGAAATGCGGTTTTTTGTAAATTATTGTCAACGGTTTTGCGTTAAATCCGTTGACAAAACTTATATTTGTAAACGCAAACGGCTATACTATGGATACAAAACAGCTTTTGGAGGACGTACAGTCCGTACTCGAGAATAACATCCTGTCTTACTGGCTCACTCTCAAGGACCCTCGCGGCGGTTTTTACGGGGAAGTCCTCTATGACGGGACTATCCTGTATGATGCCCCCAGGGGCGTAATCCTGAACGCCAGGATCATCTGGTCTTTTGCCGCGGCATACGCTGCCCTTCACAAGACTGAATATCTTGTGGCCGCCGTACACGCAAGGGACTATTTCCTCGACAAGTTCTGCGACCATAAATACGGCGGAGTGTATTGGAGCGTGGATTCCCAGGGCGAAAGGCTTGACACTAAAAAGCAGCTCTATGCACAGGGATTTGCCATTTACGGCCTTTCGGAATTATACAAAGTAACCAAGGACGACGAGGCCCTCAATGCTGCGGTAAACCTTTTCCATGTGGTAGAGACGAAGTTCAGGGATACCAAAAACGGCGGCTACAAAGAGGCCCTCGCCCGCGATTTCTCCCCCCTCGAGGACATGTCCCTGAGCGCCCACGACATCAATGCCGATAAGACCATGAACTCCCACCTCCACATCCTCGAGGCCTATGCCAACCTGTACAAGGTATGGCCCGATGAATCCCTGAAGGATGCCGTAGAGGCCCTTCTGGACATCGTCGGCACAAAGGTCATGGGGGCCGACGGCCATCTCCAGCTCTACTTCCACGACGACTGGACAGTCATCCCGGGAGCCGTCTCATACGGCCATGACATCGAAACCTCATGGCTCGCTCTCGAGTGCGCGATGGCCGTCAAGGACATAGACGTCGTTACCCGCGTCCGTCCCTGGGCTCTTGCCATGGGCCGAGCCGGCAACGAAGGCCTTCTTCCGGATGGCTCCATGCTTTACGAGAAACTGACGGACGGAACCATCGACTCCTCCCGCCAGTGGTGGGTCCAGGCAGAGGCCGTCGTCGGCAACCTGTGGCTGTGGAAATATCACGGAGATGCCGATGGCGCCAAGAGGGCGGTATCGGCATGGAAATACATCCAGGAACATCTTGTGCGTCCCGACGGCGAATGGCACTGGGCCATCCTGCCGGACGGTTCCCCCGACATGTCCCAGCCGCGCGCCGGCTTCTGGAAATGCCCCTACCACAACACCCGCATGTGCCTCCAGGTGCTCTCTATCTTCGACTAGACAATACCGACGGAAAATATATGGAAAAGAAGAAAGTGGCGCTTGCACTGGCAAGCGGCGGACCGCGCGGGTTCGCATACATCGGCGCAATAGAGGAACTCCTGGAGAGGGGGTATGAGATATCGGCAGTGGCGGGGGCATCGGCAGGCTCGCTGGTGGGCGGTATTTATGCGGCAGGAGGGCTGCAGGCGTTCAAGGAGTGGCTGTTCGGCCTGGATCCCCTGAAGGTGGTGTCCCTGATGGACTTTTCCGTGAGCAAGAATTATCTGGTAAAGGGAGACAAGGTCATCGAGGCTATAAAGGAACTGGTTCCGGAGAAGAATATCGAAGACCTTCCCATCCCCTTCACCGCCGTGGCCACAGACCTTTATACAGGCGAAGAGGTGCTGTTTGAAAAGGGCCCTCTTTTCGATGCCATACGCGCTTCAATTTCAATCCCTTCCATGTTCAGGCCGGTCAATTGGAACGGGCGTGTGCTCGTAGACGGCGGCATGGCGAATACCTTCCCCCTGAACCGTGTAAAGCGCACTCCCGGGGACATTCTCGTAGGCTTCAACGTGAACAGGATAGATGCAGAGGAGATCGGAGAGTTCCTGGAAAACCGGAACGCCCTTGAAGAAAGCGGGGATATGCTGCGTGACAAGGCCAAGGCTCTTCTGCTGAATGCATTCAAACAGGAAAAGGGCAAGGTACGTGATAATCTGAAAGCGGCCGGGCTTGCCATCAAGGAAGGCCTCGAGACAACCATCCAGGCACGCCACCTGGAGTCTGAGGGACGCGAAAACCATCTTCCCACCGGGGCCGATGACAACTACGCCACCATACTCCAGCGCAGCTTCGGGATCATGAACCACACCATTTCACGCATGTCCGCAGAATTCTACCATCCGGATATTCTCGTGAACCTCCCCTTCGATTCCTACCATGGCGTTTACGGATACTCCCATGCCGAAGAAATCTCCACGATAGGCCGCACCCTCATGGCCGATGCCCTCGACCGTTACGAGGCGGGGCTTTGAGGCGTCTTGGACATCTTCGGCCACATTATTGGCCCTTTTTGTGCCCGTCGACGTCATCTACGACGCGGGCGGTGACAAAAATGCCTTGTTTTGTGTCCGTTGGCGTCGAAAAAAATTATTATCTTTGAGGCAGATTAAAGATTGAAACAATGTCAGAGAATGTAAAGAAAACACTCCGCGATTCCGCGGCTATGCGCTGGACGGCCCTGTTGCTGCTGGCCCTTGCGATGTTCTGCGCATACATCTTTATGGATATCCTTTCCCCTATAAAGGACCTGATGCAGGAGACCAGGGGCTGGGATTCCACCGCGTTCGGCACCATGCAGGGCTCGGAGGTATTCCTCAATGTGTTCGTGTTCTTCCTCATCTTTGCGGGAATCATCCTGGACAAGATGGGAGTGCGCTTTACGGCGGTGCTTTCTGCCGGAGTGATGCTTGTTGGAGCCATCATCAAGTGGTTTGCCGTGAGCGACGCGTTCATCGGCAGCGGCCTTGAGACCTGGTTTACTAACAACCTCAATTACATACCGCTCTTTGACGAGCTTGGCGTATCTCCGTTCTATCGCGGAATGCCTGCATCGGCAAAGCTTGCAGCCTGCGGATTCATGATCTTCGGCTGCGGATGCGAAATGGCAGGTATCACCGTGAGCCGCGGTATCGTCAAGTGGTTCAAGGGCAGGGAAATGGCCCTTGCAATGGGCTCCGAGATGGCCCTTGCACGTCTTGGCGTTGCAACCTGCATGATCTTCTCCCCGTTCTTTGCCCGTCTTGGCGGAAACGTGGATGTGTCCCGCAGCGTTGCTTTCGGCGTAGTGCTTCTTTGCATCGCCCTCATAATGTGCATCGTCTATTTCTTCATGGACAAGAAACTGGACGAGCAGACCGGTGAGGCCGAAGAAAAGGACGACCCGTTCAAGGTGAGCGATATCGGCAAGATTCTCTCCGACTGGGGTTTCTGGATCGTGGCCCTTCTGTGCGTTCTCTACTACAGCGCCATCTTCCCCTTCCAGAAGTATGCGGTGAACATGCTTCAGTGCAACCTCACCCTCACTCCTCCCGCGGCCGATTCCTTCTGGGCTTCTTCCAGCGTGACCATAGTCCAGTACGTGATAATGCTGGTTGTGGCAGCCGCCGGTTTCATCAGCAATTTCCAGAAGAACAAGACCGGAAAGACCGTCTTCCTGGCCATTTCGATAATAGCACTTGTGGTGTATTGCTACATGGGTTACATGCGCCAGAGCGCAGAGTCCATCTTTGCAGTGTTCCCGCTCCTTGCCGTCCTCATTACCCCTATCCTTGGCAACTATCTGGACCACAAGGGTAAAGGTGCATCCATGCTGGTTCTCGGAGCCGTTCTCCTCATCGCCTGCCACCTCACTTTCGCATTCGTCCTGCCTGCATTCAAGGGCAACGCAATCGGCGGCGCTATAGTGGCCTACATTACTATCCTGGTGCTTGGAGCAAGCTTCTCCCTGGTTCCCGCCGCACTGTGGCCTTCCGTTCCCAAGCTGGTGGACGCAAAGGTCATCGGTTCTGCCTATGCGCTGATTTTCTGGATTCAGAACATCGGCCTGTGGCTGTTCCCGCTGCTTATCGGCAAGGTGCTTGACAAGACCAATCCCGGCGTGACGGATCCCACCCAGTTCAACTACACGGCACCGCTCGTGATGCTTGCCTGCCTGGGCGTGGCGGCACTCGGCCTTGGCCTCGTGCTCAAGGTGGTCGACCGCAAGAAGAAACTGGGCCTTGAACTTCCTAACATAAAAGAAGACTGATGACAGTTCCTCAGAGTAAAAGGCATGCGTGGCTCCCATGGGCCGCGCTTGCTTGTCTGGTAGTGCCGATGTTCGCATCGTACTACTTTGACGACATGTTCTCCAGCATATCCTATCTCTTCGAAAATCCATCGCTCACTGCGCTGGGATGGGATTCGGCAGGCTACGGCCTGTACGCCAGCGGGTACAGCGTGCTGTGCGTGTTCGGCGGCCTGGTCATCGGCGGAATCCTCCTGGACAAGTGGGGCGTAAGGGTGAGCGGATCGGTCTTCGTGGGCATGATGGTGCTGGGGGCCGGGATGGTTACGCTGGCGCTGCTCGGCGGCGGGCCTTCCTCGCTGTCCTGGGCCTATGCGGGAGTGATGCTCTTCGGCCTCGGAAGCGAAATTGCCGGAACCGCCGTTACCCGCTCCATCGCCAAATGGTTCAAAGGCGGGCCGATGGCTCTTGCCATGGGCCTTCAACTGGCCATTGCACGTCTTGGCACCGCCTTCGCGTTGGTCCTGAGCCCGCGCCTGGTACAGCAGATGTCCGGCCATGTATATACCCTTGCCGAAACGGCCCGTCCCGCCCTCGTGGGCATGGGACTCATGGCCGCCGGTCTTATCCTCTGGGCCATTTTCGTGGCGCTTGATGCCAAAGCCTCCGCCAAACCGACAACCCCTTCTGTCATTTCGAGCGAAGTCGAGAAATCCAATGAAGACGAATTCCGCTTCAAAGACGTCCTGGGCGTGCTTGGAAACAGGAATTTCTGGATCCTGGGACTCCTGTGCGTACTTTTCTACAGCAGTATAATAGCATTCAAGAAGTTCGCGGGCGCCATTCTGATACCGCGTTTTGACATTCCGGCACAAGCTGCCGGGTGGATGGTTTCCATGCTGCCCTTCTCCACGGTCATATTTGCGCCGCTGTTCGGCATGCTGGTAGACAAGGCCGGCAGGGGCACAAGATGGATGGTGCTGGGTGCAGTCCTTGCGCTAATAGCCCATCTCCTCCTGGCATTCGCCCCTCAGGGCGTTCCGTTCTGGGGCTATCTTGCCATGGTATTCCTTGGATTCGGCTATTCGCTGGTACCCGCGGCGCTGTGGCCCTCGGTGCCGAAGATCGTGCCGGACAAGGTGCTTGGCACCACGTTCGCTCTGATATACTGGGTGCAGAACCTTGGTCTCATGAGCTTCAAATGGATAGCCGGAATTATCCTTGGAGACAGTGCCGGCGGCCCCGTGTCGGTAGAACTCATGTTCGTGGGACTCTGTGTGCTTGCCCTTTTGACCGCCCTCGTGTTTGCGGCAACATCCAGGCGCCATCCCGAACTCCGTCTTGACGCCCCCAACAGTTGATGCCATCAAGGCCTTGCCGAGCCCCTTTTAAAGGCTGATTTGTACAATTTGGGAGAAACTTTTACGTTCCGTTAGTCTGTCCAAGGTTTCCAATCCTTACCTTTGAGCAAACCAATCATATGATGACCATGAAAAACAAAGCACTGCTTCTTTTTGCCGCAATAGCCCTTATTGCCGCTTGCGGAAAAGACAATACAGAAGGCACCGCACTGGATGGCAAGTGGATTGCCCATACTGGAACGACGATGGACAGTCATCATCCAATTGACATCACCTTCAGCGGAAATACTTACATCTGGCATGTAGGAGGTTATTCGCCGATGAAGGAAGAAGGCACCTTCACGTATGAAAACGATATAATAACCCTCAAGGGCAATACTTTCTGGACCGGCGAAGTGGACTGGTCGCAGTCCCAGCAGCAGGGCGGCGCTCCCGTCGAATCCGGGGCATGGGTCAAAGCGGAACTCATATTCCCCAGCCACAAGTATAAAGTGCTTTCATTCGAGGCCGATGTCCTTACCGTTGAGCAGCTGGAAGATGATATCATATCAAAAGGCGTCACTCTTGTCATGACACGCGGCGAGTCTTTCCCCGCCGAAAGTGAGCTCAAGGGCACTTGGGAAGGCACCAGTGACAGTGGAAAGCAGTACCGCATAAGCTTTGACGGAAAGAAATTCACCCGCTGGGAAGTATATTCGCAGTACGGCAAACTCGCGGAAGACGGCGATTATGTCACATTCAATGCCTGCATTAAAGAATCCGGAACCTGGAAATATGCAAAGGGAGAGCTTACGCTCACTCCGGATCACAGATGGAATTCCTATATCATCCACGCGAACCAGTACGGTACACCTTTATACTACGAAGTTTCCCCGATAAACGAGACCACGCTCGAGGCCGAAACCTGGTGGGAAATTACCGGTGGGGACCTGTGGGAGTCCACCTGGGCGCTCACCAAAGTCGCGGGTGACATGTACGTGGAAGTCAAGTACACCAACATGGACTTCTTCGTAATGAAGAAGAAGTAGCCGTTGAACGTAAGGCCAGCCATACCTGCCGATATTCCCGCAATAATGGCCGTCCTTGAGGCGGCCAAATGTATCATGCGCGCTTCCGGCAATTACGGACAGTGGGTGAACGGATACCCTTCCGAGGGAGTTGTCGTGGGTGACATATCGGAACAAGTGGGATATGTGCTGGAGGAATCCGGCAGGGTGGTGGGGTATTTCGCCTTCATCCCATCGCCCGAACCCACCTACGCCAGGATTTACGGGGGCCGATGGCTGGACGACGGCCCGTATCACGTGATTCATCGTATCGGCAGTTTCCCGGAGGTGCACGGCGTCTTTGCCGCCATAATGGACTTCGCGTTTTCCCATGACCGCAGCATCCGGATAGACACCCACCGTGACAATCACATCATGCAGCACAACATTCTCAAGCACGGTTTCACCTACTGCGGCATCATCTATTTGGAATCCGGTGACGAGCGCCTGGCCTATCAGCGTACAACTCCGTGCGGGAAATCCTACAGCGCCAGCGTACCGCCGCGGTAGAAGTTCACGAGACGGGTCTGGAAAAGGTACTCGTAGGTGGCCTGGACGCAGTTAGAACGCGTCTTTAGCATCTGGGCGCGGGACTCATTGAATTCAGTGATGGCAGCCTTGCCGTTCTCATACTTTGCAAGGACTAGTTCAAAGGCATCGGCGGCGGCATCGGCGGCAAGAAGGGAGGCGTCATATTTGGCGCGGGCGGCCACGGCTCCGTTCCAGGCCTGCTGTATTTCCTTGTAAAGCTGCTGCTGCACCTGGCGCAGACGCACCTTCTGCGACATCCTGTTAAGCTGCGCGCTGCGCACCTGGTTGCGGGTAGAGAACCTGTTGAATATGGGTATGCTCAGCGACAGCCCGATGTACTGGCTGAAGTTGTCGTTCATCTGCTCCCAGAAGCCCTTGCCGCCGTAATTGGAATAGTAATTGGTTCCGAGGCCGGCGCTGAGGGACAGGGACGGCATGTATGCCGCCTGGGCTATGGCAATGGTCTTTTCCGAAGCATCCAGCCGCAGCTGCTCTGCACGGATTGCCGGTCTCAGCCCACAGGCCTCGTCATAGATGTCGTCCGGAGTGCCAAGGTAGAAATCCTCCACCTCAACCTTTGGCCTCACCACCGAGAACCCCTCCCAGGAAGGAAACTCCAAGAGCTGGGCAAGGTCCAGAATGGCAACGCGGAGATTGTTCTCTGCCTGCACCAGCGTCACCTGACTCTGTGCCAGGGACGCCTTCTGCTGCGATACCTGAGCCGATGAAGCCTTCCCGGAAGCCATCATGCCCTCCAGGCGGGCCACCTGCATTGAGTCGATGGCTATCTGCTGCCTTGCGACGTCCAGTATCTCGTAATTATACAGTATCTGCACGTATGCACGGGCTACGGATACACGGATATCGTCACGTACCTTCTCCAGGTCCTGCGTAGCGGCGTCAAGGTTCAGCCTGGCCTGCGAAATGCGGTTAGGCGTTGCCAGCCCGTCGAAAAGGTTCATCCCGCCGCCTATGGAGAAGCCGGTGGTGGAAGAGTTCCCGGATGCATAGGTATTGTCCCCGCCGAGTCCCCTTCCAAAGTTCCAGTTCTCAGAGGCCGACGCCTGTACCGACGGCGCCAGCGACCACTGCGCCGTATTCAGCTCAATCTCCGAATTCTGACGGCTCATCTCCTGCTGAACCACGTTCAGATTATGCTCCAGGGCCCATGAGATGCATTCTTCCAGCCCCCATGGATGGGACAGGTCCGGGGTGGCCGCGGTATCCACCGCGACTGCCAGTATCATTGTCAAAAGTGCTGTCATGGCCTACTTCTTTTTGAAGTCCGCAATCTGGGCGCCGCGCACCTTGTCCCCTTCGGCAAGGCCGCTCTTTATCTCGATGTTGATTCCGTCAGAGATGCCGGTCTTCACGTCGCGCCTCTCGTCACCGAGGTCCGTACGCAGATAGACATAAGTATCCTCGCCGTCGAACTGGATTGCCGACTCCTGCAGCACCACCACGTCGCGGGCTTCTTCCAGTACTATTTCCGCGTTGGCGCTGTATCCTGAGCGCACGGTCACATCGGCAGGGACCTTGACGGAGGCCTTTATCTCGAACTGGTTGGCGCCATTGTTCTCAGTGGCCTTCGGGGAGATGTACTCCAGGGAAGCGTCGAAGCTGAAGTCCTGTATTGCGCCGATGGTGATACGGACCGGCATCCCGCCGCGCAGCTTTCCCACCTCCGTCTCGTCGATGTTGCCGTCAAAAATCAGGTCGTCCATATCGGCCACAGTCGCAATGGTGGTGCCGTCGTTGAAGGTGTTCGACATGGTCACGGAATTGCCCACCTTGACCGGGACATCCAGTATGAGTCCGGAAATCGTGGAACGGATAAGGGTGGAGCTTCCCGACGCATTGGAGGACGAAACACCGTCCCTGATAATCTCCAGGGCCTCTTTTGCCGATGCATATTCCTCGTTTGCCTGCTGCAGCTGCTGGTAGGACTTCTCATATTCGTCGGCACTCACCAGGTTCTTGTCATAGAGCTGCTTCTCCCTCTCATAGTCCGTCTTGGCCTGCTTGGCGTTGACCTCTGCCAGGCGGACGCGGCTCTGTGCCGATGAAAGCTGGTTCATGTCGGGAATCACCTTTACCTTGGCGATGATTTCCCCCTGCTTGACCTTCTGGCCGGCTTCCTTGTACAGCTCGGATATGATACCGCTTATCTGCGGCTTTATGTTAACCTCGTCACGCGGCTGGATTTTCCCCGTGACTATGGTGCTTCTGACAATGGTGCCGATCCCGGCCTCCAGCGTCTCATACTGCACTTCCGCCGGCTTGGAACGGCGGAAAAGATACATGAAAGTGCCGGCAAAAACTGCCACAATCAGCACTGCGAGAAGGATTTTACCAAGTTTTTTCATATCTGTTTTGTTTTATTATTCGTCTCTCATGGCGTCTACGGGTTTTATTCCCATGGCGCGTACGGCCGGCATAAGTCCGGCAAGGACGCCAAGCACGGTAAGAAGCAGTGCTGCCGTCACGGCAGTGCTGAACGGCACCTGAAAAGCTGCCTTGAGCACCCCGTCCTGAGTCATCGCAAGCTCCACCGTGGCAAGGATTCCCACGCTCACCACTATACCCATCATCCCGGCCACCACCGTAAGGATCACGCTCTCGCTCATTATCTGCCCCAGGATCTGCCTGGGCGTTGCTCCTATGGCGCGGCGGATGCCAATCTCCACGGTTCTCTCCCGCACCGACACCATCATTATGTTCGACACTCCTATCGCTCCGGCAAGAAGAGTTCCAAGGCCGATGAGCCAGATAAGGAAATTGATCCCCTTGAACAGATTGTCCACTATCCCGAAAATGAGCTGCGTGTTTATGAGCTGCACGGCCTGGTTGTCATCCGGAGATATGCTGTGGGCCCTCTGGATGATGCTCCTTATCCTTGGGATAACGGATGACATCTCCACTCCCGGCTTTGCCGTGACGCACAGAAGGCCTATCCCCTTTCCGAAATTATATGCCTTCCGCATGGTTGTGTACGGTACGGAAATGGTCTCGGTGGCGCGGCCGTTGACGCTCATGTTGCCCTCGTTGTAATCCACGCCCACTACCGTATAATATATTCCGGAAATGGCTATTCTCTGTCCTGTGGGGTCTCCGCCTTCGGGGAAAAGCTGCTCGTAGATACGCTTGCCTATCACGCAGACCTTTTTCTCATCGGCAAGGTCCATCTGGTTTATGTATCGGCCATAACGGATCTTGGGGGTTTCTACGCCCACGTATTCCGGTGTGACGCCTTTCATGCTGCCTGAGGCCGTGTTCTCCCCCTTTACGGCGGTCTGCCCCCAGCGGGAAATGATCGGCGTTACGATCTCCAGTTCCGGGACCATCGCCCTCACCCTGTCAACGTCGGTCTCGGTCATGCCCCACCAGCGGCCCTTCTGGTAGCCTTTGTAGGCTTTGGAGGTCTGCTCGGGATATACTATGCAGGTATTCTGGGCAAAGCCGTCGAAGTTCTTCTCCAGAAGCTGTTTCAGGCCTTGGCCGCCGCCAACCAGCAGCATGAGCATGAATACACCCCAGAAGACTCCGAAGCCGGTGAGAAGACTCCGGCTGCGGTTTCGCAGCAGGCTGTCAAGGATTTCCCTGAATGTGTCACGGTCCAGTCTCATTCCGCCCTGAGTGCTTCTATGGGTTTAACTTTCGCCGCCTTTCGCGCCGGTGCCAGCCCGGCGATGGTTCCTGCCACCACCAGAAGGAGAGTGGCCGCAAGGGCCGTGTCCAACCCAACCGTGGGGTTCTCCAGCATCCTTATCTGGGTGAAGCCGATATCCACGGCATTGGCCCCTGCCGTTTTGTCCAGCACCTCGCATGCAATCATTCCAAGGAACATTCCTATATATCCGAACAGCGCTGTAATGGTTACGCTCTCTGCTATTATGAGCGAGAGGATGCTGCCGGGGCGGGCTCCGATGGCCTTGCGGATTCCGAACTCATGGGTTCGCTCCTTCACGGTGATGAGCATAATGTTGGACACGCCCACGATGCCGCTTATGAGGGTGAGGATACCTATTATCCAGAGGGCAATCCTGAGGATGTTCTGCGCCTGCGTCATCTGCACGTTCTGGCTGAAACGGTTCCATATCCAGATGGCGGAAGGGTCGTCGGGGTCGGCCTGGTGGCGGTTTTTGATGCTCCTTGAGTATCCGCCCTCAAACTCGTCGCTTTCCTTGATGTTGTTTACGCCCCGGAATGTCATGATGATGCTGCTGATCTTGTCTGAGGGGTCAAAAATGCCCTTGTAGGTACTGTAGGGGATGTAGAGGTTGGACTGGAAGTCGTTCTCGTCACCGTGGTACACACCGACAACCCTGAAGACAACGCCTGCGATGGTTATCCATCTGCCGATGACATCGTCCCCAAGGTCCTTGAGGTGGGTGGTGCTCAGGACTGCAACCTTGGCGGCGTCCTTCTCGTCCAGCGGATTGATGAAACGGCCTTCTTTCAGGGACACTTTCTGTATTTCAGAGTATTCTGCCGTCACGCCCATCATGTAGGCCGACACCGTCTTGTCTCCCATGACTATGGTGCCCATCGTTCCGTTTGTGACGGTGGCAACCTTCTCCACCTTGTCGGAATAGTCTTTTGTGAGCCGTACGTCCCCGTCATCAAGCTGAATCCACCGGCCCTCCCTGTATCCGTTTGCAGGCATGGAGGTGCGGCCGCCATAGACCTGGATGGAGTTCTGCACGAACTGACCGCTGTTGGACAGCAGGGAATTGGTGATACCGTTTCCGGTTCCGAGTAGGCATATAAGGAGAAATATCCCCCAGCTCACCGCAAAGCCGGTGAGCGCAGTCCGCAGCTTGTTGTTGCGGATGGAATTATATATCTCTCCGAAAAGGTCTCTCATAACTACTTGATAAGTGCCGAATTCCAGTTGTCATGCTTTACATTCTCCTCCACCTTCCCTATTATGCCGTCGCTGATGTGGATTATCTTGTCGGCTTCGTTGGCGACGCCGCTTTCGTGGGTGACTACGATTATTGTCATCCCGTCTTCCCTGTTCAGCTTGGTGAGGAGGTTCATCACTTCTACGCTGGTTTTGGAGTCAAGGGCGCCGGTGGGCTCATCGGCAAGGATGATGCGTGGGCTGGTTATGAGGGCACGGGCTATGGCGACGCGCTGCTTCTGGCCGCCGGACATCTCATTGGGATAATGCGACGCCCACTGCGCAAGGCCAAGCCTGTCCAGGTACTCCATTGCCATGGCATGGCGCTTCCTGCGGTTCACGCCCTGGTAGTAAAGCGGCAGTTCGACGTTCTCCACTGCCGTTTTGAAGCCAATGAGGTTGAAACTCTGGAAAATGAAGCCAATCATGCGGTTGCGGTAGTCGGCAGCCTGTTTTTCGGAAAGGTCCTTGATGAGCTTTCCGTCCAGGATGTATTCCCCGGTGTCGTAATTGTCAAGGATACCGAGAATATTCAGAAGGGTGGACTTCCCCGAGCCGGATGCGCCCATGATGGACACGAACTCCCCGCGCCCTATCTCAAGGTTTATTCCTTTGAGCACATGGAGAGGCTGCGCCCCCTGGTAAGTCTTGTTGATGTCTTTAAGCTCGATCAATGCCATATCACTTCTACTGTATTAGTGACCTATTACACTGCAAAGATATAACTGTTTATTTGAAATGCAAAATATTTATGCAATTACTTTGCCCGGCCACCATAATAATGACGGAAAAGTGCGCAATTTGTTAACTGCGCACAAGCTACGGACGGGAAATGGCCTGGGAATCCGGCGGTGGGGAGAAGATGGGAGAGTTTGGGAAAATATTCGTATATTTGCACGATATGCTAAAACTACTCGAATCGATCAATTCTCCCGAGGATCTTAGGAAACTTCCCAAAAAGAAGCTGCCCCAGTTGTGTGCAGAGGTCAGGGAATATATGGTTCAGTGCTGTGCGGAAAACCCCGGCCACCTTGGTTCAAGCCTCGGTGCGGTAGAACTGATCACGGCCCTTCATTATGTATATAATACCCCGAAGGATAAACTTATATTCGACGTGGGGCATCAGGCCTATGCCCACAAGATTCTGACCGGAAGGCGCGAAGCCTTCAAACTGAACCGCAAACGTGACGGGATCAGCGGTTTCCCCAAGATGTCGGAAAGCCCGTACGATGCCTTCGGGGCCGGACATTCATCCACTTCCATCAGCGCGGCGCTTGGTTATGCCGAGGCCGCCAGGATCATGAGCACCGGCGAAAGGGTGGTGGCCGTAATCGGCGACGGAGCCCTCACCGGCGGCCTTGCCTGGGAAGGCCTTAACAACGCGGGCAACTCCAAGGCCGATGTCCTCGTAATCCTGAACGACAACAACATCTCCATAGACGAGGCCCGCGGAGGTCTTCACAACTACCTCCTCAAGGTTACTACGTCCTCCTTCTACAACCGCCTCAAGGGCAAGATCTGGCACAGCCTTGGCGAAGGAAAAGTCCGCAACTGGCTGCAGCGTCTTGTGATCAACTCCAAGTCCAACATGGTGCGGGGCAGCGGCGGCGCCCTCTTCGAATCCATAGGCTTCCGCTACTTCGGCCCCATCGACGGCAACGACATAGACCTTCTCACTGCCGTCCTGAAGCGCCTCAAGGGCATCAAGGGCCCCCGCATCCTCCATATAATCACCAAGAAGGGCAAGGGCTACGCTCCCGCCGAGGCCGATCCCGTCACCTGGCATGCCCCGGGCAAGTTCAACCCCGTCACGGGCGAACGCATCAAGACCGTATCGGCAGTGAGCAGGTACCAGGACGTGTTTGGAGACACCCTGGTGGAACTGGCTGAAAAGGACAACAGGGTTGTGGGCATTACGCCCGCCATGGCGTCCGGCTGCGGGATGACCGGCTTCCAGCACGCCTTCCCCGAAAGGTTCTTCGACGTGGGAATCGAGGAAGGACATGCCGCAACATTCTCTGCCGGCCTTGCGGCTGCGGGCATGAGGCCGTTCTGCAACATTTATTCGTCCTTCTCACAGCGCGCATATGACAATATCATCCACGATGCCGCCCTGCAGGAGCTCCCGGTAGTGTTCTGCCTGGACCGCGGCGGCCTGGTAGGGGAGGACGGCGCCACCCATGCCGGAACCTTCGACATGCAGGCATACAGGGCGGTGCCGGGCGTGACGATATCGGCCCCCAGGAATGAGCTGGAGCTCAGGCGCCTCATGCATACGGCCCTCGGCCACAAAGGCGGACCTTTCTTTATAAGGTACCCGCGCGGGTACGGGGAAGGCGTGCGGTGGAAGGATGTTCCTGCCGATACCCTCCCGGTGGGGAAGGGCGAAAAGCTGGTGGACGGAAAGACCGTGGCGGTGCTTGGCATCGGCCCTGTGGTGAACCGTGCGGTTGAGGCTGCGCAGAGGCACAAGACCGATTACTGGACCGGCCCCGCCGTCTGGGACATGCGCTACATCAAGCCCCTGGACACGGAAATCCTGGAAGAGGCCGCAAAGTATAAAGTGATAATCACCGTGGAGGACGGAAGCATGGCAGGGGGGCTCTTCGGCGCTGTTTCCGAATACTTCGCAGCCCGCCCTGACGCTCCAATAATCAAGGGCGTAGGCATTCCGGACAGGTTCATAAAGCAGGCGTCGAGGAGCGAACAGCTTGAGGATTGCGGCCTGGATGCCGAAAGTCTCTTCGACCTTTTCATCAGCGCGATGAAAAATATTTAAAAAGTTTTGGAGGATTGAAAAAAAGTTAATACCTTTGCAGTCCTTTCAGCAGATGAAGGATTGAGCTGCCGATATAGCTCAGTTGG
>DGSO01000017.1:63971-64121 GCA_002393945.1 Bacteroidales bacterium UBA4360
GTTCGAGTCCACCTCCTCCCACAATCTTCGAGCCGCGCGTCGGCTGGCGGAGTTCCGGTGCAAGCCGAGAGAAGAGAAAGTTTACTTTCTATTCCGAGGCGCAGCCCGGAAACCCGACTTTTTCGAAGAAAAAGGCGGAAGTAGCTCAGT
>DGSO01000011.1:0-202965 GCA_002393945.1 Bacteroidales bacterium UBA4360
GTAAGGGTCTTGCCGATACCGCCCTCAAGACCGCTGATGCAGGTTACCTGACCAGGCGTCTTGTCGACGTTTCCCACGATGTTATCATCACCGAGGAAGACTGCGGAACCCTCCGCGGCCTCATCGCCACCGCAATCAAGAACAAGGACGAGGTGGTCGAATCCCTTGGCGAACGCATCCTTGGACGTACTTCCGTGCATGACATCTTCAACCCTCTCACCGGCGAACTTATCATCGCCGCCGGCGAGGAAATCCGTGAGGACACCGCAGCCCTCATCGACTCCCTGCCTATCGAACAGGTTGAAATCCGCAGCGTTCTCACCTGCGAGTCCCGCAAGGGTGTCTGCGCCAAGTGCTACGGCCGCAACCTTGCAACATCCCGCATGGTTGAAACCGGCGAAGTGGTTGGCGTTATCGCAGCACAGTCCATCGGTGAGCCTGGTACCCAGCTTACACTGCGTACCTTCCACGTCGGTGGTACCGCTTCCGGTAGCGTTGCAGACTCCACCATCGAGTCCAAGTACGAAGGCCGCCTCCAGTTCGAGGAGCTCCGTACCATCGACCGCGTTGACGAGGACGGCACCGTGCGCCAGATCGTGGTTTCCCGTATGACCGAACTCCGCATCGTTGACGAGCGCACCGGCATGACCTATTCCCAGTACGACATCCCTTACGGCTCCGTTCTCTATTTCAAGGACGGCGACACCGTGAAGAAGGGAGACCTCATCTGCGAGTGGGATGCCTACAACGCAACCACCATCGTCGAAAATGCCGGTACCGTACGCTTCGAGAACATGGTCGAAGGCACCACCTTCCGTGAGGAAAGTGCCGACGAGTTCTCCGGTGCAACCGACAAGGTCATCATCGAAAGCAAGGACAAGACTAAGAGCCCTACCATGCTCATCGTAGGTGCCGACGGTGTCATCCTCCGTCAGTACAACCTCCCTGTGGGCGCCCACGTCATCGTGAGCGACGGTGCTCAGGTCAAGGTAGGCGACGTGGTCATCAAGATCCCTCGCGCAATCGGCAAGGCAGGCGATATCACCGGTGGTCTGCCGCGTGTTACCGAGCTCTTCGAAGCCCGTACTCCTTCGGCCCCTGCCATCCTCTCCGAAATCAACGGCGAGGTCCTCATGGGTCCTGTCAAGAGGGGTAAGCGTGAGATCATCGTGAAGAACCGTAGCGGTGTCGAGAAGCGTTACGAAGTTCCCATGACCAAGCAGATCCTGGTCCAGGAGAACGATTACGTGAAGGCCGGTACCCGTCTTTCCGACGGCGGTACCTCTCCTACCGACATCCTCAACATCCTTGGTCCGGTGAAGGCTCAGGAGTACATCGTGAACGAGATTCAGGCCGTGTATCGTCTGCAGGGCGTGAAGATCAACGACAAGCACTTCGAGATCATCGTACGCCAGATGATGAGAAAGGTCCAGATCAACGATCCCGGCGACACCGAATTCCTCCCGGAGGAACTGGTGGACAAGTGGGAGTTCATGGACAAGAACGACAGCATCTTCGGCAAGTACTATGTAGAGGATCCGGGCGACAGCACCAAGTTTGAAGAAGGCGACATCATCTCTGCACGCGACCTCCGCGGCGAGAACGCCTCCCTCGAGCGCCAGGGTGCAAAGCTCATCGCAGCACGTCCCGCAAAGCCCGCAACCGCGTCCCAGGTGCTTCAGGGTATCACCCGCGCAGCCCTCAAGACCGGCTCCTTCATCTCCGCAGCCTCCTTCCAGGAGACCACGAAGGTGCTCAGCGAAGCCGCCATCCGCGCCCGCGTGGACTACCTCGAAGGCCTCAAGGAGAACGTCATCTGCGGTCACCTCATCCCTGCAGGTACAGGTCTTGCCAAGTACCAGGACATCCAGGTAACCTCCAAGGCCGACTACGCAGAAGCCATGAACGATCTTTAGGCTCTGCCTGACACAATCAAGCCCGTTCCGGTGTCCGGACGGGCTTTTTTTATGCCCTCGGGCACGGAACCCCCGGATTTGGTGCCCGCGTGTTGCGGTCATCAATGCCGATATGTAGGCAGGTGTGCCCTGGCTCCGATCAGTGACAATTATTGGGTTTTTGGATACACTCAAACCACCGTTCTCGTGCGTGAGAAGCCGAAAACGGTGGTTTGACGTAGTTTAAACAGTGCCAAACCGCCAAAAACGCCATCTCATGTCCCCAAACGGTGGTTTGAATGTATCGCCGTCATAGTTGTCTAGTGGATAGCCCGGCAGAACAGGGAGGCGGGGGCTGACGTCACGTCGTATGCTCTGTGCCCGTAGGAAGGGCTTTGCCGTCAAAAACCTCGTTTCCCCTTCGATTGAACACCCTCCAGTCTGGACTCCACACCCCGTCTCCGAAAATCACCCTCCCGAATTTCCGGCATCCGCTGACGCGGACCAGCCCTTCCTCCGGCACTCGCATTCACTCCGTTCCTATTCGCCCCCGCCTCCCTGTTCTGCCGGGCTATCCGGGGAACGTGAAATTTCCAGCACGGGGTGCTTCCGGAGGGGCATCGTGAATGTATGGACTACAGATGCTAGCCCTAAATTGGGATAATGTTTGCTTTAATAAAAAGAAAGTTGTAATATTGCACAAAATAATGATGCTTTATGGCCTTAGGTGATAACATATTGATTTCCCCGGACCTGACAATGTCCTCAGAATGGATTAGAGGTACTGTGATTGAGGTTGAAGAGAATTCATTCATTGGAACTGTCATCTCTGCAGAAACAGAGGACGGAAATGTCTTTTTTGGGAAACCTGATTTATTCAAGACTGTCGCCTGATGTTCGCCATTAGTTTCGACATGTCTGTGAGTGCTCTCTGTGAACACTATAAACATCCCTATAACCGTGCTTACTACGAAATCAAAAAGGTTTTGAAAGAGTGTGGGTTTGAGTGGATTCAGGGGAGTACGTACCTGTCCCGTTCAGAAGACATGTCATCAATGATTCGTGCAATTTCCACATTGTCAAAGATTAACTGGTTCAAAGAATCAGTACGTGATATCCGAGGATATCGCGTGGAAAACTGGTCCGATTTTACCGAATTGGTAAAGACATTGAATTAGTTTGCCGACTATCCGGGAAAACGGGCATTTTTCCGGACGGGACTGGGGAATGGCCGGGATTTTGCATATCTTTGTGGAAAATACATGTGTTATGAGAAAGCTTAGGTTTTTGATGGCCGCAGTGGCGGTGGTGCTTGCTGTGGCAGGTTGCCGCAAGCATGACAGGTATCAGCGGCAGAGCGGCGGCTCGGACAGTGGTTCTACGGTTGTAACCCCTGAAACCGGCACGAAGTTCGAACTCAGGCAGAATACATCCTGGAACATAGTATATGAAGGCAGGAAGACTGTCGGCGGAGACAGGGTAGATGTAATATCCACCAATGTCCCCAACAACGTTATTTACCTTGTCAGCGTCCTTTCCATTGATGATTATTCCTCTTACGAGGGGGACAATCAGAAGTTCATGGAAAATGAGCTGGCGTGGGTGATGGGCATGAGCAAGGAGGAACAGGCCAATTATATCTATACCGGCCCGCAGACGATGAACTTCAATGCGTTCAGACATGGAGACTGGTATGCTTTCATCATGGCGTTGGATTCTGATTACAAGCTCACCGGTGAGTTCAACTACCTCTCCTTTGAAGTGGAACAGGAAGATCCCACGGAAGACTTCAAGAAGTGGCTCGGCACCTGGAGAGTAAGCGGCAGAACCGACGGCAGGCCTGCAAAGGACGTGTCCTACCTGCTCTCCGTGACCAGTGAGGAGAACAATTTCATGTACAGGGTAGCGGGTTGGGAGACGCTCGAAAAGGAAGAGGAAGGTTGGATGCAGATGAACCAGGAAGACATAGTGACCTTCTACGACGCAGGAGACATGTACTTCACTTCCCAGTATATCCAGACCTATCCTGACGAGGAGTACAATGACACCGTTGAGGAGGTTTTCCTTGGTGAAATATACTACAAGGGCGTATGGGATACTCCCGGCATCTATATCATAGAGGAAGAGGACAGGGATGTTGCATGTGCAAGGCTTTCCGAGGACGGCAAGTCTGCGGCGATAGAGCCCGTGTCCGTGACAGCCGTTGTGGGAGACCACGACTATGAGACCGAGTTCTACGACATGAAATACTTCGGCTGGAGCCAGAACGAAAAGAACTGGTTCGTGTACAATGAGAATGTAGCCGTATTTCCCCTTACCATGGAGAGGGTGTCGGAAGACCCCGCACCCCAGACGAAATCCTTCCTGCAGCTCCGTGGTACCAAGACCAGGGTGCAGCGCGGAAAGATTCACGTTTCCCGCAGCGAGCGCAGCAGGGTCAAGGCTGTCTTTGCAGGAAACAGGTAACGGTGTTTTCCATGAGGCAGGCGATGGTCATGGGACCTACGCCGCCGGGGACGGGGGTTATTGCCCCGGCAACCTCCTTGGCAGCCTCGAAATCCACATCTCCGCAGAGTTTCCCGGTTTCCGGGTCTCGATCCATCCCGACGTCGATAACAACGGCGCCGGGTTTTATCATATCGGCAGTGACCATTTTAGCGCGGCCGGCGGCGACGACGAGGATATCGGCCTCACGGGTGATGGAGGGCATGTCTACGGTGCGGGTGTGGCAGGTGGTGACGGTGGCGTTGGCGTCCAGGAGCATTTTCGCAACGGGAAGGCCCACGATGTTGCTCCTGCCGATGACGACGGCCCTTTTGCCCTTGGGATCCACGCCGATGGAAGCGAGCAGCTTCATGATGCCGGCGGGGGTGCAGGGGTTCACGTGAGGGTTCTTCTGCCAGAGGCCGGCCACGTTGAGGGGATGGAAGCCGTCAACGTCCTTTTCGCGGGCGATGGTCTCGATTACGCGGGCTTCCGATATCTGTGCGGGGAGGGGAAGCTGGACCAGGATACCGTCTACGGTGTCGTCCTCGTTGAGGGCGCGCACGAGGTTCAGGAGTTCCTCTTCGGTAGTGGTGTCGGCAAGGACGATGGTGGAATTGCGGATGCCGACGGCCTCGCAGGCCTTTTCCTTGTTGCGGACGTAAACCACGCTGGCCGGGTCTTCACCCACGCGAATCACCGTGAGGTGCGGCACCCTGCCGTACTTTTCGGGGAACGTTGCAACCTGCTCTTTTATACTTTCTTTCAGTGCCGATGAAACGGCTTTTCCGTCTATGATTGTCATGTCTTGATTCTTAGTCACCACGAAGGTACGAAAAATTGATTATCTTTGTACGACATATTATAGCGAAATGAAGAAATTAATCCTTTTTGCCGCAGCCGTATCTGCTGCCGTAATGACTCTTTCCTGCAAGCAGGAGAAAGTCCAGGAGACCTTGCCCCAGGTTACTTTAACTGCCGATGCTGCCTTCTCCGGCAACACGGCAAATGCCGTTCTCACCCTTTCTGAGGCGTCGGCTAACGACGTTTCCGTGATACTTGCTTCCGCCTCCAAGGACAGCAAGGGAAACAAGCCGATAGCAGCGGAGTTCCTTGAATATGAAAGGCCTGTGACCATCAAGGCCGGCAGCACTACGGCCACTGTCGTAATTACTCTTCTTAATCCGGCATCGGTGGCAAAGGGCTCCGAGGCTGCAATCACTGTGGCCGGAGCCGTGGGCGCCAATCGCGGCACTCCCGACACCGCCTATATCCTCTATGACGGCAGCAGCTCCGGCGGAGGGAATACCGGTGGCCTGAGCCTCCAGTCATCATGGTCCGTAACCCTGGATGGCGAACCTTACATGTATCAGGGAGACGGCTACCAGGACGTAACCGTCAACGCACCCGATATCCAGTATTTCTGGCTTGATGCATATACCGACGAGCAGCTTAAACAGGAATACGGCTCTGTGGAGGAGCTGGTGAAGGCCTGGGAGCAGGACACTATAGACGGCTTTGCCGATGGTAATGAGCTCGAAGACCTGCTGTTTGCCAATGGCGAGGAAGGAACTTATGTCTCATATCCCGGAGAAGGCCTGGCCAAGATTTACCTCGTGGAATTCACTGCTGACGGCAAGGCCACCGGAAGGTACGGAATAAGTGAAGTCACCTTTGCCGAACTGGTGGACAATACTCCGAAATACGAGCCCGGGATGCCCGCAGCCTTCACGGCAAAAGACGGCCTTGCAGTTGAGTATATCGGCAGGTATACGGATAATTATGAGGATGAAGAGGGGAATGAGGTAAGCGGAGACTTTGACGTCTTTTCTGCCGCCGGAACCGGTGACGCCCTGTGGTTCCTCTCAGTCGAGGATAAGGGAACAATTACCGATGTTCCTTCTTATGCAGAGTCCCTTTCTACATATCTGAGCGCATATTTTGATGCGGTGTACGAGCAGTACGGATGGCTGTATGAACTCTTGGGCGAGCCCATGACTCCCGCCGACATCCTCTTCTCCGGTACGTTTGCCGATGGCGGTTATACCGAGTACGAAGCCATGCCCGACGGCGAATACGAAGCAATTGTGTTCCTCCTGGACGAGGAAGGCAATTTCACCGGCGAATACGGATTCGCACCCATCCAGGTTGACGGCCGCAGCTTCGAATGGCCGGATGATGGTGAAGATTCCGGCCTGGCTGCCCCGGCACGCAGGATGAAGGTCTGTGGCACCAAGTCATTCGGCCGGAAGGTATTCAATGCCCCCGTCCCGGTGCACAGAAAAATAAGATAGTTTCCCCGCTGGACACGAAAATGCCCGTTCTGGTGTCAGAGCGGGCGTTTTTTGTGCATTTGGGCACGGATACCGGGGCTGCGGTGTCCGGCCGATTATTCTGCCAGAAGTTCCTCTGCCTTTGCGCTGAAGTGCTTGTAAAGCTGTGCCTCCACGCCCATTGCAACGGGAATCGAGAGGATGGCAACGATTACGGCAAGAACGCCGCCCACCTTGGGAATTGCGCCAAGAAGACCGGCTACAAGGAGAATCGCGATAACAAGGACGAGCTCTACGAAGAAGATGGTCCACTTCTCACCGCGGGTTACGTCAAAGCTCAGGCGAAGGGCCTTCAGCGGCGAAACATTCTTGTCGATGAGGAAGTAGACGGCATAGCCCCAGGCGATTCCAAGGACGATACCGGGAACGAACATAAACGCGGTTGCCGCGCCGACACCTGCTCCCAGAAGGCCAAAGAGGAGGAAGATGTCGGAGAGGTTCTTGAAATTCTCCTTTTCGAAGATTGACATGGGATCCAGTTTCTCACCCTTTGACAGGGCAATCACAAGCTTGTAAAAGCCGATTGTAGTAGCAACATTGAGATAGGGAATCCAGAAGGTAATCAGGTACATGATACCTGCCAGAAGAAGGTTGAGAGCATTGGCAATGCCGCACTTGACACCGTCAAGGAGCGTCTGCGTGAAGTTAAGTTTGTTCTCCATAGTATTAAAGGTTTAGTATGAGTTCTACGGGGCAGTGGTCGGAGCCGAAGATTTCGCCCAGGATGTCCGTGGAGACGATGCTGTCTTTCAGATCTTCGGAAACCAGGAAGTAGTCGATGCGCCAGCCGGCGTTTCTTGCGCGTGCGTTCATGCGGTAGCTCCACCAGGAATACTTGGCCTCGCCGGGGTGCTGGAAGCGCCATGTATCCACCATGCCGGAGGCAAGGAGTTCCGTCATCTTGGCGCGCTCCTCATCCGTGAAACCGGCGTTCATGTGGTTTGTGGAAGGGTTTTTAAGGTCGATCTCCTCATGTGCCACGTTGAGGTCTCCGCAGAATACCACGGGCTTCGGGAGGGACTTCACATATGCACGGAAGTCGTCTTCCCAGCTCATGCGGTACTCGAGACGGCGCAGGCCGTCCTGTGAGTTGGGCACGTATGCGCACACCAGAAAGAACTTCTCATACTCCAGGGTGATGAGGCGGCCTTCGTGGTCGTGCTCGTCAACGCCCATGCCGTAGCGGACGCTCAGCGGGGTATGCTTGGTATAGACGGCGGTGCCGGAGTAGCCCTTTTTTTCGGCATAGTTCCAGTAGGACTGCCAGCCGGGGAATTCGAGGTCTATCTGGCCTTCCTGGAGCTTGGTTTCCTGGAGGCAGAAGAAGTCGGCATCGAGCTCTGCGAAGACGTCTGCGAAGCCCTTGCCGGCTAAGGCGCGGAGGCCGTTTACGTTCCAGCTGATGAATTTCATCATAGATTCTTCACTTCGTTCAGAATGACATTACTGGAGTGTCCATGTTGCTCCGTCCTTGGTGTCTTTCACGGTGATGCCGGCTGCGGCAAGGCGGTCGCGGATGCGGTCGCTTTCGGCCCAGTTCTTTTCCTCGCGGGCTTTTTTGCGGCTTTCGAGGACAATTTCCATTGCGCCGTCAAGGGCTTTTTCCCACTTCTCGCTGCCGCCTTCTTCGTCGATTGAAAGGCCCATGACGGTGCCGAGGATATCGTCGAAGAGCTGCTTCATGGCTGCCTTGTCGGCAGGGGTGAGGGCGCCGGAATTGATGAGCTTCACGGCATCGAAAAGATGCGCGATTGCAATGGGGGTGTTGAGGTCGTCGCAGAGTGCGTCCTCAATCTTCTCCCTGATTGCTTCCACTACCGGAGATTTCTCGACTGCGCTCGAAATGACAGGCGACGCGCCCGGCATTTTGTCATTTCGACTGAGCGAAGCGAATGGAGAAATCTCTTTCCACGCCTGCATAAGCCTCTGGAGGCCCTTTTCGGCAGCCTGGAGGGCTTCGTTGGAGAAGTCGAGGGTGCCGCGGTAGTGAGCCTGGAGGATGAAGAATCGGACCGTCATGGGAGCATACGCCTGGGTGAGCTTGGGATGGTTGCCGGTGAAAAGCTGCTCAAGGGTGATGAAGTTCCCAAGGGACTTGCCCATCTTCTGGCCGTTGATGGTGATCATGTTGTTGTGAACCCAGTAATGTACGCCCTGGGTGCCGCGGGATGCCACATTCTGGGCTATTTCGCATTCGTGGTGGGGGAACATGAGGTCCATGCCGCCGCCGTGGATGTCGAACTCTTCCCCAAGGTATTTCTCTCCCATCACGGAGCACTCGAGGTGCCAGCCGGGGAAGCCGTCTCCCCAGGGGGAAGGCCAGCGCATGATGTGCTGGGGTTCGGCCTTTTTCCAGATTGCAAAATCGTAGGGGGCGCGCTTGTCACCCTGGCCGTCAAGGCTGCGGGTGCCTTCCAGCGTGGCCTCGAGGGTGCGGCCGGAAAGGACGCCGTAGTTGTGGTCACGGTTGTATTTCTGCACGTCGAAGTAGACGCTGCCGTTGGATTCGTATGCGTATCCGGCGGCGAGAATCTTCTTCACGGTCTCAATCTGCTCGATGATATGGCCGCTGGCGCGGGGCTCTATGGAGGGAGACTGGCAGCCCAGAAGGCGCATGGCCTCGTGATAGCGCTCAGTGTAGTACTGGACTACCTCCATCGGCTCCAGCTGCTCCAGACGGGCTTTCTTTGCTATCTTGTCTTCGCCTTCGTCGGCATCGTTCTCAAGATGGCCTACGTCTGTGATGTTACGCACATAGCGCACCTTGTATCCCAGGTACTTGAGAAGGCGGAAGAGAACGTCGTAGGTGACGCCGGGACGGGCATGGCCAAGATGGGCGTCTCCGTACACGGTGGGGCCGCAGACATACATGCCCACGCGGCCTTCGTGTATGGGTTTGAACAGCTCCTTGTTACGGGAAAGGGTATTTGTCAGAAACAGAGGTTTCATAAATGAATAATTTGAATACAAATATAACCATTTTCCGTCAACTCACTCATACTACGGACGGGATTTGGCCCGATTTTCCGGCGGTGCAGGCTTATTCTGCCCGTACGGACGGATTATGGCGCGATTTTCCGGCGGCGCGGGCTTTTTCGTGTCCGGGCCCGGACATATGGGGAAAAATGATTATCTTTGCAATTCTAACAGTTGAGATATGGCATATAATGAATTGAATGAGCAGGAGCTCGGAAGGCGTGAGTCGCTGCAGAAACTTCGTGAACTTGGAATAAATCCCTATCCGGCACCGATGTACCCGGTCAATACCACCACCGTGGCTATCGCAGAGGGCTATAAGCCAGAGGAAGGCAATTTCCAGGACGTGTGCATCGCCGGACGTATCATGAGCCGCCGCATAATGGGCGCAGCCTCCTTCATGGAGCTGCAGGACAGCGCCGGCCGCATCCAGGTGTATGTGAAGCGCGACGAGATTTGCCCCGGTGAGGACAAGACCATGTACAACACCGTGTTCAAGAAGCTTCTGGACATCGGCGATTTCATCGGCATAAAGGGCTTTGCCTTCTTTACGCAGACGGGCCAGCTTTCAGTTCATGCGAAGGAGCTTACGGTGCTTTCGAAGTCCCTGAGGGTGCTTCCTATCGTGAAGACCGATGCCGACGGCACCGTCCACGACAGCTTTGCCGACCCTGAACTCCGCTACCGTCAGCGCTATGTAGACCTTGTGGTGAATCCGGAGGTGAAGGATACTTTCGTAAAGCGTACGCTCATCATCAACACCATGAGGGAGTGCTTCAACGCAGAGGGCTGCCTTGAGGTGGAAACCCCTATCCTTCAGGCTATTCCCGGCGGAGCTACGGCACGTCCGTTCATCACCCACCACAACGCACTGGACGTGGATATGTACATGAGAATCGCCAATGAGCTCTATCTGAAGAGGCTCATCGTGGGCGGTTTCAGCGGCGTCTACGAGTTCGCAAAGAACTTCCGCAACGAGGGCATGGACAAGACCCACAATCCGGAATTCACCTGCGTTGAGATGTATATAGCATACAAGGATTACATCTGGATGATGGATTTCACGGAGAAGATGTTGAAGAAGGTTGCAGAGGCCACCGGCGGCGTGAAAAAGGTCATCGGCGGGAATGAAATCTCCTTCGAGGCGCCTTTCCGCAGGCTTCCCATCCTGGATGCCATCAAGGAGTATGCAGGCGTTGACGTGAAGGGCATGGACGAGGCCCAGCTGCGTGACACCTGCAAGAAGCTGAATGTAGAGGTGAGTCCGGAAATGGGCGTAGGAAAGCTCATCGACGCCATCTTCGGCCAGTACTGCGAAGAAAAGCTCATCCAGCCTACCTTCATCATCGACTACCCCGTGGAGATGTCCCCGCTCACAAAGCGCTGCCGCTACGACGACACCCTCACCGAACGTTTCGAACTCTTCGTAAACGGCAAGGAGCTCGCGAATGCCTATTCCGAGCTTAACGACCCCATCGACCAGCTGGAACGCTTCGAAGAGCAGGCCGCCCTCAAGTCCAAGGGTGACGACGAGGCCATGTACATCGACTACGACTTCGTACGCGCCCTCGAATACGGCATGCCTCCCACCTCCGGCATCGGTATCGGCATCGACCGCCTTACCATGTTCATGACTGGGCAGGAAAGCATCCAGGACGTTTTGTTCTTCCCGATGATGCGCCCTGAGAAGTTCTGACGAACTTCAGTCAGTTTGAGGGGGCTCTGCCCCCTATTATCCCCCGCGGCTTCGCCGGGCGCCTGCAGGCGCCTTAATCCCTTCGAAGAAACGTATGGAGAAAGAGATAATAACATCGGCACAGAATCCGAAGATAAAGAACCTGCTGCTTCTGCAGGAGAAATCCCGCGCAAGGAAGGAGCAGGGGCTTTTTGTGGTCGAAGGCCGCCGCGAACTGGAACACTGCATCGAGGCGGGTTTCCGGGTTCGGACGGTGTTTGTGTGTGAAGAGATTTCTCCACTCCGCTTCGCTCCGGTCGAAATGACAGGAAGCGATACTGTCATTCCGAGCGCAGTCGAGGAATCTCGTGTTATAAGGGTGCCGGAGGCGCTTTACCGTAAAATAGCGTACAGGGAAGGGACGGAGGGGATAATAGCGGAGGTGGAGATGAAGAGCAGGGGGCTTGAGGACCTCAAGTTGCCGGAGAATCCGCTGGTGGTGGTGCTGGAGGCGGTGGAAAAGCCGGGAAACCTCGGCGCAGTGCTGAGGACCGCCGACGCCGCCGGCGTGGATGCCGTCATAGTGGCCGATCCCCTCACGGACCTCTACAATCCCAATCTGATAAGGGCTTCAATCGGCGCAATTTTTACGGTCCCGACCGTGGCGGCCCCGTCTGCCGATGTGATTTCATGGCTCAAGGCCAAGGGAATCCGGATACTTACGGCGCAGTTGCAGGATTCGTCCCTGTATTACGACGTGGACATGAAATGCGGCACCGCCATAGTGATGGGCACCGAATCCACCGGCCTTACCCAGTCCTGGCGCAATGCTGCCGACGCCCACATCCGTATACCCATGCTGGGGCGTCTTGACAGCCTAAACGTATCGGTAAGCGCGAGCATACTGATTTATGAAGCGGTGAGGCAGAGGGCCTGAAAGTTATTCGATAGCCTGCACTTCCTGTTCGAAAAGCTCACGGTTTCCGCGGGCTTTGTTTTTTATCTTCGCCCTGTAATTGTACACGGTATTTGCCGAATAGTGCAGCAGGGAGGCTATCCTTGAGGATTCCGTGACGCCAAGCTTGATAAGGGCGAATACCCTGAGTTCCGGCGTCAGGATGTCATCTCCCTTGGGCGTTATGGTTTCCCCGTCCTGAAGCAGCGCATTGAACTTTTCCACGAAGTCCGGGTACAGGTTGATGAAGGTGCGGTCGAACATCCGGTTGAACTGGAGGATGTCGTCCTCGATGGGGGGAAGGGCCTCTATCTCCTCGATGAGATAGTTGTCGTTCCCGCGGCGAAGATACTTGAGGACGTGATTCTTGTACTGGCGTGAGGTGGATATGTTCTCCGAGAGGTTCTGAAGGAACAGGCCTATGTACTCCTGCCGTATCTTATTCGATTCCTGCAGCTCGGCGTTGAGTTCCTTGAGCTGACGGTTGGCGTCGGTGAGTTCGTGATTGCTCCGGAAAAGGTACCATATCATTGCGGCAAGCGCCAGAAGAAGGAGTACCGCTATGCTTATGAGAAGGATGAGCATCCTTGTGGTATGGCCGCTCTTGGCGGCATAGGCCTTTTCTATCTGCGGAAAGAACTGGGCTATCTGCCAGGGACGCAGCTTGCCGTTGAAGCGGATGGCGTCCGGCATGCCGTGGTCTGCGGCATAATGGAAGGCCCTGTCGATGTCTCCCCGGGCATACAGGAGCCCGGCCAGCTCGTTGAGGGAGGCATAGTCCTTGGTGGCGCAGATGCAGTCTGCGATGGCGCTTTTGGCCAGCCACTGAATGCGGTCGTTTGCATCTTCCTGATATGTGGAGACGAAGTATGCTGCCCTTGCATATTCGCGCGTTCCGGGGCTTGTGACTTCCAGGGCCCTCCGGGCATAGTCTGCCGCCAGGGCCTTGTCCTGGTTGCCGTCGGCCTGGACGCGAAGGAGGTCCAGCATCTGGTAGCTGCCGTCCTCAAGGCAGGTCTTGAGTCCGTTCCGGAAGTCGCTGCGGCGCTGCCAGTACTGCGAATTGTTCGAAGAATAGTAGGCCGCTATCTCTCCGTAGAGGTAGTCTCCAACGTCGTAGTACAGCCTCTCGTTACCTTCCGGCACGCCGCTGCTTTCATAGGTGTCGAAGATGTCTTTGGCTTCGGAATGATACCCTGCCATGGCGTATTCCCTGGCCCGGAGAAGGTCTGTCTCCGTGAGCCGCCTGCGGTCCTGAAGGCCCCGTGCGATTTCCCGGTTCCTGTCAAGGTAGAAAATGGTGGAATCAAGGCTGTAAGCCTGGAATTCGGCCGCGAGGGACTTGTTTATCTCGTACTCCTGCTCCGGGCTTATGCGTCCGCTCTTGATATCCCTCAGAACCTGTACCCTTTGGGCGAAATAGCCTTCATAGGTCTGCTTGTTCGCAAGTGTCTGGTCCAGTTCCCTCAGGAGGGCTTCCGTGCTGCCGGGAGCCGGGCCGCAGGAGAGGACGGCGGCGATTATGCCGATAATGGCTAAGAGTTTCCGTGTCATTCTGCAAATGTACAAAAAAAACCGGGCCGCCCATATGGACAGCCCGGGAATCTGTGAAAAGGTAGAGTTTAGAGCTTTTCAAAAGCTACAGTCTCCTTGCCTTCGATGTTGTTTCCGGTAACGGTTACACCGGAGAAGTCCACGGTGAGACGGTAGGTTGCACCGTCCTCCAGGTCGGATGCCAGGCCGAAGTTGCCGTCACTGCCCTGAGAGAGGTTTCCTGCGGCATTGCCGATGATGGTGACGCCCTTTGAGGCCTCACTGCCCCAGCCGTCCTGGAAGAAGTACTTTGCCGAAATGTAGTCGGTGCGGAAACGTCCTCCAACGGTGGTGTCAGTTTCGGCCACGGCGATACCTGTCATCTGATAGACGCCGGGTGCGACCTGCGCCATCTGGTAGCCGCCGGTTCCGGGCCAGCCTACCTGGCCGCCGCCCATGACATAGAAAGCGACGCCCCAGCCCTGGATGTAGAGACCGCCCTGCTCCAGGTTTGGAGCGGTGCCGTCCGCATTGACCCTGCGGGCAAGGATGACCTTTGCAGCCTTGTCCACGGTCACTTTGTAGCGGCCGTCAACTGCGCCGAACTTGCCGTCGGCGGTGAAGAAGTCGGGATCTTTCCAGAAGGAGCCGATGCCGTCTGTGCCGGCAAAGGTCATCGCTGCTCCCTTGGTGAGGTCAAGGGTGGCGACGTATGTATCGGCGCCGGCGAGTTCGGCCTTGGTGCCGTTCACGGTGATATTGTCGGCCTGGATTTCCTTGTTGCCGATTTTCTCGAACTTGAGCACAGCTGCGCTGATGCCGCCGGTGAGGTCTACGGTGAAGCGGTAGATGCCGCCCATTTCAAGGGACTTGCCTTCTGCAAGGTGGATGTTGCCGTCGCTTTCGCCGGCAACGATGATGTCGCTTTCTACGGAGCCGTAGTATTTGCCGCTCTCAACGCCGCCGAATTCACCTCCCCATCCGTGCTGATGGAAGATCTTGACGTTGAGGCTGCTGAGGCTTGCCATCTGGCGTCCGCCTTCCTGAGTGAGCTGGAAGATGCCGGGCTCGACCTCTGCAAAGCAAAGGGGTCCCACCTCTGTATTCCACCCTGCCGAAGTGGCCACGGGCTTTCCGTAGTGCTTTGCCTCGCCGATCATCCAGATTGCGCCGGAGTTGATGTCGGCATAGCTGGTTGCGCTTGTCATGCGCTCGACATAGAAGTACTTGCTGTCCAGCATGAGGGTGAACTTGTAAAGGCCGCTCACTGCAGCGAATTTGGCGTCTTCGGTGAAGAAGTCGGGGTCGAGTTCCATGTCGGTCAGCTCGAACGGAGCGCCGGTGAGGGTGATTGCGTCTCCCTTGGCGATGTTCAGGACCGCCACGAAGGTATTGTTGGCGCCGATGTTCGCCTTGGTGCCGTTGATGGTGATTTCAACGAACGGGCTGCCTTCCCAGGTGAGGGTGTTGAAAGTGGCCGAATAGTTGGCTTTCATGCCGGAGAAGGGGATGGTGCCGGTCGCTTCCGGGGTGATGCCCTGTGCGGGGCTGAAGCCGAAGGTGATCTTACGTCCCGCAGCGTCGATGGCATCGGTGACGATGATGGCGTCGACTGCGCCGTTGAGCACTTCCTCGGTAGCATAGTTGTTCCTTGAGGTCTTAGACATCTTGTACTCCTTGCCGCCTGCGATGAGGGTGAGGTGGTCAAAGTCCGGGCGGGAAACCGCTACGCCAAGCTCTTCGGTGGTGGTTCCGAACTGGATGTTCTGGGACACTACGCGAAGGGTTGCGGTACCGTCGGGAATGTTCTTTTCGAAGGGGACCTTGAGGAAGCCCTCGTAGGTGCCTGCAGTCTTGGTGCGGATTGTAGTATCGGCAACCACGGTTTCGTCAAAAAGGAGGGATACCCTGAGCGTGGAGAGGGCGATGTCGTCCTTGAGGCTCACGGAGAAGTTGACGGTGGAGCCCATGAGTGCGCTCTGGTCATAGGTGACGGTCTGGCTGGGGCCGTGGTCGGCTATAACCAGTTCCTTGGTCTTTTGGCATGCGGCCAGCGCGAGGACGGCCGTAAGTGCGAATAAAAGCTTTTTCATATTCTATCTTAGTCTTTCCAAATAACTGACACAACGGCCTGGGCCGGAACCTTCACGTTCACGGAATGAGCGGAGGTAGAGAAGACGAACTGCTCCTGGGAACTTCCCTCGTTGAGGAAAATCACCCCGTAGGAAGAGTCCGGATTGCGGAATGCAAGGTAGGTGACGCCGTTTGCCGTGTATCCTTCCGTGCCGATTCTGACGGCGCCGGGCTTGATTACGGCCGATGTATGGACGATGTCATACCAGTGGCTCTTCCTGTCGATGCTGCCGTAGGAATAGGTGGCATGGCTCACCGAGACGGCTCCGAAGCAGGTGCTGCAGCCGCCGGGACGGTAGGGCTTGCCTTCATCGTCAAGCATGAGGTTCCACAGGGTGACGCCCTTGCCGTAACGGCTCAGCGTGCCCATGATAATCTCCCTGAAATCCTCCCTGAGCTGGCCTCCGAAGCCATTGCGGTTGTAATTCCAGGTGCCGATGGATGCCTCTGTGAACCAGATTCCCTTGTCGGGATATGCGGCGTGGATGTTGTCCAGTTCCGTAACGGAACCGCCGTAATTGTGCCAGGCAGAGCCGGCAGCGTACTTTGCGGCCTCGGGAACGGCGTATATCTTGAGAGGGTAGCTCTTCTGGTCGTCCTTGCCGTCGTAGTTGTAGTTATGGTCGAAGAGCATGATCTTGACGCTTGCAAGGCCGGCCTTTTCGAAGGCTGGGCCAACTACCTTGAGGAATTCCAGCTGGTCGTCCCAGGGCATGTAGAGGCTCATGGAGTTGCCATGGTTGAGCGGCTCGTTCTGGAGGGTGACTCCGAGTATCTTGTAACCGCGGCCCTGCATCGCCTGGATCCACTTCACGAAGTAAGTGGCATAATCGGCATAATGGAGGGGGCTCAGGCGGCCGGAGGTCCAGCTGTTATAGCCTGTACTGCCGTTTACGCCCATTTTCATCCAGCGGGGGCAGCTCCAGGGAGAGCCGATGATCTGCACGTCCGGATTGATCTTGTAGATTTCGTCCAGGATGGGGAAGAGGTACTGGTTCTCCGAAGGGTGGACGGCAAAGTTTTCGATGCCTTCGGTGTCGCACCATGTGTATTCGTCCATGGAGAAGTCGGACCCGCCGATGCAGACGCGGATAAGGGAGCTTCCGGCGCCGTATTCAGGGCTGAAAAGCTCGGTGAGGAGCTTGGCCCTGTCTTCCTGGGACATCTTGAGGAGATTGTAGCAGGAGGCCTGGGTGATTGCGAGGCCGAATCCGTCCACTGTCTGGAAGGTCTCGTCCGTGAAGCGGACCACGTTAGGAGACATGCTTGCGGGCTTTCCGAAGGCTATTTCCGAGCGCGTGAAGGCCATTCCCTTGTCAAAGGTGGTCGTCCACGCGGTGGCTGCGTCCTTGGCTATTACGGGCTCCTGTGTGCTCACGGGGTCTGTAGTGCCGGCCCCGGGCTGCTCCTTGCTCCCGCAGGCGCAGGAGCACAGGAACAGGAGGGCGGACATCGTGAATGTTGTAAGTCGTTTCATATCAATAACCGGCATTCTGCTTGAGGTTGGGGTTATTGTTCAGGGCTTCGGTAGGAACCGGCAGGAGGTAGTGCGTCGGATCCATGGGGATGCGGCTCTGCCAGTAGCTGTCCTCGGCATTCATGGCGTCGTGCACCTTCTTTACGCGGTCGTTCTCCGGTGAGGAGTGACGCACAAGGTCGAAGAAGCGGAATCCTTCGAATGCAAGCTCCAGGCGGCGCTCCTTGAGGATTGCGTCGATGGCTTCATCCTTGCTTGCGGGGACGGGGATGTCGGCAAGCTTTGCACGTTCACGCACCTTGTTCACGTAGTCGGCTGCGCCCTTGAGGTCTCCGGTGCAGGCGAGGGCTTCGGCATGGAGGAGATAGATTTCGGCAAGTCTCATGACAAGGATGCTGGATACGTTGGTGGGCATCTTGTGCATGAAGGCATAGTTGTCGGAGTCATAGTAGTTGCTCCAGGTGCACTTGTCCCATACGATGGAGGCGTTCATGCGAACCTCGTCGCCTTCGTCCTGGTATGCCTTGATAAGGTTGCGGGAAGGAGTGGTCCACTTTGCCCAGGAATAACTGTCATTGGGGTTGTAGGCGTTGCGGTGGTACATCATGAATACCCAGTTGCCGGAGCTCTTGGAGGTCCACTGAACCTCGAAGATGGACTCGATGCTGTTGCGGCGGGCATCGCCGGCGTCGCCTTCCTCGTAGCCCCAGAGGTCTGCGTAGTTGGGTTCAAGGTCAAAGCCCATGCCTTCTACTTCCTTGCAGTAATCGGCCACCTTGGTCCAGTCCCGGAAAGGAGTGTTTTCTGCATAGACTCGTGCCAGAAGACCCTTTGCAAAGGCGTTTGACATGAGCATCTTGTTGGTGGGATCCACTGCGGGAGCATGCTCTGCGGCCCAGGTAAGGTCCTCTACAAGTTTCTCGTAGACCTGCTCCAGGGGAACGCGGTCGGGGAAGTAGAGGGGATAGACCTCTTCTACATTCTCTGCGTTAAGTGCCGGAGGAATGGAAAGGACCATGGGAGCGTCGCCCCAGAGGAGGGTGAGGCGGAAGAAGCAGAATGCGCGCCATATCATTGCCTCGGCCTTCCACTGGTCGCGTTCTGCGGCAGAGAGAGTGGGATCGCTTTCGGCGATGCGGTCGATGTTACAGATTATCTGGTTGGAGTTGGAAACCTGATTCTGGTACCAGTTCCAGTCGCGTTTGATGTTGTTGTTGGAGCCGTCCTGCTTGTTGCCTTCGAGAGCCATGATTTCCGGCGTGGAAGTGCCGCAGTAGGCGTTGTCAGCCCTGGTCTCGGAATACACGAGCCAGTCTTCAAGACCCATTTCCTGGATATCCTTCACCCAGGAGTTGTAGAGGGAGTTGCGGAGGCCTTCCATGTCTGCACGGGTGCTGTACTGGGAAGTGCTGCCCTGCTCGTCGTCGGTGAGAGTTACATTGGCCTCGTTGTAGGACGTGATTGGAGTAAGGTCCAGGGTGCAGGCGGTAAGGGCAAAAAAGGCTGCAGAAAGTATAAATATCTTTTTCATGAGCTTGCAGTATTAGAAGTCAACGTTAACGCCAAAGGTAAGGGTACGGATGTTGGGGTATGTGCCGAAGTCGATGCCCATGGAAGTGGCGTCGGTGTTCTGGCTCACCTCGGGGTCGTAACCGCTGTAGCCAGTGAGAGTGAGGAAGTTGGCAAGGGTTACGTAAGGCTGGATGCGTGCAATGTTGTACTTGCGCAGGAAGGCGGAGTTGATGTCGTAGGAGAGGGTGATGTTCTTTACCTTGAGGTAGGAACCGTCTTCTACCCACCAGTCTGAAGCCTTTACGTTGTCGGGCTCGCCGGCCTTGGGAATGTCCGTGATCTGTCCGGGAATCCTCCAGCGGCGGACGGCGTCCTTGAGCTGGTTGGCACCGTTGCGCATGCCTATCATGTCAATCTTGGAAACGTTGAAAATCATGTTTCCTACGCTGCCGGTCATGAGGATGCTCAGGTTGAAGCCCTTGTAGGAGAGGTTGTTGGTCCATCCGAAGATGAAGTCCGGGTTGGCGTCGCCTATCCAGTCCTTGTCGGAGTCGTTGATGACACCGTTGTTGTCCAAGTCCTTGTAGATTATAAGGCCTGTTTCGGGGTCGATGCCGTCGGTCTTGAAGCCGTAGAAGTTGGACAGGGGACGGCCTTCCTCCATGCGGATGACGGAGTCGCCAAGCTGGTCACCGACATATCCATATGTATATACGGGACGGATTGTGAGCTTGTCAAGGCGGTTGCGGTTGAGGGAGATGTTGAAGTCTGTGCGCCACTCGAAACCGTTCTTCACCACGGGAGCTGCCGAAACGGCGAATTCAACGCCCCAGTTGCTCATTTCGCCTTCGTTGCGGTAGAGGGAAGGGTAGGGAGAAGGCATCGGCACCCACATGAGGAGGTTGTCGGTCTTCTTGTAGTAGGCGTCGACGGTACCGGAGAGGCGGCCGCCCAGGAAGGAGTAATCCACGCCGACGTTGGTCTGGGTAGTGGTCTCCCAGGTAAGGTCCTTGTTGCCCATGGAGGAGATGCTGCCGATGGTGGGAACGGCGTCGGCATACTCGGTCTTGGTCCAGTCGTAGTAGTTGGTGTTGTAGGTCTGGACCCAGGCGTAGTCGCCGAGGCCGGACTGGTTGCCCTGCTGGCCCCATCCCAGACGGAGCTTGAGGTCGTTCACCCATTCGACGTCCTTGAGGAATTCCTCGCCGGTGAGGCGCCATGCTGCCGATGCAGAGGGGAAGAAGCCCCACTTGTGACCGGGAGCAAGCTTGGAGGAACCGTCGGCACGGAAGTTAACGGTTGCGTAGTATTTGCTGTCGTAGTTCCAGGCTGCACGGCCCAGGAAGGAGACGATGGTCCACTTGGCCCAGCCGGTGCTCTGGCCGCGGAGACCGCCCTTGTTGCCGCCGGAGAGGCCCCAGACGGCGTTGTTATAGTCGGGGGAGAAGTGGCTGCGGGAGCCGGAGAGCTGCTGCCAGTCGGAAGTGGTGACGGAGGAACCGCCCATGAGGTCCAGCTTGTGCTTTTCGGCAAAAGTGTTGGTGTAGCTCAGGATGTTGTCGTAGACCATGCGGAGGTCGTCGCTGCGGGTGTCGGATGCTTCTCCGTGCTGGGTGCGGCCGTACTGGGTCTTGAGCGGGTCAAGGAAGGAGTAGCTGTGAACCCAGCGGCGGTCCATGGAGACCGTGCTCTTGAAGTTGAGATTCTTGGAGAAGTTGATCTGTGCGTATGCGCTCATGATGGCGCGGTCCGTGGTGGAGAAGTTGTTCTCGCTGCGGGCCAGGTTCTCAAGGGGATGGGTGTAGCCGCCCAGGCCGTAGAACTGGTCGTTGTACATGGTGTGGGCTTCATCGGCCCAGATGTCTGCGTAGGTAGGGGTGTTGATGACGGAAAGGACTACGCCGGCGCGGTTTGCACCCGTTCCGGAGATGATTCCGTTGCTGCGGTAGCTGGAGTAGGCGATGTTGGTGCCCACGGTGAGCCACTTGTACATGTCCACGTCGAAGCTTGCACGGGTGTTGATACGGCGGGAGTAGGAGACCGGGAGGATACCGGTTTCGTTGTTGTAGCCGGCACCCAGGTAGTAGCGCATGTTCTGGCTGCCGCCCGAAACGCCGATCTGGTAGTTCTGGTTGACGCCGGTCTTGAAGGTCTCATCGGCCCAGTTGTGCTTGTCCGTCTCTGTCTCGGGGACGTTGATGTTGAATTCCTTTGCGTATTCCCTGTATTCTGCGGCGTTCAGCACCTCGAAGGTCTTGGGGACGGTGCTCAGGCCCACGAAGCTGGAGAAGCTGATGTGGGGAGCCTGGTTCCTGGAGCCCTGCTTGGTGGTGATGAGGACGACGCCGTTGGCTGCGCGGGAACCGTAGATGGCTGCGGAGGAGGCGTCCTTCAGGATCTGCATGGTCTCGATGTCGTTGGGGGAGAGGTATGCGATAGCATAGCCGCCTTCGCCCACGGGAACGCCGTCAACCACGTATAGAGGGTCGTTGGAAGAGGAGATGGAACTGGCACCGCGAACGCGGACGGTCATGCCGGAACCCGGCTGGCCGGAGGTCTGCTGCACCTGGACGCCGGCAACCTTGCCCTGAATGAGGCCTGAAGCCTCGGTGACGGGCCTGAACTTGACGTCTTCGGTAGAGACGACTGAAACTGCGGTGGTGAGGTCTGCCTTGCGCACGGAACCGTAGCCGATGGCAACCACGGCGTCCAGCTCAAGGGCTTCTTCGGACATCGTTACGTTGATGGTTCCACGGTTTCCGACGGCTTCGGTGACGCTGGAATATCCGAGTGCGTCGAAGAGGAGGACGGCACCGGGACTGCTTACCGAGATGGAGTACTTGCCGTTTGCGTCGGTAATGACGCCATTGGTGGTTCCTTCTTCAAGAACCATGACGCCGACGACGGGGAGGCCCTGGTCGTCGGTGACAGTACCTGTGACGCTGCGCTTTTGGGCGAATGCTGCTACGCTCAGAAGCATCATCACAAAAACAAGGATTTTTTTCATAAGAGTATGGTTATAGTTGGTATAGTCTTGTGCGGTTTTCGCCAAGACAAAATTAATCACTCTTCGCGCACGTTATTCCACTTAAATAGTCAAAAGTGGACTGTGTTTGCCGCGAAAAATGATTAATTTATTGTGTTACAAGTGGTTATCTATGGGGGCTGGGAGGCAAAAAGTGGATGCTTTTTCCTCCGGAGTGGATGTCATCTATCCTTTACAAGGCGTTTTATGTGGTTTATCAAAATGGGGACGGCAGGGTCTGCCATGGAACCGTGGTCGTACCCCTGGAGCTCGTATATGTGAACGTCGGGGTGGCCGATGACCTTGAGCATTCGCCAGAAGTATGCGGTTTCTTCGTATCGGCCGTAGAGTTCGTTTTCCCTGTCTCCGGAGATGATTACGATGGGCGGAGCGTCCGGCCTTATGTGGTACAGGGGGGCGAATCTGTCGATGCTGGGCTGAAGTTCGCTCATCCCCAGGGTTTTCCTGTATGCGAAATGGCTGATGACCTGCCCGCTGAAGGGGATGAGGCCGGCGATGTCGTCGGCGTCTATGCCGTACGCCGCAAGCCAGTGCTTGTCAAGGCCCACCATGTTGGTGAGATATCCGCCCGCAGAGTGCCCTGAAACGAAGATTTTGTCCTTCGCACCGCCATATTTGCCGATGTTCCTGAACGTCCACGCCACCACGGCTGCGGCGTCGTCGATGCAGGTTGCGATGTCCACGTTGGGAATGAGCCTGTAGTTTGCGCGCACTACTACGAAGCCGCTTTCAAGGAGGGCCTTGGGCGTCCATGCCTTGCTGCCGCCGGTGAGACCTCCGCCGTGGAACCAGACTACAACCGGGAGGTCCTTGGCGCCTTCGGGGGCAAATACGTCGAGCCGGCAGCGCTCTGCGGCATACTTGTCTACGGTGTTGCGGTACGGGATGTCTGCCGCGGTCTGGGCTCCCGCGATGAATGTGAGGCAAAGTGCCAGGACAAGTATAAGGGTGCGTTTCATCATATTCAAACATAATTAAGGCAGCTGTGGAGCTGCCTTGATGAATAGTTTATAGGTCACGTTTTATCTTTCGGATTTTCAAACCTTACATTTTTATAGATGCAAATGGCCGGCGTTTCGTTTCAAGGGAACTGAAAAATGTGACGCATTCTACCTGGAACCGCCGCCGTGGCCGCCTCCGAAGCCGCCGCCACCGCCTCCGAAGGATATACCGCCGCCACCGCCGGAAGAGCGGCGCTCCTGCGCGGCCTTTGCCGCCGCACGCTCTGCCTGCCTGTTAACGGCTGCCGACATCATGGACGTCGAAGACCGGTTGAGGCTGTTCAGGATGTAGTATGTGGTTGCGGTATCCAGCATGTTGGACTGCTGCACATACTCTTCGAAGATCTTGGGATACAGCTTCTCAAAGTTTTTGGCCACCTTGTCAGCTATGCCGAATGCGGCTGCGACTATCATGTACTTCTTCCACACGCCCACATCAGGAGCTGAGCGCTCATTTATGATGGTGAAGTCTTCGAGATAGTTCTTGAATTCCACGGCCCTGCAGCGCTCCTCCATGGATGCGGCCTGCCACACGGGGCGGTTGCAGTATATGGCCTCATTGGGCCAGGATGCGACTTCCGTGTCGTTGCGGTATGACCATTTCTTGAATTCATCGGCTTCCAGGAGGTCGTCTCCCGCCGCCTCCACAGCAGCAGCATAGACGGCCGATTCCATCTTGTCGGTGAACTGGGGAGGGTTGGACAGTTTCACAAAGCGGAGGTTTACGCGTTTTTCGCTCTTGGGATCCGGTTCGGTGCGGATGATTCCGTCTTGTATCCACTTGAGGAAATAGGCGCTGATTACATCTGTATACGCTGTGGTCTTTTTCCTGCAAAGGTAGTCTCCGCTTTGCAGAAGGCTGTATATGACAGTAGGGTTGGCGTCGAAGGGAACGTCACGGGACCAGGAGTCTATTTTTGTTTTCCCGAACACTTCCTTCTTGTAACGGTTGCCGCTGGTGCGTCTCCAGATGCGTTTTATCACGTACCATATAAGATACAGGACAAAGATGACCGGAAGACCCATAAAAATAAACGCCAAAAAAGCCAAGGCGGCGTAATCCCAGAAGGTTTTTTTCTCTTCACCGTAGTCGCTGCCCTTGAACGCCGTGTCCCTAAGCTCCTCAAAAGTGCCGTCACCCTGCTTCGAGGGCAGGAAAAGGCCTTTGTCGAAACTCACAAGCGCAGAGAAATTGCTGTCATACTTGAAGGGCTCAGTGGACTCGAAACAAATGGCGTTGTTGTCAAGCCTGGACTCTCCGACCATGCCGAAGCCCCAGTACCGGACGTTGCAGGAATCGGCCTTTTCCCAGAACCAGGGGTCGGCGTCGGTCATGTTCACTATCTTGACGGACGCATGCTGGGGGCGTGTCTGCCACTGGTCGTTCAGGAAATGCCAGTGGAAACCGTCGCACTCCGGATAGGAGAGCACAAGGTTGTCGATGATATAGGAAATCGTGTAGACGTGGTCTCCGTACTGTCCCTGCCCCCAGCACAGTTCTATGTTGCCGCCGCTTTTCTCAACTATGCCGCAGCGGCGGGTTTTTGCCTCCAGGGAACGGTCTGAATTCCATTTCCTACCGTCGTTGGCATACTCTTTCCCGTTTTCGAAAACGTGGAAATCGTGGATGTAGGATTTGCCGGGGTTGTCAATTGGGATGTACCACTCCGTGCCGCTTGTGACGGTTACGTCCCATTTCTGGATAACCTGGGCGTTACCGGTGCGGAAGAGGTTGACGGTGGTGGAGATGTCGCGTATCTCCTGCGCACGGGAAAACAGCGCAGCGGCCATCAGGGCCACTGCGGCGGATATAAGCCTTCTCACGTTACTTGCGGTCAAAGAGGTCCTTGGGAAGGTCGGCCTTTTCAGGGCGGTCCTGCAGGTATTCACGTACGGGGAAGCCCAGCATCGAGGCGATGACGGAGCCGGGGAAAGCGCGGACGTCACGGTTGTACTTGGTGACCGTGTCGTTGAAGCTCATACGGGAATAGCGTACGTTCTCCTCATACTCGTAGTACTTGTTCATGGCAGTCTGGTAGGCCTCGGTGCCCTTCAGCTGCGGATACTGTTCCGCTACAGCTATAAGGCGTGCGGCGAAACCGCCAAGCGCGCTCTCCTGCGCATTGATTTCTTCGACGGTGGGATTTGCCGATGCCGAAGGACGGCGCATGCCGATGATCTTCTCATAATTCTCACCTTCCACAAGGTTTTCCTCACGGGCAATCTTGACGGCGGTTTCGAGGGCATCGTAACGGCTGGTCTGCTGGACGCTGATCTGCTTGAGGGCATTCTTGCAGAATTCATCTTCCTTCACGAGGCGGTTCTGGACGGAGATTACCCAAAGCACAAGGAGGGCTACAACTCCAAGGATGATAATAGTGGTCATAGTACAAAAGGGTTTTGTTTTCTACAAATTTATATCATTTTTTCTTAAACCGTCCACCATGAGTCGGATAAATGCAAAAAGTAATGCCTGCATAATCTAAAAATAGTGAATATTAGCCATGCGGGCGCAGTTAAAAAGTTTTACTTTTGGTATTGAAATGAAACGAGTGGTCCACATAATTCTTCTGGCGTGCATTGCCGCCTGTAACACGTATCTTATGGCACAAGAAAAAACCGGAAAGGACGGGTTCTCACAGCTGTGGGCCCGGTACAATGAACTTGACAAGGCCGACAAGCCGGCCCAGGCGGCCGCCGTGCTCCGTGAAATCAGGGAGCAGGCCGCCGATGCCCGCAGCCCTTATGACTTCTACCACGCCGGCTCAAACTACGTGAGCGCAGTCTCCAGCCGCAACTGGAAGGAGCGCGAAGGCGCCCTTGAGGAGTTCGCATCGGCTGTCAAGGAGTTCGATTACCCCATAGTGACCTACCTCTGGCTGAGGGATTACGGCGGCAGCCGCCCTGACATCGAGAAACTGCTGGAGAAGGACAGGGAGAGTCTCGCCGCTGAGTGCAACGCCCGCCTATACGCCCCCATGAGATACATGAACGGGTACCTTCCAAAGTACATCGTCAGCGACTATGAGTTCATCCTCTGGGACCTGTACCTCAGTAACCGCTGGAACCGCAGCGCGCTTGAACAGTGCATAGGCGAGGGATATCCCAAGCGTGCCTTCCTGGAGTACTTCAAGGCTATGCAGTACCCCGAAAGCAGCCGGGGCCGGGATCTTGAGAAGGTTGTGGAGAAATATCCGCACACGGCAATATCCTTGTATGCAAGGGAAGAACTGCTGCTACTGGAGTTCTACAGCCTTGGCAGAAGCGACTCGTCGGAGCCGGAAGACTATGAAGACCTATACAAGGAGTGCAAGACCTTCCTGAAGGACAAAAAGCGCCTCTCCGGCGACGAGGCCGCCATAGCCGGAAATCTTGGCCAAGTGGAGGATCTGTGCAAGACACTTACCGAAGAAAAACTCGAGGTAAAGGCCGGCGGTGACAGTATAGCCGTGTGTTTCCGCAACATTGACAAGGCCGTGGTGACCATGTACAGGTGCGACGGCGGCTCCAAGGGCCCGGCCGTGAAGAAATGGAAGGTAAAGAACGGCACCCGCAGTTTCTATCTCATGGATACTGAGGAATCGGCCATGCCCGGGGATCTCGATGACGGAGAATACCTGATAGTGGCCGCTTCGGAGGGGATATCGGCCCGTACGTATTATACGCACCACACCATCTCCCTTGCCTGGAGGAAGGACACCGACGGGTACAAGGTCTATGCCGCCTCCTGGCTGAGCGGAGAAAGCCTCCCCAGGGCCGATTTCTTCCTTTGCAAGGGCGGAAGGACGTTGATGAAGGAGACCATCGACATGAGCGGCTTTACCCTGCTCCCGGAAGACTGGATCAAGAGGATAGAGAAGAACGACAACGACAGATACACCCTTTTCTGCTCCGTCACCGGAGAGGATGGCAAGACCCGCCGGAGCGGAAACGCCATCATCAGTAAAACCTGGCTGTCAGGGTCTTCGGGCGGCGGATCCGTATATACTCGCTGCCGCATTTTCAGGGACAGAGGGGCCTACAACCCCGGCGACACCCTCAAGTTCAAGGCCATCGTCTTCAAGGGGAACTTGACAGACCGGATGGATGTTTTGCCGGACGCTCCAGTCACAGCCGTCCTGTATAACGCAGAGAGCAAGGAACTAGAGCGGAAAGAGTTCACTAGCAATGAGTTTGGCTCGGTGGCGGGTGAATTCAAGCTCCCGGAAGGGCAAAAGAACGGGGACTTCTCCCTTTCCATTCTGGTTAACGGGGTGCGCAAGGAATCCCAGAGCTTCCGTGTAGACAGTTTTGTGCTTCCTACCTTCGACCTCAAGTTTGAAGCGCAGGACTCCCTCTATGTGCCGGGAGACATGGTAAAGGTGAAGGGTAAGGTCACATCCTATTCAGGCCATACACTGGTGGGTGCAAATATAAACTTCAGGGTGCTCTGGTGGGGTGACAAAACCATTTTCGAGGCAGAATCGGCCCCGGAGGAGGACGGAAGTTTTGCGCTGTCCTTCCCCGCGGACACCCCAGGCATATATGTGGTGGAGGCAAGAGTGACCGATGCTACCGGCGAGACGCAGGATTTCAGTACCTGGCTCTACATAAGCAACTCCATCCATGTGAAAATCAATCCTCTGAACGGGGCCGACGGCAGCCTCGTCCTCCTTTCAGACAATGACAACCCTTACTTCCGCCCCATTCTGCACCGCTATTATGAGGCGCCTCCAAGGGCCATCCTGAGGGGCTGCAAGGGCGTTTTTGAACTGTTCGTTACAGACTCGGACGGAGACAAGGTCCCCGGGACCATTGAATACAAGGTGCTGGGCGAAGACAAGGCCGTCCGCCTGGAGGGTTCGGCCTCTTCCGGCAGCAAGGTAGAGATAGACTTCTCCTCCCTTGCCGATGGCCTCTACTACCTGGATGCCCGCTGCGAAGTGGACGGAGGCAGGATTTACGACAATACACGCTGCACCATCCTCAATCAGGAGGGCTCCGTCATCGACGCTCCTGTGCGAAGGGTATTCGTCGCCGGGAAGGAGGAAATCCTGCCCGGGGAGGACATCAGCGTATTCTTTGGCTCGGCAGACGGCCCCACCTGGGCGGTAGTTACGCTCTTCGGCGACTGCAACCAGGTCCTGGAGACGCGCCTTCTGCACCTTGACGGCGAAAGAGGGAAGGACAGGAACAGTGCCGATATCACATTCCCCTACAAGGACTCCTATCCGGACGCTGTGCGCCTTTCCATCTTCTATTTCAAGTGCGGTCGTGACATTGACTGGAGCAAGACTTTCACGCTGAGGCGGAAAAGCCTTGAGCTTCCGCTGTCCTTCTCCCGCTTTACCGATGAATCGGCACCCGGCACCCTGTGCACGTTCACGCTGGACACAGCCCCCGGAGCCGAGGCCCTTGTTGCGGTCTATGACAAGAGCATAGATGCCATCGCCCCCAATGAGTGGCCCCTGGTGAAGCTTCGCGGCTATACTGCAAACGGCGTCAATATAAGCGCTTCATCCGGCTCGGTTACCGGATTTGACCCCTTCACGGGAGAGGTGTATCTTACATCCCGGCCCAATTATGCAGAAGTGGAAGGAGAGCAGGAGCTCCTTCTGGAAGCTGCCCCCGTTTATGAGGCCGGCGAATCCGGCCGCAGGGAACTGAAGGAGGCGGATATCCCCGTCAGGACATCGTTCCGCAGCGCACTTTTCTTTGAACCTTTCCTAAGGGCCGATGAAAACGGACGCATCACCTTCTCCTTCCGGACATCGGACAAGCTGTCTACCTATTATGTACAGGTTTTCGCCCATGACAAGGAAATGAAAAACGCCACCGTGCGCCGGGAAATGCTGGTCACGATGCCCGTGAAAGTATCCATGGCAGAGCCTCTCTACCTATATGAGGGAGACATCTTGAAGCCTTCCGTGTCCGTTTCCAACAACAGCGACAAGCCTGTTTCCGGCACCCTTACCCTTTATGTTTACCCGGCAGAAGACGTCACAAAGCAGAAGCCCGTAAGCGTCAAGTCTGTTCCGCTGACGGTACCTCCACGCGGCGTCAAGGCCGAAGTGTTCAACGTCCCCGCAGCGGGGAACTGCCGCTCCATGAAGGCCGTATTCTCTGCCGGAGAGCTGTCGGACGCCATGCTTGTCACAGTGCCAGTCTTCGGGAAAATGCAGACTCTCACGGAAAGCCACAGCGCCGTGCTCCTTGCCGGGGCAAAGAAGAGCCAGGTGGTATCACGCCTAAGGAAAGAATTCGTAAATACCCCCGGTGCCAAGGCGGAACTCTCTGAAATAAGTATCCTTGACATGGTCCGCGAGGCCATCCCGGCAAAGAAAAAGCCATACGGTTCAGACGTCCTTTCCCTTACGGAAGCATACTACGTAAGGCTTCTTGCCGCAGAGCTGGATGGCAAAAATGCCGACGAGACCGAGCTGCTGGAAAAGATTCTCGCCTGCCGCAATGCCGACGGAGGCTTCGGCTGGTTCCAGGGCATGCCGTCGTCCCTGATGATTACTGCGGTGGTCATGGAGCGCTTCTCCCGCCTGGAGAGGGCCGGATTTGAGGTTCCGGACATCTCCTCATCGGCCTCCTTCCTTGACAGCCGGTACTTCATGGACAGCCAGCCCTACTGGTGCGGCTGGATTTCCGATGCGCAGTACATGTATGCCCGTTCCCTTTACCCGGAAGTGCCGTTCAATGCGCCATCGTCCAAGATCCTCGACAGATTCAAGGACGATGCCCCGGCATACCTGACTCCTTCCAAGGACGATGGCCGCGGCCTCAAGGGACGTATCCTTGACAAGGCCCGCCGTATGCGCACCCTCCAGAATCTTGCAGAAACTGATGAAGGCCTGGCCCTGGCAAAGGCGTGGGGCATAAAGGGCGGGAAGGCTGCCCTGAAGGGCTCCATGGACGCCGACGTCGAATCCCTTCTGGACTATGCGGTAAAGCACCGGGACGGCGGCTGGTACTATCCCAATGCCGTCATGCCGTGGAGGGGCCTTCTTGAAACCGAGGCATACGCACACTCCCTCATCTGCGACCTCATGTCCACGGTGCCCACAGTACCCACCGGTCCCGGACCCATGCCTTATGAGGTTGCCGACGGCATCCGCATCTGGCTTATGCTCCAGAAAGAAACGCAAAAATGGGGCGATGAGCCCGCATTCGTGGACGCCCTCACCTCCATTATGATGGGCCGTGACGAAGTGCTTGAAACCAAGGTCCTTGTGCTCAAGGCCGATTACACGAAGCCTTTCGTGGAGGTGAAGGCCTCCGGCAACGGCTTCACCCTGGACAGGAAGTTCTTTGACAGCGATACGGGAGCGGAAATTCGCCCCGGGGAGGTTGTTCCCGTTGGCACCAAGATTACGTCCAGGTATGTGATATGGAACCAGGAAAACCGCAGTTTCGTGCGCCTGTCGGCCACAAGGGAAGCATCCCTGAGGCCTGCTGACCAGCTCTCAGGCCTGTACGGACTGAACGGCTACCGCGACGTTCGTCCCGACCGCACCGAATACTGGTTCGACAGCTACCCCGAGGAGAATACTACCATTGAGGAAGATTTCTTCGTAACCCAAGCCGGAACTTTCCGCGCCCCGGTAATCACAGTGGAGTCCCTGTACGCGCCGCATTACCGCGCAAATGCGGGTTTTGGCGGCCCTTTGCAGGCATCGTGGTAAATCCTTAATAATATGATAATGAAAAAGATTCTGTCCTTGTTTGCAGCCGCAGCTGCTGCAGTGCTTCTCTCCCAGGCTGGGGCGGGGGCGCAAAATTACGCCATCTCTGTCCAGAACGACACCGTCTGGCATGGTTTCAATAACCTTTCTTACGATGGTATCGGGGCCCTGATACAGGAACAAGCTCCGGAGAACGTGTTCGTGTATATAGATTACACAACCTCCTTCCTCGTCTGCCAGGACATCCAGAGCGCCATTTCCATGTCTTCCGAGGCGGGTGTCGTGTTCATGAATCCGCTCAAGTATTCAGACTGGGGAAAAGGCCGCAGATACGGCCCGTTCATGGCCGTCCACGAAAAATTCATGGAGTGGAGCCTTTTTGAAGATGCAAAGAAAAACGACACTGTCCTTGAAATTGACTCAAGCTGCAAGGACCCCCTCAAGGAACTTGGGAAGAAAGAATATACGGCCGTACTCCTTAAGCTTGACAAGAAGGCAACAGTTGGCTATGTGTACGACTTCATCAGTAAAGTTGAGGAGGTATGCCCCAATATAGTGATAAAGGTTCCTGAAGGGGATTACTCCATGGCAGACTATATCCACATCTTCCAGACAGACCCTTCGGAGTACGACTTTGAGACTTACCCTTGCGTCATGGGCCAGGCCTGGACGGTTTACCGCGGAAGTGAGCTCTGGGACCCCCAGGACTTTGCGAAGAATCTTGTGGCTTTTGAAAGTATAACCAAGATTAAAGTCCCCGGAGCCCGTCCGGGAAAGGGCCGTGCAGTGGTGGAAATGACTGTTACTCCGCTTGGAACCCTGCAGGACGTAAAGATTGTACGTCCTTCCGCGCTTCCCGGTCTAGACTCCGTCATCGTCAATGCGGTAAGTGGCGCCCGCGCATTTTGGGTTCCACAGTACAAGAAGGACGCACCCATCAACGTAAAGGTTACTCTGCCCGTTGAGGGAGAGATTGGGGCGTACTGATTAGTTTTGGATAAGATTCTTTACCTAAGGACAGCTTCCCCTCACGGGTGAAGCTGTTTCCTTCTATTACCACCCTGATGCCTTTACTGCCGTCGGTGACCAGAAACGTCCCCGAGCAGGAAGTGAGAAAGCCGTACCTGTCATCGTCTTTGGGGCGGCGCTGCAGCGTGTAGCCGATTTGCGGCGCTATGCTGTATGTATAGGGTGCGGTGACGGTGAAGGTCTTTGTGTCACCTTTGCTTGTCTTGAATTCCTTGACATGTGTGGACATCACAAAGCCCGACATGTCCAGGAAAGAGTATTCGAAACGTGATTTGTGGGTGTTGCGGTCACCGTCGGCATTGTCCACAATGGTTACGGTGATTTGCTGCAGCTGCGCCCTGGCGGTCCCCATGCCAAGAAGGCAGGAGACCAGCAGGGCCAGTATGCAGCGGAGGTCGGACATTATTTTCCTCTGTCTACTTTCAGATCGCCATTCCTTACAGATTGGACAATGTCGCCATTCTTAATTGTTCCAATTACGTTAACTGCATAGATGTCTTCAGAAAACATCGCATGCATATCCAGAAGACCCCAATCCACCGCAGTGTATTTCCCGGTGCGCAGATCCTGTGCGACTACCACCCAGACCGGATACGGGAACAGGCGCTCATTATTGTCCATGGGGAAAGTACCCTGTATACGTGGCTTTCTGGAAGTGGAAGACAATTCCAAAAAGACGCTTTCGCCTGAATCGTAATTCGCAATTCTCAGAAGCTGCCCGTTACGGTTGTATATAGGCGATTCTATAAACAGATAAAGCTTCAGGTCAGAAGGAACAGGAGTCTTCTCGTCGTTGTATTTAAGCGCGAATGTTATGGTGTGCCTTAGTTGAGCCCCAGAAATCTTGGTGGGCCAGAAACCATCTTTCATGGAAGGTGCCTGCAAACTACTTTCAGAAGCAGGGAAGTGCCCCATGAATTTCTTGACCATCTCATTTCTGTCATAACGTGGGTTAACCCACACATTGCTGTCGTCGTCTAAGTAGAAAATCGTCTTGGTGGGAAGTTTGGGGTCATTCAGCTGTTTGTATGTTTCGCCGGGGATGAAGTCGAAATAAAAGCGCTCAACCTCTGATTGCGAAACAAACAGTTCGCGATTCTTCCAATACATGGGTACGAAGGTATGGCGGCTGTTATAGCCTCCGAAGCGAGTCTTGAATTTCCCGTTATACTTTGTTTGGAAGTCGTAGTGGATATCGTCTCGGATTACTTGTCCTGCCGGGGCTTTGAGAAGGACTATATGGTCCGTAAAATCGTTGGCCGCGACGGAGACGGTCCTGGTCTCTATGCTCAATACTTTGTGAGTCAGGGCTTCGCAGAGAAAATAGTCTAAACGGACCTTATATTCCGGAAAAGACCTGAACTCGAAATAATCTGAAGTCCTTATAGTCAGCTTTATTTCCGAAGACCATCTCCTGTTCGGATAATTCTTGAAATAGTCATCTGAAGAAAGGTTATCTTCAGAGAGAAAAACATCATCTTGGGCGAAAGCCTGGCCAAAGCCCAGGAGGCATACAGCCAGGAGGGTGATAATCCTTTTCATGACCTTAGATACTTTCAATGTTCAGGGTAAGAGCCTTTCCGTATGCGTCCTTGGCGGTGATGCTGAACACCGCCGGGGCGTCTGCGCTGAATTCCACGGAGTTCGAAAAGGTCCTCACATACCAGGTGTCGCCACTATAGGGGGTACCGGCTGCTTCTGCAGCTGCGTCCTTGCACACGGACTGGCCGTCCACGGCGATGGTCCACTTTGCAGAACCTGTAAACAGTTTCTTGGTTTCTGTATTCACAAGGATGTATTCGTGAGTGTTGCCATCTGCGCTTACAGTCTCACTACCGGTGACGACTTCGTCATTCTCGTTCATGAAAACGATGTTTTCAGTCTCGAATCCGGTTTCGGGAGTCTTGTCCTTTTTGCAGGATGTTGTGAGAAGGCTGCCTGCGAGAATTGCCGCTGCTGCGACGAAATAGAATAGTTTTTTCATTGTTTATAGTTTTTTAAGGTTTATTTTGGCAAGTTTGCGTTCTTGAATTCTTCGGCCGAGAGGGAGTCCTTCGTGAAAGGAGAGGAGCCGGAGCTTCTGAGGCTCAAGGATTCGGTGGTACCGTAAAGGTTGATATTGAGGGTATTTGCACTGCCATATTTGAATACGCCGGTGATCTTGGATACGTAAGTGGCCGATCCGCTGCTACGGGAAGAAATCTCGGCATGGATTCCGTCGCGGATTACGCAGCCTTCGGGAGCAGTGAGGGTGACGGACTTGGTGTCGTTGTCTCCGCTAAGAAGGACAGAGTTCCTCTTCACGTCCTTGACGACGCCGGTCTTCTGGTCGCAAATCACGTAGTCAAGATATACCCTGTGCTTGCACTGGGGGCCGTCGCTTGAAGCCATGTCATTGACAGAGACTTTAATCTGGGAAAGACCGTACTTCTTTGCTTCGGCAGCGGCTTTCTCGTCAGCGGCTTTCTTTTGCTCGGCAGCCTTTTTCTCTGCTGCGGCTTTCTGGTCGGCAGCGGCCTTGTCGCTTATTTCCTTGCGAATCTTCTGGGCGAATTCTTCACCGGAAGCCTTGGGATTTTCAACTACCTTTTGGGAAGACTTGTTAGAATTCATATACAATCTTTGACCACTGAGAGCACTTCCGGAAACATAGGCCATCAATGCATAAGCACCATCAAGTTTATCATTGCCTATAAAGAATTTTCCGGATTCCGCTGTCTGGAAAGGTGCGCCGGGAGTATATCTGACTCTGATTTCGTAGTGAATATCCTGATTCTTTATAACATATCCGCTTGGAACTGATATGTCCCTTGTGTAGGAATCTTTAGCTCCTGAATTGAAAACGATTTCCTTTGTTTCCACCCTCTTCATCTGGTACGTCGATGCATCACAAAGAACATAGTCAAAACGCAATCTTACTTGACTGCCATCGACTCCTTTGTCTGTATAATCACGAACCACAAGCTTCATAGTGGGAAGGTATGCGGGCCTGTTGCCAGGCAAGTACTCTACCCTGTTGAAATCGGCCATCTTCCTGGCCTCTTCGGCGGCCTTCTCTTCGGCGGCCTTTTTTTCTGCTGCAGCCTTTAATTTATCATTTCTTGCCTGCATTGCAGCTAAGCTTTTTTCCTTCTGTGCCTGCTTGCCGCCAAGGGAAAGCTGTCCCTTATTTGCGTTCTGGGCATCCCTCCAATCGTCTCCCGAAAGTTCGTCTTTGGTGAAAGCCGGGCTTGAAGCGGACCCCAGCATCAATTCATAGCCATTTTTGCTCGAGCCTTCGACGACAAGGTTGATTCTCCCGTTTTTGACGTAGAAGGTTCCAAGGCCGTAGGGGGAGTTGTGCCATTTTTTGTCGTCACCGGGCCTCTGCCTGAGCTGCAGGTGGACGATGGGATCTACATGATAGCCAGTAGGAGCGGTGAGGGTTAACTGCTTGGTAGAGCCGGGACTCATAGTGAATTCGCTGTTCTCCACCTTGACAATCTTGTTGGAACTGTCGCAGATTACATAGTCGAAACGGATTTTGTGATGCTTGTCACTTCCGCTTCCTTTTGAAGCGTTGTCGGTAACGCTGATTGAGATCTGGGCAGACATTCCCAATGAAATAAGGGAAAGCCCCAATACTGCAAGAAAATGCTTGATACTCATAGTTTTTGAGGTTGAAGTTATAAAATATATAATTGCTATAATAGACCTTCTTTCCGCGCTTTTGCGAGCATTTCCGAAACGCCTCCGACGTCCAGTTTTGAATAGATGTTCTGCTTGTGGTTGTTCACGGTATGGACGCTGACGTGCATCTTGTCTGCCATTTCCTGGGCCGATAGCCCTTCCTGGCAGAGTTTCAGAACCTCCATTTCACGTGCGGTAAGTCCGTAGTTCTTAATGACTTCCTCTTTCTTCCTGGCTACGGAAATGACATAGTCCGACACCTCCTGAGCCAGGGCGGGATTGCCGGGGAGCAGCCCCATTATGTGCTGGCGGATCTTGTCCTCCGGAAGCGAAGTAATGTCGTCGAGTTTCTGGGCACCGGCGATTCCCGGGAAGGCGAGCTCCCTTGAAATAAGGTGTATAAGCTGCTCTTTTGCCATGTTGGACACAGACAGCTGGTGGTTTATGGCTCTCACTTTCCTGGTGTGCATGACGGCCTGGACGATGGCGATGGACAGAATCACGGACAGGAATGCCAGCAGTATGATAAACGACCTGTAGCTTTTTGCCTGCGCCTTGAGGAAGCTCGCCTGGTATGAAGTCTCCATGTCCTGGAGGATCTCGTCGGACTTCTGCTTCATGTAGTATTCGCAGGCATAGACATACTGCTGGTGGGCTTTCGCCGTCTCTTCCAGGTTCCCAAGCTGAGCCCAGAGCATCGTGAGGTTGTTCCAGGCCTGGGAACGGGCGAGGTAATCATCCTCGGCACAGTCTTCCAGAATGGTCTGGCAGCTGCGGATGCCCTCCTGTATCTGCCCTCCCTGCCTGTAGTACCGCATCTGGTACGTGGCCGATTTTGCGATTAGGTCTTTCCTTCCCTCTTTCTCCGCAAGGGTTATGGCCTTGGAAATATAGTCTCCGGCAGTTTCGTAAATGTCCTGGTCGATGATCTTGTTGAAGCGGTTCTTGTTTACATAGGCCTGTGAGAGTTGGAAGAGGATGTCGACCTTGAGTTCCGTGCAGTCTCCGGCGCGGGAGAGCGCCTCCTGGAAATACTCGATGGCCTCGTCGTCCCTGGCTTCCAGTTCCGTGATGCCGCCAACCACGAGCAGCTTTCCCTTTGCAAACAGGGCATGTGCTATGAGGCTGTCCGTGCCGCACTCCCTTGCAAGCTTTTCAGACTCTACCGCGTGCTCCCAGCCCTGGGCGTCTCTCCACGTCATGATGTCCATGAGCGCGAGGCGGCTGAGGGCATAGCTTTTCATGGCTTCGTCCGATGACTTGTCGGCAAGCTCCATGGCTTCGATGATAAGCTTTGTGGCCTTGTCATAGTCCCGCCTTGTCTTGGCAATGTGGGACGACTCTTCCAGGAGCCGTGAAATCTCGGCCCTGTCATTGTCTTTGGATTTTGAAAGGGTCTGCCCGCATGATGCGACCAAAAGCACGGCGGCTAATGAGGAACAAATTGGCAGAAGCAGTCTCATGTCAACAGTAGTTATTAATTATTCTTTCTCCAAATGTAAGGCAAAATCCCTTATCCGATACTGTTAATTTTAACTATATTGACTATTTAAGTGCAAAAATTTCCCGAATACCGTCTGATATCGCCCCGCGCTGCCGTTCCCGTGTCCGCGTGACGGCATCCCTTGCCTGCGTGACCTCCGCATTGACAAAATCGGCCATTTTTGTCGATGCAGACGTCGCCACCGACGCTCGCATTAGCAAAATTGGCCGAAAATGTCAATGCCGCCGACGAATGGCAGACGGAAAGAGCTACTTCCCGGAGAGCAGCAGCATGCGCTTTATGAGCGCGAAGGTCTTGTATGGCATATAGCGGAACTTCAAATCTATCCAGGTGGGTGATTTAACAACGGAACGTTCATGGCTGAAGGCCAGGAACGAGCGCTCTGAATGATAATTACCCATGCCGGAGTTGCCCACGCCGCCGAACGGGATGTTGGGGTTGGCAATGTGCATTATGGTATCGTTGATGCAGGCGCCGCCGGATGTGGTGCGGGAGATGATGTCCCAGCCATCGGCACCGTTTCCGAAGTAGTAGAAGGCAAGGGGCTTTTCGCGGGAGGTGACAAAGTCCACCACTTCTTCCCTGCTCCTGAAGGTCATGATGGGGAACACGGGGCCGAAGATCTCCTCCTGCATCACGGGGGCGTCCGGGGACACATCGGCAAGGAGGGTGGGCTCTATCCAGAGGCGGGAACGGTCGGAGCGGCCGCCGGCTACGATTTTACCATCGGCAAAATAGCCCACAAGCCTGTCGAAGGCCGATTCCTTGACTATGTGGACGAATTTGTCCGAGTTCTCAGTGCCGTCCGGATAGAGGCCGGCGAGCTCTTTCTTGAAGGCATCTATAAAGTCTGAAGCGATGTCCTCGTGGAGAAAGAGGTAATCCGGAGCGATGCAGGTCTGGCCGGAATTGAGGCACTTGCCCCAGGCGATGCGGCGGGCGGCGACAGTGAGGTTGGCGTCCCGGTCTACGATGCACGGGCTCTTGCCGCCCAGCTCCAGGACCATCGGCGTGAGGTATTTTGCCTGCGCTTCCATGGCGATTCGGCCGAGGGAAGGGCTCCCTGTAAGGAAGACAAGGTCATAGCGGTGCTTGAAGAGTTCTCCGTTCACAAGGCGGTTGCCCTGGACCACGGCTACGTACTCTTCGGAGAAGGTGTCGGCAATGAAATCTTCTATCACTTTTGAGATGTTGGGAACGTAGGGCGAAGGCTTCAGAATGGCCGTACAGCCCGCTGCAATGGCGCCCACGAGGGGATTCAGAAGCAGCTGCACGGGGTAGTTCCAGGGGCTCACGATGAGCGTGCAGCCGAGCGGCTCCCGCACGATGTAGGAGGCCGACGGCATCACTGGAAGGTTCGTGGGTTTACGCCTTCTGCGGGCCCACTTCCCGACCTTTCTTATCGCCTCGCCGATTTCTCCGTAGACAAGGCCGATTTCGGTCATGAAAGCCTCTTCGTAACTCTTGTGAAGATCCTGCCAGAGGGCGTCGCAAAGCGGTTTTTCCCACTTTTTGAGCCCTTCGTTGAACTGTTTTAGCTGGAATCGTCTCCAGTCTACGTCACGGGTTACCCCCGTCTTGAAGAACTCCCTCTGCTTCAGAACAAGTTCTTCTATCCTCTCTGCCGATGTGTTTTCGAGTGCCATTGCCTTAAGATTTAGAAACGGGCCAGGAATTCGTCCCTTACGGGCGGCCAGGAGGGTTCTTTCCACATTGCGTGGCCGCAGGTGGGAACGCACCAGAAGTGCTTTTCGCTGCTTCCCAGGTTGTTGTAGATGGCAAAGTTGGTATGGGGCGGGCAGGTGGGATCCTGAAGGCCGAAGGCCATGTAGGCCGGGCACTCGACCCACTGTGCAAGGTTCTTGATGTCAAAGTAGGTGAGCATCTTGTAGACCTCTTCCCGGTCAAGCCCCTGAGCGTCTGCTGTTTCCATAACCTCGTGAACTGGCCACCAGACAATCTTGTAATAGTCCCTGTAGTCTCCCAGGAAAGGAACCGCGGGGGCTATGGCCTTGATGCGGTGGTCAAGCGCGGCGGCGGCAACGGTGAGGGCGCCGCCCTGGCTTTCGCCGTATGCCACAACGTGGTCCATGTCGGCCTTGTCAAGGGTGGCGATGAAGTCTATCGCACTGACGGCGTCGGCAAAGGCGCCCCTGTAGTAGAAGTTCTCCCTGGAGTCCAGGCCGCGGTCTATCCAGCGGGCTTCGGAGTCCCTGAATATGCCCTGGTCGCGCACGCTCACAAGGAAGTCGATGCGCTCCGGATTAGCAGAAGGATCGAAGTTGTACACGTCGGCTCCGTAGCCCATGTACTGGATGTGCACGGGGTATTTGCCGGGCTTCACGGGGATGCAGAGAAGGCCGCCGGCGATGGCGCCGCCAAAGGATTTGTAGCTTATGCGGTAACTTTCGCGTACCTCGTTTGACGCCTCGGGAACTGCCTCCCAAGCGGCCTCAAGCGGGATTTGTTTCAAATTCGAAAGTGTAATATCCCAGAATTCGCGCATGTCATCTGGGGCATCGACGGGGCTTTTGACCTCGTCGGGGCGGACACCTATGTTGAAGCGTATGCTGTCCCTGAGGCGCACCTCATAGAACCCCGGTTTGAGCTTTCCAAGGGCTACGGTGAGAACGCTGTCCTCGCCGGCCTCGACCTGTTTTTCCAGGACGACCTCCGGCTTGTCCGCCATGAGGGAGAGGTCTGTGACGAGCTGCATTGTGGCAGGCCCGGTGAAGGCCACTTTGGTTTCGAGGGTGTAGGGGCCCTTTTCGAGGAAGAGCCAGGCGGGGCCGTCGGCAGAAGTGCCGGTGGGCTTGGGGGAGCAGGCTGCCAGCGCAAGGGCTGCGAGAAGGAAATATCGTTTCATTTTACCAGATTGATTGCACCGAAAACGCCCAGCGAGGCGGCCAGCATGATGGCGCCGGCAAGCAAGACGCCAAGGAGAACGTACAAGACGCTCTTTTTGAAATCCAGGTTGAGCATGCTGGCGGCAAGGGTGCCGGTCCAGGCGCCAGTGCCGGGAAGTGGAATGCCCACGAACAGGAGCAGCGCCACGTAGAGGCCGCGCCCGGCCTTCTCTTCCAGTTTCCGGCCGCCTTTTTCGCCCTTTTCGAGGCACCAGGTGAAGAACCCTCCGATTACCTTCTTGTCCTTTCCCCACTCCAGTATCCGGCGGGCAAAGAGGAAAATGAAGGGAACGGGGAGCATATTGCCGATTACCGACACTATGATGGAGGGGACTATCGGCAGGCCGAAGCCTACGGCGTAGGGGATAGCGCCGCGCAGTTCGATGAGCGGCACCATTGATATAAGGAATACGATGAGGTATTTTTTCATGCTATTTTTTCGAGAAGGCGTGTGATTTCGGTGAAAGCATCGGCCTCGTTCAGGTCTGCATTGAGGACGAGGTCGAAGACGGGGGAGTCTGTGCGGCCCACCTTGAAATGGGCGCAGGAGCAGGCGGCCATGTATTCAAGGGCGTAGGAGGGCATCGGCAGGAGGGAGATGAAGAGGTCCGGCTGCCCGGAGAGCATGAGCTGCACCTTTTCCCGGGAAGGTTTCCCGTACCAGTTCAGGTCCTTGCGGAGCACAGTGGTGGTTATGCTGGTGATGAGCCTTTCGTCCTTGGAGAGGCGGCGGAAGTCAAAGAAGAAGATATCGGCCTTGATGCCCCTGCCGCGGAAGTAGGTGAGGATGGCGTTTTTGCAGGCGTCGAAGGAGGTGTCCTCCACGTCCAGGAATACCACGGCCGATTTCACTCTTTCCAGCGAAAGCAGGCCTGTGGGCTCTTTGGAGGCGTTTTTCCGGATGCTCCTTCCCTGAAAAAACTCCTTAAGCATATTTTTCGATGAGCTGCTTGATCTCTATCTTGGCGTCCCTCCAGCGGGGAATGTCTATCTTTGTGCCGATGACCTCCACCACCTTTGCGGCGATGATGGAGCCGATCTCTCCGCATGCCTTGAGCGGCAGGCCCAGGGAGTGGGCATAGAGGAAGCCCGCGGCGTAGGTATCTCCGGCGCCGGTGGCGTCTACGGGCGTTGCGGGCCAGGGTTCGATAAAGTGGTACTCGTCGCCGGACTTTACCATCGAGCCCTGCTTGCCAACCTTCACTACGGCAATCTTGCAGCGGCTGGAAATGTCGTCCAGGGCCTCTCGGGGCTCCATTTTGGTGAAGGCGCGGGCTTCTGACTCGTTGGCGAAGACTATGTCTACATAGTTGTCTACCAGGTTGTGGAAGAAGGCGAGGTTGGAGTCTACCACGTTGTAGGATGCCATGTCTATGGAGATGATGCAGCCTGCGGCCTTTGCAAGGCGGGCGGCCTTTGAGATGAGTTCCTGGTTCTGGACCAGGTAGCCCTCGATGTGGAAGTAGTCGTAGCCCTCGAAAAACTCAGGAGTGAGGTCGTCAGGGCCCAGTTCAAGGGTGGCGCCCATGTAGTCGGCAAAGGTGCGTTCCGCGTTGGCTCCGGTTATGAAAACCATGCATCGGCCCGAGGACTTTTCGCTGTAAAGCATTTGCGCGCGCACGCCGAACTGCTCCATGGTGCTCTTGAAGAGGTTGCCGAGGTCGTCGTTGCCGATTTTCCCCAGGAAGCCGGAAGTCATGCCCAGGATGGCGGTGCAGGTGATGGTGTTGGCCGCGCTGCCGCCGGGGACGTACTTGACGCCGTAGCCCTTGAGGGCTTCCCAGATGCGGTCTCCGGTTTCCATGTCTACGTGCTGCATGCTGCCCAGAGGGAGGTGATAGGTCTGAAGGAGGGAATCGTCCGGCAGGACTGCGAGAATGTCTGTAAGGGCATTGCCGATGCCAAGGATGGATTTCATGTCTATGAGATATGTTTAACTCACAAATATACCCAATATTTTGTTAACTTTGCCCTTTGTATGGACAAGAAAGTAAAAAATATACTCTCGTATGTTTTCTGGGGCGCAGTGGCGGTCCTGCTGGTGTGGCTTTGCATGAGGAGCGTGGACTGGGGCCAGTTCGGAGAGGCCCTGAGGCAGTGCCGCTGGGGTTATGTGATTCTTTCCATGGTGCTTGGCGCCTTTGTGTTCTGGCTTCGCGGCTGCCGCTGGCGCATGCTCCTTCTGCCCTTCGACCCCGCCACGTCCAGGCTCACCTGCTTCAACGCATATAATATATGTATGGCGGTGAATCTTGTCCTTCCCCGTGCAGGAGAGGTTGCAAGGTTGGGATATGTGGTAAAGCACTCTTCAAAGGATGCCGACGGAGGCCGTCTCCTTACCATAGACAAGTCTCTGGGCACCCTTCTAACGGAGAGGATATGGGATGCGATTGTGACGCTGGGCATGGGTGCTGTGCTGCTTTTTGTGAAATGGGACCAGTTCGGCGCAGGAGTCATGCAGGGCTTCGACGGCATATTCAAGGCTGCGGGATTCATGCTCTTCATAAAGGGTATCGGCAGCGGGCTTTCCAGCTTCATGCACATGAAAAAAGCCTGGGTTTTCTTTGTCTACACTGCCGTAATCTGGTTCACGTATTGGATAATGAGCGCCTGTATAGTCTGGGCGCTTCAGGATATCGAGGCCTTCGCGGGCCTTAACATGACCGACGCCTTCTTCCTCATGATAGCGGGCAGCATCTCCTCCGTAGTTCCTGTTCCGGGCGGCTTCGGCGCATACCACGGCGTGGTTGCCGGAGCGCTCCTGAGCATCTGGAACATCCCCATGGGAACCGGCATGGTATTCGCCACCTTGTCGCACGAATCCCAGGCCATTACCCAGGCGCTCTGCGGCCTTGTCTCCTACATCCACGAAAGCTTCTTCCGTAAATGAAATTCGCACTTCTGGGACATCCTGTGGCCGGTTCCTATGGCCCGTCACTATTCTCTGCCGCTTATGGCGGAGAGTATCCTTACCTCTTGGAAGACCATGCCACCTTCGAGGCTGCATGGCAGTGCTTCCTTGGCGGCTATGACGGCGTGAACGTCACGGCACCGTACAAGCAGGATGCCTTCCGCAGCTGCCTTTGGCTCTCTGAAGAGGCCCGCCGCTGCGGCGCCGTGAACCTTGTCCTGAAGGACGGCCTCCGCGGTTACAATACAGATGTTAGCGGGGTCATTTATGCCCTGGAAGGCATCGCAGCACAGTCTGTTCTGGTAGTAGGCACAGGCGGGGCTGCGCGGGCTGCAATCGCAGCCGCACAGATGCTTGGCCCCAAAGTATCCGTCTGGGGCCGCAACCCTGAAAAGGTACAGGCCCTGTGCGGGGAGCTTGGTGCCGATGCATGGCAGGGAGAAGACCCGTCTCTGGTAATCTACACGCTTCCCGGCAGCGCTCCTGTGCCCTCCGGACTGCCTTTTAAGGACGCCGTCGTACTGGAGGCCGAATACCGACGTCCCCAGCTTGCAGGCATCCCCTGCAGGCAGTATATAAGCGGGGCCGAATGGTTCATGGGCCAGGCCGTAGCCGGCTATTCGCTTTTTACCGGAAAGGCTCCGGATGTGCCCGCCATGAAGGCTGCCTTGGAGCGAATTTTGCAGTAATGAAACGTAAAATAATATATAGTTATGTCACTGAACAAAGTAATGCTTATCGGTAACGTTGGAAAAGACCCCGAAGTACGTTACCTCGAAAACAATCCACAGAATCCCGGGGCAAATCCCAAGATGGCAAGATTCCCCCTCGCAACCTCCGAACGCTACCGCGACCGCAACGGCGAACTGAGGGAAGACACCGAATGGCATAACATCATCGCCTGGAGAAACTCTGCCGATGTAATAGAACGCTTTGTGCGCAAAGGTACCCAGGTCTACATCGAAGGCCGTCTGCGCACCCGCAAGTACACAGACAGTGACGGCAAGGACCGCTACACCACAGAGATAGTAGTAGAGAACATCCAGCTCCTTGGCAAACGTCCCGAGGATGGCGCCGCACCCCTTGCAGGCGGCCAGCCCCAGGGCGGCTACCAGCAGCAGCGCCCCCAGCAGCCCCAGCAGGGCTATGCACAGGGTGGATATCAGGGCGGCTATCAGCAGCCCGCCCAGCCGGCAGCCCCTGCATACCAGCAGCCCGCCGCTCCTGTACAGCAGGAGGCCGCCCCTTCGGACGACCTCCCGTTCTAGTCTGAAAACCGCTTTTACTTTGCGTAAAGGTTGAGGAGAGTTTCGTAGAGTTCCTGCTTGCCGGAAGCGGCAACGGGTTCTCCGCTGGCTTTGGCGTGCTCATAGAGCTCTTCAAGGGTGGCCTTGCCTTCCTCGAACTTCTTTCCAAGACCGGAATCGAAGCTTGCATAGCGCTCCTTGACCATCTTGCACAGAGGGCTCTCTTCCAGAACCGCTGCAGCATTGAGGAGGGCGTGTGCCATTGCGTCCATTGCGCTGATGTGTGCGATGAAGATGTCATCGGGGTCTGTCGATGAGCGGCGCAGCTTGGCGTCGAAGTTGGTGCCGCCGTTTCCGAAACCACCGTTCAGGATAACCTGCATCATGGCCTGGGTGAGATCGTAAGGGTCTACCGGGAACTGGTCTGTATCCCAGCCGTTCTGGGCGTCGCCGCGGTTTGCGTCGATGGAACCCAGGAAGCCGTTCTCGCGGGCAACGGTGAGCTCGTGCTCGAAGGTGTGGCCTGCAAGGGTGGCGTGGTTAACCTCGATGTTCACCTTGAAGTCCTTGTCAAGGCCGTTGGCGCGGAGGAAGCCGATGACGGTCTCAGTGTCCACGTCATACTGGTGCTTTGTGGGCTCCATGGGCTTTGGCTCGATGAGGAAGGTGCCCTTGAAACCGTGTGCGCGAGCATAGTCGCGGGCTGCGGTGAGGAGCTTTGCAAGGTGATTCTTCTCGCGCTGCATCTGGGTGTTGAGGAGGCTGTAATAACCTTCACGGCCGCCCCAGAACACATAGTTTGAGCCGCCAAGCTTGATGGTGGCGTCGATTGCGTTCTTGATCTGGACGGCGGCGCGTGCGACGATGTCGAACTGGGGGTTGGTGCCTGCGCCGTTCATGTAGCGCTTGTGGCCGAAGACATTTGCCGTACCCCAGAGATTCTTGATTCCGGTCTCCTTCATCTTCTCCAGGATGTAGTCCGTGACATCCTTGAGGCGGGCCTCATACTCCGCTATGTCATCACAGTCCTCGATGAGGTCTACGTCATGGAAGCAGAAATACTCGATTCCAAGTTTCTGCATGATTTCAAAACCGGCGTCTACCTTGTTGCGTGCACGGCAGTACGGGCACTCGCCTTTGTCCCATTCGTAGGAGCGTGTCTGGCCGCCGAAGGGGTCTCCGGAAGCCTGTCCCAGCGTGTGCCACCATGCCATTGCGAACTTGAGCCAGTCCTTCATTGGCTTTCCGGCGACTATGCGCTCCGGCTCATAATAATGGAATGCAAGCGGGTTCTTGCTGGCAGTTCCTTCAAAGGGAATCTTGCCGATGGTAGGGAAATACTCTTTTGCCATAATTATTGATTGATATAAGTTTTCCATTTTTCGTAGGCGGCACGGTATTCATCCTGATGGGCAGGGAGGATGACGGAGAGGCGTTCAAGGGTGGAGAAGGCCTCGCGGTTGTCCTTGTATATGCCTGCGCCGATGCCGGCTCCCTTGGCTGCGCCCACGGAGCCGTCCGTGTCATACAGTTCGATGGTGGCTCCGGAAACGCCTGCGAGGGTGTCCCGGAAGATGGGTGAGAGGAACATATTGGCTTTGCCGGCATGGATCCTGTCTACCTTGAGGCCCATCTGTTCCATGATTTCGATGCCGTACTGGAAGGAGAATACGATTCCTTCCTGGGCAGCCCTCAGGAGGTGGGCCTGGCCGTGGCGGTTGAAGTTGAGGCCGTGGATGCTGCAGCCGCATTCGCGGTTTTCGAGCATGCGTTCTGCACCGTTGCCGAAAGGCAGGATGGACACGCCCTCACTGCCGATGGGAGCCTTTGCGGCCAGCTCGTTCATCTGGGGATAGCCAAGCTCGGGGGCCACGTTGCGGTGCATCCAGGAATTGAGGATGCCCGTGCCGTTTATGCAAAGGAGCACGCCAAGGCGGGGATCGGCAGCGGTATGGTTAACGTGGGCGAAGCTGTTCACGCGGGAGAGGGGGTCGTAGTTCACCTGGTCGATAACGCCGTAAACGACGCCGGAAGTGCCTGCAGTGGATGCGATTTCACCTGGATTGAAGACGTTGAGGCTCAGGGCGTTGTTGGGCTGGTCTCCGGCACGGTAGGTGACGGGAGTGCCTTCCTTGAGGCCAAGCATGGCGGCGGCTTCCCTGGTGAGTGCGCCCTGGATGCCGAAGGTGGGCTTTACCTGAGGCAGGACGGAGGCGTCGAATCCGAAACAGTTCAGAAGCTCTTCAGATGGCCTGTTTGCCTGGAAATCCCAGAAGATGCCTTCGGAAAGGCCGCTAACGGTTGTGCAGACGCTGCCGGTAAGGCGCATTGCGATGTAGTCTCCGGGAAGCATGATCTTCCAGATGCGGGAGTAGAGCTCCGGCTCATTCTCCTTCACCCAGGCAAGCTTTGCAGCCGTGAAGTTTCCGGGGGAATTCAGAAGGTGGGGAAGGCAATAGTCCCTGCCCAGGGCTTCGAAGGCCTTCTGGCCATATGGAACGGCGCGGGAGTCGCACCAGATGATGGACGGTCTGAGGACATTCATGTCCTTGTCTACACACACAAGACCGTGCATCTGATACGAAATGCCGATGGCCGCTACGGCATCGGCAAGGTCCAGCTGCGCCCTGTGGGGGATTATTTCACCAAGCTGGTGAAGGACGTCTTCGGTGGCAAGGCGCAGGTTGCCCATCCACATGGAGGGGTCCTGTTCGGCCCAGCCGGCCTTCTTGGAAATAATGGGGGCCTCCTGCTTGGGGTAGAAGGCGCTGGCGACGCATTTTCCGCTCTGGGCGTCCACGAGGGATGCCTTTACGGAAGAACTGCCTATGTCATATCCTAACAGATACATACTTTTGAACTTTATATGCAAAAATACATATTATTTACAAAGCACGCATATCATGTTGTTTCATTCTTTTATCATTTTACGACTTTTTGGCGTTTTTTTGAAATAACTGACTATTAGGAAAATACAGAAATCCCCTGCGTAAAAAAGCGCAGGGGATTTCTGTAATGTCTTGTGATATAAGCGTTTGCGAAAAACGCCGGATTACCTCTTTTTGCTGTTGTCGCGCTGGGGACGTTCTCCATGTCCTCCGGGACGGTTGCCGCCGCCCAGCCTTCCAATCTGTTTGTGGCGGAAGCGTTCTTCGGAGAGGACGAGTTTCGCCACCTTTTCTGCGGGAAGTACCTTGGAATACTTTGCCGGGGCGTCGTATTCGATTTCGTCTACGGCTTTCTTTGCCTTGAGGTACTCATCGAGAAGCTTCTTCGTGTCGCTGCCGTTGTCTACGGCTTCCTTAAGCGCCTTCATAGCCTCGAAGGACTTGCCGAAGGCTTCCCTCTTCTGGGCCTGGATGTCGTTGTAGACGGGCCAGAAGGCCTGGGCTTCGGCCTCGGTGAGATTCAGTTCGGAGGTGATGAACGCTACCTGCTCTGAACGCATCTTTTCACGGAAATCGTTCTTGGCGGCTTGCTTTGCCTCTTTGTTCTGTGCGAATACTGCTGCGCTGCATACAAGCGCAATTGCAAGGGTACTAATGATTTTCTTCATAACTAACCAATTCTTCAAGAGTTAAACCGTCGTCGACAAGATAGTTCACGATGTCATCCTCGGTGAGGGTGTACTCCGGGATTTCCGGGAGCATGCAGTCGGCATCCAGGGACTGTGCAAGGTAGGACACGTATGTCCAGTCATCGGCAGTGGAGGTATCATCCGCAGAAACGGCCGTTTTTCCAAGGATGAAATTCCCCAGGACCACAAGGAGCACAAGTGATGCGGCGTAAGCGATATATGGCATTACGCGTGTCATGAGGCTTGGCTGCTTTTCCCTTGCGGGTATGCTCATGAGCCTGTCCTGCAGGTTCTCGAGATATCCGTCGGGGGTGAATATGTCACTATGCTTTGTCATAACTGCTTACTTAGACACATCTGAATCCGAAAGGTTTAATCTTATTTTCTCCTGGGCCAGGTGGTACGATGCCTTGAGGGCCCCCACGGAGGTTCCGGTTATGGCCGATATCTCCTCGTAGGAGAGGTCGTCCCAGTAGCGCATCACGAACACCTGGCGCTGTTTTTCGGGGAGGCGGGCCACGGCGCAGGAGAGCCTTCGCTCGGCCTCGGTGCCGTTGAAATAGGGATCGGCAAGGATTTTCCTCTCGGCCTCTGCGTCGATGGAAGTGAAGCGGAGGGCGGCGCGCACCTTTTCTTTGCGCAGGAAGTTCAGCGCCTCGTTGGTGGCGATGCGCCACACCCAAGTGCTCATGGAAGAATCTCCGCGGAAGGAGGGGAGGGCTGCCCACACCTTGATGAAGACTTCCTGGAGGAGGTCGTCGGCATCCTCATGGCTGGAGACCATGCGGCGAAGGTGCCAGTAGAGCTTTTCGCTTTCCTGCCGTACTATTTTATTGAAAAGTTCTTCCATCGGAGTTCCATCACAGCACAAGCCGTGCCAAAAATTTTGTTTTTCCCTTGGAAATATGTAGCTTTAAAAAAATTTTGAACTTATGGAAAGAACTTGGCGATGGTTTGGCAAGAAGGATAAAATCACCCTTGCCATGCTCAGGCAAATCGGGGTGGAAGGAATTGTCACCGCCCTTCACGACGTCCCCCTGGGGCAGGTCTGGACACGGGAAAAAATCCGTGAACTCAGAGAGTACATCGAAAGCTACGGCATGCGCTGGAGCGTGGTGGAAAGCCTCCCCGTTGTAGAAACCATCAAGTATGCCGGGCCGGACCGCGACGCCCAGATAGAGGTCTACAAGGAGTCCCTCCGGAATCTCGGCCTCGAAGGCATCCACACTATTTGCTACAACTTCATGCCCGTTCTGGACTGGGCCCGCACGGACCTTGCCCATGGCAACCCCAACGGCGCCACCAACCTCTACTTCAATTATGCCGAATTCGCCTATTTCGACATATATATCCTCAAGCGCCCGGGAGCGCGTGAGGAATGGGCAGGATTCCGCTTCCCCGACGGCGTAGGCGAAGGCCGCAACGTCCTTGCAGAGGCCGATGCCCTTTCCCGCACCATGACCCCCGAAAAGGACCACAAGCTGGTAGAGAACATCGTCATAAAGACCCAGGGCTTCGTTTCCGGCAACTTCTCTGAAAACGATGAAGCACCGGTGCAGAAGTTCCGCGAATTCCTGGACTTATATAAAGGTATAGACAAGGCTCAGCTCAGGGCCAATATGAAGTACTTCCTGGAGGCGATCATGCCCACCTGCGAAGAGTACGGCATGAACATGTGCGTCCACCCGGACGACCCGCCCATCGAAATCCTCGGCCTTCCCCGCATCGTGCGCACGGAAGAGGACATCAGGTGGTTCCTGGATGCCGTTCCCAACAAGCATAACGGGCTCACGTTCTGCGCCGGTTCCCTCAGCGCCGGAGCATACAACAACGTGGTGGAAATGGCCCGCGAATTCGCTCCTCGGACGCATTTCGTGCACCTCCGCTCCTGCCATATCTTCCCCAACGGAGACTTCACGGAGGCCTCCCACCTTGGCGGCCGCGCAGACATAGTAGAGCTCTGCCGAATCTTCGAGAAGGAGAATCCGGAGCTTCCCATGCGCGTAGACCACGGCATGACCTTCACCGACGCCCCCGGCGGCATCATGGACGAAAGCACCCACGGTCACAATGCGGGATACACCCTTCTTGGCCGAATGTTCGCCATGGGGCAGGTCCAGGGCATCCTTGCCACCGTAGACCGTGAACTCGGAATCGAATACAAGCAACCCGGTTTTTTTGATTAGCATGAAACTTACAGATATCCTGAGCAGTTCGTTCAACGCTGCCGAGTGGGAAGCCAAAGGCTACCAGGTCCCCAAGTTTGACATAAACGCAGTCCGTGAGAAAACGGCCAAGCAGCCCGCCTGGGTGCATTTTGGCGGCGGAAATATCTTCCGCGCCTTCCCGGCCGCCCTCCTGAACGACGCCCTTAACACCGGGGAGTACGACCGCGGCGTCATCGTGGCCGAATCCTTCGACTTCGAGGTTATCGACAAGGCTTATCGGCCCTATGGAAACCTCTCCCTGTGCGTGAACCTCTGCTCCGACGGCAGCATCGAGAAAAAGGTCATCGCCTCCGTCACAGAGGCCCTCAAGGCCGATCCCCAATTCCCCGACTGGGACCGCCTCAAGGAGATTTTCCGCAGCCCGTCCCTCCAGATGATATCCTTCACCATCACGGAAAAGGGCTACGGTTTCAACGAGGCAGACCTTTCGAAAGGCATTGACGCGGCCTTCGCAATGGGCAAGGTCACGGCCCTTCTCCTGGAGCGCTACAACGCAGGGAAACTGCCCCTCACCGTCCAGTCCATGGACAACTGCTCCCATAACGGAGACAAGGTGAAGGCCGGCGTTTTCGCCTATGCACAGCGCTGGGTGAAGGGTGGCATCGCCCCGCAGGGCTTCCTCGACTACCTTGCCGACGGCTCTCTCATCACCTTCCCCTGGTCCATGATCGACAAGATTACCCCGCGTCCGCACCAGAAGGTGAAAGAGCTCCTGGAGGCCGACGGTTTCGAAGACAACAACTACATCGAAACCGAAAAGCACACCTTCACGGCACCCTTCGTGAATGCCGAAGAGGTCCAGTACCTGGTCATCGAGGACAATTACACCAACGGACGTCCTCCGCTCCACCTTGGCGGTGCGCTCTATACCACGCGTGAGACGGTAGACAAGGTGGAGACCATGAAGGTGACAACCTGCCTGAATCCTCTCCACACGGCAATGAGCATCTACGGATGCATGCTGGGGTATACGCTCATATCGGCAGAAATGAAGGATGAGGACCTGAGGGCCTTCATCCAGAAGATCGGCTATATTGAGGCCATGCCCGTGGTTGTAGACCCGGGAATCCTGAACCCGTATGAGTTCATCGGCGCAGTGATTAACCGCCGTCTGCCGAACCCCTTCATGCCCGACGCCCCCCAGCGCATAGCCATGGACACCTCCCAGAAGCTGCCCATCCGCTTTGGCGAAACCCTGAAGAAATATATCGCCCGCGGCCTGGACAAGTCCAACCTGGTCCTCATCCCGCTGGTGCTTGCCGGCTATGCCCGCTACCTCAAGGGCCTGGACGATAACGGAGAACCCTTCAGCCCATCACCGGATCCCATGCTTGAAGAGCTTCAGGCCATCGTGGCTCCGCTGGAACTCGGCAAGCCAAATCAGGACTGGAGCTGCCTCAAGGCCCTTTTCGGCAGGAAGGATGTCTTCGGCCTTGACCTGTACGAAGCCGGTCTGGGAGAGCAGATAGAAGGCATGGTCCGCGAACTCTACGCTGGCCCCGGTGCCGTCCGCTCCACCCTGCACAAATACGTCACCGCCAGGTAAAGCGCACAGTCTATAGGCAAATAATAGCCACTATGCAAAAAGATACATGCAGAAGCCGATGCCGGCGAGCAGTGAGAACAGAAAGGTGGATATCACCAGAAGCGGGAGCATGGGGTCAAGGGCGCGACCGGTACGCTGCCATACGCCTTTGAGGTGAATGATGTAAAGGGGAAGGGTGAGGACGAAGAGCCAGTGGCGCCAGTCGGGCCAGCTAAGAAGGCAGAAAACCACCATGCACACCCATCCAAGGCCGATAATGATGCTCTGATAGATCTTCGCATTGCGTTCTCCGAGCTTTATGGCCACGGTTACGCGGTTAGCGGCGTCCGTCTTCATGTCACGGATATTGTTCACGTTGAGAACACCCACGCTGAAAAAGCCGATTGCCGACCCCGGCAGCAGGAGTTTCAGGTTCATGGCTCCGCCAGAGCATACGAAATATGCTCCCATCACGGCCACAAGGCCGAAGAACAGGAACACGTAGAAATCGCCCTTGGCCCTGTATCCGTATGGATTGCGGCCCAGGGTGTATTTCATTGCTGCCATGATGGCGGCCGCTCCAAGCATCAGGACCATGATGGGCGTGAGTCCCCACAGAGTGCCGAAGGCGCTCCAGGTCATGAGGGCGCCGTTCGCCATGCACAGGCCCACGAATATGCCGATGAGAAGCTTCATGTCGGCAATGGTCATGGCGCCGCTGTTGAGCCCGTACTGAGGGCCCTCGCGCTCTGCGGTGTCGGTTCCGCGGAGGACGTCTCCAAGCTCGTTGGAAAGGTTGGAGAGTATCTGGAGACTCACGGTGGTGAGGACCAGAAGGACAGCGGTGAGAATGCTCACCTTGTAATCGGCAACGGAGAGAAGTATGCCAAGAAGCACGCCTCCGGTAGAAAGCGGGAGGGTGCGAAGGCGCATGGATTTAAGGGCTGCTTTTGCGTTCATGTCAGTCCAGTTTGAGAACGGCCATGAATGCGCTCTGGGGGACCTGGACGGTGCCTATCTGGCGCATGCGTTTCTTGCCTTCCTTCTGTTTTTCAAGGAGTTTGCGCTTACGGGTGACGTCGCCGCCGTAGCACTTGGCGGTAACGTCCTTGCGCACCTGGCGCACGGTTTCGCGGGCTATGATCTTTGCGCCGATTGCCGCCTGAACCGCGATGTCGAACTGCTGGCGGGGGATGAGCTCCTTGAGCTTGAGGCAGATCTTCCGGCCGAAGTCGTAGGCATGGTCCTCGTGGATGAGGGTGGAGAGGGCATCGGCAGGGTCACCGTTAAGGAGGATGTCCAGCTTCACCAGGCGGGCGGGGCGGAAGTCCGTGATGTGGTAGTCGAAGGACGCATAGCCCTTGGAGATGGACTTCAATTTGTCGTAGAAGTCGAAGACCACCTCTGAAAGGGGCAGGTCGTAATTCAGTTCCACGCGGTCCGTCGTGATGTAATGCTGGCCGATGAGAGTTCCCCTCTTGTCCATGCAAAGCTTCATGATGGGACCGTAGAAATCGCTCTTGGTGATTATCTGGGCACGGATATAAGGCTCTTCGATGTGGTCGATGATGGTTGCCGCCGGAAGTCCGGAAGGATTGTGGACGTCTACGACATCGCCCTTTGTGGTATATACCTTATAGGATACGTTGGGAACGGTGGTAATCACGTCCATGTTGAACTCGCGGAAGAGGCGCTCCTGCACTATTTCCAGGTGCAGAAGACCCAGGAAACCGCAGCGGAAACCGAATCCGAGGGCCAGGGAGCTTTCCGGTTCGTAGGTGAAGGAGGCGTCGTTCAGCTGGAACTTTTCCAGCGTGGCGCGAAGCTCCTCGAACTTGGAGGCGTCAACGGGGTACAGGCCGGCGAAAACCATCGGCTTAACTTCTTCAAAACCCGCGATGGCCTCCTTGCAGGGCCTTTCCACGTGGGTGATGGTGTCGCCCACCTTTACCTCCACGGCGGCCTTGATGCCGGTGATGATGTAACCCACGTCTCCGGCACGCACCTCCCCGGTAGGGTTCAGCTTGAGTTTAAGATTGCCGATTTCCTCGGCCTCGTACTCGTTCCCGGTTGCAAAGAACTTGACCTTGTCTCCGGTGCGGATACAGCCGTTGATGACCTTGAAGTATGCTATGATGCCGCGAAACTGGTTGAAGACTGAGTCGAAGATGAGCGCCTGAAGCGGGGCCTCGGGGTCTCCCTTGGGAGCCGGAACCCTGTCTACAATAGCGTCCAGGACCGCCTGCACGCCTTCTCCGGTACGTGCACTCACGCGAAGGACATCCTCCGGCTCGCAGCCAAGAAGGTCGCACACCTGCTCTTCCACCACCTCCGGCTGGGCACTGTCCATGTCGATCTTGTTAAGCACCGGAATAATCTCCAGCGAGTGGTCTATAGCCTGATATAGGTTGGAAATGGTCTGGGCCTGAATGCCCTGGGAAGCATCCACAACAAGGAGCGCGCCCTCGCAGGAAGCGATGGAGCGTGAAACCTCATAGGAAAAGTCTACGTGGCCGGGAGTGTCGATAAGGTTAAGGCGATAGGTTTCACCGCCTCGCACATAATCCATCTGGATTGCGTGGCTCTTGATGGTGATGCCCTTTTCGCGCTCGAGGTCCATGTCGTCCAGGACCTGATTCTCCATTTCACGTGCGCTCAGCGTCTGGGTAAGTTCCAGGAGCCTGTCGGCCAGCGTGGATTTACCGTGGTCTATATGCGCAATAATGCAAAAGTTGCGGATGTTCTTCATAGCCTGCAAAGATACGAAAAAAACCGCAATATCCCCCGCCAACGTCGGCATCGACAAAATCGGCCCGAAACGTGGCCGTGGGGGGTGGTTACAGGAGGCCTGCGGGGATGCGGAGGGTGAGGGTGAGGGTGGCGTCGTCCATGGCGAGGATGAGGTCGTCGTGGAGGGGGAGGAGGCGTTCGCCGTCGGCGGTGTCTACGTAGATGCAGAGGTTGCCGGGAATGTCCTCATAGGCGGTGATTGTGCCGATTTGGCTGCCGTCTTCTCCCAGGACTTTCCAGCCGGTGAGGTCTTCTTCCTCTTCGTCTTCGAAATAATCGGCAAACACGTCGCGGCCGGCGAGCTCGTCGGCATCCTTGAGGGAGTGGACGCCTGTCAAACGCACCAGGGCACGGGAGGTGCCCCTTTGATTGAAAGATTCAAAATAAAATGGAACCGGCAGTCCATCGAAATAGATGTATACCGGTTCCTCTGTGTCGATATCCTCCGGGCCCACTTCGAGGAAACTCATGAGAAGTTCCCCGTCGGTCCCGTTGGATTTCAATACCTGCGCTACCTTGAGCATTATTCTGCTGCGGGTGCTTCTTCTGCAGGTTCTGCAGCGGCTGCTGCAGCTTCTTCGGCGGCCTTGGCTTCTGCCTCTGCCTTCTTGGCGGCGATAGCCTTTGCACGGGCCTCGTTGACCTCAACTTCGTGAGCCTTTGCAGCCTTGGCGGCGGCGATGGTCTCATTCTTGATGCCGGTCTTCTTGGCGGCGATCTTTTCGTCCCTCTGGGCCTTCCAAGCAGCGAACTTGGCGTCGGCCTGAGCCTCGGTGAGAGCACCCTTTGCTACACCCTCTGCGAGGTGCTTGCGAAGGAGGACACCCTCATAGGAGAGGATGCGACGGGTTACCAGTGTGGGCTGGGCACCAACTTTGAGCCATGCAAGAGCCCTCTCTGCATTGAGGACGATGGTTGCAGGGTTAGTGTTGGGGTTGTAGGAGCCAAGCAGCTCGATGAATTTTCCGTCACGCGGTGAACGGGAGTCGGCCACTACAATGTGGAAGAATGCGAAATTCTTCTTACCGTGGCGCTGAAGTCTGATTTTAACAGCCATTGTAAATCTGTTTTAAATTAATAATGCGTATTCCTCCAACTCGTGGGGGACTGCAAAGGTACGAAGAAATAAAAAAATCTCAAAAAAATTTTGCTATTTTCAAAAACTGGCGTATCTTTGCAATCCCAAAGCAGCTGCGGATGTGGTGAAATGGTAGACACGCTACTTTGAGGGGGTAGTGGGCGTTGGCCCGTGTGAGTTCGACTCTCACCATCCGCACAAAAAAAGGAGCTTCATTCGAGGCTCCTTTTTTTCGTATTGTAAAACCCCTATTCCGGGGTGCGAAATGGAGATTTGTCTATATTTCCGGACGTCAGATGATGAGCCCGTCGCGCATGGTGAGGGCCCTGTCGCACTGGGCTGCCAGGCCTTCGTCGTGGGTGACTATGACGATGGTCTGCCCAAGGGTGTCCCGCAGGCGGAAGAAGAGGGAATGGATGTCCTCCTTGGTGCGGGAATCGAGGTTGCCGGAGGGTTCATCGGCAAAGAGGATGGAGGGGGACTGGACGATGGCACGGGCAATGGCGACGCGCTGCTGCTCGCCTCCGGAAAGCTCCGACGGCTTGTGGGACGCCCTGCCGGAAAGCCCCACCTCTTCCAGGAGGTTCAGCGCCCTTTCCTTCGCCTGTGATGCCGATGCCCCACCAATCAGCGCCGGCACCATGACGTTCTCCAGCGCCGTGAATTCCGGCAGCAGGTGATGTGCCTGGAACACGAAGCCGATCTTCCTGTTCCTGAATGCCGAAAGCGCCCTGGAACTCATTCCAAGCGGATTCTCCCCGTCTATCACCAGCGTTCCGGCATCCGGCGTGGACAGCGTTCCCAGTATCTGCAGAAGCGTGGATTTCCCCGCCCCCGACGCCCCCACGACAGCCACCACTTCTCCCTTTGATACTTCAACGTCAACGCCCTTCAGCACCTCAAGCGTGCCGAAGCTTTTCCTTATTCCCTGTGCTTTGATAATCATGTTGCAAAATTAAAAAAAACATAGACAAATCTCTATAACAGCAGTATTTTTTATTATGTGATAGCGGAAGTATTGATATTTTTTCTTATTTTTGTTCCAGACCACAACCTGTTAAATATCAATAACTCAGCTCAATATGGATAAACTATTCACCAAAATCGGCATTCTGCTTGCTGGAGTGGCGTTTTTCGCCCTTTTTTCCTGTGAGGAGAACGGTCCGGATGGCCCTGATGTGCCTGACGTAAAGCTCAAGATAGACCTGAGCACCAGGTCTGTCGACATTCCTGCCGAAGGCGGATCTTTTTCCGTCACTGCAACCATTCCTGTTTCATGGAATGTGACTGCTTCCGAGTCGTGGTTCAGCGTCTCTCCTTCAAGTGGAGAAGCCGGAGCCGCAACTCTTGTATTCGGAGCGGATAAAAACGAAAGCGGAGAAACCCGTACCGGCACGGCAACGGTGTCGGCAGAGGGGCTTCAGTCCGTTTCAATTACGGTCTCGCAGGCTTCCGTAGAAGTAGTGCCGCCCGTTCCGGACACGGAGCTTTCCGTGAGCCCGGAAAGGCTGTCATTCGGGCCGGATGCCGGCACACTCACTCTGGGAATTACCGCAAACAAGGACTGGAAGGTCTCTGCGGACAACTCCTGGGTTACCGTGGACAAGTCTTCCGGAAACGGCAATGCACAGGTTTCAGTGAGCGTTACCAAAAACGTCTCCACTTCTTCACGCAGCGCCGTTATCACCGTAGTTTCCGAGGAAAAGTCGGCAACCGTATCTGTTGTTCAGGAAGGTGCAAAACCCTATCTGAATCTCTCCTGGACAAACTTCGATGCAGAAGCCGCAGGCGGGGACCTCAGCCTGAGCATTGATTCCAACGTGGCCTGGAAAGCCGAAAAGCAGGCCGCCTGGGTCACCCTCAACGAGGCAAGCGGAGCAGCCGGCTACACCACCATCGTGGTATCGGCACTTGAGAACAAGGATACTGCAGAACGCTCTGCAACCGTGACCTTCTCCGGCGACGGCGTCAGCGCCAGCATTACCGTTAGGCAGAAAGGTGCACAGCAGGACGGCGTTGGCGGAATCGGCGGCGGAGTGAATGACTGGGGAGATGGCAACGACCTTGGTTTTGAAGGCAATAACTAAAAACTGGCGGCTATGAAAACAAGATTACTGTATTTTGCAATGGCTGCAGCGACGCTTTTTTCACTGGGCGCCTGCAATCAAAAGGAAGACGGCCCTTCCGGAGACCGTGTAGCCCTGAAGATAAGCGCTTCCATCGGCGGATATGATACAAAAGCCCTGGACACCTCTTTCGAAGAGGGGGACTTGATAGGACTTTTTGCATCGGCCCCGCTTAATCTCGTGAACGAAAAACTTACGTGGAGCGGCAATGCTCTCGTCCCAGGGCAGACGCTTTACTGGCCCCTGGGCTCGGAGGAAACTGCCGATTTCCGCGCATACTATCCATACAACCAGGAGCTCAAGGCCCTTGAGGGGAAGATCCCGTTCCAGGTGAAACTGGACCAGAGCCAATATGCCAACTATACGGCCTCAGACCTTATGTTTGCGGCCGCAAGGGCATCGGCAAAGGATGAGAAGGTGAATCTGGTCTTTGACCACAAGCTCTCTAAGATAGCCGTGAAAGTGGAAAACAACACCGGAGAGGCCATCCGCGAGGTTTTGTTTGCGGTGCAGTCTACGACGGCTGTGGTGGACGCTGCAAACGGCGAAGTGTCAGAGGCCGTCGTTAGTGAGAATGTAGACGTCATGCATGCATATGTTTCCGGCGACTCTTTCTATGCGATAGTCCCTCCCCAGAAGACTCCTGTTCTGGTGGCGATATCCACCGTGGGCGGAAAGACCTTCACTTTCGAGGCGAAGGAGGTTGAACTCCTTTCCGGAAAGCAGTCCCGCGGTACACTTACACTCAATGCCGCTCCGGTGGGCGACAAGGTGGAATTCTCCTTTGAGATAGTTCCTTGGGAGGAAGGCGGCAATATCCGCTTCACGGACGCTGTGGTTGGAGAAAGGTCAGGTTATGACGTTTATTTGATAAATACCCGCGAACGGATTCACATGACCGAGACCAATCCCGGTGAGTTCTTCTATAACTTCCCCAATTACAACGGGGAACAGTTCTACGTGTTGAACGAAAACAACAATTATATTTACGGCTGCACGCTTCAGATGCCCCAGACCGTAGGAGAATGGCCTTGCGTGAACAACGGCTTCTTCCAGCTGGACGGCTTCACAGGAGACCTCAACATCTGGTTCTATCCGGACGAGGGCATCCTGAAGTATGACCCGGTATATCCCGATTGGAAGGAGCTTGGAGAAGGTGAAATCGTGAGGGGAATGTTCTCGAATTACTATGGTTTCATACCCGAGGTTACCAAGGCTAAAGTCTCCGAGGATGCCAGGCATCCAGGGATGTATATTGTATACAGCCCGTTTGAAGAGAAGGGGGTTCAGAATGAATATATCGATTTCTACAACGAAATCGTCATTGACGCCAGAAACCCTGAGAAGGTTTACATGCAGCCTGTCCAATGGCTCTATGACCGTAACGCCGGCAAGAGTTTCACCCTCTTCTCCGATGTGGTTGAAAACGGTGAGGACGGAGAGCCCTACGGCGAGAATAATTACGGAACACTCAAGGACGGCGTGATCCGCCTTGGCTATCTCACCGCCCGTTACAATGACGGCTCAGAGGATGTTTTCAACACGGACGATGCCTTCCAGCTTGTCCTCCCCGGCTGCAAGAGGGACCCTGTGCTCGGATTCGGCTACAGCTTTGACGGCACCCGTGAGGATTCCGGTGTAATTTATGCCGATTTCACCCTCAAGCCTTATCCCGACATGCAGAACGTCCGCTACATGTTCTTCTCCGGAAGGCCTTCTGCCCAGGAAATCAGGGGAGATATCCTCCCTGCTTTGCGCGCAGGCGGCGGTGACCCGGTTCCCGGCATTGAAATGGGACAGGAATACTATTTCAGCATCCCCGTCACCCAGAGCGGGCGCTACACGGGATTCTTCTATGCCGATGCCCCGGACGTGAATACCGATTTCTGGTATTATTACAACTATTTTGTGGCCGAGGTTCCCGGAAGTGATTTCCCGTTCGAAAGCATTTCCATCACGGAAGCCGCCCCGCTCTCCCTGTTCCCGGACAAGGCAGCCGCAGTGCACGTTCAGTTCCCTTACGCTACAAGCATGAGGGTGAGGGCCATCTCGTTGCAGGCGGCAGAGGAAGCAGGCCTCACTGAAGACGATTATTATTCCTATGCCATGGCGGGAAACTTCGCCCCGAGTTTCATGTCCTTCGTGGGTGACAACTCAGGCGCAGACCTTTCAGTCACAGGCCTCCTTCCGGACACTGATTACCTTATTCTTGCCGCAGGTTACGATTTCAAAGAAACTTCTTCATGGACATCGGCAACAGTACATACCGCAGCAGAACCGTCCTGGTCTGATTTCGGCCAAGGCTCCTGGACTGACGATTCCTGGCTCACAGGCGGTTACACTGCACCTGTCCTTATCCAGAAGGCTTCTGAAGGGGAGCGCTACCGCGCCGTGAAGCCATACGCAGATTACTGGAGCAGCCAGTGGCCGGTGAACTGCAAGAATGAGCCTGAGGAATATGAAGGCACCTATGCCGGCTATTCCGAAGACTTTGAATTCACCTTTGTCAAGGACGGCGGCAAGCAGTTCATCTATTACCTTCCTTTCCGCCCCGGATATATACTTCCGAACCTGGCAATAGAAGGAACCGACAACGGTATGATTGAGTTCAATCATCACAACCTTGCTGAAAAGCATCCGCAGAATTATGACTACATTGTGAACAACCAGGCAATAAGCGAAGGTGTTTACAATATAGCCCCCTATGGTTCCATAGTCAATACAAGCTATTATTACAACTGGCTGTATGAATGGAAGTCATGGATTATTGCCATGCCAGGTTACAGCTATACTCCCGCTCAGGTGCCCGCCCTCAGGAAAAACAAGGCGGATGCCGCCCAGACCGCTCCTGTCAGCGGCGAGCACAAAGTGCTTCCGTTCAAGCGTTTGCCTGTCAAGATGGGCAAGCCCATCGTAAAACCTGTCAACAATTAATCTGACGCGGATATGAAACACTATAGAATATTTGTTCTTGCAGCACTTGCCGCCATTGCGGCGTCCTGCTCCGTGAAGGAAGACAGCCTGTCCTCCTCCAGGGCAATCCGTTTCACGACAAACCTGGGGGCATATGCCACCAAGGCTACCGATACCAACTTCGAACAGGGAGACGCCGTTTCCCTCTTTGCGGAGGCGCCCATCAACGAACTCAACGTGAAGATGACTTTCAACGGAGACAACCTTGTCCCCGAAAAGGCCATTTTCTGGCCTGAGAACATTGAGGCGGGACAGCAAGTGAACTTCTTTGCCGTATATCCGTACAGGGCCGACTGGGAAGATTACTCAAACCTCAGCGTCTTTTCCGTGAATGCAGACCAGCGAACCCATGAGCTTTATACGGCATCAGACCTTCTTGGTGCCAGCTACATGGCCTACCCGGACTGCGAAACCGTTCCGCTCAACTTCACTCACAGGCTCTCAAAGGTAGAGTGCTATATTTACGTCCCTGAAGGCGAAGTGGTTAAGGATGTGTATCTTGTCGATGTCTATGGCAAGGTACGTCTTAACCTCAGGAGCGCGATGGACGTTTCTCCCGTTGGCGAAAAGGGAACCGTGCGAATGGGCAAGGTTGAAAACCAGTGGAAGGAGATCCGGTTTACGGCAGTCGTCCCTCCTCAGGAAATGTCATTCAAGGTGCTGGTGGTAACTGAAAGCGGCAGGCAGTACACTTTTGTCCGCAACCGTTACAGTGACGCGTCGTATATGGAATCGGCAAGGATTTATCACTTGTCCCTGAATTTGGGTGAGGCGGACCCTTCAACGGAATTCGATGTTGCCGTGTCCGACTGGACTGCCGACAATGACGTCCAGTTTGGCAAATACGTAGCCGATGAATTCCAGAACGAGGGTTACTGGTCTCTGGTGACCACTTCCGAAGACGGTTCCGAGGTCTATACGGACATGGCGTATGTAGACGCCGGCATGGTGGATATCGGCATTGATGCCGGAGACAACACCATGTACAGAATCAAATACGAAGTTGGCAGGCGTGAAAAATACTACGGCATCGGAAAGAGCGAAATCGCCCCCGGAACATACACGCTTGTAGAGAACGGAAGTGCGTTCAGATACGGCGGCAACGTCCCGCTTACGCTGAGGTATGACCTTTATGGTAAAGTGCTTACTGTTACTGAAGACAAGGATGTATGGTCTGTAATCGGCTCCTTTGACGGCTGGACAGGCGACGTGGACATGACCCGCGTTTCCCACGGGGTCTACACCATAGACCTTGACTACTGGAACGAGGAATTCAAGTTCCGCTGCAACCACTCATGGGACGTGAACATCGGCAATTATGACGACGAGGTCCTTGCCCATCAGGAAGTTGAAACGATGTACTACCTTACCCTCCCGGACGGACTGAATTTCAAGATTAATGAACCTGGTATCTACAGGCTCACGCTGAATGTCGTAAGGCAGCGCCTGCATGTTTCAAAGATTGGAGAGGCCAGCGCCAAAGGCATTGAAGAGTTCGTAGGGAACTGGTCTTACGCCCTTTCAGATACGCAGGCCATCTCGATAGGCATTGTACAAAACGGTGCAAACCTTGAGATAACATACGACGGTGAAGAAACCTGCATCGCGGAATACAACCGCACGGACAAATCCTTCAGCGTCAAATTCCAGAAGATGGCAGAATGGACGCATCAAAAATACGGTCTTGTCTATGATTATTTCAGGGGATATGTCAAAGACAGTGAAGGTAATACCATTGACAACATGTACGGTGAAGGAGACACAGTCCTGTTCTACGGCTCGCTTTCAGATGGTGTCCTGAATATAAGCCCCGGCATGTATAACGGCAATTACTTTACTACATTCAAGATTATAGGCCTTGTGCAAGAAGGGGATTATGCCGGTGCATATTTTGACTTCTACGGCGACCTGCCGCTTCCCCAGGTCTGGACACGCGTAAACAACTAACCATAAGAAAGAAAAGGATATGAAAAAGATTTATTCAATAATTGCTCTTGCACTTGCCTTCGCATCCTGTTCCTCTCTTATGGAAAAGGATGTGACTCCTGCCGGACAGAATGCGGTCCGGTTTACGACCAACATAGGTGCGTTTGCCACCAAGGCAACCGCCGATGCCTTTGAAAACGGAGACCAGGTGGGCATCATTGCCAATGAGCCCATCAATGTAGACAATGTGCTGTACACTGTTTCCGGGAATACGCTCACCAGCAGCACTCCTATATGCTGGCTTGAGGGGCAGGAAGCAGAAACGCGCTTCTTTGCATACTATCCGTATGACAAGGAATTCAGCATGCTCAACGAGTACCAGTATGTCCTGAAAGTGGAGACTGACCAGAGAACCCACGAGGCCTACACCCGTTCAGACTTCCTCGTAGGTCAAGGCGCCGCCAAGCCCGGTGAGCCGGTGAACCTTGAATTCCAGCACTTCTTCTCCAGGATTGACGTGACTCTTCCTTCCCAGATACTCTCAAGCGTTGCGAGCGTTGGTATTTCCGGAGTGAGCGCTTCGTATGTGATCGGCACAGGAGAGCAGTCGGAGCCTGTAACCATCACAGCGGCCCAGATTACATCGGCAAGCGGTGAGAAGACCTTCTCTGCCATCATTGTCCCTCAGGCGGCGAATCCTTCGCTGGTGATTACAAAGACCGACGGCTCCGTCCAGACCTTCTCCTTGGGCAAAACGATGTATTTCGAGCAGGGTAAGCGCTATCAGGCCCAGCTCTCGCTCAAGGACGACGGTTCCCTTGAGGCTGAATTCGTATTCCGCATCTTCGACTGGCTCTCCGGAGACTGGGTGTGGTTCGAGGGGTACAAGCCCCGTTGGAGCGTCATCGGCAATTTCACAAATGACTGGACCGATGATTATGAAATGGAGAACCTTGGCGGCGGCAAGTACCAGATTAATTTATGGCTTCCCGAAGAGGCCGAATTCAAGTTCCGCCTTGACGGCAGCTGGGACACCAACCTTGGCTGCTCCTGGTACGAAAATGATACAGAATTCAGGAGCACCGTAGAGCTTGGACAGACCGTGCAGCTCATGAAAGATGGCCCCAACCTCTATTATCCTCAGGGCGGTCAGGTAAAGATTGAACTTGACGTCAATGAAATGACGGCTTCCATAAAGGAATACAAGGAATTCCAGCTGGAATACAATCTTGGAGACCAGTGGTCCTCCCGGCGTCTCTCCGATATTTCCGGCGGCCTGTTCACTTTAAAGGATTTCTACATCAGTGCCGGTATGCAGCTGGCAATCCTGGACCGGAACTGGATAAGGTACTGCGCCCCTGAGGCCGACATCACTACGGAAACCGTCACGGCCAAGACCCTGGTTGCAGGTGTGCCGGTCAAACTCGTGGAAAACGGTGTCATGCTTTACAGTGACAGGAGTTTCTTTGCCGATATCGTGTTTGACTCCAATGACTATACGCTTACCATTACTGAGTCCGAGAATCAGGCTGTCAGCATTGACAGGTTTTTTGAACTTCAGGACGGATCGGAAGTGGCCATGTCCGGCCTCACCGTGTATGCCGTTGCAGAAGAAGGCTTTGTGGTTTCCAACGACGGTTACAGGGGTCTATTCATCTTCTCCGGTTACGGAAATCCTCTTCCTTCCGTTGGAGATGTAGTGGATGTCACCGGCAAGAAGAAGATGTATGCCAATCAGCCCGAACTTGGAGAGGCAAGCTTCGTCAAGACGGGTACGGCTGAATTAGCCGAGGTTTACTACCAGCATTTCGAGGGGTACAATTACGGCTATTCCGTTCCTGTAGAGTTTGAGGGAGATCTGTACCCGGTACCTTATACTTCTCATGAGTCTATTTATGTAGTGACGGATAACGGCATTCTCAGGGGTCATTACTGCTTTGACGAGTATCTGAAGTATTATGGTTCCAAGGTGAAGGTCAAGGGATGGTACGGCGGAGATAACGGGCTCTACCACTATTTCACGCTTGTATCCATTGAAGGCCTTGAGGAAGGGTACCATGGCACGGGTACGCTTGAGGATCCTTACGATGCCGTAGGCGCAATGCTGTATGCAAGGTCTCTCCAGCCCGGTTCCACCAGTGACGGCGACGTGTTCATAAAAGGCTTGGTAAGGGACATTGTCATGCCTTATTCCATCGGCAGCGACTATCCCGGATACGGTAGTTTCCTTGTTGCCGAGAGCGTCAATTTCTACGACTGCTATTTCAATGTCCTTCAGGCCTCCTTCCTGGAAAACAAGCTGTGGGTTGACGGCAATTCTGTCCTCAAGCCTGGCGACGAGGTGATTGTGTCCGGCAAAGTGATTCTTGCAGATGACGGCAAATCGGTAGGTACGGCTCCGGGTGCGGCATATCTCTACTCCCTTAACGGAGCCACAAGCGAAGTCCCTCAGGAGCATACTTACGTTGGCGCCGGCACCATCGACAATCCATACTCCGTTGCCGATGCAATCTATATCGCAGAGAAAACCGGTGAAACCGCCACCGAGGAATCATACTATATCCGAGGCCGCGTTTCGGAAGTGCGTGAGCAGTTTGGCTCCAAATACGGCAATGCAACCTTCTCCATTGTGGATGAAAACGGTGACGGTCGCAGCTTCCTTGTATATCGTACTTATTATTTTTATGGCGAGCACTGGACCGACGGCCAGTATACCCTCAATGACTGGGACGACGTGGTGGTTTATGGCCATATAGTCAACTACAAGGGCAATACTCCGGAGACCGTCCAGGGTGCACTGTACTCGCTGAACGGCATCACGGAGCCCATTGCGCCCGTAAGCTCGGAGGGTTGGTCCGTCATCGGCAACATTCAGGGGCATAACTGGGACTACGACATTCCCATGTACCAGTGCTATGAAAACGGCGGCCTGTATGCCCTGATTTATTACAGGCAGGGCGATGAGTTCAAGCTTCGCCAGAATGCCGACTGGGCCGTTAACCGTGGCGCCGGCACCGAAGGCAACGTCGGTGGCTTCAATGCCATCCAGGACGGAGCGAACATAACTCTGCCCGGCGAAGGCATTTATGAAGTTTTCTACTATCCGGCCGATGAGTTTATATACATCGCCGAATATGGTCAGAACGAAACCTGGGGCATAACCGGCAGTCTGGAGGGCCTCGGCTGGGCCGATGACCACATGTCCAAGATGGCAACCGTGAATGACAGCCTGACCCCCATTATCGTGTTCAATGATGTGGTTTACAATGTGGGAGAAGAATTCAAGTTCCGGTTCCAGCATCAGTGGTTCTTCGAATACGGAGGCTATGGCGATACCCTTGTCCCCGGAAGCTACTACCCCCTCCAGCCTGCGGGCACCAACCTGACGATAAGCGAAAGCGGCATGTACAATGTCTACTTTGACTTGTACAACCAGACCGTCATGGTTGAGAAAACAGGAGGAGAGGAGCCGCAGATACCGGCTATCACAATTCCGGAAATAACGGAACTGGTAAAGGGCGGGACCTCCGCTTCCACGGCCGTGAGCTATGACGGCATTATCGACAATACCCTTGTTACCTACACGAACGGCAGTTACGCTTATCTCCAGGACAACAGCGGCAGCATCGTCCTTTATCAGAAGAATCATGGCCTGAATACCGGTGACATTCTCAATGGACACATCTATGGCAGCGGCTACCTTTACAACGGCCTTCCCGAAATCACAAGCTTGGGAGACCAGTATACTATTGTGGGTAATGTGGGAGCGGTGAATCCGGATGTGGTTACCCTTGAAAATGTGTTTGATAACTACGACTTTTACCTGAGCCGCCTTATCCGGATAGAGAATGTGACAGTCACAGCTTCGGCCGGCAGGAATGCTACCATCATTCAGGACGGGAAGGAGATCACCGTCTACGCCCAGAGCGCAAGCATAGTCCTTCCGGCAGTCAATTCCATAGGCAACATTACCGCAATAGTGAGCATCTACAAGGGTGCGTACCAACTTGCCTTCTGGGAAGAAGGTTGGTTTGAGAAGACCGGTGAGGTTCAGACTGAGAACCCTGATCCCGGCAGCGGTACTCAGCCGGATGATCCCAATACCTCTGTGACATTCGGCGCCGATCAGCTTGCCGCCGCTGCATGCAAAGGTGCAAAGAATGATATGAACGAAATAGTGAGTTTTACAAACTCGTCGGATTATGGATCTACTGCGGTAACGGAGCTCCGCATCTATAAGGGTAAGGAATTCAACGTCTCATGTGCCGACGGTTATGTCATCACCGGGATTGAAATGACATGTACGGCCAGCGGCGTTAACAAACAAGGCCCCGGCTGCTGGGGCGCCGGCGCACCTGAAGGCTACTCCTACAGTGACTACACCGGCATCTGGGCAGGCAGCCAGAGCTCAGTATCCTTCACCGCCACCGACAACCAGGTTAGGATCGTCAGCCTGAAGGTTACATATGAAAAGATATAGTGTCTTTTCTTGCTGAATAGTTCAGGACCGGCTTCATGAAGAGAGGCCGGTCCTTTTTGCGTTTTCAATAATTTGCAGTATCTTTGCAGTCCCTCTTCGGGGTGTGGCGCAGTTGGCTAGCGCATCTGGTTTGGGACCAGAGGGTCGTGTGTTCGAGTCACATCACCCCGACGAACAAGCAGAGCCGGACGGCTCTGCTTTGTTCGTTAATACAGGGGGCTCCGCCGCTCCGCTTTCAATATGGGGGAATAGGATTCCCCCGAACCCCCTGCGGCCTTAAACCCTTTCCGTATTTCCCGCTTCGCGGCAAATACCCGGGCCGGCCGGGACGCCTGATGGCGTCTTTACCCATAAGCGGGGCATTTGAATGTCAGTTCATGACAGCGAGGTTGACATTTTCGGCCATTTTTGACAATCTGCGCGTCGTTGACGACGGCGGGTTCGTCATTTTGGGCCGTTTTTGTCGATGTGCACGTCATCATTGACGGCTACGGTCACGTTTTAGGGTGTTTTTGTCACCTTCGGCGTTGTCGATGACGGCAACGGACACGTTTTGGGCCATTTTTGTCACCTTGCGTGTCGCTGCCAAGCAAAATAGCAATGGTTAAAGCACGCTTTCAGACATATAATGGTAAAAATGTGCTTTAACGATATAAGTGAGTGGCGATAGTGTCATATCCACGCCTTTTGTAGACACCAAACCAACGTTTGGGGGCTGTAATGGCGGCGAGGTGGCAAACAACATCAAACCACCGTTTGGGCTCACCAGGGGCCGAAAACGGTGGTTTGCGTGTATCAAAAAGTGCCGTCGCGGGGGTCCGGGACGATATCAGAGGACGAAAAGTTTGAGATTGTCCCAGGAGGGGAAGAGTTCGCCGTTTTCGATGCGGTGGATGATGGATGTCACCTTCTCGTTGTATGGCGTGGGGCAGCCGATCTTGCGGCCATAGGCGGCGATGGCGCCGTTTATGGCATCGACCTCCGTCTTCTTGCCTTTTTCGATGTCCTGGAGCATGCTGGCTTTGAGGAGGGCGTGCTTGCGGATGGCGATCGGCAGGATGAAGAGCGACAGGGCTTTCTTTACGGGGCCGTGGTAGTCGAGGAGCTTGACTGCATCCTTGCCCTGGACGGGCTCTATCTTGATGCCGCCGGCAGCGCAGACGTCGATGCACTCCTTGATGAGGGCAAGGACGACCTTTCTGGATTCCATCTTGGCGGCGGCCTCTCCAAAGGTACAGCCGAGCACGGTGCTCATGCCGGAGAAGGCAGAGTTGATAAGGAGTTTGCTCCATCGGGTGCCGATGAAATTGGGCTCTACAGTGACTTCGCCCATGCATTCCAGGAGGTCTTTCACTATCGGCAGGTACTTGTGCGGAGTCTTTTCAGTGGTGCCGAGGGAGAAGGTGAGGCTGTCCGGGGAGCTGGTGAGCTCGGAGACGCCGGGGGCCGTCATTGTGGCGCCCCAGGCAACCGTGCAGCCAAGGACTCGGTCCGGGCCGACAATATCGGCAATTCCCTGCTCCGGGAGGCCGTTCTGGAGAGTGACGATAACGCCGTCATCGGCAAGGAAATCCTTGAGGAAGGTCACTACCTTAGCGTTTTCCTGCTGCTTGGTGAGGAGGAAGACGATATCGTAGGTCCCCGTCATCTCTTCCGGGGTAAGGACGTTCACTTTCTGCGTGAACTCCACGGTGCCGATAACTTTGGCACCATTCTCCTTCATCGCATTCACATGCGCTACATTCCTGTTAATCAGGTCTATCGGCCTTCCGGCCTTCGTTATGTATGCGCCCAGAATCGTACCCAACGATCCGGCGCCGTAAATTGCTGTTCTCATGCTTGTTCAGGTCTTAGCAGGCGCAAAGTTACAAAAAACGCCACATAACGTAGCCGCCGACGTAATTGATGACGCGCACATCGACAAAAACGGCCCAAAATGACGACCTCGCCGTCGTCAACGACGCGCAGATTGTCAAAAATGGCCGAAAATGACAACTCCGTCGTCATGAACTGACATTTAAAAGTCTCGCTGATAGATATAGACGCCATCAGGCGTCCCGGCCGGCCCGGGTATTTGCCGCGCAGCGGGAAATACGGAAAGGGTTTAAGGCCGCAGGGGGTTCGGGGGAATTCTATTCCCCCGTATTGAAAGCGGAGCGGCAGGGGTGTATGAGGGGGCAGAGCCCCCTGTATTAAAGCACTTGCGCAGCAAGGGCGGAAAGGGCGCTGCGTTCGCCTTTGCGCAGGAAGACGTGCTCGAAGAGGGGCTGGCCGGTCATTTTCTCGCCAAGGTGGGAGAGGCCGTTGGACCACTGGTCCAGGTAGGGCTGGTCAATCTGGAAGATATCGCCGGTGAATACCATCTTGGTGCCTTCTCCGGCACGGGTGATGATGGTCTTGACCTCGTGCGGGGTGAGGTTCTGGGCTTCGTCCACGATGAAGTAGCACCTGCCAAGTGAGCGGCCGCGGATGTATGCAAGGGGAGAAATGACCAGTTTCTCTTCCTTGAGCATGGCGTCTATTTTCTGGAACTGACGGCTGCCGGGCTTGAAGCAGCGCTTGATGACGTCCAGGTTGTCCATGAGCGGCTGGACGTAGGGCCCCATCTTGGATTTCTGGTCGCCGGGAAGGAAGCCGATGTCCTGTCCTCCAAGCACTACGGTAGGACGTGAAAGGATGATCTGGTCGTAGTCCTGCTCCTGCTCTATGGCGGCTGCAAGGGCTATGAGGGTCTTTCCGGTACCGGCGCCGCCAGTGAGGGACACCAGCGGAATATTCTTGTTCAGGCAGGCATCCAGGGCGAAACGCTGCTCGTCATTGCGGGGGCGGATGCCGGAAGCTTCGCGCCCTTTCACCAGGACGATATTTCCCGAACGGGAGTCGTACCTGGCGCAAACCGATGCGTCCCCGAAGGTGAACTTGAACAGCTGGTTGGGCCTTGGCTCCTTGTCAAAGACATCTTTCCAGAAGAGGCTGCCGGTCTGGCCGTAGGCAAGCATCTGGACGGCATTGGCATCGGCATCCACTGCCTCTACCTGGTGTTCCATGCTGTCCATGACGTCGTCGTCGAGGCGGTCGGTGAGGTAGTCCTGGGCTTCCATTCCCACCGCCTTGGCCTTGAGCCTCAGGTTGATGTCCTTGGTTACCAGGGCAACGAAGCGCTTGGGGTGGTGGTTCCGCACCCACATGGCAGTTGCCAGGATGCGGTGGTCAGGAATATCGTCACGGAAGAAATCCTGCATGTCCGGGTCGAAAGGGTGGTTGGGCTCAATCTTGATGTGTCCCATCTTTTTCCCCAGCAGGAAGCCTTCCTTTGGCATTTTCTTTCCGTCCATGAGGAGGCTTATCTCTCGCATGAATGCGCGTGCGTGATAGGAGAGGTTGTCGTTTCCTTTCTTGAACTTGTCCAGCTCTTCAATTACCGCCACCGGGATAACGATGTCATTGTCACGGAACTGCCTTATGGCGTTGTGATCGTGCAGGATAATGTTGGTGTCAAGTACAAAGATCTTTGGCATGTCAGTCTTCTCCTTCAAGTGTATTCATCAGTGATTCAAGTATTTCCGGAAGGTCAGTCTTCTCTGTGAGCTGTACCCCGGGGCGGCCGGGAACCGGATGGCCGATAGGGAAGAAAACCACGTCCTGGAGCAGCAGCTCTGCATCGACGTAGTCGTAGTCGATGTCCGGGACCTGGATGACGACGCCGGGGACTTCGGCAAAGAGGATGCGCACGGGCAGTTCCCCGCCGTAGGCCTTGGCGATGTCGCGGATGCAGACATCGGCCCCGTTTACCTTTGCCATGGAGTTGAGGGCTGTCATGAGGCCGCCTTCGCCCACGGTGGCGCCGGCTTTGACGATGCCGTCCTCGACGAGTTCACGCACCACCTCGTAGCAGTCGATGAAGTAATCGGCATCGGCAATGTCGGGGGCGGTGGAGGGGCTGGCACCCACGGCGGCGGCAAGGGAGGACCCTCCCAGGCGGAAGTCGCAGCTGTCAAAGGGGATGTAGATGAGCCAGTCCTGGGCCGATGGCTGAATCTCCCCGCTGCACTTTCTCCTCCGGGAAATCCGGGGATTGGCGGTGCGGTAGGGGAGTTCGCGGAAGAGGCTTTCCTCCTCGTCGGGGGCGTCTTCCTCGGCAACGGTATCGGCCTTGAAACTCACCGCCGGCGTGCCCGAAACCAGGCTGTACCGGGAAATCCTGAGCCCCAGCGCGTCGATGTAATTGCAGGCCGATTCAACCGAAGAGTAGAACGCGGCGGGAACGCCCACGGAACTGCCGCTCCAGTGCCAGTCGGCCTTGAGGCTGAGGTCTCCGAGGCGGAAGTGCCCCACCATCCATATCGCGTCGATGAGGGCCTGCGCCACCTTCCCGGCGGTGTAAGTGCCGGCGAAAGGCAGCGGAAAACCGTGCTTGAAAGGCAGCAGGGACGCATATCTGCCGATTTCCTCCTCCCGGAAGGTGAAACTCTCCGGGGCCGGGTCCATGTACTCGTCGGCAATTATGGGGCGGTCCCCGTCGGGTCTGGGGGCGGGCTCCTGGGAGCAGCCGTCCAGCATGTCGGCAGGGGACAGCGTCCGGCGCACGCCGTCGATTATATATCCGCTGAAGAGAAGGTCTGTTTTTTCTGCCATAGGCTTACAGGAGTGCTGTGATTGCACTGTAATAACGTTTTGAGACCGGAACGGGCTTGAGGCCTTCGCGGTCCAGGCGGGCTATCGCATAGCCGCTTTCGTCCTTGCGCACAAGCTCTACATGGGCCGGATTCACGAAGAAGGAGCGGTGGCAGCGCACCAGGTTGTGGCGGGAGAGGATGTCCTCCAGGGCGCGCATCGAGGAGCGCAGCTGGAAATCCTTCACCTTGACTCCGTCCAGGTGGACTATGTGCACGTAGTTCTCATCGGCCTCGATGTAGAAGACGTTCTCGGAGGAGACGATGAGTTTGAGGCGCTTCTGCTCGTCGTAGAAGCGGAGGAGGGACTTTTCGTCCATGGCGGGAGCGTCGATTTTCCTTGCCTGCTCCCGGAGCTGCAGGGCCATGGACAGTATAAGGTAAGGGTAGATAAGTATTCCGGCGAGCTGCAGAAGGCATTGGAGCATCACGCTGAAGTACGGTCTCACACCGCCCCAGCCGATGCCGAGCGGGATTGTGAACAGCAGTCCGGCAGCGGCGATTTCGCCGAGGCACCAGAGGAGATATCCGGTCCAGGTGAGGTCCAGCTTGTTCCTAAGGAGGAAAAGGAGCATCCTCGAGAGAAGGCTGGTGCCAAACAGGATGAGCGTCGTTACAATCAGGTTAAGAGTGTACCTGTCCTTTCCCACTGCGAGGAATTCTTCCATTTCGAAAGGCCTCCAGATGAGGATGAAAAGGAAGTAGAACAGCGGCAGTGTCAAAAAGAACATTGTCACTGCAGACATTTTGTAGAACGCACGTGGAATATTTTCGCTCATATCTTATGCAAAGATAAGAGAAAATACTTACAATTGTTTCACCGGGAAAGTGAAGTAAGTGTCCGGATAGGGTTCAGCTTCAAGGGTGAAATGCCACCATTCGCTGTCAAGGGGCTTGAAGCCGTGGCGGAGCATGGCGGCGCGAAGTATCATGCGGTTGCGGAACTGCTGCTCCGTGATGCCGCGGGGATCGGCAGCGGCGGCCGCTGCGTCATACTCTCCGGTTTCGGGATTGCCGCAGAAATCGGGATGGCTCTCATGGCCGAACCAGTCGAAGGTTCCGCCCATGTCCAGTTCCTTTTCCGTGCTCATGTCAAAGAGCGTTAAATCTACGGTAGAGCCGCGTGTATGGCCGCTTTTTGCCATGATATAATCCTGCTCGAAGAGGACGCTCTTGTCAAGGTCCGGGTAGAAGAACTCCTTCATCCTGGTATCCGTGACGTCTGCCGCCCAGCGCACGAAATGGTCCACGCCCATCTGCGGACGGTATGCGTCGTAAACCTTCAGGCGGTATCCCTGAGAGATTACGTCATCGCTCACGGCCTTCAGGGCGGTCGCCGCCTCTTTTGTCAGCAGCGCGGTAGGCTCCAGATAACCGTCGATGCGGTCTCCGACGAAATTGTACGTGCCGAAGTACCTGATTTCCAGAATCGCGTCAGGAACTGCATCAGTGAGAGTTACGAAGCCGCTGGAACGGGTTTCCTTGGTGCAGGAAACGAAAATGGCGAGTGCCGACAGAAATAAAACTATCCTTTTCATATCCACAAAGATAGTCATACTTTTCAGAAAACGCAATCTGGCTACAATTTGAAAGTAAAAATTTTTATTTACTTAAAGATTGAAAAAATATTTGGAAAATTGATTTTAAGGTTTTACCTTTGTCGCCGGATTCGGGTTCTCCCGGGTCTATTTGTTAAGTTCGTTTTATATACCAGAAGCGCATCCTTGGGGAGGGATGCGCTTCGCCTTTAATACAGGGGGCTCTGCCCCCTCATACACCCCCGCCGCTCCGGGCTAGAAGTCTTTGCTTGTATGCGGACGCCCAGTTCGCAAAGACACGCCCTCCGCGGGGCGCCTGCAGGCGCCTATATCTATCAGCGGGGCATTTGAATGTCAGTTCATTACGGCGAGGTCGTCATTTTTGGTCATTTTTGTCGATGTGCACGTCATCATTGACGGCTACGGCCACGTTTGGGGGTGTTTTTGTTACCTTGGGCGTCGTTAATGACGTCTACGGCCACGTTTTGTGGCGGTTTTGTTACTTTGCGAATTGTTTATGACGGCGGGGTTGTCATTTTCGGTCATTTTTGACGATCTGCGCGTCGTACATGACGGCGGGGTTAGCATTTTGTGGCATTTTTGTCGATGTGCACGTCATCATTGACGGCTACGGCTACGTTTTGTGGTGTTTTTGTCACCGTGGGCGTTGTTGATGACGGCGGCGGACACGTTTTCGGCCATTTTTGTGACCTTGCGTGTCGCGGCATAACAAAATAGCAGGCTGGAGGTGTCGGGGTGGGGAATGGGAGGGGGTGTGTGCTATATTATATTGAATTAACGGAATTTTTTATTAAATTTGCACGTTTTAGCGAATATTACTTATTAATTCAATATTTTATGGCAGAAATCAAGAAAAGAGTCTATCGTTTTGGTGGCAAGACCGCCGAGGGCGATGGCAAGATGAGAGAACTTCTCGGTGGCAAGGGTGCTAACCTTGCCGAAATGAACCTCCTGGGTATGCCTGTACCTGCAGGTTTCACCATCACTACCGAATGCTGCACGGAGTACTACCGTCTCGGCGGTGGCTACACCCCGGAACTCAAGGCAGAGGTTGCATCGGCACTGGAGGCAACGGAAAAGATCATGGGCAAAAAGTTCGGTGATCCTTCCGACCCGCTCCTCGTCTCCTGCCGCTCCGGCGCACGTTCTTCCATGCCCGGCATGATGGACACTATCCTCAATATCGGCCTTTGCTCCGCTACTATCCCCGGAATGATCAAGAAGACCGGCAACCCCCGTTTCGTTTACGATGCATACCGCCGTCTCATCATGATGTACTCAGACGTCGTGATGGAGAAGGCCGAAGGCATTGAGCCCGCAGACGGCCAGGGTATCCGCCAGCAGCTTGACCGCATGATGGACGATGTGAAGAAGGCAAACGGCTACAAGAGCGACACCGAACTCACCGCAGACCAGCTCAAGGACCTCGCAGAGGCATTCAAGGTACGTATCAAGGAAGTCCTCGGCGTAGAATTCCCGGACGATGCAAAGGCCCAGCTCTGGGGCTCCATCGGCGGCGTGTTCAAGTCCTGGAACGGCAAGCGCGCTATCCGCTACCGTCAGATCGAGCACATTCCGGATGACTGGGGAACAGCAGTGAACGTCCAGTCCATGGTGTTCGGCAACATGGGTGACACCTCCGCTACCGGCGTTGCATTCTCCCGCAACCCTGCAAACGGTGACAACAAGTTCTACGGTGAATGGCTCATCAACGCACAGGGTGAAGACGTGGTTGCAGGTATCCGCACCCCTAACCCCCTGAACGAAGCCACCAAGAGCGAAAAGAACAAGAACCTCGCATCCCTCGAAAAGGCCATGCCCGAGGTTTACAAGGAACTCGACGACATCCGCAAGCGCCTCGAAGACCACTTCCAGGATATGCAGGATATCGAATTCACCATTCAGGAAGGCAAGCTTTGGATGCTCCAGTGCCGTATCGGCAAGCGCACCGGTCTTGCTGCCCTTCAGATGGCAGTTGACATGGTAGAGGAAGGCCTCATCGACGAGAAGACCGCTGTCATGAGAGTGGCCCCCGCCCAGCTTGACGAGGTTCTCCACCCCATCCTCGACCCCGCTTCCGAAAGGAAGGCTGCAGTCCTTGCACAGGGTCTTCCCGCTTCTCCGGGCGGTGCAGTAGGCCAGATCGTCTTCACCTCCGAGGACGCCATCGCATACGCAAAGGCCGGCAAGAAGTGCATCCTGGTCCGTGAAGAGACCTCTCCTGAAGACATCGACGGTATGCACGCATCCGTAGGTATCCTCACCGAACGCGGCGGTATGACCTCCCACGCTGCCCTCGTTGCACGTGGCTGGGGCAAGTGCTGCATCGTAGGCTGCGACGCCCTCAAGATCGACTTCAAGAACAAGACCGTGAAGTTCGCAGGCATCGACAAGGCTTTCAAGGAAGGCGAATGGCTGTCCCTCAACGGTGCAAAGGGCCTCGTTTATGAAGGCGCTATCGACACCATGGACGCATCCGAGAACCCTCTCTTCGCAAAGTTCATGTCCATGTGCGACAAGTTCCGCAAGCTTGGTGTCCGCACCAATGCCGATACTCCCGAAGACGCAGCCCGCGCACTCAAGTTCGGTGCACAGGGTATCGGCCTCTTCCGTATCGAGCACATGTTCTATGGTCGCAACTCCGAGACTCCGCTCTCCAAGCTCCGCAAGATGATCCTCTGCGACACCGATGACGAGCGCAAGAAAGCTCTTGCCGAACTCGAACCCTTCATGAAGGCAGCCGTCAAGGAAACCCTCCGCGTGATGGACGGCAAGCCCGTTGTGTTCCGCCTCCTCGACCCGCCTCTGCACGAGTTCGTTCCCAAGGGCGAAGACAAGAAGAAGGAAATCGCTGCCGAACTTGGCGTTTCCGTGAAGGAAATCGAGAAGCGTGGCGAATCCCTCCACGAGGTTAACCCTATGATGGGTCACCGCGGCGTACGTCTCCACGTGAGCTTCCCTCTCATTGCCGAGACTCAGTACCGTGCAATCTTCACCGCAACCGCAGAACTCCAGAAGGAAGGCATGCACCCGCATCCGGAAATCATGATCCCTGTGACCATCAGCGCCCGTGAGCTCAGCTTCCAGAAGGCTATCTGCGACCGCATCAAGGCACAGGTCGAGGCCCACACCGGCCAGCTCATCGACTACCAGTTCGGTACAATGATCGAGATCCCCCGTGCAGCCCTCACCGCAGACCGTATGGCACGTGAAGCCCAGTTCTTCAGCTTCGGTACCAACGACCTCACCCAGATGACCTTCGGCTTCAGCCGTGACGATATCGGAACTTTCATGGGTGACTACCTTGGCAACAAGATCCTCGACGCAGACCCGTTCCAGCACATCGACCAGAAGGCCGTCGGCCAGCTGGTGAAGATTGGCGTGGACAAGGGCCGCAGCCGCCGCGAAAACCTCCTTTGCGGTATTTGCGGTGAACACGGCGGAGACCCCGAATCCATCGAGTTCTTCAACACCATCGGCATCGACTACGTTTCCTGCTCACCTTTCCGCGTGCCTATCGCCCGCCTCGCCGCGGCCCAGGCCCAGATCAAGCAGAGCAAGTAAAATGTAAACGGCTGATTATCAGCTAATAACGCAAAAGGCTCACCCTGATTTATGGGTGAGCCTTTTTGGTAATCAACAATCAATCAACGCGTTGCATTTCACGCCCTCACCTACCTGGCGTCAAGCAGGCCGGAGGAGGCGGCGTTGGCGCGGTAGTGCGGGGCGTAGAGGGATTCGATGACGGGAACGGGGGCGGAGAAGCGGCCGGAGCGCACCACGTAGAACTCCTCGGTGAGGGTGGTGTTCTCCTCGGGGCAGGCTTCCCAGTAGTACTCAGTGCACTGAGCCTTCACGTTGCGGTAGATGTTCCAGTTGTAGAATCCGTACAGGCCGTACAGGCGGTTGTTGCCGGTGAGGACGCTGAGCCAGCCTCGGCCGGAGAGCTGCTGCACAGGCTGCAGGCCGGCCTCGCGCGGTGCGGTGAGCTTCACATAGCTCCTGTTCTCTGCATTCCAGATGATATACTGTGCCGATATCTTGTCGCCTACATAGACCGGATCGCCGGGCTTAATCTCAGAACCATCACGGAAGAAGCGGCGCTCCAGCGTGAATCCGTTGCCGGAAGCCTTGATGTCCTCCAGCGGGGCGTCATAATCTGCCGACAGTGCCAGCACGCGCGTATCCAAAACGGCCTCTGAGCCGCGCAGGATTGCGTCGATGGCATCTACGAAGGCGGGATCAGTATCCCACTTCTGGGTTTCCTTCTGGAGCATGAGCCAGAGGCGGATGCCGTCGGCAATCTCCGGCGAGTCGTCGTTCAAGAGGCCTGCCAGCATGGCATGGGCATAGGCTTCGCTTTCCAGGAGGCCGCGCCAGGGCATGACGGCGTTGGGGTAGTACCAGCCGCCGTCGCGGTGACGTACTGCGTACTCCAGCAGGGAGGTTACATCGGCCTTTATTGAGCTGGTGAGCTTGGAGCTCCAGGTGATGCCCCAGGCCTTTGCAAGGGCCTTTCCTTCGGAGGAGGCGGCAAGGTTCCGGAGCGTGGTGAGGCGGCGGGCCTTGGCGATGATCTGCCCCTCAAGCCCGCGCTTGGAGGACGGCGTGAGGTAGTTCTTTGCGTATTTCTTGAACTCGGTCATGCGCTTCTTGTCGCTTGCCGAAACCGGTTTCACCTCGAAAGGAACGCCTGCATACATGGCCCTGACGTGCATATACTGCGCATCTGAGAGCCAGCCGCACCACAGCGGACGTACGGTGCCGAACTGGTTTGCATCCAGGAACTTCACGGAAGAAGTGACATCGGGGACATCCACCCCGCGGGCCTTCAGAAGCGCAAATCGCTCCAGCACCACGGCGGTAATCACTGCCGATGAGTTCATCCCCTCGAACCAGGCGAAGCCGCCGTCGGAATTGCGGCAGGCGAGGATTTCCTTGAGGAGAGATTCCTCGACTTCGCCCGGAATGACAGAGAGCCGGGCGGCGATGTTTTGGACGTACCAGGCTTCGGTGAGGGAGAGGACGTCCTTGCCGGAGGGTTCGGCGTGGGAGGGGATGGCGTCCTTGACCATGTCCAGGACGGTGATTTCCTTAAGCTGTGCCGATTCTCCGGAAACGTTCACGAAACGGCCCCTGAGCTCCTTCAGAAGGGCCTCGCGCGACATGCCGGCAAGCAGCACGGCGCTGTGGGCCTCGGTGAGGCTCTGGCGTGCCTTCAGCACCGGGACGGTGACGCGGACGGCGTCGGAGAACTCGTCGGCGATGAAGGAGGCTGTGACGGAGAGAGGGCCTTCTTCCGAGGCATTGACAGGGAAGGAGACGGTCATGGTTTCGCCAGCGGGAACGGTGACGCGCTCTGTCTGGACAGTTCCGTTCACGTCAAGCCGGAAGGTGCCGGAGACGGGGATGTCGGCGACGCTGGAGACGGTGACGGCGGCATTCCACTTGTCGCCCTCGTACAGGAAGCGGGGCTCAAGGATGGAGACCTTCACAGGCAGGGAAACCACCATGAAGTCTTCGGCAGTGGCGTTCTGCATCTCCTTCGTGTGCGCATATACGCGTACATAATAGGTAGAGAGCTTGTCGGACGTGCGGAAGGTGAAGGACAGGTTGCCGGCGTCGTCGGACCTTAGATGCGGCTGGAAGGTGAGCGCGTTCTCGAACTCGGAACGGATTGCGACAGGCTCGTCGGATGCCCCTGCTCCGGTTTCCTTGGCAGCTGCCATGTCGGCCGATTCGTAAGCCAGCTCTTCTTCTACCATTGCGTTCATGGCAACGGCACCGGCTGCACGGGATTTCATCATTGGTGCAGCAAGAGGCATGGCGTCTTCAAGGGCATAGTCCTCACCGCCGCCGGAGACGATTCCGCAGGCGTCGTGTACGTAGACGGTGGCCACGGAATAATCGGCCATTGAGACCTGGGGCCACCAGTTGTGGGAGATTGCGTCGATGCTCTTGTCCCACACGGCGGCAAGTGCTTCCACGCCGGGAACGGTCTTAAGGGAGAAGGTATATTCGGTGCCGGGGTAGGCCTTGTCCGTGAAGCGGGAGAAGGTGAGCGGCAGGCTGAACTTGGTCTTTTCGCGGCGGAACTGCTTTCCGTAGGTGAAGGAGTCGCCGTCGGCAAACCAGAAGATTTGGAGGCGTACAGCGTCGGGGTAGGCGGTCTTGTAGTCGATTTTCAGATCGGCCATACCCTTGGCCTGCAGCTTCTTGGAGTAGAGGACGGTGCCCTTGTCGCCGAAGAGGGTGACCACGGCGCAGGCGGTGCGGGGACCGTAGCCGAAGCGGGCCTCCACGGGGCCGGAGACGGTTTCTTTGCCGGGCAGGAATACGCGGTTTACGCCCTCAGGAATGGTCTTGTCGGTGGGGCGGAGGACCAGGAGGCGCGTCTCGGCGCTGCCTTTGGCCTTGTCGCCGGCGTGGGCATCGGCCTTTATGGTATAAACGCCCGCAGGGATGCCGTCAAGCGAGATTTCGAAGGGCTTTCCGGATTTTGCCGATCCACTGCCGATGCCTTCGATGGCGTAATGTACGTCCAGGGGCACTTCGCTGCCGGAATCGTCCCTCACGTCGAGGCGCAGGCGCAGTACATTCTCCGTGACGATTGCCCTCTGGATGCGCGGTCCTCTCCAGCGCCAGCCGTAGACGGGTTCGTTCTTGAGGGTGAACTCGCCCTCGGCCTCATTCTCCACCGCTATGCCGATGGACAGCTCCTCGCTGATGGAGAAGCCGCTGCGGCTTTCGATGGTCTCGCCGGTGGGGTCGATGACCTTGACGGTGACGTCGTACCAGCCGGTGGAATTTGTGGGGACGCTGAATGCGAAGGTGTTGTCCGTGCCGATGACCTTGCTCTCCTCGTAGACGGTACCGTCATATCTCCTGACGGTGAGTTCGGCCCTGGCGCCGGTTACGTTGTGGCCGCTGTAGCTCTTCACGCTGCCGGTCACGGGGACCTCGTCGCCCGCAAAGTAGAGCTTTTTGTTACGGTCGATGCTTACCTCGAAGGTGGGAAGGACGAATTCGTCGACCCTGAAGGAATCGTGGCCGATGAACTTTTTGCCTTCCTTTATCTCCATGGAGAACCAGCCGTTGCGAAGGCCGGTGGGGATGTCGAATTCGCCGCTCACAGAGCCGAATTCATTGGTCTTGACGCTCTTGCGGGCCACTTCGTTGCCTTCGGAGTCGTTCATGATGACCGTGAGTTTGCGGCCTTCATTTACGCTGAGCTTCCGCATGCGGTCTCCGCTGTAGAGGACGGCCTTGAATTGGAGCTTGTCTCCGGGGTTGTAAGCGCCGCGGTCAAGGTAGATGTTGCAGCCTTCGGAGTCTCCGCTTTCGTAGAACTCGCTTGTGTCCAGCCACACGCTTCTTGACTTGCGATTGCCGCTTTCGGCAACCAGGCTGTAAGAGCTCTTGGTGTTTATCTTCTTGGATATGGAGCTGGGAAGGGGAGTGAATCCGTCAAGCGCCATGGAAGTGGATGCCACCGTGGTGGAGCCTTTCATGAGGCGGATGGTGGCGCGCCTTAGGGGTTCGCCGGTCTTGTAGTCGGCAACGTACACGCAGGCGCCGCGGGCGTCCCTCCGGGTTGCGATGGACAGCGTGTACTGCTGGTAATATGCCGATGCGAAGAGCTTCCCGTTCTTGGCTTCTACGATGTAAGGACCGTCAGAGAGGACCGGAAGGGCGATTTTGACGGTATCGGCCTTGTAGAAGCTGCCGGCCTTGTTGGTGACGTTCCAGGTCTTGAAGGGCTTCTTGGAGCCTTCCTGGGTAAGGGTGACGGCGGCCTTGTCAAGGTTCCGGAAAGTGATTACTATGTTGTTTTCCTTGAATTCTGCATTGAGGTCCCGGCCCTCCAGGTTGGAGAGGAGATACTCTACGGTGTTTTCCCTTTCGGCAATGAGCTTTTCCTCTCCGGTGAATGCCTTGCGGCGCTTTTCGAAGGCTTTGGCGCGGGCGTAGAGGTCCTTGTACTTTTCGTCCGTGGCGGGCTTGCTGCCATTGATTTCGTCGAGTTCGTTCTGGAGGAGGTCGGCCTCGGGGAGGAGACCTGCGGCGGTGCCTTTGTACTTGTCGGCAAGGGCCTTGAGGACTTTGATGCGGGCGTTCTTTTCGCTGGGGACCCTGTAGTACTCAAGGGCGGCGTTCAGGGGATATTTGCCCGCGATTTTCTCCCGGAGTTCTTTCTCGGCCTCCTTGTGGCCGCGGGAGCTAAGGCGCCACAGGACGTATTCGCCGTTATCCGTTATGAAGTGGGGGAGAACTCCGCCAAGGAAACTTCCCACGCCGCGGAAAAACGGCTCCGTACGGCCCTCTACGGGGTTTTCTTTTATGTGCCGATACAGGGCATCCGCACTGGCGCCGTTGTACTGGTCCATCCATACGAAGGTTACCATGGGGTCTCCGAAATCCTTCACTTCCTGCTCCAGGGCCTTCCTTGCGGGTTCGCGTTCTTTCCAGTTGCGCCGGGCCACGGTCTCTACATAGAGCGTGGCGGCGTCGTAGAAGTCTACGGTAAGATGCTGCTCCACGGCCTTGGCTTTAATCTCCTGTAGGATTTTGGCCTCGGTCTGGGGCTTGTCGGCGTTCTTTGCCTCCTGGTACTTTGTCCAGAGGTCTGTGAGGATGTGTCCGTCGTTCATGATGAGGGCTGCGATTGCAGAAAGAATCAGATTCATAGTCGTTATAGGTTACCGTGTCCGTTTCCTATTCAAGTTCTGTGCCTTGCAGCGCTTCGGCTACCACAAAGGCGCTTCCGCCGATGTATATTATGGCATCCTTCCCGGCTTCCCTTAGCGCCATCTCCACCCCCGCCTTCACCGACGGGGCGGTTGTGGCCCTTTTGTCATTTCGAGCGGAGCCGCAGGCGTAGTCGAGAAATCTCTCCAGAATGTCATCGGCCTTCCTTGCCCTTGGGGTGTCCGGGGTGACGAAGATGTAGCGGGCTTTCCGGGGCATGAGAGGGAGGATGGCGTCGAGGTCCTTGTCGGCCATGATGCCGTAGACGATGAAAAGGGGCTTGCCGGTAGCCTCCAGGGCCTCGAAGTTGCTGCGGAGGGCGTGGGCGTTGTGGCCGATGTCGGCAATCACCTCCGGCTCCTTGCGCAGGCGCTCCCACCTGCCGTGGAAGTGCATCAGGGCGGCGGTGTGCTCTATGCCGTGGATGAGATCTCTCCACTCGCTTCGCTCGGTCAAGATGACGTCCAGGGTGCAGAGCACGGTCCTCAGGTTCTTTTCCTGGACCGGGGCGCGGAGGTCCATGGCGTCCAGGATCTCCTGGTGGCGTTCCCAGAGGCTGGGGGTGGTTTCCTGGGCATAGATGATGGGGCTGCCGGTTTCATCGGCCTTGGCGTCGAAGACTTTCTGCGTCTCCGGGCGCGTTTCGCCTATTATCACCGGCACTCCGGGCTTGATGATTCCGGCCTTCTCCCCGGCGATGGCCTCCAGCGTGTTCCCAAGCAGGGCGCAGTGGTCCAGGCCGATGGACGTTATAACGCTCACCACGGGCGTGACTATGTTGGTGGAGTCCAGCCTGCCTCCGAGGCCCACTTCCAGGACGGCGAAGTCGGTCTTCTCATCGGCAAACCACTTGAGGGCAAGGCCGGTGGTGATTTCGAAGAAGGAGAGGTTGTGCTCCGTGAAGTAGGGCTTCCACTTTACGAGAAAGGCCTCTGCATAGTCCTTGGGGATCATGGTGCCGTTTATGCGCGAGCGCTCCCGCCAGTCCACGAGGTGCGGAGAAGTATACAGCCCCGTTTTGTATCCTGCCGATGTGAGAGCGGATGCAATCATGTTGGCTACAGAACCTTTCCCGTTGGTTCCTGCCACATGGATTACCTTGAGCTTCCCGGCCGGGTCTCCCATGGCCGCGTTGAACTCCCGCATGGCCTCCAGCCCCGGCTTGTACGCTCCCGTCATGAACCCGTCCTTCTGCACGGAAGGGAAGCGCGTGAATATTTCCTTTACCAGTTCTTCGTACATATTACAAAGATAGTGAAAAAGAGGGAAAAGGTATCCTGTGAAATGCAAGTTGTTGACAGTCTGCTATTTACACAAAAGGCTCCCTCCGATTTCGGTGGGAGCCTTTTGCTCTGTGGGCTGGTTTTCAGCCAGTTACATTTCACGCTTACATCATTCCGCCGGCGGGCATTGCGGGAGCTGCGGGTGCGGGCTCCGGGATGTCTACGATGCCGCATTCGGTGGTGAGGAGCATGCCGGCGACGCTTGCTGCGTTCTCCAGTGCTACACGGCTCACCTTGGTAGGGTCGATGATGCCGGCCTGGTACATGTTCACGTACTCGTCGGTGCGTGCGTTGTAGCCGAAATCGCCCTTGCCTTCACGGATCTTGTTGATGATTACGGATGCTTCTACGCCTGCGTTGGCAGCAATCTGGCGCAGAGGCTCTTCGATGGCGCGTTCGATGATGCGGATACCGGTGGTCTCATCGTCATTGTCACCCTTGAAGCCCTTGAGGGCCTCTGCAGCGCGGATGTATGCCACGCCGCCGCCGGGGAGGTAGCCTTCTTCCACTGCAGCGCGGGTTGCGTTGAGGGCGTCATCGACACGGTCTTTCTTCTCCTTCATCTCTACCTCGGTGGTGGCACCTACGTAGATGACTGCTACGCCGCCGGCGAGCTTGCCAAGGCGCTCCTGGAGCTTCTCGCGGTCGTAGTCGCTCTTGGTGGTGGCAATCTGGGCGCGGATCTGATCGGCCCTGTCCTTGATGGCTGCCTGGTCTCCGGCGCCGCCTACGATGGTGGTGTTCTCCTTGGTGATGGTCACCTTTTCGGCCTTGCCCAGCATCTGGACGTTGGCGTTCTGGAGGGTGAAGCCGCGCTCTTCGCTGATTACGACTGCACCGGTGAGGGTGGCGATGTCCTGAAGCATTTCCTTGCGGCGGTCGCCAAAGCCGGGAGCCTTCACTGCAGCAACCTTGAGGGTGCCGCGGAGACGGTTCACCACGAGGGTGGTAAGGGCTTGGCCTTCAACGTCTTCAGCAATGATAAGGAGGCTGCGGCCTTCACGTGCGACGGGTTCCAGAACTGGCATGAGGTCTTCCATGGAGGAGATCTTCTTGTCGGTGAGGAGGATGTAGGCGTCGTCCAGGACTGCTTCCATCTTGTCTCCGTTGGTCATGAAGTAGGGGCTGATGTAGCCGCGGTCGAACTGCATACCCTCGACTACCTTGACCTCGGTCTCGGTGCCCTTGGCTTCCTCTACGGTGATGACGCCGTCCTTGCCGACCTTTGCCATTGCATCGGCGATGAGTTTGCCGATGTGGGCGTCGTTGTTTGCACTCACGGTACCTACCTGCTCAACCTTGGAGTAGTCTTCACCCACGGGCTGGCTCTGTGCCTTGAGGTTCTCCACGACCTTTGCAACGGCCTTGTCGATACCCCTCTTGAGGTCCATGGGGTTGGCGCCTGCTGCAACGTTCTTGAGACCCACACCCACAATGGCCTGGGCAAGAACGGTAGCGGTTGTGGTACCGTCACCGGCCTGGTCGTTGGTCTTGGAAGCCACTTCCTTGACCATCTGTGCACCCATGTTCTGGAACTGGTCTTCCAGCTCCACTTCCTTTGCTACGGTTACACCGTCCTTGGTGATCTGGGGAGCACCGAACTTCTTTGCGATGACTACGTTGCGGCCCTTGGGACCAAGTGTCACCTTCACTGCATCTGCCAGTGCGTCTGCACCCTGCTTCATAGCGGTGCGAACGTCAGTATTGAATTTAATTTCCTTTGCCATGATTACAGAATCGCTAAAATATCAGACTGCTTTACGATGAGGTACTTCTTGCCATCGACGGTGACCTCTGTGCCGGCATACTTGCCATAGAGGACGGTCTCGCCAGCCTTGACCTCCATGGGTTCATCCTTGGAGCCGGGACCAACTGCGACTACGGTTCCCTGCTGGGGTTTTTCTTTGGCATTGTCCGGGATGTAAAGGCCCCCGGCGGTCATGGTCTCGGCCTCTTTGGGTTCCAAAACCACTCTTGTTCCTAACGGTTTAAGCATAATATAAAGTTTTAATGTTTTCTCACTTCCCGCCGGGCGCTTGAGACTGCCTGCTTTATCATGGCTGCCCCGCCGACGGCACCGTTGTAGTATCAACGCCCGTGCCAGCCGCGTGTTACTGACAAAATGGCAGATTTCCGGTTGGCTTGTGTAGAGAGAACCAAATGGGTGAGGGTGGCACGAGCCAGGTGCGGCGTGAAATGTAAGTGCTTGCCTGTTAAGAGATTAAACAAAAGGCTCATGGCGAAATGGATTGGAGCTTTTTGTGTAAATGCTTCATTTTGTTTGAGTTGCATTTCACGTGAGGTCATACCCCCTTTTCTTTTCAATGAAAAACAACTATATTAGCACCGGAAAGAAGGTAGCGCCGGAGTTCTCTCCGGATACAGTTGGTGCCACAGACAATTGCATATAATGTATTTTGTCTGTTTATGAAAAAGAAAACGAAGAGGGTTGTCAAGCCCGGAGTCCTCATTCACTGCTATCAGAGGACGCAGAATGGAATGTTGTTGTTTTACAGCATCAGTGATTATCTTGTGTACTTCACAATTTATTCTGTGAATGCAAGACGTTATGGGATACAGGTTCTTTCACTGAACCTGATGCCGGATCATGTGCATGAAAGCGTCATGGTTAACAAATCAAATGTGTTGTCACGGTTCAAGCGTAAAGTCAACTCGAGTTTTGCCAAAGTGCACAATGAGGTGTGCCACACATCCGGCCAATTGTTTGAAGAACCGTTTGGAAGTGCGCTTAAACATGGTGATAAAGCTGAACGTACCAATCTTGTTTATGTTGGGAACAATCCCGTGGAAAGAAGGTTGTCAAAACGGGCAGAAGATTACCAATGGGGGTTCATCTCATATTCTCAAACGCCGAATCCCTTTTCCAACAGGCTGGTAATCAGAGACTCAAGATGGCCTCTGAGAAAAGCTGTCAAGGAAGTAAGACTCGCATTCAAGGCTGGTCGCCCGATGACATATCGCCAACTTCAGCGTCTTTTCAAGCCTCTTGAACTGGCAGAGAAAAAGCAGTTGACTGATTTCATTGTAACTACATACAGTGTTATTGATTATCAGGCGGCAATTGATCGATTCGGCAGTTATGAGAAAATGATCATGGCCATGCATTCTACAACAGGAAGCGAGCATGATATTCAAGAAACATTCACCGGCAAGTCTGATGAGTATTATGCCAAAATGATTTCCATAGTGCTCCGTGAAACTGGAGAAGATGATATACACAACATCCTGTCATACGATAAGGATAAAAAATGGCAGTTGTTTCAGCTCCTGAGGCAGAAAACATTTGCAACCTCCAGGCAGATCGCAAAATTCCTCCGTATACAGCTGGAAAGTGTGTGAAATCTAACCTGCTATGAATCAAGAGATTATACAAAAGGCTCCTGGTGATTTTACGTGGAGCCTTTTCGATAAATATCAGATATTCAATAAGTTGTATTTCACGGTTACTTCTCCCTTTGGAGGGGTGCGAGGCGAACATGCTCCGGTTGCGAGGCGACCATGCTCCGGGTGCAAGGCGGCAATGTATTTGGCACAAGACGAGGGTCTCCCGGGTAGGCGCCGCGGCGGCGCCGATGCAACGTTTTGGGGCGGGGGTGCATCTTATATTAGGTGCGGCGAAGGTGCGGTTCATGGAAAATGACTATCTTTGCGGCCTTGCAGAAAAACATTTACAAAACATAAGATGAAAAAGTTACTTTATTTTGCTGCTGCAGCGGCACTTGTCATGGGTGCGGCTGCATGTAACAGAACCAGCGTAAACGAGCAGGGGCTCGTAGACAACGGCGGCAAGAAACTCACGCCCGACGAGCAGAAGTCCAAGATAGAAGAAACGGCAGATGCTCTCATGACAGACCTCGACCTAAAGGTATGGCAGAGCGATTATGACCTTGTGAACTCCACAATCCGGGAAATGGAAGACAAGGATGTGGATGCCAGTGTCATCGAGGAGCATCTGACTGCCATTGTGAATACCTGGACCACCATGACAGGAGAGGAGCCTGCAGTCGTATACACGCATGTGGCCCATCTTTCCCAACTCACCGGTCATTTCACCGAGAATGCAGACGGCGGTTTTGACTATGAGGCTGCAAACGACCTTGCCATAACCATCTTCTCCGGCAACAAGACCATCACCGCAACCGCTTCCGTAAAGGACAGGGATGAAAAGGTCCTCCTGAATGCATCGTTCAGCAACGGTGTCGATGCCAGCGGCAACCAGTACCACAGCGGCGACTACACCTACGCCTATGTTCCCGAAAAGGCAAATCTCGCCATTGCAGTAGACGGCAGCAGTCTTGCATCCCTCGAGATAAGGCTCAACTATACCGATGTGGACCAGAACGGCGAGGCCGACCAGAACGACAAGCTTGACCTCGGCTACACCATGACCGTGGGCGCATACACCTTCTCCATCGACCAGGCCGAATATGCAACGGACAACGCAAGCGTGGCCCTGACCTTCAGCAAGGACGGCAAAAAGGTGCTTTCCGTCGATGCAAAAGCCGCCGCAAGGATTGAGGAAATCCAGTATGGCAACGACGCCCGCAAGGAGTTCGTCCCCGTCTCTGCCGATGTGAAGGTAGACCTCGAAGGCAAGATCCAGCTCTCCGGAAGCCTTCCCAGCTACGATGTCCTTATCGCTGCCGAAGAAGACATGAACAAGGCTTCTGCAAGCCTGGACTATGAGGCCTTCAAGACAGCCCTTGACAAGTTCGAGAAGAGCTTCGGCATCGGCCTTTACTATGACGGAACCAGCAACCTCCAGGCAACGCTTGGCTTTGAGCCGATGAACGAGGCCGGTTTTAATGCAATCCCCGTAATCCGCTTCCTTGACGGCACCACAGTGGGTGTGGAGGAGTATTTCTCCGAGCAGAACTTCGGTTCCCTCATGCAGAGGATCGCGGAGTGGGGCAACGGCATCGCCAACTACCTTGGACTCATGGACAAAGAGCCCGTCAAGTAGTAATTGCGCATAGAGAAGCGCATACAGACAGTAATCTGGTCTGTGCTCATGCTCTCCGCCGTGGGGGCAAAGGCACAGACCGATTCATTGTATCTGGACTCTACCACAATCACGGCCAGAAAGAACACTTCCGCCGTTGCCATAACCTCGAAGGGGGTGAGCCTTGACGTAGAGAAAATCAAGTACCTTCCGTCACTTTTCGGTAACGGAGACCCGCTTGGCTTTGCGCATTACCTGCCTTCCATGACCGCCCAGACAGAGCTGGAAAACGGCCTGTACATACAGGGGAGCGAGCATTCGCAGAACATGGTCTCCTCCGGCGGCGTGCCGATATACGGCGCGGCTCACCTACTTGGCATCTTCTCCGTCTTCAACCCGTCCCACTACCGGAAGATGGAGTACTCTACCTGGACGCCGTGGGCGAACCGCCTTGGCGGAAGCATCGACATGCCGCTGCCGGACAGCCTGAGGACGGTGACGTCTGGGGAGGTATCGGCAGGACTGATGAGTGCGCAGGGGACGCTGAGGGTGCCGATGGGAAGGAAGGCGTGGGCGGGGATATCGGCCCGGAGGTCCTACATGAACATGCTGTACGGGCGGTTCCTGACGATGAACGACGCCTCGGGGGAGAGCGAAGGCACGGCTGTTCGCTACGGGTTCACCGACCTGAACCTGACGGTGATGTGGGAGCCGTCGGCAGAGGACAGGGTGTGGCTGGACGCATACTGGGGGAACGACGCCATGGACGGAGGCGAAAGCTTCTACTCCGTTAACGCGAAGGCCGGGTGGCAGAACGGGATGGCGGCCCTTCACTGGAAGCACGGCGGCCTTGAGCAATCGGCCTACTGGACGGGCTACAGCCTGGATTTCAATGCCGATTGGGGAGGCGTGAGCGCAGCCATGCCGTCCTGGCTCTGGAGCGCCGGTTACCGGGCACGGTACAAGACCGGAGACGTGACGCTGTCTGCCGAAAGCATCCACCATGAGGCGCAGCCGCAGAACCCTTCGGTGAGCGGCGGATATGCCGTGGACATCGAACCGGAACCGCTGCAGCGTGCGTGGGAAAACACCCTTGCAGTGCGCTGGGGCCATGAATGGGACCACCTGCAGCTGGAGGCGGGGCTCAAAGGCAGCCTCTACCTGAGTCCGGAAAAGGAGTGGTTCCACGGACTGGACCCTTACGTCAGGATAGGGTGGAACATGCACCGGGGCGGAGTGCTCAGCGCGCGCCTTCAGATGCAGCACCAGTACCTTTTCAGAACCGGCATGACAGACATGGCCATGCCCACGGAATTCTGGCTCCTCGCGGGCCGATACTCCAGGCCCCAGACATCCAAAAGCGTGTCGATTGGCTATCGGCTGCCCTTCGGCCAGGGCGCCTGGACCTTTGAGACGGAGGCCTACTACCGCCTTCTGGACGGCCAGATCGAATACAAGGGCAACCTCATGGACTTCGTGAACGGCGGATACTCGCTGGAGGACCAGCTGCTTAAAGGAAGCGGCCGGGCCTTTGGCGTGAACCTGCAGCTCTCACGCCACAGCGGGGCGTTCACAGGCTGGGTCGCTTATGCATACGGCAGGAGCCTGAGAAGCTTCGGCGGGGTGGAATACCCATCGGCCCACGAGAGGCTGCACGAGCTGGACGCCGTCCTTTCCTGGGACCTGGGCCGATGGACCGTGGGCCTCACCTCCATCCTTGCAACGGGCCTGCCATTCACCGCCACGGAGCACCTCTACCTCATAGGGCAGAAGATAATTGCGGGGTACGGGCCGCATAACGGCAGGCGCATGAAAACGTACTTCAGGACAGACCTTTCAGTGAATTACTGGCTAAAGCCGCAGCGCTCCGGGCTCAATCTCTCTGTCTACAACATAAGCGGCGTCCCCAACGAAATGTACTACCATGTCTGGCTCAACTACGAAAAGAGGGAAGTCTCCTACGGCAGCGTTAAGATGAACCTCCGTTTCATGCCCACGGTGAGCTATTTCTGCAAATTCTGATGAAAAGAGCGCTTATCATACTTATGGCTTTGGGACTTGCCGCCTGCAGCAGGGACGGGGCCGACGTGCCCGAAAAGCTGGTCGTCGAAGGCTGGATAGAGGAAGGGAAGGCGCCGGTGGTGTACGTGACCACCAGCCTTGTGCCAAAGGAGGTGCCGGAGTCGCTGGAGGATATCGGCACGCATGTGGTGCGCTGGGCGAAGGTCACAATCTCTGACGGCGATGAGGAGGTAGTCCTTACCGGAACGGCCTCCAAGCGCTTCTATCCGCCTTTTGCATATACTACCGGGCGCATGACGGGCGTTGCAGGGAAGACCTATCGGCTCACGGTGGATTACAGCGGGGTGCATGCGGAGGCATCGGCAACGGTGCCGGCGTCGAAGGAACTGACTTCCTGCGTGGCCGAAAAGCAGCCGAACGGGAAGTACTGCATCAAGGCGGCCTTCGAGGATGACCCCGACACGGAGGATTACTACCGCTTCTTCCACAGGATAGAGAAGGTGGACAGCACCTTCCTCCCGTCCCCGCTCGCATACATGGACGACAGCGTCCAGGAGGCCATCCTGCTGCCCGGAAAGGGCATTTCCCGTGCCGATGAGCGCGGCGGCGGCTTCCTCTCCGGCGACCGCGTCCAGGTGAAATTCTGCACCATGGACAAAGGCATGTACACCTTCTGGAAGGCATTCGAAGAGCAGGCATACCTTGCCGGCGTCCCCGTTTTCACCCTTGACGGAAACCTTCCCGGAAATGTTCACGGAGAGCGCGCAACCGGCTATTTCGCCGGCTACGGCTGTACCGTCTACGATGTGGAAATCCCGTAAATTATGCGTATCTTTGTCTTTGCTATGGAAATCATCAAAGACAAGTATTTTGAAGGAGAGAGGCCGCTGTATTGCAAGCACGGACTGTATCTCGAAAATGTGAAGATAGGCCCGGGCGAGTCTTCCATCAAGGAAGGTTCTGACATTGAGGCCGTTAATTGTGAATTTGCCGGTAAATATCCGTTCTGGGAATGCGACCGTTTCACGGTGCGCGGCTGCGTTTTCCGTGAGGGGGCGCGCGCTGCGCTGTGGTACACGCGCGGCTGCAAGATGTATGACACGCTGGTCGAGGCGCCCAAAATGTTCAGGCGCATTTCCGATGTGTATCTTGAGAACGTAAAGATTCCGAATGCGCTGGAAACGTTCTGGGACTGCTCGGACGTGGTTCTTCGCAATGTGGAGGCTGCAGAGGCCAACTACATCTTCATGCATACCACGGGGATTGATGTCGACGGACTCAAGCTTCAAGGAAATTATTCATTCCAGTATGCAAAGGACGTGGTGATAAGGAACTCCATCCTTGACACCAAGGACGCATTCTGGGAGAGCGAAAACGTGACGGTATACGATTCTGAGATTCGCGGAGAGTTCCTCGGCTGGTATTCGAAGGGCCTGAAGCTGGTTCGCTGCACTATCGGCGGCACACAGCCGCTCTGCTACTGCGACGACCTTGTGCTCGAAGACTGCGTGATAGAACCTTCCGGAGACCTTGCCTTCGAGTACTCTTCGGTTGAGGCAACCATCCGCGGCGGAGTGACTTCCGTGAAGAACCCCCGCAGCGGCCATATCAAGGCCGATTCCATCGGCGAGGTAATCATTGACGAAAACATCAAAAAACCCGGAAACTGTGAAATACAATTTTGACGAGATAGTGTCCCGCTGGGGCACGGAAAGCGTAAAGTGGGACATGTGCGAGCGCGGCGTTCTGCCGATGTGGGTGGCCGACATGGACTTCAAGGCCGCACCTGCAATACGTGAAGCGCTGCAGAAGAGGCTGGACCATGGCATCTTCGGTTACGAACTTGTGCCGGATGACTATTTCACGGTGCAGGACGAGTGGTTCTCTTCGCGCCATGGCTGGAGCGGTCTCACCCGTGAGACGGTACTCCCCACCACCGGAGTCATCGCCGCTTACTCTGCTGCAATCAAGGCCATGACCGTTCCCGGCGACAAGGTCATTGTGTTCACCCCCTGCTACAACGCCTTCTTCCCCGCAATAAGGAACAACAAGTGCGTGCAGCTGGACTGCCCGCTTCATTATGAAAACGGCCTCTGGAGTATAGACTGGGCCGATTTCGAGGCCAAGGCTTCCGAGGCCCGCGTGCTTCTTTTCTGCAACCCTCACAACCCTGTGGGAAGGGTGTGGACACGTTCTGAGCTTGAGCGCGTCGGTGAGATCTGCCTCCGTAACAACGTGTTTGTGGTTTCCGACGAGATTCACTGCGAGCTCACGTTCCCGGGACATGACTACACGCCGTGGGCTACGCTTCCTTCGGAGATGGTTGAGGCGTCGGTCACCTGCTACTCTCCTACCAAGCCGTTCAATATTGCAGGCATACAGATTGCCAACATCTATGCTGCCGATGCCGAAGTGTTCAAGAAGATGGACAGGGCAATCAACGACAACGAGTGCTGTGACGTGAATGTGTTCGGAGTCACGGCCCTGAAGGCCGCATACGGCGCTTCCGGCGAGTGGCTGGATGAGCTCCGTGCATATCTGTACGAGAATGCCCGCACTGTATACTGCTTCCTGGAAGACGAGCTTCCGCAGGTAGTTGCCAGCCCGCTTGAGGGTACGTATCTCATGTGGCTGGATTTCAGCAGGCTGTTCCAGGTGAAGGAAGGGCTGAGTGAAGCCCTTGGCGAGTTCCTCGAACACGACTGCGGCCTCAAGCTGTCTGTGGGCACGATATATGGCCCTGTTGGAGAAGGCTTCATGCGCCTTAACATAGCCTGCCCGCGCAGCGTGCTGCTGGAAGGCCTCCAGCGCCTTGTGGCCGGCATCCGCTTCCTCCTGAAGCCCCACGGCTGCTGCCACCACGGTGATGGCGAGGGCGGGCACTGCTGCCACCACGGCGAAGGCGAGGAGCATGAGTGCTGCCATGGACACGGTGAAGGGCACGGCGAAGGTTGTTGCCATGGTGAAGGTCACGGAGACGGAGAGCACTGCTGCCACCACGGCGATGGCGAGGAGCATGAATGCTGCCACCACGGCGATGGCGAAGAGCACGAATGCGGCCACCACGGAAGTGGTAGCCGTGAAATGCAAGCACCTGAAAATTAGATAGTTAAGTAAAAGGCTCCCGTGGTTTTCCCGGTGAGCCTTTTGGGTAAAATATTGATAGTTAGTTATTTATATTTCACGTTCAAGTATGAAAAAACTTCTCGCAGCACTGATACCAGTACTCTTATTGGTTTCTTGCAAGGAGCAGAAGCCGGTCACGCCTTCTGCCGAAGAGTTTGCACAGTATATCAAGGCCTATACGGGCGGCATCATCGGTGCCGACGCCACCTTGAGGGTGGAACTCACCGATGATCTGTCGCAGCAGCTGGCGGGGGCCGTTTCCAAGGGCGCCTCGCTTCCTGTGGACATGTTCACTTTCAAGCCCTCGCTTGAGGGAACCGTAACGTGGGACGGTACCCGCGCCGTGGTGTTCACACCCGCGGCAGGGGCGCTGGTTCCGGGGGAGAAGTACAGGGTGAGGTTTGATTTGAAGAGATTTCTCGACTTCGCTCGAAATGACAAAGGTAGCGCTCGAAATGACAAAGGTGGCGCTCGAAATGACAAAGGTGGCAGTGACTTCTTTGAGTATGGATTTACGGTGAATAAGGCTGTGGAGGAGAGTGAAGAGGAGGAGGATATGGGAGCGGGATTCCGTGTGAGGAGTGCGAAGCTGGAGGGCAGTTACATTGACGTGAAGTTCAGTGAAGCGCCGCAGAATGCTGCGAAACGCGGATTGGTAGAGCTTGACGGAGTTGCAAGGAGCTATGTGCAGGTGATGGACGATGTGGTTCGCGTGCACTTCGAGGGCCGTAAGGGAGACATGACGCTTACGGTTGACAAGGGCGTGAGGAACGCAGGCGGAGAGCCCCTTGTGCAGGAATTCACCAAGGTCTTCAGGGACGGGGAAGAGAAACCCGCCGTGGAGATTCCCCTGAGCGGGAATATCCTTCCGGACAAGGACCGTCTCCTGATACCTTTTAAGGCAGTGAACCTAAGTGCCGTTGAGGTGAGAGTGGTCAAGATATATGAGAAGAACGTCCTTATGTTCCTTCAGGACAACGACCTGTCTGAGCGTTCCAGCATGCGCCGCAGCGGAAGGCTCATCTTCAAGGGAGACATTCCGCTTGAGGCTGAGAACCTTCACAAGTGGAACAGCCACTGTCTGGACCTCAAGAACATCATTCAGCAGGAGCCCGGGGCAATCTACAGCGTGAGGATAAGCTTCCGCCTGGACCAGAGCCTCTATGGCGGAAAGGAGCCCATGAGGACCATCTCCACCACCGCCATCACCAAGGCCGACGAGAAGCTCTGGGACGAGCAGAACCCCTGGTACTGGGACAACGACTATGACTGGGACGAGTACGACTGGAAGGAATCGGAAGACCCCGAGAAGCCTTCCTACTACATGGATTCCGACAGGTTCCCGTCCGTGAGGATACTGGCATCGGACATCGGCCTTGTGGCTGAATATGCGGGCGGGGACGAACTGTGGATTGCGGCGACGGACCTGCTGTCGGCAAAGCCCCTTGGCGGAGTGAGCGTGGAGGCGTTTGACTTCCAGCTGCAGAGTATCGGCAAGGGAAAAACGGGCGGCGACGGCCTTGCAAAGCTGAATGTGGCACGCAAGCCCTTCGTGGTGGTAGGAAAGGCCGGGGGAAGCACTTCGTATCTGAAGATGGGCGGTTCGGGCCGTTCGCTGAGCCGTTTCGACGTGGGCGGACAGGTCCTCCAGGAGGGTCTCAAGGCCTATATCTACGGTGAGCGCGGCGTCTGGAGACCCGGCGACACCCTGCACCTTGCAGCCATCGTGAACGCCCTTCCGGACGGCCATCCGGCCACCATGGAGGTCTATACCCCTGCAGGACAGTTCTACGCGAAGTATGTCCGCAGCTGCAGCGACGGCTTCTACTCCTTCGACATCCCCACCGCTGCCGATGACCCCACCGGCTACTGGAACGCATACCTTAAAATCGGCGGAAGTACCTTCCACAAGACCCTTCACGTAGAGACTGTGAAGCCCAACAGGCTCAAGATATCGGCCGATTATCCTTCCGTGCTGGAGGCAGGGAAGAGCGTCACCGTGCCCGTGAGCGCACAGTGGCTGAGCGGCGGCGTGGCGGGAGACTGCCCGGTGAATGCCAGGATGACGCTCAGAAAGGCTTCCGGGGCCTCTTTCAGGGGCTTCGAGAAGTACACCTTCATAAATCCCGCATCGTCTTTCAAGAGCTCCGAGGCCGAACTTTTCAAGGGCAGGCTTTCCGGTACCGGCGACCTTAACGCCATAGTGAAACTGCCCGTGGCCGAAGACGCCCCCGGCATGCTGCAGGCGTTTATCGTGACATCGGTCCAGGAAAACGGCGGCGACGAGAGCTTCACCACTGCAACGGTGCCGTTCTCTCCCTTCAGCGCCTATGTGGGCATAAACGTTCCTGAAGGGGACTACCTTGAAACCGACAAGGACCAGCCCATACGCATTGCCGTGGTGGATGCCGCAGGAAAGCGCGTGAAAGGCCACAAACTGGAATATGCAATATACAAGACCGGCTGGAACTGGTGGTGGGAGAGTCCCCTCGGAGACCTTGACACCTGGATTGCCGGCTCTTCCGTAGAGAAAATCGACTCCGGCACCCTTACTTCCGGTTCTGCCGATGCAACCGTCACCCTGCGTGTAAACTACCCTGACTGGGGACGCTACATGATACTGGTGCGGGACGTCACTTCCGGCCACGTGAGCGGCCGTGCGGTTACCGTGGACTGGCCCGACTACCGCGGCCGTGCCGACAGGCGCGACCCCGAATCGGCCACCATGCTCACCTTCTCTACCGACAAGACTTCCTACAAGGTAGGGGAGAAGGCAACCGTGTATATTCCTGCCTCAGAGGGCTCCCAGGCCCTGGTTTCGCTGGAGAACGGCTCCCGCGTACTGGACCGCAAGTGGGTGGCGCTTTCCGGAAAGGATACGCCCTGGAGCTTCACGGTTACCGCGGAAATGGCTCCTAACTTCTACGTGCACGTGACGCTGGTGCGTCCTTACAGCGCTACTGCAGGAGCCCAGCCCATAAGGCTTTACGGCGTGCAGCGCGTGGGCGTGGAGAATCCCGCCTCCCATCTGGAACCGGTGATTGAGCTTCCCAAGGTCCTGAGGCCGGAAGAGAAGTTCACCGTGAAGGTTTCTGAGAAGAACGGCAGGCCGATGACCTATACCCTTGCAATCGTGGATGAAGGCCTTCTGGACCTCACTGCATTCAAGACTCCGGATCCCTGGAGTGCCATGAACAAGCCCGAGGCCCTTGGCGTGAACACCTGGGATCTCTATGACAGCGTGATAGGCGCGTTTGGCGGCCGCTTCAGCATTTCTGCCGTGGGCGGTGACGAGGATGCACTTGTCAACTCCCGCAAGGACAACCGCTTCAATCCGGTTGTGCTGTATGTGGCTCCGAGAACCCTGAATAAGGGCACTGACAAGCTTGAGCTGCAGCTTCCGATGTACGTTGGAAGCGTGCGCGTAATGCTCATCGCCGGCCATGACGGCGCATACGGCGCCAAGGATGTCACGGTTCCCGTGCAGTCTCCTCTCATGGTTGTTACTACTCTGCCGCGCGTCCTTGGCTCATCTGAGAAAGTGAGCGTTCCGGTGAACGTGTTCAGCATGGAGGAAGGTGCCCTTGACGCATCCGTATCCATCAAGGTTGACGGCCCCGTCAAGATTGCGGGCGCTTCCAGCCAGAAGGTGCATTTTGCAGGTGCCGGAGACTCCCTGGTGAACTTTGGCCTCGAGGCGACAGGCGAAGGCACCGCCCATATAACCGTCAATGCTTCCGGCGCAGGCCACAAGACATACGAAACCATAGCCCTCGAGCTTGTGAACAGGAATCCTGAAACCACCAGCGTAGAGAGCTTCATGCTGCCTGCAGGCGCTTCCAGGCGCATTTCCGAGGGGGCATCGGCTCAGCTTTCCGTCTTCCCCGCCATCGACGCGGCCGGCCTCTTTGCCGATATGAAGAATTACCCCTACAACTGCGGCGAGCAGCTGTCGGCCCGTGGCCTCACTTATCTGCACCTCCTGCCCATGCTGCCTGAAAACCTGGCAGCTGAGGCTCGCGAGCTCATCCCTTCGGTTGTGAATGCCCTGTATGCAAGGCAGAATGCCGACGGCGGCTTCGGCTACTGGGGCGGCGGAGCGTCATCCACCTGGGTGTCCTCCATGGCCGGACAGTTCCTCTCCGAGGCCTCCAAGGCCGGATTTGAGGTGAATTCCGGCGTCCTGAAGGCCTGGAAGGGCTATCAGGAAAAGATGGTTAAGGTGTTCAGGCTTGCCCCCGGACAGTTCTTTGACAACCTTGACCAGGCTTACAGGCTGTATGCCATGGCCGTTGCAGGCATCGACGCTGCAGCCGGAATGAACCGCCTCAGAGAGGCCGGTGAGATTGGCGAAAGGGCGTCCTGGATGCTTGCAAGCGCCTATGCCGTGAGCGGCAAGAAGGATACTGCAAGGAAGATTCTGGAGGGCGTAGGCAGGGAATTCCCGGAATATGAACCCTACAACATAACCTACGGCAATTCCTTCAGGGACAAGATGGTAGCCCTTGAGGCGCTGTCGCTTGTGGGCAATGTTGCCGATGCCCTTGCAATAGCACGTGAAAACCTTCCTTCCGGCACTCTGTCTACCCAGGAGAGCGCATTTGCAGCCATGGCTTATGACAGGCTGTTCAAGGCCATGCCCACCCAGGCTGTGAACGCAAAGCTTGACGGGAAGGACGTGGTTTCTGCCGCTTCGATGGTTACGGTGGGTTCCGGACTGCTTGAGAACAGCTCCGAGGGACCGCTTTATGTAACCGTTTGCAAGACTTCACGCGAGCCTTCCGCCAAGGCGCTTTCAAGCGGTCTTGGACTTGAAGTACGTTATGTAGATGATGAGGGCAGGGCGCTGAATCCAGCATCTTTGAAGCAGGGTACGCGCATGAAGGCCGTGGTGAAGGTTACGAACCTCACCGGCCGTGAGCTGGAGAACCTGTCACTGTCACTTGCAGTACCTTCAGGATGGGAAATAGTGAATGACCGCCTGGTGGGAGGAGCATCTGAAGGGTATGACCACAAGGATATCCGCGATGCCCGCGTAGACTGGTTCTATGCACTGCCTGCAGGCCGGTTCAAGACTTTCAGGATTGTGCTCCGCGCTGCTTATGAGGGCACTTACGTGCTGCCTTCAGTGGTTGCAGGCGCCATGTACGAGCCTTCAGTTGCCGCATCTACTGCCGCAGGTACTGCAGTGGTTACACGATGACGCCTGACCGGCACACCCCCAAAGCCACCTGTTGCACGAAAATGAGCAAAAACGTGCAGCAGGTGGCTGCTGCTAGCCACCTGTTACACAAAAAACGGCTTAAACGTGCATCAGGTGGCTTGCTGTTGCTTGTACTGCTCCTGTGGCTTTTCTTACTTCCGCAGGGACTGTTCAAGGATACGGTTTACTCCACGGTGGTGGAATCGGCAGAGGGGGAGCTTCTGGGAGCCAGGATTGCGGCCGATGGGCAGTGGCGGTTCCCGCCGGCTGGAGAGGTGCCGGAGAGGTTTTCGACAGCCCTTATACAGTTCGAGGACAGGCGGTTCCGGTGGCATCCGGGAGTGGATGTGCTGGCCGTGGGACGTGCACTCAGGGAGAATGTCCGCAGCGGGCATGTGGTGAGCGGTGGAAGTACCATCACCATGCAGGTGATACGTATTTCGCGCGGTCGTGAGAGAACGCTGTGGCAGAAGGTTGTAGAGGCGGTAGAGGCCGTGAGGCTGGAGTGCCGGCATTCCAAGAAATACATACTGGCACAGTATGCGGCACATGCTCCGTTCGGGGGCAATGTGGTTGGCCTTGAGGCGGCTGCATGGCGTTATTTCGGCGTTCCGGCTGGGGATTTGAGCTGGGGGGAATCGGCACTGCTGGCGGTTCTTCCCAATGCGCCGTCGTCGCTGCACCCCGGGAAGGGGAGGGATGAGCTGCTGGAGAAGCGCAACAGGCTGCTTCTGAGGTTGTTGGAGCATGGGGATATAGACAGGGATACTTACAACGAGGCCGTGCTGGAGCCGCTTCCGGAAAAGCCGGTGGCGCTGCCTTCGTATGCGTCGCACTATGTGGAAGGATGCCCGGAAGGCGTCCAGACGCGCTCATCCATACGGCTGCCGCTGCAGAGGGCGGTGGAGGAGGCGGTGCGTCTGCGCTCGGATGCCCTTGCGGCAGAGGGCGTGGCCGACATGGCCGCCGTGGTAATCGACAATTCTACCGGGGATGTAGTGGCCTATGTGGGGAATTCTTCCCCGGAGCGCCAGAGGCCGGGTTCCGAGGTTGACATAGCGCGCTCTCCGAGGTCTACGGGAAGCATCCTGAAGCCGCTTCTGTATGAGGCGGCGCTGGAGGACGGAACAATTCTTCCCGGCACTCTTCTTCCGGATATTCCGGTGAACCTTAACGGCTTTGCCCCGCAGAACTTTGACAGGGAGTTTTACGGTGCCGTGCCTGCAAACGAGGCCCTGGCGCGTTCCCTTAACGTTCCGGCGGTGTTCCTTCTTCGCTCCTACGGAGTTCCTTGCTTCTACGACGTCCTTGTGAAGGCCGGGCTCACGACGCTCACCAATGACGCCTCCCACTACGGCCTCTCCCTCATCCTTGGCGGTGCGGAAGGCACGCTGCTGGACATCGTGAGGGCGTATGCGGGAATGGTGAGAGATTTCTCGACTCCGCCTTCGGCTCCGCTCGAAATGACAGGAAAAGTTCCGCTCGAAATGATAAAAAATAGGCGCCTGCAGGCGCCCGGCCGGGCCCGGGATTTTGCAAATGGGCGGTTGGTTTCGGGCAAAATCGTTGAGGGCGAAAAGGCCGCGGGGGTGTATGAGGGGGCAGAGCCCCCTGTATTGACAGGCAGGCGCCTTGCTATTTGGTATACGTTTGAGGCGCTGAAGGAGGTGAACAGGCCGGATCAGCTGGACTGGAGGCTGATTGGATCGGTGAGGAAGGCGGCGTGGAAGACGGGGACAAGTTATGGGTTCCGTGATGCGTGGGCGGTGGGCATGACTCCGGGATACACCATCGGGGTGTGGGCAGGGAATGCAGAGGGCGAGGGCGTTCCGGGCCTTACCGGAGCGCGTGCCGCCGGGCCGGTGATGTTCGACATCCTGAATTTGCTGCCGCAGGGCCCGTGGTTCGCGGAGCCGTCCTTAAAATCGGCCGATTTTGAGGATGACACCCCCTCTGGAAGGGGTGCCGTCCTTGAAAATGGCCAAAAACAAGGACGGAACGGCAGTGGCGAGTCGGGGGGCGTCGTGTGGGCCGATGTGTGCAAGGCATCTGGCCACCTGGCGGGGCCGGAGTGCCCGGAGACGGTGAGCATGCCGCTGCCTGAGAGGGCTATGGAGAGCGCCCCGTGCCCGTACCACAGGGGTGGCGCGTTCGTGCTGCCGCCGTCGATGGAATGGTACTACAAGCCTCATCATCCGGAGTATGTGGGAGCAGGCAAGGCTTCGGGCGGGGCGAGGATGGAATTCATCTATCCATCGGCACCGGGGAGCGTCCTCAGGATGCCGGCGAAGATGGGCAGTGAGACTCCCGGAATTGTGTTCAGGGTGGCGCACAGGGAGGCAGGCACTACGCTGTGGTGGCACATGGACGGAGCATACGTTGGAGAGACCAGACTCATTCACGAGATAAGGCTGTCTCCGGCGCCGGGACGTCACCGTCTGACGGTTACAGATGCCTCCGGAGAGACAATTTCGACCTCTTTCACGTGCGAATAGCCGCTTTTTTGGGGCAGAGCGCGGAATAAAATGAAATTTTTTTTATATTTGAGGATATGAAAAAGTTTCTTCTGCTCATCATAGCTTTTTTCGCGGCGACTGCAGCTGCTCTGGCGCAGAACAATTCGTATCAGTTGGACGACGAGTGTTTTGAAGCTTATCGCCAGACAGAACTTAAGGCCGGCACCCCGGAATTCGCGGCCGCCAATGCCCAGCTCATGAAGGTCGCCATCGAAAAAGGCGACACCAAGGCCCAGACGCTCTATTACGTCATGGCCCTCAAGGATGCAACGCGCAGGTACAGGTATTTGGAATCCACCCCCGAAACGGACAAGGATGTCCTTCAGAAGACGGACGACCTCAAAAAAGTTGCAGAGAAACTCGGCTATATCCAGTATTACTACTACGCTTACGAACTGGCGCAGAATTATTTCTTCAACCACGGCAAGAGCATTCAGGCTATGGACATGGTTGAGGAGATGAGAAAGATAGCAGTCCAGAAAGGGGACGAATACGGCGTGTGGATGGGCACCCGCTATATCCTTTCGCTGTATATAGCGCAGAACGACTATATATCGGCAAAGAGTTATATCCAGGAGGCGATCCGGATTTACGAGAACTCGACAGACCCCACCATCCGCAGGCAGAGCGGCACCCGTCTGTACTGCGACCTTGCCGACACCTACCCCATCGGCCATGATTCCGTAAAGGTGAACCTCCGTAAGGCCGAAGCTACGGCGAAAGCGCACCTTGACAGCCTCAGGATCAGTTATCACAAGGCAAAGCTCTATGCCTACGAGAGGAATATCGAGGGCTATGAAGCGGCCAGGGACTACTGCAAGGGAGACCCGCAGCTGTTCCATGTGAGTACATCGGCAGAGATGCTTTTCAACGATATCGACAAGCTGGTGTACCATCGCACCGGTACGGACAGCCTTGTCTTCGATACCGAGCGCCTCAAGATAAGGGAGGTGAAGTACCTGGCAAACATCGCCGAACATCACGGCTACAAAGAGCTGGCTTTCGAAATCGAGAAAAAGCTGGTGAGAAGGGACGAGAGGTATCTTTCCGAGGCCAACCGTTCCCGCCTTTCTGAACTGGAGGCGAAGATGGGCAACACCGTCCTCACCTCTGAAGTGATGGAGGCAAGGCTCAAATCCCAGAAGGTCACTATGCTGGCGATGATACTGGTTGTCGTCTTCCTGCTTGCGGTGGTTGGTTTCTTTATCCTGTATACACGGCAGCTCAAGAAGAAGAACGAGCAGATTCGCCTTGCCAATGAGGCCAAAACCCGTTTTGTGCAGAACATGAGCCACGAAGTGAGAACCCCTCTGAACGCCATCGTGGGCTTCTCCCAGCTGCTTTCCCTGCCGGACGGCAGCTTCTCCGAAGAAGAGAAGTCAGAGTTCTCGGGGCATATAGTGAACAACACCAAGATGCTCACCATGCTCCTGGACGACATTCTGAATGCATCGGCAATGGACAGCGGCAATTACAGGATAAGCTACGAAACCGGCGAGATGCACTTCATCGCAAAGGCTGCCATCACAAGTTCCGAACACCGTCTCCAGCCCGGCGTGCAGATGTACTACAAGCCTGCCGATGAGACTCCGTTCTATTTCACTACAGACCCCAGCCGTGTGCAGCAGATACTCATAAACCTGCTCACAAACGCCTGCAAGCACACTCCCAAGGGCGAAATTGTCCTGGAGAGCTGCGTGAGCGACGGTTACGTGAAATATACCGTTACGGACACAGGCCCCGGCATCCCCGCCGACCAGGCCGAAAAAATCTTCGACCGCTTCACCAAACTTAACGAATTCGTGCAGGGAACAGGCCTGGGGCTGTCTATATGCCGGGACATCGCTTCCCGCATGGATGCCAAGGTCTATCTTGACACAAGCTATACAGGGGGCTCCCGCTTTGTGTTCGAAGTCCCCGTTTCACCGAAGACAAACGATACTAATGCCAAATAAAATCGTATTATGACTCCTTTATACGCACAGGATCACGACTATTCTGCTTACAATGTCCTTGCAGTGGACGATATTCCCCTGAACCTTCTTCTGGTCCAGAAGATGCTTTCCCGTTTCAATTTCAAGATGCGCACGGCATCCGGCGGCCAGCAGGCCCTTGACGCCGTTGCAGCCCAGAAGCCGGACCTTATCCTGCTGGATCTCATGATGCCGGGAATAGACGGCTTTGAGGTAATCAAGAGGCTTCGCGAAAACCCTGAGACTGCAGACATCCAGATTGTCATCCTGAGTGCCCTTAACTCCAACGAGGACGTTGTGAAGGGCTTCAACGTTGGTGCGAATGACTTCATCATGAAGCCTATCATCATGGAGAAACTCCTTACCTGCGTCATCACCCAGCTGCAGATAGTAGAAGGCAAGAAGAAGTGAAAAGGGCCCTTCTGACATTGGCGGTGCTGTGTTTTGCCCTTGCGGGCAGGGCGCAGATAGTGAACCGTCTCAATGTAGACAAGGACGTCTTTGAGAGATATGCCTGGGGCAGGATGCAGGAATACAGCCCGGACAATCTCGTTCTTGCCGATTCGCTCTATGCCCTTGGAAACCGTACCGGCAACTTCCGCTACAAGTGCCTGGCGCTGTCGCTGGAGTTCCCCGTGCGATTTGCGCAGGGGGATTATGCCAGGATGGATGAATCGGCCCTGGAGCTGAAGGAAATCCTTGCCGACAAGCGCGACGCGCACTTCCGTTCGTTCTATTTTTCATCGCTGCACGAGTACTGCCAGTACCTGGTGCATATCGGCAGGGCGTCTGACGCAATGCTTGAGGCGAGGGCTATGGAGAGGCTGGCATCGGCAGAAAAGAGGCCGCTGGGAAAGATGTACGCTTACAGGATCATCGGCCTTATACAGAGCGACAGGGAAAATACCTTCCTGGCCATCAGGAATTTCGAGCAGGCGGTGCGATACTGCAAGGAGGCCCGCGCAGAGCAGGACCTTCCCAACCTCTACATCCTCATCGCGCAGGAGAACATCGCGATGCACAACTTCGTGGCGGCCGATGACTACTGCGTCCTGGCAGAGGGGTATCAGCAGTTTTCAAGGTCTATCGGCATGAAGGTACTCATGACAAGGGCCTATCTCTACTATACGCAGGGGCGTATGGACAGCTTCTGGGAAAGCTATTCGCAGCTCCTGGAGAACCCTCTCTATCAGCATCAGACCGACGCCGACAGCCGCCTTTCCATGGATATCTGCTACCTTCGCTCGAAGGGAAGGCTTGACGAGGCCCTTGCCGCCGCCGATTCCCTTGGCACCGCCCGTGCCCGCTTTGAACAGAAACATGGCATTTATGCCGATCTGGGCCGCTACGACGGGGCTTATTCGTCCCTGATGGGGCTCATGGGGGCCAAGGACTCCATATACATCAAGGTGCAGAACGAAGACCTTGCCATTCTGGATGCCGAAATGAACAACGCCGCCCTCCGTGAGGAGGCCCAGAGGCTCAAGGCCCAGAACCAGATTACCATCCTGCTGGGCTTTCTGGTGATGTTTGCCATCGCATTTTTCGCAATACTCCTGAGCCAGTGGCAGCTGAGGCAGAACCTTGAGGAGATGCGCCGGAAGAACAACGAGGCGCTTGCCGTTCGCCGAGCCTTCCAGAAGGCCATGGAGGCCAAGGAGGCAGAGAACAATTACAAAGTGAAGATATTACAGAACCGTACTACAAATCCTCTTACAGGCTATGAAGATTTCCTCGATATTTAAGCACCACTCCTCTGAACTGGTGGCGCTTGCCATATTCCTTGTTGGCTCTGCCCTTGCCATGCTGGGGCTCATCCAGAAGGTACCGCTTATCCTTGGCATCCTGGGGGTTGTAATACTTGCCTCAGGCCTGTTCTTCTTCTGTATAAGGTACACTTCGGAGAAGGTGTACAAGGACTATTACAAGGACAGTTATGAGATAGAGCATGATACCATTGAAGAGGAGATCAGGAAGTCCATGGTCTATCACCGCTATCAGGAGGCCGTCCTGGCGCGCTACGAAAGCGCCTGCCGGGACCTTGGCCTTGTGGACGAGCAGAAGGACTGGCTCCTTGACCTTCTCATGGCAGAAAAGGACAAGGTAGACCAGCAGCTTGCCTCAGAGGGCGGCGGACATATCTAAATGGTGTCTATCATGGCCGCAAGGCCGTCTGTCATAGGAGTTTTGCCTCCGGTGATCTTACCCCAGGAGAAGATGACTTTGATGAGTGCATAGGGCATGAGGGAACGCTCTATGGCGTGGATTTCGTCTTCGTTTTCCGTTCCGAAATACTCTTTTGCAAACAGCAGCCAGTGCTTTTTGAGCGTGTCCGGAGTGAGGTGGAATATGTTGTCTGCCCTTTCAGGTCCTATGAAGTTGGTGGCGTAGTAGAGCATGGAGAGGTCCCACTGGGGGGCGCCGTAACCGAATTCGCCTACGTCTATCCAAAGGTTTCTGGCGCCGTCTGTTATGATGTTTCCTATGTGGAGGTCTCCGTGGAGGCAGGTTGTGGCAGAAGGCAGGTTATAGAGCCTTGTGAGGACTTTGTCCCGCTGGGCGTCCGTAAGGCTTTCTATGGCCATTATACCGGCCTTGTAGAACTCCCTTTCGTCGGGGAGTTTTGCCGTGTCGGCCTGTTTTGTGTGGAGTTCTTTTGCGAGGCGGGCAAAGAGCCGTGAAAGGGGCTCCAGCTGCTCCGGTTCCTGGGAGATGATGCGGGTGAAGGAGCGCTTGTTGCGTATGAGTTCGTATTCTGTGCCGAAACGCTCGCCGTCAGTTACCAGGCGGAACGGCCGAGGAGTGGGCAGGCCCATCTGGAAAACTGTCATGTTCACGCCGAATTCGCGCTCTACGCTTCCCATGTCATACCCCTTGTTAAAGAGCTTCAGAAGCCGTTTTCCGTCTTTGCTGTCGTATGACAGCGCCGTTCCTCCTTCGCCTGTGAGGATATAGTCTTCGAGATTTATCTTTTCGTATTTCATGATTGCAAAGATAGCAAAAATATGCGCAAGGTGTGCTTTTGTGTGGGGGACCTTGTGCACTGTAGGGCCTGTACGGCTGATTCATGCGCAAGGTCCCGGCTTTAAAATTCCACCTTGTGCACCACTGGGTGATGGGATGACGAATGAACGGCCCTGGAGAGTGTTCCGGGGCCGTTTCAGAACTTCAATTACGATACATTCAGAAAAGTTTATACGTTTCCGAATGTCTGCCCGGAAAAGAATATCTATTATTGTATCGAAAGGCATGCTATTAATGCTTATGATTTGTTTAATGATATATTATTTTATATCTTTGCAATGAGAAGGTACAAGGTCAAGGAAGTAATCAGAATGCTTGAAGATGACGGGTGGTATCTTGTCGCCAAGAGAGGGAGCCACCGTCAATTTAAGCATAGTCAGAAAAAAGGAAGAGTAACGGTAAACGAGAAACCTTCTGCAACATTGGATCAGGAAATATTGAACAGCATCTGGAAACAGGCCGGATGGAAATGAATATGGCAAAAATTGATATACTTATCGACTATACTGATAATTTTGCTGCATGTCCGCAGAATGGTGATATTGCGTGCATATCTACAGGGCGTACACTGGATGAGGTTAAGGCTAATATTGTGTCGGCGCTGGAGTTTCATAGAGATGGCTTGCTGGAAGACGGCATAGCGTTGCCAAAGGAACTGCAGGGCGATATTGTACCTGTTTTCCATCTTAGCACGCGAGCTCAACTAAAATATACAGACCGATATATTACCAGAAAGGCCCTTGCCCGCGAAACCGGCATTGCTGAGCAGCAGCTGAGCCATTATGCGAACGGTCTTCGCCATCCCCGCCCCGCAATGCAACAACGCATTGCCGATGGTATCCGCGCCATCAGCCAGCGCCTGCTGCTCATCTTCTAAGGTATGTGAACTTTGCGCAAGATGTGCTTTTGAGTTGAGGACCTTGTGCACTGTAGGGCCTGTACGGCTGATTCATGCGCAAGGTCCCGGCTTTAAAATTCCACCTTGTGCACCACTGGGTGCAGGGATGACGAATGAACGGCCCCGGAGAGTGTTCTGGGGCCGTTTCTGAAAGATATTTGCACTTCAATTACGATACATTACGAAAAGTTTATACGTTTCCGAATGTCTGTCCGGAATTATTTGCATATTATTGTAGTCAACGAATTTTGTTGGCTATGAATAATAAGGATTATTTTGATAATGGTATAATTATTTATACCTTTGCAGGTGGAGGGACGGTTCATGAGGAGGTATAAAGTGAGTCAGGTTATTGACATGCTGCTTGATGATGGCTGGGAGCTTGACCGTGTACGTGGAGACCATCGGCAGTTTGTACATAAGACAAAGCCTGGGACAGTGACTGTCAGGGGAAAGAAGAGTGACGATTTGAGTCAGTTTCTTCTTAACAGTATATGGAAACAAGCCGGGTGGAGATGAATTATATGAAACAGGTTATCATAAACATTGACTGGATGGATCACAATTTTGGAGCGGCGCCCCAGAATCAGGATATTGCATGTGTTGCTACCGCGAAGACTCTGGAGGCCGTCGAGGACGAAATTGTGGAGGCTCTTCAGTTTCACATCGAGGGCATGCGCTCCCATGGTGAATCCATCCCTGAAGAGTTCCTTGGGGACTGGGAACCGCATTTCGTCTTGACAACCAGGGCTCAATTACGTTATTCCGATGATTTCATAACTTTCAAAGCTCTGTCGAAAGTAACAGGCATAAACGAACAGCAGCTCAGCCATTACGCCAACGGCCGGAAAATACCCCGTCCAGCCACCCGTAAACGCATTGCCGATGGTATCCGCGCCATCAGCCAGCGCCTGCTGCTCATCTTCTGAAGCGTGTGATGGCTACATTCCCAGCATCAGGACGGGGGAGATGCCAAGGACGGCGCAGAGGGCTTTGGCAATGCGAAGGGTGGGCTCTGCCCTGCCGGAAACGTAGTCGCTCACGCGTGAGGGGCTCACTCCAATCATTCCGGCAAGTTCTTTCTGGGTCATTCCTTTTTCTTCAAGGGAGTCTTGAATAAGTTCTGAGACCGTAGGCTTGCCGATGGGGAAGTGCTCCTTTTCATAAGCAATCACAAAGTCTGACATAATTGCGAGTTCAATAGCCTCCGGGGCCGATGCAGGCTTGCTGTCATCTACGAGTGGCAGCAATTCCTCAACCCTGCGAAGGGCGTATTCATACCTCATTTGATTCAAATCCTTTTTCATATCGTACTCGCATCTATTTTATCATAATCCTGATGAGTGCAGCGGAATCTGAAAAAGAGATATTCATTTGACTTCAAGATTGAATGTGCAAGATTTATTCTCCTGCAGTCTCATTCGTTTTTCAAGAAGTCCATTCATCTTGACAGATGAACTTTTTATTGCCATATTCTTTTCGTCACGTTTCATTACTGCAAAGATATGGAATTATTCGAAAAGACAAACAGATGGTGGACCTGGGACGGAAAAAACCACCCGGGCCGTTATGGCGGTCCGGGTGGAATTAAATAGGAAGCTCAACTATCAATAGTCTGTGTAATAGTAGGTTACAACTATACTTCTGAGCCTGTTCCAGTACCTTGTTTGGCCTTGTCTCCTTGGCGCCATGGTGAAGGACAGTGAAGATGCTGCACTGCCTGTCCAGGATGCTGAAGTTGAGTTATTGGACGGTCCGGAGTATGATCCTGTTGAAGGAGTTACAGTTCCACGTCCATAGTTGTATGATTCATAAGTGAAATCGACACGTGTGACAGTAAAATCAGCCAATGACTCGGAAGAAGATATGCTCAGGACTCCATCGTAATCTTGCGCTCCCAATCCCCAAATGCCGTTGGAACGGTAACCGACCTCAATGTAGTTTGCATTCTTGTTCTCAACATTTTCAACTTCCAAAGTCAAGCCTTGGACTGTGTAAGTGTCAGATGTGAACGTTCCTGAAGTGGTAGCGATTGCAGAAGTAGTGACAGTTCTCCTTATGCCAACCTTGACTGTACAGGTTGCGGTGTATCCACCATCTTCAGTTCTTACCGTAATGGTGGTTGTTCCCTTGGCGACTGCGGTGACAAGACCGGTGTCGGAAACGGTTGCAACTGCAGGGTTGGAACTGGTCCAGGTGACGTTCTTGTTGACTGCATCGGCAGGGGTGACGGTTGCTATGAGCTGCTCAGTCTGGCTGGTGCCACCGATTATTATAAGCGTTGTGGAGGTCTTGTTTAGAGACACACCTTCCACAGGAGTAGGAACCACGTGAACCGTACAGGTGGCGGTGAGGCCGTTGCTGGAGGTTGCAGTGATGGTGGCCGTGCCGTATGCAACGCCACGTACTACACCGGTGTTGGATACAGTAGCTATGGAGCTGTCGGAGGATGTCCATGTGACAGTCTTGTCAGTAGCGTTGGAAGGCGCAACTGTAGCTACGAGTGTCCTTGTCTTGTTAAGGCCAAGGTTCAGCGACGTCCTGTCAAGAGTAATGCGCTTGACCTCGATAGGAGCTACGGTGATGACGCAGGTGGCGCTCTGGCCGCTGTGGGCGGCGGTGATGCGGGCTGTACCCACTGATACTGCCGTGACCTTGCCGTTGCCGTCTACGGTAGCGACAGAGGTGTTGTCCGAAGTCCATGAAATTTCACCGGTGCCGGTTTCTGCGGGCCAGATTGTAGCCTTTATGGTCTTGGTTTCACCAGCATGCATGGTATGGCTTGTGGGATCCACAGTGATTCTCTGGGCCTTGTTGCCGTGAGAGGCCTCGTGGTAGATGGCGTTGGCGTTGTCGTAGGCGTTGAGAGTTACGGCGTAGCTTCCGTCAAAGCCGTTGGCCGTGGTGATAGTCTTGAGAGCCAGCGTGGCAGAGCGTGCAGTGCCGGTAATGGTGTAAGTATAGAGACCTTCGTCAACGTCAACGACGTGCCATGCTGTTCCAGAAGTGCTCTGAGGGATGAGACCGTCAAGTTTGAGCTGCACCGTACGGCCTCCGGAAGGATAGGCATCGTCATCGTCAAGATAGAAGGTGAAGTTGACGTTGGTGTATGCGCCTGCACCGTCGTTGTCAAATTCCAGATCACGGAAATTGAACATGTTGTAATTGTAGAAACTGTCATTTCCCTTGTTGAAATACTGGTTGTCTACATATACCTTGCCGGCGCTTTGAGCCTTGTTGGTCTTGAAATGGCAGGTGAAGAGCATGCCTTCCATGGTCTCTTCCAGTGCCTGATACTCATTGTAGGTGAGCGTGCGCACATAGTGGAAGGTCTTGCTGGTGGTCTTGCCGTCACAGATGCTGTATCCGTTTTCTACAGGCAGGTTGTCCTTAGGGTATTTGGCTGTATTCGGGGTTATGGAAAGCTGGTCGGACTCGAGCTGGAATACCAGAGGGAACATGCTTTCCGGAAGCATCTTGGGGATGGTAATATTGACGTTGATTCCCTCTCCGGCCACATTCTCCACGTAGTCTTCGCCGTAGTCGGGATTGATTTCGTCGGCAACGCATTGCACTATCATGTTCTGGCGCGGCATTAGGTAATACACAATGTCACGATAGATAGTGTGCGTGGCGTCTATGCGGCCCTCGATACGTATGGTCTGGGTTGTCTTGTCGGAGTTGTCCGGGGTGTTGATGGTGAACTTGAGGGTACGGAAACCTTCGGCATCCTTTGCTGTGGATGCGCCCATGGCTTTCATCTTGCCATTGGCGCCGCCATCCACCACGGTGCCGGTTTCGGCAACGATGGCGGCGTCCAAAGTGGTGGAAATAACGTTCACAGGGCCGGTTTTGGCGCCGATTGTAATGGTGACCGGACCGTCTTCGGAAACGAGGGCGTTGTTTGCGCTCATATCGCCTTCGGTGGCGTCCTCAATGAACTTATATTTGAGCTCGAATTCGGCACGGCCTTCGACGAAGGTCCAGCCGGTGTGGGCAACGGCAATACGGCCGATACCGTCGGAAATATCGGTCAGTGCTGCTACGGAAGCATCCTGGGAGATGTCTCCGGTACCACCGGTGGAACCGGCGGCTGCTGCGGTTTCTGCACCGGCCTTTGCAACGTTGGTGATACGGATGTGGTAACGGAAGTTACGGAAGATGGCGTAGGGACCGTCTTCGTCCTTGAAGTCTACCTTGTAGTAGCAGGGAACGCCGTTTGCAAGGTCCAGATACGTTCCAGGATTTGCGCGCTCTAGTTCTTTCCAGTTTTTTGGTTGTCCGTCGTTGAAATAGGACGTGTTATGAGGATAGAAAGTACCGTGAATAATCATGTACGAGGCAGGCATGTCGCTCGCGGGCTTCGGCCTTTCGTACATGTAGACGCTACTTACTATTCCCTCGCCATCGCCCTCGCCGGTACCCCAGACTACGGAAGCGTCGTCAGGGTCTGTGTCAATAAGTTCAGTTCCTACCGGGGAGAAGCCGGGATAGGTGTTTTTGAGACCGGTGTTTGGCGTAACATTCTTGTTGACGTACAGGGAATCCTTGTATCCAAAGAGGAAACTGCCTGTTTCAGGATTGTACGGCACTATGCTGCCGCGGTCCGGCTTGTTGATGACTGCAAGGGTCCTGTCTTTGTCAAGGACGAACTGAGGAGTAGTGGACTGGATGCTGATTTTTGCAAAGTTGCGGACAAGGGGAAGGCCGGTGCCGCCTCCATTGAAGGCTGCAGCTACGTCGTCTGTAACCTGGTAGTAGCCGTCTCCGTCCTTTACATACTTCATCTCCTGATCCACCTCATCCCATTCCTTCTTGAGGGTAACGCCGTTGGGGAGGATGAAGCCTGCCCAGTAAGCGTCCTGGTTGTTTGTGGAGTAGATGAATTTGGTGAGAACTTCACTGTCATATTTCCAAGGGAGTTTTACGTCCCCAAGGTTGGCCATGACATGGACGCGGAGGTTCTTGGAGTCAGTAACGCTGAGGTGAGCCTTGAAAGTATAGAGAGTTTCCGAACCGTTGGTGGTCGCGGGCTCAAAAGTATCTATTGCAACGCTTTCCTTGAGGAAGCCTGAGGAACCGAACACTGCAATCATCATGTTCTCGATGGTGGGGGTGTCGGCCATGGTGGCCTTTGTGGCTGCAAAGGCGTTGCCGGGAAGGGCTACGGTGAAGCTTATGGCAGCCTTTCCCTCAGTAGGATATGGAATATCCTCTGCTGTCTTATTCTTGTTCTCGAACTCGAATTCCTCTTTTACGCAGCCGGTAAAACCTGTAAGCAGCGCAGTCAAAAGGAAGATATGTCTTAAAGTCTTTTTCATACGTGCTTAAGGTTTAGCGGGCCATATCGCCCCATTTAAAAGTGGTGAGAGGGGTTACTGTGGAGACATCCGTATTGCCAAGTTTCATACCGTTCCAGTACCATTCGTCGTATACGCATCGAACAGCATGGGTTCCTGTCAATTCTCCTGGATGTAATACAGGTGCTTGCTTTGATGCGGCATCTGTTCCGTCATAGACAGTAATATAGCCACTATTACACCAGTACTCAGAGGTCTCTCCATTATTTGCACTACCGAATAGTCTTACAATCATACCATCTGCGTTGAGCTTTGTAATGTATGAAACTTCCGCCATGGTAGGGAGTCTCCATCTTCCGGCAGGATAGCCTTCCTCTTGATATGATGCGCAGCGCCTAAAGGCATGAGCATAAAGTACTTGAGTAGTGGCGCCGTGTGAAGATGCTACCCTAAATTTAGGGGCAATAATATTATCCGAGTATGATGTGTTGTCAACAGGATAGTAGTAAGAAAGCCGCCTATTATTGCCTTGTATAGATGTAGTATTAGCACTCCATCCAGCTGCGTCAGAGGTCTTGCTTGTGGGCCAGTTTGTTGTATTTAGATTATCAATAGTATTAACTCTGGGATCTCCAAGCATATAGTCTGAGTCAGGCGGCAAAACAGTAGTTTCAATAATGAACATATTGAAATTCATGTTGGTTCCACTGCTGGTTCCATTAGTACCAATACTTCTATATTGCCAATCGCTGCCTCCAGAGTTTGAAATGGAGTATGCGGCAGGAAGTTGAGTATAATACACCCTTCCAGAGTTATAATAAACTTGTGTTTCTCCATTATTGACATACACATACCCATTATTTGTTGTGTTGGAGTTATCCTCCATGTCAATCATAATTGCCGGCCTTTGCTCAATGGTCACAGTCTTCGCGTACGAATAGTCGTCCTTATGTCTGAGCGTGAAGGTGATGATGTACGGGGAAACGTCATAGTCGTCCGTGGAGGTGTCGTTGTTCAGCGGATGGTTGAACTGGATATGGGCGCCGGTGGTGGTGGTCACTAGGCTTACGTCCATATTCCAGGTAGCCATACTGCTGGTGGTGACTTCCTGCTTGGAGTCGCCGGAGAAGTCGTACTTGACGGCTTTGAAATCTACAATCTCGCAAGGGTCTGATGTCGTGTAGGGGATCATCAGGTCATCGAGGTTGTACATGGTGAAGTTCTGCTCGTTGAGGAAGAGGTAGCGGGCACCTTTGATTTCGGCCTCCTTGTCGGAGTCGTTGATTCCGGTACCTTCTCCGCCGCTGCCGGTTTCACGCTCCTGCCAGTCCACGACGTAGTACTGGCCGTTGATAATCATCTCGCCGCCGTCCATCTCGCTGCCCAGAATACCGATGTTAAGGATAACCTTGTACCAGTTGTTGCGCACGAACTCTGCATTGGAAATGTCGATTGCCGTTGCAGGGCAGTACACGCGGTAGTAGTAAATCTTGGAAAGCGTGCCGAAGTCCGTGCCGCCGTCGCTCCTGCCGGCTGCACGGTCCCACGGAATGGCAATCTTGAGGTAAGGCTCTTCTTCGGAACCGTACATCCACTGTTCGGGATAGGTGTAGAAAGGAGCTTCGGCCGGATAGAAGATGCCTGTCTTGGTTTCCTTCGTGTACTGTACAAGGCCGTTGGCGTCCAGAATCTCATTGCCGTCTTCATCGACCTTCTTGGTGTAGGTGTCGTAGCTGTAGCTCTCGCCGGTGGTGGTGTCGAAGGTGAACTGCTGGTAGGAGTAGAGCTCCGGAGAGTCTACTGGCTCGCCGCTCACCCTGCCGGTTTTGGCACCGTTTACCAGCTGGACATAAGCTTCGTTCAGACGTGGAGTCCAGATTTCTGTACGGGTGTCCTCGTTGCCACTGATGACAACTGTGTTACGGATTTCCACTCTGGGGACAACCCTCACAGATACGGTAATCTTTGCGGCAACCCTCTTGAGGCCGATGTTTGCCGTCGCAACTATGGTATTTCTGCGCTTGACCTGGGTAACCTCAAAGGGACCGTCTGTAGACATGAGGAAGTTCGTCTGCGGAGTCTTGACATTCTCGCCGTCGAATTCCAGATCCCTGGTAAGTTCGGCGAGGGTTGCATAATCGGTTCCGGAAAGGTTTTCCGGGTCTCCTGAAGCAACGATTCTGGGGTGGTTTGCGATAGCATATACCCAGAAATTGGTTGCGTTTTGGGGGCACAGCGTGTAGTTGACGATGTCGCTGGTCATGGGGATGCTCACAGGGGCATTCTGCCTGACGTTGGTAAGATAGCCGTGAAGAACTGCGTCTCCGTCTTTGTTTGCGTTGGAATAGAGGAAATACTCGACGGAGGAGAGAACGTTCTCGTTGAGGGCTTCTTCGCCATCCTTCGGGGTTGTAGCTTTGGTGACTACCAGGTTTTCATCGCTGAAGAAGCGAAGGACGATGCCTTCTCCCTCTTCTTCTGCGTGGATGTCTTCCTTAAGGGAACACGCAGGAGCCGAGGCAAGAACAATTGCCGCAGCTACTGAAAGTATGTCGAATCTGAACTTTTTCATACGCGTCCTTGATTAAGGTATTGTTATGACATATTTGTCACGGTTTATTTCGGTGTCGGCATCGGTATCGCGGTTGTTGTTGGTAACTGCAAAGTGCAGGAACAGCCTTTTACCGCTTGCAGGAACACCTTTGGGCCTTACGCCAAGGGTGACCGCGCCGCCGTCGCGGTGGGGGTCGATGAGAATGTAATCATGGCCCGTACCGGTATAAGTGTCGCCGCTGTCAAGCGTTACGATGAAGGAATCCGTGTCTCCGGACAGGCCAATCGAGAGTCTGCCGTTCACGGGAGTGTAGATGGAGAACTTGCCCCTTGCTACCCATGCGGGATTGGAACCGCCGGTGAGCTGGATTACATCGTGCTTGCCGTTGGCGTCGGTGATTGTTCCGCCACTAACGTATGTGCCTTCGATGAACTTGAGCTGGGTTGCAGAGACTGCGTCATTTTCAAAGGCCATGGGGTACTCCTCGTAATCCCAGGGGAGGGTGTGGAAGGAAAGCTGGACCTGTTTGTCGGCAAAGGAGACATTGAGCTGGGTCTTCTTTCCTGCGGTGACGGCTGCTTTGGCATCGGCCGCGTTGGGGAAGCGCATATTAAGGGTGCTCTTTTTGCCGACACTTGTCTTGCACACTACTTCCACCAGGGGAGAGTCTGCAGTATAAATAGGGTTGCCTTCACTGTCTGTATTCTGTACTGTTGGCTTGAGGGCAGCCTGGGTCATGGGCCAGCACATGCGGTATGTGAGGTTTTCTCCCATCTCTGCGCCGGTGTATGCGTCGTATGTCTTGCCGCCTTCCGAATCATTGATATTCTTGAGCAGGATGCCTTCGGAAGGGAATTTGTTGGGCCAGAAGGCTGCGCCTGAGACTGTGGGGTTGCCGCCTCCGAGGGTGACACCTGTCTCCATATCCCAGGTAAGGGTTTCGCTGTGTGTGTTGGGGAAGTTGAGAAGCCTTACGGAGTAGACAGTGACATCGGCCTTGGAGGTGTTCTGGACGGCTACGCCGAGGGCGCCGAAGAGATGCTTCATGGGGATGTCAACGTGGCTGGGGATGCCGTCGTTAATCACATCTACAGGAACTACGTCGGAATAGAGGAAGTCGTACTGGTGGCCATCGGAGGTGAAGGTCTTTGCAACCGTAAGCGTCTTGGTTCCGGGGGTGTAGGTGTCAAAGAAGGTGCTGCTCTTGAGATTTCCTGCATCGGGATCCGGGGCCGGGGTCTTGTCTTCCAGGAGCCAGCCGTAGAAATGGTGGGTGCCGGTGCGGGTCCAGCGGTATGAGGTAGGGGAAGCTACATTTCCAAACAGCCACTGCCAGTTTGCAGCGTCCTGCTTGAAGGTGAGGGTGTTCTCGAAGTATTTGAATTCCTCTCCGGAGGAGTGCGTGGTACCGACGCCGTCGGTGAGGGTGCCGTTATACCCGGAAAGGTAATCGAACATCTGGAACTGTGTGCCGTTTTTCTTCAGTGCGTCAGTAGACAGGAAGCTCTTGGTTGCATCCGGGCTGGCGTTGAGCGTAATCTCCTCTGAGGAGTACACGGGTTCCTCTGCCTGGTTTTCCTTGCAGGAGAGGACCAGCGCCGCGAGGAGAAGTGCTGCAGCCGGAAATCTGTATGTATTGCCCATTGTGCTCATGTTTTTCATCTTGGAGACCCGGAAGGGTATCACCCCCGCCGGGCCTATATATATTAAAGGTTTATGCTTGCAACAACATTCACGCCTTCCCAGCCGTCAACGGCAGGGTCGAAGGTGATGATGGCGTCGTTAAGGTTAGGATCGTCAGGATCTACGCCACCGGAGGGGTCTACACCACCGGAAGGGTTGCTGGGATCCCCACCGGGATTGGGGAGTGGATTGCCGCCGTTACCGTTGGAAGCGGTGGGGCCGAACCTGAGGATGTAGGTGTAGATGTGGTTCATCTCCCATGCGGGGATGGCATCCAGCTTGAGGTTTGCAGACACGTCAAAGGTTTCTCTCAGGAATGCAGCGCCGTTCCGAGTGGTCTCCACGGTTACGTTCAGGGTTACCTTCTGCTGGCCTGCGTCAAGGAGCTGAGGAAGGACGAAGAGGGTGTCAACGGCCTGATACAGCGTTCCAGTCTCGATGTTTCCGGTAAGGGTACCGTCAATGTCGACAGCAGTTCCTTCTGGAGTCCATACTTTGTTTGCGGGCTTCTCCCAGCCGATTACGCCGACGGTGGGATCAGAGGCGAGGTTGAGCTCGCAGCCGCCTTTGGTGTAAACGCCGCTGAGCTTTGTGCTGTTCACGGTAACCTTCCAGTCGGTGACGGTGCCGTCGGCTTCCTTCTTGTGCTTGTAGGTAAGGGCAACCTTGAAGTTAACCTTTGCAAGTGCGTGGCGGAAGATGGTGGGAACACCGGTGAAACCGCTGATGCTGTCATCTACGAGGTCTGCATTGTCGGAGAAACCGGCAGCCTTGTCGGCATACATGATGTCCTTCTGGAGGGTGTTCACGTCAATGCCGGAGTAGGTTATCTTGTCCTTCTCTACGGTTATGCCGGAGAGCCCGGTAGGGTAGTAGGAGACGAAATCTACAGTGGTGTTCTTGGGCCAGTAGAAGGTCTCACCCTGGGCTTTCCAAAGGGTATCATCGGGGAAGTAGGCGATGGTAATGTCTTCCATGAAATACTCGCCGATGGTGCCCTCTGCCCATGCATATGTGGAGAAGGTTTCGGTCTTGGGGAATACGGTGCCGTTGATGCCGGGAGCCTTGGTGTTGAGGCCGGCGATGGTCTGGAACGCAACCTGGTGGCTGCGCCCCGCATTGCCGAGCTCAGTCTTGCTGCAGGCAGACGCCATCACGGCAGCAATCGAGAGGAATATGATAAGCTTTTTCATCATATTATATTAGAGGTTGATACCTGCGCTCACGGTGATGTTCTCCCATTCGTCAACAGCGGGGTCGAAGTAAACGATGGTAGGAACTACGTCCGGAATGCCGTCGCCGTCGGTGTCCTCAGTGGTAGTTGTACCAAGACTAGGAGCGAAGTTGAAGGAATAGGTGACGTTCTGGTTCATCTCCCATGCGTCCATGGAGCCTGCGGAGAGGTTGCCCTGGATCTCTACACCATTCTCTTGGAGCACCTGCTGATAGCCGTTGCCGTCGTTGACGTCACGGTAGGTGGTGATGGTGACCTTGATGACGACTTCCTGATTGCCGCCAACAAGTGACTGAGGCATTACGAATACATCGGAATCCAGGTTATATGTGGTGTCTTTTTGAATTGGATTCTCAAGGTTGGTAAGGTCGAGTTCATAGTCTTTGGTGGTGCCATCGGCAGTCCATACCTTGTTGCCGTTGGCATCGGCGGGCTGTTCCCACGATGAACCGTTGAGGTTCAGCGTGAAGGAGCCGGAAGAGAGGAGATTGTTAACCTTGATGCTCTCCACCTGGATGTCCCACTTGGTCTTGGTGCCGGTTACAGTGTCGGTTACCTCTGTGTAAGCGGCCTTGATCTGGAAATTCACCTTTGCAAGTGCGTGGTGGAAGAGCATAGGAACACCATTATAATAATAGGCATTGGTGTTGTTCTTGAGGCCGGTGACTTTGTCGGCATACATTATGTCAACGTCCTGGTGGTCAGCAACGTTCCATGCGGGGTAAGCGATAGTGGTATCCGTAATAGTCGGGAACGGAGCATCAGTGCTTCCTGCCGTTGCATAAGGTGAATAGCCTATGAAGTCAATGGAACCGGACTTGGGCCAGTAGTATGTTGTGCCTTCTGGGGCCCAGCGGTTGTCTGAATCTCCGGTATAAGAAACCTTCTGGTTGACCATGAAATCAGTGTCGTCACCAGGGGTCTCGCCTTTGAACCAAGCATAAACGCCGAAAGGAACGTTTTTGTAGTTTTCTTTGTAGTCCGTTGTGTCTGAAGGAGGAGTGATTGCCTTGGTCACACCCTTGTAACGGGCGAACTGGAATACTACCTCTGACTGCACTCCTTCATTAAACACCTGCTTCGAGCAGGATGCAAGTGCTGCGATTGCAAGTGCTGCAATGAATACTGTCTTCTTCATTTCTTTAATTGTTTTTGTTTTTGTTTTTGGCACCCGGTGGCAGGGTCAACCGCCGCCGGGTCAAGAAAAAGCTTCTTATTATATTAACAACTAACTGTTTCTTGAATTAAAGCTGGATGGTTGCGGCAGCAGCAACAGGAGTCCATTCTGCAACTGCAGGGTCGAATTTGATGATTACGTCCTCAGGATCGTCGTCGTGGGCGTCACCGGGATTAAGGGCAGAAGCAGTGGGCTTGAACTTGATGGTATAAACGATGTTCTCGTTCATCTGCCATGCCTTGAGAGTTGAAATCTTGTTGATATTGATGGTCTTTATAAAGTCTTCTTCGATGATCTTGCCGTTTGCAAGGGTGGTCTTGATGTGAGCGTTGATGTCAACAGTCTGAACACCATCGGCGAGGACCTGAGGAAGAACATAACCGGTTGCGGCGGCAAGGTCTACTGCAGTGGTATCAAGAACGATAGGAGCATCAACGAGTTCCTGTGCAGCTGTTGCGCCTGAGAGATTGGTCCATACATTGTATTTCTTGGATCCAACAGCTGTGCTGTCAGCGTTATGCCAAGTTTTTTTATCGGTATTAAGAGCGAGCTTAAGGTCACCAGTGGTGTTGAAGCCTTTAATCTTGAAGCTATTGAGGGTGATTTCCCATTTTGTCACGCTGGCAGGAGTAGTTGTGGTGTCTGTCCACTCGATGAAGTTGGCCATTACCTTGAAGCTGAGCTTTGCAAGAGCATGGCGGAAGATGGTGGGAACACCGCTGAATCCGGAATCGGAGCCCCTGCCAAGGGAATCCAGCACTTCGTTTACATTGTTGCTGCAGGTGGCCCTGTCGGCATACATGAGGTCAGTAGTGCCGGCGGTTACGCCATTATAGAGGAGAGAGTCCGCCTTTACTACAGGGGTGGTTCCGGCAGTGTTGCTGGTGCCGGCGAAAGGTGAATAGGAGATGAAGGAGACGCTGCCGGTCTTGGGCCAGTAGAAGGTATGGTCTACGGTTTTCCATACGCTGCCGGCTTTGCCAACCTTTTCGTTTACCATGAACTCAGTGGTGTCGTTGAACCATGCATAGGTACCGAAGTCACCGTTGCTGTATACGGAACCGGTGAAGGCCTTGGTCTGTACGCTGTTTACCACCTCGAAGCTGATTTCCTTCTGGAGGTCGACAATCTCTACCTTTGAGCATGCTACACTTGCTGCGAGTGCTGCGATTGCGATGATGATATATTTTTTCATTGCTGTATGTTGTTTTTCAAATTAGATAATCTTGTCAGTTGCGGTTTCAGTTTCCCAATTAACAACGGCAGGATCGAAGCGGACGGGTTCGCCGGGCTTGATGATGATGTTGTAGATGTACTTGTAGTTCATCTTCCAGCCGGTGATGGAAGGAACGTAGGTAAGGATGTTGGTCAGAGGGATGGTGACAGTTTCCTCGATAGTGGAAGTAGACTTGTAGGTGCTCTTGATGGTATAGGTAAGTGAGAACTGTGCCCATGCGTTTGCCGCTGAAAGGTTCTGGGGAAGAACGGAAATCTCGTTGAAGAGGGTCTTGACATCAGAGACCTTCTGGGCATTGGTGGCGGTCATTTTGTTGGCATTGCCTATAACTGTGGAAGCAAGTTCGCTGTCCTTGTTGTTGGCAACAATGGTCCATGCGTAATCCTTGGCTTCGGCCCAGGTCTGGACATTTGCAACAGGAGCGGCCACATTGGCAGCCTGTCCATCAGAGAATGTGAATGTGGCTGTACCTTTGTTTGCGTATCCTAATTTGCATGAGTCAACCACAACTTCCCACTGGTAGTCGTCGCTGGGGATTGCATCGGAGGCGTCAAGCTTTACATTGAAAGTGACTTTGGAAAGCATGTGGTGGAAGAGGGTGGGAACACCGGTTACACCTGCATCGTCAAGGTGATAGGTGGAAACGTTTCCGATGTATTCGTATGCGGCGTCTGCAACCAGGATGTCGTCTGCTACGTCAATGGTGGCGTCAGTATAGGAGATGGAACCCTCGGCGGTTGCTGTAGGGTTGATAGAACCGGCATAGGAGAAGAAGTTTACATAACCGGTCTTGGGCCAGTAGTACATGCGGGAAGGCATCCACTGCTTTTCGGTAGCATTCCATGAGATTGTCTCGTTGGCCATGAATTCCTGAGTGCTGGCGGCGCCGTTAAGGGTAGTATGTACCCATGAGTTTGTTTTGAATGTGTTGCCGGTGCCAAAGCTTACATTTGCTTTGGTAACGGGGCTTACGTAATTGGCCACCTCGAAGGTGACGGCTTTGTCGCCGATGGTGTTAACTTCGGACTTGGAGCAAGCGGCAAGTGCAATGACTGCGGCTGCGAAAACAAAAAGCTTTTTCATTTCTTTAATTGTTAGTTGTTTATAAATTAGTTCTTTGCACCCGGGGGTGGTTTCACCCGCCCCCGGACGGTAATTCAATTAAGCTGCAGGAACAGTCTGGTCTACAGTAGACTCTGTCTCCCAAGTCTCAACAGCGGGATCGTAGAGAATCTGGCTGGTCTGAGGGTTGATGATAAGGTTGTATACATACCTGTGGTTCATCTGCCACTTGTTCCAGGCACCGGTGATTTTGTTGAGCTGGATACCGGTTGCTACGTAAGGATCGCCATAACCGGCATCTTTGAGCTCATTTACATTCACGGTCTCTGTGGAGATGAGGGCTGCAGTGCCGCCGTCATACTGAGCCTGAGTACCATAGTATGTCTTGATTTCATACTTGAAGGTGAGTGTAACATCGTCTGCAACAGCCTGAGGCATTACTGCGAAGTAAGTGTCAGCCATGAAGTTGGTGCCTGTGAGCTTAACGGCCTCATTGGTGAGTTTAACGTTACCCTTTGCAACATCGGTGTCAAAGATGTCACCGGTTGCATTGCCAAGGTTTGCAGTGAGATAAGTCTGAGTACCTGCGGGGGCGGCCCAAATCTCGTTTGCGGGTTTGGTCCAGGCTACCTGCGTTGCAGCATTGGTAGAGCTGGTCTGGGTGAGGGAGAACTTGCCGTTATTCTTGATGGTGCCGGAAGCGAGAGCTACGTCGGTGAGTTTTACCTCCCAGAAGGTGTACTTGTCAGTTGTGCCGTCCTGAACCTTCATGGGGTTCTGCTTTACTGTGAAGCGAACCTTTGCAAGGGCATGGCGGAAGAGGGTGGGAACACCGTCGTTTGCATCAATCTTGTAGTTCTGTGCTCCGTTGTTGTTCTGCTTGTAGTGATATGCGGCGTCGGCAAACATCACATTGTCCTTGAGGGCAACAGTGCGGTCACCCCAAGCGAGAGTGGCTTCTCCGCCGTCGGTGGTGTAGGTGATGGAAGGAGTTACCTGATCGCCGAAATCATACCAGGAGAAGAAGGAAATGCTACTCTTGGGAGATTTGGGCCAGTAGTAAGGATGAGCGGGTTTCCAAGTCTTTGTGCCGTCAAAGTTGATGCTTTCAACGTTGCTGTCTCCGGCAACAAAGAAGGCGGCAGGTGCTGCGACAGTTCCGTCGGACTGGGCCGCATGGATGTAAGCTGCGCTCTTGAAGTACTGACCTGATGTGATTCCGAGTTCGTCGAGTTCGGAAACGAAGCTGGTCTCGCCAGCCTTGGTCTGGTTGAGGTAAGAAGCAACCTGGAAGCCAATCTCTACGTCGGGAGTGGTCTCCGCGGTTTCTACCTTGGAGCATGCTACGCTTGCTACAAGCGCTGCTGCTGCGATGATAAAAAGCTTTTTCATTTCTATTAGTTGTTTAATTGTTAATTTCTTTGTTTTGTTTTTCTTTGGTACCCCGGGTCAGGGTCGGCCGGCCCGGGATAATAATACATTACTGAGGGATGTTTGCTGTAGCAGCAGGTTCTTCCACCCATGCTTCCACTGCGGGATCGTAGAGGATGGTGTTGGTGGAAGGATCGATGATGATGTTGTAGGTGTACTTGTGGTTCATTTCCCAAGCGGAGATTGAACCAATCTTGTTGAGCTGGATACCTGTAGCAGTGTAAGGAGCGGTAGGAGCATAAACCGTCACGTTGATGGTCTCGGTGCTTACGGGGCTTGCGGAACCGATAGCGGTGCCATACTTGTGGGTGATGGTCATCGTGAGGCCGAGGGTAACATCATCGCCGATGGTCTGGGGACGTACTGCAATATAACCGTTGCCCATGTAGGTGTCAGGAATGAGGTTTGCAGCCGTTTCAGTAAGGGCTGTTGTGCCAAGAGCCACAGGAGTCTGGAACCATGCGTCAGTTACGTAGGCAGGAGAAGTTGCATTGGTCCATTTGGCGGAGGTCCAGGGAGTGATGCTTGCAGCAGCGTCGCTGTCGTCAGGGTCTGCACCGGTGAGGGTGAGGGTACCATTTGTATGGACCTTGCTGGCAGCAAATGCAACATTACTGAGTTTTACCTCCCAGAAATGATAGTTGCCAGTGTTCTTGCTATCCTCAATCTGGTAGCAGTCATCCTTGATCTTGGCGGTGAACTTCACCTGGGCAAGAGCGTGGTGGAAGAGGGTGGGAACACCTTCGGTAACACCGTCCTTGCCGTAAGGAGCAGCGCTGGTGGTGTTCTTTACCTGGTGGAAGGCGATGTCTGCGAAGAGGATGTCGGCCTTTGCGGGGATGGTAACGTTGGTCCATGCCATTTTTGCATCGGTTCCGCTATAGGTGAGGGTAGGGTCGGCTACGCCGTAGTTGTACCAGGAGAAGAAGTCGATGTTACTCTTGGGAGACTTGGGCCAGTAGTAGTCCTTGGTAGCGGGAGCCCACTGCTTGGGTGTTGCGTTCCAGGCAATGCTTTCTTCGAAGAAAGTGGCGAAAGTGTGGCCACCGTTACCGTCATCGGCATTGATGTATGCGTTGCTCTTGAAAGCCTGATTCTCGGTAATGCCGAGATCTTCAAGCTCTTTGAGGAAACCGCCGGCATCAGCCTTGGTCTGGGTGGCGTAGTTGGCAACCTGGAAGCCGATCTTCACGTCGGGGGTGTCGGCGAGTTCGGTCTTGGAGCAACCCACAGCAGCTACTGCTGCGATTGCGAGGATAGTGTAAAGCTTTTTCATTGTTAGTTGTGTTTTATTTTGTTTTTGTTTGTTATTCTACTGTTACGTTGATATCTTCTTCAAATGACCATTCGGCTTCCACGATGGGGTTCAGGAGGATTTCCTTTCCGATGGGGTTGATTGCGATATTGTACGTGTATATCTTGTTGGGAACCCACTGGGTGATTGCTACGTCAGAGGCGTTCTTTATTGTGTTCATTACGATGGTGGCAGGGATGTCATTCTCGGTGGCGTTGACGGTTCCGTTGCTCTTGGTGGTTACCGAGTAGGTGAGGACCATCTTGATGCCGTCTCCCAGTTCCTGGGGAATGAAGCTTCGTTCTGCGAGGACATCGGCATAATCTGTGCCGATGGCGGTGTTGCTGCTTACGAAGACAATCTCGCTCTCGTTGCTGCCGTTTGCGGTTTTCCAGAGATAGGTGGGGCTTTCGCTGCTGTACCACTGGCGGGTGCCGGTGCTGGCAAGGGGGCTGTTGAGGAGGCTCATGGTTCCCTTCTGGAATATGCCCTGGAATTTCGCGCTCTGGAGGGTGACTTCGTAGGTGACGTTTGCAAGTTCGGGGTCTGTGAGGGTGGTGGCCTTCAGCTTAACCCTTACGCGTGAGAGCACGTGGCGGAAGAGGGTGGGAACGCCGGCCGTGTAGTAGGTGTTGGCGTTTGCTCTCTGGAGCCAGGCCTCGTCGGCAATGAGGATGCGGTCGTTTGCACCCACAGTGCGTGCGTTAATCTGGAAAGAGGTCTCAGTGACGGTGTTGGGCTCGATGTTGGCGCTGCCGTCGTTTGCATACCATGAAACGAAGTTCAGGTAGCTCTGGGGATGCTTGGGCCAGTAGTAGTCGCGTGAGGGGGTCCAGGTGGCACCGTCCCAGGTAATGGTGGAGGTGAAGTATTCGGAACCCGCTGCAGCGTCCTCTGTGTGGAGGAAGGACTTGCTCTGGAAGTTGTCAAGGCCTTCGGCGTCGCGATACTCGCTTGTTGCCTTTGTGGTTGCGGCATAGCTACCCACGGTGTAGGTGATGGCCTCCGGGGTGCCTGCATTCTCTACCCTGGTGCAAGCTGCCATGCTCACCAGGCTTAAGAGAACTGCTATGTCAAACCAATTTTTCATTATCTGTTTTGTTGTTTTGTTTTTCAATTTTTAAAGTACCATTGTTCCTTCTTCTTCCACCCAGTCATCAACCTGGGGCTGGAATCCGCCGCCTCCGGGGGTGGGCTTTGTGCCGGGATCCGGAACTTCGATGATGTAGTCATCAATGATCAGCCAGTGATACAGGTGGCAGAGTTCCGAGTCAAATACCTTGTCCAAGTTCACGGGATACTGTAGGAGGTTGCCGGCAGTATCGGTGATATTGAAGGTGACCAGGAGGTCCGAGGTTACCTCGGGAATCTTGCCGAAGGTGTTGAACACTGCGCAGAGGACGTCCTTGTTCTCTCCTGCGAGGGCTTCGTCCCTGCCCTGGACCATGTCGAAGATGACTGCTGCCGAAGGGTCTACCGTACGCTCGTTCAGGCCGATTTTGTTGGACGGTGAGAGACCGGAGATGACGGCTGTTGCGCTGGAGGCGAACTGGCGGCCAACTATGCGGACCTGCAGATAGTAAGTGTCGACGACCGTGAAGGCTTCTGTCTTGACGATAACCAGGGTGTCGTGGGGAGAGATTCTGACGTTCTTCTCGTTTGCGACAAGGAGGTGCTCAGGCTCGTAGCGGATGCTGATATCATCGGTTATGGGCTGATCTTCGGCCTTGGTCTTGGTGTACTTGGTCTTGAGATCTTCGGGGATTTCGTCGGTGTAGGCGAGGATGCTCTCTTCGTTCTCAAGGTATGCCACCTGGGTGGTGGGAGTGTCGAAGTTGTAGACCAGGAAGTTGTAGTTTCCGTGGCTGATACCCAGCGTTCCGTTGAATACCTTGTTGCCTTCTTCGTCGAAGCCTGCTTCGGAGATGAAGGTTTCGGGCTGGAGCTTCTTCTCTGTGTAAGGGTCGTAAACGAGGACACGCATGGTTCCGGGATCCAGCTGCTTTACCTTGGGAGCCCAGAGGGACTCTGTGCTGCCGTAAACGCTCACGGATGTACGGATGTTGGTGTTGACGTTTGTGACGGTCTTCACGTTGACCTTGATACGGATGCGGACGGCGCTGCTGGGGTCTTCCAGCGGTCTTCTGTGGCAGCCTGCTACAGATAGGATTACCAGGGTTGCGAGGAGGATATTGCGCATAATCTTACTCATGGCGTGCCTCCTTTTTCCCATAGCTTATGGGGACTACAAGACTCACTTTTGCCTTGGTTGGATACTTGAAAATGTTGTAGAACGAACCGTCGCCGGCGGGGTCGTGGATGAGCTTGTCGTAGCTGTCGGTAGGGAGGTAATGCCTGAAGTGGGTCTTCATGTAGCCCATTGAGAGGCTGAATTCGAGATTGACTCTCTTCTTCTTGCCGATGGGCATTGCATAACCGGCGGTTGCACCTACGCTCCAGAGTTCGCCTTGGTAGTTCAGGCTCTTGTCATACTGGAAGTCATACTTGCCGCTCATGACATAAGGACCTACGAACCAGCCGCGGAGTTTTTCTGTGCCGACAGTCTCCCAGGGCTTGAACCAGAAACGTGCCTCGGCGCCCATTTCCCAGAGCTGGAAGCAGTACTTGTTGCCGGTTTCCCACCAGGGGAAAACGTCTTCCCAAGCCACGGAGAAGCGGTTTGCAATAGGAACTTCCACTTCTACGTTAAGGCCGGTGACTGCGTCGTAAAGAAGGTTTGTCTTTACGGCGGCGATCATATTGCGGTAGCCCTTTGCGGGGGCGGGGAATGCGGGAACGATGCCACCTTCGTAAGGGTTGACCTTAGCTGTGGTGTCTACCGGTGCGACAGCCTCGAGAGTATCCCTTGCAGGGAAAAGATCTGTTGTGTCGACTGCTACGGGAGCGGAGGTGGTGTCGGCAGGGACGACTGTGGTGACGGTGTCCTTGGGAGTGGTGTCCTTAGGTGTGGTGTCTGCAGGTTCGGTTACTGCAGGTGCCTCGAACTCGATGTTGCCGATGCGGGCGTAACGGATGTACGGCAGGCACTCCTTCTCTACCACGGGGTAGGACGTGCTGGCCTTGAGGAGAGCCTCCTTGCGGGCCGGGCTGTTGTTGGAGTCGATGATGCCGATGAGCTCTTCCTTCTCTGCCGAACCAAGGGTACCGTTTGCAAGGATGCAGGCACGGAGACCGGCCCAGTCTTCAGCAACGGAACGCACGACGATGCGGTCCTTGAGGTACGGGAACTCGGAGGTGAGGAAATCCACGAGGACCTTGGCACGGGTTGCGCCGAGACGTTCGTTGATGCTCACCGGGCCTTCAGGAGAAGCGGCGCCCTCGATGACGACGCGGCTGGGAACCCTCTTGGGATCCGAGAGCATTTCACGGAGAACGGCGATGTTGGCCTCGTTGCCCATGTACTCAGGACGGATGGTGGTTTCGCTGAGCGGGAAGTAAACGACGGGCTGGCCTTCACCACGGGCGGCGCTGCCTTCCGAGATTTCAGAATTTTCGTCCTGGACCTCAGCTTTTGCCAAATTTGCGATTCTCAGCGTGATATCTGCAAAACGCAGGGAGCGGAAATAGTTGCTGTACAGAGCCTTATACTGCGGAAGGGCCTTGAGTGCGCTTTCCTTGGAATCCGGATCATCGTTGCCGTCAATGATGGCGACGATGGCGCTCTTGGAAGAATCGCTGAGGCGGCTGTCTTCAGAAACCTTTGCGCGGAGATCGTCCCAGGACTCTGCTCCCGAGGTGGTGCGGATACGGCCGTGCATCTGAGGATACTTTGCCTCGAGGTAGCTGACTACGGAAGCGGCGCGGTTCCTGGAGAGGTTGAGGTTGTAATGCACATTGCCTTCAGGGGAAGAGTAGGAGACGACCTCGATGACGCTGCCGTCCTGAAGTCCGGCGACGAGGCTGTCGATTGCATGGAAAGCCGAGGCGTTGGACATGTAGGATTCGCTGAGGACGGGGCTGTCGAACGGGAAATAGACCCTTACGTGCGTGTCACTAACCTGCGCGCGCATAGAAAAAACGTTGAGAGCCAGGCACACAACAAGGGCCGTCATCTTGGTGATGGCGACTGAAAAAATGTTGTTTGTACGGTGCCTGAAGGTCATTGTTCGTTTTTTTTGTTCTTACCGGTCAGATGTGTTTTCGAGGTTGAAACATACTATTCCAGCAGCAAAGATAATACTATTTTTGGGTTTTGCAAAATTATTTTATGTATTTTTTGAAAAAAGTTTTTAAATCTTGACAATTATTTGCTTCTGTCGTTCGCATTTATTGCGTGGTTTATGTTGTTTATTTGGACTATTTTTGCAAATTCTTTAATCTCTAAGCGACTCGGGCGGTCTCAAATGCCCTTTGAACGTTATATAAAGGCGATTTTAAAGAATTAGAAACAAATCTCGTTTTTGAAATAAATTTTTGCTTGTTAAATTTCACTACTTAATGTTAATATGTCCAGTCGTTCATAATCAAATTGCCTAGAATATTAGATGCAGTTTTGGCCCAATTTGTGGCAATTTTTGGATAAAAATTCGAATTTTGTTGCTTTTTATCCTTTAAATGTTTAAATTTGTGCACCTTAGTTATTTGATGGGCAGAATTGCTAAAATATCGCTTCTTGTCATGCTTTCTCTGGTGGGTTTAACTGCCAGGGCGCAGGTCTTTGACCTTTCTTTCAAGATAGGCAAGTCTGGTATTGACAGCACGTATAAATACAATTCCCGTGCCCTTTCCGACATTTCCGTCTGTTCAGGCTCTTCAGCAGCCAATGTAGCCATATATGCATACAGTTCCCCGGACGGTTCTCTGAGCCGTAACCGGCAGCTTGCAAGGCAACGCGCACAATCTGTCAAGTCTTACCTTGAAAGCAGGAATCCCTCCAATACCTATAATATATATGTAATAGACGAGGATTGGGAAAGCGTTGCTTCTTATCTCAAGCATTGCAAAGCAGAATGGGCCCCGGATGCTCTGGAGATTGTAAAAACTGCCGATGTGTCCAAACGCAAGCAGCTTCTCCAGGAGCTGTGGGTAGGAGAGGCCTGGGATCACCTCATGAGGTACTGTTTTCCCGCATTGAGGCGCGTGAGCGTGCGTTTTACAGCTCCGGCACAGGAAACTGCGTCAGAAACCTCTGCACTGGTAAAGCTGGTTTTCAACAATTCCAGCAGTGCGCTCAAAATAGACTCCAAGACAATGCAGGTCCTTAAGGATCTTGTCAATTCCGGATATTCCTCTGTAATCATTACGGCATACGCCTCACCTGAAGGCAAGGAAATCTATAATCAGCGCCTTTCCATAAGAAGGGCAGACAAGGTGAAGGAACTCCTTAATTCTCTTGGCTGCAATGCTACTGTTCAATTTGCTTACGGTGGCATGGATTGGGATGGCCTGCAGCATCAGGTTATGAATTCCGTTTCTGTTCCGGAGCGTCAGCAGGTTCTGGACGTCCTTCGTGGTGGATATGACAACCAGACCATGAAGAAGAAGCTGCAGCAGATAGCCTATGGTCGTGCCTGGCTGCACATGATGGAAAACGAGATGGCGCCGCTTCGGCGTGTTGAGATATCCTTTAAATAAAGCTAAATAACCATGAAAAAAGCTGCCCTTTTCTTTCTGGCCGCTTTCAATTTTGTAACATTACCCGCATTAGACGTGTCTGCAGGGCCGATTTGCGAAGTTACAAGTCCTGTAGACGGTTCCGTTTGGACCGGTACCGCGGGTGAAGGTCTCATCCGTACCGGGCGTAATGGAAAGGTCATACAGTACGGTCTTTCTACAGGCCAACTGGGAAGCGATACCATCTATTCTCTCTTTTTTGACGCCGACGATGTCCTCTGGATCCTCGATGCTTCGATGCGTCTGAGTACCTACTTGTCTACCTGTGGCTTTGCTGCTGTAAGGGACAGCGTTTCCTTCCTTTCTGCAAATTCGTCCGACGGAGCAGTCTACTATACAGTGGGAGATACCCTGTTTTCTGCCAAAAACGGCAAAATAGCCACTGTTTTGTTCTCTCCAGATTTCGATTTTCCCGCTCCACAGCCCGTGCAGCCTCAGAAATCGGATTCTCACGGACTTCCTTTCTATGTTTGCATACTGGCTTTCCTTGCAGGTTGCGTTATTTCCTATATAATATATAGGCTTACAGGCTCCCGTAAGAAAGCAGCGCCCAAAACAGTTTTTGTACCAGTATCTGTACCCGCTCCTGCGCCTACGCCTGCAACTGCTCCTGCGCCTGCACCTGCACCTACACCCGCACCCGCGCCTGCGCCGGCCCCTAAAGTCTCTGTACAGGAAGTTCCCGTAATTCAGGCAGAAGAGCCTTCTGCGCCTGTAGAAACGGCACAGGAAGAGGTAACCCCTAAGATAGAGAATGAGCCTGGCGAATTCACAAAGCTTGTCATAGGCCTTGTAAAGGAACATCTTTCAGATCCGGACTTTGGAGTAGAGACTATAGCAGAAATTACGGGCATGAGCAGGATTCATGTGAACCGTAAACTCAAGTCTGAGGGAGCCCCCGCCCCTTCTGCCATGGTGAAGAAGGAAAGGATGGACAAAGCAGAGCAGCTTCTCCGCTCCGGCCAGTACAGCATTGCCGATATTTCCAGGCTTTGCGGCTTCAGGACACCGGCCTATTTCGCCACCGCATTCAAGGAGTTTTTTGGCTGTACTCCCACTGAATTTTTGTCAAAATAATTACGGGTGCTACAATTTTGTAACACCCTCTTTTTAGGATTAGTTACACAGTTTCTCATAAAATCCCCCGTAGACGCGCGCCGAGGGCACTTTTTATTTTTCGAAAAAATATTTCAAGAATTTGCAAAAATTTTTTGTTTTTGAAAAATAATGTTTATCTTTGCATCAGAAAGTTACACTAAACGCCCACGCTTATGAGAGCAAATCGTAATACTCTTCTGATGATGTCCGCAGTCCTGGTACTGGCAGCTTCGTGCAACAAGATGGACGATGTAGACCTTCCTTCCATTAATAAGGCTTCAGACACCAAGCAAAAGGTCGGCTTTGATATTAATGTAACGCGCGAGGGAAAGACCATCCCTGCAGCCCGCCGTGCAAATATGACAAAGTCCGGCACTGTCTATGACGAGTCTTCCAATATGGCCACCATGGATTCCGACATTCCCTTCGGCCTTGTTGGTATCGACTACGATCATCACTCTCTCGTTATTGATAATGCGCGAATAACCTCCAACGGCAGCGATTACAGCACCATTCTGGATTCTTTCCTCTGGGACCAGGTAAAGACGGAGAAGGTCTCCTTCAGTGCCTATTATCCTTATGTACGCGACGTCACGTATCAGGATGATTACGAGTCCTACTCTATTCCTTACACAGTAGAGGAAACCAGTGCAGGTCCGCTCGTGTCCAAGACTGTTGAGATGGCTGTTGCACAGCTCAACATGATTCCGCTCGAGTTCCAGCACATTACCAATGACATCGGCTACAGAATCTGCGATGTCACGCCCCAGAAGGAGCTCCAGGGCCTTGTGCACCTGAGAAAGCTCACGGCCTACAACGTAGCATCGGCAGGTGTTTTCGTTAACGACGTCACCCTGAGCCAGGGAATCTGGCACAGGCAGGGCTACTACCGCAACGTGGTGGTCTTCGAGGGCGATGCCAAGGTTGGCGTAGGCTCTGAGAATGAGAAATTCGTCGGCTATGACCAACTTGTGGACCGTATGGTGGATTCTCACCGCTATTATTCCATCCCTGACGAGATCCGCTACGGCACCCAGTTCGTAGAAGTGGTATATGACGTAGAGGGCTTCACCCACAACGGCTTCTATTACGAACCCCTGAAGGAGCAGGTTGCCCGCTACCTTCTGTACGGACTCCTTCCTGACAATGTCTTTGTCTATGGCAGGCAGTATACCTTCCATATCGGCATAGATTTGAGCAGCGTCTATCAAGAAATCACCTTCGCTCCTTCCGTAGGAGATTGGGAAACTAAAATTTACGAAAACAACGACGACTTCTGATGTTTTTGCACAATCTGACTCTGTTCCTTCCTGCGGCAGTAGCTATATTCTGGGCGGTAGCACTTCTGGTGCTATCGTTCAGAGTTGATTCTGTAAAGTACACTGTTGCTTTGTTCGGGCTTCTTTCTGTCTTCCTGTTTGCTACGGCGTTCAGATGGAACAGCACTTACGAAACGAAAATACTTCTGAGGGCGCTAGTCCTCCTGCAGTTTGCAGGGCCTTGCGTGATACCGCTTGTCTGGTTGTATCTGCGTCAGATAGCAAGGGACAACAAGCATCCTCACCTTTCTCTTATCTGGATAGTGCTCCCGGCTGTGCTGGGAACAGCTTCTTTTATACTGTACCAGACAGTAGGAGAAGATGTGCTGGTCCGGGCCATTGAAAGTATCGAGGCCAACCCGGATGCCGCTTCGCAGTATAAGGGAACCACTGTTTCGCTTTTCATGAAATGGACGATGATAGTATATCCCATTGTTGTGTTTACAGAGGATATATTCATCATCGTGTTCCTTTTCTTGCTTGCCGTGCGGCGCAGAATGCGTTTCGGCAAGCTTCGCAGTTTCTTCTTCAGGGGAGAGAGGATAACGACCCTTCAGCTCAACGCTTCGGTCATTATACTGATTTTTGCGCTCTACTATATTACATTATGGCTTCCCAACGACTTGAAGGAGGCCAATAAGTGGATAGTTGAGATATCCGCAATCTTGACCACAGGCGCCATATTCTTCTTCGGATACGTTTCCCTGTTCAATGCCAAGGAGACTATCACCAGGAAGGAAATGCGCAACGGCTTCATCTACAATTACGGCACAGAGACCAAGGGCGAAGTGGTCGAAGACATGCTGGGCAATCTCCTGGACGATGCCGAAGAGGAAGCCCTCCGCATGGTGCGTGCCCGCCTGGGCGTGCATGACGATGCCGAACCGGACCATCCGGCCATGGCTGCCGAGGCCATCTTTACCACTGTAGCCGGCTCCTGGGACGAAGACGGGCTCCTGTCCCGCTTCCAGAAACTCATGCAGGAGGAGCAGCTTTTCCTGCAGCCCAGCCTCAGCCTTGGGGACGTTGCCGAAAAGCTGAACACCAACAAGACCTACGTATCCAAGATGGTGAACAACACCTACAATCTTGGATTCCCGGAACTCCTGAATACCCTGCGCATCGACTATGCCCAGCAGTATATCCTGAATCACCGCGGTGCCAAGCAGGAAGAAATCGCCCATGCGTGCGGCTTCCTGAGCGCATCGTCCTTCAACAACATTTTCAAGAAGCTCACCGGTGTCACTCCCAAAATGTGGCTTGCCGGCTATCTGCAGAAGGAGGGCTGATAAGTTATGGATCTTTCCCAATACCGAGTCCTTGTTGTGGACGATGTCCCGCTGAACCAGCTCCTTGTAGAGAAGATGCTTTCCAGGTATCACTTTACGGTCCATAAGGCATCCAACGGCCTTGAGGCCATGCGGGAAATCCTCGTCTTCAAACCGAACATCATACTCCTGGACATCATGATGCCCGTCATGGACGGCTTCGAAGTAATCCGCAAGGTGCGTGAAAACCCCGCCTATGCCGATATCAAAATAGTTGTCCTGAGTGCCCTCAACTCCAACGAAGACATCCTCAAGGCCTACAGCCTGGGAGCCCAGGACTTCATCACCAAGCCCATCGTCCTGGATAAACTCACGAATTCCGTAGCAAAGCAGCTTGGCATACCTCTATAATGAAACGAACGATCCTCCCCATGTTTCTCATTCTGCTGCTCTGTGCCTTCACGGCCGGTGCAGCAGAACTCCGTTTTCACACCATGCCGGAAACCGGCTATTACGGCGGTATACACAGTATAGCCAAGGACAGTCTGGGACGCATCTGGTTCAGCGGTTTCGATGCCGTTTACATGTACAACGGAGATTCCTTCATCCGCATGAACGATTCCATCACCGTCCAGGAGCCGGAGCGCTACTGGAGCATGGGATGGCTTGTCACCGATGCCGATAACCGCCTCTACCTTGCCACCAATCACGGCCTTCAGCGCTTTGACTGTGTGCACGGGACCTTCAGGAGGGTGCTGGAGGGGAATATCGGCAAAATAGAAAAGACTGCGGACGGCGCTGTGTGGATGATAAGAAACGGCCGCCTGTGCGGTCTGGATGGGGAAGAGAAGCCTGTCCCGGACGGTTTTGAACCCAATCCGATGACCCTCACCCTCGACTGCACGGGGAATCATGTGTACTTCGGCTCCAACGGCATCCTGTACAGGCTTGCCGATGACGTCTGGACCCTCTTCGGCAATTTTTCGCCAAGCTCCGTGGTCGATGTCCAGGAAGCCGGAGGCTACGTGTATGTCCTCACCCTTTCGGACGGGCTTCTGCAATGCACGGATGAAGGAAAAATCATCAGGCGCTTCACCCTGCCGATAGAAAATGACCGCGCTTCTACCGCCAAGCAGCTATATATGGCGGCAAACGGAAGCGTGTGGGTCGCAACCCAGTACGGCCTCATGACGGTGAATCCCGAAAAAGGGGAGACAGCCGTTCTCCGCTCCAACCTTCAGTACTCTTTTTCCCTTCCCAACAACTCTGTATGGTCGTTTCTTGAGGATTCCGACGGGGGAGTGTGGGTAGGAACATACGGAGGCAAGCTCGCCTTCGCTACAGAGGGAGACAGCGACGTGGATTACTTCTTCAAGGCCACTCCCGGAGGCCTCGGCCACCCAATAGTGAGCTGCTTTGAAGAAGATGCCGACGGCAACCTGTGGATAGGCACCGAGGGCGGCGGAATAACCGTCTGGGACAGGAACAGGGACGCCTTCTACTACTATACCCAGCAGGACGGAAGCGGCCTGAGTTCGAACATGGTCAAAAAACTGTGGAAAGATGCCGACGGCACCATGTGGGCATCCTTTTTCAACTCCGGAGTGCAGACCTATGACAGGCGTACGAACCGTTTCCGCAAGCTGTCCGTGACGCGCGGTCCTGACGACGCCCCACTCAGCGTGTATGACTTCCTCCCTGACGGCAACGGCGGCCTCTGGATGTCAGACCCGGACTCCCGTTTCATGCATGCAAAGCTTCCCACTGGGCAGATATCGCGCCTGGAGAGCCCCAGGCAGGTGGAATCCTTCTTTGACGACGGCAAGGGCCATATCTGGCTGCTTACGCACCACGGGCTCCAGGTCATTGACAAAACAGGCATGCAGGTGGTCAGGACATATTATCTCGAAGACCAGCCGTATGCCGTAAACAACCTCTGCTGTTACTGCATAACCTCCAGTGGGGAAATACTCCTGGGAACAAGGGGCGGAGGCCTCAATGTCCTCTCCCCGGACGGCAGCTACGTGAACGTGCCTCTTAACGGGCGTACGGTCTTCGGAATCGTGGAAGACCCTTCCACCAGGGACGTATGGCTGAGCACGGATGAGGGGCTTTTCCGCCGCAGGGACGGCCGTATCATGCCCACAACCCTGAATGTGCCCAGCCACTGCGGCTCCTTCTATGTAAGATCGGCCTTCCTGACCTCCCGCGGCGAGATCCTCTTCGGCGGCACGGACGGATTCATCCTCTTCCGCCCCGGCGCGCTCCGCTCAAACCTCCACAAGCCGGGCGTATTCTTCACCGGCGTCAGGATTAACGACAAGCCCGTTGCGACAGAAAACTACATAGGCTCTCCCGTGCCGATGTCCCTGAACCACCGCCAGTCCAACGTGGCCCTGGACTTCTCCTGCGACAACTACCTTTATCAGGAAAACAACCGCTATTCATGCCGGCTGCTGGGCCTGTCCGGGGATTGGACGACACTTCCTCCGGGACAGAAAACGATGCGCTACTACAACCTGAGGCCCGGGAATTACCGTTTTGAGGTTAAGGCCTGCAACAACGACGGTCTCTGGGGAGACAGCGCCGCCGTGATGGAGTGGACCATACATCCCTCTCCCTTCCTGTCCTGGTGGGCCAAGATCATATATGTGCTCCTGTTTGCTTCTGCAGTATACTTCGTGTGGCGTTATTTCACCAACAAGAAGCTCTATGAGAACGAGCTTGCCATGGAGAAGCTCAAGGAAAAGAACATGCAGGAGCTGCAGAAGGCCCGCATCAACTTCTTTACCAATATCTCCCACGACCTCAAGACGCCGCTCTCCCTCATAGTAGACCCTCTCAGGCACCTGAAGGAGAGTATCCCTGCCGATTCAGAGGCCGGCAAGTATGCCGGGCACATAGAGCGCAACGTAGCCCGCATGCAGCGAATGATAGGACAGCTGCTCACTTTCCGTGAAATCGAGAGCAACAAGGTTACCCTCAACCCCGTTGCGGGAGATATAGTCAGCTTCCTCCGCAGCATCCTTTCCCTCTTTGAAATCTATGCCGACCGCAAGAACATCGAAGTGGGCTTTGGTTCCCAGATTGAAAGTTACCCTTGCCTTTTTGACCATGAAGTAATAGAGAAAATATTCACGAATCTCTTCTCTAACGCCGTGAAATACACTGCTGAAGAGGGTTCCATCATGGTTGGCATCAAGGAAAGCGGCAACGGCCTTGATGTTACGGTTTCGAACACCGGCAGGGAGATTTCCAAGGAGAACCAGCAGCGCATTTTCGAGGCTTTCAACCGCGGCCGTGACTTCCAGCCGGGCTTCGAGAGCAGTACTGGTCTTGGGCTTGCCATAGTGAAGCAGCTGGTCCAGGAAATCGGCGGAGAGGTGAGCGTTTCCTCAGGCAACGCGCAGGTGGTGTTTACGGTGAGGATGCCGCTTCAGAAGGCGGAATCGGCCAAGACGGACGACGCCTCGCAGTCCTACGGCTTTGTAATGAAGGAGATGGACGATCTTTACGAAGAACTCCATGTATCTGCCAAGGGTGCGCGCAAGGCCTATACGCTTGTTGTCATCGATGATGATGCCGAGCTGCGCTCCTACCTGGAAGAGCGCCTGTCGGCCCGATTCAACGTCTATACGGCCTCTGACGGTGCCGAGGGCGTTGAAAAGGTGGAGAAAGTCCACCCCAACGTTGTAATCACGGACCTCATGATGGAGGATACGGACGGGTTTGAAGTGTGCCGCCGCCTAAGGAGCGATATCAAGTCCAGCCATATTCCGGTCATCGTGCTCTCCGGCAATGCAGACCTCAAGGTGCAGGCTCTGGAAAGCGGGGCCAACGTTTTCGTGGAAAAGCCCTTCGACATGGACTTCCTCTTCTCCCAGGTGGAAGGACTTCTGAGGATGCAGGAGGAGATGCGCGATTTCTATTCCAAAAAGTATGTCGCAGAGCCTTCCAAGGTGGTTATCTCATCCATGGACGAGGCCCTTCTCCACCGTGCGATGGAGTTCATAGAGAAGAATATGGACAACAATGAGTACGATGTGGACGAGTTCGTCTTCGACATGGGCGTGGGAAGGACCATCCTGTATCAGAAGATAAAGGACATCACCGGCATGTCCATAAAGGAGTTCATCCTGGAGATACGTCTCAAGCGCGCCGCACAGCTTCTCAAAGAGTCGGATCTTACCATTGCAGAGATATCGGACCGCACCGGTTTTGCCAATCCGAAGTATTTCAGCGTGTGCTTCAAGCGCCGCTACGATTTATCTCCATCTGATTTCAAAAGGCAGGAAAATCCCGTTTAGAACACGTTGTGGAGGGGGGTGTACAAAATGAAACCATTTCCGTACGAATAGGGGAAGTGGTTTTTTTCTATTATCCATACCTTCGCAATGTAACACGAGACAAAGCCAATGAAAAGTTACACCGCTATCCCCTTTATCGCAGCTGCCATTGTCATGGGAGCTCTATCCTGTACTTCTGGTAATAAAACGTATTATACGCCGGACACGACGACTGTTCTCAGAAATCCTCTCAACGGCTGGGTTATGTACCTGCGCCGGGACTGGGACGAGAATTTCTGGGAGAGCTTTGGCTATGACTCCATGGAAACGTCTGAAGGCGGCACCGTGAAGGTGAGCGACTATGCAAACACCGCATATGTCCGTACCAGCTGGGCCGCCTTTGAACCGGAAGAAGGAAAGTACGCCTGGAACGACCCTGAATCGCGCCTGAACAAACTGTTCAAAAGCATTCTGGACAGGGGAATGAAACTGTCTTTCCGCATAGTTGTGGACGGCCGTGACCAGCGTCAGAACACTCCCGACTATGTTTTTGACGCCGGGGCCGAATATTTCACGTCCCAGGTTGGAAAGAACACAGTACGGTCTCCCTATCCCGACGATCCCGTATTCCAGGAGAAATACAGCCGTTTCATAGAGGCGCTTGCCCGCGAGTACAACGATATCGACAAGGTGGATTTCATCGACGCATACGGCCTTGGCAAATGGGGAGAGGGGCACAGCCTTATATATAAAGACCCCACAAAGAACAGCGAGGTAATGGCCTGGATAACCGGTCTGTATGCCCGCACCTTTACCGAAATACCCCTTGTAATAAACTACCACCGCCTGCTTGGAGAGCCCTCCAAGGATGGCTGGGGCCCTGTTTCAAAGGTGTCCGAGGGCCTCATAGAGCAGGCAATCGGCAACGGATACAGCCTCCGTCACGATGCATTCGGCATGACCGGATACTACCAGGACTGGGAAAAGGAATTCGCTGCGAAATGGAATTACAAGAGACCTATAATATTTGAAGGCGGCTGGATTACGGCGGCACATCACCGTTACTGGTTAGACCCTTCCGGCGAATACCGCGAAGGACATTCAGAAGATGTGCGCAAAGGCGAATTCAAAGCCGCCGCAGAGGCTCATGTAAACATGATGGACCTGAGGGTGAACGACGAAGTGCGTTCCTGGTTTGGAAAGGAGTTTGACCTTGTGAAGCGTTTCATTTCCGAGGGCGGCTACCGCCTTTATCCAGTATGGGTCAAAGCTCCTTCCAAAGCCTCAGGAAGCCTTTCCGTAGAGTATGAATGGCAGAATATGGGCTGGGGATACTGCCCTGTGAACATCCCCCAGTGGAACTGGCGCTATACCGTTGGTTTCGCGCTCCTGGACAGCGAAGGCACCCCTGTTAAGAAGTGGGCTTCCGAAAAGACGGACCTTTCTGCCTGGCTCAAGGGCAATTCATACGATTATGCCGATACCTTCTCCCTCGAGGGCGTCGCTCCCGGGCAGTACACGCTGGCAACGGCGCTTGTAGACCGTAAAAAAGAGCTTGAACCCGGCCTTGACGCTGCCGTAGAGCCCTCTGCAAAGTGCGGTAAATGGATTGTAGTCAGAAAAATAAGCGTGAAATGAAAAGACACTTGTACATATTGTCGGCAGTCCTTGCCATCGTCTCCTGCGGAAAGGAGAACGGAGGCGGGGAGCAGCCCGGCAGCGAAGACGTAAAGACAGAGCAGGTGCGCCTTACCCCGGACCGCACGTCCATCATCAAGAACCCCCTCACGGGATGGGTCCTTTATGTGGGAAGGCAGTGGAACGACACATTCTGGAGCAGCCAGAACTACGATGCCATGCCCACCTCTGACGGCACCACCGTGAAAGTGTCCGATTACGCCACCTGCGCCTATCTCAGGACCAGCTGGAAGAACCTGGAACCCACGGAAGGCAATTATGTATGGAAGGACCCCGCTTCCAATTTCTCAAAGCTTGTCGCAAGCCTCAGGGCACGCGGCCTCAAGATGTCTTTCCGCGTGGTCGTAGACGGCCGTGACCAGGGACTGAACACCCCTGAATACGTTTTCAATGCCGGATGCGCCTATTACACGGACGGAACCCACACCACATGGAAATCCCCCTATCCCGACGATCCCGTCTTCCAGGAGAAGTACGCAAAGTTCATCCGCGCCTTCGGCGAGGAGTTCAACGACCCCGACAAGACCGAATTCGTAGACGGCTACGGCCTTGGTCTATGGGGCGAGGGCCATACCTTGATTTATAAGGACAACGCCAACAAGGCCGCTGTCTTCGACTGGATTACGGACCTGTATCTGGAAGCCTTCAGCAGGATTCCCCTGGTGATGAATTATCACAACACCATCGGCGATCCGATCAATGACAATAAGCTCAAGGCCGACACCGAAACCCTCCTTGACCGCTGCGTGGAGAAGGGATACAGCCTTAGGAACGACGCCTTCGGCATGCATACGTACTATACAAAATGGCATCAGGGCTATGCCGCAAAGTGGTTCTACAAGCGCCCCATAGTGATGGAAGGCGGTTTTGTCCTTAACACCCACCGCTACTGGATCTATCCGGAGGACGGCTACCGCGAGGGCCATCCGGAAGACGTCCGCCGCGGAGAATACGAGCAGAGCGGGGAGAGCCACGTCAATATGATGGACTTCCGCACCAACGGCGAAATCCAGTCCTGGTTCAAGGATGCCTTCGACCTTGTGAAGAAGTTCAACCAGGAAGGCGGCTACCGCCTGTACCCGGACCAGATAACAGTCCCCGTGGAGGCCTTCCATGGTGCCGATGTCTCCATCTCCCACCGCTGGGTGAACCTTGGCTGGGGCTACTGCCCCGTGAACATCCCCCAGTGGAACCAGAAATACAAGGTGGCCTTCGCCCTTCTGGACCGCACCACTGAAGAGCCTGTGAAAGTGTTCGTATGCGAAGATACGGACCTCTCCCAGTGGCTCCAGGCAAAGCCCACCTCCTACAAGAGCACCATCAAGCTCAGCGGTTTCCCTGCAGGCCGATACACCTGGGCCGTAGGGCTCGTAGACCGCACCAGGGACAATGCGATAGGGCTCAACATGTCGGTCAAGGAAAGCTTTCTCACCAAGGACGGCTGGGCCAGGATAGCAGATGTGACAATCAAATAACCAAAATAACAGATTCTTTATGAAAAACATGCTCAGAACACTCCGGAAACCGGTACTCTTCTGCCTGGCACTGCTCGCAGGAGCGGCGCTCCACGCGCAGACGGGAAAGGTGACCGGAACGGTGCTGGACGAAAACGGCGAACCCCTCGTAGGAGCCGGCGTAGTAGTCAAAGGCACCACTAACGGCACCATGACAGGTATCAACGGCGAATTCTCGCTTGACGTACCCAAGGGTGCGACTCTGACGTTCTCGTTCATCGGATATCTCGATGCCGAGATTGCCCCCGGAACGCGTTCCAACCTGGAAATAAGGATGGAACCGGACACTAAACTCCTTGACGAGGTTGTCGTCATCGGATACGGCACCGTGAAGCGCAAGGACCTTACCGGCTCCGTGGCTTCCGCCAGGGGCGAGGACATCGAGGCCCGCAAGACCACAACCCTTTCCACGGCTCTCCAGGGCTCAATGTCCGGCGTCATGGTAACCCGTGACAACTCCGCTCCGGGTGCAGGCGCAGGAAGCATCAGGGTGAGGGGTATAACCACCATCGGCACCACTGACCCGCTCATCATCGTGGACGGCGTCCAGACTTCCAGCCTTGACTACGTGAACCCTGCCGATGTAGAGAGCATTTCCGTCCTCAAGGATGCCGCCGCTGCTTCAATCTACGGTTCCAAGGCCGCTGCAGGCGTTATCCTCGTGACCACCAAGCGCGGAGACAAGTCCAGCATGAACCTCACCTACACCGGCGAATATGGCCTGGAAATCCCCACCGCCGAGCCCGACATGGTGGGCCTCACCCGCTATCTGGAGATGTACAACGAGCTCCTCTACAACGACAACCCCACCGCCGGTTTCTTCCAGCAGTACACTGCCGATCAGGTGAAGAACTGGGTCAAGAACAACCAGACAGACCCCAACCACTATCCCATCACGGACTGGCGCGGTCTCATGATGAATGACTTCGCACCCCGCCAGACCCACCAGGTGGCCGTTTCCGGCGGCAACGACATGGTAAGGACCAAGGTGTCCCTCTCCTACGACGAGGTTGACGGCCTGTACGAAGGCCGCGGTTTCCAGCGCTATATGCTCAGGACCAACAACGACTTCGAGATTATCAAGGACAAGCTCAGCGCCAGCCTTGACATCAACGTGAGAAGGGGAAAAAACCGCAACACGGTTTACAACCCTTTCAGCGACATGAGAAAGACTCCTGCCATCTATGCAGCCATGTGGGACGACGGAAGGATTGCCGAAGGCAAGTCCGGCGCCAACCCCTACGGCCTTCTCAAGTACGGCGGCAACAGCACTTCCTGGAGCACCCAGATAGGCGGTAAGGGCATGATCGAGTACAAGCCTTTCAAGGGCATGAGCATCCAGGCCATCATCTCCCCGTTCATCAACTATACCAAGAGCAAGCAGTTCAAGCTGGCAACTTACTATACCCTCATGGACGACCCTGAGGCCTTCGGCGGCTGGCTCGAAGGCGGCGGCAGCACCTATGCTACCAACGACCTTTCCGAAACCCGTAACGACAGCTATACCGTTACCTCCCAGCTCATAGCGAACTACAGCAACACTTTTGCCGAAAAGCACAGCATCAACCTCATGGCAGGTTACGAGGGCTACGTGCTCAAGAGCGAAAGCCTCACCGCCGGCCGTGACCAGTACGAGCTCACGCAGTATCCTTATCTTAACATCGGCCCCGAGGACTTTCAGACCAACTCCGGAAACGGCAGCGAGTTCACGTCCAACTCCGTTTTCGGCCGTGCGATGTACGATTTCGGCGGCAAGTATCTCCTGCAGGCCAACGTGCGTTACGACGGTTCTTCCCGCTTCGCAAGGAAGTACCGCTGGGGCCTGTTCCCTTCGGTATCGGCAGGCTGGGTTGTCTCTGAAGAGCCTTTCATGAGCGCCCTGAAGCCGGTTGTCTCCTTCCTTAAGCTGCGCGCCAGCTGGGGCCAGCTGGGAAATGAGCGTATCGGCAGCAATTACTTCCCTTACCTTGCCCTCATGACCTTCGGGGACGCCCTCTTCTACAATAACGGCAGCGTGGTTTCCAACAAGACCGCCGCACAGAGGGGCCTCGCCGTTGAGGACATCACCTGGGAGACCACCACTTCCACCGACTTCGGCCTTGACGCCACTTTCTTCGCTAACCGCCTCAAGCTGGGCTTCGACTACTATGTGAAGCATACCGACGACATGCTCCTTGGCATAGAGATTCCCTGGATGATGGGTTACAGCAAGCCCAATACCAACGCCGGACGCATGTCCACAAGGGGTTGGGACCTGGATCTTGGCTGGAGCGACCGCAAGGGCGATTTCACCTACAGCATAAGCGCCAACCTCTCCGACTTCCTCTCCGTGATGGATTACCTCAATGATGCCGATATCATCGGCTCCAGCACCATCCAGAGGGCAGGGGAGTACTACAACGCCTACTACGGCTACAAGAGCGCCGGCCTCTTCCTCACCCAGGAAGACGTTGACAACTCTGCAAAGCTGAACAACCAGGTCACCGTGGGCGATATCAAGTATGTCGATATCTCCGGTCCCGACGGCGAGCCCGACGGCAAGATCTCCCCGGAATACGACCGCGTGGTCCTCGGCAACCAGCTTCCCCGTTTCCAGTTTGGCGGAAACATCAACCTGGGATACAAGAACTGGGATATGTCGGTGGCCTTCCAGGGCATCGGCAAGAAGAATTCCTACATGGGTTCCGCCATGGTGCAGCCCCTCAGGGACAACTATGGAAACATCCCCGCCATCATCGAAGACAGGTACTGGAGCGTGTTCAACACCGACGAGGATAACGCCCGCGCTCAGTATCCCCGCCTCACCAAGACCGGAATCAGCAACAACTACGCTATTTCCGACTACTGGATCTTCAACGGCGCATACTTCCGTCTCAAGAACGTTACCGTGGGCTATACCCTGCCCCAGAACGTGACCAAAATCATCGGCATGAAGAAAGTGAGGGTGTATGCAAGCGCGTCAGACCTCTTCTGCCTGAGCCATTACCCCAAGGGCTGGGACCCTGAAATGGGTTACACATCCTATCCTATAACCACTTCCGTCCTTGCAGGTGTATCCGTAAAATTCTAAGAATATGAAAAAGTCATTATACATACTCTTTGCCGCAGCGCTTCTCTCTTCCTGCATCTCCATGGACATGACTCCCAAGAGCCAGGGAAGCAGCGCCTCATGGTACACCACTGAGACAGAACTCAACATGGCGGTGAGCGAGTTTTATATCCTGGGCTACTGGGATTACACCATCAGCCATGAGCAGTGGAGCGACAATTTCACCTACCGCAACACCAACCGCAACGACATCCTCGAGGGCACCGTCAACGGGCAGACCTGGGATGCCTACCATATCTGGGAACAGGCCTACAAGCTCATCTCCCGCGCCAACTCACTTTTGGAGAACATCCACCGCGCAGAGGAAGCCGGCATGTCCGAAGAAAAGGTGAACCGCTTCAAGGCCGAGGCCTGCTTTGCCCGTGCCTGCAAGTACGGTGACCTCGTCTTCTACTTCGGCGACGTTCCCTACATCGACAGGTACCAGACCATCCAGGAGGCCGAACAGAACGGCCGCACTCCCGTCAATACCATCAAGGCCAGCATCTACGAGGATTTCGACTTCGCGGCCAAGTATCTGCCCCAGAGCTACGCCGGTACCTCCATGCACTTCACTAAGGGTGCAGCCCTTGCCATGAAGGCACGTTACGCCCTGTGGCTGGGAGACTACGACATCGCCGCCCAGGCAGCCAAAGACTGCATGGACCTTGGCGTCTACTCCCTCCAGAGCGACTACAGCGACATCTTCTGGCAGAGCACAGGTCTCATCGACGAGAAGATTTTCTGCATCCCCCGTTCCATCGAGGCAAGCGTCGTCCTGGACGTGTGGTATGTCAACAACTCCCTGCCCAGGAATGCAGGCGGTTATGCGGCCTACACCCCTTCATGGGACCTTCTCGCATCATACCTCTGCACCGACGGCCTTCCCATCGACGAATCTCCCCTGTTCGACAGCACGAATCCCTTCAAGAACCGTGACCCGCGCTGCACCAAGACCATCGTGGAGTTCGGCACGGTGCACTGTGACTTCATTTACAATCCTTCACCTGCGGCCACCACTACCACAAAGGCTTCCACAGGGGCTTCCCAGTCCAACCAGGACAGCCGCGCCGTCAACCAGTACGCTTCCTTCAACGGCCTCCTTCTCAAGAAAGGCGTTGACCTGAGCTACACCGAAAACGGCAAGCAGGTACAGAGCGACTTCCTCATCATGCGCTATGCCGATGTCCTCCTCATGTATGCCGAGGCCAAAATCGAGCTTGGCGAAATCGACGCAAGCGTCCTGAATGCCATCAACACCGTGCGTGCCCGCGCCTATGGCGTGAACGCTGCAAATACCGCCCTGTATCCCGCAGTGACGGCTACAGACCAGGCCACCCTCAGGAAGGCCGTCCGCATCGAGCGACGCATGGAGCTTGCCTTTGAGTGCCTCCGTTATGAGGACCTCATCCGCTGGCGCCTTGCAGAGAAGGCTCTGAACACCTACAACTACATCAACCTTGACGCTACCGCCTGCCTCGAGAAGGTGGTGAACAAGGGCTACTGGTTCTGGGGCATCACCCCCGAAATCGATGAAGACGGCATTGCCGATTTTTCTGCACTCAAGGAAGCCGGCCTGTGCCAGGAAGGCGCAAAACGCAATTTCCCTGCAAGACAGTATCTCCTTCCCATCCCTACGCATGACATCGAACTCTCCGGTGGTAATCTTGTAAACAATGAAGGCTATTGATATCATGAAAAAGTTAACCGTAGCGCTTGCTTCCCTGGCCTTCGCGGCCTGCACGGGTTGCATCAAGCATAACATAGACAACTCCTATTCGAAGTCCAACTCCATCATGGAGATCCAGGCTTCCGCCTCCTCCGTCGTACTGGACGAATCCAAGCCGGACGACGTTGCCCTCACCATCAGCTGGACACCAGCCTTTGACTATGGTGACGACTATGTGATGACATACGAATACTCCGTTGAGGTTCCGTCCTCCAAGGCATCGGCCCTCACCGAATACGAGGACGACGGCATCTTCACCCGCACCTATACGAACAAGCAGCTCCAGGATATGCTCACGGGCCATTTCGCCCAGGAGACCCGCAAGAAGGGCCAGATCAAGTTCAGCATCTCTGCGACCTACAGCGGCCCCCGCGTGGTGCTCCCGGACATGTCCTCCGTCACCGTTGACGTAAAGACCTGGGGCCCCGTGAAATTCGCGGCCGAAAAGGTCTTCCTTGGCGGAACTGCCGTCTCCGAGCAGGAGCTTACCGCAAGCGGCAGCCTCTATATCTGGCAGGGAAGCCTCTCCAAGGGCAAAATCAACTTCCCCATCCAGTATGAAGGCGAGAACAACACCATCATCCCCGCTTCCGGTGCCGATACCGCAGTCTCCGGCGACGCCCAGCCTGCACAGGCCGTAGAAGGAGCCTCTTCCTTCGGATGGACCATTGCCGCCGACGACAATTACCGCGTCACCCTCAATATGAACGCAAAGACCGTCACCGTCATCCCCACCTCCCAGATTTTCGAGGTCGAGAAGATATTCCTCGGCGGCAGCGCTGCTCCCGGCGAAGACATCGAGGTGGCTCCCACCCTGGAGAACCCCGCCGTGTACGCCTACCATGGCGAGCTCAAGGCCGGCAACCTCTATCTGCCGGTGCTCTTTGACGAGGCCACAACCCTCTCAATCGTCCCTGCAGGCAGCTCCCACGCCATTGCCGACGGCGAGACCGTCAGCTTCGGCCAGGCCCTTACTGCCAGCGCACCTTCCTCCAAGTACTGGACTATCGAGACCGACGGCGTCTACCGCATCGTGATTGACACCGACGCCAAGACCATCGCCATCTATTCTCCTGCAACGGATCCCAAGAACAAGGAAGTCTCCTACAACAACACCGTGGACAAGATCAATCCTTACACTCAGGAGGTCACCGAACTCTGGATGTGGGGCGGTTTCAACGCTGCTGAAAAGGATGCCGATCAGGCAAAGGCCGGCTTCATGAAGAAGTACACTCTCCAGCAGAGCGCAGCCAATCCTTACGTCTTCGTCTACTTCGGAGAGGCACTTCCCAGAAAGACCGGAAACTACAACTCCAAGAACGCAGAGACCGGGGCAACCTCCGGCGCAGGATGGCTTACCTTCCTCGTGAGCAACATTGAGAACAACGTCTACGCATACGGCTCCACTGCCAATGCAAAGCGCAACGACCACACCGGTACCGTAGAGCCCGCCCTTGGCGAGACTTCCACCATCGTGGGCGGTCAGAGCGATAACCGCTATGCATACTTCGTGATTCCCGAAGGCGCCAACTACGTGGAAGTTGACATTGACAAGATGACAGTAGTATTTGACAAACGATAACCATGAAAAAAACCACCATCAGGAAGGGCTATGAGACCCCTTCTTCAACAACCGTAAGCATCAAGGCCGAAGCGCCCATCTGCGCCAGCGGAGACTTTGAAGACACCGCCTGGACAGACTCCATCATTGACAATATAGCCGACGTTGATTTTATCTTTTAGGACCATGAAAAAGTATTCATTCATTTTTGCAGCACTTGCCGTGATAGCGGCAGGCTGCGCCAAGGAAGATAATATCGCTGAAAGCCAGGATATCACCGCGGAAGAGGCTTCTTCCGTAGTTTTCACCGCCGGTATCGACACCAAGGCACATATTGAGGGAACCGCAGTGAATTGGGACGCCTCCGACGCCATAACCGTCTGGAACGGAACCGCCGCCGCTGAGTTCACCACCACCGACAGCGGTGCCACCGCAACCTTCACCACCGCGGCCGCTTTCGCATCTGCAGCCTCCTACGTGGCCCTTTATCCTGCCGATGCAGGCGCCTCCTTCAGCGCCGGCAGCGTGAGCACCACCCTGCCTGAGGCCCAGACCGCAGCCGCCGGCACCTTCGACCCGGCTGCCAACCTTGCCGTTGCAAGCAGCACCACTACGGCCCTTGCCTTCAGCAACCTGGTGTCCTACCTTAAATTCACCGTCCCTGCGGGCATGGATGACCTTACCTCCGTTTCCTTCAAGGGCAACGCCGGCGAAAAGGTAGCCGGCGCCGCCACCGTGAACGTCGGCACCAAGGCCCTCACCGCCACCGGCTCCGAAACCGCCACACTTTCCGGCACCTTCACCGAAGGCGAGACCTACTATATAGCTATTGCTCCTCAGCGCTTTGCCACAGGTTACACCGTTACGGTAGTGCGCGGCGGCGGCTCTTATGACATGGTCTCCAATGCCGATGTCACCTTCGCCCGCAGCGAATCCCGCAATATCGGCAATGTATGGGACGGCAAAACCGTAGCCGTGCTTTCCGGAGCCGCAGTTGCTTCTCCCACCAAGATGACAAAGGTCGAAGGCGAGGACGGAAAGATTCAGTTTGACGAAGTGTTCACGTATCGCGGTGCCCTCAGTGCAGGTGCACTCAATATCAACGCCGCATATACCGGAACTGCAATCCAGGGCGGCATCACCATCCCTGCCGACGGCAATTATCATGTGATGTACAATGAGACCTCCGGACGCCTCAGGGTTTACTCCCAGGAGATGTACGTGGACTTCCTTCGCTCCAACGAGCACGGCGCATCCGTCGCTCCCTGGAAGATGCTCAGGAACATCGATCCCGACACCGTGGACGATACCGCTCCCAACTACACCCTGGTAGACTATGACGGAAACCTCACCGGCGCAAGGTGCGACCTTACAAACTTCACCGCCTCCAATGATGACTACAAGTATAAAGGCACCGGCGGAAACGACAGGAACATGCCTTCATACTATGCCGACGACGAAGAATGGACCAAGGGCGCACTCTATGACGGGCTTCAGATTCTCCACGCAACCGGTGCAGATTCTGACGAACTCTCCATTACCATCTCCGGCCTCAGCGCTTCCGACAAGTACGATTTCCGCCTTGTGGGCGCCAGGTTCAATGCAAGCGCCGCTGCAAGAAAGACCCAGTATGTCCTTGTGGGCGCAACTACAAGCGAGCCTCAGTATGTATTCCAGGGATGGAAGCCTGCCAATACTGCCGCAATGGCAACTTACAATTTCATGTCAGTTCACAAGGTTGACTTCGACGGCATTACTCCCGACTCTGAAGGAAAGGTCGTGATCAAGGTCAAGGGCGTTGATACCGGTACTCGTGCCGATGCCCACCTGAATGCCCTCAGAATAGCAAAAGTAGTTTATTCCAAGAACTAAGATGATGAAAAAGACAAATAATGAGCGGGGGAGGGAATACTCCTCCCCCGTTTGCGAAACGATCGAACTCCGGATGGGTTCTACAATAATGAGCGGAGAAGGCGTATGGGGAGACGGCATCGGTAATGAAGACGGTCAGGGAGATTTCTAGGCTATGAAAAAAATGTATTTCCTTGCAGCCCTTGCCGTGATAGCGGCCGGCTGCGCAAAAGAAGCCAAGACTCCTGCAGTTGAGGAATTTGAAGAAACTCCGGAGGTTGTCATCGAGCCTTCATCCGTGGTTTTCACCGCCGGAATCGACACCAAGGCTGTCCTTGACGGTAAAGACGTGAAGTGGGCGGCAGGTGATGCCATCACCATCTGGAACGGCTCTGCAGCAGCAAAGTTCACCACAACCGAAAGCGGCGCATCCGCAACCTTCACAACCGCAGGCGCTTTCGCGGAGACTGGCACCTACACCGCCCTCTATCCTCATGACGGAAGTGCAGACTTCTCCGACCTCGCCGCAGTTGCAACTACACTTCCTGAAGCCCAGACTGCAGCGGTCGGCACCTTCGACCCTGCCGCCAACCTTGCAGTTGCAAGCTCCACTACCACAAGCCTTACCTTCCACAACCTTGTGTCCTACCTCAAGTTCACCGTTCCCGCAGGCATGGCCGACCTTACCTCCGTTTCCTTCAAGGGCAACGCAGGCGAAAAGGTTGCCGGCGCCGCCACCGTGAACGTGGACACCAAGGTCCTCACCGCCACCGGTTCCGAAACCGCCACCCTTTCCGGTACCTTTGCTGAAGGCAAGACCTACTATCTCGCCATCGCCCCGCAGGAGTTCACCGCAGGCTACACCGTCACCATCACCCGCACCAGCGGCACCTACACCATGGTCTCAGGCAAAGACGTCACCTTCTCCCGCGCCACCGCCCGCAACATCGGCAACCTTTGGGATGGAAGCTATGTCATTACGGGCACCGCACTTGATGCGCCGGTGACTGCAACTAAGACCGTTGGCCCCAGGTCCAATTCAAGTGCAGCGCTCAAAGAATACACATATGGTTTCAGTGGCAACCTTAAGGCTGGAACTGTGTCTGTCAAGAAGGCTTATTCCAGCACTGCTGCAGCCACTGCAACTGTGCCCTCTGCCGGTTGGTACCATCTCTTCTACAATGAGACCACTGATACCTTCAAGTTATATGATCAAGAGCTCAAGGTGAACTTTGGCTCAGCAGAATATACCAGTGCAATGGAAAGTATAAGTGCAACTGCTGCTAATTCGTCGGCTCATATGACCGACCAGGACGGAGAGACAAGTCATGGAGTGTCTGTCGTACTTGGGTCTGGTTTTACAGGGACAACGAATGATGGTTCGTATAAAAATAATGATTCCTGGAATTTCTGGATCGAGGATTATGCTATTCCTTCTGGTTTGCTCGCGTCGACTTTGATTACTACTGGAACCGCTACGGTGACTGTTTCCGGCCTTGATCCTTCTGAGAAATATGATTTCAGAATCAGTGGTGCAAGGTTTAATGGCACAAACAGTGGTCGCGAGACTCAATTGACAATTGGAGAAAGTGTGAAAACTTTCCGTCAGGGTGTTTCCAGAACAACTGATCCTGAAACACAATTCCGTAATGCTTCGACTTTACCTTTCCGCAATCAGGTAGTCTTGTTCGAGGACGTAACTCCGGATTCTAAAGGAAAGGTTACAGTGACAATCAAGCAAACAATTTCGGAAGCTTGTATTGGCTTCATGTTTGTTTCACGAGTTGTTGAATAATGCACTATTTTTGTACAAGGTGGAATTTTAGGCGGGGGACCTTGTGCGGATAATCGCAATATAGGGCGTGGAGTGCGCAAGGTCCCGGCTGTGAAATTACACCTTGTGCACGGGAGCCCCAAATAACACTGAATAATGCAACTTAACATCAATACCATGAGGCAAATGGCCATGGCGCTTGTGGGCGCCGTGGCCGTTGCTGCTTGCGGGGGGAAGGACAATGGCACGGAAACGCCCGCCGGAGGCGGTGAGAACGTGTCCGTGAGCATTTCCCCGGACCGTGAGACCATGTACCGCAACCCGTTCAGCGGGTGGGTGATTTACAGCGGTCTCGGAGACGGCCTTTCCGACAACTTCTGGCAGGAGTACGACAACATGAACTCCGCAATCGGCAAGGTGAAGGTGAGCGACTATGCGAATGCGCTTCTCATACGCTCGTACTGGTCACAGGCAGAGCCGGAGGAAGGAGTGTACTTCTGGGACGAGTCTTGCAACACAAAGCCGGCGCAGCGCTTCAGGATGCTGCGCGAAGGTGCACGGGAGCGCGGCCTCAAGCTCATTTTCCAGCTCCGTGCCGACAGCCGCGACCTCCACGTCAACGCCTGTCCGGACTATGTACGTACCAAGGGCGCCAAGGGCTTCGAATCCACAACCGGCTCTACCAAGGTGTGGACTCCTTATCCTGACGATCCCGTCTTCCAGAAGTGCTACGAGAAGTTCCTCCGCGCCTTCGCCGCAGAGTTCAACAATCCCGACGAAGTGGACTGGATGGGCTCCTGGGGCATAGGCAAGTGGGGAGAGTATCACGCCTGCATCTACTCCACCGGCGACGAAACCCCTCGCGAACCCGTGTTCGACTACTTCACGGACCTCTTCCTGGAGATCTTCGACAAGGTGCCCGTGTGCATCAATTTCCACAAGTCAATCGGCACGGGAAGCTCTGACAAGACCGACCCGGACAGCCAGCGCCTGGTGCAGAAAGGCATCGACAAGGGCCTCTGCCTCACCAGCGGCGCCTTCGGCATGCATGCCTATTACGGCTCGTGGGAGAAGGGCTTCATCCATCTCCAGAAGTGGAAGGTGCCAATCCATGCCGAGGGCGGCTGGGTCCGTGCCTCCCACAGCACCACGGCCATAAACAATGACGGTTATGCCGACTGGGCTGCCGTGCGCCGCGGCGAATTCGACGACGCCCGCGACGCCTGCGCCAACACCATGGACTTCCGCTACAACTCCAACATCGGCATGGGGGAGACCTGGTCCTGGTTCAACGAGGCCTTCGACCTTGTCCAGGAGGCTATCCGCACCCAGTTCTACAGGCTGTATCCGGACAGGATCTCACTGCCGGAGAGCGCATCGGCAGGGGCCGAGGTGAGCATCACCCACCGCTGGCATAACCTTGGCTGGGCTTACTGCCCCACCAACATCAAGCCCTTCGAAGGCCGGTTCAAAGTGGCTTTCGCCCTCTTGGATGCCACTACAGGCGCCCCTCAGAACATTTTCTTCGCCGATGAGGCCAGGCCCTGCGACTGGACGTACGGAACTCCCACCAGCTACACCACCAAGCTTAAGCTTGAAAATGTCAAGGCTGGTTCTTATATTTGGGGAGTGGGAATAGTGGACTGCTCCAAAAAAGACCTTCCCATAGGAATCCAGATAGCCGCCAAGAAGGAAAAGACCGCGGGCGGCTGGGTAAAACTACATGAAATAACGGTAAAATGAGAAAATTCGCTGCCATACTCTTCCTTGCCCTCTCTTTCGGAGCAAAGGCCCAGGTTCAGATAACCCCTCAGGACAAAGAGCGCGCATCGGCCCTTGTAAAGCAGATGACGCTGGAGGAAAAGTGCCGCTTCATTGCCGGCGCCCGTTCCTTCTACACCTACGCAATCCCGCGTCTGGGCATCCCGGAAATCCGCATGGCCGACGGCCCCCAGGGCGTAAGGAACAACACCGTGAGCACCCTCTACCCCTGCGGCATTCTCACGGCCTCCACCTGGAACAGGGACCTTGCCCACAGGCTTGGAAACTCCCTTGCCGATGACTGCCGCGCCCGCGGAGTAAGCATCCTCCTGGGCCCCGGAGTAAACATCTACAGGGCTCCCATGTGCGGCCGCAACTTCGAGTACTTCGGCGAGGACCCTTATCTTGCCGGAGAAACTGCCGCCCAGTACATCCTGGGCGTGCAGGAAAAGGGAGTGATGGCAACCGTAAAGCATTTTGCCGCAAACAACCAGGAGAGGGCCCGCCACACCATGAGTTCCGACGTTGACGAGCGCACCCTCCAGGAAATCTATTTCCCGGCCTTCAGGAAAGCCGTCCAGGAAGGCGGCGTCGGCGCTGTCATGGACAGCTACAACCTTGTGAACAGCGTCCACAGTACGGAGAACGCCTGGATGAACAAGGTGGTCCTTAGGGACCAGTGGGGCTTCGAAGGCATAGTGATGTCGGACTGGACATCGGTCTACAGCACCATTGGCGCTGTGAACGGCGGCCTTGATCTGGAGTGCCCCAAGGGCGTTTTCTTCACCCCGGAGAAGATTGTCCCCCTCATTGAGAACGGTGTCCTTGAGGAAAGCCTCATCGACGAAAAGGTGCAGCATATACTCCAGACCTTCATCGCCTTTGGCTTCCTTGACAAGCCTCAGAAGGATGAAAGCATTCCGGAAAACAATCCCCAGAGTGCCGCAACCGCGCTTGACATAGCCCGCGAAGGCGTTGTCCTCCTCAAGAACGAGAACGCCCTTCCGTTTACAAAGAAGTCCAAGATACTGGTAGTAGGCAATAACGGCATCAAGATGCCCCACGGCGGCGGCAGCGGCGAGGTTACGCCCTTCTACACAATCTCCGTCGCCGACGGTCTCAAAGCCCTGCACAAGAAGGTCACAGTAATTGAGGACAAATCCCTTCTGGAGCAGGAAATGGCATCCTGTACGGACGTCGTCTACTGCTGTGGTTTCAACCGCGACCTTGAAGGCGAGGCTTTCGACCGGCCTTTTTCTCTCACTCCGAAGCAGCTTGAACTCATGGAGAGGATACAGCAGAACCTTACGGCAAAGCAGCACCTTACCGTTATCATAAACGCCGGCGGCGCAGTTGACATGAGCGGCTGGAGAGACCATGCAGACGCCATTCTCATGGCCTGGTATCCCGGCCAGGAAGGCGGCACCGCCCTTGCCGAGATCCTTACCGGCAGGATTTCCCCTTCCGGCAAGCTCCCCATCTCCATAGAGGAGAAAGCGGAAGACAATCCCAGCTTTGCAACCTACTTTGACGCTGGCAGCAAACAGTCCCGCACAAGCTACTCTGAGGGCATTTTTACGGGTTACAGGGGCTATGACAAAACCGGTGTCAAGCCTCTCTATCCTTTCGGATTCGGCCTTTCATACAGCACGTTCAAGTATTCCAACCTTGCGGTTGAGGTGCTTCCTGACGGAAATGTAAAGGTCAGTTTTGACGTTACCAACACTGGGAAGAAGGATGCGGCAGAAATCGGCCAGGTGTATGTGAGGGATGTGAAGAGCAGCGTTCCAAGGCCTCTGAAGGAGCTCAAGGGCTATGACAAGCACTTTGTGGGCAAGGGAAAGACCGTGCGTTACAGTGCAGTGCTTGACCGCTATGCGTTCTCCTTCTACGACACCGCCTCCCACAGCTTCAAGCTGGAGGGCGGAGAGTTCGAAATCCTCGCAGGCCCCTCATCGGCAGATCTTCCCCTTAAAGCCACCATACAGTTATGAGAAGGATTGCAGCACTTATAGCCGGCCTTGCCGTATGTGCGGGACTCGGCGCCCAGAGCCTTTTCGTGGAATGCGAGAGTTTTCCGGAGAAGGGCGGCTGGGTCCTGGACCAGCAGTTCATCGACGAGATGGGGTCTCCCTATCTCCTTGCCCACGGGCTTGGCGTTCCCGTTGCCGATGCTTCCACCACGGTGGAGATTCCGTCGGCAGGAACGTGGAAGGTATGGGCCCGTACCTACAACTGGACGTCTCCATGGTCCACCAAGGAGGGTCCCGGCAAGTTCAAGGTGAAACTTGGGAAGAAACTCCTTTCCAACGCCGTAGGCTGTACCGGAAATGCCTGGGAATGGCAGTATGCCGGAGCAGTTAAGCTCAAGGCGGGGAAGACCGTCCTTTCACTGCATGACCTCACCGGCTTTGACGGCAGGTGCGATGCCGTCTGGCTCACGCTCGAAGACGGAGTGCCCCCGGCGAATCCAGACAGAAACGCCCTCCTGGGCCTTCCCAAGGCCGATGAGGCCGCCTTCGACCTCGTAGTGGTGGGCGGTGGTATCTCCGGCATGTGCGCAGCCGTAGCCGCTGCAAGGCAGGGCCTCAAGGTGGCCCTTGTCAACGACCGTCCGGTCCTTGGCGGGAACAACAGCGCAGAGGTGCGCGTGCACCTTGGCGGCACCATCGAGGTGGGACCTTATCCCGCCCTCGGCCGCATGCAGAGGGAATTCGGCCACAGCAAAAAGGGAAACGCCCAGCCCGCTTCCAATTATGAAGACGGGAAGAAGCAGAGCTGGATAGAATCCGTCCCCGGAGTCACCCTGTACCCTTCTTCCAGGGCCGTTGCCGTTGAAAAGAGTGCCGACAACCTCATCTCCGCCGTCCTCGTGAAGAATATCGAAAACGCCCGCGAAACCCTTCTCCGGGCCCCTCTCTTTGCCGATTGCACCGGCGACGGCACCATCGGCTACCTTGCCGGGGCGGACTACCGCTACGGACGTGAAGCCGCTTCCGAGTTCGGCGAGTCGCTGGCTCCCGAAAAGGCCGACAACTTCGTCCTGGGCGCATCGGTCCAGTGGTACAGCCGCAAGGATGCCAAGCCCTCCAGGTTCCCCGTGTTCGAGTACGGCCTCAATTTCAACGACGAGAGCGTCCAGGATGTCACCATGGGAGAATGGACCTGGGAAACCGGCATGCTCCATGACATGACAGGGGAGTTCGAGTACATCCGCGACTACGGCCTTGCCGTCATCTACTCCAACTGGAGCTGGCTCAAGAACCATAAGAAAATGTACCCGGACCGCTCCCTCGACTGGGTGGCATACATCTCAGGAAAGCGCGAGTCCCGCCGCCTGATGGGAGACTACATCTTCAAGCAGGACGACATAGAGAAGGCCGTTTTCCACGAGGACGCCACCTTTGCAACCACCTGGAGCATAGACCTCCATTCCCCGGATCCGGCAAATACCAAGTATTTCCCGGGAGAGGAGTTCAAGACCAGGACGGTACATAACCGTATCTATCCGGCGGCCGTTCCGTACCGCTGCCTCTATTCCAGGAACATCGACAACCTGTTCATGGCCGGGCGCGACATCTCCGTGACCCACGTCGCCCTTGGTACCACCCGTGTCATGAGAACCTGCGGAATGGCAGGCGAGGTTGTGGGCCTTGCGGCCGCCGTGTGCCATAAAAACGGCGTCCTGCCGCGTGCCGTTTACAGGAAACACCTTCCCGAACTTCAGGCCCTCATGCGCCGCGGAGCAGCCGTGGAAGGCCCCCTGCCGGACAATCAGAAGTTCAACGAGCAGCCTTCGCTTCCCGCACCGAGGCTCCTTAAAAGTGCCGAATGATGCCCAGGGCGCTGCTTTCAATACTGCTTTTCATGGGACTTTCCTGTTATGCGCAGGAACGTCCCTATGCGCTTCTTCAGGGAGACACCCTGCGCCTTGGGAATGCCCTCGTCGAGAGGACCTTCCTCTGGAACGGGGGAGACCTCAAGACGATAGCCCTCACCCATAAGGAAACCGGTACGGTGCGCCCTGTGGGCAATTCCAGGCCGGATTTCATCATCGGCAAACTGAAAGGGGAGGGCGGTGTCCTGGAGGTGAAGGAGGTGCCCGCCACGGTGACGGCGCCGGCGTGTCTTCTTGCCAGCGTCAGCTACAGCCTTGGCTCCACCCGGGTCAGAAGGGACTACCGTATCTATGCCGATGTCCCCGCAATCGCCTGCGACACTTACCTGAAGGGAACCCTTAGCGGGGACCTTGCCGGGAAGGCTGCATCGGCAGGGGATCACAAGAACATCGAATCTGCCGCCGACATGGCCTCCAAGGCCGTCTCAGGGGCTGTTCTGGACCACCTTGCCCTTGGCCCCGGCCACTGGAACTGCAAGGCGGTAAGTTTCCGCGACGTCACCGACTGGAACAACAACCTCGTCTCTGCCGAAGAGTTCATCTCCTACCGCAAGGTGGGCTACAAGGGGAATATCCTCTTTGTCAATGACCTTCGCGGCGGAATCTTCTTTCTCAAGGAAGCCCCCTGCCCGGACGTGCAGCCCGCATATCCCGGGGCCGATTTCACCTCGGACTTCGGCCATTTCCAGATAACCGGCCTTGGCATCAAGGCTGAAGACGTTACTCCGGATGGCTGGATCCGTCTTTACGGCGCCGTTACCGGCATTTATTCCGGAGGCGAAAAAGAGGCGCTGACAGCCCTCAGGGCCTATCAGAAGACCGTCCGCACGGCAGAGGACATGATAATGATGAACACCTGGGGAGACCGCAGCCAGGACTCCAGGGTTAACGAGGCCTTCTGCCTCCAGGAACTGGAAAAGGCCGCAAGGCTTGGCATTACCGTCTTCCAGATAGACGACGGCTGGCAGAGCGGCCGGAGCCCCAATTCCAAGAAGGCGGGCGGCTCGTTCAAGAACATCTGGGACAATCCCCTCTACTGGACTCCCGACCCGGAAAAATACCCCCGCGGCCTTGACCCCGTAGTGAAAAAAGCCCGTGAACTGGGCATGGAACTTGGCCTCTGGTACAACCCCAGCATCCAGAACGATTTTGCCGACTGGGAAAAAGACGCCGATGCCATAGCGGGCCTGTACCGCACCTACGGAATCCGTATCTTCAAGATAGACGGGCTCCAGATTCCCGGCAAAAAGGCCGAGGAGAACCTCCGCAGGCTCTTTGACAGGGTGCTTGCAGAAACCGGCGGCGCAGTGGTTTTCAACCTTGACGCTACTGCAGGCCGCCGTCCAGGCTATCACTGGTTCGGGGAATACGGCAACATCTTCCTGGAGAACCGCTATACCGACTGGGGAAACTACTACCCTTACCAGACACTGAGGAACCTGTGGATGCTAAGCCGATATGTTCCGGCCGAAAAGCTCCAGATTGAGTTCCTGAACAATTGGCGCAATGCCGACAAATATCCCTCCGGAGACCCTTACGCCCCTGCAAACTACTCGTTCGAGTACCTTGCGGCAATCACGTTCGCAGGCCAGCCGCTTGCCTGGATGGAGGCCTCAAACCTGCCGGAAGAAGCCTTCAAGGCGGGGGAACTGATCAGGGAATACGCATCGGTGATGAAGGATTTCCACTCGGGCGTGATTCTTCCTGTGGGCGAAGAACCGTCCGGCCATTCCTGGACCGGATTCCAGTCGGATTCCGGCTACCTGCTTGTCTACAGGGAGGATACTCCAACCGAAGAGGGCAGGCTCAAAACATGGCTTCCTGCCGGCGCCAAAGTGCGCCTCACTCCCGTTCTTGGCAGCGGTAAAAAGACCCGCGTGAAGGTTGCAGAAGACGGAACCATCTGTCTGAAGCTTTCAGAGAAAAACAGTTTTGCTTTGTACAAGTATAGCTATTGATATGAAAATGAATTATTTACTGACTATTATCCTGGCATTTGCCCTTGGCATGCAGGGCTGCAAGCCCGAAGCTGCTCCCGTAACCACCCCTGAGGAACAGACGGAGGAACCCGGCACCGACGAACCCGGTACCGATGAACCCGGTACTGACGAACCTGGCACTGACGAACCTGGCACTGACGAACCTGGTACTGACGAGCCCGGCACGGATGAACCCCAGCCGTCCGACGGCATCCTGAGGATACTTGCCATAGGAAACAGTTTCTCACAGGACGCCGTGGAGCAGTATCTGTGGAATCTTTTCGATGCGGCGGGTCAGAAGGTTATAATCGGCAACATGTATATTGGCGGATGCACGCTGGAGACGCATTACAAGAACTCCGTTTCAGACGAGGGCAAGTACTATTACCGCAAGGTGGTGGACGGCACCAAGACGGAAACTGCCAACACCTCCCTGTCACAGGGCCTTGCAGACGAGCCATGGGATATAGTGACCTTCCAGCAGGCCAGCGGCTCATCGGGCATTGCAAGCACCTACGAGCCCTTCCTGGGAGACCTTATCACCTACGTGAAAGGCAAGACCAAGTCAGGCGTGAAGTTCTACTTCCATGAGACCTGGTCTTATGCCGCCACCTCCGACCATTCCGAGTTCCCCAAGTACGACAGGAACCAGATTACGATGTACAACGCCATAGTTGACGCCGTAAAGACCGCCATGGCCGCGCACCCAGAACTTGTTGGCGTAATCCCTTCTGGCACCGCCGTCCAGAACGGCCGCACCTCCTGGCTGGGAGACAGCTTCAACCGTGACGGATACCATCTGGAAGTCACCTACGGCCGTTTCACAGCCGCCTGCACCTGGTATGAGACCATCTCCGGAAACGATGTAAGGGAGAACCCCTGGCATCATGAGAACATCAACGACAACCAGTCGGCGGTAGCAAAGGCGGCGGCCCACGCTGCCTGCCTGAAGCCATATGAGATTACGGAACTCACGGAGTACAAGACTCCTCCCGTGGAAGATTCCGCTTTTGAGTATCCCGTGCAGATTGACTTTGGCGGAGGTTCCACAGCAACCCCCGCAGACTGGACGCGCGTAGCCTCCTACAGCATCACAGCTCCTGTCTATCTGAATAATACCCAAGGCAAGATCTCATCTCTGAGCATCACCGCCCTCGAAGGTTTCAGCGAGTCCTACAACGGTGTGGGAGGCGAACCTGACCTTTCCATCAACATCGGCAGTTACAGTTTTGTAAAGGGAGTATGGTCCGACGGCCTTCTTCTCAAGGGAACCAAGGAAAAGGGCGACGTGGGCCCCGCCAAGGTGGTCATTTCCGGCTTTGACAGTTCCCTCACCTACGACTTTGACCTTCTTGCCGTGCGTTTCAACGGCAGTGCCGATGCCCGTGAGTGCGAATATACCCTAACCGGCGCATCCCGCAGTGAAACGAAGAACATCTTCCCCGGCCTCAAGACATACACCGGAAGCGAGGATGTTTCCGGCTATCTCGTTAACTTTGCAGACGTGGCGCCTTCGGCCGACGGCACCGTTACCGTGGAGATTCTTGGAAAGGATACCAAGAAGGCCGCCGACGCACTCATAAACGCACTTGTTATCAAAAAGCACCAGTAAGAGATGAAACTACTCCTTCTTGTCCTGAGCCTCATAGTGAATCCTTATGCCCGTGAAGGGATATCCCTTGACGGAAAGTGGCAGGCCATAGTAGACCAGTATGATACCGGTACCGGGAAAAAGCTGTTCCTGGACCGCCAGCCATCCTCCAAGACCGAATTCCTGGAATTCAGCTGGAGCGGTGGGCTGGAACTGGATGTTCCGGGAGACTGGAACCACCAGGATGAAAGCCTGCGCTGGTATGAAGGGACCGTATGGTACTCCCGCCATTTCAATGCCTCCCGTGAGGAAGGCCGCCGGCGTATCCTGTATTTCGCGGGCGTGAGCATGAGATGCAGCGTGTGGCTCAACGGAGAGAAGGTGGCAGAGCACGACGGCTCGTTCACCCCTTTCCAGGCCGATGTCACCGCCCTCCTCAGGGAAGGGGACAACTTCATCGCTCTCAAGGTAGACAACAAACGCCGTCCGGAGGCCATTCCGGCCATGTCCTTCGACTGGTGGAATTACGGCGGAATCACCCGTGAAGTCATGCTCCTGAGCGTTCCTGAGGTGCATATATCGGACTATTTCATCCGTCTTCAGAAGGGCACGGCAGACAGGATAGAGGCAGAGGTGCAGCTTTCCGCCCCCGCCGCCGGGCAGACCGTGCTTGTGGAAATCCCCGCCCTCAAAATCAAGGGCAAACTCACTGCCGATTCCACCGGGAAGGCTTCCGGCACTTTCAAGGCTAAAAAACTCAAGCTGTGGGAGCCTCTGAACCCCAGCCTATACGATGTCAGAATCACCTCCGGAGAGGACTCCGTGGCCGACAGGATAGGCTTCAGGGAGATATCGACACGGGGGACCAAGGTGCTGGTAAACGGGAAGGAGACCTTCCTCAGAAGCATTTCCTTCCATGAGGAGATACCCATGGAAAAACGCCGCGCCGTGAGTGTGGAGGATGCCCGCACCCTGGTTGACGCCGCGCTTGAACTGGGCTGCAATACCATCCGCCTGGCGCATTATCCCCAGAGCGAGCGTATAGTCCGTTATGCCGAGGAGAAAGGCCTCCTCATCTGGGAGGAAATCCCCCTCTGGCAGGGAATCGACTTCTCCAGTGCCGATACTTACAAAAAGGCCGAGACCTACCTTTCAGAGATGATAGCCCGTGACAGGAACCGCTGCGCGATAGGCTTTTGGAGCATTTCCAACGAGACCCGTCCCGCACCGGAGCGCGACGCCTTCCTGAGCCGCCTGCTGGACTACGGAAGGGGGCTGGACTCCTCCAGGCTCTTTGCATCGGCCTTCGATGTGGCCTATTATATTCCCGAGGCCGACGAGTTCCGGATGAAGGACGATTTTGCTGGGAAGCTGGACGTTATCGGCATAAACAAATACATGGGCTGGTATACGCCGTGGCCGAAAGCCGCCGCAGAGCTTCGCTGGAACGTATTTCCGGACAAGCCCCTTGTCATAAGCGAGTTCGGCTGCGAGGCCCTTGCCGGAAGGACGGGAGATGCCGACGTGGCCGGCTCCTGGAGCGAGGATTACCAGGCGGCACTCTACAGGGACAATCTTGTTATGTTCGGCAATATTCCCAACCTTGCGGGAGTGTCGCCATGGGTGCTATTTGACTTCCTGAGCCCCTACAGGCAGCATCCTGTGAACCAGAGCTGGTTCAACAGAAAGGGCCTGCTGTCGGACAAGGGCAGGAAGAAAAAGGCCTGGTATATAATGCGAGAGTACTATACGGGAGAGGCGCCGGCAAGCTATAAGGATGCATCGGCCCCGGAGGAGTTTCGAGTGGAGGACCTTCTTTCCAGGATGACGCTGCGGGAGAAGGTGATGCAGCTGAACCAGTATACCATCGGCAGGAATGACAATGTGAACAATATAGGGGAGGCGGTGCTCAACGTACCGGCCGAAATTGGCTCCCTTATTTATTTCGCAGAGGATCCAACCCTTCGCAACGCCATGCAGAAAAGGGCCGTGGAGGAGTCCCGGCTGGGCATTCCTATCCTTTTCGGTTATGACGACATCCACGGGTTCAAGACCCTTTACCAGATTTCGCTGGGGCAGGCCTGCTCCTGGAATCCCGGCCTTGTGGAGAGGATGTGCGCACATTCGGCCCGTGAGGCCCGCCGGAGCGGCGTAGACTGGACTTTCTCTCCCATGATTGACGTGGCGCGCGACCCCCGCTGGGGCCGCGTTGCAGAAGGCTACGGGGAAGACCCGTATCTGAACGGCGTCTATGGTGCAGCCTCGGTAAGGGGCTATCAGGGCGCCGGACTGGACACCTTCGACGCAGTTGCCGCATGCCTTAAGCACTATGTGGGATATGGCGCGTCCGAGGCCGGACGTGACTATGTCTACACCGAAATATCGCGTCCTACGCTCTGGAACACCTATCTTTATCCTTACAAGATGAGTCTGGAGGCGGGCGCGGTTTCGCTTATGAGCTCGTTCAACGATATCAGCGGCGTTCCCGGCTCTGCTAACCGGTACACCCTTACGGATGTCCTTCGCGGGGAGTGGGGCTTCGACGGCCTTGTGGTCTCCGACTGGGATGCCGTGAAGCAGCTTATCAACCAGGGCTACAGCGCAACGCTCAGGGAGGCGTCGGCCGTGGCTCTCGAGGCCGGGGTGGACATCGACATGATGTCCCACGGCTACGACACTTACCTTGAGGACCTGGTGAATTCTGGCGAGCTTTCCATGGATGTGGTCGATGAGGCAGTGAGGCGCGTTCTGCGCGTGAAATTCCGCCTTGGACTGTTTGAGAACCCTTATACGCCGGAGAGCGAACGTTCAGAGCGTTTCTTCCTCCCGGAAGCCATGGCAACGGCCTCTGAACTTGCCGCCGAATCCATGGTCCTCCTGAAAAACAACGGCATCCTGCCCCTGTCAGGCCAGTCCCGCATTGCCGTGGTGGGCCCGCTTGCCGACAACCCCCAGGACCTCATGGGCAATTGGAAAGGCCACTCGGAACCCTCTGAGGTTGAGACCTTCCTCTCCGGAATCCGCCGTGAATTCTCCGGTGCCGATGTCCGCTACTCCGAAGACGCCCTCTCCCTTGCCTCCTGGGCCGATGTCATCATCCTATGCCTTGGAGAAAAGTACAACTGGAGCGGGGAAAACACCTCCCGTAGCTCCATCTCCCTGCCTTTTGAGCAGGAAGAACTGCTCCGGCAGCTCAAGGCTACGGGAAAGCCTGTGGTAGTAACACTTACCAATGGCCGCCCCTTGGAACTCCCCCGTGTGGACGCCCTTGCCGATGCCATCATAGAGACCTGGCAGCCGGGCTGCAACGGGGCCGGCGCCCTTGCCGGAATACTGAGCGGCAGGATATGCCCTTCCGGGAAACTTGCCATCACTTTCCCTTATTCCGCAGGGCAGATTCCAATCTATTACGACAGGCACAAATCCGGCCGCAGGGGCAATCAGGGCATATACAAGGACATAACTTCCAACCCTCTGTATCCTTTCGGCTACGGCCTCAGCTACACTACTTTCTCTTACGGAGAGCCCCACGTTGTGGGCACGGCTTCTCTGAATGAGCCTTTCACCGTTGAGGTCTCCGTTACCAACACCGGTTCCGTAGACGCCAAAGAGGCGGTCCTCTGGTACGTAAGTGACCCTTACTGCTCCGTGGTCACCCGTCCCGAGAAAGAGCTCAAATTCTTTGAAAAGAAGCTCATCAAGGCCGGAGCTACGGAGGTCTTCCGTTTTGAAGTGGACCCTTCACGGGATCTCGGCTATCTGGACGGTGACGGAAAATATATCCTGGAAGGCGGTGAGTTCCACATCATTGCAGGCAACAAGGACCTCAAACTGGTTCTGTGAGAGCGATTGGATTTAAGGAGTAGAATACTTATCTTTGGGATATGAAAAAGACTGCTATAACCGCGGCGCTTGCGCTGCTTATTACATTCTGCGCGGGTGCGCAGGGGACTATGACATCCATCATCCGCAGCTGGGGATTCATAGGAGACAGCCTTTCCAGCGGGGAGATGGAGTGCTATGCCCCTGGACAGGAAAAGGTGAGTTATGTAGACATGTACGAGTATTCCTGGGGGCAGCAGCTGTGCCGCCTCACAGGGAGCGAGGGCTGGAACTTCTCCAATGGCGGTCAGACAGCTCAGGGCTGGCTGTCGGACCTCAAGAGCGAGCGCGGCTGGGGCTATGCGCAGTCCCATCCCAAGCAGGCATACATCATAGCCCTGGGCGCAAATGACTTCCGCAGGTGTACGCGCGGAGATGAAGGCTACACGCTGGAAAGCTACCGGAGTGCGATGGGAAGGATAGTCAAAGGGCTCAAGTCGGTGCAGCCCAAGGCAAGGATTTTCATCCTTACCCGCCCCAGGGACACCCGCCTGGGCGATTATTCCTACGACAAGTGGAACGACGTGGTCCGGGACCTTGCATCGGCAAACAAGTATGTATATGTGGTGGATATGTTCAGGGACGCGCCTGTCTACGATGAGGCCTTCAGGGAGAAGTATTTCATGAACGGGCACATGTCCGCCGCGGGTTATCTGTGGACGTCGATGTACCTTAACGTGGCCATCGGCAAAATCATTGAGGACAATCCCCAGGATTTCCGCGACATGGCCCTTGTGGGGACGTCGTGGAGCGCAACCCCGGGAAAGGTGCCGCAGCTGGGCGGAGACTGGGCCAAATTCGGCCGATATGCATCGGACAACGCCGCCGTGAAGGCAAGCCCCAAGGCCGTCCTTTTCGGTGATTCCATAACCCAGGGCTGGGCTTCCTCCGACCCGGCCTGGTTCAAGGAGCATAATTTCCTGGGCCGCGGAATCAGCGGTCAGACCACCTCCGAAATGCTTGTCCGCTTCCGTGCCGATGTGATCGACCTCCACCCCAAATACGTGGTCATCCTTGCCGGCATCAACGACATAGCCCAGAATAACGGGTATATATCGGTAGAGAATGTATTCGGCAATATAGTGTCGATGGTGGAGCTGGCCAAGGCGGCCAAGATAAAGCCGGTGCTCTGTACGGTACTGCCAGCAGGTGAAATTGGCTGGCGTCCGCTTCTGGGAGACCCCCGTCCGCAGATTGCCAGGCTGAACGCCATGCTCAAGGAGTATGCGAAGTCCTCCAGGATTCCCCTTGTTGACTATCACTCAGCCATGAGGGATAATGCCGATGCCCTTGACCTCAAGTACCAGAAAGACGCCGTACACCCTTCCCTTGATGGTTACAAGGTGATGGAATCCCTTGTGCTTCCGGTTCTAAAATAGGGGAGGCCCAAAGTACTCAAGGCTATTCAAACCACCGTTTTTTGCTGTACAAGGCCGAAAACGGTGGTTTGGCTATGTTTAAACCCCGCCAAACCACCAAAAACGCCCTCCCGGGGCCAAAAGTGGTGGTTTGAATGTATCCAGGCGCCATCAGGCAACCCGAGGAAAAAAACAAAAGCGCACCGGATAGATTGCCGATGCGCTTTCGATGTGGGCGATGCTGGATTCGAACCAGCGACCCCCTGCTTGTAAGGCAGGTGCTCTAAACCAACTGAGCTAATCGCCCTCAAAAGAACTTGTCTCCCAAAACGGGATTGCAAAGGTAGAAAAAATAATTCAATTTCCCAAAATAATCGTTGATTTAAATTATTATGGACAAGAAAAACGGCCGCCCGTGAGGCAGCCGTTTTCATTGAGTTGATTACTAGGGAGGTTAATTCCACTGGTAATCTGTGTAGGTGACTACGTATTGAGTCATACGCATCTGGCCGGTCTGTCGTGACAAGGTCATGGAGAAGGAACTCTCATTACCAGTCCAGGTAGTTGTCGTGCCCCATACGACATTGCCCGCCGTTGCTGATGCGTAACCATTCTGAGGACTGTAGCCGCTGTTAAAGGTGAACACGACCCTCGTGATTTCTTTGACAAGTGTATTGTCGGCACTTAGAGTGAACACCGTACCGTTATCCAGCGTCATGCGGGAGTAGTTCACGCCAGAGATGGCGCTGAACGCTCCGGTGATGTTATTTTGGGTTACGGACGTGGTACTGGTGGAATAACGATAAGCGGCCGTAGCATTTGTCGTGGTATTGAAGGTCACCGTCTGGCCCGTGCGTAAGGTCACAGCGCGATGGGTAATGGTAACGGAATGGGTAAGCGAGGCATTTGCACCAGTGCCTTGGGCCGTGATGGTGAAGGCCTTGCTGGTGGTTTCATAGTTCACCGGCATGGTTACGTCTACAGACACCGGCGTGCCGCTAGTGGCCGCTCCGCTGGAAACGCTGAGCGTTGCGCCGTCGGGACTCGTGAGAACCCAATCCACATCTGCGTAAACGGAAACGGTAGTATTCTCGTTACCCTTTACGGATGTACTTGCGGCAACCAGCAGGATAGTAGGCTTCTGGACAAAGGTAATAGTGTTGCCAATCTGCTCGGAGAGGTCTGCGCGCCACATTTCCACCCTGTAGGTGATGGCGGCTCCGGTGTGTGCGCCTACGGTGACGCTGCGCTGCACCGCGGTGGAACCGCTCTTGTCAAATTCGCCGGAAGTATAGACCAGTTCATTGGTGGCATTGTTGAATACTTTCAGCTTCACAGGGAAACTGTTGAGCGTGGTCACCATGGCAGTGGGTACCTGCATGGGGATTTCGGCGTCGTACACGCTGAGCGAAGCCGCGGCCGCCTCCTGGGTAATGGTGAGCTGTTTCTCGATGGTACCAAGGACATTGCGCACACGGATTTTGAACTGCCGCTCACTGAAGGTGGGATTCTGCGGGATAATCACCGTATGATTGACAGGCGACAAGGTGGCCGCATTCTCGCCGGTTGCGGAGTAGATAGTGCCGTCCGGGTTAATGAGCTCCAGAATATACTTGGACCCGGATTCGACGGTAACCGTTACGGCATTCTGCGCATTATCAACAGAGGTCACGGACGACGTCAGGCTCATTTCGATACCTTCCTGAGTCATCAGAGCCGTACGGATGGTGTTGGGGTTGGTGGAGATATTGGTCATGGTGACGCGGTAACGGATAGCGTTATCCGTCACGTTCTCGGGGAGGGTAACCACCACATCCTGGCCGCTTGCGCCAGTAGCGCTTCCGCTGGAAGGCGTAAGAGTGGCGCCGGAAGCAACGTCGCCGTTAATAAGGGCGATGGACAGCACCCAACTGCCGGAACTCTTGACCTTGATGTTAGTTGTTGTGCCGGAGAAGGTCTGGCGGTTAGGAGTTATGTTGTTGTCGGGGTCTCCGGTGAGGGTGGCCTGGGCCGTGGTTACGCCGGAAGAATTTGTGGCGAAATACTTGTTATATACGTAGGCCGTGGTGCTTGTGAAGGCCTTGGTGGTCTCGAATTCACAAGTGAGCACAATATCGCTGCTGCCGGAAAGCTCTGCATTGTTTTTCAGGCGCTGGTATTCGGACCAGTTAAGCGTACGGACAAAGCAGTAAGAGGTGGAGCCGCTCCCGGTAAGCGAGGTAAAAGGTTCGTCGGGGTCGGTGACGCCGGTAGTTTTTACGGGCATGCTCTCGCTGGAGGCCGGGTTCAGCACCTTGCCGCTGTCTTCAATGAGGATTTCCATGGGGAACATGGAACTCTGCAGGTCCCAGGGGAGCGGAATGTTAAGGATGGTCAGCTGAGCAGCTTCGTTGGCCACGGCAAAAGGCGTGAAGTAAGGATTGATCTGCTTTGCATTGAATACGCGGATGGTGACCATACGGACAAGCCTGTAGGTAGCACCGAGGCCATCGGTATAAGTTCCCTCCAGCTGTATGGTGGACGAAAGGGTGGAGGTGCCGTCCGGCGTATTCAGCTTGTAACGTACACGGCGGAAGTCGCCGGAATCGTCCGAAGAGTCTATCGTAAGGTCTTTGATGGCATTACCTTCTTTGTGCGTCACGGTGACGTTGTCGTTCAGGGTGCCGCTGGCACCGTTAAGGGTGAAGCGGAATCCAAAGTTCTGCTCGTCGGTATTGTACACCCAGTCGTAGTTGGCGTGCTCTACAAACAGACGCACGATACCGTTGGAAACTTCCGGCAGCGAACGGGTGTCCAGGGACATGGAGAAGTTGGTGCCGCTATTGTGCAGGGAAGCCTCGGCGGGCGTATCATAGCCCTCCACCGAAACGCCGGAGACATTGACGGTATAGTTGAAATTCCTGTAAATGGGGAAGTAACCGTCTTCCAGGGCAAGGTCCAGACGGTAATAGCGGATTGGGGTGGAGGCGTTGGGCGTACCGCTGGCCACATAGCGTGCCGCCATCAGGATGAAAGGCGGATTGTCCGTTGTGACGGCGCGTTCATAGACATAATAGGGCTCTCCCGGGCCAACTGTTACGCCGGGGGCATTGAAGGCATCCGCCGTGGAAGGGATCGTGGTGTCGATGTCGGGGTTGGTGGGGAAACCATGATATACCTTCTCCGTGCTGTCGTCGGTATCCATGTATTTGTACAGGCGGCCATCCAGGGTGAGGCTGGGGTCGGTGTAATTTGGTACCCAGTCCTCGTGGTTGGTGCTGTACATGGCCACGGCTCCGCTACTGGGCATGTTACAGAGCGTATAGGATTCAATCACGAAGTTGTCGGCATTCTCGGTGAGGGTAATGCTGGCGAAGTTGCGGATGAGGGAGATGCTGCTGAGGGCAGTTACCGTGGCATCCGTGGGGATGTAGTCGCCGTTGGGCTTCTGCTCACGGACGCCATCCACCTCCTTTACGGTAATGCCATTGGGCAGGACGACGCGCTGCCAATATGCGCCGTTGCCGTCAGTTACCGTCATGCTTTGCATGATGTCGTTCTCGTAGGCATTGAAGGGCAGTGAAGAAGGGCCGTTTGCAATGATGTGAAGATTCCTGGGCTTGTTGGAAATAGGAAGCCTGGCCAAGAAGTAGGCCGACGTCGCATTCTGGGATGCAAAGCCGGTTGAGAGGGGATTACCGTCAGCGTCGCAGGGGTACGCGCTTACATAGTCCTTCAGGTAGTTGTCAGACCCGAAGATGGCAACGTGGATGTGGCTGATGGCAGGCTCATGGCCCATCTCCATCCCGGGCTCGGCCTTTGTGGCGGCCTGCAGGGTGATGGGTTCCCGGAAAGACAGTACGACCGGAACGGTCTCCCCATCCGGGGCAGCGGGTTCCACAATGGCTTGCTCACGTACGCAGGAAATGGCAAGCGTGGCAAGCAAAAACAGGGATATGGAATATACTCTTTTCATCTCTCGTTAAAATGTGTCGGTCAGACTGGTTTTGTATCCAAGCCACGTGCCGCTTGTTGTAGAAGAATGCAAATCACCCCAATACCAGGTGTCATAGACGCAGCGGACATAACCTTGGTAATTCGTGCCATTTTTTACAGTTATGATAGCCTCGCCGCTAACTGAATTTGTAGGTGCAGTTCCTATCGTCATATCTACAAAACTGTCGGCACTGCCGCTCCTAATATAGAGTTGGTTTCCGGCAGCCCAATAACCGTTGGTTGCAGAAGGGTTGAACAGCGTTGGAATCTTGCCGTCCGCGTTAAGTTTCTGGAGGAACAGAATCTCCGCCTTGGTGGGAAGACGCCAGCGGCCGGCAGGATAACCGTATTCCTGATAAGATGCACAGCGCCTTCTGGCGCCTTCGTAGGAGACTGAGTACGTCTTTCCGTAGGAAGAAGCCGAAATGAACTTAGGGGAGATGACATTCTGGGTATCGTCGGCCGTAGGGCGGTAATTGACAAGGGACTCACTGCCAGTCCTACCTTTCAAGATGTTTTGGTATTCATTGGTGGCGGCGGCGCGAGGGTCTCCGAGGACCGTCTCAAGCGGCTGTCCGTCCACAACGGGAGCAAATTTAAGAATCGTGGTTGTTACCGAGTAGAGGTTCGGATTCGTGTTGCTTCCGCTACCGCTCATAGCATCCGTGTTCGCATTGACAGAACCCAGATAATGAGGAATATGTGTTTGTCCCATGGTACCTGTTGTAGTGGGGCCGACGCTGTCCCAAGCCCTGCTGTCTCCGCTGGTCTCATAATAACCGTTTACATACATGTTGGGCTTGCTGTCGTCATCGTTGCGAGTATCGGTATTCGTGATGTAAAGCGGCGGATACTGCGTAACCACAAGGGTCTTGTCGTATAGGCCGGAGTTGTCGCTCTTCAGCTTCAGGACAATGGTGTACTTGTAGGGCGAAACGTCATAATTGGTGGACGTAAAGTCGTAATTGAGTACGTTGGAGATGTGGATATAATTCCCTTCGGAGGAATTGGCTACATCAGACGTATTGGTATCATCCTCATGGTTTCCGGTAGTGTAATCGTCCCATTCCTTTACGCGGCTCTTGATTTCCACGGGACCGCTGGCGAAGTAGGGGATATCGACCGTATTGCCGTAGAAACGGATATCCGACATGTCCGGGACATTCACGTCCAGATAATATCCGGGCGCCATTGCGGAGGTAATCTCGGTCATGGTTCTCCAGTCAAGCACCTGATAGCCGCAGGGTACGTTTACAGCGTCGTCTTCGGCGTCGCCGCCAAGCTGGGTGACATCCAGCACAAGGTGGTACCAGTTGTTGCTTTCGAAGGTGTTGGTGGGAAGCATCACCTTGTAATAGAATTCCTTCTGGGATTCCTGGATGATACCGGCCGTGTTGCGTGAAAGCTTCCACGGGACTATGAGCTTGATGTAAGGCTCGTTGGTGGCGCCGTAAGCCCAGGACTCCGGATAGGTATAGAAGGATGTGCTGGAAAAGGCCGTGGCAAAATCCGTCTTTCCGGTGATGGACGTGTTGTCCATGTTGGGAAGATAGTCGAAAATGGGGGAGGAAGCGTCCCGGCCGCCTACCAGGGCGTCGGAGGCGGCCCCGCACAGATACACGCGGATGTTGTTGCCGTCGCTGAGGGGAGTCCAGGTTTCGGTAATATCGCCTTTGATATATACTACTTCATCCTTCAGGTAGAAATCCATAGTGACCTTGGCGGGAAGGCGTTTGAGCTCAATTTCGGCCTTGCCGACAAGGGTCTGGCCGGGGACGACCTGTACGGTGATGTTGTCTGCGAAGCCGGTCATGACGAGGCACAGGTCCTCATTGGCTGCAGGATTGACGGAAGGGCCGGAGGCTGCCGTGAACGTACGGTAGGAAGACTCGCTCAGGGCAAGCGCCTGGAGCTGGGCCTGGGTGGCGTTCTCGCCTCCTATGACAAAGTCGGTCTCGGAGCCGGGATAATTGGCGATGGAATATACCTTATAATTGGCGCTTGCGATTACCGCCGCCTGGATGAAACAGGTGAAGCTGTCTTCGATTTCGGGGGTGAAACGCCAATGGTGGAGGAACTTGCCGTCGGTCTCCGGGAAAAGGAATACGTCCAGCGTCTTGATGAGGTTCTCGTTGCCTGTTCCGGGTTTATCTGCTTTGGTGTCAATGTCGCTGCAGGTGAACGTAAGGCTGAGCCCTTCCCCGTCAGGGGCTTCATTCACTGACTCCCGCTGGCATGATGCAGCGGACAGCAGTGCGGCAAAAACTGAGGCTATGATGATGTATTTTTTCATATCGGCTACATGCTGGGGATGATGATGTTAAAGGCGCCGTCGCGCTGAATCTCGGTGTCCAGGGAGAACTCGCGGCCTCCGGAAGCCTGCACGGAGAAGGAGAGACCGGCCGTTATGGGCGGATTTCCGGCCGCAGGCCTGTCGTCGTCGCGGGCAGAGATATAGAAGTCTATGTTGACGCCGGGCAGGATGTCACCCACAGATGAGCCGATGGAACCTGTGCCCACATGGACGTTGGCACCGTCGTTGGGCGTTATGGTGTAATAATTGGCGTTCTGGGTGAGGTTGATGTGATAAGTACACTGCGTGGGCGAGTATATCTTGAACATGCCGTGGATGGGAACTAGCTTGCCGTAAGTGTCTGTCTTGAACGTAATGTTCTGGCCGCTGATTGTGCAGGTGGAGGAATCCCAGCCTATCCAGCTTGCCATGGCGGACTGTTCTTCCGCGGAGCCGGTCATTTCTGTGTAGTTCCAGTCCATTACGGTTTCTTCCACTTTGAAGATACCGCCCATATAGGTGACGGTATAGGAGTACTTGTGGCCGCCCAGCCATTTGGTTCCCTTGGGGAAAGACAGCCTTGAGGTACGGATGAGCGGGTTTCCGGTGAGGGGATCTGTCTCGCCGGAGATCTGGTACACGACGTCCAGGACTTCAATGAGCTCTGCGTGCTGGGCAGGCCATACATAATAGAAATCCTTGGAATTGATCTGACGCTGAGAGAGTACGTCGATGGGCGTGGCGCCCTTGCCGTAGCTCATTCCGCCCCAATCTTTTCTATCGGAGAACGCGCCAGCGTGCGTGGGATTGGTAAAGGTGACTTCGGCCGTCCCGTCCTGATTGAAGGTGATGGCGGTCTCCTTGCTGTTGATGAAGTTGTCGTTCAGGTAAACCCCGTGCAGGAAGATGGGTTGTTCTCCGTCAGGAGTTTGGTTGGAAATCTGGAAGGAGATGGCTACCTGGGCGAAGAGGTGGTTGAATATCAGTGGAACATCCGAGTAGTCCTGTGCGTTGGTAGAACGGCACACGGGATTGGAATACAGGAAGTCGTATTGCTGGGTGGATGTGGTAATGGCTTTGGCCGGGAGGTTGAGCGTATTGGCGCTTGTGCTCACGCCGGTGCCGAAGAATGCCGTGGTGCTGTAGCTGTCGCTGTGGTCCAGCCAACTGAAGAAAAGATGGGTACCGCCGCTCCACTCGTATTTTTGGTCGGTGCCGTATTTCCATTTGGCTTCGCCGCTGTCCCAGACCAGGGTGTTGTCAATGTGGTACCTGCTGTCGTTGTACCAGTCACGCACCTGGAAAACGTCCGTATTGCTTACGGCGTCGGTGGCCTTTGTCTGGAGCGGGTCTGCAAAGCGGATTTGGGACGTACTCCCTGCAGGAGTCATCTCTTCCTGGTTGCAGGCGGGAAGGACGGTCAGCGCCGCCAGAGCGGCCAGAACAGTTGTATAGTGCTTTCTCATCATCTTCTTCTTCTGTTTTTGTTTTATTCTACGCCGATTTCAATGTCATTGTGGACAATCCACTGTTCCTGACGGGGATAATCAAAATTGATATACCAGATTGCGCCGGGGACAAGGAGGCCGGAAATGTTGATTTTGGCCGCTGCCGGGAAGGTAATCCAGCTGCCTGACTGTTTCAGGCGCAGGGACCTGTGGGTTCCGTCGTTGAGGTTGAAGGTGATTCGGATGCCGGTTATGTCCTGCGGCAGGGCGAACACCTTGAAGTTCATCGATGTGGTGGGAGTGATAATGGGGTTGTAGGCATCGCCGTTTTCGTTGTGGAAGACCAGGGAAACGGTGTTGCTGGTGCTGCCACTGGCCGCATAGGAGCAGGCCATTCCGGCGGCAGGGTCGAAGGTCGCCGTCACGCCGCCGGCAAGGGGCATGGTGGTGGATGTTTCAGTCTCGTAGGTGGAGGTTTCCATCTCGAAGCTTGTGATGGTGATGTTGTCGTTGGCGCCTACGGTGAAATCGAAGGTCGTGAAGGCCGGATAGAAATCCAGATTGATGCCATTATTGGCAGGAACGCACTGGAGGGAGGCGACCATGATGGCGTCGGACATGTCGGGGGTGAAGGATACCACGTTGCCGGTTTTCCTGCTGTACTTGGCAACCTGGGCGGCGGGGATGGTGGCCGACAGGGTATGGTCCCCGACCGTGACCTTGGAAGCGGGATATCCGGACCAGAAGTCATGGGTACCCTCGCCCCAGGTGAGGCCGTTTTCGGCACCGCTGGGCATCAGGTCAGTGCGGCTGTTCACGCCCACGGTGGAGATGGTGTTCACGGAATAGTTCTGGGTGGCCATGGCTGTCTCGTTGTTTTTCATGGCAAGGACGATGATGTCTCCGTTGGACCAGTCGATGCGTTCGTAGGTCTTGCCGCCGCCGTCGTAGTTCTCACCGCTGAACGAGGTCTTGGTGACAGGGGCGGAAGGGTTGGTCTTGGCGCGGAAACGGATCTCCAGGCCGGAGATGCTCTTGGTGCAGCCGGAAAAACCGAGCAGGCATGCTGCTGCGGCCGCTATGCTGATGATGAATCTGCTTGTTCTCATGGCTCTGAAACTATTTTTCCCACTCTTGGTTGAATGAGGACTGTGAAAAATCCATGGTGACCACTTCCTGTCCCATCGTGTTCACTTTGGAATCGGGCTGGATGGTGGATGCAGCGAGAAGGTCGGCTTCCAGTTCGACGGAAACCTGCTTGATCACAGCTGGGGCAAGGTATCTCTTTCGTGATTCCATAAATACACTGACTATGCTAAGTAATTACTGTTCAAGTCTTTAATTTCGCCCGCGAAATCGTTTATTTTTTGCGGGGAGCAAAACGAAAAAATGCGGGTAGATAAATACCCGCAAAAATAATTCATTTTTTTGAAAAAATCAAGTTGTAGATACTCTCAATGCAGATTTTTTAACAAAAGTTCGGATATCAGCGGAAGGATTTCCCGTGGTGCATAACGCATGGAGAAAGGAAGACGGCCGAGCATCCGCCTCAAGGTGTCCGCTTTTCTCCTGATTGCCGGCTGCCCCTGTATGGACTGCAGTCGGCGCTCCCGGAAGTGGCCGAAATTCCCGCCATCGGACACAATCCGGAAAAGTTTCCCGGAATCCACATGGGACGGCACCTTGACGGAAGGGTCTATGTAATCCTTGACGAAGGAGAGCAAAAGGACATGCCAGCGGTAAAGGCCTACGCGTCGAAAGAGTTTGTGAAGTTTCTCATAATCACCCGAATAGGCTTTGTATGCAAGGGCGAAATCAATGATTTGCCGAAGGCCGATTCCCACCCCGCAGGCGTGCTTGAGGATATGGGAGGAGAGCATCAGAAGCTCGGCCTCGGGCGTTCCCACATCCGGGAGAAGTCTCCCGCTGATATGCAGGTCGAAGTACCGCCGGTGCAGTTCCACTTCACATCCCCCAAGGATGAAATCCATGCTGGAATCCGGTTTCTCGGTGCCTTCCGCTCCTGCGTCCCGGAGGAGTGCTGCCGCGCGCTGAAAATCAGCTTCCGGGACATAGAGGTCGATGTCTCCGCCGATTCTGAGTTCCGGTACGGGGTAGCGGGCGGCGCAGCTGCTACCCTTCATCACCACCGGCTCCAGTCCGCCGGAGCGGAGGATGCCAAGCGCCTCCTTCTCGGCTTCGGCCAGTTTCCGGTTGTTGGTCTCTATCTTCGTTACCTCTGCCAGCAAGGGGAAAAGGACCTTTTCCGGCATTCGGTAATCCTCCGGGAAATGCCCCGCAGCCTGGTACAGGAGGCCGGTTACCGTCTGTCTCCTTGCCGTCTGGAGCAGGTCTGTCCAGGCGGCCTCGTCCGGTGGACCGGCCGGCAGTTCGCCCCGCAGAATCTGCAGGAGAAATGCCAATGAGGAATCTTGGTTCATCGGCCCAGAAGCCTTTGCAGGAAGGAGCGTTTGTGGTGATGCCTGTGGTGGGAAATTCGCCGGGTGCCGTTCACGATTTCGTAGATCTCGCCCCAGTCCGGCAGTCCGCCCAGGTTGCGGTCGTCGATGTAAACGTCGGCGACCAGCTTCTTGGAGGTTGTCTTGTCTGCGAATACGAGGCTTCCTGCCGGAGTGTCGCTGTTGATGGCGTAGAAGGTCAGGCCCCGGTCCTTGCAAAAGAGGATGGCGTCTTCCAGCAGCTCGCCTTCGCGCGATGTCCAGAGAATCAGTTTGTGACCCTCGGCCGCCAGGCGGCGCAGGGTGTCGATGGCAAAGGGCTTTTCCCTGCCGATTTTCGGGTACTTGTGCTCTACGATAGTCCCGTCAAAATCTACTGCGATAGTCATTTAGTCGTCTTTTTCTCCGTATCCGTAACCATAGCCGTAGCCATAACCATAGCCATAGCCGTAACCATAACCGTAGCCGTAACCATAGCCGTATCCGCTGCGGAATTCACCGCCGTTGAGGATGATGCTGGGATGGTTCAGGCGGCCGCTCTGATAGACTGTTTCCAGTTCCGGAAGGGCCCTTCGGTCAACTTTGCCGCTGCGCAGGATGAACAGGTTCATGTCCACAAGGCGCTGGACCACCATCATGTCGGCCACGGCATTCACCGGTACGCCGTCAAGAAGGATGAAGTCGTATTCTTCCCGCAGTTCCTTGATGAGGTCGTCAAAGCGGGCGCGGCCCAGCAGTTCGGCCGGGTTGGGCGGGATGTGTCCGCCGGGAATGAAGTCGACGCCGGGAAGGACATCCTTGTGCAGGATCTCCGCCAGACGCATCTGCTCGTTGAAAATGTAGTTGGACAGGCCGGGGACGCCGTGCTTCAGCGAGAAGAAATTGGATGCGGTACGTTTCCTGAGGTCCATATCCACAAGCACCACTTTTTTCTTGGCGTCGGCAAGGCAGGCGGCCATGTTCGTGGTGAGGAAGGTCTTACCTGCCGATGCCGAGAAGGACGTGGTGGCAATCACCGGATGGGCGCAGCCTTCCGGCCGCATGTAGTCCAGGTTGGTGCACATAAGGCGCATAGCCTCGGTAAAGACCTTTGACCTGGAATTCTTGTAAGCCGTTGTAATCGAGGTGTCTCCCTTTTCCCGCTTCTTCTCACGGGCATAGGGGATATCGGCCAGGAAAGGCATGTTGGTGCCCTCCTCGATGTCCTTGCGGGAATAGACGCGGTTGTCGATGATGATGCGCAGGATGAGCACCAGCGCCGGCAGCAGGAGGCCGATGAGGAATGCCACCATCAGCATCTTGTTGCGGGACGGATAGACGGGATGCCAGCTGGAGGTGGCCGAGTCTATCATGCGGGCGTTGTTGTCGGCCATGGCCTGGGTGAGGGAGTTCTCCTCGCGCTTGTTCAGCAGGAACATGTACAGGGTTTCCTTGATTTTCTGCTGCCTTTCGATGGACAGGAACCGGCGTGCCTTGGTAGGCATGGAGGTGAACTTGCGCAGGGAGTGCTGTTCCTGTTCGGCCAGGGCCTGACGCTGGGAGATTATAATTGAAATGCGGCTGTCGATGAAGCCGTTGACATCGGCCTTGAGGTCTTTGATGCCGTCTTCGACGCCGCTGACGGCCAGGCTGTATTCACCGCCGCTCTTGAGGAGGCTCTCCCTTTTGCGCACGGCTGCGTTGTACTTCTGGATGGCGTCTTCGATGTAGGAGTCTTCCGTGACCAGGTTGGCCGGAATCACTTCGTAGCCCTGGAAGGCCGAACGCACATAATCCTTGAGATAGCGCATGGTGCTGAGCTTGGTTTCCAGCTCCACTATCTGCTTGTTCAGGGCGTTGTTCTGGTTCAGATAATCGGCAGCCGTGGCCTCCACGTCCAGGATCCTTTCGCTGGTCTTTAGCCGGGACAGGTCCTCTTCCACCGTGCCCAGTTCATCCTGGATGATGGCCAGACGTTCATTGATGAAGGCGGCCGTATTCACGGCGATGCGGTTCTTTTCCCGCACTGCGTCTTCGTTGTACTTCTGGACCAGCATGTTAAGTACGTCGTCGGCCCGCATGAAGGAATAATCATTCTGGGAGAGCTGCAGGATGGAGCCGTCGGTTTCGGCCTGGACCACCTTGAGCCCGGCCACGAACTGCGATGCCCTGGCGGGCACGGTCACCTTCCTCACCTTGATTTCCTTGCCCATGTAGGACTTGAAGCTGGCGTTCGGGGAGAAGACCACCTTGTGGCCCCGCACCTGGAGCGTATCGCCCAGCTGGACCTCCTGCTTTTGCAGGCCGGAGCCTTCCACGGTGATCTGCGTCTCACCGGAAGGGGTAACCTTGAGGAGGCATTCGAAGTCTCCGTCCTTGCGGGCGATGAACATCCTCACCGGGGCGTTCCGGTACAGTTCTACGTCACGCAGGCGGTCTTTTTCGATATAGTCGATATCGGCATCCAGTGTGGTCACAACCATCTGCATCAGCTCGCGGGACTGGAGCTGGAGGATTTCGTTGGACATGCTCACATGGTTGATGAGGCTGCTGTATGCGCCCATCTGCACGGTGCTCTGGGTGTTGGACGGGTCCTTGATGATGATGGTGGCGTCGCTCCGGAAGACATGCTGCATCTTGGAATAGCGGTAGTAGGCGAAGCCCACGCACAGCACTACGCAGATGACAAACAGGTACCAGTGGCTGAGCAGGTAGAAGAACAGGTCTACCAGATTGACGCTGCTGCTGTTGTTGTTTTTCTCGTTCATAATCTATCGGTTGGTCCAAATAATGGCATTGACAATGATGGACAGCAGCGAGAGTCCGGCGGTGACGAAGCTCATCGTGGTCTGGCCGCTGGCGCTCAGTTTCACTCCCTTGGGCTTGATATAGACCACGTCATTCTGCTTTAGGTAGAAGACCGGAGAATCGAAGAGGTCCTTGCTGGTGAGGTCTACAGAATAGGAGCGGCGGATGCCGTTCTCGGTCCGGATGACCATGATGTCGCTGATGTCGGAGTGGTTGGAAAGACCGCCTCCGCTGGTGGCCAGTAGTTGCAAGATGTTGATGCTGCTCCCCTTGACCGGCACCACGGCATTCCCGCCGCTGCCGATGACCGTAACGCTGAAATTCTCCAGAGTCACATTCACGATGGGGTCCTTGATGAATCCGTTGGCCCGGATTCCGTCTGCGATGCCGTTGCGGATCTGGGAGAGAGTGGCACCCCAGACATTGATGGTGCCAAGCACGGGGAACTCGATATTGCCTTTCATGTCCACAACATATTTCAGATTAGCTTTTCCTTCACTGAAGAGGTTGAACGGGGCAGCCAGTTCCGGGGTTGAACTGGAGACAGTGATGCCCAGGCAGTCGTCAGGCTGGATGATGAGCTCCGGGGCCGGCGTAACCGGATAGTCCGTATTGTACGCCATGTCCAGCAGGTAGCTCATCTGCTTGGCCGTGGTGCAGGACACCATGGCCAGCATGGCCAGCAATGCCGGGAAAGTTTTAAACGAGTGCTTCATATAGCTTAAATATTGATTGAATCATGGTTTGTTCGCGGAACAGTTTTTCGTAGCGGGAACGGGCCCCGGCAGAGAAGGTTCCGTAATTGTCTGTCACTTCCTGGATGGCGCGGGCGAGTTCCTCATCATCGCCGGGCGTCACATTCCTTCCGGAGACGCCGTCTTCGTTGACCCAGGACACGCCGGAGCCGGGAATCCTGGTGGCCACGACTGGTTTTCCGCAGGACATGGCCTCTATTTGGACTATGCCGAAGGCCTCCGTCTTCATGACGCTGGAAAGGACGAAGAGATCGCAGGCCCCGTAATGGGCAGGAAGCTCTTCATCGGCAAGATAACCCCGCAGGGAAACTCTGTCCCGAAGGTTTTCGCTGTCGATGAGCTTTTCCAATTCTTCGCGCAAAGGACCCTCTCCGCCGATAATAAGATGATACTTCTCCGGTAAATGTTTCATGGCCTTTATCAGCACCGGATAGCCTTTATACGGCACCAGGCGTCCGATGGAGAGAATGAGGGTCTTTCCCGGGAACTGCTCCCGGATGGCCGCTGAACCGGCAGGATCGGCAGGTACGGGGCGGATGCCGATAGGGACATAAGTGCACTTGTTCTGCACCTCCCGGAGCCAGGGCGACGCCTGGATGTAGGCGGGGGTGGTGCCTATGATGAGCTGCGCCCTTTTCACCAGCCATGACTGCAGCGGGCGGTACATGGCCAGCAGGAACTTCTGCGAGACGATGTCGCTGTGCCAGTGGAGAACCACCTTTCCGCGGTATCCGCTAAGGCGCAGCGCCAGCGCGGCCATGGGGTCCGGATGGTGGATGTGGATGATGTCGTATTCGGCCTTGTGGCGGCGGAGCCAGGAAATCATCGCCGGCGAGAGCATGGTGGCGGCTTTCTTTGCCAGGGCTTTCTCGCGGTACACGCAGCCGTGGTCGTTGAGGCGGAGCGGACCGTCCTCGGAGAGGCAGGCGCACAGCATGTCGCAGTCCACACCCTCTTCCGAGAGGCCCCGGGTGAGGTCCCACATCACCTTTTCCACGCCTCCGCGGATGGGATAAAACTTACCGAGCTGCAGGATCTTCATCTTGTCTGAACAGTTTGTCCCACTGTTTCATAATCGCTTCAAAATCAAATCTATTGGCAAGGCTGGCGGCTTCTTCGCCCATACGGCGGCGCTTTTCCGGGTCCTGAATAAGCTCCAGAATAGCCTGTGCCAGAGCTTCTACATCTCCTTCCGGAACAAGACGTCCCGTCCTTTCGTCCACAATCACTTCCCGGGGACCGCACTGACTGTCGAAACTGACGGCGGGGACGCCGTAGGCCTGGGCTTCGATAAGGGCCATCGGCAGGCCTTCGTAATGGGAGGAGAGGGCAAGGAGGGCGGCCTGGCGGTACTCGGAGGGCATGTCGCGGACCGTGCCGCAGAGCTCCACCGAACCGGAGAGTCCCAGCCTGTCGATCTGCTGCTGCAGGGAGCCGCGGAGTTCTCCTTCGCCAAGGAGGCGCAGGCGCCATCCGTGCTCCGGTCCAAGCTGGTCGGAGACGATTTTCCAGGCGTCAATCAGCCGGTCCAGTCCCTTCTGGTAGGCATATCGGCCCACGGCGATGACGGTTTTGCTGTCATGCGTTCCCGGCACGATGTCCTCCAGGTGGATGCCGTTGGGGATGCATGTGATGCCGGGTATGTCGCCCCATTCGGCCATGTCCTGGCGGGTGAGGGTGACGAAGCGGTCGAAGCGCCGCACCTGGCGCACTTCGCCCGCGCTGCGGAGCCGGTCTACCAGTCCCCAGAGGCCTTTGCGCCCGTACTGCACGCGCTTGTGGCGGGAAAAATGAAGCTCCAGCACCTTGAGGCTCCCGTCCTGGATTCCGGGAAGGAAACCCTGCTCGTTGCAGAACGTGGAGACGGTGATATCGGGCTTTATGTCCATAAGGTCGCGGGAGAGCCGCCTGCGGTGGCGGTACTGTTTCAAGGGATAATGAATCAGCTTGTTGAGGAGGCTTCCGCCGTTGTTGTCCTCGTAGCCGATTGCAAGGTCCAGCCGCGAGATGCGCCCGTCCAGCGGGAAGGCGTCGGGACGGCCTTTCTGCTCGGTGGTGATGATGGTCACGTCATACCCGTGGCCGGCCAGCCAATTGGCCTTGTCGGTGAGGATTTTTTCCATCCCTGAAGGACGGTACAGACCGGCTATGTTGTAGACGATGCGCATAATTTGGTTGATATGAATCTGCTCAGCCGCTGCACGGCGAATGCCAGAAGAATCGTGAGCGCGTAAACTGCCGCGATGAAAAGCAGCGGATTCTGGATGGGAAGCCTGTCGCGCAGCAGTTCCATCGGAATGCCGTGACAGAGGTAAATATCATACGAAATGCCGGAGATAAACAGCAGCACCGGCCCGTGGAGCCTGCCCAGTGGAAGCTTTGCTATTACAAGTGCCACGATGGCGGGAATAAGTATGTAGCACAGCGTCCAGAGATATGGGTTCCGCGGCATGTACAGGGCCAGGAAAAGGACGCCCAGGCTGCCCAGGAGGGCATAATAGCGGTAGGGTTTGGCCTCGCAGAAGGCATAGATATCCTTTTCGTACCGGGCGAAGAAGGCGCCGGAAGGGAAGGACAGGGAACAAATCCACCAGCACCAGTCGTAGCCGATGAGTATGGTCACGGCCATCCACAGGAGCGTTCCTGAGAGAATCCCTGCCGATTTCCATTTCCCTTTCAGGTATCTGAAGGAAAGGTAATATACCAGGTAGAAGAAGACGATGGCCTCTGCAAACCAGGAAAAAGGCAGAATGGGAGTGCCGTAAAGGGCCAGGTTTTTCCAGTCCAGAAGATAGTCCCGCCGGGGATTCCAAAGCAGGAGATAATAGGCCGCCAGGGCAAGCAGGGCGGGCAGTACAATGCGCAGGAACTTGCTGCGGATGAAGTCTTTAAGATACTGCTGGCCTTTGTTTTGCCAGGAGCGCACAAGCCCGAAACCGGAAATGAAGAAAAAGACCGACACGATAGGCGCGCCCAGCTCCTTGAACGGTTTCAGCCACCCAAGGTCCAGGAAGAAATTCAGGTGGTCCGCCACGATAAGAAGGGCCATCAGCGCTTTCACGAGGATAAGCTTGTCTTTATCGAAGGACATCATGACAGGCTTTCGTAGAGTTGGAGGTAGGCGTCAAGGGCGGTGGATTTGTCGAAATGGCGGAGCGCATGGTCGCGGCAGCTGCGACGCCACGCCTCCCGGTCCTGCTGCCTTATTTGCTGCAGACAGCCGTACATGCCTTTTACATCGCCCTTTTCCACGATATATCCGGTTTCCGGAGTGACGGATTCCACGCTTCCGCCGGTGCGGTAAGTGACAACCGGGGTGCCGCAGGAGATGGATTCCAGGTTCACGGTGGGGTAGTTGTCCTGCCAGGTGGGATTCACCAGGGCCGTTGCCCCGCTGTAGAGGCGCACAAGGGTCCGGACATCCGCCGTGCGCTCTATGGTTTCCACCTTTTCCGGGAGCGAGCGTTTCTGGCTCTCGCTCATCTTGCCCACCACCACAAGCCGCTCGTCCGGGGACAGCTGTCCGGCGAGTTCCGCCAGGTCTTCCAGCCCCTTTTCCTTGAGCCAAATGGAGGCGACGGCAAGGTAGTAAACGCCGCCGTCGGCAAGGCTTTCTTCGGGTGCAAACACCTGTGTATCAATTCCGTTGTGAATCGTAAGGCACGGCACATCGGCAAGGAAGGATTTTGCAAGTTCCGATTTCATCCAGTCCGATACTACCACCAGCGTAAAGTTGGGAAGGGAAGTGAAGCACTGTTTCTTAAGGCGGAAATTACGGCGGGAGCGGTCCAGGCCGTAGCTGGCCGGGAAGCGGGTCTTGCAGGGGCAGTCATGGCACTCAGTCTGCCAGCGGTCGCAGCCTGCCGATGCGTAGTGGTAGCAGTGCCCGGTGTACAGCCAGCAGTCATGGACCGTCCAGATGACGGGTTTCCCGCTGGCGGCAAGATAGGCGAAAAGTTCGGGATAGTTTAGGAAATAACCGTGGACATTGTGGATATGGATGATGTCCGGGTCGATTTCCCGGATGCGCTCGATGAGCTTGCGCGTGGCTCTCCGCGATGCCAGCCCGTGGGCGTCGAAAAGGCGTGTGGCAAGAAAGTGCCCAAGCAGGTCCAGGCGGCTTCCCACCGGAACCAACTTGGAGCTGTGCGGCGGAATGCCATCCCGCGCGCCGCTGTAGGCGATATAGCTCTCCCATCCTGCCGAAATTGCCATTTCTCCAATCTCGCGCATGATTTTTCCCGTCGATGTGCTTTCCCTTACGGTAGGGTTTATCTGCAGGAGTTTTTTCATTCCGTCCCTTGTTTTTCCTTTATACAGGCCAGCACGAAAAACGGCGCGAAAACCATTATGATGTCGCTGGACACCTTGACCCATCCCACCATGTTCACGAGGAGAATCAGCAGGAAGAGCCAGCGGTCATCCTTGAAAATCCGGCAGCAGGTGGAGGTGATTCTGATGAATACGGCGGTCAGAAGGAGCAGTCCTATGCTCCCGAAATAGAAGATATAACGCAGGTAGCCGATGTCGGTATCCATGTAGAAGCCCGTTTCCACCTGTCCGAAGCGGTCCGGCGTGCCTTCGTAATTGAAGAAGAGGCCGTCCCCGATGGCCCAGGTCTTTATGGATTCCGGCCAGATGACCATCCCCTTCAGGATGTTGGTGGAGTTTGTCTCCCAGTAGCCTTTTTCCACCAGGGAGAAGAAGCCTTCGAAACCGAAGCGGAAGTAGTTGCGGAAGGCATAATTGGTATTGTACAGCACTATGATCAGGACCAGGCTCAGCAGTAAGCAGATGGATGCCGTCACCCAGAATCCGCTCAGGTAGCGCTCCCTTTTCTCTGTAAAGAGCATGAGGATCCAGTAGGCCAGCGCTATGCCAACGCCTATAATAGTGGTCCTGGAAATCATGTTGCCGATGACCCCGATGATTATGAACGCAAACACATAAAACGCCTCCAGACCACGGTCTGTGGCGGAATCCGTCTTGTGAATCAGATAGGCCAGGATCACCAGCACGGCGGCAAAACGCAGACCGGACGGGTCAAGGGCGGCGCCCAGGCCGTACATTCGGCCTTCTGCCGGTCCCATGAAGTCTGCGGCATTGCCCATCAGGCTGTCCACGAAGTTTTTGAGGGAAGGATACTGGGTCATCATGTACGCCAGGATGCACTGCGCCACACAGACGCCAACCAGATACTGGCCGATCAGTTCCACGGACGCCTTCCCGTGGACTGCCCGGATCATGCTCACCACCGTATAGGCGCCTCCCATCCACACCCAGGCCGATACTATGTACTGGGCATAGGAGGTATCCACCGTATTGTTAATCGTGATGACCAGATAGGCCCATATGCTCACCATGATACCTATCAGGGTGAATATCAGGAAGTCACGGGATATGACGAATGCCCGGTCGCGGAGAAGGTCCAATCCGAACAAGCCCAGTCCCACCGCCGCGAGCACCATCTTGGTGTTGACGTCAGACAGTGACGGCAGGTTGAAAGGGAAAATGAACAGGCTCGTGATTATTCCCGTGAGTATGACCAGGATGAACTTTTTCATGCCCATCTATCGGAATAAGCGGTGAAATCCATAGAACAGTTTGTCTACGGCAAAACTGTAGAGCCGTACCAGGAGGAAGTGCCCGTCGGCGGCCCATTGCTGGAGGAGCCGGGTGCGAAGGGGCAGGTAAGTGTTCTCGCGGATGTAGCGGTTGGCCTCGGGGTACCACTCCTTCCAGAGCCGCATCTGTTCACGGCTGCCGGACATCAGGAAGGGGAGCTTGACATTGAGCTTGAAAAAGGCTGTGTCCTTTTCTGTGAAACGCCCCTCCGGAAGCAGTCCCAGGCTGCGGTCCACATTGAAGCGGATATCTTCCAAGTGCTTGGCGGAGAAGGTGTTGGAATAAGCTCTGGGGTTCAGTTTGAAATAGTGGTACAGCGCTTCTTCAACATAGGCCACCCTTCCGGCCCTTGCCGTGACGGGAATCATGGTCATGTCTTCGCCCATGGCATGGCCTTCCGGGAAGGAGATGCCCTCAAAAAGCCTGGCCCTGACCAGTTTGTTCCACACATTGAATTTGGCGGTGCCTCCGAAATAGCCCTCCCGGACCAGGGTTTCTCCGTCGGTAAAAGAGGGATTGGAAAGGCGTCTGCGGCTTCCGCCGAAATCCAGGTAATAGTCGCAGTAAGCGAGGTCTGCATCGGCCTGGACGGCTGCCAGGTACAGTTTTTCCACCATCGTGGGTTCCAGCCAGTCGTCGGAATCGGCATGGAGTATCCATTCGCCGGAGGCGGCCTCCAGACCGGTATTGCGCGCAGCTGGCAGTCCCTTGTTGGCGGGATGGGTCAGAATCCGCACATTGCGCTGATAATCGGCCGATACCCTCCGCACGATGTCGATGCTCCCGTCCGGGGAACCGTCGTCCACGAAGATGAATTCGATGTCGGGGAAGGTCTGCTCCATGAGGGAACGGACGCAGCGCTCGACGTAGGCTTCCACCTTGTAAACCGGTATGATTACGGATACGGTCATTCAGGAAGATTCTCCTTCAGATACTGTTTGCTTTCTTCAATCAGGCCCTCCAGCGCTTCCCGCTTCCCTTTGAGGCCCATAAGCCCGGCCGCATCCAGTTCCACCGTATCCCTGTAATCGTTAATGGAACCTGTGGCTTGGGCCGATGTGAGCAGCGAGCGGATTCGGCTGTCGGCCTCCGAGCGGGCATCCACCACGCCGATGAGTGGCTTGTCGTAGAGGAGGGCAAAGGCGGCCCCGTGGAAGGAAGTGGTTATGACAAAGCCGGCATGCTTGAAAAGGAAGGCGAAATCCTCGGGTCCGGCCGATTTTATGAGCCTGGAATCCGGGCGGAGCACATCCTTGGCCCTTCCCTGCAGGAAAACCACTTTCATGCCCAGCGTCTTCTGTACCTTGTCCACCATCCCGTAAACCTCAGGGAAGGGGTCGAACATGTACGAAAGCGCATATACCAGTATATATTTTTCGGGGACCTTGCAGCGAGACCGTGCCGACAGGGCATCCCACTGCTCCCGTGGAAGCAGCAGCGTGGGGTCGCAGCACAGGGCGGCCTCCCGGCCGGTGAGTTCCCGGATGATTTCCACTCCAGAGCGCTCCCTTACGGAAATGGCCTGGTATTTTGACAAGTATTTGGCGTAGAGTTCTTTCCACTTTTCGTTTATGGCCGACGCCGCTATGCTGGAGGCGTAGGAAATCTTTCTCTGTTCCGGCGCCGTGAAAGCGAGCAGGAAGTTAACGTCGTCCCCTATGAAACGGGGATTCCAGACCTGGTCGCTCCCGGTGATGTAGAGGTCATACTGCGGGGGATTTTCCACTATGCTTCTGCGGTCGTATGACTGCCTGGAAAGGACCAGGTTCCGCTTGTAGAACGCCTTGAATTTCAGCTTCATCCGCCATGCGGGAAAGCCGAAGAGAAGGTCCCTGAAAAAGGCTATTACGCGCGCCTTCGGCGAGGGACGGGAGAGCTCCTCGTAGCGGTAGTCGATGATTTCGCTCTCATATCCCATCAGGCGCAGGGCCTGCTGCAGGGCGTATGCCTGGAGCGCCGAACCGCAGTTCAGCACTTTGTGCATGGTTATGATGCCGATTTTCATCGTTGATGACGGTCCAGTGGATAACGCAGCAGCAGTTTGATGCGTTTGCTCAGCGACAGAGTCTCAAGTTTGTCCCGCTGCCCGGTCCAGAAGTCCCTTGCAAAGCGTTCGTCAAAGAAGATGGAGCGCCGGTAGCAGCTCCACCAGATGTCCATGTTCGGGCAGGCTTCTTTCCACGGCTTGGCGCCGTTGTAATGGACAATACCGCAGCTGAGGGCACGCTCGATCTCTTCCTTGCCGTGGATTTCCTCCATATCGGCCCGCCTGTCCAGCATAAGGTCGTAGAGCTGGACGGTCATGCAGAATGAGGGTCCCAGTTGAAGGAAACGGCCGTTGCAGGAGATGTTGATGATGTCCATGTCCTGGTAGAGATAGGCGTTCCGGCCCAGTTCGCGGAACTCCTTCAGTTTGCCATCGGCAAGGAGCCGGGCCGAATTGATCACCAGGTTGCCGGAGTAGAAATAGCCTTTCTGCCAGTCCAGGCCGGCCTTTTCGGTGACATATTTCCGGATTGATGGGCGCAGACGGGGGCAGGTGTCAACCCCGGCGAAGTAATTGTCGCCAAGGTCCAGGTCGTAGTATTTTCCGAGGTCCTCGCGGATGATGACATCGACATCCGAGTACAGCAGTTTGCCGTATTCCGGAATCAGTTCCGGTGCCAGCAGACGGTAGTACGCGGTCTCGGGGATGCCGCGTACCTCGTATCCGCCGACAAACTCGCCTTCAACCTTGCGGAAGGTGAGCCGGCAGTTCCCGTAGTGCTCCGGAAGCTCGTTGAGACGGCTTTTCGAGAAGTCGCAGGCGGGGCCGTGAAGCACGAAGATGTCGTAGAAGGTGGTGGGATCGGCATTTTCCAGAAGGGAAGTAATGCACACCCCAGCCGCCAGTTCCAGCGACGCGTCGAAGGTAAAGAGGATGGGAACGGTTTTCATGGTCAGGCGCGGATTTGTCTGGCAAGCCGGATGAGCGGGCCCAGCCCGGCGTATCTCAGATGGCAGATCAGTTTCTTTTTCATGGGCAGGGGAGCGCGGTCCAGGCAGGCTTTGTAGAGGGTATAGAGCTGCCGGTAATCGGCCTCGCCGTCCTCTCCGGCCCAGGTGGCGTCATACAGCCTTCCGGCGGCATAAGCGTCGAAGGCTTTCCGGGCTTCGGCATCCTGAAGGCAGGGTTCCATCGCCTGGAGAAGCAGGAGCCATTCCTTCACCGGACGCTGGTGCCACCGGTTGGTGATGGAGCCTTCGTTGATGGACTTATCGTAGTGATAGTAAGCTTTTTCCACGTAAGCAACCTTGAGCGGAGCGGCCAGCAGGCGGATGAGCAGAAGCTGGTCTTCGCAGCAGTTGACTCCGCTGAGAAAGCGGATGTCGTACCGGCTGTAGAGACTGTGCCTTATCAGTTTGTTCACCATGCCGGCGTGCAACTCGTTCAGAAGTTTATACTGGACTGTCCGGGAATCCGTGGTGCCGGGATTCTGCCGCTTGTACACCGTGCGGCTGCCGAACTCCTCCACAAGGTCGCAGAGGACCATGTCGGCATCCGTTTCTTCCTGCTTCCGGTGCATTCCTTCCAGCATGTCGGCCTCAATCCAGTCGTCGGAATCTACAAAAATCGAAAATCGGCCTTCTGCAAGGTCCAGGCCCTTCTGGCGGGTTAAGGCCACTCCCTGGTTGGGATGGCTGAAGTATCGGATTCTGGGGTCGTCGTATCGGCCGATGACTTCTTCAGTGCGGTCGGTGCTGCCGTCATTGAGAATGAGCAGCTCGAAATCCCGGAAGGACTGCGCGAGGATGCTCTCCATGCAGCGGGCGATGCTGTCCGCCGCATTGTAAGCGGTCACGATGACTGATATTTCAGGCTTATTGTTCAGGGTAAAAGTTGCTCCTTGAAGGGGCAGGCGTTGATAATGGATTCAAAATCAATGTTCTTGGCCACCGTGAAAAGCGACTCGTCCTGAAGGGCGGCGTCCAGGTCTTCGCGGCTTTCGATACGGACCGGCTCCTGGACATCCCTGCCCACGGAGGCAAAGTAATCGAGATACTTGAAACTGCCGCCGGAGATGTTGTCCGAGAAACGGACCCAGGCGTTGGGGATGCCGTAGCTGTCGGCCACAATGAGCCCGTGCAGCGAGGAGGAAAGAATCATCTCGCAGGAGCACACCGCATCCGGAATATCGTGCCAATGCTTATAATCGGCCATACTGATTACCAGCACGTCGGGACTTGAAATTATAGCCTTGACGAGTGGATTCTTTTCGTCGATATAGTGGGGGATGATGCCGAATGTGTACTGCTTTTCCACCTTGGGGCGGTAGTAGCGGGATACCAGCAGCGCCGGGTCTCCATAGACTTCCGGACAGTCGATGCCCTGTTTGAGCAGGACCTGGCGGGTGAGGGGACCGCGGACAGAATGGACTTTGGCGGGCACTACCTTGAGCCGGCTTTTCTCCGATCGGCAGCCGCTCCCCCATATTTCCAACTTCTTCCCATAGCATTCGCCTAGGATGGACCCGATGCAGCTATAAGTCTTTACGGGGAGGTGGGAGAACAAGCGGGAGCGGTTCATAATCAGCACTTTCAAGTCCGATATTTCCTCCAGCATGGAGATATTTATGTCGTCGCCCCAGTTGTTCCTGGCATAGCCCAGCCCTTGCCTTCTTACATAGGCATAGACAAAGATTTTGTTGGGCCTGAACAGCGACAGGGCGTCATATATCAGACGCTTCAGTGTAAGTGCGGGATGCTTTTCCATATAAAGTCCTTTTCAGCTTTTTCGAGCAGCAGCAGATAGATGCTCAGGGCGCAGGCGGCAAACGAGAATCCGGAGAACAGGAACAGTCTGAGCCATACGGAACCGACAGGTATCATCTGCACCAGGAAAGAAAGGCCGACCGGGATGGTCATGACCAGCAGCGGCTTCACGATGGCTTTCTTCACCCATTCTGCAATGGGGAAATCATACCACTGTCCCCGCATCAGCAGGAGCCTGGAGGCAATTAGCGCAAAGTCGATTCCGAGTCTCACGGCGATGACAAGGTAGGGGGCCGCATGACCCACCAGCACAAGCCAGCAGAAAATGAGATTGGTGGCGTAGATAAGCGACACCGTGATCTGGTATTTGCGGATGTCCTTGTCGGAGGTGATAAGGGTAATCAGCGGATTGCAGATGCTCTCGAAATAGACGCAGACCAGCGTCAGCAGGCAGAATTCCACGGCATACTTGGGATAGTTTCCCAGCCAGATACTAAGGAAGTCCTTGATTTCGAAGCAGATGGGCACCATTAGTATCAGAATCAGGTAGGCCGACAGGCGGGAGGCGCGAATCGTCAGTTTTGACAGTTCGGCGCAGTCCTTCGAGACATAGTATTTTACTATCTGCGGCCGGAAGGCTGCCTGGAAATTGGAGACGAACTGGCTTACCACGGAGACAATCTGGTTGCTGACGCCCATGGCGGCATTGACGAGGACGCCATGGTAGTAGTTGACAAGCAGCGTAACGCCCTGATTCGTACCCACATACATGGCCGATCCGAACAGGGCCCAGCCCGTATAGGAGAACAGTCCCTTGAAGATGCCCCGGTTGCGGGGCTTTTTGAATCGGCACATGGGGAAGGTCCGGTAGCAGTAGATGCGGTACAGCAGGATGTTCAGGACGCCGACGCCGAAGATGAGGAGGCCGTAGACTATCAGTTTGTCCCCGTCGATGGCCCGGATGAGGAATGCCACCGCCAGCTTGAACATTACGTCGAAGATGGAGAAATAGGCATAGACCGACATCCGCTCGTGAGCGAGGATGGTTGCGTTGAACGGCGCCTGCAGCACCGACAGGAAGGTGGAAAAAATGGACAGCTGGTACACCACATTGGCCGCCGTCATCCTTCCCGCGGGTATGTTCATTAGCGTATTCAGGTACCACAGGCCGACGGTTTCTCCCAGCAGGACGATGACAAGGCCGATCAGCAGATGGGCGACCACCGCCGAGGAAAAGACCTCCCGCTGCGAATCCGGCGTTCCTTCGGCAATTTCGGCCGTGATGTAGCGCTGCGACGCTCCGGTGAGGCTGGCATTGATGAAGGTGAAGAACACGATGATCCCGCCCACAGCGTTGTAGATACCGTAATCCTCCACGCCCAGCGTGTTGAAGACGATGCGGGTGGTGTACAGGGATACCAGGAGGATTACGAACATCCTCAGGTACATGTACATCGTATTCTTCGCGATGCGTATGTTATTCTCTGTCGGCATATTCCCTAACGGGAAGAAAGGAGGTGGACAAAGCGCAGCCCCTTGCGGGCAAGGTCATACAGCGGCCGGAACAGCGCCGGGCTGCTGGATTGTTTTTCCTGCAGAAGGCGTATCTGGGTATAGCGCCTGATTTTCTTTACGAGTTTCCTGTACAGAGTCGGCGGAAGCGATTCTTTCACGGCATCCAGGTCCTTCCTGTATTGAGCCGCGATTTTTCGGGTGCTGAAATGGCGGATGTCCTGGCTGATGTTTTCCCCGTGAACCCTGTATTTGAGAAGGACCTGAGCGCTTCGCAGGGTTGGTCCCAGCAGCATGGCGCGAAAGCGCAGCACGCTGTCTTCCGTCTGGCAGTCACCCATCATTCCAAAGCGGTCCAGCACCTTTTTCCGGATGGCAAGGGCCACTCCGCCCGTCATGAAGGTATCCGATTGCAGGTATTTCCTGTCGTCCAGCCGTAGGAGGCTGTCTTTTTCGAGGCGCCCTTCGCCAGTCTGTTTCCCCTCTTTGTCGATGGTTATGTATGAGCCGGTTACGGCCATTACGGAAGGATCGGCCTGGAAATATTCCATCTGGGCGGATACCCTGCCGGGCAGCGAGACATCGTCACCGCCGTTGAGGAAGATGAATTCGCCGTGGGCCAGCCCGAACAGGAGCTTGTTGACGTGCGGCACCAGCCCCATGTTCTTCTCGTTCCGGTTGAGGATGACCTTATGCGGCCCCTGATAGCCTTCGACGGCCTTTTTCAGCACCTCAAAGGTCCCGTCCGGCGAGTTGTCGTCCGAAAAGATTATCTCCAGGTTCGGATACGTCTGCCCCAATGCCCCCGCCACCGTATCCTCTACAAACTTTTCTTGCTTGTAGAAGGCTACGATCAGTGTCGCCAGGGGGTAATGTGTATCTGCCATCTGAAAGGCAGGAATCAGAAACGGTTGATCAGTGAAACGACTTCGGCGGCCTCTTCCAGGGAAATGGCGGGGCCGATGGGTATGCTCAGTTCTTCCTGAGCCAGTTTTTCCGTAATCGGCAGGCTGTAATGCGCCAGTTCCGGGTAGCATTCCTGCCTGTGCGGCGGAATGGGATAATGTATCAGCGTCCCAACCCCGTTATCCTTCAGATATGCCTGCAGCTGGTCCCGGCGCTGACAAATAATCGGGAACAGGTGATAGACATTCTGCGCATCGTCAAGCCGCGCAGGAAGACTGACAAGAGGATGGGATATATGTTCGTAATAATACTTCGCGATAAGTTTCCGATGGGCGTTATCCTCGTCCAGATACTTTAGCTTGACGTCCAGGACCGCCGCCTGGATCTCGTCAAGGCGGCTGTTGCGGCCGGTGTACTTGAAGACGTATTTCTTCTGGCTGCCGTAATTGGCGAGGGCCCGTATAGTATCGGCCAGAGCCTGATCATTGGTGGTTACGGCACCGCCGTCGCCCAGGGCGCCGAGGTTCTTCCCGGGATAGAAACTGTGGCCGGCGGCATCGCCTATGCTGCCGGTTCTCCGGCCGTCCGGTACCCGGCATCCGTGCGCCTGTGCATTGTCTTCCACCAGCTTCAGGCCGTGTTTTCGGCATAAGGCACCTATATTTTCGGTGTAGGCATTCCGGCCATACAGGTGAACGATGGCGATGGCCCGTGTCTTCTCTGTGATGGCCGCTTCCAGGAGGCTGTCGTCGATTTCCAGCGTGTCCGGGCGCGGTTCCACGAGAACCGGCTGCAGTCCGTTTTCCGTGATGGCCAGGATGGTGGCGATGTAGGTGTTCGCAGGCACGATGACTTCGTCGCCCGGCTTCATGACGCCCAGCTCTATATAGGCACGGAATATCCAGATGAGGGCATCCAGGCCATTGGCGCAGCCCACGCAATGCTTCGTGCCGATATAATTGGCGTAATCGGCCTCGAAGCGTTCGTTCTCCTTTCCTTGAAGGTACCAGCCGCCGGCGACCACCCGGTCTACCGCTGCCGCGATTTCTTCGCCATGCAGGGCCGTTACATCTTTAAGCGACAGAAATTGTATCATTGTCCTTCTTCAAGCCATTTTTTATAACCGATTCCATCCCAGGGCATATTCCTGCTGAACCGCTCGGGCCAGGGGTAATGCGGTTCCCCGGTTTCCCTGTCTTTAACTTCGCGGACGTCCTTGACGGCGCGCGCAGGCGACCCGATGGCCACCTGGTAATCCTGAATATCCCTTGAAACCATGGAACATGCCCCTATGAGGCAGTGCTTTCCAATAGTGACGCCGGGCAGCAGAAGGCAATGGGTTGCGACAATCGAGTAATCGCCCACAGTGGGCCCTACGCAGATATCGGACGGGGGCGTAGGATCGTTGGTAAAGACGGTATATGGATAAATCCAGCAATAATTGCCTATAGTGGAATGCTGGCCGATATGGACATTGCTGTGCATCCGCACATAGTCTCCGAATACGGAGTATCCTTGGATATCGCACAGGGTCCCGATGCTGCAATGCTTGCCGCAGGTGACATTTTCACGGACCGTCACCCGGTGTCCGCACTGCAATCCTTCTCCGAATACCGAACCGGCATACAGGATAGAGTAGCTGCGAATCAAAGAACCCGGCCCGATCTGCGTCCTGGGATTCTCATAATTCCGGGTATCGGCATAATATGCGTTCAGGGGTTCGCCGATGACGCAATTATCGCAGATGACGGTATTGTCTCCGATTTCCACATTGTCATAGATGACCGTATTGTCACCGATGAGAACGTTCTTGCCGATGGTGGCCTTGGGACTGATTCTCGTATTGAGGCCTGAAAATTTGTCCAGCGTCATGCTTGTCCTACAATAAAGACATAATTGGTGGTAGCGGTTCCGCCGATATTCAGCATCATGGCGTTCCGGGCACCGACCACCTGATATGTGCCGGCCTGGCCGCTTACCTGTTTATAAAGGTCCAGGAACATTCTGACGCCGGAAGCACCCACGGGGTGTCCGCACCCGATCAGTCCGCCCGAGGGATTGACCGGTTTTGCGCCATTCAGGGCAATCAGCCCGTTTTCCACGGCTTCGTATTCGCGTCCCGGCTCAGTGATTCCGAAGGCCGATAAAGCCATGTACTCGCTGGACGTGAAGCAGTCATGTGTTTCGAAAACATCGATGTCCCCGACGGAGAGTTGCGCCCGGGCGTATGCATCCAGGCAGGTCTGCCGTGTCCATGGAAGGATATGCCCGCTGCCGGACATGGCGATTTTCTTGTCGAAGAGCAGGGGCGCGTTCCTGTGCCCGTACCCTTTCACAACCGGTTTGCCGGAGAGTCCGCGCTCCCGGATGTATTTTTCGGAACAAAGCAGCACGACCGCCGCGCCGTCGGTGACCTGTGAGCAGTCGGACACCCCCAGAAGCCCTCCGATGCAGGGATTTGACTCCGACCCACGGGCAGAGGCTTCCTCATAGCTCATGAACCATTTCCGGGTCTGCGCAAGCGGATTCCTTTTGGCATTGTCGTAGTTGAGGGTCGAAATCCGCGCGAGGTTGTCCAGGTAGCGGTCCCGGTCCAGGCCATATTTTTCTATCGTCGCCTGTGCCAGACGGCCGAACAATTGCGGGAAAGGATGGTCCAGGTCTTTGGCTTCTTTCTCGTAATAGGCGGCTCTGCCCAGAATGCCTGCGCACATGCGGTTGTCCACCGATTTCATAATCTCCCACCCGGCCACGATGCATACGTCATACATACCTGCCAGGATGTGGGACATTGCCGCTTCAAGCGCAACGGAACCTGAAGCGCAGGCCGCTTCATATCTGGCTGACGGTACGCCGTTAAAAGCGGGATGTACTTCCGTCAGGAACGCTCCCAGGTGGCCCTGGTCGATATAGCGTTCGGCCATGAAGTTCCCCACGAAGGCCGCTACACGGTTGTTGGCGTTCAGCCGCTGCAGTTCTTCGCAGCTGAAATCAGACGCTGCGAAACCGTCGGCCACTGCTTCCCGCAGAAGGGCGATCATGTTTTTCCCTTCTTTAGTCCAGTTCCGCTCGAAATCGGTCTGTGCGCCGCCCAGTATGTAAACTTTGTCGCTCAATTAGTCTTTCGCTTTGAAAAAAGGACGGTAATCGTATTTTGAATTCCGATACTCGGACACGATGTGGTCTATGTCCGCATGAGACAGGAACGCATCGTCGAGCCGGCTCTTCAGCAGCGATGCAAGGTCCGTCACCCCGGCGAATGCATCCATCAGGGCAAATGGCGGGCACCAGGAATAACCGGTGGCCATCACGTCGTCGGCCACTTCCAGATTATACCCGACATGCTCTGCCGTGTACAATGCGTAAACAATGTATCGCAGGAGAAAGCCAAGGCAGATGTCTGCTTCCTGTGAGTGATTGTCTATCAGGGATTTGACAGCGTTTCCGTATTCGCCTTCCTTCAGGTATTTCTTCATCCTGATGGCAAAGGGGAACGAATAATTGATTACGTCCCGGTAGATGCCGGTCTTGATGTCATACACCAGTAGGCGCTTGGCTCCGGCTTCGTTCCGGAGCAGTTTGTAGAAACCTTCTCCGCTCTTGAGGCCCAGCCGCTTGTGGGATATCAAATCCGATACAAACCGGGGCAGTACAAATTTATCCCTGGCAAAATCGTCTGTATTGGCGTACAGGTTGTCCACGATGGCTTTGTGTACATCCAGCCCGACGAAATTCGATGTCAAAATGGGCGGCATCGCACGACCGGTAAACGGCCCCAGAATGGCGTCTATGTAGTCGATTCCGCCGTTATCGGCATACCGCTGGGCATATTGAAGCGCTTCGTTCATGAAGCAGAAGCCGATACGGTTGCCCAAAAAGGCGGGGGAGTCCTTGCTTTCTGCAACGGTCCGGTGCAAAACCGAAGAAAGGTAGTTCTTCAGCGCGATATAGGTTTCCTTATCCGAGTACCGCGTAGCAGTGAGTTCGCACAAGGTGAGCTGATACGGTGGATTGAACATGTGGACCCCGAAATAGTGTCCTCTCTTTTCTTCGGGGAGACAGGCTGCCAGGCGGGTAATCGACAAGCCAGACGAGCCGGTACACGCAATTGCATCCGGGCGCAGGCTTTTTCCGATTCGTTCCGTCATCTGGATTTTGAGCTCCAGGTTCTCTGCGGTGCTTTCAAATACCAGATCGGATTCTGCAACGCATTGTTCCAGCGAATCATAATCAACAGGGACCAGATTGGTCATAATGCTGTGGGCCCTGACGGATTGGGCCGACCGCTCGGCGGCAAGGCGCGATTTCTCTTTCGTGCGGCTGACCATATAGACTTTGGCCCGCCCGAAAGAGGCAAATATGCCTGCCACGTTAGCCCCCATCGTGCCGTTGGCACCGACGACGGTAACGGTCTCTATTCTGAGTCCTTTCTCCATGCCAGAAATTCCTGATAGTCCCGGATATAATCTTCTTTTTTGTATACGTCTGAGGCCAGAACCATGCACACGGCCCCGGAAGAGAAGTCGTTGAGATCTCTCCAGATGCCCGGCCTCACCAGCAGTCCCTCGTAGGGGCGGTTCAGGAAAAAGGTCCGTTTGAGATGGCCGTCGTCCAGGGTCACCTGGAAAGAGCCGCTGGCCGCGATAATTAGCTGTGAAAGATTCTTGTGGGCATGTGCGCCACGGGAAGAGCCCCCCGGAACGTCGTACAGGTAATACACCCGCCGGGTGTCAAAAGGGAGCGAACCGTCGTTTTCGACAACGGTGATGTTGCCCCTGCGCTCGCCTTTGATTTTGCCCAGTTCGATGACCGGACAGTCGTTTACGCTATATTTCATGGATGTCGCGAACGTATTGGGCCGCATCATAATGCTCCGACGAGAGCACCATGGCGAGGGAATTGGTGGAAAAAATCCGGAACTCGTGCCAAATGCCCCGGGGGATGTACAGCCCCTCGTAGGACCGGTTCAGATGAACGGTTTTTTCTTCGGCACCGTCCCAGAGATAAATGTCGAAGCTGCCGGACATGGCCACCACAAAATCGTCTGTTGCCCTGAGGGCATATCCTGCGCGGCGTTCGCCGCCTGGCACGTCATACAGCCAGTATGTGCGTTTGATGCGGAAGGGGATATGGTTGCACTCTTCAATGAAGGACAGGTTCCCCCTTTCGTCAGGAATGACGGGCAGCTGGATGGTCTTGCAGTCTTGCAGCGTCATGCTTACCACTGCCTGATTTCCACGCGGCGGTTGCGCTGGCGGCCTTCGGGTGTGTCGTTGGAAGCGACAGGACGGGAATAGCCGAATCCGTCAATGCTGATAAGAGAAGCGCGGGCTCCCTGGCTCACCAGGTAGTTCTTAACGCTCTGTGCGCGGCGCAGCGACAGGTTCAAGTTTGAGTCCCTTCCGCCGACGCTGTCGGTGTGGCCTTCCACAATGATGCCGTTGTCGGGGTGCTCCTTCATCCACTGCACCACTTCCAGAAGTTTTTCTTTGGCATCGGCACGGACTACGTCGCTGTTGGTGTCGAAGAGGGCCTCGGCGCTGAAGGTTGTGATTACCGGATGGTCGAGTTCGTGATTGCCGGTTTGGGTCCTGGAGAGGGGGTTCCTGCCCCTTTCAGAGGCGTTGTCGTGTTCGATGCGGTTAACTGCGACGGTGTCGCGGACTGCCGGACGCGGTTCAGGCATCACCACCGTTACGGGCGCGGGATGTACGTTGATGACCGTGGGCTTCCTGACAGGCTTGCCCAGGTTGATGCTGAGGCCGATTGTGGCACTTAAGGTAAGTGCAGGGAAGCTCTTGGAATTCTCATAGATACGGCTGCTGTAGGTAGTGGTCTTGATGTCGGGGACGATGGCCATCCTCTTGGTGATGTAGAGGGGGAAGGCGATACCGGCACCACCGCCAAGAGCGCTGTTGTCGATTCTGGCCCAGCCCAGGTGGAGGTAGGGGATGATGTTGCGGTGGGCCCGGATGAGCATGTCGCCATGGACATATTCGTATCTCTTGTAGCCGAAGTCCGTGAATTTGTCGGAAATGGAAAGGCCCTGGAGACCGGCCCTGAATCCGCCCCAGTCACTGAACCAGTAGCCGAAATAGATATCATCGGCGATACCGGCGCCATTGTGGGAGGCTTCACGGGAGACATTGCGCTGACCGTCGAAGCCGAAGTTCATGCCGATTCCGGCACCTACGAACCAGCGGCTGTTGTCTTCAGTATTTTCCTGAGTATTTTCCTGTGCGCGGGCCGCGATACAAAGCGAGAAGAGGGCGGCTGCAATGAGTGCAATCTTTTTCATGTGCTAAAACCTGTATAAAACTCCTACAGAAATCAATCCCCTAAGGTCGAGCGGGAAACCGCCGTATCCCTCGTAGTTTTCCGCCTGTTCGGTTGCGCTAGGCATGAGGCCGTTGTACTTGTCCGTATAGGCCTCTCCGCAGAGATCTCCGAAAATGCCGATATTGTCGGTGATATTGTATTCGAAAATAGCGCCCATGCGGAAACCGAACACCGTATTGGGGTCGCTCACGTCCTGCCATGGATGCTTGGAGTCCGTCATGTTGAAAGAATGGCCGAGTCCCAGGCCGCCGTACAGCTTGGCCCGGAAGAAGGTGGACAGGTCGGACAGGCCGTGGAGGTCCAGGATGGCATCGGCAAAGACGTTCACGCTCTGGAAGGTGTAGGGATAGAATCCATGGGCCGAGGTGTTCTTGGTGTTGCAGGCGCCGGCGTTCTTGGCGTAGGATGCGCTCAGACGCAGGCCAAGGATGTCGTTGACGTCATAACCGCCCACGAGACCTGCCTGGTAGGTGATCAGTCCGAAGGTCTTTCCGTTTTCCTTGTAGGAGAAATAGTTCTCATATATGTTGAGCATCGGCCCTGCTTGAAATCCTACGTAAAAACGGCCTTCGTGGCTGTGTTTTATCTGCTGTGCTGAGGCCATGGCACAAGTCAGAAGGAGGGCAAGCGTTACACCGGCAAGTCTTTTCATATACCTTTTTTCTTGATAATAATTCAAAGTACGGCTCCGCCGCTGGGACTGTCGATTACATCCCAGAAAGCGAGGTTATGGAAATCCATATCCATTTCGAGCGCAAAATTACAGTTTCGTTACCAAAAATGCAAGAATAAAGCGGTAAAATGGCAAAAAAATGCTACATTTGTAAGTTCTAAGAATATGAAAAGGCAGAATATTTTATTGTTTTCACTTGTACAGGACATTTTGTTGTCCTTATTGGCTTCTTTGGTATCCATTCTCGTCATCCGGTGGATATCAGAGCCCATACCAGGCTATACCGCCATCGTGCTCAAGTGGCTGGCGGCCGCCCTTGTGGGAACCGTCCCCGGAATTCTTATTTCCGGTTGCAGCCATGATGTGAAAAAATATGCGACGGTAAGGTCCATCGCCCGGGTGATAGCGGCCATCCTCATCAAGGAGGCCGTCCTGGTTGTGGCGCTGGTTGCCGGTTTTGTCCATTTTCCGCAGACGCCCCAATATGTGCTGCTCATGCTCATGGACTTCATTCTCACCGTCGGCGCCTTGTCGTATATTCGGGTGGCATCCCGGCTTCTGTCCGGGCGCGGCCCCAATCCTTCAGAGATGGCCTCGCGCAAGACAGCGCTGGTGGCCGGCACTGACTGGATTGCCATTAATCTTGCTTCAGAACTGGAAAAGGACGGCTACGATGTCGTCGGCCTGCTTTCCCGGCGGCCGGAAATGAACGGCCGTGTCATCATGGACTACGTGGTGTACAGCTGCCAGTCAGACGACGACCTTGACAAGCTGCAGTGGCGTTTCGGCGGAGTGGACGGCATTTTCTTTCCCCGCAGCCTCGTTGAAAAGAAAAAGGATCCGTCGGCAGCCGGAGAAGCGGAGAAACACGATATTCCCCAGCGCGACAGGATGTCGCTGATGGGCCATGCCATCAAGCGCGGCATGGATATCGCCATGTCTGGCGTGCTCCTGCTTATTTTCTCGCCGGTTATTGCGCTCTGCGCTTATTTTATCAAGCGTGAAGACGGCGGTCCTGTAATCTATGCCCAGGAGCGCATCGGCCGTGGCGGAAAACCATTTTATATTTATAAATTCCGCTCCATGCGCACCGATGCAGAGGCTTCCGGGACTCCGGCGCTCTATTCCGGCGACGACGATCCCCGCCTCACCCGCGTGGGCCGTTTCCTCAGGACCCATCACCTGGACGAGCTTCCCCAGCTGTGGAATGTTTTCAAGGGGGATATGTCCTTTATCGGCTACAGGCCGGAGAGGCGCTATTACATTGACCAAATCAGGCAGTACAATGCCAGGTACGATTATCTGTTCCAGATTCGGCCCGGTGTAACCAGCTACGCCACCCTGTACAACGGGTACACGGATACCATGGAAAAAATGCTTACCAGGCTGGATTTGGATCTTTACTATCTAAGGAATCATACCATTTGGTTCGACCTGAAAGTGCTCGGGCTCACATTCCTGAGCATTGTCAGCGGCAAAAAGTTTTAACGGCGGCGGCCATGGCAGAAGCGAATGCATATTGGTTTGTGGCAAAGACTCGCCACGGAGCGGAGCTGGGAGTAAGGAACCAGCTCTCCCGGCTTGGCGTGGAAAGTTTTGTCCCTACCAGGCTTCGCCGCGCCACCCGTGGCAGGGGAATGGTTGAAGAACCGCTGCTCACCAGTTTCGTGTTTTTGCGCGCCTGCAAGGCCGATGCTCTCAATCTCGTCCACAATTACGGCGTAAAAGCCAGCCTTGTCAACGACTGTGCCACCCGTCAGCTAATGTTCGTGTCCGACAAATGCATGGAGGATTTCCGGCGCGTATTGGAGGCTTCAATTGAGGAAGGCGGTCTGATTGACAAGCCTCTCGCCATCGGAGAGAAGGTCCGCGTCATCCAGGGAGCACTCAAGGGCGTGGAAGGAAATGTGTTGGAATTACAGGGCAGAATTTATGTGGTAGTGGGGCTTCTGAACTGTCTTTTTGCTCGTGCCAGGGTCCCTAGGGCCTGGCTGGAAAGAGTCTGATAATCAGCCGATTATCTTCTTGTTGTTTCAAAATCGAAGTAACAAAATTAAATCTTAGAGCCGTTGAGATGGCGCTGTACACGTGCCACCATTTCCGGCTCTGTGGACTTCAGGAAATCCATGCCTTTTTTGGTTAAAAGGTACTTCTGGCGGGGGTGACGGGGCACCGAAGGGTACAACAGGCACACCATTCCTCTCTGAATTGCAGGTGTCAGGTAGGATTTGAGGAAATTATCGCGTCCTTTCAGGCGTAATTTATCCATGATCTCCTTCACGGACAGAAAGTCTTGGCCTATGGCGACGGTCAGGAAGAGAAGATTAGGGCTTTCGGGCTCAATTTCGCGGACTATACTTGCCTTTTTATTATCCTGTTCTTTTACTTTTCTTATATCCTTCTTTACCTCTACTTGTCCTGTTGCTGTATTATTGTTGGCTTTTGGTTGTACTCTCCATTCGGCTGCAGGGCGGACATGCACATATCTATTTCGTAATTCCCACTGTTCACCGAGCAGCATATTCCTGAAAAATCGCTCCAGGTATACAGGTTCGAAATCGATATTTTTCACTGAATTCCGGTAGTTCGCCCTTACCAGGGCATTGTGGAAGTACCATGTATCATTTGTGAAGGTATCAAATTCGATATTTATGCCTAAGTAGCTGAGATACAGTAGAGTAAGTATAGCAGTGAAGCGCGTATTTCCCTCTCCGAAGGGGCAAATATGCCAGATTTTTGCTACAAAAGCGCTGATATGGCTGATCAGCTCATCATCTGAAGAGGCTGCGTCGTAATCGTAGTCAAGTTCTTTGCTGATACATTTTTTAAACTCCTCTTGGAGCGCCTCAAGGTTTGTGAAGCGCATCGTATCTCCGCCCAGCACCCATTCTCTTCTGTATTCTTCGTAGTCCCTGAGTACACCTGCATTTTCATACACGCCTTCAAATATACTGCGGTCCAGCGCTGCAAGGCCTTGCGTGCTCAGTTCTAATTCTGATTCATTTTGTAGGAGATGTACGATGTTGACAGCGACTTTGTCAGTCATTTCCGACTCCGTTTCGCCGCCTTCCTGTGTTTTGTTTTCCTGGTAGTAGTCCGCAAGGAGTTCCAGGACGTTATCGAGGGTAATTTGCCCTGAAACGTGTTTCTTTGCAATCTGGCGGAGGTAATCCGATACCGCCAGGCCGTCTCCAGCCTGTACACCTATCGCAGTCTGCCAAATTGCGGCCAAATCCCGGCCGCCTGTCAGTTCCTTGCTACTGTTGTCTATTGTGTTTTGCATAGTCATAGCAAATGTAATAATTATCGCCCTAATGACAAAATTTACGTAAATTCTCGTTTGTCAGACAGTAAATATTCGTATATTTGAATTCGCGAATGCCCGGCGCGCTGGCACGGGACTTGTTCTGATTAGGATCAGTTATACATTATATATATAGTATGCGACGTTTTTTCGTTTCTCTTGCAGTTTTGTGTATGGGCGTTGTGATGGCATCGGCCCAGTCGTTCAGCATCAAGGTGGCGGGGGACATCCCCGAGGCTGCCGCAAAGGTGCTGGTGCAGCGTTTTACCCAGATGCTCCAGGGCGAAGGCCTTGAGGTTGCCGATGACGCTGCCGATGTTCTTACTATATCGGCAAATATTCAGGAGAGAATGGAAACCCCCGGGTCGATGAGCCAGAGCGTGCTGGTCCTTAATGTAAAGGCGCGCGCACGTGGGGAGGAGGTGGTCTTCACCGTCAAGGGCGTCGGCAAAGACGATGCTGATGCATGGCTCCGCGCCGCCAAGCAGGTCCTTCCCCGCTCCAAGCAGGCCCAGGAATTCCTCGCCAAGCTGAAGTAGTCTCATTCCGGCCCTCCGGCTCTCATTTGAGCCTTCGCTCATGTCATTCCGAGCATTTCCCTGCTGTCATTTCGAGCGAAGTCGAGAAATCTGAAATTTTTTGAAATATTTTTCGAAAAAGTTTTGGAGGTTCAAAAAAAGTTACTACCTTTGCAGTCCCGTTCGGAAACGAGCGGGTTTTTAACGCCCCAAACCGAAAGGGAGAGGCAAAAAAGTTTTTTGAAATATTTTTTTCCGAGGTCAAGGGAGACGCAGTTTGAGGACCGGAGCAACCTGATGGTTGTGAGGACCGGAGAGCAAGTCTGACGCAGAGATCGGGAAAAAATATTAAAAACAAGATCTTTGAAAAGACTGAAAGGAAAGTACAAGCAAGTACCGAAAAAGTGTAACACTTTTTACTTTAAACGAGCGTCAGTTTCTTAAAGAGAAACAGTCAAGGAACAAGCTAAGCATTATAAAAATATACAATGAAGAGTTTGATCCTGGCTCAGGATGAACGCTAGCGGCAGGCTTAACACATGCAAGTCGAGGGGCATCGTGGAGTAGCAATACTCTGACGGCGACCGGCGAAAGGGTGAGTAACGCGTGAGCAACATGCCCGTAGGTGGAGGATAGTCGATGGAAACGTCGTGTAATACTCCGTAACAACAGTTTTCGCATGGAGATTGTTTAATAGATTCATTGCCTACG
>DGSO01000011.1:203030-203397 GCA_002393945.1 Bacteroidales bacterium UBA4360
ATTGCCTACGGATTGGCTCGCGTACCATTAGCTAGTTGGTGAGGTAACGGCCCACCAAGGCGACGATGGTTAGGGGTTCTGAGAGGAAGGTCCCCCACATTGGAACTGAGACACGGTCCAGACTCCTACGGGAGGCAGCAGTGAGGAATATTGGACAATGGCCGAAAGGCTGATCCAGCCATGCCGCGTGCGGGAAGACGGCCCTATGGGTTGTAAACCGCTTTTGTTGGGGAGCAATAAGGGCCACGTGTGACCCGATGAGAGTACCCAGCGAATAAGCATCGGCTAACTCCGTGCCAGCAGCCGCGGTAATACGGAGGATGCAAGCGTTATCCGGATTTATTGGGTTTAAAGGGTGCGTAGGCGG
>DGSO01000027.1 GCA_002393945.1 Bacteroidales bacterium UBA4360
TCCACGGAAAAATACCGGTGAGCCCAATTTAACGCAGGGGATTTCTATAAAGTACTAAGTAGCAGGCGTTTGCAAAATACGCCCATTGAACCACAGAGAAGCAACGGCCGGCGCTAAAGCACAGTTTCTGCCGTGAAATGGCGAAAACGTGCTTTAAGCGGGGGCAAAGGGCAGGGCTAAAGCACAGTTTTGGCAACGCAAGGGCGAAAGCGTGCTTTAACGGAGCTTTGTCGTAACCGGAATTGGCCTGATTATCATAGTACACATGGTTTTGGACTTGGTCCCAAATCACCCGTTTCCGTGTCAGAAACGTAGAAGAGAATGGCCTAATATGAAAGAAACCACCTTGCAGTGGTTTCTTAAAGGTTCTAAGGGGACAGGTGGAGTTCCTCCCCCCCCTTCATTTGCAAAGGTAGTAATAAAAGTCGACAAAACAAGAGAATGCTTGACAATATCATATTCTCAGTAGAAAAACCATTACCATTATGCCACATAGATAAAGAAACAAGGCGACGGAATGGCTGAAACGGGAACCGTTAATTGTTATTTAATAACACTTGGAAAAATGCGAATTATGAGCTATATATGCAGACAATCAATATAATTCCAAAGGTTATGGATGAAATAAAATAGATGGACGACAGCGCAATCCTGAATAAGATTGTAGATAAAGTTGTTACTTGGTAACTACAACTGTTTGAGCAAAGATTCAATCGAAGGCTTAAGTGCAAGGGGTGTTTACATCATTTGCTCCACAAGTAAGGTCAGAAGTTTATTCTTTCGTTGAATACTTTCATCAGCCATCCATCTCTAACCACCTCTCTCATAAATCAATACTTTATCTCTTTCAACACTTTCCTGAGCAAAAGGGAGCAGATGTCCCTCTTCAACAAGATCCACTTTTTTCCCGATAGCTTCAGAGAGAGCTACCATGATACGAGAAATGGTCATGAGTGAGATTCTTGAATTGGAATCATACTCTACAAGAATATCCACATCGCTATCCTTTGTCTCCTCACCACGGGAATACGAACCGAACAACCAAGCCCTAACAACGGGTTGTTTGTCCAGTTCCTCCCGTAATTTCGGAAGCATCTTTATAACCGAATCTGTCATATCAATGCAAAGATATATTATTATTCGGATTAACTGTAGACACCTGCCTGGATTTACATTTCGGCCGTTTCGCTTAGAATCGTTATATTTGTAGTTGCAAAGAATGTTTTCCTATGAGTAAAAAAATAGTTGTAGTGAATGCCGGGCGGAGGCCGGCTTTTGAATATGGAGCAGTACTATCGTCATTTTAGGAACCGGAAGGTGTATCGCTTCGTGACCTTCGCAACCATTGAGGCGACGGAGGAGGAGGCCGTGGTGTACCAGGCCATGTACGGGGACCGCCGGTACTGGATAAGGCCGAAGGCCAATTTCTTCGAGGAAGTCATGTATGACGGGAAGATGGTGCGGAGGTTCCAGCCGATCCCCCAAGAGGAGGCTTTGAAGGAAACAGAGACATCAATTAAGCAAGTGAATCAAATGCGTAACGTAACAAAACTGTCAGATAATACCGTAGGCGGCATCCGCAGCACATCGTTCGCCACGTGCGGCATAACGTGCTCCACGCAGATCAACATCCAGACGGAAGGCGACACCATCCGCCGGGTAGAAATCGTGAAAGGCTGCGACGGAAACACCAAGGGCCTCGCCAGGCTGTGCGAAGGCCGAAAGATTCAGGACGTAATCGGCATTCTGGAAGGCATTGACTGCAAAGGCCGTGGGACCAGTTGCCCGGACCAGCTTGCGAGGGCGCTCAAGGAGTTGTGATGTAGCCCGTGCAGCGCATCATCTTCCATATCGACGTGAATTCCGCATTCCTCAGCTGGAGTGCGGTGAAGATGGTGCGTGAGGGGAAGCCGGACATCAGGCTGGTGCCATCGGTGGTTTCCGGAGACCCTTCCGACCGCAGGAGCATCATTACGGCCGCGTCCATCCCGGCCAAAAAGCTGGGAATAAAGACGGCACAGCCCGTGTCGATGGCACTGCGCACATACCCCCAGCTGGTCATCGTCGGAGGCGACTGGGCATGGTACAAGGCCTGTTCGGAGGGATTCATCTCCATCTGCCGAAGTTATTCTCCGGTGCTGCAGCAGTTTTCCATCGACGAGTGCTTCATCGACATGAGCTTCCGCTGCAAGCCGGACAATGCGGTGGAGGTGGCCACAAGGCTCAAGGACGAGGTGAAGGAGCGGATGGGGTTCACGGTGAATGTGGGCATCGGCTCAAACAAACTGCTGGCGAAGATGGCGTCCGACTTCGAAAAGCCGGACAAGGTGCACACCCTCTGGGAGAGCGAGGTGCAGGAGAAAATGTGGCCTCTGGGCGTTCGGGACCTGCTCTGGGTGGGCAAAAAGACCGAAGAGCGCCTGACGGCGTACGGCATCCATACCATCGGCCAACTGGCACAGATCGGCATGGGGTCCCTCACCCGGCTGGTGGGAAAGAAGTTTGCGCAGCAGCTGCACGAGAATGCAAACGGTCGGGACGATTCCCCGGTGGAGACAGAGATGGCCGAGGCCAAGAGCTACAGCGCCGAACGCACCTTCTCCAAAGATCTGACGGACCCCAAGGACATCGACCGGGCGCTGTTCAATGTGGCCTGCATCGTCGCCCACCGTATCAGGCGGGACAATTTCCGGGCATCGACAGTGTCGATGTTCATAAAATACAAGGACTTCTCGGTGGCGCAGAAGCAGTGCCAGACAGACCAGCCCACAGACGTCACGGCCGTCATCCTCAACGAGGCCCGGAGAATGCTTGCCGATGTCTGGGACGGCGAGACGCCCGTCCGCCAGGTGGGCCTTGGCGTGAGTAAACTCACGCACGAATCGGCCATCCAGATGTCCCTGTTCGAAGACCCGAACATGCAGTACTACCGGGAATGGGACAGGCAGTACGATGAAAAGAAGTCCAAGTCAAAAGACGCACGGATGCTAATCAAAACAGAATAATATGAAACTAAAGAAAAGAAAACTCAAGCATGCAGCAATATTTTTTGTCTGCTGGTTCGCCCTTCTGGTCTTTCTGGTTGACGGCCTACTGAAATTCCAGACGCTGGTCGACTACGTTGGATCGTATATCGTGGTGGAGATTTCCTTGATACTTCTGGTCATTCTCCCCACCCTGGCTGTTTACTTTTTCACTAAGGAGAAATAATTTGCATATCTTTGTCAGTCATTTTAGAATTATGAAACGTACCGGATTTTTATCTTTTATACTGACGCTGTCCGTTCTTTTCACGGCTTCAACCTGCGGGGGACAGCAAAACACTGCCAAGAATGGCAACAATACACAAGAGGTGGTCGTCCCGTCCACTCAGGAGCCCAATCCCGATGCCCCTAATGTGTATTTCACCTCCAATATCAGCCCGGAAGGTCTTGTGAAGATTTATGAGTCGCTGGGAGTACCTGCCAGCGGACGCGTGGCCGTAAAAATCTCTACCGGAGAGTCCTCCAAGAGCAACCATCTGCGTCCTGAACTCATCAAGGACCTTGTGCAGACCGTCAACGGAACTCTTGTCGAATGCAACACTGCATACGGCGGCAGCCGCTCAACGACAGCCCGCCACCTGAAAGCCATCGAAGAACGCGGATACAATGAAATTGCCACCGTGGATATCATGGACTCCGAGGGAACGATTGACATCCCCGTAACCGACACCAAGTGGATTAAGTACGACCGCGTGGGCAGCCACCTGCAGAACTACGATTTCATGATAAACCTGGCTCATTTCAAGGGCCATGCGATGGGAGGCTTTGGCGGCGTACTCAAGAATCAGAGCATCGGCGTGGCATCTTCGGCCGGAAAACTGTACATCCATTCGGCCGGCCGCAGCACCACCAAGTGGATAGACGATAATCAGGACGGCTTCCTGGAGTCGATGGCGGCAGCGGCGCAGGCCGTTCATAACTACTTCAAGCAGGAAGGCAAGGACATCATTTATATCAATGTCATGAACAATATGTCCGTGGACTGCGACTGCGACGGCAATCCTGCAAGCCCCAGGCTGAAAGACATCGGCATACTTGCTTCAACGGACCCCGTGGCCTTGGACCAGGCTTGTCTGGACCTTGTTTTCAACCATACGGACGCTGCTGGCGATGATGCAAAGCCCCTGCAGGAGCGGATCAACCGCCAGCATGGTACTCATATTACCGAATATGCCGAACAGTTAGGCCTCGGCACAAAGAAGTACAACATCGTAAACATTGACGGCAATGAATAAGCTCCTCCTTGCCATATCAATCATGGCCTGGGCCGAAGCTCATTCATCCGTGAAGCGTTAGGCATCGGCACCATCCATAAAGTAATTGCGCTTGCTGTCCGCGTTCTTCGGGTCCAGGCGGTTACTCCGGTATGAGCCAGATTTACTGGCCCACACAGCGAAACGGCCGCCCTCCCCGGATGGCCGTTTTGCTTGAAATGCTTAAATTTGTGGTTAGATAAATCGGAATTTACATGA
>DGSO01000001.1:0-381 GCA_002393945.1 Bacteroidales bacterium UBA4360
CCGCATTCCCCTCCACCATGAAGGCGCAAAGATAGATGAAAGCCTTGACGCATCTGAGTTTACCGAGTCATTCCCGGAAGTTTACAGGGCATCGGACACCTCCCTTCAGGAAGCCGCAAGCAGCATCACGGAAAGCGACCGCCCCACCATCCTTGTAGTGGACGACAACGCAGACCTGAGGGAGTTTATCGGCACCCTTCTTCAGGGAGAATACCGCATCCTGACGGCCAGCGACGGCAAGGAAGCCCTTGAAAAGGCCGCCAGGGAGCTCCCGGACCTTGTAGTGAGCGACGTAATGATGCCCGTAATGGACGGCCTGGAGCTTTGCAAGACCCTTAAAGGGCAGTTCTCCACCAGCCACATCCCCGTTATCCTTCTCAC
>DGSO01000001.1:567-87565 GCA_002393945.1 Bacteroidales bacterium UBA4360
AAGGAGCACTATCTGGAAACCGGAGAAAGCGCCTCCAGGCCCCAGGAAAACGATTTTCTGTCCCGCTTCCGCGCCAAAGTACAGGAGAATATCTCCAACGAAGACCTGAGCGTAGAACAGATCGGCTCCGAGCTTGGCCTTTCAAGGGTTCAGCTTTACCGCAAAATAAAAGCCCTGACAGGTTATTCACCTGTAGAGCTTGTAAGGATTACCCGTTTGAAGGCCGCCGAACAGCTTCTGAAAACCTCCGACCTTACGGTTTCGGAGATTGCCTACAAAGTTGGATTCGGCACTCCCTCCTACTTCTCAAAGTGCTTCAAGGAACTCTTCGGGCACCAGCCGGGAGAACTGCGCTGAATTTCAACAAAAAAGAACTGCAGGATGCCCTCGCCCTCCCGCTTGACCCGATTGTCGTCATCGCCATTGGCAAGCCCGCCGAAAGGTTTTTTCTCGTAGGGGCCGACGGCGAAACTCCCGATCTTGCCTACTATCGCAAGGATGGCGTCCATTTCGTCCCCAAACTAAGCCTTTCCCAGATCCTCATATAGAAAACAAAACAGCCAGTCGATTGACTGGCTGATGTTTAGTAGACCAAACACTCCGAATCTCGAACCTTGCATTCATCGTAGGGCTGCTCCAACTTCAATCATTCATTGATAAGCTTGACCGAGAAAATGGAATCTATCTGCCAATCAACGAGTGAAGCCTGAAAGAGAAATAACCTTTGCCATCCAGATATGCGAGTGCATCATTCAAGAGCGCAGCCTTCTGGTCTTCTCCCAAATCCGAATGGAAAATGATGTCGATGAATGTCTCCAGACCGTGGTCAGAGATCTTTTCGGCTTCTACAAGATACCAGACAGGATTCTTCTGCTCAAGCAAGGCGTACAGGTCGATCGGGCAAGCTGCTTTGTCGAACTCGTGTTTGACTTCCGCCAGGGAATAATCCGGCGTGTCTCCGTCCAGCAGTCCTAGCCTGCGGGCGATCATCAGCAGCATCTCGCCCAAGCGGTCAATCTCTCTGAGGATAAAATCTTCCATCTTATTCGTCTTTCATTTTGAGGCGCTCGATGATAGCGTCGCAGGCGCTTAACAGTCGCTTGGCAGAGTAATACTCCAGGATCAATGTCCCCACACATAAAAGAACAATGATAATACCCCTTCTCCACATCAGTTCGGCGCTGATATTCATCGAGGTCATATAGAAGGTCGCCAGAATCACGAAAAGAAAGAAAAGAACGCAGATTCCCGTCACCAGAATGACATACCTTTTCTTGAATTCTCTCAGAGACTCTGTCGTTGACAGGATGTCGCCATTGTAAATATCTTCTTCCCGGATTCCCTTATATACCCAGAATACGCCCGGGATGGTCAGTAAGCCGTAAATGATAAGGGAGAGCGGAACCCACCAGTCAAATCCCTGGACATAACATAGGATGACCGCGATAATGAATAATGCGATTGTCACAGGAATCGATTTCTTTGAAAGGAACAGCCTGCGAACATCCTTTTTCATCGCATTCTGTATCAGTTGCTTGTTGATGATCTGCTGCTTGTCGAACCGTTCCTTCAGCGCAGCATAATCCTGTCGCATCTGTTCCAGTTCCTGATCAATATTACGTTCTTCTTTGTTCATGGCACGAGTGATTAAAGATTGGACTTTTTGAGTTCTTCTTTGATTCGATGCAACTGGAAAGAAACATTCTTCACTGATATGCCCATGATGGCCCCAATCTCCTCGTAGCTCAAACCTTCAAGCCAAAGAAGAATGATGCCGCGGTCCACCAGGCCCAACCGATTGATGCGGGCATACAAGCGCTTGGTCTGCAGCGCCCTGTCGTCCGTATCCTCAAAGGGGTCGATGTCCACGCTGAGGGGCACCCGTTCGCCGCCCCGCCGTCGTTTCTTGTCGGCGTTGAGGCAGCAGTTGAGCGCAACCCGGTAAATCCAGGTCCGGACATCGGACTCCGTGCGGAAAGAATCGTAGCCCTTCCAGAGCCTGATCAGAATCTCCTGGAAGAGGTCGTCGATCTCGTCCGTGTCCTTCGAGAACATGTAGCACACCGAGTAGATGGTGCTCTTGTGCTCCCGGACCAATTGGGTGAATACTTGTTCCTTGTTATCCATTTTCAATCGAATCTACACCCGTTAGACAACAAAACTTGCGAAAAACTATATATTTTAGTAGACCAAGCACTCCGAATCTCTAACCTATCATTCTTTGAGAGACTGGCACTGATTCAGTCTTTTATCAGTACTTAACTTTAAAATAGTCCAGAAGTGCCTTGTAGTTGTCCTGGGCCGTGAGGCAAGTGTCAGTCAGATAACCGTTGATGTGTCCCCATTCACGAAGGCCACGATAGTAGAAATACTTGAGGTCGTCCGTAATGATAAACGGAACGATACCGTTTGCCAGGCATTCCTTGAACATCACCAGACGCCCGACTCGTCCGTTTCCGTCCTGGAAAGGATGGATGAGTTCGAACCTATGATGAAGGTCAATGATGTCCTCCAGTGATTTCTCTTTCTTGGCGTTGTAGGCGGCAAGAAGTGCTTTCATTCTCTGATGGACCTGTTCAGGAGGGCAGGTAGCTTTCCCTCCTACCTCGTTGGGAAGCTTCTTATAGTCACCGACATTAAACCAATCCTTCCTGCTATCGGATGTCCCGGTTTTCAGGGTGCGGTGCAGCTCTTTTATGAAAGATTCCGAGAGCCTTTCCTCTGCTCGGTCTATGATAAGGTCGATGCAACGGAAGTGGTTGGTTGTTTCTACGATATCATCGACATTCACGCTTCCGTCCGTTATGCCGATGGTGTTGGTTTCAAAAATGTAGCGCGTCTGCTCATGGGTAAGCCTGCTGCCCTCGATGTGGTTGGAATTGTAAGTGAGGTCAATCTGCGTTCTATGGTAGATTCCTCCTCTCATTTTTCCTGCTTTTTCTTCCCTGAGGCGCTTCATAAGTGGACTGACCCTGCGTTTCCCCTTTCTTGGCAGCGGGGTGTCGGCAGGAATGATCCAGGTCTTTCCAGAAAGAAAAGCCCCGTCCATTTTCCCTTCGCTGCACCAGTTTCGCACAGTGCGTTCAGAAAGGTCATGCAATTCTGCATATTGACTGACGGTAATGAATTCCATAATTTATCGGCAATTAATGCTTCTATGCCGATACAAATATAATAATTCTTGCCGATATCGGCAAGAATAGACTGGCTATTTAGAAAAAAAAGCACCTGCAATGCAAGTGCTTTCTAAGTAGCGGGGGCAGGACTCGAACCTGCGACCTCCGGGTTATGAGCCCGACGAGCTACCGACTGCTCTACCCCGCGGTTTGGGAATGCAAAGGTAGAAAGTTTTTTTGAAAACACCAAATTAATTTGGCCTTTTTCTTCTCCAGATATCTCTCAGAAATCGAAACCGACTGATAAGAATGCGCTTACACCCTGTACGATATTGCACCACTGGACGGCGAACTTGAGCGGTCCGGCTATACTCTGCCTCGAATACTCGGCTCCAATGGCGTAGACCGGATAGGAATTGAAATAATCCGTCAAATTGTAATCGTCATTGAACAGTCCACCCCTGAGAGTAAGGTAATCGACACGGCCCACCCGGTACCTCAGGTCAAGCTGGGCAACGCCGCTTAAAGGACGGCATTCCCTGTCACCGGTTGCAAAGCCAAAGAACGGAAGCTGGTTTTCCACGTACCTGTTCGGCGTGAAGCCTCCCACGCCAACTATATGGCGCGGATTCATAAGGCTTCGGTCTTCAAGAGAATACCAGCCCACCCTCAAAGTAGGAAGGACGGTAAAGCGGCTGAACGGAGTCCAGGCACCCTCGATACCTAAAGAGGATGTGATATAGGGCTTTGAATCGCTGTTGGCATCGTTGAAGACATACCTGCCATCCAAAGAGATGCGCACTCCCCTGTCAGGGAAATACCCGTCGTCAAAAGTGTCGTGCTTGAAGGACGCAAAAGCAGACATCCAGTAGCTTTTCCAGTCGGTTCCCATACGGACGTCTTCGTACGCGATGTAGCGCTTGTAGGGATTCATCTCGAACGACAGGCCCGCTTTCATTGAGCCGAATCTCATCCTGGAGTCCTTCACAGACAGGTTCAGTGCCGATGAGACCAGTTCCGTTTCCGATGAGGACATATACCCGGAGGAGGTCTTCATCCTCCTCGTAGTGAAATCGAGTGCCATGATGGGAAGGCCGATTCTTGGCTTGAGGGCGACCTCGGCACACAGCAATGCGTTGAGGCCTATCTTGGCGTCAAGAGAAAAGCGCGGCCCCGAAAGGCGGCGTGTTCCCAGGCCGAGGTGAACGACCGCAGACATGGATTCGTCATTGTCGGCATGGAGATTTATGGCGAACTCGTTCACCGGGCCCTTCTGGCAGTCGAAAACTAGAGTGTAGGGCTCGCTGCTGCCTTCGAGCCGGTAGGTAACGGCCTCGAATGCGCCGGTTCCGTATATGACATGAAGGAACTGCTCTATGGACTCCTTGTTGTAGTATCCGTCAGCCGGGAAGTCCCTCCAGTAGATGATATCGTCAAGTTCATCTATGTTTATTCCCGTAAATACGAAGTTGGCTATCTTTATCCTCTTGTCGGAAAGTATAACGGCCGGAGCGGGGTGCGAGACCTCAGGCACGGGCTTTCCTGCCACAAGGGCGGCAAGTTTATCAAAATCGGCCTTGTGCGCCTGTGCATTGGTGTATCCGTCTTTTATGATGGCGTCTACGCTGGCGGCGTCGAAGGAAAGGTTGGTGAAGCCTTCGAGAGGGTGGTTGATATAGATGTCGGAAAGCTTCCTGGACTTGGCGGAGGGGCCTTCAGACATGAGGGAAAGGCCCTGGAAGATGATATCGGCCGGGGTGTTCAGTTCATCGAGTTCGGCAGGGTCATCCATTTCGGAGCCGATTATGATATCGGCCCCCATGACCTTTGCGACGTCGGCGGGGAAATTGTTCTGCATGAAGCCGTCAACGAGGACTGCGCCTTCCGTGCGGACTGCCCTGAAATAGAAGGGAATGGCCATGGAGGAGCGCATCGCCGTGATAAGGTTGCCGCTGGTCCAGTACTTGGGTCCCATCGTGTAGATGTCAGTGGCAACGCATGCGAAAGGAATGGGAAGATCGGCGAAGCTGATGCTGTCCTGATAGCCCACTGTATTGGAACTCAGAAGGTTGCGCACGTTGATTCCGTAGAGGAAACCATCCGGCATGCCGAGACTCATCTTGGAGATGGACTCCTGAAGCATGTCCGTGGTGCTGACACCGGCCTCGTCGGACATCTTCTCGCTTATCTTTTCGTTCCTGATTCTCTTGGCAAGGTCTTCATTGTCATAATGGAAAGGGATCCTTATGAGGAATCTCTCCTTGAACTTACGGGTATTGTATGCGACATACTTGTCCGGAACTTTGTCCGACATCATCACGGGCCAGTTGATGGAACGCACTATTGAATCCAGCTGCTTCCAGTCATATCCCATTGCATACAGGCCGCCCACCAGGGCACCCATGCTCGTACCGGTTATAACATCGACCGGGATATCATTTTCCTCTATATATCTGATGACGCCAAGATGGGCCATTCCGCGGGCTCCTCCGCCTGCAAGCGCAAGACCCACCGTGGGCCGATACTGCCTTATGGAGTCCATTCGCTCCCGCACTTTTGCGAACGCAAGCGAATCGGCAACGGGATTGGCGCTGGGGATGGTCTGCGCAAAAGCGCCTGACGCCGTCAAGAGCGTCAGGAAAGCGGGGAGGAGGAGTCGTTTAATCATTTGAGAAAGCTTGCTATGCCGTCTATGTCTGCGATATTGAAAGATTTCTGCTCGCCGCTTTCAAGGTTTTTCACATTCACCGAAGAAGTCTCGATTTCCGAACTTCCGTTGATTGAAATGAAAGGTATGCCGCGTTTCTGGGCATATTCAAACTGCTTGCGGAGCTTTGAAGGCTCAGGATAAATCTCCACGGAAATGCCCTTTGAGCGCAGTGCAGCCGCAACCGGGATGACGTAGCGGAGCTCATCGGCCCCCATCACGGCAAAGAGGAGGGTGGTGCTCTGTTCAAGGGATGCGGGGAAGAGCTCCAGCCCGGTGAGAACGTCATAGATTCGGTCTGCTCCGAAAGAGATGCCGACGCCGGAGAGGCCGGGAAGGCCGAAGATGCCGGTCAGGTTGTCATACCTTCCGCCGCCGCAGATGCTGCCGATCTCCCAGTCCAGCGCCTTTACCTCGAAAATAGCACCCGTATAATAATTAAGGCCTCTTGCCAGCGAAAGATCAAGCTCCACCGGAGCCGATATTCCTGCAACATCGATAAGGCCGAACAGTTCCTTAAGCTCCTCAAGGCCTTTGAGACCGGTCTCGGAAACGATGCCGGAAGCGCTTCCGCCCTTGAATAGGGCCTCCATAGCCTCCACCTTGCCGGCAAAGTCTCCCTCCAGGGACAGAATCTCCTCGATGACGGCGATACCGCCCTCGCCTATCCCCTTCTCTGCCATCTCTTCCTTTACCTTCTCCAGGCCGATTTTTTCCAGTTTGTCAATGGCTACGGTGATGTCGACGACCTTGTCAGGTGCACCGGCGATTTCTGCAAAACCGGTAAGGACCTTCCTGTTGTTTATCTTCACGGCAACGCGAACGCCCAGCTTTCCGAACACGGCATCCACCATCTGGACAAGTTCAAGTTCATTCAGGAGGCTGGTGGAGCCGATGACGTCCACGTCGCACTGGTAGAACTCCCTGTATCGGCCTTTCTGGGGACGGTCTGCACGCCAGACCGGCTGGATCTGGAAACGCTTGAACGGCAGGGAAATCTCACTCTGGTGCTGCACCACGAACCTCGCAAACGGAACCGTGAGGTCATACCTAAGACCCTTTTCGCACACCTGCGGCGTGAGCGGCTTGTCAAAGTCTACATTTCCGAATGCATCGCCGGAATTGAGGATACGAAACAGGAGCTTGTCCCCTTCTTCACCGTACTTTCCAAGCAGGGTGGAAAGGTTCTCCTGGGCAGGAGTCTGGATCTCTGAATACCCGTATGTGGCGAAAACACTGCGGATTGTATCGAATATATAATTGCGCCTCGCCATTTCCTTCTGGCCGAAGTCTCTGGTTCCCTTTGGGATTGATGGTTTCTGAACTGACATTGTTCTTTCTATTTTTACAAATATAGGTATTTTATCTAAAAAAATGTCTTATATCAGTGTCTGAAATTGCGGGGCACCTCCACTACAAAAAAAGAGGTCAACTCACTTTTGAGTCAACCTCTCCTACACGCTCACTATCTGACCGTAAAGTCCAAACTCATCTTTATGTCGGCCGATGAGGACCCGACCAGTATCTTGTACTCTCCAGCATCAACTCTCCAACTGTGGGACTCCACATCGTAGTAGGAGAATTCCGCCGCGCCCAGCGGAATCCTGAATTCGACGCTCTTGCCTTTGGCGATGAGTTTCTTGTCGAAGCCCTTGAGCTCGAAGGCTGGACGTATTACTGAAGGATTCTTAGGGGCCACGTATACCTGAACGGCCTCCTTGGCGTCCACCTTACCGGTATTCTTGACGGTGAAAACAACCTCGCAGCCGTCTGCGGTAGGGACTACGGAGCCGCCGGAATACTCAAATGAGGAATAGCTGAGGCCGAAGCCGAACGGGAACATCGGCTCCACGCCGAACTTCTCAACGCCGCGGTAGCCGACATACAGGCCTTCCGAATAAATGGTGTGCGGATACGGGTCACGGCTGCTCTTGCCGGTTATGTACACCAGCGGTGTCAACTCATGATAGTACTTTGCCGCAGGATTCTTATCCTCCGAGCCCCAGAAGGTGAAAGGAAGCTTTCCGGAAGGAGATACCTTACCGGAAACGATGTCTGCAAGGGCCTTTCCGCCCTCCTGGCCGCCGTACCATGCCATGATGATGGCTGCCACGTTGTCCTTGAAGGGGTTGATATCCACCTCTCCGCCGGAATTGATAATGACGACGGTGTTCTTATTGAGTGCCGCAGCTGATGCTATAAGTTCATTCTGCCCTTCAGGAAGGGCATAGGTGCGGTCGTGGTTCTCGCGCTCAGTGTCATGGTTGAAACCGGCGACCACTATAACGGCATTCGCCTTGGCGATGGCTTTCTGCTCCTCCGGAGTGAATTCCGTGCTCTCTATGAGCTGGACATTGTACTTCTTTCCAAGGGCCTGAAGGCCGGCGAAAGGAGTGATGTTCCTTCCGGGAATGGGATCCATGCGCCCGGAACCGCCGCCGTATGCCACTGTGTTGGCATTGGGGCCAAGGACTACTATGCGGCCCTTCTTCACGGGAAGGACGCCGTTATTCTTCAGAAGCACAGGAGCCTCGATGGCTGCGTCATACGCCTTTGCTCGTGAGTAATCATAGTCCTCGGGGATGGACTCGTCCTTTGCAGGCTGGTCCAGGAGGCCGAATGCAATGAAGGTCTGGAGAATGTGCCGGCACATCTCATCCAGATTTGCTTCAGGAAGCACACCGTTCTCGATGAGCGGTTTTACCATCTCCGGCTTGGTGGTGAAATTCTCCGGCATTTCAAGGTCCAGGCCGCCTGTGAGGACACCAAGGGTGGTGTATGTGGACTTCCAGTCGGACATAACGATGCCCTCGAATCCCCACTTCCTAAGGTTCTCCTTGATGAGCCAGGAGCTTTCTGCAGCGTGGACGCCGTTTACGGTGTTGTAGCTGGTCATGACGGCTCCCACATCGGCCTTCTCAACGGCCTTGCGGAAAGCCGGGAAGTAAATCTCGTTAAGGGTACGTTCATCCACCACGGAACCGGTCCAGTGGCGGCTGTACTCCTGGTTGTTCACCGCAAAGTGCTTGATGGTAGCGATGACCCGGTGATCCTGGATGCCCTGAATATAGTTCAGGGCTATCTCCGAGGTGAGAAAAGGGTCTTCCCCATAGTACTCGAAGTTGCGGCCGCAGAGGGGTGAACGGTAAATGTTCACACCGGGGCAGAGCATAATCCTGACTCCGCGGGCGCTGGCATCGCAACCGATACCGTCACCTACTCCTTTCGCAGCTTCGCGGTTGAAGCTGGCGGCAAGGCCTATTCCGGAGGGGTAATATGTACTGTTTGTGTTGTTTCGTACGCCCTGAGGGCCATCGGCCATCCTCACAGACGGAATGCCCAGCCTGGGAATCGCATAGGTGTGGAAGCCGTCCACTTTTCCGGAGATGAACTCTATCTTCTCGTCCAGGGTCATTTTGCTCACAATCTCTGCCGCCCTGTCTTTGTCATTCTGGGTAATGACGTAAGGCTGTGCGCCTGCAATTGCGGAAAACATCAACGCTAAGGTTGCAATAATCAGTGTTCTCTTCATAAATTATATTAGGTGTTAAAACTCAATGAATACAAAAGAATGGGGTTGCAGGGCAAGGGACAGGGTTACCATATTCTATCTCTTACATACATATTCCTTAACATCATCCCACTTGTAATAAGGTCCTGAGTATGCTTTCAGCTCAGGTATCGGGGTTTCCTCCTCGTTTGCGAGGAACTTCACCAGGACCTCTCCTTTACGGTTCTTGTAGAACACAATCTGGAGGTTTGTGGCGAAGGGACAGAGTTTCACGCCGTTCCAGTTGCGGTATGCCTGTTCTGCGGTGAGCTTGGGATAACCGTAGTCCTCCAGACCAAAGTAAGAGCACAGGGCAAGGAATGGCAGGTCGTGACCGAAAATGAGGTCTGCGGCAACGGGAGCGCCGGCTATGGCTTCATCGGCCTTGCGGACTATTTCCATGACAAGTGGCTTTGCTCGCGGCATGCGCTCATCGCCAAAAGGCCGGGAGTTGCAGTGCCCGAGGTAGAAATTGAGGGCATGGCGGGCATAGGCGGTCTCGACGGCGTCCCAGGGCAGGAAGCTGAAGCGGTTCTCATTTATATCATAGGCCTCTGCAAACTGGGCGAGTGTGAAGATGGCGGAAATAAAACTCTTGGGCTTACCAGCCAGTTCCTTTCCACGCACCGGATCCTTGAAGTACCTGGCGAAAACGGCTATCGTGTCAATAGGAATGTCCGTCAAGGGCCCGTGGACGACATCCTGGGCTTTCCGTTTGATGGCGCTGCCGCTGTTGCTGGCAATAAAGCGTTGATACTTGACACCGCAGTCCCAGGTCATGACAAGGTCTTTCTTGCAAGCCCTGAGCGTGGAAGTGAAAGCTGCCATACTAACAAGGCAACGTTGGACATCCGATGAAATGGCATGCACTTCCCCATGGCGGAACACCTGCGGATAGCGGTTGTACATCCTTTTGGCAAGCATTTCATGCTCGCGCGCACCCCTTGGCGTAAGGCGCCCGTCCATGCCGTTATGGAGTTCTATCATCTGCTTGGCGCAAACAAGGAGAGAATCTCCAGAGGGAGTATTGATTCCTTCTTTAACCGCCGCCTCAAGGCAATCCCTGAGCAGCACATAGGGCGCGTCCGTGGAGTGGGAACGGGAACCGTGCCTGCCGTAGTGGCTTATATAGAAGGGTTTGAAGCCCTTGGGCGCAGGCGTATCTTTCAGCGGATGGAACTCATAAGCATGACAATTGAATGCCGCACGCTGCGGGAATTCCCGGAGATAGGCATCCATTTCCGGAGACAACTGGGCGTAGGAAGCCACAGTCAGGGTCAAAAGGAGTAAACTTATGAGCAGTCTTTTCATAGGCTAAAACTTAATCAATACTTTTTAATGCTGTACTTTTCTGCACCGAGGACCGGGAATACTCCCATCCCCCATGGCTCGTGCCAGGTAATGGAACCGTGCAGGCGATTATCCGGGTCATAAACGCCATAAACCAGCTTGGAAACATCCGGAGGAGAAGGCACTGTCTGGCCACCTTCGAAATTCAGGAACCCTATGGTAAGGTTCACATCATCGGGGGTATTGCCAAACATCCTGCCCCTGGTGGTGGAAAGGATGACGCGGTTGTGTTGCGCCACTATATGACCGATGGTGGACAAATGCGTTGCATCGTGGAAGACAATGGCTTCTTCGCAATTGTGCACGTACAGATAGTCGGCGCAGATATGCTCACCCATGACGAACCCGTACCTGAAACCCTGGACGGCCACGTTGCGGAGGATCTGGTCGTCGTTCTGGTTACCGGAAGTATGCAGTCCCACCGTATGGCAGGGATTGGGCTGCAGGGATTTCTCCAGCACGGTATCTCCTACCTGCTCGTCCAGGCAGAACTGAGAATCCTCCACGATGAGCCTGGACACATTTTTAAGGAACGCTGCCGATGTGGTGGGATACATCCTGGACGTATCCAGATGCACCCTGATCTCCATGTTCTTCATGGAAAAGATGGTTCTGGAGAACCGCCCGTCGCAGCTGTCCCCTTCCGGAGCTGCCAGGACAGCCCAGGGCCTTTCCAGCGAATCCGTAACCTCTGGGGCATCCCAGGTGGAGTGAAGGCAGGTATTGGACCAGCTCATCTCCCCGAACTTCGTGGGTTCGAAGTGCTGGGCCACGCTTTCAAGCGGACGGACCTGATAGGTATAGAGCAGCTTGCAGGGCATTTCTCCCTCGAACTGGATATTGGAATCCCCCGCAGGGAGGATGAGCTGCGCACGCACCAGAGCACCGTCGGCGGTATATTCCTTCGCCGGAGAAGAAAGGAGATATCCATTTGGGGTATAAGGGAAAAACAGCTTTCCCCCACCCCTCTTGTCCAGAAAGTCTATGGCCTTCTGGATGGCCTCAGTATCATCCGTAACTCCGTCACCCTTGGCGCCGAACATCATAACGTTCAGCTGCCCCATGCGGGCGGCTTCCTCAATGCGTCTCTGGGGAGAAACGCACGAGACAAGGGTGGATAGACACAGAACTATGATAAAAAACCTTCTCATTTGATTACAACATTCTTGCAGTCGTCGGTAACAATGAGCGGACGGGCATCCGGCTCCAGGAAATGGAAGCGTACGTTGGAGAGATAGACATTGTTGGCGTGCCTGATGTAAAGGCCCGATGCCGGGAGACTGTGCCCCAGTTTCCTGTTCTCCGGATAGGAATCTTCCGCTTCCGGAACGGGAATCTTAGTCATTTCTTCTGTTCCTCCGCCGGGAGAGGTGATGTCTATGTCTGAGAGGTAGATATCTTCCGGATACAAGCCAGGAACGCCGGTGATGGAGCTGGTCATCATACTCTCCGAAACAGCAGTTACTCCACTGATAGTGACGGCCTTCAGCTTACTGTTTTCGCAGTTACTGCCACGCCTGCCCATACGAATGAAAATAGGCGTCTGGACATCCCTCATCGCTATATTGCTTATGTTGACATTCTCGCAAATGCCCCCGTCAACCACCTCAACGGCTATGCCGGAGATGACTGTGGTATTGGCGGTGATTCCATTGACCTTGGTAGACCACTTCCTGAAATTGTCCTCGCTGGCCGCATGAACGGTAATATTGCTGATTGTTATGTTCCGATAGCCTACGTCAGACCCCGTGCCAAGTTTGATGGCGTTGCAGTTGGATGCGGCAACGCAATTTGTCACCGTCACATTCTCGCAGAGACGCTTTCCCGCGCCCTTAAGGCAGATGGCATCGTCCTCGCAGTCGAAGACACAGTTGGTAACCACGACATCCTTCGATTCTATATCTATGCCGTCATTGTTGTAGTTGCAATGGGAATAGACTTTGAGGCCGCTTACCCTGACGCCTTCGCAATCAGTGTAGTACTGCACCCAGTGGGCCGAATTCTCCAGACGCACATCCTTCACCAGCACATTCTTGCAGTCCCGGAACAGGATAATCATGGGCCTTCCGGCGGGATCGGCTTTCCCCGTGTTGAATGCTGGATCGCCACCCTGCCCGTCGATGGTTCCAAGGCCGGTAATGGCTATATTCTCCTGACCATTAGCATATATCAGGCCCGAATGAGGGGATTTCCAGCCATCGGACCTTACCCAATGCGCCTTTTCGTAGGCATCGATGTTGGCGATTCCCATAAGTTTGGCTCCCATCTCCAGGTGGAGTTCCACGCCGGATTTGAGCTCGATAGGGCCAGTCAGGAACTCTCCTGCCGGCACAGTGACCGTTCCCCCACCCTGCGCGCTCAGCTTGTCGATGGCTTTTTGGATGGCGGCTGCGTTGTCCTTTCCGGGCACAGCCTTTGCCCCGGCCCTGGTTATATCGATATTCCGACCATATGAGCTGGCCGATGAAACAGCCAGCACAGCAGCCAGAAGCAGTCCTTTTACTCTTGATCTATCCATGCTCCTACTTTCTCGTAAACAAAGCTTGCAATCTTCTCCATGCCGGCGGCATTGGGATGGGCATAATCGTACTTGGGAATACCTGAGCTGCCGTTTGCCTTATAGCCAAACTCGCCAAGGATATCCACGGCACGCACCTGGTCCTGGGAATAGTGCGCAGCAATGAGGTTCACGGCATCGCCCATTCCGTAGTACAGATAGTCGCCTATGATGCAGACTATCTTAGCCTCCGGATGGCGCGCCCTTATCATCTGTATAAGGCGGATGTAGGCTGAGCAGAAGGTGGTGCCGTCCAGGGCGTCGGCCGCGTCCACGGTGGTTGCGGCATCGGCGGTGGCAAGGAGTTCGTTCAGCTTTGCCTTGGAGGCCTCCGGGAAGGATTCCGCGCCCATAGCGACTCCTTCAATCAGTTCTTCCGTAGTGCTGTTGTACAGTGTGTGACCATAGTCGTTGGTGCCGCCGAAGATGCACACCACGTCCGGATTGCCTATTCCCAGCTGCTGGAGGCGGGTTCCGAAGTCCCAGCCGTACCAGTAGAGGGAGGAATCTCCAGTGGTATTCTGCACTATGGTAGTATTTCCTGCCGATATGTTCTTCTCATAGGTGCCGGTGCTCATTTTCTGGTATATGAGCTTGTGCCACCAGGTGTCCGTCACGGAAGTCACGTCGCCGTCGCTCTTGGGATAATATGCGCCACCCTTTGAGGTGTCGCACCAGCCTTTGAAGGTGGAGATGGAGTCCCCGATGATGCTCACCTTGGTGGTGCGGTTGCCGTCTTCAATGGCCGTCACGGTGACCGTCAGGTCGCTGATGAAGGCACGGCCTTTACTGCTGGAACCACCGTTTTTCCCGCCGAAAGCGATTCGGTCTCCATTCCGGAGAACCAGGCCGGTAACGCTCTTGGTGGCCCAGTCCGTATTGGAGAAATTGATTGTCTGGTAGAGGGTCTGGTCGTTCTCATCCGGCCAGTCGAAAGCGGCGGTGTGTGCACTGGGATTGGCTTTGGCCAGCTCCGGACTCAGGACAATCACGCCCCAGTCTGCATCCTGGCTGGTGTTGAGACGGGCGGCGGTGACGGTCACCGTAACCGTGGCGGTCTTACCGTCTGGAATCTTGAATTCGGGGGTGAGAATCCAGCCTCTGCTGGAAGAGGTGCCCAATTTGAGATAACCGGGATGGAGGTAAACATTCGTGTCGGAGAGCCAGTCCTTCAGGCGGCTGTTGTTGAGCGCCGTCGTCGGGGACTTGAAGGTTAATTCAGCGCCGCCGGAATAGTGGTAGCCGTTGAAAATATTGTTGCCTGAGTTGTTTTCACTTGTCTTGACTCCGGTATTGGCAAAACTGGAATTATCACTGGGGCGGAATCCCACTGCAGTGGTAATGTGGTCGAAATCCCAGCGGATTTCTCCAAAGTCTTCCGCCAGGGCGACGCCTGTTTCCGTGATGGATTCTGGCATTTGAACAATGGTGAATGCATCCGTGGTAGCTTTGACGGCATTCGATTCCAGATTGTTAGTGGTGTCATAGACCTTGAGCCAATAGTCGGTGGAGGGCATGAGCCCGCCAAAGACATACTTGGGCTGTTTGCCCTTCCAGGCGCCCAGATTTTCCGGGAAGTCGAAGGACTGGTCCACCTGCGTGCAGGCGCTGTCCTTGTACAGCGTGGCTGTGTATGCATTGGCCACATCTGCCGATGCGCCATTTCCTTCCGTCCAGGTGAAGATGAGGGTGGAGGAAGAAGAAGTCACCTCTTCAACACTGATGGGTGCCTGTTTTTCCAGGCTTACAATCTGCACCTTCACGTCGTCCAGGAAGAAGCGGTTCTTGGTGTCGATGTTTTCGTATGAACCAATGATCAGGCAGCTGTTACTGTTTACACCCTCTATCCTTATGGTTTTGGTGGTCCAGCTCTTCACCTCCGTGTCAAGCGGATAGCCTTTGCTGAGCGATGCACCGGTGTACTTACCGCCGGAACTGGAGAACTTGGGTTCCGTGCTTTCCTTCTGATCCGGTGCAAGGGCAAGCGTAAGGGAGGAATGGTCATTGACGAAGACTGCGACATCTGCGCCACTGTTGTAAACACTGGAGGTTACGGTAACATCCACAGTTGCCGTCATCCCCTCAGGGATACCGGAAAGCGCCGGAGAAACGATGTGCGTGCGCGCGCCGGAAGACGAAGAGCCAACACGGAGATAACCGGCATAGGCGTACACCGAACTGTTGCCGAAGAAGCCCCAGTTGTAAAGCCTCTTGTCGGAAGCTACCCTGGCTTCGCCGTAAATACGGCCGGACGTGTTGTCGTAAGTCTGGAAATAGCCGTCATCATCGGTATAATTGCCGCTCAATGGATCCATCGGTTTGCCCGAAGGAATGAAGCCGGCAGCATTGGCAAGCATGTCGGCCCCCCAGCCAATCTCGCTGAAGTCTTCGGCGAGGATGACATCACCCACGCCGGCATTTGTCACAGTGGACGGATCCACAACAGTGAAGGCTTCGGTGGTGCCTTCAACCGGGTCAGAGGCATCCCCGTTGCTGGCGTTGGTAACCTTGAACCAGTATGTTGTTGCAGGCTGCAGGCTGCCGAAGGTAAAGCGCAGCGCCTTCCCGCCCCAGCAGGAGTTTTCGGCAGGAACCTCAAACGAGAGCGCCAGATCCGTGCAGGCGGCGTCCTTGAAGATTTCCAGTTTATATGGCAGCGCGGCATCTTCTGCAGCGGTTCCACCGCAGGTCCATCCGAATACCAGGGAAGACGATGAGGCCTTTACCAGTTCGGCAACAGGCTTGTTATACTGAACCTCATTCTTGTATTCGCTTACGGTGAACGTCTTGGGACGAATCATTTCTTCCGTATAGACATTGCCATAGCGGTCTGTAACTTTTACCGTTACAGGCGTATCTGCGGCCGAAGCCGTGGCCTGGAAGAAGTGACGCCACTTGGCCGTACTGAAGGTGGTGGTGCCGCTGTTCTTATTCAGGCGCGGAATGGTCATGGCCTCGATGTGAAGCGGGTCGTAGACGCCGACCTCGGCCACATCCAGAGGTGTTCCATTTTCAGATATCTCCACCTTCCAGTCGTCGTCATAATCCCACACATTCACCAGAATCACATTATCACCGTAACTCTGGATATGGTCGTAGTACTTTTTATAGCCCGATTCTGTTGAACGGTCTTCGGAGATTACTTCCTTCACCTTGTTCATGTCATAGGCGCGGAACTGGTATTCGCGGGGCTGGAGGGCGGCCTGGTAATAGTGCGTGCAGTCCGTACCCTTCACATCCCAGACAGTAAATCCGCCGGGAGCTCCGTCCTGGGCGATGTGGATGCCGGGCGTATGATATCCGCTCCACCACCAGCTGGCGCAGATGGCGCCGCTGTTATGCTCCACGAAACTGGACGTCCAGTTCCTGTTGAAGATATTGTGCGTATGTCCGCTCAGGAACCTTACGTTGTAGCCGTTGAAGATTCCTATGAAGGTGTCAAGGTCTGCATCCTTGCCGTCCAGTTGCTCGTTCCAACTGAGGCCGGAAGGACGAGCCAGAGGCTCGTGGGCCGTCACAAAGATTGGAGTGCCCTTGTCTACGTATGAGAGATCCTTCCTGAGCCACTCCAGCTGCTCTGCAGTGAAGTTCTTGGCGTATTTGCTGCGGTTTTCCTCGCCGGCTTCAACGCCCGTGAAGTCCATGTTGTCCATAACGATGTAGTGGATCTGGCCCAGGTTGAAGGAATAGTAGTCCGGGGTAAGGTTCTCCGTGTATTTTATGGCCTTGTCAAAGTCTCCGGCAACTTCCATCTCATTGTCATGGTTACCCATGGTGTGGAAGAAGGTGGTTGACGGGAAGTAGCTGTTCATGGTCTGGATGTAATCCTCGAAACCGTAGTTGTTGGCAATCCAGTACATGTCCCAGGTCATGTCGCCAAGTGTGAGGGCATAGACCTTGCCGGGAGCCTCCTCGATGGTCTTGTTAATGAATCCGGCAACTTTCTCGAACTGGGCCAGGTCGTTTGTCCGGCGGGCGAGGTGTATGTCGCCGCATACAAGAAGGGTATAATTGTCGTTCTGGACCTTTTCAAGGGTGAAGTTCACCTCTTCCCTGGTATTCACATCGGCCTTCAGGGGCTCGTGGATCTTGGGAAGGAAGCCAAGGGCAGCGGGTTCGTAGCCGCTGGGGGTAATCATGAAGACATATCTCCATTTCTTGCCGGACTGCAGCTTGTAGTTACCCTGGGCATTGGTCTTCACTATCTCGATACCGTCGGAAATGAGGACGTCGGGAACGCCTGCGCCGTCGCAGGTAACCTGGCCGAATACATTATATTCAACATCCAGGGCTTCCTGCTGGATTGTGACGGTCTCGCTGCCGTAGGAGTTGGAGAAGACAATCTTGCCGCTGCGGGGGCTCTCATCGGTGTTTTCGCTAATTGCAAACTCGAAGATGTAGTCGATAAGGCCCTTGGTGGTTATATCGCTGATCCATCCCTGAGCATCCTGGGCGATTGCAGCACTTACGCTGGAATTCGCCTTGGCCGTGATGGTTACTACGCCGCCCTGTGCGCTCACGGGAATTGTGGATTCCGTGAGCAGCAGGGCCCCTTTCTGCTTCTGTATCACCTCAATGGTCTTGCTGTCTTCCCCGCAGACGAGGGTTACCGTTGCGCTCCTGGGGGAGTAATCTGCGTTTGCACTTGCCGATACGGTGATGGCTGCGTCTCCTTTCTGGCCGCTGCGCGGTTCCACGGAGAGCCAGCCTTCGCTGGAGGAGGCGCTCCACTCCAGAGTGGCGGAGAACGCTATCTGCTTTGAGTCTCCTTCATCGGAGAGAACGACACTTCCTGTTGTCTTGACTGTGATTTGTCCCTTTACCGGTTCGGGTTCGGGTTCAGTCTCTTTGCAGCCCCAAAGAGCAAGGAGGGGAAGAGAAACAAGCGAAAACAAAATCGCCTTGAAACTTAATCTGCCCATTATTCAATTATTTAGATATTCTTAACAAGATAGTCAGGATACAGGTTGTCCTGTTCCATAACGTCGGTGCTGGTATAGCTATTTCCGTATGTATCTGTGGCGACAACTTTCACGGAGGCTGAAGGATTCTTCAGCGTGTACTTGTACATGTGGTGGCAGGTATCCATGAACCAGCTGTACGGGTTCAGGTTGTTGCCGGAGAAGCCCAGGCCAAGGACTCCGAGGTAAAAACCCGAAGTCCACCAGTCCTGTGAACTGTCCGCCCCCGTGGTCACCGTTGAATACATGCTATCGGACCTGTACTCGGTAACTTCAGGCATCAGTACGGCATCGCCGGAAAACACATCGTCCTCATAAACCTTTACGGTCCAGTACGGATCGGCATTGAAAACGTTTATGAAGATCTCGGCAGAGGAATGTGGACTCTGGAAATAGATGTATTTGCCGCCGTATTTCAATCCGCCGCGATAGATGCGCATCTGGTAGTCGCGGGTATTCATGCCTTTGTTCACACCTATATAGTATGAGTCGGCAATGTCTCCGCCATTGAATTCATAGACGGTGTAGCCGTTCGGGCAGCCGTCGGATGACAGGCTGGACCACCACCAGGCACCGCATACCGACGTATGTACGTGCTCGTAGATACCTGTTCCTCCCACATTGGGATGCTTCTGCATATAGTGGGTATGTCCGGAGAATATTTCGCAGCGGGAGAATTCTCCCAGCAGAGACAGCACCCGGGAAACGTTTTCCCCTTTCTGGCTGTCCGCTATGGGAATATGGACGCACATGATAATGGTTGCGCTCTTCGGGACATTGGCAAGGTCGGCCGAAAGCCAGTCGTACTGCTCGTCGGTAAATCCTCCGTGATAAGAAGACGCGTCGGTATTGCTGTCCCATATAATGTCGCGCATGCACACCACGTGGACATTCCCGCGATTGAAGGAATAGTTGATGGGGCCGAAGCAGTCTTCGAAAGACCTCTGCGCCTTGAGGAAAAGAGTGCTGCTGGTAGCGTCGGTCTTGAGCTCCTGACCGGAACCGGAGTAGAAATAAGTGTAGTCGTGATTGCCGATTGTCTGAAATACAGGGCAATTGATCTTTGCGCAATGACTGCGCATAATGTCCAGGGCCGGGGTAGTGTTCCTGCTGCCTGACGAATAGATTATGTCTCCAAGCGTTACGGCGTAGACGGGGAGCGAAGATGCCGAAATCTGGTCATTTACGGCCGGAACAGACTCGGCGATAAAGCGATCCACGTCCAGTGTCTTCTGCTTTCCGCGTTTGGAGTCGCTCGCCTGGGGATCGGCAAGTGCATAGAGAAGGAACTTGTCTTCGACAGCCTGCCGCTCCAGTGTGAAATCGTACGTCGCGCAACCTTTGATTTTGCGCTTGTAAAAATCGGGGCATCCGTTTGAATTCTTGGAAATGACCGCATCTGAAGGCAGGGAAATGTAGAAGTAACGGACATCGCTGTTGTTGGGAAGGGTATAATAACCCTGGGAATCCGTAACCGTTACGTCAAAGCCATTGGATACGCTTATGCCCACGGCAGGAACTCCGTTGGAATACAGAACGTGCCCATCGACCTGGGTGTCATCCTGGGTATTGCCGGTTTCATAGATGTCCGTCACGGTTACGCTTATATCGCTAATCTGGACACGGCCCTTGCTGGCATCGGCACCCTTCCTTCCGCCGAAGGCAATTCTGTCGCCGGCCTTGACCACCAGTCCGCTAACGCTCTTGGTGGCCCAGGAGTCGACATTGCTGAAGGTGAGGACCTGATACAGCTCGGGATCTTCAACGTCGGGCCAATCGAAAGCAGCAGTATGGGCGCCGGGGTTGGCTTTGGCAAGTTCCGGAGTCAGAACTACCAGGCACCACTCGCTGTCTGCGCTGGTGTTGATACGTGCAGCGGTGACACTTACCGAAACTATTGCGGCCATTCCCTCCGGTACGGTGAATTCCGGCGTGAGAATCCAGCCTCTGGCGCTTGCTGTACCAAGTTTCAGATATCCGGGATGGATATAGACATTCGTGTCGGTGAGCCAATTTGCAAGACGGCTGTTGTTGATGGCAGTACCCTGGCCCTTGAAAGTCAACTCGCTGCTACCGCCGGGGCGGTGATAACCGCCGTATATGTATGAGCCGGATTTGTTTTCACTTGTCTTGACCCCGGTATTGGCGAAATTGCTGTTGTCTGAAGGACGGAAACCGACCGCGGTATTTATGAGGTCGAAATCCCAGCGCAACTCGCCGAAGTCTTCTGCAAGCACAACGCCTGCCCCTGTGATGGATTCGGGCATCTGAACCGCCGTGAAGTCGTCCGTCGTTATTTTGACGGCTTGGGATTCTTTGCCGTTGGTGGTGTCCTTGACCTTGAACCAGTAATCGGTGGAAGGCTTGAGCCCGCCGAATGCGTACCTTGGCTGTTTGCTGTTCCACACGCCAAGGTTAGCGGGAAAATCGAAACTCTGGTCTACAACCGTGCAGTCGCTGTCTTTATAAAGGCTGGCGGTATATGCATTGGCAACATCGGCCGACGCGCTTTCTCCTTCGGTCCAGGTGAAGGCAGCCGTTGAAGATGTAGTAGCCAGCACTCTGGCATCTATTTCGGGAGTATCTTCTATCGACACTATCCGGACTTTAACGTCATCTAGCCAGAAGCGGTTCTTGGTATCCACATTTTCATACGAACCGATGACGAGGCAACTGTTGCTGTTTACGCCTTCGATGCGTACTGTCTTGGTCGTGAGTTGCTTGTATGGCTGATCAAGGGCGTATCCGTTTGAAAGCGAAACACCTGTGTATTTGCCGCCCTGGCTGGTGAATGCAGGGCTTGTGCTTTGGTCCATGTCAGGGGCGAGAGCCAGTTTGAGGGCGGTGCGGTCGTTCACGAATACGGCCACATCATTGTCGGGGCTGAGAGGACATGACGTCACAGTGACATCGACTGTGGCAATCTTACCATCCGGGATGCCCGACAAAGCGGGAGAAACGATGTGGGTGCGGGCGCCGGAAGATGTAGTGCACACGCGCAGGTGGCCGTTATATGCATAAACGGCGCTATTGCCGAAGAATCCCCAGTAGTACAGGCGCTTGTCGTCCGTGACCTTGGTGTCGCCGTAAATACGACGCCCGGTGGAATTATATTCCACGAAATATCCGCTATGATCACTTGAGCCGATGACTGGTTCCAGCAACTTCGCAGAAGGGAAGAATCCAGACGCCAGATGCTCCTCGTCGGGACCCCATGCAACTTCACTGAAGTCTTCGGCAAGGATCAAGTCGCCAGCTCCGGCGCTTGTCACCTTTATGGGATCCACAATGGTGAATTCCGCGGTCTTGCCTTCTACTGGAGCCGACACGTCCCCGCTCTGGGAATTGGTAACCTTGAACCAATAGGAACTTGCCGGCTGCAGGCCGCCGAAAACGAATCTGAGCGGGTTACCGCCCCAACAGGAGGCGCCTGCTGATATATTAAAGGAAACCTGCAGATCGGTGCAGGCGGCATCCTTGAAAAGTTCCAGCTTATATGGCGCTGCAGCATCTTCTTCAACCGTTCCGCCGTTTGTCCAGCCGAAAACAAGGGAAGAAGAACTGCCGTATATGAATTCGGCGGGTATGGATATGCCGGCCTGCTCGATGGTAACGGTTTCGCTACCGTACTCGTTCGAGAAGACGATTTGGCCACTGCGGGCGCTTCTTTCGGTGTTCGCGCTCACTTCGAACTCGAAGATATAGTCGATGAGGCCCTTGGTGGTTATATCTTTAATCCACTGCCTGGCATCCTCGCCGATGGCAACGCTTACGTTGGAATTCGCCTTCGCAGTGATGCGGACCGTGCCCCCCTCAGAGCCAACCTGAATGGTAGGCTCAGTGAGCAGGAGAGCCCCCTTCTGCTGCTGCGTCACCTCAATGGTCTTGCTGTCTTCCCCGCAGACGAGGGTTACCGTTGCGCTCCTGGGGGAGTAATCTGCGTTTGCACTTGCCGATACGGTGATGGCTGCGTCTCCTTTCTGGCCGCTGCGCGGTTCCACGGTGAGCCAGCTTTCGCTTGAAGCGGCTGTCCACCCCAATGTGGCGGAGAAAGCAACCTGCTTGCTGTCCCCTTCGTCGGAAAGGACAACTGAACTTTCTGACTTGAGGGTAATCTTTCCCTCCACGGGCTGCGGTTTAGGTTCCGGCTCAGGTTCCTTGCAGGAGAATGTGAGCACTAACGGCAGTAAAAACAGGTACAGATACTTTTTCATAATCAGTAAGTTATCCAAACAAAGGAATTGGGCTGCATCTTGAAGCTCAAAACGCCGTTTTCTGCCCCCACGGGAAGCCCGGAGAACAGAAAGTTCTTGTCTGTCATAAAGCACACGGCATTCTTGAGGTCTGAGCCTTCCACACGGAGCTTGACATTCCGGGGCAGCACGTCGTTGAGGTCTGTGCCATAGCGGGCAATGAGCACCCCGCCGCGGCCGTCCGGTCCCTTTGCAGCGCAGGCATAGAAATCATCTGCCGATGCCTCCACCTCCACCGCCGTTCCCAACTTGCGCAACTGGGCCCAGCTGTAAAGCGCGTAAAAAGCCGGCCACGGGACTCCGTCATACCTGTCGTAGGCATTGTTATAACGGGTATATTCCCTGAGGTCATAGAAGAAGAGCTTGTCAACGCTCTCTTTCTGCAGCGTACACATCACGGCGGCGGCGAATGCGCCTCCAAGAGAGGTCCTTCTGATGTCGTTTGAATAGGCTACTTTTGCCATGGACCAGCCTGTTACATAGTTCCACTCTCCAAGCTGCATCTCCATCCCTTTGTAACCATGACTGTCCAGAAGCTCCCGGAGTGTCCGTGTAATGCTCACCAGAAGACCGGGATCCACCGTGTATTGATGGTAGGTAAAGAAATCCAGCGGGGCTTTACGGGCCTTGATGTACCTTAGGAAATCATCTGTCCACTCGTTGGACTTGTCCCCGCACGCTATGGCAGGACCGCCGAACTTGAGGGACGGGAAGCATTTCTTGAGATGCTTTGAGCTTACGGCATATAGCTCGTAATACTGCTCCGGCGTACCGGCCCAGAAAAGAGCGATATTGGGTTCGTTCCAGATTTCCCAGTATTCGATACCGTAATGGTATCCGTCTGCCCAGCCTTCGTTGTAGTGACGGATGATGTGTTCGCAGATGACAGCCCATTTCTTGAAGTCCTTCGGAGGGACGGGGCCTATTGTCACGGGGCCGCTCTCGGCGCTTTGTCCAAGGCGGTACAGGATTTTAGTACCCGTCGCGACCACGGTTTTCATGTAGCGGTCGCTGTGGTGGAAGTTATAGTTCTCCGGCTTGGAAGGATCCTTGTCAAAGTCCGGGAATACAGCGTTCACATCCACGATTCCGCTGCCGTGGGGAACCCGTTCCGCATCGTGTATGCGGGAAAACGGGCAGGCAAGTTCCTTCGCGTAGGGCACCCCGTTTTCCTTGTCGGCAGGGGCCCATGCGAAGTTGTTGGCTGCGTTCATCATCTTCACGGCTCCCGCTTCCTTTGCGGGGCGCACGGTGACATTGACGTCACCCTGCGCCCGCGCGGGAAGAACCGCGAACATTATAAACAAAGAAAATAGTATTATTTTCATATGATTTTAGTTTATAGTTATCGTAGCAACAACGGGCAGATGGTCCGACGGACACCAGGCCTGTCCGTCAACTGTGTATGTGACGACTATGGTCCGGTAGTCTGTGGCCGTACAGCCCCGTGTCATTATATGGTCAATTCTTCTTTCGGAGTGATTCCTGGTAAAAACATCCGCAGTATAATAATAATTGGACGAACTGCCGCTCTGGGTGCCCCAGGTAGCTTCGATATTGCCGTCCGCCCAGTAGCCGATGAGCCTTCTGTAGGTGGCAGAGGTGGACGATGATCCCAGCGCGCTGTTCATGTCGCCGGTGAGGATGGCGGGGGCGCTTCCGGCCTTGTGAGCCGCAAAAGCGTTCACCACGCCCGCCATATTGTAGGACCCGCCTTGCGAATTTGTAGGCAGATGCGTAACGAACAGCCAGAACTCCTTACGGCTGGCCTTGTGGGTCATACGCGCCCAGATGCAGGTTCGCGCAGGACTGCCCACCTTCTGGTAGGCAGATTCCGGCTTCACATACCACACGCCATCTTCTTCCTTCGAGAGCCAGACGTAGCCGGATTCTTCCAGTCTGAGCTTTGCGCTGTTGAAAGCAAAGCCGTTGGCATAGGAATAGGTAGCAGGGCCGGAGGAGTGGATGGAATTGGGCCATTCCAGACTCCATGAGAAGTCCTTGATGGCCACGCAGGCACTTTTCAGGGAATACTTCCCGTTGCTGATGAACGTTTCGTCCAGCTCATTGAAGCCGATGATATCGGCCTTGGTTTCGATGATCGAACGTGCCAGGGCCTTGCGGACAACTGGGTCATCCATAGACATTTCATCGCAGCGTCCCGAAGGCTTGAGCACGTTGCAGGTGGCCACCGTAAGGGTTACCGGGCCGGTCTCAATCTCTTCCGGCTCTTTCCCTCCCGGCTGGTCAACATTCCCCTTCCCGCAGGCGCAGAAAAGCACTTGCAGCAGAACGAATATGTAGAGAGCCTTCCTGGCCATCAGTACAACAGTTTTTTCTCTTCTTCAATATAACCGCGGCGGATTTCCCGTTCCTCCGGGGAGAGTTTTTTCTCCGTCAACAACCCGCCTTCCGTAATTACATGGGCATTGATACACTCATACTCCGCCTGCACATCAACATTCTTTAGGACGATGTTCTCGAACGGGGCGGCTTCCCTGGCCCAGAGGCGGCAGATGTTGGGGGCCGTGCCGCTCACGCCGTCAAAAGTGATATTGCGGATAGAGCAGGACTTGGAACGCATATGATGGATGCGGAACAACTCATGAGCCTCAACCTTGATATCCCGGAACGCAATTCCGTCGATATCCGGACCGCTTTCGTTCTTGGAATAGGCTCCTACAACGCTGAAGGCAATGTTTGTGTCCGAAATGGTGATGTTTGAAAGGACGGCATCGTGGATGTGCCCCTCCCCCACTCCAACGCGGACTGCGTTGCAACTGGAAGAGAGTGTGCAATTGTCCACTGTTACCCATGCGCAGTCCTGCGGGTTCTCAAGGAGATGACCACTGGAGGCCCGGAGGGTAATGCAGTCGTCGGAAGTGTCCACACGGCATCCTGTAACCTTCACGTGCGTAGAGCGGTCCATGTCTATTCCATCCCCATTGAAAGTGTGATAATCCTTTCTGCGCGTATGGACGTAACAGTTGTCTATGCTCACATTGTCGCAGTTCAGGATAAAGCAGCTCCAGTAAGGGGAATCTGCAAGTTCTATATCCTTTATTACAATATCCTTGCTGTCCACAAACCAGACCATCTGTGATGGACGGGCGGGGATGAGAGATTTATGGGAATAGGGTTTACCCTTGGGATCCAGCAGGAATGCATCCGAGTTGCCGTCAATCTTCCCGGGGCCGCTGAGCGTTGCATTCTGAACCTCCACGCCAAGAATCAAGTGGCCGCCGCTGACATAATCTCCAAAACCAACCTCGGCCTCATTCTGCGGGCAGCAGTCACCGCTGCAGTAATCCTTTATATCCGGGCTTCCCTTGATGACGGCACCGTCTTCCAAGCGCAGTTCCACGTTGCTCCTGAGCCATATTGAGCCGCACAGATAAGTTCCCTCAGGCACCCTCACGACTCCCCCTCCCTTTTCAGCGCTTCGGTCAATAGCTGCCTGAATGGCCTCGGTATCAAGCGTTACCCCATCCCCCACGGCGCCGAAATCCTTTACCGAGATATTCCCGGTGCAGGATACCGTCGCAAGAATCAGCAGTATATGGAGCAAGGCTTTCAGCATATAACTATTATTCGTAGTAGGCCTTGAGGGCGGCCACATCGGCTTCGCTAAGCACGTCGGCGGTCATTATGAACTCGTCCATCTGGGCGGGAAGTTTGTACTCCAATGTCCCGGTGCCATCCTGGCCGATATTCATGGACAGAGAGTCAAATGACGCCGCGGCGAGCGCTGAGGGAATTTCCGCCTCATCCCCTTCAAAACAGAAGTCGTAGTATATCCGGACTTTGCGATTCTCGCGGTCCACGGTAAGGATCACGTGCATCCAGCCCTGATCATAGTTGGAAGGAAGGATGCGTTCATAATCCATCCTGTTCTTGCCGTCGCCCACATTGAACTTGATGTCCCTTGTGCCCCTGTACGACAAGATGAAGCCCTTATAAGTACCCTTATACCAGTCCTTATTGGAAATCAGCCCAGGGTCGGCCGTTTCCGGTGTCACGGGAGAACCTTTCAGCCAGAATGCCACGGAGAATGAGCCGGTACCCACCTTGACGTCATTGAGCGTGACATATCCATTATTGAGCGCCACCCCCTTTCCGTAGTATGCATCATAATATTGGAGTGTGCCAGACTTGGTGGTCTGGACCTTGCCCATGGCGTCGTCGATACTCTCATCAAACGGGAGGTATGCAAGAACATTGTGCCCTGCAAGGAGCGTCTCCATACTGCTCAGGGAAGGAGTAGGCTCGGTTTCATGACTGCGGTACTGGGCTCCGGGAAGTTCCGTCTCCTTGCGCGGGCCAACCTCCTTAACATCTTTGAAAACGCCCGCGGGAACGTGGCCGCTCCAGGTTTCAGGATACTCAAGGCCAAGCGCGTACGCGGCTATTGCAGCAACATCACGCCCCTCGGCCTCCACAATAGTGCCGTTTTCCACCGTCTTTCCGGCTATTCCAAGAAAAACGTACTTTTCTTCATCAGAATCACCTCCGTGCGTCTTGCCTTTTCCCCCGTGGTCCGCCGTAACAATGAACAGGGTATCGTCAAGAATTCCATTCAGCTTCAGCTGGTCGTATATTCTTCCAACAAGCGCATCTGCCGTACTCACTGTGGAAAGGTAGATATCCGTACCGAAGCCATATTTCTCTCCAATGTCGTCCGGCGATGAGAACTGTACAAACATCAGGGTGGGAGTATTGCTCCTGAGATAAGTGAGAATCCTGCCGGTTACTTCAGCATCATCCTCCCCTGTCCCTTTCACAACGTCCAAATTGTTCTCTACGATACCTATATTAATTGGATTCCATTCCACGAAAGAAGCTAGTTCCGCATTAGGCATAGCCTCCCTCACAACCCTGAAAACGGATGGATAGCGGCTATTGACAGGGAATGGAGTTTTCTCTATAATGCTATTGGTGAGCCCGTGGAACTCAGGGAGGACTCCGTGCAGTATGGAGGCCCAGCCCTGCGCGCTCATGGTGGGGAGAGCCATCAGGGACTGATATGTGGTTGCTCCCCCGGCAAAGATTTCGTCACACCTTGGGGTGTCCGTATCCTTGAAAAACGCTCCGGCGCCGTCTACACCGATGATCACGACATGCTTGTATGCTCCCTTCGACACCACCACCTCAGGAACCTCCGGTTCAGGCTCAGGGCCAGGGTTGGGGCCTGGTTCCTCTTTGCCACCAGGGTTCTCCTTGGTGTCGCAAGAAGCTAAAATGCAGAACAATGCGGCAAAAATAAAAGAGGTCCGAGTTTTCATTACTAATACTCAATTATTTATCAAATTAAAAGTCTAGTCGAAAGTGATGTATGATACTACGGCGAGGTGATCTGAAGGGCACCAGGTGTTATCATCCTCGGCGACATAGGTCCTGCGAACAGTCCTGTACGAGGTCGGGGTAACACTCTGCGACGCCGAGTTCTTGAAAATAATATGGTCAAGACGCCTGTCAGGATGGTTCTTAGTGAACGAGATGAAAGGATAGTAATAGCTGTGCTGGCTGCCGGTCTGGGTGCCATCGTAGGTCTTGTAGTAATCGGTCATATTGCCATCGGCCTTTACCTTGTCATAGACGTCGGTCCAGTAGGACGTGAGTTCTGCGTAGTTGGGGCAGTCGGTAGTCTTGTCCTGTTCCTTCGGGCCGAAGTTCAGGTCACCCACGGCAATGATGGGGAGGTCTTCCAGATCACTTTTCAGATGCTGAGCGAATGTCTTGAAGCTCTTGACATTGTTGAGATTGTCGCCATCATCGTTACCATAATAAGTGTCAAAGTGGGTCACAATGAACCAGAAGCGATTGCCGGAGACCTTGTGCTTACATTTTGCATATACTGCCGTATGGCGGCCGGTACCGTTTTCGTAGGCGTCCTTCATGGACGACCAGTAATCGTCTTCGTCGTTACAAAGCCAGACGTAGCCATCGGATTCGACCGTAATGGTGTTTTTGTTGTAGGCGAATACGTTGGCATAGTACATTGTAGCAGAATATTTATAGTTAAATATAGTGCCTGACCTTTCCACCTTGTTGGGATAATCCATCTTCCAGGTGTAATCGCTGCTGGAAAGCCCCTGGGCAATGGCCCAGGCTTTGATATCGTGCTCCTCCCCTGGCATGTTGTCTTCGCCGATTTCATTGATGCCGAATATATCCGCTCCCATACCGGCGATGGTGGAGCCCAGGCCGGCCTGGACATCGGCGCGGTCCATGCTGATATATGTGGAATTGTCGCCTGAACGGTTCTCTGCCATCTTGATATTATACACTCCTACCGTGATTCCCGGGGGCGTTGCGGTGGGTTCGCCGCCATCTTCCGCCGTGAGTTCGCCAATGGAAAGGAGGTTCTCCGTGCGGCCTGCGGCGTAAGCCTTGCTATCAAACGCAACTATCTTGTTGCCCGCAAGGGTGTAACCTGTGCCCCAGAACTTCAGGCGCATGAAGGCACCGTCAGCCTGGTACACCAGGGCCTCAATCCCGGCTGAATAAGCCTGCGCGGGAAGGGCTATATAGAAGAAGGTATCCGTTCCGCTAAGGGTAACGTCGCAGTCATAAGTGAGACTGCCCTCGCTTCCCCCGCTGAATGCTCCGGTAAAGCCGTTGGCGTCTGTCGCAAGGGTGAAGTCACCGATGAGCTTCTCACCGCCAAGGCTGTTAAGGACTATCTTGTCCAGCGTGGCGCTGCCGTTAAGGGCAAAGCGGATGAAGCCGCAGAAGTTGCTCAGATGCGCACTGTAAACATCTCCGGACTGAACGGCTGTACCGTAGGCGGCAGCCGCAGCGCCGTCAAAGCTGTCCGCCACATAGTTCTGAACAGCAGGAAGGTTTATGACATTCTCCGACGTAGTGCCGGGATACAGCACCTTGTAAGGAGCGGTAAAGCTCCCCGACACGGTGAAATCCACAGCCTTCTTGCCATTGTCTCCGGCGGAAACAGCGGCAGAAAGAGTACCGTTCACGGAAACCTTGTCACCCGCCTTCCAGAGAATGTCAAAGTTGCCGGCGCCGTCATCGGCACTGAGAGTAGTCTTGGTGTCCGCGTCCGCACCGGGAAGTGCGGCACTGAGCACAAAGACAGGAGTATTGTCAAATTCAACCTCTTCCCTTGTGCAGGAAAGGACCACCAGCGCAAGCGCAGCAAAAAGATACCTTTTCATACTTAAAACCTGTTTCATTGGTACCCCGGGCGCCGGTCAGGGCGCCTGGGGTAAAAAAGTGTTTGACTAGTAGGCTTCAACCGAGACTCCGCTGACTGCCGAGCCTGATCCAAGGTATCCGCAGATGACATCCATTGTCAGGTCGCTGTCGCTGTTCACGGTGTTGTTGTTATTATCGTCTTTCCTTACAGAGCCGGGAGCAATCTTGCAAGAACCCTTGAAGGTAACGGTGGATTCTGCGTTTCTGCTGTTGCAAAGGAGACCGGTCTTGGTTTTGTTGCCATAAACGGTTCCATTGAATTTAAGGCCGTTGAAAAGATACGTGGCTTTTCCTGTGCCGCTATGGGCGCCGAACAAGCCTGCGGTGTAATTCTCTCCGGAAACCGTTGCAAGATGTGTATCAATGGTAGCTTCGAAAACCAGATTATACTTGTCCGTTGTATGTCCAACGTTAAACAGACCGACGATTCCGCCCGCAAACAAGCTGCCGTTAATGGTGGATGACACGGTAATGTCGCCGTAATTCTTGCAGTTGTTCACGTTCAGCGAGCCGTTATTCAGCCATCCGGCAACGCCGCCGATTTCGACGTCGGCGTCACGCGTGCCGTTAAGGACCTTGATTTCGCCGTTATTCCTGGCATATTGCAGTTTTATGCCCGTTGTGGTATAACCAACAATGCCGCCGATGGAAAGGTCGTCGGCGTCGGTGGAGGATTCGTCACTGACCGTGCCGTTGTTGGTCAGATAGTTGCTTGAAGTACCCGTTGCATTCAGGTAGCCCGACGAGTTCCTTCCAAGGATACCACCTATGGACACAAGTTTGCCCGAACCGGAATTGGTGACGGATCCGGAGTTGGTGGCCTTGGTTTGAGTCATCGTGCAGTTCTTATCGACCCATCCCAACAGACCGCCTATACAGACATTTTCCCCTGCCGTACCGGAGTTGCTTATGTCTCCGCTGTTGGGAAGAGATGTCATTACAGCAAAGCGTACGAACCCGGCTATACCGCCCAACTCGATTGATGTGTCAGAAGAACCGGAATTGCTGACGGCTCCGCTGTTGGTGCAGGAAGCAATCGTTAAATCTGATGAGGCAGAACTTCCGTTACCGCCCTGGCCCATGACACCGCCAATGCACATAGTCTTCACCCAGAAAGCAGTATTGGTAATGTCTCCGGTGTTTTCGCAGCCGCTTATATGGAATTCTGTTCCCCAGAACGAACCAATCAGACCGCCTATAAGGAGTTCTCCGTCCCCGGTGTTGCCCGTGGAGTTGGTAACGGAAGCCTCATTGGTACAGTCGGTAACCTCTGCTCCACTGCTGGCCACAGAGCCGATGAGACCGCCGATACGGTGCTCCCCGGTAACGCCTGCAGCAACATTGAACGTCACGCTTCCCTTGGAAGTACAGCCTGTCACGGTTCCTGAAACGATATTTGCAAGGATACCAAGGTCAACCTGGTCTGCAGTGATGTTCAGCGTAGAGTTGAGCGTAAGGTCTTTAACAGTACCCTTCATGTCGTTGAACAGGGGCTTGGTGAGGCCGCTGATGGTATAGCCGTTACCGTTGAGCGTGCCCTCATAATCTTCAATCGAAGAGAAGGCATCTGCAGCTGCAGAGGAAATGACAACATCGGCCTTGACTTCAGCGTCAAGGGTCTTGTTGCCTCCGGCAACTTCGCTTACGAATGCCTGGAAGGACGCTTCGTCCTTGATCTTGAACACGGGGTCGTCGGCAAGGGCAGTGATCGTAACCTTGACGTCGGAAATGCTGAATCGGTTCTTGGTGTTGATGTTCTCGTATGAGCCGATTACAAGCTGGCAGTCGGAATCGACATTGGAAATGGTCACCGACTTGGTCGCCCAATCCTTCACCGTCGTAATGCCAAGTGCGTGGCCGTCGGAAAGTGAAGCGCCGGTGTACTTCCTGTATGAACTGTTGTTCGTATCGGTCGTGCCGTTCATTGTGAGGCCTTTTTCCACAAACACCGCAACGTCATTTTCATTCGACTCGTGCTTTGTGGCAGTAACAGTTACCTCGATTGTTGCAAGTTTGCCCGCAGGTATGCCGGAAAGGGCAGGAGTTACAAGGTGTGTACGGGCACCGCTCGAAGTGGTAGCGATACGCAGATAGGCGTTCCTCAAATACACGGCGCTGTTGCCGAAGAAGCCCCAGCCCTTTGACAGACGGCTGCTGCCAAGGTCTACACCGCTGCCGAAGATTCTGTTGCCGGTGTTGCTGTATGTGATAAAAATACCTTCAGGGCTTACGCCGGACGGAACGGCCAGATCTTTTTGAGAAGGAACGAAACCTGCCGCTACGGCAAATTCATCCGGACCCCAGCCAATCTCGGAGAAGTCTTCGGCAAGGATAACGTCTCCAACAGCAGCATCTACAACAGTCGTTGCATCTACGACAGTGAAGGCATCGGTGGTTACGCTGACGGGATCAGAAGATACAGCGGCATCCGTATCTGTAGCAACGAACCAGTATTCCGTGCTGGGATTAAGGCCGCCGAATACGAAGCAAGGGGTCTTGCCATCCCAGCAGGATGCAGAAGCATCGAAGTTATGGGAAACTACCAGATTGGTGCAAGCCGAGTCGCTGTACAGGGAAGCGGTGTAAGGCTTGGCAATGTCTGCAGCGGCCTCACCACCATATGTCCAGGTGAATACTGCGGTGCTGGAGGAGACGGCCTTGACACTGGCAACAAGAGCAGGGTCTTCCAGGGCCTTGATGGTAACCTTCATGTCGCTGATGTTCATACGGGCGTTGTTCTGGGTAACTTCAGCAGCTGCACCGAAGGCCAGGCGTGCACCCTTGCCAACACCTGTAAGGGTAACCTTGTAGGTCTTCCAGGCAGTTACGGCATCAAGCGTGACAGGCTGAATGTTTGTTGAGAGATCTAAAGCATCATTCGTGTTGGGATCATCGCCAAGTTCCTGGTAGGAGCCGGCAGGCTGTACGGCTACGATAGCGTTCATGGTAGCATATGAGCCACTGGACTCACTGTAGTAAGGGCAGGCAGTTACCTCAACCTCCAGTGTGGCAAGTTTGCCTTCGGGAATATTGTCAAGCGCCGGTGTTACAAGATGAGTGACCTTCTTGCTACCAACCAGTTTGATGTAGCCGGGATGGATGTATAGATTGTTATTCGCACCCTGCGCCCAGTGGGCAAGACGGCTGCTTGTCAATGCGGTGGTCTGGCTTCCAAGTGTCTTTTCGCTGTTAGTATCAATCGGGAGGAATGAACCGACCTCAGTATTGTCAAATGAATCCTGTGAGGTGGGGAAATAACCCACGCCCATGGTAATAAGTTCGCTATCCCAGCGAAGTTCGCCGAAGTCTTCGGCAAGAATCACGTCATCAACGTTGGCAGGAGTGCTGGAAACCTCTACAATGTCGAAGGCTGCCGTGGTTACAGGCAGCACAGAGCTGTCCTTGCTGGAGGTTACATCAGAAACCTTCACATAATACGTAGTGCCGGGCGCGAGTCCGCTGACGCAGAACCTGGGTGATGCGCCTCCCCAGCATTCAGCCCCTGCAGGAATGGAATACGTGTTCACAAGGGATGAACAACCGGCGTCTGAATATACATTGACAGTGTACGCGTCAGCCGGGGCTCCGGTAATGCAGATTACCGCCGTAGAACTTGTAATGCCTTCAGCAGCAATGGAGAACGCATCCGCAGTGTAAGGAATCTCTGCAGAGTACATCTTGCCTGCAGCCCACGCCTTGGAAGGCTTGGTCTGGCGGGTCATGGAACCGCCGTCATTATCCTGTACCACAATCTGGAAACCATCCGTTCTCAAGTCAACGGCAGGAAGAACAATGAACCAGGGAGTGCCAGCATCTACAGGGGATGCCGCCGTCACTGTAACGGTTGAAGTTGCTCCTGCACCGGGAGTAAGGCCGCTGAAGTCCGTTGAGAACTGTCCTGCAAGCTTGACGCTTCCAAGTGCTGTTATGCTCACGGAGACAATCTGCTTGCTTCCAGTGGGAGTAAGCTTGAATATTGCCATCTGAGGCTGGAACGAGAGGGTACTTGTACCGGACGATGCCAGCATCACATAGGCGGCAGGGTCATAAGTGCCGGCCGCATAAGTCTGGGCGGCGGGGACGGTAACCGTAGCGGTACCCGCGCTGTAAGCGCTGAAGGCGGAAGCGGGATAACCGGCATTGTATGTAGCCGCAACGCCATCCACTGTGAATTTGGCGGACTTAAGGCCATTGAATGATGCGTCAAGGGCCTCGGAATTGACGCCGTTTACACTGATAACATCGCCGGTGCTCCAGTAGTTGGGCCAGCTATCACCGTCCTTAACACCAAGTGCTGTCTTGGTCTGGGCGGGAAGAGATGCCGTAAATGTTACTTTTTCCTTAACAAGGACGGCATCGTCGGGAGTTTCATTGAGGTTGAAGGCTTCTTCACGGGTGCAGGAAGCCATGACTGCGAGAGCGCTGAGCGCCAGAATCCAAATCTTTCTCATAATCTTGTTCCTACATTAAAAAATAAAATCCCAGTCAGTAATACCTGCGTCCTCCTCTTCAACCCCAGGGAGTTCGTCAGTAAGACTTGCACAGATGACCTGCTGCTCCTGTAGCAGAATCACAGTGGCCGAAGGCGCCTCATAGACTCCTCCGGAAGAAGTTTGTCTTTTTGTACTCATTGTCATTAACTATGTTAGTATTAATTGTTTACAAACAAACAACAAAAAAAAGCAGCACGCTTTTTCAACCGTACTGCTTACCGCAAATTCTGTTATCAATTGTTACTTTCCGAAAATATCCGAATGAGTACCTGTATTCAACATTAGAAGAACAAGTTCAGTATCATTTTATTCCCACACAAGAAGCCAGTCCGGCTTAATATGACATTCCCATTCACCTACACGGTCACCCGATAACTTATGAGGTCTGAACTCCTTTGGCAAAGATCCTGTCTGAGCAAGAAGAGTTATTACACCTGTCTTTTTTTAAACTGGTTAGTAAACTACACAGTATACATAAACTATGAGTTCAAGGCATTGAACAACTCCGGAAGCGAATCAAAACTTTGAACCTTCCCTTCAGCAGCCTCCTTTTTTGAGCGCTCATATGCCGAAAGCTTCTTAGGCCCGGACACAGTCCAACCCATTTTTTTAGCAAGAAGCCGAAATGTCGCCCTTTCGGAAGAAGGAACTTGTATTGTATATTCGTAGCTCATAATTAAAAAAAATAAAACCCTCTTCGCAAAGTTGCAAAGAAAAACCGATATCTCCAAATTGCGGTAAGCAGTATGTCAAAGAGCGTGGGAGATTGTCATTTCGAGCAACGTCGAGAAATCTCCTTATTGGTACCCCGGGCGCCGGTCAGGGCGCCTGGGGTAAATATACATATTAGAAGGATGTTACGACGACAGGAGGGTTGGTTATCGATGAAGGGACAGCACCGCGACCGATTACGTAAGTCTCCATATTCGCATCTGTAACTACAGTACCACGACATTTAGTACCGGACATGACTTGACAACCAGTAAAGGTCCAATCTTTAGATCCGGATTCTGAAGATGCAAAAAGACCAGCAACCTGTGCTGCATTCCCGGAGCCGACGATATTGATTCCGGACTTGCCCACGTTGCAATTGGTCATTGTATTCATGTTTGTACCACCAGAACCGACAATACCTCCGGTGTAGCAGTTCGGGGAAGAGCCCGTAGACTGCACGCCGCCGGTATTTGTAAGGTTGGATACTGTAGCGATATTGATATAGCCTACAACGCCACCGACTGCACCGCTTTGGGAATTGTATCCACCGGCCTTCCTGTAATACACAATCTTTCCATGATTCTCGCAGCCGGAAGGATTCTGGTTAGCATAGCCGACGACACCACCAAGACGCGTCCAGCATTGGTTATACACAGTGATGGCTCCACGGTTGATGCAGTCGTTGAAGATCTTTCCCGTTCTGGCCGCATCGTTACCGGCTCCACTGGAAATACCTCCGACATAGGTAACAATAGACGCTGAACTGGTCGATTTCATATTCTCAGACTTTCCCCCGGCGTCCGGGCAGTCGATTGCACCGGTATTCTCACAACCAGTAATAGTCTGGGCACCGTTTGCCGTGAATCCGCCATGGACTCCACCGATATACGCAGCTTTGGATATGGTGATATTGCGGATGCCAATTTTGCCTGCGTTTTTGGTATAGTTGAAACTGGCAGCTGCTGTTTCTACACCAAGAACACCGCCTACATAAACATTGGTATATTCGCCATCTTCAACCCAAATTACTCCGCCGGAGAGGTTCTGCGCGTAATCCAGAGAAGTGGAAGCGTTGTTGGCCCAAGCGCATACTCCGCCCACGGCAGCCCTTGCCGAGGCTGAATGCTCGTAAACCTCGCCGTTGTTGTAATTATAATTGTCGGCGTCTCCTGAGATTGTATTGGCTCCGGAAGCGGATGCAATGAGGCCGGCGACACGTGCACCGGGAGCGGTGGCTTCTGTGTTGGAACCGATTCCGCTATTCTCTACATCACCCTCATTGTAGCAGGTCACATATACCGAATTGGCTGAAGACCAGCCGACAAGGCCTCCGACAGAGACATTGTAACCGTCCTTGGAATTACCCGAATTATTAACTGCGCCGCTATTGTAGCAGGATGTGATCGTCTTCCCACTGTTGAGACCGACAACACCGCCGATGTTCACATCCTCGTCAGACAAACCGCTGTTGGAGATTTTGCCCTCGTTGTGGGAGGAAGTCATAGCTGCGGAGTTGGTACCAGCAATACCACCGATGGAAATCCATCTGCCATTGCCGGAATTACCGCTGTTGCTCACATTGCCGGTATTGTCACAATCGGAAATCGCAGCATCGCTTTCGGATGTAATGCCACCGATGTAAAGGTATCCGTTGCAATTTGCAGTATTGCTTACATTACCAGTATTGTGACAATCACTGATAGCGGAACTACCGTTGTTATATCCGACTATGCCACCGACCTGGAGATAAGAATCCGCTCCGGTTACCGGGCAACCGTTGGTAACGGCACCGCTGTTGGTAGAAGCTGAAATGTTGGACTCTCCGCGTCCGACTATACCGCCAATAAAGAAGCTCTTTGCAGAGGTGGAGCCACTGGTGGCAACTACGTCACCAGCATTGTTGCCGGAGACCTCTGCCGAATTAAGACCAACTACTCCTCCAATATAAGACTTATCCTTGGAAGTGAGCCCGGAGACAGTAATATCACCGTCAGCAAGGTTATTGTTGCCACTCATTGCTCTGGTATTGTTACCAACGATACCACCAAGATAGAGACTGGTGCAGGTAAGGCTGGTAACGTTAATCTTTCCAGCATTTGTGGTATTGTCAAGAACGCAACGCAGACGACCGGTAATACCGCCCACATTCACGTACTTTTTGGACTGCGCCGTAGTATTGACGACAACTGTTCCGTAGTTCGTTGCAGGAGCAGAACTGAATTTACCGGAAACTGTGATATCTGCACTGTTGGGCGTATCACTAACCAAACCTCCGACATACGGATTCTGGGCATCGTTCTTGCCCGAGAACGTAACCGTACCGCCGTTACTGGAATTGATAATCGAACCTTCTGTACGTCCGGCAACGCCACCGAGATATGAGTAACCGTTAGAGCCGCCAATCTCCTGAGCCCAGGTAATATTGCCTGTATTGAGACAGTCGCTGATGCTTGCACTGGCTTTGGCCAGATTACCAATTATACCACCCGTACCATAGAAATCATTCGATGACGGGCTGAAAGATCCGCCTACATTGATGGTCATTGCATTGGTGCAGGAAGAAATGATAACACTCTCTGCATTGGTATATGCAACAATGCCTCCAATGTATAACGGACTCTCCGCATTGGTACCAGTGTACGTGAGTGTTCCGCCAGTAGTACTACAATTGGAAATAGAAGTAGTGACACGAGATACGATACCACCGATGAAAGTGGTGCCGGAACTTCCTTCCATTGAAGCGTTGATGGAACCGCTGTTGGTGAATTCCGTGATGGAAGCACCTTCGTTGCAACGCCCTGCGACACCGCCAACAAAAGTAGCATCTGGACCGGCAGCTGCTGCATTTACCGTACCCGCATTGGAGAGTCCTGAATAAGTGCCGGATTCACGGTTAATACGGCCAACTACACCGCCCTGGCAAAGGTAGGAAGTCACGGTGCAAGCTTCTGCGGTAACAGCGCCGTCGCTGGCATTGGTGCAGGATTCTATTGTACCCTTACCCATACCGAGGACACCGCCAAGTTGGAGTGAACCACCGGTGGATGCGGTTGAAGTGACCTTCACAAGGCCATGGTTGACGCAGCCGCTCATGGTTTCGGCCTTCTCTACCTGATAGCCGAGGAGACCGCCGATGTAGATATTTTCTGCAAACTGGGCGGCGCATATGACAGTACCGTTGTTTGTGCAGTTGGAGATGTCGCCCTGGTAGGAGATGCCTTCACCGCCCTTCTGGGTACGGCCCACAACGCCGCCGATGGAAGGCTGGTTGCCATTAGTTACGCCATTGTCAGCAAAAGTGACTGCAGCATTGTTGGTGCAACCGGTAATTGTTCCACCTCGGTTATTACCCACCAGACCGCCGAGCTGGCTGTTTCCGGCAAGGGCTGCGGAAGGAGTCCAGGTAATGGAACCCTGGGCGGTGCAGTTCTGCAGGCCGGGAAGGTCATCCACCTCGGAAGAAGGAATAATCTGTTTGGCGAAGATACCCCAGTTGAGGTCGTCGGAAGCAGTAACACTAATTGTTGAATTAAGCGTAAGGTTCTTTACAACGCCCTTGAGGTTGGCGAACATGGGCTTGGTAAGGCCGCTTAAGGTCTTGCCGTTGCCGTCGAACGTGCCCTTGTAGTCCTCGATGGATTCGAAGCTGCTTGCGATGGAGGAAAGGTCGATGGAAGCTGCAGACGGAGTAAGACGGGCATTGAGGGTCTTGTTGCCACCCGCGACTGCGGAAACGAACTCCTGGAAGGTTGTGGCATTCCATATCTGCTTGAGGTTGACTTCCGTTGACGGGACATACTTCACTGTGCTAAACTCGCGTACCTTTCCTGCCTCAATAGTCTTTTTGTCGACTTCGGTCATGACATACAAGGTCATGCGGCCAGATGAATTGTCCACAATTTCAAGGGTAATACCGCCTTCGTAAGTACCAGCAGGGACCGCAACGTAGAACACGAAGGGGGTGTCGCTGAGCTGGATGTGGCCACCGAAATTATAGTTGATGCTTCCGCCGGCGCTTGCAGGGTTAAGACTGCCGTCCAACAGGCCGTTTGAGCCGGCACCGATAGTGAAGTTGCCGGAAAGCGACTTGGTGCCGTCGGCGGCAGTAAGGGTGACGGAGTCAATCTTTTTATCACCGGTGAGGGAGAACTTCAAAAGAGAACCGAGGTGGGAGAAATTGACATTGTCTGCCCTTGCGGCAAGGGATGCGTACATGGGCATTGCTGCAGGATCGAAACCACCTTCGACGTAGGCCTGGTTTGCAGGGAAAGTTACCTGGTTGCCCTGGCCGGATACGCCGCCGTACAGGAAGTTGTAGGGTGCTGCAAGGTTGTTCACCTTGAATTTAGCGGTTGCAGTTGCATTGCCGCTTGCCGGTGTAAACTCGGTGGCTGCGGTGCCGTTGAGGGTAATGACATCACCGTCGCTCCAATAGACGGGATATGAAGATCCGTCCTTGGCGCCAAGCGTAGTCTTGGTCTCGGGGGACGCCGGAACGTTCAGCACGACGGTAATCTCGTCCTGGCCAAGCAAATCCTGGTCGGGTACGATGAACTCATCGGCGCCGGCGATTTCTTTTGCACAACCTGCTGCAAGTGCGGTCAGTGCTATAATTGCAAAATATGTGTAAATCTTTTTCATAAGGCCGTTCGATTAGTCGAGGGTGATTGTACAGACAACAGGAAGATGGTCGGAAGGAGTACAGGTAACGGAGGGTTCCTCATCATCACCATCCGGATCAAACTCGTAGGTGGTGCGGATGGTCTTGTAGGTAGTAGCCGTGCAAGCACCCTGAGTCATGATATGATCTATCCTGCGCTCGGGATGGTTCTTGCAGAACTGCAGAATAGAGTACAGGTAATTGAGACCGGTACCGGACTGCGTGCCTGAATATGTCTGGTAGAATGAGGCGAGGTTGCCTGCGGCATTCACTGTCTCATAGGAATCGCTCCAGTACTCTTTGAGCTTGTTATATCCTGCCTCGGCGGTGTTGCCGGGAGCTGCGTTCATATCGCCCACCAGAATCCTACGGTTAACGGCGGTCTTGCTGGCAGCGAAGGCATTGACGCCGCCTGCCATGTTGAGGTTGCTGGTACCGCTGCCGCCGTCCTGACCATAAGTAGGAAGTTGGGTTACGAAGAAGTAGAACTGCTTGCCGGAAACCTTATGGGTGAAGAGTCCCCAGACGACATATCTGTTGGGGTCGCCGGAATCGGAGTCGCTGCTTGTAGAATAAGAATTACTGTTTATCCTAAGCCATGCCCTGCCTGAGTCGTTCAGGGTAAGGATGGAGGACTTGTAGGCAAATCCGTTGCAGTAGTGGTAGTTTCCAGACTTAGAACCCGGGAAGTTGAGTTTCCAGGTGTATGCGGCGCCCTGTGCCGTGGCAAAATCCTGAAGGGAATAAGTCTGCCCGGAGGCATACATATCGTCTCCAATTTCCTGGAAACCAATAAGGTCTGCTGCGGTGTTGTAGATGGCCTGTCCAAGAGCAACATGCATTTCCGAGCAATCCTTGACGATGGCGTTCGCGGGACGGGCAATCTTGCCGTTGCTGTCTCCGGTAGTGGCTGCAGCGGGACGGTTGTCATCGTCCAGACGCATTACGTTGTATGTAGCTACAGTGATGGACGGAGGAGTTGCCGTGGGTTCGCCGCCATCCTCCGCCGTGAGTTCGCCAATAGAAAGGAGGTTCTCCGTGCGGCCTGCGGCGTAAGCCTTGCTATCAAACGCAACAATCTTGTTGCCCGCAAGGGTGTAACCTGTGCCCCAGAACTTCAGGCGCATGAAGGCACCGTCAGCCTGGTACACCAGGGCCTCGACCCCGGCTGAATAAGCCTGGGCAGGAAGGGCAATATAAAAGAAGGTATCCGTTCCGCTAAGGGTAACGTCGCAGTCGTAAGTGAGGCTGCCCGCGCTTCCGCCGGTGAATGCTCCGGTAAAGCCGTAGGCGTCTGTCGCAAGGGTGAAGTCACCGAAGAGTTTCTCGCCGCCAAGGCTGTTAAGGACTATCTTGTCCAGCGTGGCGCTGCCGTTAAGGGCAAAGCGGATGAAGCCGCAGAAATTGCTCAGATGCGCACTGTAAACTTCTCCGGACTGGACTGCGTTGCCGTAGGCGGCAGCCGCAGCGCCGTCAAAGCTGTCCGCCACATAGTTCTGCACAGCAGGAAGGCTTATGACATTCTCCGACGTAGTGCCGGGATAAAGCACCTTGTAAGGAGCGGTAAAGGTTCCGGACACGGTGAAATCCACAGCCTTCTTGCCATTGTCTCCGGGGGAAACAGCGGCTGAAAGAGTACCGTTCACGGAAACCTTGTCACCCTCATTCCAGAGAATGTCAAAGTTGCCGGCGCCGTCATCGGCACCGAGAGTGGTCTTGGTGTCCGCGTCCGCACCGGGAAGTGCGGCACTGAGCACAAAGACAGGTTCAGGATTAACCAGCGCTGGTTCCTGAGAGCATGACAACAGGAGAAGCCCAGCCATGGCGGAGATAACGCCCAAGTTAAAAATTCTCTTAATCATGGTTCTCTCCTCCCTTTTAATCTGAGTCGTCGTCAAATTCTCCCCTCTCCAACAAAAGCTTCTCTAAGGAAGTAAGGCAAAGAGTATACTCCATCTTTACCGGAGTAAGTTCTGCCACGGGTTTAACGTAATCCTTTTTCATAATTGGCTATTATATAGTTAATTAATTCAATTCAAGTATCTCGACAGTCATGTCCGAAATAATCATCATGTTGCTGTTGTCAGAGGCGGTTTCGGAGGTGGGGCCAAAGGCAATGCGGTCTCCGCTCACCACTCCGTCAAGGGTTACTTCGAACTTCTCCAGGGAGGTGATGCCGCCGTTGAAGGTGATGGTCTCAACGTTGGTCTTAAGGTCAACAGGATGCCCAGCTGACGCCTTGTTGGTCTGGTTATTGGAAGAAATCTCATAGAACGATGTTCCGTGCTGTACAGCAATTGCAGCCTTGCCTTCGGAGGACTTGCCGGCAGCGTGAACGGTAACTTTCAGCTTGGCCGTCATTCCGTCCGGAATACTGTTGAGCTGAGGGGTAAGGATATGTGTACCGTAGCTCTTTGTACTCAGGAAGAGGTATCCGGGGCCGATGTAGATACGGGCATACTGGCCCTGGGCCCACTTGGCAAGCCTGAATCCGGATTCCTTCTTGGCAACGGACTGCGCCGTGAGGCTTCTCTGGGCATACTGGCTTGTGGTGCCCACAAATACCTTGGCGTTACGGCTTGTGAAGCTCTCCTTGGTATCTGCATTGTATGCCACGCTGGAAGTGGCCACATCGTAACCGACGGCTTCCGTAATCTCATCCGCGCCCCAGCACATCTGGCCGAAGTCTTCCGCAAGAATGACGTCTCCGACGGCTGCAGGGGCTGACGATACCATGACTATGTTGAATTCGTCCGTAGTGGCAGGGATGAGCGGAGAATCGATACTATCGGCGTCATCTGTCTGGACTACCTTGAACCAGTACTCTGTTCCGGGGGTAAGTCCGGAGAAGACGAACCTTGGCTGTTTTCCCTTCCAGCAGCCGTCGTTGGCTGGAATGCTGAAGGTTGCCTCGAGGTCTGTGCATTCCTCGTCCTTATACAGATATATGGTATAAGGGGCGGCCACGTCCTGGTCCTCGGAGACGCCCTTTGTCCAGGTGAAGGTAAGGGTGGACGATGAAGACCCGGCGAACTGTGCATTGATGGCGTAAACCTTGTCTATCTTGAGCTGGGCTATTTCCGTCTTCTCCGCAGAGCCGGCGAGACTCATGCTTACCTTCGAGGAAACGCCTGTAGTACTTCCGGTAGAGACCGTATACTCCCCTGCCGCATCCTGGAGGGTGAAGGATGTGGTATTGCTGAGCTCAAGGGTAACTGCCGATGAAGGAACGGCTGCCTGGGCATTGGCATCCTGGTACAGAACGGCTACCGGATAGGTCTGGGAGGCCTGTACTATGACAGGGGTGCCGAAGGGCGTGTAAACTCCGCCTACGCTTATTCCCTTGAGGATGCTGCTGCGTACGGGAATCTTGCAGCCCTGGCCGTCTTCTGTAACAACCTTTATGAAAGACTGGGCGTCGTACAGATAACCGAAGGCCCCGCTTGCAACTGCACCCAGGGTGAGGACGCCGTCTGGCGTGATCGTTCCTGCGGCGGCATCTTCTATGCTCCAGGTATAGGTGTGTGCGGAATCGTCAGATGAAGTCGCGGAAAGGGCGATGCTCATGCCCGGATAGCCGTACACGGAATTGACGGAACGGCCATCGGCGTCCTTGACGGATACGCTGTATGTTATGGGCGGGGTAACGTTCACCATGCATGCGGCCTTCTTTGTGCCGTCGGCCGATGTGGCAACTACGTATGTGACACCCTGTGCCTTTCCTGTAATGGTTCCTGCATTCACGTCTGCATATTGAGGATCCAGGACGGTCCAGACAACACCCATATTAAGAGATTCGGGCACTACGGTCGCTGTAATGGTGACTGATTCTCCTACGAGGATATCCACCTTATCCTTACTCAGCACAACGCTCGTCACCTCTTTGCTTCCGTTATTGGAAATGTCCGTGCAAGCATAAAGTGCCGGAATCAGAAGAAATAATATTGAAATGAATCTTTTCATATCCTACTTGTTGTAGCGTACTGCAAAATAATCCATTGTATTGTAACCGCTGTCATTGGCGATTGTACTGGAGTCGTATGAATCTTCCGACTTTGCAGCCGCCTTGTTGTTTCGGGGCATTAGGCGGATACTTACTCTCTCATGGCCAAGAATCTCCACAGGGAGCGGGAAGTCATATACGCGGGTGCCAAGTGTCTGCCAGTCGTTCTGGGAGGCCCAGATGGCAACGTCCGGAACGGTAAACTCACCAATGTCTACCCATTGGGAATCCGCGGACGGCGAGCAGTCGTGAGTGGTGAGAGAGTACTGGGCTTTCCAGTAGCGCGGAGAACGGGCACTCTGTGAGTTGTCGTACATTGCAAACTGCATGGAAACCCTGTCAGAGGTGATTCCCTCCGTGCTGAATACAACCAGCCAGCAGTAGCCGCGGTCATTGGAGGAATCCCACCAGTACTTGTTGGACCAGCTTAAATTGAGGTTATCCTTGAACCAGCCCTTGCCGTCTGTATTCTGAGCGGACTCGGTGCCGGTAGTCACCCAGGGCTCGTAGATTCCGCCTTCGTCAAGCTCGATTCCGGCGCCTTCCGCATACTTGCCCTTTTTCTTGCTTCCGCATTCGCCGATGTAGAAATAAGATGGCGAGTAATTGCTCACCTTCCCGTAGGTATGGCACAGTTCACCGTTGCCCTTTGTGGCAAGGATAGCGTTGGGAAGGGTGGTTTTCTGATTCTCTCCGGGGAACTCCGCATAGCGGAACTCTGTAATAATACCGGAGAAACTGTCTTCAAAATTGGGCTTGAGATCTATTTCCTCACGAAGGAGGTGACGGAGCTGATAACGGCCTATGTTGCCGTCCTTCTCGAAGCTCTTGTAGCTCTCGTGGACCACAATTCCAGTGATGTCTCCGCTGCCGTAAGGAAGGGTTTCGCCGTTACGGCGGTAGGAGCAGGTCATGTTGGTGAACATGTACATGCTGCCGCCCTTTATGTCGCGTATCAGGATTGGGTATTTTGCCAGGCGGTTGTAGCCGCACAGGGAGGTGTAGCCCTCATTCACGGGAGTGAAGGGGCCCTTGCGCATGGCTATTTCACAGTTCTTTATCTTCACCAGGGTGTTGATGTCATCGTCTGTAAGCTCGGTTATGCTCTTTTCCTTCCAGGGCATTGTGAGGGTGCCGTCAGAGCTGGTAAGGATGTTCTTTGACATCACGCCCTCGATTGTGTACTGCACGGGTTCATCCGCCGACTTCTTTATGACAGCTCCGCCTATTCCGAGGAGAATGCGGCTGTAGCGGGTGAATTCGTTCTCTCCGGAATCCGTTGCGATGAGCCTGAAGCCGTATTTGCCGTCAAGGCTCTCGAGGTACGATGTGCGCTCAGTGAGGGTATAGTCTATGACGCCGGTACCCTGCTTGTAGTCGTCTACCAGGGCGTCACCGGCGTTACCGCCTTCCGTAGTGCTCACTATATAGCCTTCGATAAAGGCGTCTTCAGGGAGGGTATAGCCGCTCACGGTGGCAAAGCTTCTAAGCTGCTCCGCGGTGAATACAGAACCTATCTTGTTGTCCGAAGGAGCCTGGAATACAGTGATGCTTGCGGTTTGCGTAGCATTCCATCCATCGACGTAACTAAGGACTATGATAGCACGGCGCTTGTAGTTCTTGTCCGGGTTGTCCGTGGCCTTGAAGGAGAATGAACTGGTTGTGAGCTGGCAGTCCCGGATCCATTCCTCCTGCCCGCTGAAACGAACCTCGGTGTGGATTCTGCTCAAGGGAACGTTGATCTCCGCAGAAACGGTACTGATCCCGTCGCCTCCGTTGTAAACAAGCATGGAAGAGGATGCAATATAGAACTTCTCCTCAACGGCGCCTTTTTGGAAGACGGAAATGGTGTCTTTACGGGTTTCCGTGCTCAGGAGAATGTCTGCACGGCGCTTGAAACCGTCGTTGGACTTAACATGGACTGGCAGCTGGCCATCCTTTTCAAAAGTTGTGGCACGCAGCTCTATCCATGAATTGTTTTCAGGGTCAATCAGGGAAAACTCTCCCGGCTTGTTGGCCAGGAACTGGATATCAATGTCTCCGCCATCCTGTTCCACATAGAATTCGGCTTCCGGCAGGCCAAGCTCGTCCGGGGCAAAGACTCCGTAGTAGTTCTTCTCGCAGGAAGGAAGCAGCAGAATAACCAGGAATGCTGTTACGGAAAGAAAACTTGTCTGTTTCATACGCTATTTGGTCTGTTCTACCTTGATGGTATTGGAATAAACGGTATCTCCATCGGTGGAGTCGTAGGAGCCGGCATCCGTGTGGGATATCTTCAAGTTTGCCGTGCGGTCAGCACCGCTGGTGTTAGGAGCTATATCTATGGTTACCTTGTCTTTTTCCACGCTCTTGAGGGTAATCCACGGAGTTGAAGGCTCCTCGCCTTCAGGATAGGACAAAGTGAGGAACATGTCGTCCAAATCGTACACGAGGTTTGTGTTGAACGTAATGGTTTCAGTACTTCCGGCGGCAGAAACCTTGATGCCGTCAGAATCCAAATCCAGAACGCAGTCAGAATCATTAAAGCGCGGACTCTGGTACATATTCAGGGTCATGGTCTTATCTCCGGCTTTGAACACCAGTATCACGCGACGCGCGCGGCCATAGTTAATATCGAAATCAAACACCAGATAGCCGGACTTGTAACCGCCAAAACGGTCTATTGATGCCCAGGATACCTGACGGTCCATTTCCACTGTCCAGGACGTGTTGGAGAAAACCGCCACCTGTGTGGAGCCTCCGTCTTTGGAAAGGATGTTGTACTCTGAGAGCAGTCCCAGGGTCTGGTCATACTCCGCTTTCTGCTCCATGCAGGACAGGGCGGAAAAGAGTACCAATATATATAATGTAAACTTCTTCATATCCTAGTCTCCTGTAAGATTGTACTTTTCATACTCCGGATTGGAAAGTATGCGGCCCGAACGCTGACACTGGACATCCGGAATGGGATAGTATTCGTGGCAGGGACGGATGTTCTCCAGAGCCTTACTGTAAGTGTTGTAGGCAACAACCTGATCATACCAGATTCCCCATCGTACCAGATCATACTTGCGTCCAAACTCGCCAAACAGCTCGCGGGCGCGCTCGTCCCTGATAGTGCCGCGGAGCTTGACCGCGGTTTCAAAGGAATAATCTGAAATCTGGGCGCGTCTACGGACATAATTCAGATATTCAAGTGACTTGGCATAGTCACCTTTTTCGCACCAGGCTTCTGCAAGGAGAAGAACGGCGTCGGCATAGCGGAAAATCTTGTAGTTGTTACTGTCATAGTTTCTGTAAACTCCAAAGCACCAGAACTTCTGCCCCATCCATTGGCTTCCGCCACCGAAATTCACCCCGTTCCAGCCTCTGGAAATATTGATATCGCGGCGGATGTCGCCGGTGCCGGTGGGGGCAATCTCGTTTTTCATATGGGCTGTGGGCCTTAAGGGCGTATAGCATGTTGCATTTTCGCCGATCTCGGGGATAGTCACACCGTCGTAAATGGCTGTGCCTGCAGTCTTGGGGTAAGGGAGCACCAGGGACGAGATACTAAGGCCGGAATAGGTGATGTACTCTATGCCACCTTCCACATACTCGTGGTTCTCTTCAAAAATGGATTCCGGCGTGTTCTTGTTCCGGAAGCAAACATCCATGTAGGGATACTGGTCCAGATTTCCGTAAATTTCCTCCAGGTGCTCTCCTGCATAGATGACATTGTCCCAGTCTTTGTTCCAGGCGGCCATCTTGGCAATCATCATCCATCCCATAGCCGCGCCGCAGGTATTATATTCCTGATCACAAGTACGGATCTGTGGCAGCATGGGAACATAAAGCAGAAGCTCCTCTATAAGGGTTTTACGGGTTTCTACCGCACTCATGCGCCCCAGTTGGCCAATACGGAGCATGTCTTCATCGGTTTCAACATAGTCCTCGTAAAACGGGACGTCTCCGAAGAAACTGGTGAGCACATAGTAATAATAACTGAGCATGATGCGGGTCTCAACTTCATACGGCATCTTTTTACTGTCGGCCAGAGTGGAGCGCTCGATGCCGGCAATGGTGCTCAGGCAAAAACGTATACCGGTCCAACACCATCTCCACACCAGAGTGGCGGCACCCGGACTGGCCGGGTTAATGTCGAAGCGCGCGTCCTGCTGGGCCGACCCGTCTGTTGACGCCAGATCTGTGGCGCCTTCAACAGCGATAAAGTATTTAAGGTTGTGTATATAGTGCAGCGGATCATAGATGCCATTCACCGCAGCGCGAATCTGCGTCTCTGTATTAAAGAAATCGTACGGATTTACAATTGCCGAGGTGTCTTCCTTAAGGGAGCAAGAAGCCAGCGATAGCGCAAGTGCAAGTATCGAGATTATTCTGATATTTTTCATACGCGCATTAATATTTCATTTGAATAGAAATCACAAAACGGCGCGGCTTGGGATACCACGAATTGTCATACCCATTTGTGCCACCCGAGGAGACATCAGGGTCAAAACCATTATAATTAGTCCACTGATACAGGTTTTCACCGGACAGACTAACCTCCAGTTCGCGGGCAAAACGGCTCTTGAAATTGAACCTGTAACTGAGGCTCAAGGTTTTAAGACGAATGTACGAAGAGTCATGAATCAGGAACGAGCTGGGCAGGGCGCTGCTATCGAAGATACCTGCACGTGGAAGGTTGGAATCCGGATTTGCAATGGGGTGCCAGGCATTGACCATGTAGGCGTACTGGTTTGTCCTGCGTGAGCCAGCCATGTAGAATTCCGAGTAATTCAACACCTTTCCACCGAAAGAATAGGTGAAATACACTCCAAGAGAGAGCCGCTTGAAGCGGAATGAGTTCTGCAAACCTCCGAAGACGATGGGGTCGGGAGAACCAAGGTAAACAATGTCCCTGGAGTCGAGGGTGCCGTCGTGGTTCTGGTCTATATAGATAGGATAGCCCAGTTTGGTAGAGGCCTGGTCGTTGGCATAGGAATGGGTAATCTTATTACGGTCTATCTCCTCCTGGTTATGCCATACTCCGGCATACTGGAAGCCCCAGAAAGAATTAATAGGATAGCCTGTCCTGTAGCCAACAGTTGTGTAGGCGACCTGCGTAGGAGCCTGCCTGATGGAGACTTCCGACTCAGGGCCCAGGTCGTTCACTATGGAAGAGTTGTGCGAAACGGTGAACGAACTGGTCCAGGAAAAATTGCGCTTGATGATGTTACGTGTATTAAGTGTAAACTCTACACCCTGGCTGCTTGTGCTGCCCACATTTTCATATTTATCGTCATAACCGGTGTGCTGCGGGGTCTTAACAGTGAGCAGGAGGTCTGTGGTGAGCGACTTATATGCTTCCAGGGTAAAGCTGATCCTGTTGTTCAGAATTGCCATGTCCAGGGAAATATTACCGGCCGTAGTGGTTTCCCAGGTCAGGTTGGGGGATGCAATACGGGACTGCCAATATTGCTGGGAATAGTGTCCGCCAAAGGGATATCCGCCCGAACCGGATCCAAGTCTTGCCAGGGAACGGTATGCCTTGTTGACATCGTTTCCGCTCTGGCCCAGGCTTACCTTAAGGGATAAATCATCCAGCCATTCGGCTTTATCAAACCATGGTTCTTTGTATACGGACCACTTGAAGGCACCGGAAGGGAAAAAACCCCATTTGTGATTGGCGGCAAAATTGGAGGCACCGTCCACCCGGCCGGTAAGGGTAAGGTAATAACGACTCTTGTAATTGTAATTTATACGTGTAAAGAAAGCAACCTTATCCTTTATCTCAGACTCAGTACCGGCGCCGTAACTCTCCTTGTTGGTTACTGCAGCCATGTTGTTCCACTTAACGGCATCCACAATGTATCCGTCTCCACTAAGAGAGAATCTATGCGTCGTCTGGTGCTTGAAGGTTTGTCCCGCCGTTACATCTATATGATGGCGTCCAAACTCCTTGGAGTATTCCAGCGTCTGCTCATAATAGAGGCTTTGTTCACCATAATTCTCCCGGGAAGCTGAACCGCCCATAGCCTCGGTCCTGGAAGGGAGTGTGGACGGATAATACTGGTAACGCTGGCGGTCGAAGAAGTAATAACTGAATTTTGTCTTATACTTCAGAGGAGCGGAGATCCTTACCGATGCATTGACGGAAATATTGAGCATGCTTCGGTCCGTGTGATCCGTATTTTCGTTCAGGCGAACAACTGCGTTGGCTATATTTGTTGCCGAATTATCCAGCGGATTGTACGAATCATCCGGGGTGATGAGCGGGGAAAGATACTGCGCCGCATAGTAGATTCCTCCGCCGCCGATTTGCGTAAGGAAATTGTCCTGAAGGCGATACTGGTAACGGAGATATGCACCCAAGGTGAGCCAATTAAAGACTTTGTTGGAAACGTTAAGCGTACCGGTGAAGTTCTGTTTGCCGCTTTTCTTGATGATACCCTGTTCGTCGCTGTAGGCCAGAGAAGCATAAAATTTCTGCTTGCCGTTGAAACCGTTCATGGACAAGTTGTAATTCTGATACGGCGCCACACGGACCACATCCTGAATCCAGTTGGTTCCTTCACCATAGGTAAAAGGTGTTTTCACGGACAGACCGCTGAGCGGAGTGTTCATATTCATGGAAGAGGAAGTGCCGATGTGCTGGAAATACTCGTTTCGGTAAATGCCGTACTGCTCCGCATTCATCAGGTCCAGGTTATGGGGCAGGAAAGACACACCGCCGCTCCCGTTAAACGTGAGGGAGAAGTTCTGGGCCGAATCCGAGCTGTCAGAACTACCCTTTGTAGTGATGATAATGACGCCATTGGCGCCGCGGGCACCGTAAATAGCCGTAGCCGATGCATCCTTAAGCACTGAAATAGCTTCAATATCGGCCGGGTTGATGTCGTTCAGTGAAGAAACGGCATCCGTCACACCGTCAACCACGATGAGAGGGTCGTTTGAGGCGGCGGACAAAGAGCGGGAACCACGGATACGGATAACTGAATCGGAGCCGGGCTCACCGTCTGTACTGGTGATTTCCAGACCGGCCACACGCCCCTGCAAGGCCTGATCTATGGAGAGAACAGGTTCGTTTCTGATTTCACCCATCTTCACGTTGGTGACGGAACCGGTAAGGTCTGCCTTCTTGACGGCACCGTAGCCAATGGCAACGGCTTCCTCCAGAACGGATGAAGCATCAGGGAACATGACCACATTCACAGTCCTGGCTGCTTTTTGAGTCACATTGGCAAAGCCAAGGAAGTAAAACTCAAGGGTGTCATTTCTGTTGCAGCTGATAGTGTATTTACCGGACTGGTCCGTAGTTGCTGACGCCACCGTGCCGCCCTTTGCGTTTTTGGCAACGACAATTACACCGGCCATGGCTTCTCCGGAGTCGTCACGTACTTCACCCTTCACATTGATGTCCTGGGCAAACGCATTGGCTGCGGCCAGGATCAAAGCAATTATAACTAAAAACCTTTTCATCATATCCAATCCGCCTCCCCTGCGTCGTCAAAGTCTTCATCCTTAATCAGCAGGCCCATCTCTGCCTCAGTAACCTGGAAGGCGCCGAAATTGTCTATATGTACATAGACAAGGTCGTCGTTTGCCGTGCTGAAGGTAAACTGTGTCTTTTCGCTCAGACGCGTGCCGTTCCCGACAATGAGCAGATACCTCATATTGTCCTTGTCAGGACCAGTACCAAAAGGTACATTGATACGGTATGTAGTGAGCCCGGTATCGTAGAACTTGCCGCCAGAGACGGTAATGTCCAGAGTGATATTCTTGCTCAGGAATTCATTCGTCGTTTCTGCCCAGGCGTTGAATGAAATATAATCACAATAATCGGTATTCAGGACAGGATACTCTTCAGTTGTATAGCTCTGACGTCCCGTGATGGTAATCATACCGGAGGGCTCATCGGAAAAATCTTCATAAAACTGCCGGGAGTAACCCTGCTTTACCGGGAGGAATTTCCCCAAATACTCTTCCGGGCTGGAGAAACTAAGCCGTACGGACCTTCTGTCCAGCGAATAGAGCGGAAGGACAGATTCGGCATCGTATGTTACCACAATGTGCCCTGACTCAACCTCCTTGACAGACTTGATCTTGAACCAGTCTGTCCCGGCTTCACCCTGGTCCACAAAGTGCTTCCACTGCACCGGCACATTGGCCAAGACGTGGATCTTTCCATCCTGAACCCCTTCAAACGGGATCTGGATTGCGTCCACCGCTTTGTCCGGAGAGGTTTCGTACACTGTGATGTACTCGCTCCGGACCGGGCGCTGAGGACCGTCTTTCCTGCCACACGAGCAGACGGCGACGGCCAAAGCGGCAGATAAACCAAGAAAAAATGCTTTGTTCATATATCAGGTTATTTCATTTTTGACAGTTTGAAATCCGCTACGATGGGATAGTGGTCAGACGGGATGTAGAAACTGGTAGCTCCTGTAGGATCTTTAACCCGCCTTGTATAACTGTCCGGCTCTGCATACACATCCTCGCATGCCTTGAGCATTGGTTTGGATACATAAATATAGTCAATCCTCAGATCGCCACAGGACGGGAAGAAATCGTCAGGATAGCACTCTTTCACCAAATCATAGAAAGGGGAATGGAAAATCATATAGTCCTGCGCGGTAAAACCGGGAGAAGCATTATTCCATTTATATTTGCCGTTGTCCTTACGGCTATATGAGTTATAGTCCCCCGGCATAATCCACAACTCCTTATCAGGGTTCTTGCTCTTGCGCACAGTGCCGTCAAGGATACAGGTAAGTTCCCTCACGCGGTACTGTTCGCCTTCATATCGGTCTGCACTGGCCTGCCTCTGCTCCGGAGGTACGCCACGACCATATTTACCGTTCTTGAGATGCACGGTGACTATGTTCAGGGGCCTTTCCACGCCAGGAACTTTAATCTGGTACCAGCCGCTGTAGTTTACCACCACGGAGTCCGGTTGGCTGCCTTTTACAATGGCGACACTGTCAATGGGGTAACGAGAAGTTACAAGGCAGGGATAGTTGGTAAGGCCGTAAGGCGTCGAAGTGGAGGGACGCCGTGGATTCACCCTGACATACTCATGTCCCCAGCGGGCACAAAGCTCATCCCAGTGTTCCGGAAGGTAGCGATCCTCGTTGGGCATGTGTTCGTTTGTCCCGTCATAATAAATCTGAGCGCCCTCACAGAAAACGCAGATATCCGGGTCATAAGATTTTATCCAATCAACAAACTGGTTGTAGTGGTCCGGCTGGCCGGCCCACATGCCGTTCTGGATGTTCCAATAAAGTACCCTTAGAGTCTTCTTGCTGTTGTGCTGCGGCTTATCATGACCTGACGCTGGAGACGCGCCCTTCGTGGCGGCGCAACAAACAACAGGAACAGAAAATACAAGGGCTAAAACAAATTGTTTTAAAAGCTTAATCAAAAATCGCATAATTGGCTATCGTTTGAGACAAAACTATTAAAAAAAACCGGCGCTGAAAAGCACCGGAAAAAATCGGGAAATAAAGCAGTATTTCGGGAAAGCGTTATTCGCTGATAATCAATCTATTAAATATTTTTAATAATTTATTTTGGGAAAAGAAAAACATTTCCTTTTATGTCTAAAGTTCTGATATAACCTTCTCGAACTCCTCTTCGGTGACAGCAAGCCTGGACTTGAGACCGGACCTGTGGTTGTACACAGTCTTTACGGAGCACTGCAACATTTCAGCAATTCTTGTACTGTCTTCAATACCTAATTTAATGAGCGCAAGGATACGGAGTTCCGTGGATAGTATCTCCGTTTTCTTTGGAACAATGCGGGCTTCAGGCTTGAGACAGCCGTTAACGGTCTGCAGAAAATCCGGAAAAATATCGACAAAGGCCGTATCAAAGTTGTGGAACAGTTCTTTCCTCTCCACAGATGCAATGTCCCCAAGCGGGCTTGTGAGTTCCAGAGCCTGCTCTATCTGGCCTTTCTTGAGGCGGGTATGGACTCTCATGCGGAAAACGTCAAGGCGCTTGATGTATGAAGAATAAAGCTGGAAAACAACGCCTATATAGTTCTTGGTTATATTGTACGACTGCTCCAGGTTGTCTTTGAGCCTGGTAATCTTTATTCGCGACCTGTTTATGCTCACAAGTGCAAAAACAAGCGCAAACAGCAGAAGGGAGATCAGAACAAGAGTACTCTGAAGCTCACGGTTCCTCTTACGGATAAGCTGAGCGTTGCGGTCGTTGATTTTAATTGTCAGACCAGCCCCGTCTATAAGCCTCCTTCTTGACCCAAGCCTCTGAAGCGATGAGAAATAGTAATCGGATACCTTCTTGGCGGCATTGACTTCATTGATGCCAATAAGCAACGCTTCCACCCTCAGGAGTGACGCTATGTCCTGCTTGCTGTTCGACACCTCAATGATGGCGGACTCCAGAAGGTCGTCCACGGCCTCTCCCGTCAGGTTGCGCTCATAATAGTACGCTATCATAAAACGGTCATAGAGGCAGGTGGCATAAGCAGCGGAATTCCGGTCTTTGATAGAGGAGAGGCGGATATCGTTATACCGTCTTGCTTCAGCGAAATTCCCCAACCTGGCAGCTTTCCTTTCAATATTGTGAAGATACAGTATGCTCATGGTATCCGCAACGGACAGCAGAGAATCCCTGTAGACGTTATAACTCTCACGGTATTTCTTTTCAAAAGAGTCAGGCTCGTTGAAATCAGAGTACAGATTATGGTAGAGCACTGCCCAGGCATTATAGTAATCCGCAAGGAGCTTGCCGCTTACCGCCTTTCTGGGCACAGAAGAAATGATTTCGCGAGCCTCGGAATAGAACCCCGCCTCTTCCATCAGCATTGCCAGCATGATGTCGGCCCTCATTTTCAATGAGTCCAGACCGGCCTCTCCGGCAATACGCGAAGCCCTCTGCAAATATATCAAAGAGGAATCCACCACATAGTCGGAGTACTCTTTGGCTATATTGCAATTCAGAAGGACCCTATCCCTGTCTGTCTTTCCCGGCAGTCCGGCCTTCAAGGAATTTATTACCCTTTCTTTCCGGGCGGCGTACACATCTGTACTGTCCAGTTTGCTCAGTAGTTCCTTCACAAGCCCCCTGGTCCTGTCTGTATGCGGCATCTTGTATTCCCTGTGACCACAGGAAACAAGAAACGCGAGAAGAAGTATCAGATAGTGTATTCTCATTATCGTATAATGAAGCGTTCTGTACGGCGGCGGGAGTCGCCTGCATAGAAGTCAATATAGACCCTGGAGCCCTTGACAATGAGTTTGTAAGAGCCTACAGCATCGGACCACAGGTAGCGCTTTATGCCGGGACGATATTCGTCGAAGATGGGGGCGTAGTGAGGATAGCCGTCGGCCCCGGAATGCTTTACGGTGTAGTTTGCCAGGGAATCGGCCTCCCAGACGCTGCTCATGGTCATCTGGGTGATGCGGCCGCCGTCACCTTCCCAGTCAAGCAGTTCCGTATCATGCGTGTGGCCGCAAAGGACTATGGCATTGAGGGATGCCAGAAGAGCCCTCATCTCGCGGCGCTCCTGCGCACGGGAATCGTCCCGCTTGCCAAGGAAGAACCAGTGGTAGATGTCGGGGTCGTCAAACGGGAATACAGGGGTGTGGATGAGCACGAATACGTGCCTTGAACCGCGCGCCTCCTCCAGCAGGGACTTGATTCCTTCCAGATTGGTAGAAGCGTAATTGATGGCCACAAACGCGTCTGGGCCCTGACGGAAAAGGTAACTGGTGTGCGTTATCTTTTGGCCAAGTTCCTGTGACACACGGGGCATCATATATGCCTTGTATGCCCTTCTGCAGTGGGCATCGTCAACGCCTCTGCGGTCATGGTTGCCGTTGATTGAAACAAAAGGCAGACCGGGGGCTACACGCGCCTTGAGAAAGTTGACAGCATCGTCGAGGAAACGCACGTGGGTGGTGGAATCGGCCGTATCCCCCTGGATGAGGTCTCCAACCTGAAGCACATAGCGGGTGTCCTTGCCAACCAGGCCGGCCGCACGGTCCACAAGCCGCAGGCACCGGTCCGCCCACATTTCCCCGTTTCGGACAAATTCCTTGCGGTGAGCCGCCTCCCTGAAGGGTTTGGGATCACTGTAACCGGCATGATAGAACTCCGGATCTGCCGCATCGTAGTGCGTGTCTCCAAGGATAACAACGGAATACTTCTCCCGGCTGCTGCACCCGGAAAAAAGTAGTCCTGCAAGCAGTGACAAGAATAAAAGCCGTCTCATTCAAACTCAAATCTGGTGAATTCTAATTAGAAGTGCAACACACATTAAAAGTCAAAAATAAATTATTGTTTGCAATATTCCAAGCCCTATTACTACAATTATTACAATTTTCTTTTCCTTTTGAGAAAGATTTTGTAGATTTGCAGTGGCATTGCGAGATTAGCTCAGTTGGTAGAGCGTTGGCTTCCCAAGCCGAAGGTCGCGAGTTCGAGACTCGTATCTCGCTCCACTAAAACTATGGACAAGACTATTGCACTCAGCCCCAACAAAGTTGTGGCTTTTCTCGGCAAACGCCCCGAGACTTTCACCCGCGAAGACATCCTTCGCTTCATCGTAGAAAACGGCATCCGCATGGTGGACTTCATGTACCCCGCAGAAGACGGACGCATCAAAACCCTGAATTTTACGGTAAACAGCTTGGACTACATTGAAACCGTACTCACCGAAGGCGAGCGCGTAGACGGATCCAGCCTGTTCCCTTCATTCATAGAGGCCGGTAATTCCGACCTGTACGTCATCCCCCGTTACAGGACGGCATTCGTAGACCCCTTCCAGGAAGTTCCCACCCTCTGCCTGCTGTGCAGCTATTACGACAAGAGCGGTAACGCATTCGACTGCTCGCCCCACGCAACCCTCATGAGGGCCGAGGCCGCATTCGAAGCATCTACCGGCATGCAGTTCGAGGCCATGGGGGAACTGGAATACTATGTCATCCGCGACGAAGACCCCCTGTTCCCGGCAACCGACCAGAAAGGTTACCACGAATCGGAGCCTTTTGCAAAACTGAACGACTTCCGCCGCCAGTGCATGCTCTATGTAGCGGCAACCGGCGGACAGATAAAATACGGCCACAGCGAGGTCGGAAACTTCACCCTTGACGGAAAAATCTGGGAGCAGAACGAAATCGAGTTCCTCCCCTGCCCCGTAGAAACGGCCGCAGACCAGCTTGTACTGGCAAAATGGGTTATCCGCAACCTGGCATACAAGAACGGCATCGACGTGAGCTTCGCGCCCAAGATTACCACCGGAAAGGCAGGCAGCGGCATGCACATCCACATGCGCCTGATGAAGGACGGCAAGAACGCCACCCTTGGAAAGGATGGCAAACTCTCCGAGGAAGCCCTGCGCGCAATCGCCGGCCTCATGGAGATGGCTCCGTCCATCACTGCATTCGGCAACAAGAATCCTACTTCATACTTCCGCCTGGTTCCTCATCAGGAGGCTCCCACCAACGTATGCTGGGGAGACTGCAACCGCAGCGCCCTGGTGCGCGTTCCCCTGGGCTGGAGCGCCGGCGTAGACATGTGCGCCAAGACAAATCCTGCCGAACCTGCCTCCACGCGTGACACCACCGCAAAGCAGACCTTCGAGATGCGCTCACCGGACTGCTCTGCAGATACATACCAGCTCATGGCAGGCCTCTGCGTCGCATGCCGTATCGGCCTTGAAATGCCTAAGGAAAAGGCCCTCGAGATTGCCCGTGAGAAGTACGTGGACATGGACATCCACCGTGCCGAAAGCGCCGCAAAGCTCGCCACGCTCAAGCAGCTTCCCACCTGCTGCGCAGAATCTGCCGATGCCCTTGAGGAGGTCCGCAGCATATTCGAGGCCTACGACGTTTTCCGTCCCAAGATGATCGACGGGATCGTCCGCTCCCTCAGAAGTTTTGACGACGCCAACCTCCACGAGGCCGCCCGCAAGGACAAAGACCTCATGAAGAAGCTCGTAGACCGCTTCTATGACTGCTAATTATTATTACACAGATATGAAAAAAATATTTCACGCAGCGGCAATCGCAATCATGGCTGTAGCCGCATCATCCTGTCTGGGCGGCAAGTACATGGCAAATTACGCCCTGAACTTCGAGCCTCACGGCGTTGCCGACATCGAGCGCACCCGCCACAAGGCAGACTCCCTCATGCCCGGCAGTACCGCATGGTATGACAGCCTCAAGACTCTCGGAGTCCTGAAGGATACCTTCATGGTGGGCTACAACGGTGTCAAAATCCATTCCTGCTATGTTCCCGCCAAGGAGCCGGCAAAGGCTCAGGGAACTGCAGTAGTCGTTCACGGCTACGGAGACAACCATTACGTATTCCTCTATCTCGTGCGCATGTACAGGGACCGCATGAACTACAACGTGGTATTCCCCGACCTCCAGTATCACGGCTATTCAGACGGTGACCACTGCCAGATGGGCTGGTTCGACCGCTTCGACGTTGAGAAATGGGCCGAGATGGGCCACAACGTGTTCAAGAATGACTTCATGGTCCTCCACGGCGTATCCATGGGCGGTGCCACCGTCATGATGGCTTCCGGCGACGACCTTCCCCCCTACATCAGGGCCATCGTCGAGGACTGCGGCTATTCTTCTGTAGTTACCCAGTTCTACGGAAACCTCAAGGACACCTTCCCCTACATCCCGGGAGACATCCTTCAGAGCGCGAGCCTCGTTACCAAGCAGAAACACGGATGGTCCTTCTTCGAGGCCTCTTCCGTGAAGCAACTCAAGAAATCCACCGTTCCAATGCTCTTCATCCACGGAGATGCCGACGACTTCGTCCCCATCAAGCACTTCCGCAAGAACTATGCAGCAAAAAAGAAAGGATACAAGGAGTACTGGATTGCACCCGGTGCAGTACACGCCAACTCATACCAGAAGTATCCTCATCTCTATGAGGCACACGTGGCAACCTTCCTTGACAAGGTAAAGGCAGAAAACCTTTAGACGTGCCTTAGCTTCGCAAACTTCAGAAGCAAGAGTTTTTCCCCGAACTGATCAAAGCGGATTCTCGCCTTCAGTTCGGGGATTTTTCCTGTAATCTCCAGGACTTCCCCGGCGCCGAAACGGTTATGCTCTACCCTGTCCCCTACCTTGAATGAAGACATTGGATCAGGTACGAAGTTTTCGTCGATAACCGGCGGTCTGGATATCTCCGAGGCCGATTTCAGCGGTCTTGAAGCCGTGAATGAAGGCTTCGTTTCCGGCTTTGGCTGGGCAGGCCTGGGGGTGAAGGCGGGGCGCTGGCTGAAAGCAGGCTTCTGGACCGGACGCACATCGTCGAAATGCGATGAGAACGACGAGAAACTGCCGGCGGTGAGAGGAGCGTCAAGATACTGGGGAGCAATCTCCTTGAGGAAACGGGAAGGGGAATTGCTCTCGTGCTTGCCGTTTCTCATCCTGGTGGTTGCAAATGACAGTTCCACCGCCTTTTCGGCACGGGTAAGGGCAACGTAGAAAAGGCGCCTTTCCTCTTCCAAATCCTTGGGCGATGCCATCCAGCCTCCGGAGGGGAAAAGATTCTCCTCAAGGCCGGTGATATAGACATAAGGGAACTCAAGTCCCTTTGCGGAGTGCACTGTCATAAGGGCCACGCGGTTTGCCATCTCATCATCGGAAACGTCAACGTTGGAAAGGAGTGAAACGTTCTCAAGATAGGCTCCAAGGGTGATTTTGGGGAGGGCATCGGCAGGAACTTCCGATGCATCCTGAACCGCACCGTCCTCTATGAGAGTGTTCACGAAACTGCCCTGCTCCTCTTCCTTGTATGACGCTACGCTGTCCAGGAGTTCCTGTATGTTGGCAAAACGTGACTGCCCTTCAATTGAAGTATCCGACTTGTAGAAAAGGAAGAGGCCGGACTCGCGGGAGAGAGTCATTGCAACGTCCACGGCATCCCCGTCTTCCGCCCCTGCCGATGCAATCATGTCGCAGAAAGCCTTTATCTTGGCTGCTGCGGCCACCCTGAGGCCGAAGGTCTCAAGGTTCGGCAGATACGCCGCTTCAAAAATGGAAATGCCGTTTACGCGTGCCGCTTCTGCGAGGGCCGATACTGACGTGTCGCCTATTCCCCTTGCCGGCTTGTTTACAATGCGCCGGAAGGCTTCATCGTCCTTGTTGTTCACGGCAAGCTTGAAATATGCCATGAGGTCTTTCACTTCGGCCCTTTCGAAGAATGAATTGCCGGAGTAAATCATATAAGGGATATTCCTTCTTCTGAGCTGCTCTTCAAGCGCACGTGACTGGGCGTTTGTCCTGTATAGGATGGCAAAATCCTGATACTGAGCCTGGTCCTTACGCATTCTGGAAAGGATGGAAGATGCGACTTGCATTGCTTCCTCCTGTTCCGTATAGGAGCGCACAAGGTGCAGTTTTTCCCCGTTTTCGCCCATTGAAACGCAGTTCTTGGGTATACGTCCTTCATTGCGCGCAATGACGGTATTGGCCGCATTGACGATTGTCTGGGTAGAACGGTAGTTGCGTTCCAGACGGAAGACCTTGGCCTCCGGAAAATCGTGCGAGAAACTCAGTATATTCTGTATTTCAGCACCGCGGAAGCCGTAGATGGACTGGGAATCGTCACCTACCACGCAAAGGTTGTGATGCCCCGCAGCAAGGCTCTGAAGTATCTTGTACTGAGCCATGTTGGTGTCCTGATACTCGTCTACCAGAATATGCTCGAAACGGGAAGAAATGGATGCTGCCGCTTCCGGATTTCCTCTCAGAAGGATATATGTATAGAGAAGAATATCGTCAAAGTCCATCACACCGCTTTTGCGGCAGGCTTTGCAATATTCTGAATATATCCTGTATATCTCCGGTTTCTTGTGAAGGGTGTCATTTTCCTTCAAGCCGCCCTCTCCCGCCGCATAGGGCTTGGGCGTAATAAGGGCATTCTTCGCCCAGGAAATACGTGAAAGGACTTCCCTGGGCTTGTAGATCTTGTCATCCAGGCCAAGCTGCTTGATTACATTCTTTATCGCTCCCTGAGAATCCTGCGTATCGTAGATGGTAAACTCGTGAGGGAAGCCGAGCCAGTCGGCCCATTCCCTGAGGAAGCGGATAAAGATGGAGTGGAAGGTGCCCATCCAGATGCCACGGGCTTTCCTTGCGCCTATCATGAGCGCAATCCTGTCCTTCATCTCCCCTGCCGCCTTCTTGGTGAAGGTGAGGGCGAGGATCCTCTCCGGAGGAACCCCGTTCTCAATAAGGTATGCTATCCTGGATGTGAGAACCCTGGTCTTGCCGCTGCCGGCTCCGGCTACTATAAGCATCGGCCCGTTAAGGCATTGCACAGCCTTCAGCTGCTCCGGGTTCAAATCTCTCAAAATCTCGCTCATGGCCCTTCTATTTTAGACTGCGAAGATAAGAAAAAAATCCGCTCGGCGAGCGGATTTTCTATAATGTATGAAAGATTTTTTAGAACTGATAGTTAATGCCGATACCAATCCAGAGACCTGCGTCCATGCCCTCGGTGAAGCACTTTGCAAAGTCGGCGGAGACGATGAAGTTCTGGTTCATGGCAATCTTGAGGCCTGCACCGCCGCTGTACACAAGGGCATTGACCTTGGTAGGATCGTAGATGGCGGTTGTATCACCGGTAAGAGCGTTGAATGCGGGATCGTAAACCTTTCCGTCAGGAGCGGCTATCTTTGCAAGAGCATCGGCCTTGTAGGGCTTGGTGATGATGCCTGCATCGAAGAACGGGTTCACCGCAATATAGAAATACTGGTTGAGAAGGTCAAATTTCACGAGCTTTACGCGGAGTTCGGCATTTACCCATGCCATGCCTTCGGCAAGGATTCTGTTCTCGCGCAGACCACGGATGGTGTTGCTGGAGCCGAAGCCTTCGGAAATCATGTTGCGCTGGACAAGCAGAGGGTTGTTCTGGATCATGTAGAACGGAGTTTCACCGGCGATCGTCTGCTGCCATGCAAGACGGTATGCGAATACGGGACGTCCTGCAGGGATGATGTCCAGAGGGATGGAGATGTACTGACGGAAATATGCACAAGCCTTGAGGTATGCGTTGTTGAGAACGTTTCCGTTGAGGTATGCCTCAGCCCAGATACCCTTGTTGGGAGCGGCTTCCATGTCGCGGGTGTCGTAGACGAGACCTGCATTGAGCTCAAGTGCGGTACCGCCGTCCTTCTCTGCATCCGTGATGACGTTGTTGTTTACCAGGAACCTGTACAGGGTGGAATTGGTGTTGTAGAAACGGGTTTCGTCATCCACCTTCACGCCGTTGTCCTTCATGTCCCCGAGTTTCCAGTTCCAGAAGTTGACACCGGCTGCCCAGTTGAGGTTATCGGTGATTCTGCCCTGGAAATTGGCGAGGATACGGAGCATGTTGCGGCTCATGCCGTAGTAATTCACATTTGTAAGCTGGGCAGGGTTCAAAGCCGATTCGGGAATGGTCACCTCCCTGTTGCCCCATACATCGTAATTCTGCGCTGCTGCAGCACCGTTGAAGCCCCACAGACTGTAAAGAGGGTCTGTCATGTAGGTAACTGATGCGTTGACGCGCATGTTGGGAATCAGATACTTGGAGTCGTACGCAAGGTAAAGGCGCATACGGTGGCTGTGAGTGAAATAGGAACCTTCCCAGCTGATTTTGTGAAGCGGATCAGGGTAGGTTTTGCCGTCACCGTAATAATAAATGTCTCCGAAAGCGCCGGCCTGGAAACCATTGTCAACAGAATAGGTTGCTGTGGGAAGAACGCCAAAACTCCAGCCGGTCTTCATCTCTTTTTCTTCCTGGGCCGAAAGGCTCAGACCCATTGCCATGACGGCAATTGCAGATAATAACAGTTTTTTCATATTAGTTTTAGTAAGTATTCAAAATGGAATGCAAATCTACGAAAAAATTCGTAACTTCGCGACGTTTTTTAGAATAACTAACAAACCTATACTATAATGTCTGACAATCTCGATCTTAAAAAGGGCCTGAACATCCCCATTGAGGGTGCTCCTGCCCGCGAGGTCGTGGCAACCGTAGTACCGGACACCGTAGCAATCAAGCCTACAGACTTCAAGGGCTTTGTTCCAAGGCTTCTTGTCAAGGAAGGCGATGCAGTCCTGGCCGGTTCTCCCGTCATGGCCGACAAACAACGTCCCGGGATTCTGCTTACTTCCCCCGTCAGCGGCACTGTACAGCAGGTTCTGAGAGGTGAAAAGAGAAAGCTTCTGGCAGTAGTGGTAAAGGCCTCCGACAAGCAGGAGTACGTAAACTTTGGCGCAAAGGCCCCTCAATCGGCCGATGAGACCAAGGACCTCCTCCTCAAGTCCGGCCTCTGGGGTGCCGTCATTGAACGCCCTTACGGCGTCATGGCCAGCCTCGAAACCGCTCCCAAGGCAATCTTCATCTCATCTTTCTCCACCGCTCCCCTCGCCGCAGACACGGACTTCACCCTTGCCGATTCCCTTCAGGACATCCAGGCAGGCGTCAACGCCCTTGCCAAAATCGCACCCGTACACATGAGCGTGCGCAAAGACGTGTACTCCAGCACAATCTTCCATAAGGTAGAAAATGTAGTGGAGCATGTTGTAAGCGGTCCCCACCCGGCCGGCAACGTTGGAATCCAGATAAGCCACATCAGCCCCATCATGAAAGGCGAAACCGTCTGGACCATCTCTCCCGTGCTCCTGGCCGCTTTCGGCAAGCTTATCAACACCGGAAAGCTTGACCTTACCCGCAAGGTGGCCATTACCGGTCCCGCTGCTCAGAAGCCCGCTTACATCACCGCCCTTCCCGGAACACCCGTCAAGGATCTCGTTAAGGTCCAGGGAGATGTCCGCATCATCGGCGGAGACGTCCTCACCGGCGAAAACCTCGGCCAGGAAGGCTTCCTCGGCTTCTTCGAAGACCAGGTCACCCTTCTTCCCGAAGGCCGTGAAAGAGAGTGGTTCGGCTGGGCCAAGCCCTTCCGTCCCAAGGTACATTCCTCTTCCTGGTGCTACTTCTCCTGGCTCACACCTTCTAAGAAGTACAAGATGGACACCAACCTGCATGGCGGTCCCCGCGCTTTCGTGGAGACAAAGTGCTTCGAGGATGTCACCCCTATGGAAATCTTCCCTATCTACCTCATCAAGGCCTGCCTTGCCGGCGATATCGAGAAGATGGAAAAATTCGGCATTTACGAAGTCCTGCCCGAGGACCTTGCCCTCTGCGACTACGTAGATCCTTCCAAGAACGAAATCCAGGCCATTATCCAGAAGGGTATAGACCTGATGATCAAAGAAATGGCATAAGTTATGGCAGAGAATACAAAACCCGGACTTTTTGAAAAAGGCGGAAAGCTCTACTGGCTCCACTCTACCATAGATGCTTTCGACACCTTCCTCCGCGTTCCCGGCACCGTTACGGCAAAGGGCGCACACGTGAGGGACGGTATAGACCTCAAGAGGGTCATGATCATGGTGGTCATCGCCCTTGTTCCCGCCGCACTCTTCGGCATGTACAACGTAGGTCTCCAGACTTCCACCCTCTACGGGCTGGACTGGGGCTTCTGGCACATGTTCTGGTACGGCCTTCTCAGGATGCTTCCCCTGTTCGTGGTTTCCTACGCAGTGGGTCTCATCATCGAATTCGCCTCATCCCAGATCCGTGGCGAAGAAGTGAATGAGGGTTACCTCGTTACCGGTTTCCTCATTCCCCTAATCGTCCCTGTGGACGTTCCGCTGTGGATGCTGGCTCTCGCAGTAGCATTCTCCGTAATCTTCGTCAAGGAAGTGTTCGGCGGCACCGGAATGAACATCTGGAACCCCGCACTGGTTGCACGTGCCTTCCTCTTCTTCTCATACCCTTCATCCATGTCAGGATCTGACGTATGGGTATCCAAGACCTGGGTTGGCGCACTCAAGGACGTGGATGCAATTTCTGCAGCCACTCCCCTTGCAATCGCACATGACGGCGCATACGATGCCGCTACAGGTGCCGTCGGCCAGTACTCTTTCATGGATATGTTCTGGGGCTTCATTCCCGGATCTACCGGTGAAACCAGCGTGGTCGCCATCCTCATCGGCGCACTCATCCTCGTCTGGACCGGCGTAGCTTCCTGGAAGATCATGGTCTCCAGCGTTGCCGGCGGCCTTCTGGTGGGCTGGCTGGGCCAGCTTGCAGGCGCAACCGCACTGCCCTGCTGGTATCAGCTCGTCATGGGCGGCTTCCTCTTCGGCTCCGTCTTCATGGCAACAGACCCTGTCACCGCAGCACAGACAGAAACCGGCAAATGGATCTACGGCTTCCTCATCGGCGCACTGGCCGTTGTGGTACGTCTCTGGAACCCCGGTTACATGGAGGGCATGATGCTCGCCATCCTTCTTATGAATACCTTCGCACCGCTCATTGACCACTGCGTAGTTACCGCCAAGGTCAACCGCCGTGCAAAGAAAGCTCTCAACGCCTAAAGGATACGCGCCATGAATACAAACAACAATCTTTACACAGTCATTTACACGAGCGTAATCGTGATTGTGGTGGCAGCGCTCCTTGCATTCGTATCCCAAAGCCTCAAGAGCCGCCAGGATGCCAATGAGAAGGCCGATACCATCTCCCAGATGCTTACGGCAGCCGGTTATGCCAGCAAGGCAGAGCTCGGCAAGCTTGGCAACACTGCAGTCCTTGACAAGTACGCTGCAGAAATTGAAAAGGCATTCGTAATCGACCTCGAAGGCAATGAACTCCGCACTCTCGGAATCGAGCGCGAGGGTATCGAGGTTTACAGCCCCAAGCAGCTCAAGCGTCAGAACTACAACATCAAGGGCGGCCCCAACAAGACCGGAGACCCCGAACTTCCCGTTTTCCTGTTCAAGAACGGACGCACTGTCGTTCCTATCTACGGTGCAGGACTCTGGGGCCCCATCTGGGGTTACATCTCTTTCGAGAAAGACCTCGGCACAATCGGCGGAGCATATTTTGACCACGAGTCAGAAACTGCCGGCCTCGGTGCCAAGATCAAGGACGATCCTTCCTTCCAGGCCGAATTCATCGGCGAGAAGGCAGACTTCGCAGATGCCAATGTCTTTGATATCGTCAAGGGCGGCGCTCCCAAGGATGCAGAAGGAAAGTCCGTAGTGGATAACAAGATCGACGCCATCACCGGTGCAACCATGACCTCCAACGGTCTGGACGCAGCCATCGACACCTGGCTTGCTGCCTACAGCGCATGGTTCAGCGCAAATGCCCCCAAGGGTTGCGACAAGCCCTGCTGCAGCGGCGAAGATCATAAATGTGAGGAGGAATAAGCCATGAATGCAAAACTGAAAGAAACCATCCTCAACCCCCTGTTCAAGGGCAACCCCATCACCGTCCTGGTGCTTGGTATCTGCTCTTCACTGGCGGTTACAGTAACAATGAAAGGCGCCCTGGTAATGGCCCTTTCCGTAATTGTGGTTACAGGCATTTCCAGCCTTATCCTCTCGCTGCTCAGAAAGACCATCCCCGGCCGTGTACGTATCATCGTCCAGCTGGTGGTAGTTGCCATGATGGTTATCCTGGTAGACCAGATCCTCAAATCATTTGAAGCTACCTATGCCATCGACAAGCAGCTTTCCGTCTACATCGGCCTCATAATCACCAACTGTATCGTGATGGGCCGTATCGAGGCTTTCGCCCTTGGAAACAAGCCCTGGCCCAGTTTCCTTGACGGCGTTGCAAACGGTGCAGGCTACGGTCTAATTCTCCTTATCGTCGCCTTCTTCCGTGAGCTCCTCGGAAGCGGAACCCTCTTCGGAATCGACATTCTGAACCGTTTCGGCTATGTTCCCAACAATCTGGTTATCCTGCCTCCTTTCGCCCTCATCCTCCTCGGATGCATCGTCTGGGTGCAGCGTTCAATCCAGAAAGATCTTCAGGAAAAATAAACTCTGACGCCTTATGGAATACCTTAGCTTATTCGTAAAGTCCATCTTCGTGGACAACATGATATTCGCTTACTTCCTGGGAATGTGCTCATTCCTGGCGGTATCCAAGAATGTCAAGACAGCTGCCGGACTGGGCGTCGCAGTTATTTTCGTTCTGCTGATCACCCTTCCAGTGAACTATCTTCTCAACACCTATGTCCTTGCTCCCGATGCCCTCATCGAAGGTGTAGACCTGAGCTTCCTCAGTTTCATCATCTTCATCGCCGTCATCGCTGCAATCGTACAGATAGTTGAAATGGTTGTAGAGAAGTACGCTCCCGAACTCTATTCTCAGCTTGGAATATTCCTGCCCCTGATTGCCGTGAACTGCGCAATCCTCGGTGGCAGCCTGTTCATGCAGCAGAGGGACTTCCTCAACATTGGGGAAGCTACCGTATATGCCCTTGGTTCCGGCCTTGGCTGGTTCCTGGCAATTGTATCCCTGGCCGCAATCCGTGAGAAGATGAGCTACTCAAATGTTCCCGCCGCCCTCAAGGGCCTTGGCATCACTTTCATCACCGTGGGTCTCATGGGCATCGCCTTCATGACCTTCATGGGTATAGCGCTGTAGGAGGAAAGGAATTATGGGAAATACAATACTGTTATCCATCGTAATCATTACCGTTGTCACCCTTATCCTGGTTGCCCTGCTCCTTATCATCAAGGCCGCAGTAACCCCCAAGGGTCAGGTAAAGATCTCCATCAACGGCGGTTCCAAGGAACTTGAAGTCACCCCCGGCGGTGATGTCATGCACACCCTTGCCGATCACGGCATCTTCCTCCCTTCGGCCTGCGGCGGCAAAGCCAACTGCGGCCAGTGCAAACTCCGCGTCCTTGAAGGCGGCGGAACCATCCTCCCTACCGAGGAAGGCTTCTTCTCCCGCAAACAGATCAAGGAAGGATGGCGTCTGGGATGCCAGGTAAAGGTCAAGGACAACATCTCCATCGCAGTTCCCGAAAGCGCCCTAAGCGTGAAGAAACTCGAATGCGAGGTCATCTCCAACGAGAACGTGGCCACCTTCATCAAGGAATTCACCGTACGCCTCCCCGAAGGCGAGCACATCGACTTCAAGAGCGGCGAATACATCCAGATCGACATCCCCGAATATGAGGCAGACTTTGCCGATATGAACGTCGGTCCCGAATACATCGGCGACTGGGAAAAATACGGCATCACTTCCCTGAAGTACAAGAACACCGTTCCCACCATTAGGGCATACTCCATGGCCTCGTATCCTGCCGAAAAGGACCTTATCAAACTCAATGTCCGTATCGCCACCCCTCCGTTTGACCGCACTCAGCCCAAGGGCGTATTCAAGTTCGTCCCGGGCGTTCCTCCGGGAATCGCATCGACCTATGTGTTCTCCCGCAAACCCGGAGACAAGGTGATGATTTCCGGCCCTTACGGAGAATTCCTTCTCCCGAAGGACGATCCCGACACTCAGGAATACATCTTTGTGGGCGGCGGCGCCGGTATGGCACCTCTCCGCAGCCACATCATGCACCTGTTCAAGACGCTCAAGACCAAAAAGCCCGTGCGCTTCTTCTACGGAGCCCGCGCCCTGGTGGAAGCCTTCTATCTTGAAGACTTCGCAGAGATCGAGAAGGAATTCCCGAACTTCCACTTCACCCTGGCCCTGGACCGTCCGGATCCCGCAGCAGATGCTGCAGGCGTGAAGTACACCCCCGGCTTTGTCCACAACGTGATGTACGAGACCTACCTCAAGAACCACGAGGCTCCCGAGGATATCAAGTACTTCATGTGCGGCCCGCCTATGATGGTCAAGTGCGTGAACGAGCTTCTTGACTCCCTTGGAGTTGCTCCCGAGAGCATCCTCTACGACAACTTCGGCGGTTAAGGAAGTATCACAAGCATAGCAAGAGTATCTCTAACGAGCGGCTCCCCGGCAGAAAAATAAAGCACGGCGGAGCCGCTTTTCCGTGGATGTATGGTCACGCCGCAACCATCTTCGTCCACCGTGTAGTCAAATATGTCCGCAACCCTTTCGTCCTCTTCATAAGCGAGGGCCTCTATGCTCACCTTGGTGCCACGTGGAAGGACTTCACACCAGATATGGTATTCGTCCTCAACGCGGCACTCGTTATATGCGGCAGGATGCAGCTCAAAGCGCTTGTGCGCCTCAAGCCCGCTCCTGTCTATCCGCCATCCGTCGGAGCCGTCTCCAAGCCCGTTTCCTTCAGGGCGCAGTACAATCCGATATGACCCGTTCCTCTGAACCTGCCCAAGTTTTATCCTGTACACAAGATACTTCCCGGCCATGGAATGCCAGCTCTCCGAATGATAGGATATGCGCACTTCCAAATAAGAGTCCTCTGCTCCGCTCTCAAGCATGTAAAGGCTTACGCTCTCCCCTCTTTCAAGAGGATACACGGCGCTGCCGGACTTGACGAATCCTTCACTGAAGTAATCCCGGGCAGGAAGCGGCCCGAACAGCCCTGCAGATGAGGGACAGTTCTCTATCCTGAGCTCGCTTGCCACAAAGTTCACATCCCCGTCCAGCATGCTCTTGTCAAGGCTCACGTCAATCTTCGCCATAAGCCTTTCAAGCAGAATCGTCTCTGCTTCCTCACGAACGGTGATCTCCCTGACGGCCACCATGGGTATCCCATGCGAATACTCATCCGGGTATGCGAGGTGGAATCTGTATGAAAGCGCATCCTCCATGGTCATTTCCGGCAATTCGTACCCAAGATTGGCCGCCACCATTACAGTGTATTTCTCTCCTTTCAGAAGCCTTGCAGGATACGATGCCACAAAAGTCCTTTCAGGGACATACGCCCGTTCTTCCAGAACCCCGAAAGAATTATAAATCAAGACATTGTAGTTTGTTATAAGCACCGGGTCAGGATCTGCAGACTTGAAGCAGACAAACGAAGGACTCAAGACAACAGTCTGCAGATCCTGCTCCCTGGTGCAAGAAAAACAAAACAAAACACAAAAAGTGCTAAAATACTTCAGTATGCGTGTCATTTTCATACCACGGAACTGTTGAATAATCTATTACAATCTGGCCGGTCTGCGCCGGCAGGTCCGGATCTGACGTCCCGATGCGCAGCAAGGTCATATCCAGTTCATAAACCTTCCCCGGAGCCATTCCAGGGATGCTCACAGGATAATAACAGTGCGCATTTCCGACGTCTCCCTCAAGGACCAGCCTCGTGAAAGGAGTCCCCGGAGTTTCAGTGCGGGCGGGATTCGGGTAACAGTACAGAGAAACATCCGGGTAAATCCTTTCAGGACCTACTGTGCCGATGCCATCCTTGACAAGCAGCGGGCTGTCCGAGGCAAGACAGCCGATGTTTTCCCAGGAGACAGGGCGTCCCTCCGCTTCATCGGCAGGAGCATATTCAGACACAGCATTGACGAGAAAGAGCTTGGCGTTCTTGAGACGTTCCCCGGCATATGGTCGCTCCTGAAAATTGCAGCAGAGGGATCTTACCCTTATCTGGCACAGGACAGGTTTGAGTTTAAGCGTGACGGTCCTTGCCCTGCCTTCCTCCAGATAAGTGCTTCCATAGAGAAAAGGTTTTACAGGATGCTCCTTGCTAAGCGAGAATATATCGAAAGAAAGGTCTCCAAGAGCCCTCACGTAACTCCTGCCGTAAATATCCCCCTCCCCTGCCTGGATTGCGACTACCTTTTTCCTGCCAGGTCCGGACAGTCCGTACACCGGTGACGAATAAGGAGATATGCGCTGATATGAATCCAGAAGGAAGGGTTCCTCTGCGTCGAAGAAGAACAGGTCTATCAGTCCTTCTGCCGATGCTTTTGTTTCTATATGGATTTCATGACTGATTTCCGGAGGCGCGCTCACGCAGGAAGAAAGCAAGGCCGGCGGCTGCGTGAATACAGAAAAAGCCACAGACCCGCGGCAGGCGATATGCCAATAGAAATCGATGGTAGCGTGTAGAGATTTCCGGCCTTGTATTCTTCCTTTTTTCATGGCTTACTTTGGGTTTAGTCCCAATGCAAAACTATGACAGGAAGGCCGGAAAACGATGAATCGTAAGAAAAAAAGTGCGGTTTCACAGCTTTTTTCCTTCTACAGACTGTTTTGCTATGCTTTTTTACAGAATTATTTCAGTTTCCGAATGTCCGTACTCGAGGTTTTTCAGGCATTTTTTCAGCGATTCCGTCCAATGCGGGAGAGAAATGCCATAGGTACTCTTGAACAGGGACTTGTCCAAAACCGAGTATGCCGGACGCACAACCTTGGAAGGGAATTCCGAACTGTGGCAGGGACGCACGTCGCAGGCAGTATTGCCGGAATACTCCGCTATAGCCTTGGTGAAATCGTACCAGGAACACACGCCTTCGTCCGAGAAATTGAATAGCCCGGGAACCGGAGAATCCAGCACGCGGAAGATGGCGTCGGCAAGGTCTCCGGCATAGGTCGGAGTGCCCACCTGGTCAAACACAACTTGAAGGGAGGGCTTTTCCGAAGTAAGGCGAAGCATAGTCCTTACGAAATTCTTACCGTATTCGCTATAAAGCCAGGCTGTCCTAAGAATGACGTACTTCGCACCGGAAGACTTTAGGATCTGTTCTGCCTGAGCTTTGGAGGATCCATATACGCCAAGTGGAGAAAGCGGGGAATCTTCCCCTATCGGCACGTTGTGCGAATCGTTGCCAAAGACATAGTCCGATGAAATCTGGACCATGAGCCCGCCCGTTTCCTTCATGATTCCCGCCAGGATGGCGACGGCATCGGCATTGAGCATGTTGCAAAGAGCGGCATTGTCTTCTGCGCCTTCCACATTTGTGTATGCAGCACAGTTTACGATGGCCTGAATCCCCTCTGATACCACCAGGGAACGGATTTCGTCCCTTGAAGTGATGTCAAGGTGAAGGCAGTCTCCGGTTATGTCGCTGAGAATAAGCTCATGCGAAGGATGCTCCGACGCCCTCACGGACAGTGAGCGGCCAAGCTGTCCCATGGCTCCTGTTACAAGTACTTTCACTGTGCGTAATAATCTATGTTGTAGTCAAACAGTTCAGGAGCATCGGCAAGGAGAGGGTTGTGCCTGTCCTTTTCGGAGAGGAGGATATCGGCCTCCGGAAGCTTCCAGTCAATTTCCAGGGAGGGGTCATTCCAGAGGATGGCACCTTCGCACCCGGGGGCGTAGTAATTGTCGCACTTATACTGAAAAACGGCCTGGGCCGACAATACGGAGAAGCCGTGTGCAAACCCTCTCGGGATGAACAGCTGCCGATGATTCTCTCCGGACAGTTCAACGGTGACATGCTTTCCGAAAGTCGGGGAACCGCGGCGGATATCCACGGCAACGTCAAGCACCCTGCCGCTGACAACTCTCACAAGCTTGCTCTGCGAGTATTTCCCTTTCTGGAAATGAAGTCCCCGAAGAACTCCATAGCTGCTCATGCTCTCATTGTCCTGCACAAAATGCACGGGGTGCACCAGCGAGCCGAAATCACTCTCCCTCCAACTCTCCAGAAAGTATCCCCTGGCATCGCCAAACACTGCCGGCTCTATTATAAGAACGCCGGGTATTTCTGTCTCCGTAATATTAATCATATACTAAAAATCAATGCCCAGAGGCCGCCAGCAAGTATAATTCCTTTCATAGATTGCAAAGATAACAAAAAAAGCGTAAATTAGCACCCACATGAACAGAACCAGAAAGCTTGCCATAATAGGAGGCAGTTATTTGCAGCTTCCAGCAGTCCTTAAAGCACAGGACGCCGGCTTCGAAGTACACTGCTTCGCCTGGGCCGACGGAGCCGTCTGCAAGGATGTCGCCAACTTTTTCTATCCAATATCCATACGCGAAAAGGATGATATACTCGAGGTGTGCAGGAAAGTCGGCATAGATGGCGTTTTCACAATAGCCTCAGACCTTGCCGTCCCAACGGTTAACTATATCGCAGAAAAGCTTGGCCTTCCCGGGAACGAGTATGCGTGGAGCGGAACCATGACAAACAAATACCTCATGAGGGAAGCTTTTCTCAAGGCCGATATCTCCTCTCCCCGCTTCTTCAAGGTCAAGGCCGGCGATACCCTTCCGGATATTGACGGCCGCACCGTGATAGTAAAGCCCACAGACCGTTCAGGGAGCCGTGGCGTTGAAAAGGTAACTGCTGCCGATGAACTTGAAAAAGCCGTCGGTTTTGCCATCAGCCAATCCCTCGAAGGCTGCGCAATCATTGAAGATTTCATCGAAGGACGGGAAATAAGCGTCGAGAGCATTTCCTTCGAAGGAAAACACCATGTGCTCCAGATAACAGACAAAGTCACGACCGGAGAGCCCTATTTCATAGAACTTGCCCACCATCAGCCGTCGAATCTTCCTGAAGAGATTCAGCAAAAGGTACGCATGCTTGTTCCAAAGGTCCTGGACGCACTTCACATAAGAATCGGAGCCTCCCATACAGAGATCAAGATCACTCCTTCCGGAGAGCTCATGGTCGTGGAAACAGGCGCCCGCATGGGCGGAGACTTCATAGGCTCACACCTTGTCCGGCTATCCACTGGATATGACTTCCTCAAAGCAACGATAATGGCGGCGACAGGAGTGTTCGAAGCGCCTCAAATAACAGCATCGGCATACTCCGGAGTATATTTCCTGTCAAAGGAGAATGAGCACCTGAAACAGTATTTCCTGCACCCGGAAATGGTTCCGGAAACGGTTGAATCAGAAATAACCAGCCCCACACTCAAGGAAATCCGTTCAAGCGCCGACCGCAGCGGATACCTTATTTACAGGTCGGAAACAGGGAGGCTTGAACTGAAATGAAAAGAGTCATCGTATTCGGCGCCACAGGTACAGTAGGCGCTTATACAGCACTCCGCCTCAAGGAGGACGGGTTCGAAGTCATCGGCACCGGAAGCCGCTTCACAGACGGCGGTTTCTTTGCCGCCAATGGCATCGAATACGTCAGCATGGACATAACCCAGGCAGGCCAGTTCCTGCAGAAACTCCCCTCCTCCGGTATTGACGCCATCGTGAATCTTGCCGGAATGCTACCTGCAAGGATGCAAGGGTACTTTCCCCAAGCATATATAGACATCAACATGTCGGGAATGCTCAACATCCTCGAGTATGCCGCAAAAACCGGCGTTTCAAGGCTTGTCTATTCCCAGTCCATCTCAGACGTCGACTACCTGATGGGCACAACCGTCCCCGTACCTGAAGACAGCGCCTCCTCATTTCCAAGGGACAACGACCACAGCGTATACTCAATTACCAAAAACGCCGCCGCAGACCTTCTGCGCCACTACAGCGCCCATTTCGGCTTCGGACACTTCATCCTCCGTTTCCCCAACATTTACCTGTACCATCCCAATCCCTGGTACTTCGTGAACGGAGAAAAGCGCATACAAGGATACAGGGCCATGATTTACAAGGCAATGAAAGGAGAGGACCTTACCGTCTGGGGCAATCCGTCAAGGGTAAGGGACATGGTCTACGTGAAAGACTGCACAAAGCTCATAAGCCTGTGTCTGAGCGCAGAAAATGCTCCCTCCGGCGTATACAACGCAGGTACAGGCATAGGCACATCCCTCGAGGAGCAGATCCGCGGCATTGCGGAAGTGTTCTCGCCAAAGGACCATCCTTCAAGAGTATTATACGCACCCGAAAAACCGGATGCACCTCAATACATATTTGACATTTCAAAGGGAAGGAAATATCTTGGATACTCCCCTTCCTATTCATATATGGACTATCTGAGAGACTTCAGGAAAGAAATGGAAGCAAACCGCTTTGAAGCGCTCTGGGGTCCAGAAATCATACCGCAATGAGAATAGACTTCAACAGACCGTATCTCACGGGGAAGGAACTGCAGTACATGCAGGAAGCCGTCAATTCATACAAGCTTTCCGGCAACGGAAGTTTCACAAAGCGCTGCCAGGAGTTCTTCGAGAAGCGTTACGGCTTCCGTAAATGCCTTCTGACGACATCTGGTACCGACGCCCTTGAGATGGCCGCCCTCCTTACCGGCGTCGGCCCCGGAGACGAGGTCATCGTCCCTTCCTATACTTTCGTTTCATCGGCCCTGGCTTTTGTGAGGCAGGGTGCGAAGATAGTCTGGGCCGACAGCACCCCCTCCCACCCCAATATCGACGCATCTCGGCTTGAGGAGCTCATCGGCCCAAGGACAAAGGCAATCGTCGTGGTGCACTACGCCGGCATGGCCTGTGACATGGACAGGATTATGGAAATTGCTCTCAGGCACTCCGTGACGGTGGTTGAAGATGCCGCTCAGGCAATTGACTCATACTACAAAGGGAAAGCTCTCGGGAGCATCGGCCAGATAGGCTGCTTCTCTTTCCACGAGACAAAAAACGTAACCGCCGGTGGTGAAGGAGGTCTCCTTGTGATCAATGACCCTGCAATGGTTTCCCGCGCAGAGATTCTATGGGAGAAAGGCACCAACAGGGCCGAATTCTTCCGTGGCATGGTGAACAAATACGGATGGGTGGATACCGGCTCGTCATTCCTTCCGGCAGAAATAAATGCCGCCTTCCTTCTTGCCCAGCTTGAGAACCTGGACAGGATACAGGAGCGCCGCAAAGATATCTGGAACATGTATTATAAAGGGCTCAAGTCCCTTGAAGACAGAGGACTTGCAGAACTGCCAAAGTTGCCGGAAGGCGCCACCAACAACGCCCACATGTTCTATATGGTATGCCGGAACATTGAAGAGCGCACCGCTCTGATTGACAGCCTCAAGAAAAGCGATATCTGCGCCGTATTCCACTACCTGAGCCTTCACAGCAGTACCTATGCCAAGGCTAACTGCCCTTGCGAAAGGGAACTCCCCTGCTGCGACCGCTTTGCCGACTGCCTTGTCCGCCTTCCCATGTATTACCAGCTCAAGGACGAGGATGTTAAAGAAGTTATAGAACGCATCAACGAGTTCTATGCATAGTCCAAGGATACTGATTATCTCCTCCGTAGACCCCACAACCGGAGGAGGCACCGTGGCGATGAATTTCTACAATGCCCTCAAACGTGAAGGCATTGAAACGGACTTCCTTACCAAATACCCTGTAAAAGGGCATCCGGAATTCCTTCACGTCTTCCCGGAAAAGAAGAAGATGTCCCTTCTCCAGCGCTGGGCAGACCACCGCTCCAGGCAGGTGGGAAGGAATGTTCCCCAGCAGGGAGACCATTTCTTCGACAACGGCCCGGAGACCGAATCTCCGGTTTCTCCGGAACGCATTCTCAAACAGATAAAGAAGCCATACGACGTAGTATTCATCGTATTCTGGCACCAGATGCTCACATACTATACCATATTCAGGATATGGGAGAAGCTCCGCTGCCAGATTCACCTGCGCTGCCCTGACAATCAGGCTACCGGAGGCGGATGCCATTTCAACGGGACCTGTCCCAGATTAAGCGAAGGCTGCGGCTTCTGCCCCGGCCTGAAAAACGGCGGGCCTGACGATTTCACCGCTGCAAACATCCGTTTCCGGAAGGAGATTATCCTTAAAATGCATCCCATTATTTACGGGAATACGCACATGCAGAATATAAACCGCCGATCCTTTCTGCTAAGGGATTATGACCGCCTGGAGACTGTCTATCCAATGGTGGACAATGATTTTTTCAGGCCGATGGATATTGGTCTTGCGAGGAAAGAGGCCAGTGTCCCTGAAGGAAAGGATTTCGTGCTCTTCTTCGGTTCAAGCGTGCTTGACGAGGAAAGGAAAGGCATGAGGTACCTGATGGAAGCGCTTCGCATATTTGCCGAAAAACTGAGCATCCCGGAGAGAAAGAGGGTCTACCTCCTCGTTGCCGGCACCAACGCTTCCGCGATAATGTCCGGTTCTCCGTTCGAGTACCGCGACCTTGGCTATATACCGTTTGCACAGCTCCCTACCATTTACAACGCTGCCGATGCCTTCCTGTGCCCGTCCATAGACGATGCCGGCCCATCTATGGTGAACCAGTCCCTCTCCTGCGGGACTCCCGTCGTATCCTTCGAATCAGGAACCGCCCTGGACATGGTAAAAGGCCACCACACCGGCTACTGCGCCAAACTCAGGGATGCCGATGATTTTGCTGCCGGAATAATGAAAATCTACTCAGAAGGGAAAACCGCCTTCACGGAAGAATGCCGCGGCATCGCCATTGAAAGGACAACAGGAGAAGCCTTCGTAAAGCGGCTCCTCGAAATCATAAACAAATACGCCTGACGATTACTTTTCGAAGGAGTGGAACAATGCATCCCACTGCTTCATTATGCCGGGGACGGTGAATCCTGCGGCCTTTTGCCTGCAGTGCACCCGCATTTCCGAGATAAGGGACGGATTCTCAATGCAGATACAGATACGTTCTGCCATTGACTGTACATCGCCTACGTCAACCGTATAGCCGTTTTTTCCATCTTCGATAAACTCCCCCGGCCCGCATGGGCAGCGGTATGAGATGCATGGAAGGCCAAGCGATGCGGCTTCCACCATTACCAGCGGGAAGCCTTCATAGATGGATGTCATAAGAAGCAGCGCACTGGCTCGCATCTCGTGGGCAATCTGTCTCGTTGCAGGCAAGATATGCACGGAACCTACAAGTCCAAGTTCTGCAATCCTTTTTTCCAGACGCTTTTTCTGCCTGCCGTTACCATAGATGTCAAGAGTCCATTCCGGATGCCTGACATGCACTGAGGACCATACATCCAGAAGATCCCTAAAATTCTTCTGCTTCTCAAGCCTGCCCACTGCAATGCATCTTTTGGGGATATCGGCAAGTAACTCTGATCCGGTGTCAGCAGCGAAGGAAGGATTGTAAATATGCTCTACACGGCGGCACTTTGACTGCCAGTTGAAAGCATCTTCTTCAGTAAGGGCCACGAAACAGTCAAGCCCGGAAACGGCTTTGTCAATGGCCTTGAGCCTGGATTCCTGCCCTTTGATACGGTACATTTCCCGGCAGAAATGGAATTCCGCCATTCTGATGCAGGTTTTCGGGAGCCTGTCCAGATAAGGGAGCTCCTTACCACACATGGAAATAAGGATATCCGGTTTTTCGGCATCGATTACCTGGCCCAATCTCTTGATATACCTGGGCATGAGCCACGGCATACGGTAATTGACATCGACGTCGATATGACGCACTCCATTATCCAAGGGGAAAAACAGTTTCCTCCCCTTCTGGTGATTCGTAACTATAAGCACCTCGTAGCCATAATCGCGTGAAAGGGAATTCGCCTTTTCCGTAAGAATGCGCTCCATTCCTCCGGCCTTGTACAAAGTATCTATCAGGTATAAAAGCTTCATCAATGCTAAAGTTTGAACTTGAAACCGAAAACAGTCAGATACTTCTCCTGGGACGGGCTCACATGGTCAATCGCGAAGACCCAGTTCAGGGCTTTCTGTATATGTTCCTTGCGCCATAACATGCGCCTGTAGGCGGCATCTTCACCGAAAGTGAGTACCGTGTAACCCTGTGCAGGAGCAAGAAGATTCAGGACACGCTCATAAACATGAGCCATGGACCCGCCGGAATCTGTCTTGACGGCGCCGGCGAAATAAGAAGGAGTGAAATGCTCATCGGCAAGGACTTTGAGCACGGCGGGGCGGAAGGCCATCATGGTTCCGGCGCAGAATCGGCGCTCTTCCGTGTGAAGGTTCAGCCGCTTCATCTCCTCATCAAGCAATTCCTTGTCCTCAGGGAAGTAGAGCCTGGTATACAGCTTCCCGGAACATGCCATTCCGGCTTCAGGATGACTCTCAAACGAACGCAGTACATCATCCAGACGTTCCTCGCTGCCGATAAGCGAATTCACCAACTCGTCACGCCACTTTGCGCCGGTGTAATGTACATGGTTCAGGTGAACGGTCTTCTTTCCATCGATATGCTTTGTGTGGAACTTGAAAAGGACGTCATAACCGGTATAGTCTGTCTCGTCAAGAAGCTTAAGGAAAGGCCAGATGTCATAACCCACATTTTCAACCTGCATGAAGCGTGCGTCATTCTTGAAAGCAAGGACCTTGCTTCGCGTGAGAGGATTATCTTCGGAATATGAAACCACCAGATCCCAGTCCCGCCCGTTGAAGCAGGTGAACTTGTTCAGGAACCAGTCAATCTGGTCGTGATAATAGACGTGCAGATGTACAAGGATTCTCATCGGCAATACTTTTTAAGCAGAATCTTCATCAGGATCTGTGCCGGTACGGACACAAAGCGGCCGCCCTTGACTTTGTACGAGAGCGCAAGCGGGGCCAGGTCGGGATAATCGGCAAAAATGGTTCTGTCCATCGTGATGCCAACCCACGCGGCACGGAGAATGAGTTCATCATCTATCCCGGAGACAGGGGAATCGGGCTGCCCTTCAAAGGCATGGTAGAAGTCCATCATGTTCCTGGCGCTGCGGCTTCTGCGAACCTTTCTTGGGGCGCGTGAAGAACTTGATGAATTGGAGCAGTCATAGTGATAGAGCGCTTCCTTGAGATGGACTATTTTCCGTGCCCTGTAAATAATCTGAGTGCTGAAAATCAGGTCTTCATGCATGGAATGGCGCGGGAAAAACAGGTCCTCACAGAGGGAACGCCGGCATAATTTGTTGCAGATATAACCGTATGCCCTGTAAGTATAGAGATTCTTACGGTAGCGGTTCCTGTCTGCAATATTACAGTCCCTCTCGGAATCGATCTTGCGCCTTGAACCGTACTCCTTCCAGAAATCGTAAACAACTATGTCTGCATCGGTTTCACGGGCGCAGCCGACAAGTTTCTCAACCGTATCCGGATCAATCCAGTCATCTGAATCCACAAACATTACGTAATCCCCTTTCGCCATTGCAATTCCGTCCCTTCGGGCATAGGACTGTCCCTCATTGTTCTTTGAGATAACAGTCACACGGGATGCCAGGGAAGGATAATCGGCCATAACGCCTTTCAGGATATCCACAGAACGGTCTTTGGAGCCGTCATCAATAAAGATGAACTCCACGTCCGGACAGGTTTGTTCAAAGAGGCTCTTGGCACAGCGTTCAATGTATGCCTCAACTCCGTAAACAGGGATTATTACTGAAACAGCAGGATGCATTACACTATATCTTGGAAACGGTCCGGAATCCGAACTATTATCTTGAGGCCGAACATGGCCGGTTTGTTAAGTGCATAAGGAGGGCGTACAAGGGTCTGGCAGATTCGGGCGAACTTTGTCCAACGCTCAAAGTTCCTGGCCTTGAGGTTGGTGACCAGCCTGATGGTGCGTGAGCGCTTTTTCATGTGCTTTCCCCAGCCCTGGGCAAGGCGGTCCTTGTCATTGAAGCGGTCCTCCAGCCTTTTCATGTCAAAATAGCCGAAGTGCAGAAGATAAAGATCCTTTACGATATGGAAATTGTGCCCCTTGATCCTGTGGAAACCGCTTCCCCAGCGAAGAGGTTCGGCAAGGATGGAAGGCTTTGTATACCGCGTGCCGATCTGCGCATAATGCCTCTGCTGCAGGAACGGCCTGTCCTCCGTAATATTGTCCTCTTCTCCCAGTTTCTGGCCGAAATCCAGCCCCAGACCTGACGCAGAGCCCTTTATCTTGAGACCGCTGAGGTACTCTACGAGGGTTTTCCCAAGCTTCGGGTCCACCACGATAATCTCATCGGCATCCACGCCGATAACAAGGTCATAGCCGCCGGAAAGGAGATGTGCGGCCTTCTCAGAGAGAAACTTGAGCCTTCCCTTTTCTGCCGACACAACCTGCGTGCCGATTTTGGGCACCAACTCTGTATGTGTACCGTCACAGAACGGGGCTATAACCTGGTCGGTTCCATCAAAGTAGATATACAAATTCTCCTTCCCTCCAAGCTGGGCACTGTAATACTCCACCCACTTTTTCAGGTAGAAGTCGTCGTTACGGACCATTGTTATGGCAGCAATCTTTTTCATAAATATTTGGCTGTAAAGGTTTTTCCTTGTTTTTTCAGATCTTCGGGCGTGCCGGCGAAGACCACTTCGCCGCCGCGGTCGCCGGCATCGGGACCAAGGTCGATGATCCAGTCTGCGCTGCGTATCACATCCAGGTTGTGCTCCACCACAATCACGGTATGGCCGTTTCTGAGAAGCGCGTCAAATGCCTTCAGGAGCTTTTCCACATCATAGAAATGAAGGCCTGTGGTGGGCTCGTCAAAAATGAACATTATCCTTTCCTTCCTTGAGGCGCTGCCGCTCATGGAGAGGAAACTGGCCAGTTTTATACGCTGGCTTTCACCTCCGGAAAGCGTACTGGAACTCTGTCCAAGCTTGATATAGCCAAGGCCGACATCCACAAGAGGGCCAAGCTTGAGGGCAATCTCCTTAGCCTCCGGTTCGCTCTGGGCGCCGAAAAATGCTATAGCCTCGTCAACGCTCATGTTCAGGATATCGTCAACGTTCTTTCCCTTGTAGCGCACTTCCAGGATTTCGGGCTTGAAGCGCTTTCCGCCGCAGGAATCGCAGACCATGGTAACATCGGCCATGAACTGCATCCCTATCTTCACTACGCCTTCGCCCTGGCATTCCGGGCATCGGCCCCCTTCCTGGTTGAAGGAGAAGTACTGGGGAGTAAAGCCGTTGATCTTCGCATACTGCTGCTCCGACAGCAACTTCCTTATATCGTCATACACCTTCAGATAGGTGACGGCGTTTGAACGGGTACTCTTGCCTATGGGGTTCTGATCCACGTACTCGACCCTGGTGATGCGGGAAAGGTCGCCTTCAAGGCCCTTGAACGTGCCTGGAAGGTCTCCGGTTTCATTCAGGCGCCTGTGCAGCGCAGGGTAGAGGATATCCCCGACAAGGGAAGACTTGCCGCTTCCGGAAACGCCGCTCACCACGGTAAGGGCGTTCAGAGGAAAGCGCACGTCTATGTCCTTGAGGTTGTTCTGCATGGCTCCCTTGACCGTTATGGAATACTGCCAGGGATTCTTCTCCCGCATGTATTGCTGCCGCTTTCCCGTGAGATACTGAAGGGTAATGGATTTCTCCACATCCTTTGCCGATGCCTTGTCGGCCTCTCCTTTGAAAACCACCTCTCCCCCGTCCACACCTGCGTATGGACCAAGGTCTATGAGGCAGTCGGCAGCCTTGATGATTTCACTGTCGTGCTCCACCACAACAACGGTATTGCCGATGTCCCTGAGGCGCCTCAGAACCTCAATCAGCCTGTCCGTATCCCTCGGATGCAGGCCGATGGAAGGCTCGTCCAGAATGTACATCGAGCCAACCAGCGAACTGCCCAGGGCAGTCACCAGATTCACCCTCTGGCTCTCACCGCCCGAGAGTGTATTCATGGTTCTTGACAGCGTGAGATAACCAAGCCCCACATCCTCTATGCATCTAAGCCTGTAAGTAATCTCATCTATCGCCTTCCCTGCGATTTCCCTCTCTGTCATTCCGAGCGAAGTCGAGGAATCTCCTGTCAGATTTTCGAAGAACTTCAGCAGCTCCTCCACCGTCATTGACAGCAGCTCGTGTATGGTTTTGCCGCCCACACGCACGTACAAGGCCTCTTTTCTGAGGCGGCTGCCGCCGCAGGAGTGGCAAGTGGTACGGCCGCTGTAGCGGTTGAGCATGTACTTGTACTGTATTTTGTAGCGGTTTTGCTCCACCCACTCGAAGAACTCGTTTATGCCACAGATTGTGGATTCATCAGGCCAGTTCGCCCTGGAATCCCAGAGGATGCGTTTCTGCTTATCGGTAAGCTTGCAGTAGGGTTCGAAGATAGGAATGCCGTATTTCTCTGAGTTCTTGATTACCAGATCCTTGAAATAACTCATCTTCTCCCCTCTCCAGCAGGCTATGGCTCCGTCATAGATGCTCTTGGTCTTGTCAGGGACCACAAGGTCTTCGCTCACTCCCACTATCTTTCCAAGGCCTCCGCATACAGGGCACGCCCCGAGCGGGCTGTTGAAACTGAAAAGATACTCATCCGGCTGCCGGAACGTTATCCCGTCCTTCTCGAACCTTGAACAGAAGTGCTTTGTTACTCCTCCCACTTCATACACATACATATCCCCCGCCCCCTTTCCAAATGCATCGTTCACTGATGTTCTCAGACGCATGAGAAGGTCATCGTCCGGCTGCCCGGGCACCTTGAGGCGGTCGATAAGAAGGAGAAGGCCTTCCGGGTACTTGCCGTCCATCTGCAGGACCTCTTCGATGGTGTAGATGGTACCATCGGCAAAAAGGCGGCTGTAGCCCTCTTCCTTGAGGGAAAGGAGGTATTCGACCTTGTCGGTGCGGGAGTTCCAGGAGGTTTCGGCAAGGATGTAGACCGCATGCGGAGTGCCGTCGGTGAGGGATTTCACCACGTCCTGGGCGGTATCGGCATGGACTTCCTCTCCGCTCACGGGCGAATATGTCCTGCCGATTCGCGCAAACAGGAGGCGCATGAAATCGTATATTTCCGTGGTGGTTGCAACGGTGGAACGGGGATTCCTGACGTTGACTTTCTGCTCTATCGCTATTGCCGGAGGGATGCCGTCTATGACTTCTACGTCAGGCTTAACCATCCTGCCCAGGAACTGCCTGGCATAGGATGAGAGGCTTTCCGCAAAGCGGCGCTGCCCTTCTGCGAACAATGTGTCGAATACAAGTGAAGACTTTCCGCTTCCGGAGATGCCCGTCACCACAACCAGCTTGTTACGGGGAATCTCCACCGTAATGTTCTTGAGGTTGTTTACCTTCGCTTTCTTTATTATGATATTTCCTTCTGAGGGCATTTCTTCACATATTAAATCTTTCAAAGGTACAAAAAAAGAGTGACTCACGCAAAGTGAATCACTCTTCTGTATCTGTGCGCTTGGATTAGAAAGCGTAACCGAGACCGAGCTTAAGCTGGAAGCGGCTTGCAACGGTGTTGCTTGCAGTGGTGTAGTTGAGGAGGGACTGGTCTACACCAAGGACAACGCGGATACCGGAAACCTGTGCACCGATACCACCACCGATGAGGAGGTTGAAACGGTTTGCATTGGGATCGTCACCGGCGAAGTTGTCGGTAGTAGTGCTGCTGGAGCTGTTGGAATCGGGAGTGTAAACGTTCTTGTTTACGAGGCCGAACTGGAAGATAGGACCAGCAAAAGCGAACACGTTGGTGTCACCGGAAAGATCAAAGCCGAAGGTGGCGTTGATGGGGATATTGAGGCTGATGTCGGTGGTTTTGTTGGTACCTGCACCGAGGCCGAACAAACCATCATAATGCTTGCTGCCGAAGAGGAAGTTTGCATAAACACCTGCGTTGACGCCGAGGCCGCTCACTGCCGGGATGGGCATGTCATACTGGCCACCTACATAGAAACCGTTAAGAGGGGTCTCTGTTGTAGTTTTGGTGTTGTCGGATGTGTAAACAGAAGTGTTCTTAGCGTTGATGTAACCAAGACCTGCGCTGATCTGTGCATTTGCATTGAATGCAACGAGCATCATTGATGCTGCGACGAGGGATGCGAAAATCTTTTTCATAATACTTTATTAAGTTGTAAAATGTTTTACTTTTCAGCCTGCAAATTTACAAAATGCCATAAAAAAAACCAAATTTCTATAAATGATGCATTTGTATGGGGGCCGATAATTCTTCTATTTTTCGGATTTCATCTTCCGTAAACGCCGTATTTTCAACGGCCTTGAGGTTATCGGCAATTTGTGCCACGGAACTTGCTCCAATAATGACAGAAACCACCCTTTGGTCATGGATGAGCCAGCTGAGGGCCATTTCGGCAAGGGTCTGTCCCCTCTCTGCGGCCAGGCTGTTCAGGCCAGTGAGGGCTTTCATCATTTCGGGGGTCAGCATCTCCGGCTTCAGGAATTTGGCCTTGGCCATGCGGGAATCGGCAGGAATGCCGTTCAGGTAGCGGTTGGAAAGAAGGCCCTGCTGGAGAGGTGAGAAGGAGATGAAGCCGGTGCCCTTTTCCTTGCAGAGATCTATGAGGCCGGTGCTCTGGGGGGTGCGGTCGATGATATTGTATCGGTCCTGGTAGAGAAGGCACGGGACATCCCTTGCGGCGAGGTAGTCGAATGCCTCGCGGGCCTTGTCGGCAGGATACCTTGAAAGGCCGACATAGAGGGCCTTGCCCTGCTTCACAATATCTACGAGCGCCTGCATGGTTTCTTCAATCGGGGTGTTGGGGTCGTACCTGTGGGAGTAGAATACGTCCACATAGTCCAGTTTCATGCGCCTCAAACTCTGGTCGAGGCTTGCCATCAGGTATTTGCGGGAGCCGAAGTTCCCGTAAGGACCGGGCCACATGTCCCATCCGGCTTTTGTGCTGATGAGGAGTTCATCCCTGTACGGACGGAAGGAACTATCCATCAATCGGCCGAAGTTTTCCTCTGCGGTGCCGTATTCAGGGCCGTAATTGTTGGCAAGGTCAAAATGGCATATACCGTTGTCAAAGGCATAATGGGCCATCGCCTTGACGTTTTCCATGGTGCTGTGGGAGCCGAAGTTGTGCCACAGGCCAAGGGCCACGACGGGGATCTGTATGCCGGAACGGCCGCATCGGCGGTATAGCATGGAATCATATCTTCCCTCATTCGCAGAATAAACAGGAGCAATCATAGTTCAAGTGTTTTATATCGGCAAATATAGCAAAAAACTCATTGTCGGTAAGGAAATTATTTGCAACTTTGCGGGCTTATTAAAAATATAGTGACAATGCAAGGACTATGGACTGTTCTGATGCTGGTGCTGTCCAACATCTTCATGACCTTTGCCTGGTACGGGCATCTCAAATTGAGCGAGATGAAAATATCTGACGGATGGCCGCTTATAGTCGTCATCCTGTTTTCATGGGGCATCGCATTCTTCGAATACTGCCTCACCGTGCCGGCAAACAGGATAGGCTTTTCCGGCAACGGAGGTCCGTTCAACCTGCTGCAGCTGAAAGTGATTCAGGAAGTGATTTCGCTCACTGTATTCACCATAATAGTGATGTTCATATTCAAGGGCCAGACCATACAGTGGAACCACATCGCCGCATTCGGCTGCCTTGTACTGGCCGTATTCTTCGTTTTCCTCAAATAGTTTTTTTTCGTATATTTGGAAAAACTATTTTTCCGATATGAAGAAAACCATCTGTTTTGCAGCAGCTCTGTTGCTGATTATTCCGGCACTTGCACAGAAACCTGCCGGAGATCCCAAGGGCGGCATTTCCGCAAGCCTTCTGAGTGAAATCAGTTCGGCTTACGAAGGTTCGGCAAGCGACAAAGCTCTCCGCAATGCGCTGAATACCACTCCAATCAACGTGCTGGCGGCATCGGCAGAAAAGACTGCAATGATCGACACCCACTTCAGCAACGAGGTCACCACGAAGGGCCGCACCAACCAGCTTTCTTCGGGCCGCTGCTGGCTTTTCACCGGCCTCAACGTCCTCCGTGCCCGCATGATTGAAAAACACGACCTGGGCGCCTTCACCTTCTCCCAGAATTATCTGTTCTTCTATGACCAGCTGGAGAAGGCGAACCTGTTCCTGCAGGCTGTCATCGACACAAGGGACCTTCCCCTTGACGACCGCAAGGTAGACTGGCTTTTCTCCAATCCCATCGGCGACGGAGGCCAGTTTACTGGGGTTTCCAACCTTATCATGAAATATGGTGTGGTCCCCTCTGACGCCATGCCGGAGACTTATTCTGCAAACAACACTTCGCAGATGAGTTCCCAGATAAAGAATAAACTCCGCGAAGACGGCCTGGCCCTCCGTGCAGCCAAGCCCAAGGAACTCCAGTCGATGAAGGTGTCGATGCTGAAGGAAATCTACAGAATCCTTGCACTGTGCCTTGGCGTTCCTCCCACTGAGTTCAACTGGACACGCTATAACTCAAAAGGAGAATTCGTAAGCTCCAAGACCTATACGCCCAAGGGCTTCTATGATGAGTTCATCGGCGAGGACCTTGAGAACAATTACATCATGGTCATGAACAACCCTGCCGTAGAGTACAACAAGGTCTATGAAATCGAGTATGACAGGCACGTCTATGACGGGCAGAACTGGATATACGTCAATCTGCCGATCGAAAAGATAAAGGAAATGGCCATCGCCTCCATCAAGGACAACACCGCCCTGTACTTCTCATGCGACGTGGGCAAATTCCTGGACAGGAAGCGCGGCATTGCCGATATTGACAACTTCGACTACGAATCCCTCCTGGGCGTCAGTTTCGGAATGGACAAGAAGCAGCGCATCCAGACCCACGCCAGCGGTTCCACCCACGCCATGACCCTCATCGCCGTGGACCTCAAGGACGGCCAGCCCCAGAAATGGATGGTGGAAAACAGCTGGGGTGCCGACAGCGGCTACAAAGGCAACATCATCATGACCGACCAGTGGTTCAACGAATACATGTTCCGCCTTGTGGTAGAGAAGAAATACGTCCCTGCCGATGTCCTCTCCCTCCTCCGGCAGAAGCCCGTCATGCTCCCCTCCTGGGACCCCATGTTCTCCATGGAAGAAGACTGACACTCCCCTTTCCACCGCCCGGTATCTGAAATTGATTTAAAAAAAGTTTGCAAAGTCCAAAAATCTCCTTATCTTTGCATTCCCAAAACGATGGTGCTGTAGCTCAGATGGTAG
>DGSO01000001.1:87655-98942 GCA_002393945.1 Bacteroidales bacterium UBA4360
TTCCCAGCACCACAGGAACCCGCTGATTTTCAGCGGGTTTTTATTTTTGTTCACACTTTTGTTCACACTTTTTGGGAAATTAAACGGACCAAGTCCAAAACCCTGTGTACTCCGATGATTAGGCTAGTTTATGCTTCGGCATTGCTTCATTAAAGCACGTTTTCGGCCTTGTGCTACTTAAAGCGTGCTTCAGCCACGTCCCATGACCCCGCTTAAAGCACACTTTTGCCACTCTACTGCAGAAACTGTGCTTTAACGCCAGGACCGGCCTGAAGCTATATGAATAAGCTGGTGTATCTGTGCACACCTGCTGAATGCTTCTCCTGAGGATCTTGGGCGTATTTCGCAAGCATCTGCTACTCAGTACTTTATAGAAATCCCATGCGCAATATGACGCATGGGATTTTAGCAACTGACTGACAATAAGGCGATTGCGGAAAACGGCCATAAAGAGTTGCACAAGGTGGCGAAACAGGTCGGGGATCATGTGCACCGGATGCCCCAGAAGTAGGATTCATGCACAAGGTCCTCGGCATAAAGGACCACCTTGTGCAACATGGCCGCGTCGGCGGAAAAAGTCGCCGCACAGTGGCGTTCTTCTGTCAACTTTTAGATTTGCACCATCGTTCAGGGAGGACACTTCATTCCACTTTAATCTATCAACAAGGTTCCCAACAAAATAAATTAATCGGCCTCCCAGTGTATTGGAAGGCCGAATTAATGTGGTGCCTGGAGGAAGTGATGATTTGACAGTTATTCTGTCACAAGAGAGTAATTTGTGCTTCGGCCGCCTTCGTCGTTTTTGCGAAGGACCCCTTTCTCAACGAGGTCTTTGATATCATTCAAAGCGGTATCAGACGAACACTTGCCAATCTTGGCCCACTTGCCGGAAGTGAGTTTGCCGAAGAAGCCGTCGAACTGCATGTTGATGATCTTGCGCTGGCGCTCGTTCACTGCCAGGTCGCGGTGGTTCTCCCAGAAGCGGGCCTTGGCCAGAACAGATGCAAGCGTCTCTTCAGTAGAGGATAGCGCACGGTCGAAGCAGTCAAGGAACCAGAGGAGCCAGGCGGTGATGTCACCATCGCCCTTTTGAGTTTTCTCCAGTACATCATAGTACTCCTCCTGCAGGATTTTCATTTCGTTGGATATGCTGTAGAAGCGCTTGGAGGAACGCTCGCTACGGGCAAGCAGCATATCCGTGATGGCGCGGGTGATGCGGCCGTTGCCATCGTCAAAGGGGTGGATGGAAACGAACCAGAGGTGGGCGATGCCGGCTTTGAGGACGGGGTCTATGCCGTTATCAGCATTTACCCAGTCGATGAAGCGGTGCATCTCTTCTGGTACGCGCTCCGGCCCCGGAGCCTCGTAGTGGACTTTCTCGTGCCCCATCGGCCCAGAGACTACCTGCATTTCTCCGGTGCGGTATTTGGCCACTTCTATGGCGTAGAAGCCGCTGCGACCCGTTGGAAACAGGACATTGTGCCAGCCGAAGAGGCGGTCGTCGGAAAGGGGCTGGTCGTAATGCTGCGTGGCGTCCAGGAGCATCTCTACGATACCTTCAACGTAGCGTGATGCAGGCACCAGACCGGCAGTATTGATGCCAAGGCGGCGGGCGATGGAGGAGCGGACTTCCGTGAGGTTGAGGACTTCGCCTTCTATCTCGCAGGAACGTACGAGTTCCAGGGACATGGTGGTGAGCATGGCTTCGTCCTGGAAGTCGAAGCCGAGGGACAGCATTCGGCCCAGCATGAGGCCTTGTTTTGCCCTTACGGGGCCGAGTTTGTTCATCACAGCCTCTTTGTCATAGCTGAATTCCCACCAGTTATTTCTTTGATGCAGGTACATAGTCTTGCGTTGTTTGGATGCAAATCTACTGTATATTCGGCGAAAAAGCAAGATATTCACCGATAAAAGCTCGGCGAATATCGGCTTTAATCACCGATTATTTCTTCTTCAAAGCCTCCTCCATCTTCTTGATGGCGTCCTTCTTGGCCGCTTCGGCAATGTCGATATCCCCTGGCTGTTATTTCTCCCTGACTCGTTTGCCAGACATGTGCTCGATGGAGAAAACGAGTATCAGCGCCCTGGGGGCGTTGCGCTGCATATCGGCCTCCATGTCGTAACCGTCGGGGAAATACTTAGCGCCAAGCTGCCTGAGGCGGCTGTCCTTTTCAGCCTCATCCTCAAGGACATGGACGCGTCCGAAACAAATTACGCTCCTTACATGGTACCACCAGTCTCCGGGTTCCTTCTGCGGTTCGTCTATGACGGTGAAGCATGCTTTGTCATCGGCACGGATGGCGTCCAGCTTGTGGCCTTCCACCGCACAGTGGAAAAAGAGCTTTCCATCCTTGTACAGGAAGTTGATGGGGACAGAATAGGGGTAACCGCCGTCTCCAATGACCGACAGGAATCCGCGATGGGCCTTTTGCAGTATTTCAACGCACTCCTCCTCCGGAAGCTGCTGTTTGAACCGGCGCATGGGCCGAAATGTATTGCCGATACTCATAGCCATTCAAAGTTCTCCTTCCCTGCCGCGGCCTCAAAGTGATACTTCACGATGCCAAGGTCGATATTGGTGTAGCCTGCCATTGAGAACAGCGTCTTTGTCTCAACCTTGTTTCCCCGGTGCAGGATGAACTTGAACTTCTGCTGATTGATGGCCGTAGGGGCCAGAAGTGCCGCTTCCATACCGTCCTTGAACCACTGCGGGGCAACGCCGTCGGCCTCGTAGAAGTTTTCCATCGGCTTCTGAGGATGCTGTACGCCTGGAATTGTGCCATAGCCAAGAGCAATGACACAGTGGACAACGTCTCCGTCCCTGAGGGAGAAGGCGCCGGGGATCTTCTTGTAGGTAAGTCCAACCCAGCAGGTATTCAGACCCAGCGTCTGAGCAAGCAGGACCAGTTTCTCGCCATAATATCCGACCTTCTCTTCGGCCTCCTTGCCCTTGGGGCCTGCCATCACGAAGTAATTCCTCACACCGGAGAACTGGCCGTACTTCCACATCCCGGATGCGAAAGCCTTAGGTTCTTCCAACACCAGCTGGACGTTCAGGCCGCTTTCGGCATTGATATTGCCGATTGCTGCGCTGATAGCCGATGCTTTATCGGCCTCGATGGGTTTGTCTGCATATTTCCGCACGGAATGCCGCGCCTTGATTGCTTCTAATTCTGTCACAGTTCGATTATATTTTTTTTACATGCCCGAATGCAATTCTCTTTCAAGGAGCGGCATCAGGATTTCGTCTGCAGGCAGCCACTTGACGGAGTGCAAAGTGGTCGAATCCAGCCATTTGGCGGCCTCATGTTCATTGAGATGCAGCGCATCATGCGTGAGGGAGCACATGTAGCAGTGCATCGTCAAATGGAACTGCGGGTAGTCCCACTCTACGGTATGCAGTAACTTACCCACATTGACATCGGCAGAGAGCTCTTCCCTGATTTCCCTGACAAGGGCCTCTTCGGGAGTTTCCCCCTCTTCCATTTTCCCGCCGGGAAATTCCCACCAATCCTTGAAATCTCCATATCCGCGCTGTGTGGCAAATATCCTGTCGCCTTTGCGGATGATGGCTGCAACGACTTCTATTCGTTTCATATCTTTTCCAACTCTTTTAAACACCAGCTAAAGGCCGATGCCAGGCGCTTGTCGCCATCCTGGAAATGACCTCCGGAGTTCCAGACCAGCGTGCAGTTTTCACTCCCAAGCTGGGCCTTGAGAAGTTCATATTCGCCGCGGACGCAGTCCCCTACCCGCTTAATGAACCGGTTTTTAACGTGCTCTTCCTGATCTCCGAGGCTTAAGTAAACCTTTGAAGCCTTCACGTGATGAGCCTGTGCAAAGTCCATCCAGTCTTTGATCCAGAGGGAAGGAGAAGCCGCTGCGACAGCCGAAAAACGGTCTGTCTGCATGGACGACCAAAGGGCGAACAGTCCGCCCAGCGAGTAGCCGCCCAGAATGACGGGAAGCTTGCCGTAATCGGCCTCCAGCGCAGGCAGAAGGGACTCCGTAACATATTGAAGCGTATCGCCTGTCATGGTCCCCACTTCCGGTTTGCGGTTGATGGCATCGTCGTGCCAGGGCATAAGGTCCAGATCCCAGTCGAAAACCTGAAATGCCGCCAAGACAAAAGGGACGCCGCAGTCCTCAGAAATCAACTCTGCCGTATGGTCGAAGATGCCCCGCTCATGATTGCCAAGCGTTTGAATCAGAATATATTTCGGTCGAATAGAATCCGAAATAAAGCATTCACGGCCGTTTATGATGCATGTCTTGTGGTTCACGTCATACAAAGCTATGCATGATTCTTTATGCATTAGGCTGTTGGCCGTCGTGGGCCTTCCACATGCACTCGGTGATCTTCATGTCGGAGAAGACCGCGGTGAAAGAGGACTCTTCAGGAGAGCAGGCGTATATGCCGAAGGATATTTCATCGGCACCGGCGTACATGTGGCAGATGCGCATCTGGCTGAAGTTCTCTCCGTCGGTGGAGCATTCGATGCAGTAGTCGTCGGCCCGGCGGGAGAAGCGGTACCACATGGTCTTGACATCGGCGGGGATGGCTGTAGTAGCCCAGTCGGACCAGCCGTTGTTGGTGGCGACGCTGCCAAGGTGCTGGAACTCGGCGTTCTCATATTCCACGGAGCCCTTGAGCCAGTTTTCGCTGTCCAGATACATCACGATACCGCACTGGTCGAAGCGCTGGTGGCTCTGCGTGAAGTCCGTCTTCACCACAAAGCTGAAGTACTGCTCACGGGTTTTCATCTGAAGCACGGGGGCATTGTCGTTGCGGAAATGATAATAGGTCCGCTGCCAGAGGTCCGTGTGCGGAGCGGTTGTGATGGAAACGGTGCCGTCCTTGATTTCGAAGGCAGCCGGCTCCCTTGTCCACTGGAGCTGGTCAAGATTAATCTGACCGCCGCATGCAAGGGCATCGGCCACGCTGTCAACGAATTCAGGGCTATTCTGAGAGGGGTTTCCGCAAGATATTGCCAGGACGATCAGTCCAATGCAAAAAGTCAGTTTATTCATATCTATAGATTCAGCGTTCATGGTGAGAGCCTTGTGGCTCACAGAATACAAAGTTAGCATTATTTCCCGTAATTCCCGCCTTCAAACGGGTTCAGAATCATTTGCCCAGAAACTTCGGACACTAACATGACCTACCAGCAGATCAAAGACTGGATGGAAAACTACGAACTCTGGGACTAAGACTGCCCCATGCGATACTCTGACGGCGTTTTGCCGATGGTGCGCTTAAGATAGCGCGTGAGCATCGGCGGCGCAGGGAAATGCATCCGGTCAGTGACCTCGGTAAGGGTCAGGGCCGGATCATTCAATAACAACAGTATCTCATGGACCGCATAATACTCAATCCAGTACAGGGCGCTCTTGCCGGTGATTTTCTGGCAGATGGCCGAAAGGTACTTTGGCGTCACGCAAAGCTCGGAAGCATACCAAGCCACTTCCCTGCTCTCCCGGCAGTTCTGCTGTACGAGCGTCAGGAAACGCATGAAGAGACTGGCCGAATTCTCGTCGGTGTCGGACTTTTCCATTTCCCGGGAGTAAATGTCCCACATGTCCATGAGAAGAAGCTGGAACACGCGGCCCACCAGTTCGTCGTGGAAGATTACGCGGCCGGAGTGGATTCTGCGCCAGAACTGGGCGAAATCGGCCTCGATGATGTCCCACTCATCAGCCTCCAAATGGAAAACCGGGTGGGTTTTGATATACACATAGCCCTTGGTCGCCCAAACCTGCTCCGGGTTGTACAGATTCAGGAAAGGATTGGAAATCAGGAGGATATCGGCATCAAAATCAGCCGAATAACTCACGCTTGAGATGAGCGTCGTCATCTGCCAGATGACAAGGTCTCCGGGGCCGGCCGTAAACGGCCTACCCATTGCTTCAAACCGCATCTCGCCGCTTCGGCAAAGGATGTGACAGTGATAGTTTTCCTTATATGCGTCCGGATATTTCCCGTCACCAAGGGTATTGAATATCAAAAAATCTTCCATTCCCACGAAGGTACGGAAGATTTCCCGCTTATCAAAATTTCCAGAACTGCTGTGCTTGTACAAGGTCAAGTTATCTTCTATCCCAACGCCACCCACATCCGGACAATTACGACCGCACTGGCGTGCCTGCACGGACAGTCGTCAGCTGAAAAAGCTTCTAACCAAAGGAAAACTCGCGTAAAATCACTATACTTGGCTGTTTAATATTTAGAGCATAAAGGCTCCCGCGTTAACCTCAGCACCAACTACTGTGAGAGTGACAACCATGAACTCACAAAATAGCAATCAACTATGGAAAAGAACCTCACCATACGCAACAGCACCGCCGAATTCCTCATTTTCAAACTTGAAAGCCGGGAAGATGGCGTCCAACTGCTCTATTCCGATGAAACCCTTTGGCTTACTCAGGAAGCCATTTCACTATTGTTCGACAAAAGCCGCTCCACCATTGCCGAGCATCTGCAGTAAGCATTCGAAGAAGATCCATTTTGCCGTCCACGGCCACACGGCCGCGGAGTTGATTGTAGAGAGGGCCTGTGCAGAGAAGGAACATATGGGCCTTACCACTTGGGAGAACGCCACCTCTGGCAAGACTGTCAAAACCGATGTAAGCATAGCCAAGAACTACCTCAAAGAATCGGAGCTGGACGATATGGGGCATCTTGTCAACGCCCTCCTGGACCTGGCCGAGCGTATGGCCAACCGGCACATCCCGATGACAATGGAGGACTGGGCAAACCGTGTGGACATCTTCCTCAATGCCAGCGGAGATCCCGTACTGAATACCGCCGGCCACGTCTCCGCCGACTACGCCAGAGAATTCGCAGAGACTGAATTCGAGAAATACCGAGTCATCCAGGACCGTCTCTTCCAGTCCGATTTCGACCGGCTTATGGACGGGGACGATTTGTTTGAGCTCCCGGAAACGGACCAGTAGTCATCGAAGTTTCAGTGGCTCAAAAAGAACTCATCACCAAAAGACAAAAGCTGAAAGAAATCGAACAAGCTAATGAATATCAGCCGCTTGTTCGATTTCTTCTATAGGCTCACGAAGGGCTCATCAAGAACGTCACTTGATACCACATCGTTGCTCGCCATTTTCACTCGGTCATATATTGCCTTCCAAAGAATAACAATCAAATAGAACTTCCTTCGGGAAAGACGGTAAGGACAAAAATAATCTCGCTTATGCTGTATAGAATAATATCATCAGTCTATATTCATAATTCCCCGCCCCACCATGATTATCAATATCGTTATGTCAGTGTCGAGGAACATGGTAAAACATGCGTTTAAAAGGTTCCCTTTACTAGTCTAACAAAATATTGTCTATCAGCATAATCATAGTTTAAGTTGCATCCACCCGCATCAATGTAGTAATAAAAAGTTCCGTAGTTCTGTTTATAAAAGCTATCACCAGTCCAATAATATTTCCATCCCGTTCCATTCTCATAGACAACTAATTGATCACCACCGCAATTTGTTAATGCTTCATTAACTTCTTTTAGACGTGCACTTATTAATGCTGCTTGAGATTTAGTAGGAAGGTTGTCCTTCCCAAAACTGGATGATGCGGCTGTCCAAGTCATCGCAGAAGAAGACGCGTCATGCAGACCTATAATGACGCTGCCTACTCCTTTAGAACAACAGATAGCGACGCCATCAACACTACAATCTGAAGGAACCTGGCTCGGACTACCAACAATGTATCGTTCAGAGTTGCGAAGATACGAATAATAAATACCTTTTGTTTTTGTAATAAAGCAATTAATTGTGGCACTCTCAATCGGAAGGACTTCACGTACATACTGTTCACTATCACCACTTATTGAACCAGACAAACGCACATCACCCCCACTGCCATCGATATAGTAATAGTATGTATAAGTCCCTGATTTATAAGAACCAGTGGTCCACACTCCTCTATTCATGGCATCACCGCCAAACCGTTGAAGCGCATTATTAATATCGTTCCACCTTGCACTTATGATTATGCCTTGTGCTTTTGTTGGCATATTATAAAAATCACTTGCTTCATGGTACATTTGTTCAGATGATGCATCCTCAAGTGCCATTATAAAACTCCCGCTGCTGTTTAAGATGGTAAGGCCGATACTGTTATAATCACTTAGGTTCACATAGTTTAAATCTTCATATGGGATGTAGCCTATATACGCACTACCACTATTCGGCTGATACCAAACCGCTAAAGATAGATCTAATGGTTCTGAGGTGGGAGTATAATTAGTCACTGAAATAGAACAAGAAGCTGTCTTTTGTCCATCATTGCTTGTTGCAGTTATAACCGTAGTGCCTAAATTACAGGCAGTGACTAAGCCTGTACTACTGACTGTTGCCACAGCAGTATTAGAACTACTCCAAGTTATTGCGGGATTTGAGGCATCTTCTGGGCTAATAGTAGCCACTAATGTAACAGTCTTCCCTTTGTACATATTGAGTTCAGAGGAATTTAAACTGATTGATTGAACATGTTGAAAACTTACAATTGCAGTACAAGTGGCCAACTCTGTTCCATTCTCAGAATATACAGAAATGATTGTAGTACCTTCGGATACACCAGTGACTCTTCCATTTTGATCAATGGTTGCTATAGATGGAATGGAAGATGTCCAACGAAGGCTTGATAAGGGTGCAGTCGATGGCGAGACATTAGCCTGTAACGTTTCGCTTTGGCCAACCTTCAAGTTGAGCTCCGTCTTGTTCAAACGGACAGTCTTTACGACATTGGGGTCAACAGAAGCAGCATATAACTTTGAAAGGAATGATTTTACACCAGTTTTTAATGTAGGTAATTGACCTTCCAGGGATTTTGACAAGTCCAAATTTAGTAGCACTAACGCGGACTTCTTCTCAGTATAAACACTGGAGTTTTCGCTCGGAGAAAACTCCGTGTTACGCTGCCATGAAGATCCAGAAGCCGGGATGTACCATAGTTGGATATTATCCTGCACAATTTCAGTTCCATCAAGAGTTTGAATACCCTCAAAGGTAAACTCTAGATCAAACCAATTGTCCGCCGAAATCGGTACAACACTTCCTGAAGTCGAAGTAAGTCCATAATAAACAACATTTGTCAGTTGAAGGTTATCAATATCAACAACACCTTCAATATATTTAGTAGATTGAGCTGGCGCTTTATTATCCAAGGTGAAGCGCTTCCGCTCTCCATCTTCAGGATACGGGATAGAAACGATTACCTTCTGTACGCGTATATTCTGGCTTAACTGGTCTGCAATACTCTCGAAAGAACTATTCAGTTCATTAATGCTCGAAATCTCATATACATATTGTTCATTAGCATTCTCTGGAGTAGAGGCAATCTTCTCAAGGTTGTTCCGGAATTCCGTTAGATTCGACTGAGCATCGGTGCCTTTTAAGCCGATGGCATAGGATTTAATGGGAAGACCTGAAACCTGCTCATTCGTCAAACGAGTATGCAATGCATCCAGATACTCAGCCTTGGTTTTATAAACACCTCGTCTATAGCTGAGAGAGCCTTCGTCAAGACCATCGGTGAAAGTAACGATTGACACATTGAATAAATCATTCGGCAGAGTGAGAGATTGCATTGAAGTAATATCCTCATCAATGGAATAATATAGTGCCGTACCATTGAGGGTTGTCAATTCGAGGTTATCTACGATATCATTGTAAGACTCAAGCGTTTCCTCTGAAATAAGATGAGTCGGGTAATAGGTGAGGTATCGCTCGAAAGTAGACATACCCAAATAGAGCCCACTTTCAATGCCACCTTCAGATCCGCTCGGCTCTTGCCCGGAAGGAACTTCTGCATCTGTCCATGATGTGACATATGTGTCTAGATTGAGCCCATTCACAAAGATCCCCCTTCTCAATTGACGAGACGACGAATAAGTGAAACTACCTTGTTTGGAAGCAGATGTAATGAAGGTTAGAGTAAAACCTTCTGATAGTAACTCGGGATAGAAAACGATGTAATACTCTATGCCAGGAACAAATGTCCCATTATTGGGAGCCGTAACTGTAACTTCTTTATATCCTACCAAGTGTTCGGAAACAGCAGGATGTCCATTTGAGTCCCAAACTACCTTGGCTTTTCCGGCAATGTCCTCATTGGCATTTCCGCGAAACTTTACTGCCTTGATATCATCACGAGAAACAGTGAATTTAAAACCGCCGCAGATATTGTAAAAACCTAGACTTAGACCTTTCGACCTTGCCATTGTCGGAAAAAGACCATTTGCAAAAGAACCTGCTTTTGCGGTTTGTTGTGCTGGAAGAGTCAAAGTGACAGATGTCCCATCACAGCTATTGTTTTCAGAATATGGGTATACTCCCCAAAACCAGAACTCTCCGCCTGTTGATTCTCCACCACCAGCAAAACCGGTAATAGTCCCTTTAAATTCAGCTATGGCAGAAACTTCCGTGTTTTGTGCAACGAAGCGGTTCCCACCATTATCACCTTGGTTGAAGAAAAGACTAACAGCATCCCCCGGATTCCAAAAAACGCTGCCATCTCCTTGACGTTCTGTTTTTGTTTGAACATCAGCATATGCAGTAAAACAAATCTCCTCGCTAATAGTCTGCTTGGGTTCTTGTTCTATCTCCATACGGGAACAGGCGAGGATCGACAGACCTAAGCCAAGAAATAACAAACCTCTTCTCATAATAAAAACTAAAATAAAGAATCTGGACTGATAGGGGCAAACAAAGGTTCATCACCAGTTCCTTCTGAACCACCACCACCTGGACTTTGACACAAGCAACCTTCAAAAGAAATGTTAAATACTTCAAATTTCGGACTTTGGTAGTTTTCTTTGTCCTGTTTCGATGTTTCCATGGTATTCCTATTATTATGGGTTATTAGCCTCATTCCTTGCTGGCCCAGGCAAGAGTATTACAAAAAGAAAGCGTGGACCTACTTGGTATCTTATCTGAGCGGGCTCTGGACTGCCGTATAACGGATAAGATTTTCGGCTCACACTTTCTGCTATAGCGTGGGAGAACCCCACAGGAATAGCCAGTGCAAGCGATAACCTTTATTCCCGTTATACTGTTGAGCCAAATGACTCGCGAATTGTCCAGATTCGCTCAAGGAATAAAAAGCTAAACGCTTTCTATATGTCTGTTGTCCGAAAACAACACACCAAATATACAAATTTTATTTCATACTCACGCTCCCTTATAATAAAAACTGCAAAATCATAATAATAACCACGGTTTACACCATGTTCCCCCCGTTCCATGATGTGCACCCCAAAAGTTAGACA
>DGSO01000030.1 GCA_002393945.1 Bacteroidales bacterium UBA4360
AGGTCGATGAGGAAGGAACCGAGGCGGCAGTCGTCTCCAGTGCAGGAATGCTCGCCACATCGGCCGGTCCAGGGGACCATATCGTCTTCCATGCCGACCATCCTTTCCTCTACCTCATTACCGAATCCAGCACAGGAGCCATACTCTTTGCCGGGAAGTATAGCGGTGAATAACGCTGCCTTTGCCCACATTGTATCGCTTGTATCGGGTGTGATACAGGCGATACAAAATCAGCTTTACGGTAATTTCGACAAAAAGGTGTCTTTGTCTTTGATAAATCGATGTCTGTATGAAGTGCAACTGGAAAGAAATCATTCTCTACCCTGCGATAAGTGCGGTAGTCTTTACTGGGATTCTGGTATTTGGCAATTGGCGTAGAGGAACGTTGGATACTGTTTGGTTCTATGTCATAATGGCCTTAGCTTTCTTTGCCATCATGGCGATTGGGAAATACTTCCTTACGCGAAAGAAGAAATAATCGCTATCAAATATATAGGGGCGTAACGAGGGAAAACGGCTACCGCTTACAAACAATATATCCGCTCTCTTTCACGATAGCGTTGTGCTGGCCGGCGGCGAGCTGGTAGAATAACTGGTAGGCGGTGCTTGAACGGTCAACATCGACACGGATGCTGGCCATAACCTCGGTCACGTAGGGGTCGGAGCCGTCCATGATGGGCGCGTTCTCAAGGGTCAGCTGCGTGGTGGCAGTTGGCTTATCCAGGTCGTGGACGGTCAGTTCGTTGTCGTTATCCCTGTCGCAAGAGAAGAGGGAGAGAAGAGGGAGAGAATGGAGTGGAGTATGATTGTGAGATGCCAGGGGTTCATGGGGTTTATCATTTTGGAGGACATGGATTATTTCGCGTAGTATCCGCCTGTCTTGGCGGAGCCACGATATTCAATCAGTCCTTTCTTCTTAAGAGTTGCCAATTGCTTCTCGACAGTAGGCAAAGGACGGTCAAGTAGAGCAGCAACAATATTGGCTTTTATTCCAGGATTGGAAAAAACAGTTGAATAAACTGGTTTCAGACTCTCACTAAGAGTTTTTACACCATCATTTACTCCACCATTTACTCCACCATTTTCACCACCACTCAGGACGGGAGTAGTCAAAGGCGGCGCGCTCGAGTGCCCAGTCTTCCGAGACCCAGACAGAGTCGGCCCTGTCTATGTACAGCGTGGCGTCAAGATGGTCGGTTTCGTGCTGGAAAATGCGTGCGGTGTAGCCTGTGATGGTTTCCGTGACACGTTCACCTGTGAGCCAGTCTGTATATGAGACGGTCACTTCAGACCAGCGGCGCACTGCGCCACGCATGGGCGGCACTGACAGGCAGCCTTCCTGGCCGTCTACAAGTTCTCCGCCGTAACTCTCAATCTTAAGGTTTAGGTAACAAGCCCACGGCTCACCTTCCTTGTCAAGTCGCTGCACCCAAGCGATGCGGCGGTTGATGCCAACTTGTGGCGCAGCAATGCCCACGCCGTCCTGTGACGGATCCGTCACGGTTGTGAGCATCTTGGAAACCAGGGACTTAAGCTCATCCGAAGCCAGTTCCTCTGCTCCCAGTTCTGCGCTCACGGTCCTGAGTATGGCGCTGTCCTGCGGAAGCACAGTAACATACATCAGGGAGTCCGAGGAATCAATTACAAGGCGCTCACGCTGGGTAAATGGCTGTGCGCTCTTGCAAGAGCGTGAAATGCAAACGGCTGACAAACAGGCAATTATCCAAAATGCTTGCCGGCAAAACGGGGGAAGTGTTTTACGTAAATACATGGTAATAAGATGGTTACATTTCACGGCCATCAGTCCGTAGAAAACTCCTTGAGCGAATCCCTGTACGCGCTGAAGATCTTGGACTTGGACAGATAGCCAAGATATACCCGGCCTTCCTTTTCAACTACCGGGAGATTCCATGCGCCGGTTTTTTCGAACTTTCGCATTACGGAGTCCATGGGTTCGTTTTCATATATGTAATCCTGGGCAGAACGCATGTAGTTGTATACATGGCGTGAGTCGTACAGGTCTGTCTTGAACATGTCGGAGCGGATATCGGCAAGGGATACCTGGCCCTGGAAGCGCCTGTGGGCATCAATGACCGGGAAGATGGAGCGTTCCGAACCGGAGACCACGGATACCAGCTGGCCAAGTGTATCGTCTATGTGCACCGTTGCGAAGTCCTTCTCCAGCAGGGTATCCATGTGAAGAAGCGTGAGGACCGCCTGGTCTGAATCGTGGGTGAGAAGTTCCCCTGAAGCGGCTATTCGCTTGGTGTAGATGGAGTACTTTTCAAAGATTCTGGTAATGCCGTAGGCCACGGCGGAAGTAATGATCAGCGGCACCAGGAGCTGGTATCCGCCGGAAATTTCGGCAATGAGGAAGATGGCCGTCAGGGGCGCCTGCATTACGCCTGCCATGAGACCGGCCATGCCCACAAGGACGAAGTTCTGGACGGGGACATCGGCCTTCAGGAGATTGAGGACGGAGGCTACGACAAGACCGGCCATGGCGCCGACGAAAAGCGTAGGGCCGAAGGTTCCTCCCACTCCCCCGCCGGCATTTGTAAAGGTCATGGAGAACACCTTGAGGATCATGACTGCAAAGAAAAACACCGGGACAGCCCACTCCAGGCCGTTCAGGAAAGAGAACGGCGTATTCTCTATGGACGCCGTCACCCCGTTCAGAAGCGGCGAGATGAAATCATAACCCTCCCCGTACAGCGGCGGGAAGAAGAAGATCAGAAGCCCCAGCATCACTGCCGATACCCCCCACCTCAGATAAGGGCTTTTCACCTTGGAAAGCCTGTCTTCCATGGACAGCGTAGTGCGGATGAAATACACGGCGGCCAAACCGCAGAACAGCCCCAGAATAAGGTAGAAAGGCACATTCCCCATAGAAAAAGGAAGCGCTTCCGTTGTGAAAGGCGTCGTCTGGCCAAGCAAAAGATAACTTACCAGCGTTGCCGATATACTGGAAAGCAGAAGCGGCAGGATTCCGCTCATGGACAGGTTGAAAAGGAGTATCTCCAGCGTAAACAGCACCCCTGCCAGAGGAGCGTTGAAAATCCCTGCAACCGCGCCCGCAGCGCCGCATCCCAGAAGCAGAGTCATCCCCCTGTAGGACATGCCGCAGTACCTGCCCAGATTCGAGCCGATGGCAGCGCCCGTATAGACTATGGGCGCCTCTGCGCCCACGGAACCGCCAAAGCCGATAGTGAGCGCACTGGTGACCATGGAAGACCACATGTTGTGGCTCTTTATCTTGGATTCGCTCCTGGAAACCGCCTGCAGCACTTTTGTAACCCCATGGCCGATATTGTCCCTGACCACGTATTTCACCACAAGAAGGCTCAGGAGCATACCCACGCCCGGGAGAACCAGATATACCCACCGGGAATCCTGGAAGCTATTGAAAATAAAGCCCTGGATGGAATGAATCGCGAACTTTAGAGTGACGGCTGCGAGTCCCGCGAGAAGCCCCGTGGTCACGGAGAGCAAAAGGAGTCCCGTACTCTCCGGAATCCTACGCAAAAGGCCCCTGACGGGGCCCCAGATATGCTTTATGATGCCGCGCGATGCCATTATTCGTCGTCGGCGCCAGTGGAATACTGGGCGATGTTGTCGTCCGGGAGGGTTTCGCCGGAAGCGTCGGAAGCGTCTGCGCTGCCTCCTGCCACGGCTTCGTTTTCGGCGTCTTCTTCACCCTCGAGCCAGCGGGCGATGTCTTCGAGATCGTCAGTCTTGACGTTGATCTTCACAAGATAGATGGCATCGGGCACCTCTACCGTAACGGCATAGAAGGTTGTGCCGTCCGGCTTGGGGTATTTGACAAGGTCGTTGAGATAATCATTGAAGCCTCTTGGATATTTCTCCTGGAAAGCTGCCGCAAGGTCCGGATGAGCGGACATTTTCTCATAACTCACCACATGTCTTTTCTTGATGTCTGCCATAATCTATTTCTTGTGTTTAGGTTTTCGCGCTGCAATAATACGGCTTTGTTTTGAACTCTGCAAGCGGTTATCGCTTTTTTTTGAAGAATTTTTGAAGAAAAACGACTTTTGGAGCATTTTCTTCTCCATATTATGCTCCGAAAACACCTCCGTCATGTCCCGCGGGTCTATTCCGGAGTAAAACATGACAGACGAAGTAGTCATGGGCGTGGGTGTGAAATCCTGTACCTGGTCCATCCAGATTCCCTTCAGGGCAGGGTTGGAGGCAAGGGCCTCCATATCCTTCTGCGTACAGCCCGGATGTGACGATATGAAATAAGGTACCAGCCCCACATGGGTGCCGGCCTCGCGGTTTATCTTGTCGAACTCAGTACGCAGGCGGCCGAAGAGGCGGAAGCTGGGCTTGGCCATCTTCTGGAGCACATGGTCTTCGGTGTGCTCAGGGGCCACTTTCAATCGGCCCGAAGTGTGATCCAGGACCAGGGTTTTAAGGTATGGCTTGGAACTTTGGTCCACAAAGCCGTCCTCGGTGAGGAAGAGGTCGTATCGGATGCCGCTGCCGATATAGCTGTGGCGGATGCCCTTGGTAGAGTCTATCTTCCTGTAGAGCTCCATGAGGCGGGTGTGGTCACAGTCCAGGTTGGGGCAGCGCTTGGGGAAAAGGCAGCTGCGGCGTTTGCACTTGTCGCAGAGGTCCAGGTTCTTCCCGTGCATCCCGTACATGTTTGCTGTGGGAGCGCCCACGTCGGAAATATTGCCCGCAAAGTCCGGAAGATTGTTCAGCTGGCTCACTTCCTTGAGTATGGACTTTTCGCTTCGGGACGATATGAACTTTCCCTGATGCGCCGCGATGGTGCAGAAATTACATCCTCCGAAACAGCCCCTGTGCGTGTTCACGCTGAACTTTATCATGTCGTAGGCCGGAATGCGCTTACCCTTGTAACGCGGATGCGGAAGCTTCGTGAACGGAAGGTTCCAGAAGGAATCCATCTCCTCAGTGGTTGCCGTTGGGAAAGGAGGATTGATCTGCACGTACCCCTCCCCCACCGGTTCAATTATCGTGTCCGGATGAGCCATATTGGCATGCGTCTCAATCCAGTGGAAATTCTCTGCAAAAGCCCTTTTCGACTTCTGGCATTCTTCAAATGAATGCAAAACCAACGTTCCGAAGGAGGTACTCTCTCCGGAATCTGTGGCCACCCTCGGCCGCATAAGAGGGAGGGGCCCATCCGCAGGATGGGAGGGGTCGCGAAGCGACGATTCAGGAGAGAGTGCCTCCTTCGGAACTTTACCTTTTACATAAAAGGCAATCTGGGGAATCTGGCGCATGCGGTGCATATTCCAGCCCTTCTCGATGCCGCGGGTGAGCTCAAGCATGGGGCGTTCGCCCATGCCGTAGCAGAGGTAATCGGCCCCGGATGAAACCAGGACAGAGGGCATGAGGCAGTCCTTCCAGTAGTCGTAATGGGTGAGGCGGCGGAGGGAGGCTTCAATTCCGCCGATAATCACAGGGACATCCGGGAAGAGTTCCTTCAGGATTTTGGTATAGACCGTGACGGCGTAGTCCGGCCGGGCGCCAGCCTTCCCTTCGGGGGTATAGGCATCGTCATGGCGCAGGCGCTTGGATGCGGTATAATGGTTCACCATGGAATCCATGGCGCCCGCATTCAGGCCAAAATACAGCCTGGGACGGCCCAGCTTGCGGAAATCGCGAAGATCGTCCCGCCAGTTGGGTTGCGGCACCACCGCCACCCTGTAGCCATATTTCTGTAACCAGCGCGCAATCACCGCCGTCCCGAATGACGGATGGTCGATGAACGCATCCCCGCTGAAAAGGATTATGTCGATATAATCCCACCCCAGCGCCTCCACCTCCTTCACGGATGTGGGAAACATATATGCCTCGTTATTCGACATACAGCAGCAAGCCCTTGAGGTATTCGCCTTCGGGGTGGTAGATGTTAACGGGATGGTCGGGACCCTGGTTCAGGCGGTCCAGGATGCGGACGCTGCGGCCGGATTCGGCTGCGGCGGAGAAGACCGCCAGCGCAAAGGCCTCTTTGTCGACAACCTGCGAGCAGCTGAAGCAGAATACGAAGCCGCCGGGGGCGACGCGTGCAATAGCGGCGGCATTGAGGCGCTGGTATGCCCTGAGGGCGTTGGACAGCGCTCCGCGGTGCTTTGCGAATGCCGGCGGGTCTACTATAATAAGGTCATACTCCCCTTCCGGGACGCTCTTGAGATAGTCTATGGCATCTCCGCAGACCGATGTATGGCGGGCGGCGTCAAAGCCGCCCAGACTGACATTGCGCTCTACCATGTCCATGGCGCGGCGTGAACTGTCTACGGACGTAACGGAGGCGGCGCCGCCTGCAAGGGCGTAGATTGAGAAGCCGCCCGTGTAACAGAAAAGGTTCAGCACCTTGCGGCCATGGGCAAGCGCACCTACGCGCGCCCTGTTCTCCCTCTGGTCCAGGAAGAAGCCCGTTTTCTGGCCTTCGGTCCAGTTTACGATGAATTTGTTGCCGTTTTCGAGGACGGTGATTTCATCGGCATCGTACCCGGGGGCCTTGTAAAGATAGCCGTCAACGAGGTCGAGTCCCGCCTTGAAAGGCGCGGTGCCGGAGCTCTTGTCGTACACTGCCTTGAGGCGATCTCCGTACACTTCCTGCAGGGCTTCGCAGATGGCGCCTTTAGCCCTGAACATGCCCACGGAATGAGCCTGGAGGACACATACGCCGTCATACCAGTCTATGATAAGGCCTGGAAGACCGTCTCCTTCACCATGCACGAGTCGGTAGCAGGTTGTTTGCTGAGAGCCGTCCAGTCCGAATGCCTTGCGGGCCTGCAAAGCCCTTGAGAGCATCACTTTCCAGAAATCCTGCTGCATGGGATCATAGTCGAAACTGAGTATCCTGACTGCGATGGAGCCCTTCTGGTAATGGCCGCAGGCAAGGTAATCGCCCGTCGATGAGTAGACGTTCACGAGGTCGCCCTCGGCGGGGTTTCCCACAATCTGCGCGATAGCCCCTGAGAAAACCCAGGGATGGAAACGGAGAACGGATTCTTCACGTTTGGGACGGAGGTATATTTTATCCATATATTTCGGGGTGAAGCTGCTGCTCGGTGAGGGGATTTTTGGGGCTGCCGGAGAGTTTGCGGTACATTTCGCGGCATACCCAGGCGTCGGTGGCGGCGTAGCGCTGCTGGGATTCGGAGAGTCTGTCGGCCTCCCAATTGGAGAGCTGCTGGGCCTTGGAAATCTTCACGCCCAGTATGATGGCGGCCATTTTCTTGACGCTCTTGTCACGGATGCCGTATTCCCAGACCTTGGACTGGAGGTCCAGGAAGCCGCGGGCCTGGAAATCGGTGATTTTCCTGAGGCCGCGGACGTCATCGGCAGTGGCTGCTCCCACCTTGAGGATGGAAGGGCTGGAGAGGATGGAGGCCAGCTGCTTGGGCAGGCCGATTCTCTGGAGCCTGAACAGGAAGGCTCTTTCCGCACCGGAGAGCTGAAGCAGGGCCGTTCCGTTGCTGTGCTGGTCGGGAGAGAAGGTGGGGCGGGTCTCGGTGTCGAAACCTATCACCTTCTGGCGGCGCAGGTAGCGGATTGCATCGGCAAAAACCTGGTCCAACGCATCTACAACCACGATTTCCCCGCCAAACGAGGCAAGGGGAAGGGAACCTATTTCCTCCGGACTAATTGAAATCTTGTACATAAGCCTGCTGCACGTAATATGCTCCTACTTCCACTATTGAAGGTTCACCTTCGGCCGATTCTGCCGTCTCGTAATAACGGATGGCAGGACGGGCGATATTGTGGGTGAACAGATTGTCCTTTCTCATGTATGAAAAGACTGCATCGGCAAGGCTGGCGCCCGGCTCGATGATCACGAAACCGTCCGAAAGCATCTTGCTGAAGGCGAGGTCTTCCTCCGTGCCCGCGCCTCGGATGAGGGCTATTTCGGAGAGGAGGGGCTTCGTGTCAACGCCGTACTCGGAAAGGATGAGGGCGTCGAGAGACTTGTCAGTGGCCTTGTACTGCCGGAGGAGGCTTCGGAAGGAAGTCCTTATGTCCAGTGCCGATTCCGGAGTGATTCCGGTGATGCTGCCGGAGGCTTGCATCTCCCCGAAAACAGACTCGTAGGCATTTGACTCGCGGATGTCACGGGAAGCCCACACTGCGATATTGGCGGCTCCGTTTTCCAAGGCATCTTCAATCGTGGTTCTCACAGGGGTGAAGACCTTACTGCGGCCGCCGCAGAGCTGCTGGAGCGTATCCACGTCAAAAAGGCCGAAACTTGCCGACAGCGGAGATGAGAAAACGAGTATCTTGGCGCGCGGCTTGAGCAGCTTGACGGCTGCATCGGTAGTGCTCTTCCGGCAGGTGCTGTCCCAGGCGAACAATGCCCCGCGGACTGTAGCTTCACGCAGGCTGTCCGGATCCTGAAAATGCCTGTAGGGCGCGTTCCAGGAGTCCAGGATAATGTCCAGGCGTTCTCCGGCGAAGTCCGGGAGGGAATCCCTCACGGCGCGTCCGTCGATGTTGTCCCTGACATCCGTATACTGGAACAGACGGGCAAGCGTAATGCAGTCTGCAGGTTCGCCGATAATGGCGACAGAGCCGTCCGCACCGGCATTTCCGGCACGTGCCACGATGGCTGCGAGACCGGAGGTGTCAGACGCGACATTCTCTACCAGAGGTATGGTAGGACGCGGCAGAAACGTTTTGGGCTTACAAGCAGAGAACATGGCCACAGCAGCCATGAGTATTAGTGTCAGTTTTCTCATATCGCCAATTAAAATACAAAAATAAGGATTTTCCCTCATGTTGCAAAATAAAGATATTCTCATTACATTTGTGGAAACAAGCAAAACTGTACAGCCATGAAGAGTTTAAAGACTATCTGCATCCTTGCTGCAATGCTTGCCTGCAATGCGGCAATTGCACAGCCCCGCGCCGCCGTGAGCACGAAGGACTATGAATTTACCACAGTTAAGGAAAACCCCATTACTCCTGTCAAGAACCAGTACAGGAGCGGCACCTGCTGGTGCTTTTCCGCCCTGTCCTTCCTGGAGTCGGAAGCCATAAAGAACAAGAATATCAAGGACACCACCATGTTCCCTGATTTCTCTGAAATGTACGTGGTAAGGAAGGCCTATCACGACCGCGCCATCAAATATGTCCGCCTCAACGGCAAGATGAACTTCGCCGCCGGCAGCGACTTCGGCGACGTGCTCGAGGTTGCACGCGACTACGGCCTGGTGGACCAGAAGGCCTACTCCGGCCTCCAGTACGGCTACGACCTCCCCGTCCAGGGAGAGCTCGACGCCGTCCTCAAGGGCTATGTAGACGCAGTGGTGAAGAACCCCAACCGCAAGCTCACCTCCGTCTGGCCCAAGGGTCTTGACGGCATCCTGGACGCCTACATGGGCGAAATTCCCGAAAGGTTCACCGTGAACGGTGTCTCCTACACCCCCGAAAGCTACTTGAACTCCTTCAAGCTCAACACCGACGACTATGTAGGCCTCACCTCCTACACTCATCACCCCTTCTACACCGCTTTTGCAATGGAGGTGGAAGACAACTGGCGCTGCACTCCTTCATGGAACGTCCCCCTGGACGAGTTCATGGCAATCATTGACAATGCAGTGAACAACGGCTACACCGTGGCATGGGGCGGCGACGTTTCCGAGCCCGGCTTCACCCGCGACGGTCTTGCCATCCTCATCGACACTGAAGCCAAGGCCACTTCCGGTTCCGACCAGGAGCGCTGGGTGGGCAAGGCCGAAGAGCAGCCTCAGGAAAAGAAGACCGTGAAGGAGCTCGACGTCACCCAGGAGATCCGTCAGCAGATGTTTGACGAAAAGACCTCCACCGACGACCACGGCATGCACCTCTACGGCATCGCCAAGGACCAGAACGGCACCAAGTACTACCTCATTAAGAACTCCTGGGGTGAGACCGGTGCATACAAGGGTATCTGGTACATGAGCGAAAACTTCGTCAAGGGAAAGACCCTCAACATCGTGGTCAACAAGAAGGCCATTCCTGCCAATATCAAAAAGAAACTGGGCCTGTAATGGGTATCAGCAAACACATTCCCAATACAATAACTTCCATGAATCTCCTTGCGGGATGCATGGGAGTTATTTTCACGCTTGAGGGCCGCCCGGACACGGCCTTCATCATGATGCTGGCCGCAGCCGTCGCAGACTTCTGTGACGGCCTTGCAGCAAGGCTCCTCCATGCATACTCCCCCATGGGCAAGGAGCTTGACTCCCTCGCCGACGTTGTAAGCTTCGGCGTCCTCCCCTCCCTGATGCTTTCCCAGTGCATGGAGACTGCAGCAGTCTGGAGGTATCTGCCGCTGTTCCTGGCGGTAATGTCGGCCCTAAGGCTTGCCAAATTCAACATCGACCCGGATCAGAGCGAGAATTTCAAGGGAATGCCCACCCCGGCATCGGCAATGATTGCAGGGTCGCTGGCATACCTTGTGACGGTGACTCCGGGAAGCTGGCTGGACGGGCTTTCGCATACTGTCTGGTTCATGCCCCTTGTGGCTGTCTGCCTGGGCCTTATGACCGTGAGCAGGGTGCCGATGTTCGGGATGAAGATCGCAAAGGGCAAGAAGCTCCTGGATACCAAGCGCATAGTCTTCCTCTGCATCGCCGTCCTAATAGTGGCCGCAGTTATAGTGCTGGGCCTCAACTGGAGCGCGGCCGTCCTAATGGTATTCCTTACCTATCTCATTGAAAATCTAATACTTTCCATACTTTGAAACGAGCTTTTCTATTTGGCCTTCTGGCAGCGGTGTCTGCCATATCGGCACCTGCACAGAAAAAGCCCCTGGACCACAGCGTATATGACAGCTGGGAGAGCGTGGGGCTGACTTTGATTTCACCTTCGGGCAATGTTGTGGCCTTCGTGGTCCAGAAACAGGAAGGCGACGGATATCTCACCGTGCGCACCATGGGTAAAAAGGGCCGCGAAATCACCATCCCGCGCGGCTACAGGCCCGTTGTCCTGGAAGACGACTCCCGCCTTGTATGCCTGGTGAAGCCCGAATTCCAGAAGACCAGAAAAGCCAAAATCGCCAAGAAGAAAGGAAACGACCTCCCCAAGGATTCGCTCTTCGTGGTGAACCTCAAGGACGGGACGATGCTCAAATTCCCGTCGGTGAAGTCCTTCAAGACCGGCCGGCACGCCCTTGACGCCGTCGCCTTCGAAACCACCGACACCTCCTTCGTCCTCAAGGCCGACAGGAAGAAAAAGGACATGGGCTCCACCCTTGCCGTCCTCCACTTTGCCGATGGCTCCCTGGACACCCTCAGAAACATCGACTCCTATAACGTCACCAAGGACGGAAAGTGGCTGTCGGCAGTGCGTAAAACGGCCGCCAAGAAGTCTGTGACGGGATTTTTCGATATCGGCAAGAGAGAGGAGCACTTCTTCACGGACACCACCGCCTGGCATGGAACCCCTGTATTTGACGAGGCCGGAACCAAGGCCCTGTTCCTGGAGGCTACCGACACCCTAAGCACCGGCAGCAAGCACCCGGCCCTCAAGCTGGTCAGGCTTGACGGCATGGAAGTATCCACCCTAATAGAGCCGATGAAAGGCGAATGGGGCATCACCGAGAAATGCTCCGTACACTTCAGCCACAACGGAGAACGCATCTACACCCAGGTGAACGAATTCGTCCCTCCCAAAGACACCACGCTGGTTCCTTTCGAGACTCCCGGGCTGGATATCTGGAACTGGGATGCGCCTTTCACTCCGCCCACTCAGAAGATTTCCGGAGACAGGATTTTCTCGCCCGTGAAGGCCATGGTTTCCGGCGGGAAGCTTATTCCTGCGGCGAAAGACCATATCGGCAGGGTGTATTCCACCAGGTGGGAAGATACCGACATCGTCCTTCGCATGACACCGGTAGACGTGATAGCCACCCAGTGGGACAGCCAGGGAGCCGCAAAAGTTGAGGCCGTGAACCTTTCAACCGGCGCCGCCACGCCCATTGTGACCGGAAAGATTGAGGGCATAAGGCTCTCTCCGGACGGTACCAAAGCAATCTGGTGGGATCTTGCCCGCCGCGAATGGTTCTGCGTGGATACAGCAGGCGGGAATGCGGTATCCCTCACTTCGGGCATCGACACCGTTTTCTGGGACGAGGACGACGACCACCCCGCACTCCCGGAAAGCTACGGCAGTGCCGAATGGACCGCCGACGGCTGCATCCTCATCTATGACAAATACGATATCTGGAAGGTTTCCCTGGACGGGACAAAGGCGCAGCGCCTCACTTCCGGCCGGGAAAAAGGCATCACCTACAGATACATACGCACCCGCAGCGACGAGCTGGATCCCTTCCTCCGGGCGGATGAGACTGTCTGGCTTCGCGTCTTCGACCATGCCAGCAAGGAGAACGGCCTGGCCATGCTGAACCTTGCAAAGCCGGCCAAATCCTTCAAGACAGTAGCATTTGGAGGATACACCTGGAGCGGCCTCCGTGTTGCCGAAAACGGCAAGGCGCTCATTTGGAACAAGGGTAACTTCCGTGACCCGATGGACCTTTACTACGCTTCCGCCCCCGGCAAGAAGGAGGAGAAGCTGAGCGCAATCAATCCCCAGATAGCAGACTACAACTGGGGTACAGTGGAACTCTACAAGTGGAATGCATTCGACGGCAAGAAGCTTGAGGGACTGCTTTACAAGCCGGAGAACCTGGATCCTGCAAAGAAGTATCCCGTAATGGTTTACTTCTATGAGAAGGACTCCGAGAACCTCTACTCCCACTACCAGGTACAGCCAATGTGGTCCATCATCAACATACCGTTCTTCGTTTCAAGAGGTTACGTAGTGTTTGTGCCAGACATCGTCTACACTCCCGGACTTCCCGGCGAGAGCGCCTACAACTGCATCGTGAGCGGTGCCCAGTCCCTGAAGCAGTTCCCGTGGATAGACGCCGACAACATGGCCATCCAGGGCCAGAGCTGGGGCGGTTATCAGGTGGCATACCTCATCACCCGTACCGGCATGTTCAAGGCCGCCGGCGCCGGTGCACCCGTGTCCAACATGACATCGGCCTACGGCGGAATACGCTGGGAGTCGGGAAGCAGCCGTGAAGGGCAGTACGAGATGGGTCAGAGCCGAATCGGCAGGAGCCTCTGGGACGGCATCGAGCTGTACATGGAGAACTCTCCCCTCTTCAAGCTCCCCAACGTAACCACGCCGGTTCTCATCATGCACAACGATGCCGACGGCGCCGTTCCGTGGTACCAGGGCATAGAGATGTTCATGGGCCTCAGAAGACTCGGAAAGCCCGCTTGGCTGCTCGAATACAACGACGAAGCGCACAACCTGCGTGAACGCCGCAACCGCAAGGACCTTTCCATCCGCCTGCAGCAGTTCTTCGACTATTACCTCAAAGGCGAACCGGAACCCGCCTGGATGAAGTACGGCGTTCCTTCCGCCAAGAAGGGTTACTATTTCGGATACGAAGCCGCAGAATAGCGACAATTGATACATTCAAACCACCGTTTTCCCTCACCAGTGGCAGAAAACGGTGGTTTGACCATGTTTAAACAGTGCCACCAAAAACGCCATTCCAGCGCAGGAAGTGGTGGCTTGAAAGTTTCTGGAGCATCATGTCGGCCCGGCCGGCACTATTTCTTCATGATCCTCTTCGACGACGATATCGCCCCGACAGGGCAGACGAGGCGGCAAAGGTGGCATCCCACGCACTTGGGGCCGATGAGCTGAGGCCTGCGCGTCTCTTCGTTGAAGACAAGGGCCTGGTGGCCGCCGTCGGCACAGGAGATGGTGCATCGGCCGCAGCCTATGCAGCGGGCGGAGTCGAACTTTGGATAGACGATGGTGTCGCGGTCCAGGTCGGACGGAAGGCGGAACAAGGGCAGGAGTTCGCCCACAAGGTCTGAAACCTTGTCTATGCCCCTGTCTGCCATGTAGGTCTGAAGTCCGGAAATCATGTCTTCCACTATCCTGTAGCCGTATTGCATTACGGCGGTGCATACCTGAACGTTCCGGCAGCCCAGCTGGATGAATTCCAGGGCGTCGCGCCAAGTCTCGATGCCGCCCACGCCGCTGTACTGGATATTTTTCATCATGGGGTTCATCACCATGGCCAGGATATGGCGCAGGGCGATGGGCTTGACCGCCCTTCCGGAATAGCCGGATCCAGTCTGGCAGCCGCCTACGGCCGATCCTTCTCCCATCGTGACGCTCTTGATGGTATTGATTGCCGATATGGCATCGGCCCCGGCGAAGTATGCGCCCATGGCGGGCTGCGATATATGGGAGATGTTGGGCGTCATCTTGGGGATGACGGGTATGCTTACGCTGCGTTTGACGTATGCCGTGAAGAAGGTGACCAGTTCGGGGTCCTGGCCTACGTCACTGCCCATGCCGGCCTGGCGCATCTGCGGGCAGGAAAAATTCAGCTCGACGGCGTCGCAGCCGGCCGCCTCGGCCATTTTGGCGAGTTCCGTCCAGTCGTCTTCCTTTTCTCCCATTATGGAGGCTATGACTATCTTGGAAGGGTAGTTCTGCTTCAGGCGCCTCAGGATGTCGAAATCCACGTCTACCGGGTTTTCGCTCAGCTGTTCCATGTTTCGGAAACCGTAGAAGTCGCCCTTCTTGCCATCGGCATAAACAGCGTCGAAACGGGGAGACACCTCCCTTATGTCCTGCAGGCAGATGGTCTTGTAGAAGACTCCGGCCCAACCGGCGTCGAAGGCCCTTGCCACCATCTCATAGTTGGTGCATACGGCCGATGATGCCAGGAAGAAAGGATTCTCGCACCGGATGCCGCAGAAGTCAATCGCAAGGCTTGGCAGAGGCCGCGTCGAAACTTCCTGAAGATCTTTAAGCATTTCCCGGATACGGATGGGGCGGTCATAGTGGATGCAGGCCTTCTCTGCCGAGGCTAGATCCTCGTCAGTGCAGTCTTTCACCCATTGACGGGCATTGGCCTTGTTGTCAAAACGGATAGCCCGTATGGCCCTTGCCGGGTCACCATTCTTACAGGCTTTGGTACAGGGGGCATCGGCGCATAGCAGGCAGCGATGGGCTTCTTCCAGGATATTCATAGCGTGAGTATTTGTTACTTGCAAGATAAGTATTATTTGGTTTTTTTGCAAACGCACGGCTAAAATGGCACCGCCGGAAACATTCAAACCACCACTTCCTGCTCTGAGAGGGCGTTTTTGGTGGTTTGGCACTGTTTAAACATGGTCAAACCAACGTTTTCTGCCACTGGTGAGGGAAAACGGTGGTTTGAATGTATCCGTACCGGGCCGGTATTGTCCGTACCAATTGGCAGAAAGCTTATCTTTTCGTATATTTGTTTCTTCCGATAGAGTCCTATGAACAAGCGAGCCATATACCTATTGCTGGCGGCTGTAATTGCAGCCTCCTGCTGTCAGTCTCCACAACCTTACGGTCCTGTTCCCACAGAGGCACAGCTGGAGTGGCAGAAGATGGAGATGAATCTTTTCGTCCATTTCGGCCCCAACACCTTCAGCGGTCTGGAATGGGGGCTCGGGAGTGAGCCTGAGAGCCTTTTCAATCCAAGCGCCCTTGACTGCCGACAGTGGGCTGCAATCGCAAAGGCTGCCGGTTTCAAAGGCATCATCCTGACGGCAAAGCACCATGACGGGTTCTGCCTGTGGCCTAATCCGGAGAGCGAGCACACCGTAAGGGAAAGCGCCTGGCGCGGCGGGCAGGGAGATGTCATCCGGGAGCTCTCTGAGGCCTGCCGCGAGTACGGCCTCAAGATGGGAGTCTACATCTCCCCATGGGACAGAAACGACCCGGCATATGGTACGCCATACTACAATGAGAAGTACGCGAATACACTCAGAAGCGTCCATGACGGCCGTTACGGAGAGATTTTCGAGCAGTGGTTCGACGGTGCCTGCGGAGAGGGGCCGAATGGAAAAAGGCAGGAGTACGACTGGCCGCTTTTCCACCGGAGCGTCCTCGATTTGAATCCGGGGGCTGTCCTTTTCAGCGATGTAGGACCCGGCTGCCGATGGGTTGGAAACGAAAGCGGCATGGCCGGTGAGACATGCTGGAGTACGCTTGATGCCGATGGCTTCTCGCCGGGAGCCGGGGCACCGCCCTCCGGCAGTCTCATGGAAGGAAATGAGGACGGAAGGTACTGGATTCCTGCCGAAGCCGACGTCTCCATACGTCCGGGGTGGTTCTGGAAAGAAAGCGAGAATGAGCATGTCAAGAGCGTGGACGAGCTCATGGATATATACTTCAATAGCGCAGGGCGCAATGCACTTCTGCTCCTCAATGTTCCCCCGGACACCACCGGAAGGATTCATCCTGTGGATTCACTAAGGCTAATGGAGTTCAAGGAGCGTCTTGACGGAGTGTTCGGAAACAATCTTGCCGCGGGCGCAAAGGTCAGGACTTCCTCGTCATACGGCATCGGCCGCCACCATGGCAGGAACCTCCTTGAAAAGCGTTATGACCGCTACTGGGCCGCAGCTCGGAAGGACACCTGCGCATCCTTTGTGCTCGAGCTCCCTCAGCAGCGCCGGTTCAATCTCATCCAGCTCCGGGAATACATTCCCCTTGGCCAGCGGGTACGTTCTTTCGTGGTGGAGATACCAAATGACGAGGGTGGCTGGCAGTCCATTGCAAAAGGTACAACCATCGGGTATAAAAGGATACTCCGTTTCCCGGAGATCGCGACAGACCGCATACGCGTACGGATTACATCCTCCAAGGCGGCTCCCGTTCTGGAAAGTGCAGGCCTATACCTGATTTCTCCTACGAAATAATTGCTTATCTTTGCAGACAACTCGATTGAATATGAAATTTCCGTCCCATCTAATAGCCGCACTGATTCTCATATCGGCGGCATCATGCGCCAGGCATCCGTTCCCGGCCATCAGTGGACACCGCGGTGCGAACTTCATCGCCCCGGAGAACACCCTCGCATCGGCCGATTCATGCATCCGCTACGGTGTAGACGTGATGGAGTGCGACGTCGTCCTCAGTAAGGACAGCGTGTTCTACATCCTTCACGACTCTCTCCTGAACCGCACCACCAACGGCACAGGCCCTATCGGAGAGTGGCTCTCCAGGGACCTCGACACCCTCGATGCGGGAAGCTGGTTCGGCCCCGAGTGGAAGGGGCAGAAACTTCCGCGCTTTTCGGCCCTCCTGGAAAAAGCGGCCGCAAACGGCCTTGGGATCACCGTCGATTACCGGACCGGCGACTTCCACGACCTCGTTGCCCTTATCGACTCCTGCGGGATGCTGGAGCACACATACTTCACCTTCTCCTCGTACGAAGACACGAAGGCCTTCCGCGCCGCGTTCCCGTACATCCATACCCTCCAGGCCTACGTGCGTGACCCCGCCCGCCTGGACGAGATTCTGGACGACGTGCATCCCGACATAGCGGTCGTAAGGGCCAACAAACTGAGCCGGAAACTAATCCGCCGCTGCCACGACAGGGATGTCAAGGTCCTTGCCCTCATACTGGGGCTCGGCGACAAGAGGGCCGCCAACCGCAAGGCAATACGCATGGGTGTCGACATCATCGCCACCGACAAGCCCGAGGAACTGGTGAAACTCAGACGATAAATCCGATAACAAACTGAATACAAAGAACCATGCCAGACAACTGCCTTTACTGTAAGAACAAGGCCGTGCTTGACGAACTGATGATCAAGATAGCCGACCTTGAAGTCTCCACCCTGTACCTTTTCCGCGAGCAGACCCACCCCGGGCGCTGCGTAGTCGCCTACCGCGAGCACGCCGGCTCCCAGACGGACATCCCCGAGGCCGACTGGGTGCGCTTCATGCTGGACACACGCCGCGCCGCTCTCGCAATCGAAAAGGCCTTCCATCCCTCGAAGATAAACTTCGGCGCCTATTCTGACACTCTCGCCCATCCCCACTGGCACCTTGTTCCCAAGTACGAAGGCGGCCCCGAGTGGGGCGGCACCTTCGAGATGAACCCCAAGAAGACCTACCTCTCCGACAGCGCATACGAGGAAACCATCGCCGCAATCATCGCAGGGCTCACACAATAGGCCAACAAATAAAACGAACCGAAATGAATATTGACAGAATCCTCCCTGTGGCAAAACGCCACCTGCTTCTTGCCAACGCCATCGTCTGGGGCGCTCCGGGCATCAAAGTCCTTGTGACCGGCATCCAATCCTATATTGCTATATGGCCATCAAAGATAATCATCTGGCTCGCAATCGGGACCGTTGCCACAATAGCGGTCTTTAACTGGATGTTTTCCTTCTTCGTGAAGAAATACACCAAACGTATACTGGAGTTTCCCGAGGAGAAAAAGTCCCTGCTTGCCTTTCTGCCGGTTAAGGGATGGATCATGGTAATCTTCTTCATGTGCCTCGGCATCTCGCTCAAGTTCATTCCGGGCGTCCCCACCGAGTTCTTCGCATCGTTCTATCCGGGGCTCGGAACCGCCCTCATCGTTGCCGGAGCAACTTTTCTTGCCAATTGGACCAAGGACTCTGCTGAACAGTAAACGGTTTCTCATGACGCTCACTTTAAGGGACGCTACTACTTCCGATGCACCTTTCCTCGCCAAATGCATAATGGCTGGAATGCATTTCTACGACTTCGAGACTGATATTCCTGAAAACAAGGATATCTACGACCGCCTTGTGAAATGCGAACAGAGGAAGGACCTGCTGTACAGCTACGCACGTACACGAGTTGCCGAGCTGAACGGAAAAACAGCAGGCTCTCTTCTGTCCTATCCTGGTGAATACTACAAGGAACTCCGCCACCGGACCTTCACGGAACTGTGGCCGGAATTCTTCAAGATGGACCAGACTTCAGAACAGGAAGCCGATCCCGGTGAATACTACCTGGATACTCTCGCCGTCCTCCCTGAATTCAGAAGGCAGGGCATCGGCCGCTCGCTTCTGGAAGACGGAATCCGTAAAGGACAGGGCCTGGGCTATAACAGGATAACCCTCGTCGCCGACCACGGCATGCCCCACCTTATCCGCCTCTACGAATCTATCGGCTTCCGGAAAGCCGATATCCGCCATGTCTTCGGCGTAGAGTTCCAAAGGATGTCCTTCAATGTCGAAAATGTTACATTTCACGCTTCTTCACATTTTTGTGCTTACTCCTGAAACTTCTTTCACCCACGTAGCAAGTGTAATAGCCGCCAGTGCGATAATGAAATACTTTTTCATGGCGTTTAAAGATCGTGATTGTTATTCAGTTGATCTATGCACTCCGGCATTTCCGACTTGGCTCCAGTGCTGCTCTTCTTCATAGATGTTCTGTTCCTTTGGCTTGCAAGTGATTGTGTCAGAGCGAAGTTTTTTGTGCCGTCCGGACACGGGAAAAGGGGTTTTGGTGTCAGAGTGAGGTATTTTGCGCCGTCAGGACACGGGAAAAGGGGTTTTGGTGTCAGAGTGAGGTATTTTGCGCCGTCAGGACACGGGAAGTAGGGTTTTGGTGTCAAAAGTGTCTCATGCACAAGGTTCAGGAGTCGTGAAATGCCGTTGGGAGTGCATGAATCAAATAAAATGATTAAATTTGTGTTCACCTCGTGCATAAGAGGCAGAGGGACTCTGCTGAATGAAACTTGAAGAAGCAATCGTGTATGCTATTGCCACCTCGGGCGGGGGCCTGAAGGTGGAGCGGCTGGTTGATAAGATCAACCGGGAGGGGCTGCATAAACGTAAGGACGGGCAGCCGGTGACTCTCGCACAGGTTTACGCCGTTGTGATGTCGCATCCGGAAATGTTCTGCAAGTCCGAGGGAAGAATACGATTATTGATATAAAACAGATATGGGAAAAGACAGATTTGACATCAAAGAAAAGGAAGGCATCAGCCTCATGACCGATGCCGTCGTCATCGTTGACAAGGAAACAGGCGTCAACTACCTCTTTGTCCACCGCGGATACGGCGGAGGCCTTACCCCGCTTCTTGACACTGACGGGAAACCGATTATCACGAAGTAGAAAATGAAAGAGACTTTACGTTTTCTACAGGACCTGGCGCACCATCTTGTGGATATCTTCAAGACGGCAAAGCCCTTCCTGGATTACATCAACCGGGCGATAGACTTCGTGCGCGAAGAGAAGAAGGAGTATTTCAGCAGCTTGGATTTCTGAAGAACCTTTTTTCCGAACATAAAAAATGATAATACAATAGGAAAAACCGATTACAGGATTGCTGTCTGGAGCCATTACTTCGTGGAGGACGACCGCTGGCATCTTCAGGCAGATCGATACTACTCCTTTCTGGAGAAATCATTCGGAAAAAGAAAACTGGTATTGCTTGCTCTGTTGGAACAGCCAGTCGCGGACGGCTGCAATCTTGTAGCCGTAGTCAAAGGAAGCCATGTGTTCCATGCCTTGGCCTGACTCCGGAAGGACGCTGCCGGTTTCCCACTTGATGAAGTTGATGCCAGAGCCGCGGGAAATCAGTTCCTTGGCCATGCGCTCCTGCTGCTCAGCGGGAAGCTTGGCACTCCACGAAGCGGATTCTATGCGGGCTTCGTTCTCCCTCAGTACCTTTGTCAGGTCCTGCATACCGCCCGATGCTTTCTGGTCGCCGCCGGCAACGATGTAGAAGAAATGCTTCTTGCCGAAGTCTTGCATCTTCGATGTGTCCCACTGGCTGCTGACGAAGAGCGACGCGGCGAAGAGGTCGGGATGCGTGATGTTGAAGTAGAACGACATCATGCCGCCCATCGACTGGCCGGTGGTGTAGAGGCGGCTGGTATCTACATTGTATTCCTTGCAGACAGCATCAAGCAGACGGATTGTCATCTCTACTTCGTCCGTGGTGCTCCAGTCGTCCTGCACGGCCCAGTCGGTGTACTGCGGCACCAGCACGAACGAGGGATGCAGCCGCTGGTCGCGGTCGGAAGCGAACTCCAGCGCGCCGTAACCCTGCGTAAGCGGAGTCGTAACCTCCTTGCCCACGGTGCTGGCATCGGCCATGAAGAGCACCAAAGGGAGTTTCTCACCAGCCTCAGCTCCTTCTGGGACAAGCAGATTATACTCCATCGTCTTGCCCGTCTGGGAGTCGCTGAATGTAAACTGTTTGAACTTGCCCAGCGTCTCTTTTTTCAATGCCACGAAAACACTGTCAGACTCCTTGTCGATTTCAATGTGACCACCCTGGCGAGGGCCGCGTGCTCCGCCCCTTCTTGGGCCGCAGGCAGTAAAGCAAATGAGGGTTACTGCCATCAAAAACAATGCTTTTCTCATATTTTCCGGAGTGTTTCGTGCAGGGCACTGGTCTCTGCCAAGACCGTTTAAAGTGAAAGGTAGAGGTCCTTATCTGCAAAGATAATCATTTTCCGAAAGATAGCCCGGCATGGAGAGGACGATGAAGGCGGATTGTTTTGCCGTGTCCGTGAAAATGGGTAAATTTGCCTTGCGAAACAGACAGGAAACAAACAGCTAAAACCTATATTCATCATGAAAACAAGTACAAAAATCTGGCTCTGCATCGCAGGCCTTCTTCTTATCATCCTCGGTGTCGTCTGCATCGCCAAACCGGACATCACCCTCGTTTCCGCAGCCTGGGTGCTGGGTTGCATCACCCTCATTGCCGGTATCTCCAAACTGGTCTTCACTTTCAGGACCCAGGCGTTCCTTCCCAACAGCGGCACCCGCGCCCTGAGCGCCATACTGGACATCTTCTTCGGATGCTTCTTCCTTTTCAACATCCTGGGTACGGCGGTGTCCCTCCCGGTGGTATTCGCCCTCTGGGTTATGATTGAAGGCGTGGTGATTGCGGTCCAGAGCTTCGACTACAAGAAGGTTGGCTTCCCCATGTGGTGGGTGCTTCTTTGCCTTGGCATCGGCGCCGCCGTGTTGGGCTTCTTCGGCCTAAAGAACCTGGATGTCACCGCCGGTGTGCTGTCAGCCATCATCGGCATTGCCATCATTGCCAACGGCCTGGCCTATATCCTTGCCGTAGTTGGCGTGAACTGCTTTGAAAAGCGGGTTGACCGGCTGGGGCGCATCATTGACATAGACGAGCAGTAGGAGGATGGGAGCAATGAACATCTTTGAAAGACTCGTATCCGGCTATCCCAAGGGGGATGTGTCGCCGCAGGATTTTATTGACCACCTGACCATTGGTGCCGATGGATGGATTGGCGCCTGGATTGCCATCGGCCTCGCCGTCATCTTCGGCCTCCTGGTTTACATTATTCCGATCATCCTTACCGAGAAGGACAAGGTGGGCCCGTATCCGCTGTGGCTCCACACATTCTACTTCGCCGCCGACTTCATGGGAATCTGGGTGTTCCTTGATGCCTGGCTCAAGTATGACCATTTCCTGCTTTTCCTTCTCCTTGCCATCGGTGAGGCCATCTGGGTGGGCATGGAGACCTATAGCCTCCAGCGTGCCGTGACCTACGAGAAGGACATCAACTTCAAGCCGGGGACCCCTATGAAGAAGATGCTCCGCGATATTGCCATCCAGGTGGTCTGCTTCTACGTGGGCCTGAACTTCCTCCGCTTTGAGCTGCACGACAGCACCATGTGGAAGTTCTGGATCTTCACCCAGGTGCTCATCACCATCATCCCAGGCCTCGTGATGGAAAAGCGGGGCACACGCAAGGGTTACAACCTCTGGCTGCATATTGTCCTCATTTGCGTTGCCCTCGTGTCCTTCAACCCCTGGTGCAACATGTGGGTGTGCATCGCCCCGGATTTCTTCTCCCTGGAAGCGAATCCCTGGTATTACATCATGGGTGTGATCTGCCTGTACTTCGCCGTGCGGGGACTCGTGTTGTACACGAAGCTGCCGGAAAAGAAGTGATGAAGGGACTGGACCGGCATGGCTAGATACTTTTTATCGGCTTACTTGGAAATGAATAACCCTTCCGGGTGCTCTGCCAGCCATCTTTTTTCGGCTTCGCTCCCTGGACGTGTATAGAGATAGTCGCAGCAGGAATCGCCGGTAGCCAGCGTCTTGTCACGATGCAGGCAGGCGCCGATGGCGTCCGCCACCGTGTAGTCGGTCCGGCACATGATGGGAAGGATATCCCGGTGACCGGTACGGGTAGCGAGGGCGCAGAGACCGCAGGTGGTGAAACGTATTTTCAAGGAATCCGGCGTGGGACCTTTCTCGTAATGGGTGGTCCAGTTGTACTCGGACCTGATGCGGTTCGCCTTGTCTATCTTCCGGATG
>DGSO01000026.1 GCA_002393945.1 Bacteroidales bacterium UBA4360
CCGATGGTTATATGTACATCGACTGCCTCTGGGTGTCCGGTTCTTTCAAGGGACACGGGTATTCCAGTGATTTGCTGGACGCCTGCATTCAGGAAAGCAAGGCCAAAGGAAAGAAAGGCCTGTGCGTCCTGTCATCGGCAAAGAAGAAATCATTCCTGTCCGATCCTCAGTTCCTGAAGCACAAAGGCTTCTCCGTCTGTGACGAGGCCGATAACGGCATCCAGCTGTGGTATCTGCCTTTTGCCAAGGATGCCCAGACGCCTAAGTTCAAGGAATGCGCCAGGCATCCGCATACCGACGAGCCGGGATATGTGTTGTATTACACCAGTCAGTGCCCATTCAACGGCAAATATGTTCCCATCATCGAGACTGTTGCCAAAGACAATGGCGTTCCTTTCAAAGCCATCCATCTGCAAAGCAAGGAAGAGGCCCAGAATGCGCCCACTCCCATCACCACCTACGCGCTCTTCCACGATGGCGAGTACATTACCAATGAGCAGATGAACGACAAGCGGTTTCTGAAGCTGATAGGTAGATAAATTCCAATTTCTCGGCCTGGACACTGATGGTTATTACCCTTCATACCTGGACACCCGCCGACAAGCCGGCGCTGATGGCGCTGTGCAATGCCGTGGACAGAACTTTCCTGTCGGACCGGCTGCCGTATCCATACACGGAGGCTGATGCCGATTGGTGGCTTGGGATGGTGGCGGAGAATGAGGGAAAGGAGGGTGTCTGGCGGGCCATCGTCGTGGACGGACAGGTTGTCGGCAGTATTTCCGTGGAAAGGATGGCCAATGAGAATCGCTCCGTTGGGTCTATTGGCTATATGATCCTGACGCCGTTCTGGTCCCAGGGTATCGGCACAGAAGCCGTGCGGCAGATCTGCGGGATTGCTTTCCGGGAGCTGGCGCTGGAGCGCATAATCGGCGAGGTGTTCCCGGAGAACCTGGCATCGGCCCGGGTGCTGGAGAAGAATGGCTTCCGGCTGGAGGAAACGAAGGTCGGTGCCGTTGTGAAGGGTGGGAAGGCGATGGATGTGAGGGTGTACTGCTGTAAAGGCACTGACCTTTTTCTCCTATAACGGGCGCGGATCGGCCGTATATATCGGCCCGGACCATCGGCCTTGTTCCGTTCCACAAGGGGAATGGAACAAGCAACAGATGTCTCGAATCTATCCAACACGAAACCTATCCGAAAGAATTACGGAAAACTACTAAAAAGATTAGGAGAATTGAGAATTATCACTATCTTTGCATCGTAATACACAATAATCAACCATCGATGAAACAGAGACTAACTGCAAAAGAAGAGCAGCTCATGAACATCTTCTGGGCTCATGAGCCCCTGTTTATCAGGGATTTAATCAAGTATTTACCGGAGCCGAAGCCGCATTATAATACTGTAGCTACTCTGGTAAAGTTTCTTGAGGAAAAGGGCTTTGTGGAAAGGGAGCCTATGGCTAATTCTTTCCGTTACAAGGTAAAGATCAGTGAGCGGCAATACCACGGGGAAACGGTCTCTGAGGTAGTAGCTCGCTACTATGATAACTCCTATCTGAGCCTGGTTTCCCAGTTCGTGGAGGAGGACAAGATGGACCTGCAGCAACTGAAAGACCTCATCGCCCAAATAGAAGACAACCAGAAATGAGCCCGTTCCTTATCTATATCGCACGTGCAGGTCTCTATCTGAGCCTGTTCTACGCCTTTTACCTAATGGTGATGCGGCGTACCACTTTCTTCCGGCTTAACCGCACAATTCTGCTCTCCGGGTCTTATTTGTGTCTTTTGCTACCGTTTATCCGGCTTAGAAGCGTTAGGGTGGCCAGTACTGCAGCAGAATTGACGATGGTGGCCGTCAGCGCCGAATCAGAAGGAGTTGCTGCACCAGTCGCTTTCCCGTGGCATGAAATCTTACTTGGGGTTTATATCACGGGAGCCCTAGTAACACTGACGCTATATGGCATATCGGCCTGGAAGATGGGACGTCTGATTCGGAAAGGGGAAAAGACGAACTGCGAAGGATGTCGCTTGATTATCCTGGAGGAGGATATTTCTTCGTTCAGTTGGGGCCAGACCATTGTCATGGGCAGAAAAGACTTGCTGGAGAACCCTGCTATATTTACGCATGAATGGATGCATGTGCAGTGCCGGCACTCGCTGGACCTGCTGTTTCTCCTTCCCATCCAACTCCTGTTTTGGTGGAATCCGCTGGTGTGGATTACTCGAGAAGAGCTGCGACTGCTTCATGAATATGAGGCCGATGAAGGAGTGATCCAAAAAGGCATAGATGCAAAAAGTTATCAGTTACTTCTTGTTCGGAAAGCCGTAGGAGACGAGCGGTTTTCCATGGCCAGCGGCTTCCAGCACGCCAAATTAAGCAGCCGGATCACTATGATGCTGAAGCCCTCTTCTTCTGCGTGGAAGAGTTGGTCTTACCTAGCCCTTATCCCTGTACTGGCAGTACTGATGTATGCCTGTAATGCTCCAAAGGAGAATTTGAAGCCGGATGAACCTTCAGCCACAGTAATCACAATCAAAAAGTCCGGAGGAATCACCGAGCAGGAAGGTGTCCCTTACAGTCTCATTGAGTGCGCGCCAAAATTTAACGGAGGAGACACGCAGGAGTTCTCCAAATGGGTAAACAGTCAGTTGAAGTATCCAGAACAAGCCAAGCAGAATGGCATCTATGGTCGTGTAACCCTGCAATTCACAGTTGGAGTCGATGGAATGGTCCGGAACGTGTCCGTGCTACGGGGCGCACACGAGTTACTGGATACCGAGGCGTTCAGGGTGATTTCCTCGTCGCCCAGATGGGAACCGGGCAAGCAACAAGGTGAAGCGGTTCCAGTCACATTCATATTCCCTGTCATATTCCAACTCCGATAATGAAAAGAACACTGCTGATATTGTTATGGATGGTGGTTTGCATCCCGCTGGGAGCGCAGATCACTCATCGAGACTCCGTGCTCACCCAAGCCCGGTACCTCAAGAGTATTTACCGCACCGATGACGCCATTGATATGCTGTCGACGCTGGTGCAGCCTGGCGCAATGGACTACGCCGTGCTCTCCGAACTGGCCGACTGCCACTTTCAGAGTGGGGATTACGAGAGTGCTTCCGGCACCTATTTCCTGCTCTCTTCGCGTGCGCCGGACAATATCCTTTATAAGATTCGGCTGATGCAGGCATACTTCCGTCTCAAAGCGTTTCCCCAGAGCGTTCAAGCCGGACGGGACATCCTCCAGTTGGACTCCATTCCTGCTGTGGTAAGCTATGTGGGTGACGCTTTTCGGCAGATGGAACAGGCCGATTCGGCCCTATGGTACTACCGCAAGGCGTTGGCATTGACGCCGATGAATGAGTCGGTGGTGGCAAAAGCGGTGAATATTCTCATCACGAAGGCAGACTACGACGGGGCCGTCGCCGTCATGGAGCCTTTCCTCTCCGAAGATCCAGACAACACCACCATTGCTCCGCTGAAAGGCCTTGCCCTCTATCGGAAAGGCGATTACGAGGGTGCCGTACAAGCGTTCCAACGACAGGAGGATATCGGGAATGACTCTTACCCCATCCACTATTATCTGGGGCAGAGCTATTGGCATACACAGGTGACATACCGGGCCGAGAAAGAACTCATCGCAGCATGGCAGATTGATTCAAGCGATGTAAATCTGGCCTATTCCATTGCAGCCGTCAAATTGGAGGCATACCGTTCTTTTGATAATGAAATAAAACCCTGGCTTGATAAAGCTTGGGAGATGATTCAACCGGACCCAGCTTTGGCCTCCCGCATTCAGCAGCAATATGGCCTTGCCTACTACCGCAGGCAGGACTCCTGGGACAAAGCCATAGAGCATTACAAGGAAGCATACCGATATAATCCCAAATTCATTTCAGCCCTCTCCACCATTGCGTATTGCTACGAAGTCAAGAAGGATTACAAACAAGCGCTCCAATGGTACGAAAAATATCTGGAAGTAGCCCGCCCGGGAACACAGGGGTATGAATTCGCAACCAAAAGCGTAACCTTCTTGAAGGGTGAATTGTTTATGGAAGAACCGTAGTTTGAAAGATGAAGAAAATTCTGTCATTATTTGTATTGCTGTTTGTAAACAGCCTTGCCGCACTGGCGCAAGTGTTTATCTTGAATGACAATGTATTCCAGGGCCGGATGAGCGAAATCAAGACCATGGTGCTGGACTCGCTCACCAATGAGCCGGTGGCTTTTGCGTCGGTGTACGTGATACCTTCCAAGGATACCACCATAACCAATTTCACCCTCACTGACGCAAAGGGCGAAGCCAAGCTGGACGAGGTGCCCTTCGGCAGTTATGTCTTCCACGTGGAGATGATGGGGTATAAACCTTTTGTGAAAGAGCGCTTCTTCCGCGAGGAGCAAGTGGATATGGGAACAATTCGGCTGCAGCAGGACGAACTGTTTCTTCAGGCTGCAACCATCACCGATATAGGTAACCCCATTGTTGTCAAACAGGACACTGTAGAGTTCAATGCCTCCTCCTTCCGTGTGGGAGCCAATGCGATGCTGAAAGACCTGCTGCAGCGAATGCCGGGTATGGAAATAACCGAGGACGGCAAGGTCAAGTTCAACGGCGAGGAGATTGACAAACTCACTGTGGGCGGCCGGACCTTCTTCTTTAACGACCAATCCACCGCCCTGAACAACCTGCCCGCTGCAGTGGTGGACAAGATTCGCGTCATAGACCGTGAAAGCGAGCAGACCCGTGCATCCGGCATCCAGGATGGCCAACGGGAAAAGGTGTTGGATGTGGCGCTCAAGAAGGAATACGAAAAAGGATGGTTCGGCAATGTGGGTCTGAAGGGAGGCGCTACGCTTGGAGAAAAAGAGGGAGACGATGTACTGCGTGACAATCGCGGCCTGCTGTGGAACGGCAATGCCCTTGTATCAGCCTACTCCGAGAAAGATCAGGTGACGGTGATTGCCAATGGGCAGAATATCAACGACTCTAATGCGGTCGTCGTTGTCATCAGCGATGCAGGTGAGCGCTCCACGGCGAACCAGGGCCTGTCTACGGCTGCCCAACTGGCGGTGAATGCCAATACTTCCCGTATCAAAGACGTCGAGACTACCGTCAGCGTCAATTACAAGTACACGGATACGGATTCCGGCACTCGGGCGGACAGGACCACCTATCAAGAAGACGGGAACCTGTCATCCACAACGGAAGACATCGGTAAATCCTATGCTCACGGGCTGTCCGCCAACATGGAATTCGAGAAGGAAACAGGCAAGGTCTGGTTCCACCTTCGTCCTGATTTCCGTTACAATAGAGCAGATTCCTATGAGAGCAACCAGGCGGAAATCAGCCGTGAAGGAAGTTTCGTAAACAGATCCACTGGCACCACCCACAGTCTTTCGGAAAGGAAAAACGCATATTTTGATGCCGACGTGACTTTCCGCGAGATAGGTGGCAAACAAAACCGAACCCTCCAGCTGGCGATTGATCCCTATTACAGCAGAAATGACGGGGAAATCCTGGAGTCTTCCCTCCTGACTACGAATGCCGGAGATGAAACCCGCTCGATGACCTACCACTCTAACGGTCTGTCGTATGGGATGGACGGGAGTGTCCGGTACACGGAGCCTGTTGGAGAGAAGTGGACGTTATCCGCCCAGGCACAATATGACTGGTCTCGTTCGGATGAAATCCGGGATGCATTCGATGAGGCTGGCAGAAATGACTACTACTCCTCTGAAAGCAAGTCCGACTATCTGGAACAGCGATATGATTTGACTGCACAGTACAAGTTCGGACAAGGCGGCTGGGTTACTTTTGGCGGCCGGGCCATCGGGATTCTCAATGAAACCTTCTCCAAAAGCTATGGGATAGAGGAGACAACGGGGAAAGATGAGTGGAACTGGTTCTTTGCGCCCTCTCTCCGTTTCCAATATGCAAAAGGCAATGACCGGATAACACTTTCCGCTTACGGATATGGAAGGCAGCCTTCCTCATCCCTGATGCTCCCGGTTTTGGGTATTAGGAATCCATCGCGTTTGAGCCTTGGAAACGTCTATCTGAAGCCTTATTCATATACCTTCATAAGTTCGAATTGGACCAGGAATAATCGGGAAAAGTTCTCTACGCTTTATGTTTATCTGTCTGGTCAGGTGAATAACAATCCCATTGTTTCCGCGCTCTGGTATGATAGCGACGGCATTATGTATTTCATCCCTGTGAATGCCCTAAAACCGAGCCTGACATCCAACCTGGTTGTAAACTACACTACGCCCCTGGACGCCAAGAAACTCTGGTCCCTGACCTTGAGCGGTGGCGCCGGTTATTCTTCCTCCATCAGCTATCAGGCAAAGACAACGCTCCCGGCACTTGATAAAGATACGTTTGATTATTCAGCGTTTATGACCGACTTCTGGGGAAATGCCGACGGTGACCAATTCTATGGAGGACAGAGCGGCTTTGCAGAGAGCAGGACACGTTCCTTCGGCCCTTCGGCCGGTTTCTCTGTGAAGTACAATCCAGACCATTGGTCTGTAAGCGCGGGAGCCAGGACCGCCGGCCGCATTGCCCGTTACTCATTGAATCCCGAGGCCAACTTGAATACGCTGGACACCAGGTTTACTGCGAGTGGCACATATACCACCAAACACGAATTTGAATTCAATTCTGATATTGCCTACGTGTTCTACAAAGGCTATGCGGCAGGCTATGGCCAACCTGAATGGCAATGGAATGCGGAGATCTCAAAGAATATCGGTGCCTTCAATTTAAGTGTTAAGGTTCATGACATCCTGAACCAGACCCGGAACCTCACGCATACTGTAACCGCCAACTATGAGGAGGATTCCTATCGGCTCATAATGGGAAGGTACATTCTCTTCGGTGTGAAATGGAACTTCGGCAAGATGAATGCCGCCCATAGTGCACGGGCACAGCAGGCGGCGTGGAATATGCTGTTCTGAGGTAGGCTTTCATAAGCAGTTAAACATATACTACGGAAACTGCCGTCACGTTAGGGTGTCGGCAGTTTATTTGATTCGGTTTTAAAGACTACTTGCAGAGGGACTGGTAGAACCCTACCATCTGGGCCTGGAGGGCGGCGGGGGCGAAGGCTTTGCCGACGGCGGCGTGAATTGGTTCTGTGATGCGTCACTCAGCTACAAGGCGGACCGGGAGGGCATTTTAACACTATTTAACACTTCTTAACATTGCTTTAACATAGTTTCTCGGGGATTCGGGGCAATTTTGCAGCATGAAAAAGATTCTGTTATTTGTAGGGCCAAGTCCAAAACCCTTTCCAGTTGAAATCCA
>DGSO01000020.1 GCA_002393945.1 Bacteroidales bacterium UBA4360
CTTTATCGTTTGATTTCCAATCTTAGGACTCTCATCGGCCGGTCGGAACCGGCGAGAGACTCATCTACACAGGTTTCGCCGGTTGGAACGAAGCCGCATTTTTCCATGACGCGGCCGCTGGCAGGATTGTCTATGAAGTGACTGCTGATCAGCGACTTGATGTCCGTTGTGCGGTGGATATTGTCGATCATCAATCGCAAGGCTTCCGTACAAATGCCCTGATTCCAAAAGGGTTTTCCCACCCAGTAGCCCACCAGGGGCTCGCCCTCGCGGGACGGGAGATTGTTGCCCTCACAAGGCAGATAGCCCATGGCACCGATGGCTTCCCCCGACTCCTTGAGTTCTATTGCCCAAGTGGTGTCGTTGTTGAAAATGGACCTGATTACTTCCAGGCTTTCCTCCACGGATTTATGCGGCGGCCAGCCGGCGCGCGGCCCGACGTCCGGGTCGGATGCATATTCGAACAACGCTTCAGCGTCAGATTCACGCCACGGACGCAAAATGATTCTATTTGTCTCCATCATTCTTCGTACCCCAATTGTCCGGGCAGCCGGAGTTTCTGTTTCGGCGGGAAGGTGGCCTCGTAGGCTTCGAAGGCCTCGGGGTTCTCGTCGGCGACGAAATAGCCCTTAGGCGGGCAGTAGGTTGCCTCACTAATGCCGTTGGCCTTCAGCCAGCCGGGGATCAGTTCCTGGGCCAGGAAGAAGGGTACTTCCTTGTCGCGCGGCATATCGTGATAGTGGATGCCCAGGCGGCTGGCGAGTCCAAAACCTGCGTGCTTGTAAAAGTCGATGTTGCCCTCCATGCAGAGGAAGCCGACACCCATCTTGCGGGCCCGCTCAAGTGCATACCGCAGCAGCTTCAGCCCGTAGCCCTTGCGCTTGTAGTCAGGGTGGATGCTGATGGGGCCGAAGGTCCAGGAAGGCTTGCGCGTGCCGTCATCCAGCATCAATTCAGCCTTGGAGAACATCACGTGGCCTATAAGCTGGCCATCCTCTTCCATTACGAAATCCAGCTCTGGGATGAAGTCCGGACTCTTCCGGTACCGGTTCAGCACATAGTGCTCCGTGCAACCGGGGCGATATACATTCCAAAATGCCTCCCGCGTGAGGTTTTCCACCTCGCGGTAGTCGGCAGGGGTTTCAAGTCTGATAGTCATAAAGTCAAAATTACGAAGTTTTTACATTCTGGCCTTGCTGTCGGCGCCGGCGCCGGTGCCCCGGTACTTGCTCTGGGCCGTGTTGAAGTTATAACGGACGGAGAGTTTCACCTTCTGCGTATCCATCCGGTTGGTCTGCATGATGGTGTGGCTGCCGAAGTCGGAATAGGGGCTGAAAAATGCGTTGCGCGTAAGGTCTGCTCCTTCAAGACGAACGACAAGCGAACCGTCACGGAGGAGCGTCTTCTGCACGGCGACAGTGAGGTCAACGAACCAGTTGGTCATATAAAGGTTCCGGGAGTAGCCGGGACTCATAAACACGCTTCCCAGCTCGAACTGCCATCCTCCCTTCACGGTGAAGGTATTGAAAAGCTGGGCAAAGAAGATGGGCTTATCGTTGAACGTTGTTACGCGAATGCCGGATGCTTCACGGGGATCCGGGGCATTTATTGTGAACCACTGAGGCAGGACGCCTATTGTATAATTCATATTCCAGGGGCCCACGGTAGGTGTCAGGTTCACATAGGCCGCCATCATGCGGAAAGGCGTTTCAATGTTACGGGGCTTCACCAGCACTACGCCTTCGGCACCGTAAGGAGCCGACCAGGTGACGATGGCATCGTCCGTGCGGGAATAATTCAACATAACTGTGATATACTTCCACACTGCTGTAAGGCCGATGTTATGGGACAGCTCCGGCTGCAACTGGGAATTGCCGCTCTGCCAGATATATCGGCTGTTATAGCGTATTGCACTGGACAGATTCCCATAATGAGGCCGGCTGGTCTTGGCGCTGTAATTCAGCATTACCTGGACAGGGTTCTGCGTTTTCGCTCCTATCATCCCCGCATAGGAAATGTTGGGGAACCAGTTGCCGTAGTTACGGGAAAGATTGTTTGCCGGGGTTACGGCATCTTCATAGGCGTAGAGCACGTATTCATAACGCACTCCGGCACCGAACTGGCCGACATCGGGTATGTAGCAAGCGTAAGAAGTGAAACCGGCAATATTATCCTCTTTAATAGACGCTTCCGAGGCAGGGATACCGATACCATCCACTTTATAATTGTCTGTGCGTCGTGAGAAAGTCTCTTCGGTCCCCACCTGCAACTGACCCTTCCAGACAGGATACGACAGTACCGCCTTGGCTGCATACATGCGCCCGGCATTTGTGCTGCCGCTCTGGATGGCGGCATTGTGCGTCATATCGCTCGTTTCCATCGATACGGATTTGGAACTGTCGTCCGTGCCGTAATAGTCCAGGTTGATGTCAATGCCCAGCTTTCCCGCAACGAGGCCGTTGTAATAAAGGTTGGCACCCAGGTTGTACGGCGTCCATTCACCCATCGTATCATCGGACATCGTGGTGAGCTTATCCACCAGCGTGCCGTTCTCGAACACATTGTCATTCACCTCCGTGTGCACGTTGTAAGTCAGATGCCGGCCCCATTCCACCTTGCCGCCCAGGAAATGGTTGTCTGCCATCTGCCAATTCACGCCGGCGTTTCCATAGATGGTGCTGCCGATGTATTCGTTCAGGAGCGTCCCCTTGTTCTCGAAGAGCCAGTCATCCCCGGCGGCGGTCCGTCCGAAGGTCTGTTTTTCCAGATAGCTCTCCTGGCGGGAAGTGTTGCGTGCATAGTTGACACCACCAAAGAAGTCCAACCCGCCCGTGCGGTAGTTCACGTTGATGGCGCCGAAGGGGTCATTCCCCTTGGCCCAGCGCAGGGACTGCGCGTCGGAGGCGTTCAAATTGAAGCCGAAGCCATCGCCCTGGCGTCGGATGGTGCGAATGCGCACCACCGCCCGCACCGTGGCGTCGTATTGGGCACCGGGGTTGGTAATCACCTCGACGCTCTGGATCTCGTTGCTCTGCAGGCGGTCCAGTTCGGAGGCGTCGCTCACGCGCCGTCCGTTGATATAGACCATCGGCGAGCCTTTGCCAATTACCTCCAGGCCGTTCTGGCTTTTGATGAGGCCAGGCGTCTTGGCTAGGACGTCTTTGGCACTGCCCGCATTCTCCAGCACGGAACCGCGTACATTCGTCTGCAATCCCTCCCCCGTGAGCTTTGTCTTGGGCATAACGGCGCTTGCCACAGCCCCTTCCAGCGTCTGCGTATCATCGGACAGGGTAATCACCGCGCCGTCCACGGGCGCCAGGTACACCGTCTTGTATCCCAGCATGGCCACCATCATGATACCGTCCGTCTCACTGGTTACTATATTGAAGGTGCCGTCCTGTTGAGTCACCGCGCCACATACTACGGTAGAGTCGGTCTGGGAGAGCACGGCCACGTTGGCGTATGGAATCGGATCACCCCTCTCATCCACCACTTTTCCCTTCCAGTCGCCCTTCGCCAGTGCGGTAATCGCAACCCCGGTGAGCATTAACAAAACAATCAGTCTTTTCATCGTTTGTCCATGTTTTTACGGATGCAAAGTTAGCGTATCCAGCGTTCCGAAATTAAAATTAATATGGACAAATATGTGGACAATTGCGCATAATTACCAAAATCTGGTTGGACATTCCCACCATTTGCTTATTTTTGTATGAAAATGATTCGGAACATCGATTATGGCAAGACCGGTTACTGTCACAAAAGAAAGGATCCTTTCCGCAGCCCTTGACCTGGTGCGCTTCGGAGGTCCTTCGGCCCTTACGGCCCGCAGCCTTTGTACGCGCCTTGACTGCGGCGCCAATGCCATCTTCACTTCTTTCGGATCCATTCAAGGAGTCAGGGACGCTGTCCGGGAAGAAGCCCGGAAACTGTATCGGAAACGGGTGGGCGATGGCTTTGCGCTTAATCCTCCTTTCAAAGGTTTTGGCATAGCCTTTATCTGGTTCGCCATGGACGAGCCCTATCTATTCTCCATGATTATGGAATCCCGGACGCAACCCGCTTCCTACAAGGACTACATTGATTCCCACGTGGGTTTCAAGGCGGAGTGCCTTTCCGCGATAGCTGGCACCTTCGGCCTGCATGGAAAAGATGCAGAAACGCTCTACTATCAACTCATTTTGGTGGCTATCGGCCTTGCATCTACCTGCACCGACGGGAAAAGTCCGCTCACCATCCCTCAAGCCAGCGAAATCCTCGGCAAAAATGTCAGGGCATTCCTGATGGTCATCCGCGCCGGAGCCGACGAACGGGAAAAATACGTACCCCGGGCGGGAATAGGCCCCGGCGGTGACGTGGACTCTTATGCCATGATGCAATCGCTGGCGGGACAAAACCATCTGCTGGAGCAGCTTCACGCCGCTCCCCGATACATCCAGGACGGAGAATGGGTGGAATTGGAACGCGTGCTCCGTAATTCCTTCAATCTTACCTTCGAATCCCTCCAATCAGCATACCCGGGACTCACAAAAGGAGACATCCGTACATACATCCTTTCTCACCTGCAATTCTCCGTATCCGAGCAGGCCGTCCTGCTGGGAATCTCACCCGCCTCCGTCACCAAAGCCCGCCAGCGGCTCAAAGCTAAAATGCGGACGTAAGGAATACTCTTCTCCCATTGTCCCTTTCCCCGACAAAGGCACAGGACTTCTTTCCCCGGAAAAAATACTTAAATTTGTGACTTCAAACAGATTGTGCCGCAATGTCATTTTTGATAGTCATAACAGACCTTTTGGAACGCCTGCCAGACCTGGGGGCATGGGGCTTATGGGGCCTGTTTATAGGGACTTTCCTGGCTGCGACAGTGGTGCCTTTCAGTGCCGATGTCCTGTACATTACGATGCTGCAGATGACATCCAACCCATGGGCATGCCTGGCTGTTGCCGTAGCGGGGAACTGGCTTGGCAACCTCACAACCTTCGGCCTTGGCTGGATAGGCCGATGGGATTGGATAGAGAAACTCTTCAAGGTTGACCGCGCCAAACTGGAGAAGCATAAAGTCTATATCGACAAATACGGCATCTGGCTGGCCCTGATCAGCTGGGTCCCTGTAGTTGGCGACATATTTTCCATCGCACTGGGTTTCTACAAGACCAATCCCTGGCTTGCGGCCCTTCTCTTCCTCGTCGGCAGAACGCTCCGCTTCCTCGTGTGGACCCTTCTGCTGGGTGTGTGACAGTTATATTTGATACTTGAAATCGTGGACGATATGGTGAGAGTAATCGTAATAGGAGCAGGCATTTCCGGACTCACTGCCGCTATATATACCAGGCGCGCCGGATGCGAAACAGTGATACTGGAAAAGTGCGTCAATCCCGGAGGCGTATCCACCAGCTGGACCCGCAGAGGATATACATTTGAAGGCGGTATCCACTGGCTCATAGGATCGATTGACGCCATCCCGCTCCACAACATCTGGAAAGAAACAGGAGCCCTTCAGGACAACAACCCAGTGTTCTTCAAAGATCCCGTCTATACGCTGATAGACGGGCAGGACAGGATCCCCCTTTACCGTGACCTGCATGGACTGCCGATACACGGCCTCAGGGACAGGCTGGCCCTCTTGACTCTCAAGTTCCACGTTTGGTGCTTCCGGCATTTTCATCAGCCCATTAACGATATCCCGGGCCTCAAAGCGAGGAAACCGCGTCCCTTCTCCGTCATGGAGTACATCCGCATGTTCCCCGCGGTTCTCATCACTCCGTTTCTGATGCTGCAGTCGGCAGGAAGCTATGCCCGGCGCTTTTCCAGCAGGCAGATACGCGCGCTTCTGGGCGCTGTAGTACAGCCCAACATCAACGCCCTTTCCCTCATCTATACCCTGAGCACCTTCTCCTCCGACGACAGCGGCTATCCCTCCGGAGGCTCAGCCCGTATGGCAGGAAACATGGCCGATACTTTCATTTCCCTCGGAGGAAAAATCCATTACCGTACCACTGCGACCACAATAGAAAAATCCGCCGACGGCTGGACCGTACGCACAGACGGCGAGGTCTACAATGCCGATGCTGTCATAGTCTCCGCCGATGCCCGTACCGCCATCGACAGGCTGTTTTCGGAACCAGTCAAAGATAAATGGGCAAGGAAAATGCGGAAAGGACTTGAAACGACGCAGTGCATGTTCATCGGCCTTGGGATAAAGCAGCCTCTCTCTGATTGGCCGCGCTCGATGCAGATAGTTCTCAGGAGTCCCTTCAGCGCAGCAGGCCTCAGTTACAGCACCCTGGTAGTGAACAATTACAACCGTGAGCCGGAATTTGCACCTGAAGGCTGCACCGTGCTTACCTGTCTGCTGCACGGCCCCTCCTACGCTTTCTGGAAGAAGGCAAAGGAGAATGGAACGTATGCCATGGAAAAGCAGGCCGTCTTGGAAAGGTTCATCCTGGCCCTTGGCGAGATTATTCCTGAAATACAGGGCAACGTGGCTGTAACCGATATGGCTACACCGCTCACCTATGAGCGCTACTGCTGCACATTCGAAGGAAGCTATATGAGTGACTGGCGCCCCCTCAAGGGCCTTTTCCATGCCCCTATTCGCTACAAGCACGGGCTTTATTTCACTGGTCAGCGCACTTTGTACTCAGGCGGTCTCCCGGTTGCGGCCCAATCCGGCAGAACAACCGCCCAGACCCTTTGCAAGGACTTCGGGCTTGTCTTTTAGTGCTGCTCCAGCAGCGAAGCGCAGATTCTTTCCGCCTCGGGGAGAGTGTCGATTTTACCCACGTCCACAAGAGTCAGGTCTTCTTGAAGATGGCCGATAATGGGATAATCGGCACAGACTTTCAGGTAGAAATCGATGATAGGGAAACGGTCAGGGACATTGACCGAGTCAAAAACCTTGAAAATGTCCGGAGAGATGTTGTGTATTCCCGCAAAGGCATACTCTCGGCACGCTGCCGGATCCAAGTGCGGATATGGAGAGCGGACCTCGCCGGTGGCTTTATCGGTCCATCCCAGCAGTCTCATCCCTTCATCGAAAAGAAGGTAGCGCCTGGTTTTCCTCTGACTCACCAAAAGGGTTGCCAGGGCATCTGAAGTCGTGCGCAGCGCAGGTATGTCGACGTTGGAAACGATGTCCACATTGTGAACGAGAAACGGCTCCGGGGCATCTTCCAGCAGAGGTCTTGCATGCCTTATCCCTCCCCCGGTTTCGAGCAGCTGAGCCGTCTCGTCGGAGATGCTGACACGAACGCCAAAATTATTGGAGGCCAAATATTCACGGATTTTGTTCGCAAAATGATGGACATTGACTACGATATCGTCGTACCCGGCCGTCTTCAGGCGCATGATGGTATGATACAGCAGAGGCCTGCCGCATACAGGAACCAGCGCCTTGGGCATAGTGTCAGTTATTGGTTTAAGCCTGGTTCCCAGCCCGGCTGCGAATATCATGGCTTTCATAGTACCCTTTCGACATTTAGTTCGCGGTGGGTAAGGACTACCTTTACATTGTATTTGTTGGCAAGATGGCCGGCAAGGTGCTCTGCACTGTAGACGGAGCGGTGCTGGCCGCCGGTGCAGCCGAAACTGACCTGAAGATGCGTGAATTTCCGCTCCAGAAAGCGTTCTACATGGGCATCGACCAGTTTGTAGACACTGTCGAGGAAGGTCGTAATTTCGCCGTCGTCCTCCAGGAACTTGATCACCTCCGGGTCACGCCCGTTGAACTGGCGGTAGTAGTCATATTTGCCGGGGTTGTTCACGGAACGGCAGTCAAAGACGTATCCGCCGCCGTTACCGGTATTATCGGCAGGTATTCCCTTCTTGTATGCGAAACTGTAGATGTGCACTTCCAGGGTCTTGTTCTCCGGGATATCGTTGAACTGGGGCATCCTGGTAAGCTGAAGAAGGATTTCATTGAGGTGGGGATAATCGTCAAAAGGCGTCTGCAGCAGCGTGCGGAGATTGCTCAGTGCATAGGGCACGCTGGCAATGAAATGCGGTTTCTTCTCGAAATATCCGCGGAAACCGTATGCCCCCAGAACCTGGAGCGTCCTGAAAAGGACAAATAGCCTCAGACGGCTGCGGAAGTGCCCTTCATCAACGTCCGTAAACTCTTTGAGGGCCTCCAGATATGTGCCGATGAGCTCCTGCCTTAGGGCCTCGGGAAACCGTGAACGCGCCTGCCAAACGAAGGATGCCACATCGTAATAAATGGGCCCGCGGCGGCCGCCCTGGAAGTCGATTATCCATGGCTTTCCGTCACTGACCATGATGTTTCTGGCCTGAAAGTCGCGGTGGAGAAAAGTGTCGGAATCCTCTTCCAGAAGGTCCTCCCTAAGCTTGTCGAAGTCATCCTGGAGAAGGGCCTCGTTGAACTCCAGCCCGGTTGCCTTGAGGAAACAGTACTTGAAATAGTTAAGGTCGAAATCTATCAGCCTCGCATTGAAGGCTCCCTGGGTCTTTGACCAGTCCATTCCCTCGGCGCCAAGGTACTGAAGGCGAGGAAGCTGGGCTATTGCCTTCTTGAGCAAATCGACCTCCCCGGGGCTGTAGACGCCATTTTCCCTTCCAGCCGACACCAGATCGAAGAGTATGCCGTCTCCAAGGTCTTCCTGCAGGTAGGACAGCCTGTCCTGGCTGACCAGAAGCACCTTCGGAACGTTCAGTCCCTTGCTCCTGAAATGATCTGAAAGGTAAATAAACGTATTGTTCTCCTCTGCCGACGTGCCCTTTACAGCCATATAGCTGCCGGCACTTCCGGTGAGACGGAAATAACGCCGATGACTGCCGGAACCCGGGAGCTCGGCTGCGGAATCCGGCATTACGCCGGTATAGGACTGATACAGCTTTTCAAGTACTTCTTCCATTCTATGGTAATTCTGTGCGAATTTACTGATTCTGCCTCAAACAAGCAATAGCGGCGCAGTATCCTGTACTCCAGGCGGCCTGCAGGTTAAAGCCGCCCGTAACCGCGTCTATGTCAAGCACTTCTCCTGCGAAATAAAGGCCCGGATACTTGCGGCTTTCCATCGTGGAGGGATTGATTTCCTTGAGCGACACTCCCCCGCATGTTACAAACTCTTCCTTGAAGTGGACGCGCCCGGTGAGAGGATATGTATCGGCCCGCAGTACTTCTGCAAGGCGGGAAAGGCCCTTGGAGCCGGTTTCGGCGCAGCGGATGTCGGCCCGGAGACCTGCCTTTGAGATAAGGTGCTCCCAAAGACGCGCAGTGATGCCTTCAGGATGGACCGTGGAAAGGCGTTTCTGCGGGTTTTCAGCCACCATGGCAGACAGCATTGAGCCAAGGTCTTCACAGAATGGGAGCCAGTTGACAAGGAGGGTCCCCTGGTAGCCGGTATCGGCAAGGTGGCGGGCGGCGTAGGAAGACAGTCTGAGTGCAGCCGGACCGCTTATGCCCCAGTCTGTCAGAAGCAGGGTGCCGGAAGCCCTGAAAGGCGTTCCAGCTATGCCCAGGACCACCTCTGAAAGCGTTCCGGCAAGCGAGGTAAGCCCTTTGTCTCCCACCCTCATCGTAAAGAGAGAAGGTACTGGCGGCACCATTTCAAGGCCAAGCCCGTCAAGGAAGGAAAGGCCGGACAGTTTGGGACTGCCTCCGGTTGTAACGATAACGCGGTCCGCTTCCACCACAGATCCGTTTGCGAGCACGCATTCAAAGCCTGGCCTAAGGGTAGCAACTGCCGATCCGGTCATAATCTCTACGCCGCTTCTGTTCATGAGATTCTGCAGTGTCCTGACTATTTGCATGGCATCCTGCGAAGCCGGGAAGACGCAGTCATCGGCCTGGGTTACAAGGCGTACGCCTTCATTTTCAAACCAACGTACGGTGTCTTTGCAGCTGAATGTCTGAAGAGCCCTTTTCATGAGCCGGAAGCCCCTTGGATAGACTTTTTCCAGTGACTCAACGTGCGCGAAACTGTTGGTGAGATTGCATCGGCCGCCGCCTGTCACGGCAACTTTTGCGAGAGTCTGCCGCCCGGCCTCAAGAAGGATTACATCGGCAGAAGGGTCCCTCCTCTTGATTTCGATTGCCGCAAAGCACCCGGCGGCACCTCCCCCTATGACAGCTACCCTCATATTTTGAAAAGCATGCCGCCGATATTGTCCTGGGACGCTCCAGTGGCCGATTTCAGGCAAGACGGCTGGTCAAACATATACAGCGCACCAAGGAAAGCAAAGACAAGGGCTTCCTTGAATTCGACTATTTCCGGCTGCGGGACGATGAGCCTGCACCGTGAGAGTTCAGTCATTCTGCCGATGAGGAAACGGTTCCACGCTCCGCCACCTGTCACGAGTATGTTCCAAGAGGGTTTGACCACTCTTGAGAGCTGATATGCACAGTGCTCATAATATGTGCGGAGAATATCTTCAATGGATAGCCCCGAAGCATCCAGAAGGGGGAAAACATTCTTTTCCACCCATTCCCTTCCAAGGGATTTAGGATATGGCCTCGAATAGTAATCAAGGGAATTGAGAGCATCCAGAAGTGCTTCAGACACTGTCCCCCTGGAGGCAATTTCGCCGTCCCTGTCCAACTCCAGGCCGATACTCCTGCAGAAGCGGTTGATCACATAATTGACCGGACTGATGTCGAAGGCAATCCTCCTGTCCCCTTCCCTCCATGAGATGTTGGAAAAGCCGCCGATGTTAAGGCAGCAGTCATATTCTCCGAAAAGGAGGTTGTCACCAACAGGCACGAGAGGCGCTCCCTGGCCGCCCAGCATTATATCCAGGCGGCGGAAATCGGAAACAGTGGGAATATGGGTCTCCGCAGCGATGGCTGCACCGTCACCGATCTGGAACATCACCTTTCGACCGGGTTCATGGAACACGGTACTGCCGTGGGAGGCAATTATATCTGGATGTACACCGAACTCCCGAATGAAATCATTCACCCTCTGTCCCAAATACCGGCCGTACTCACTGTGGAAACCCACGAATTCAAGTGCGCTCATGTGCTGGACTTCAGACACCAGTTTGCGCTTGAGTTCCGGCGGATATGGATATGCCTTGGCGCAGTCTATATTGAAGGACCAACGGCCCTCTTTCAGCGTAAAAGTGGCGCAGCAAACGTCCAGCCCGTCAACCGACGTGCCCGACATAAGGCCGATGCATTGGATACTTTTTTCCATACCTTTACAAAAATAGCATTTTTTTGACGGTATAAAAAAACCGGACACGAAAACATGCTGTTCTGTGTCCGGATTGGTGAAAAAATGATGTCCGGACACGGAAACATGGTGTCTGGTGTCCGGACAGATTCTCAGTTAGCTGAGGTCTGCACGGGCCATTGCATCCTTGTAGTACTTCTGATCCACGAAGACATCTTCCTTGTAAGGATTGATGTGACGCTTCTTGGAAACGGCGATGATGTAGCAGATAGCGATGAGGTTGGTCACGAGGGCCAGTGCACTGATGACAATCATCATTGTAGGATTTGCAGGAACTATGGAAGGATCTACGGTTGTACCGACAACTGCAGCTTCGCCGCCTGCGACCTCGTAGAGCTTGCTGATGGTGTCAACACCTTCGGGATAGAGCACGGGAAGGGTTGCCCATGAATACCACTGCTGACCATTCTTGAAGGTCTCCTGGAACAGAGGGAATACCTGTGCGAACATGCACCAGATTGCGAGGGTGTTTGCACGGTTCTGGATCCAGCCGCCGCGGTTCCAAAGGAGAGCAGCCACGGTAGGAGCAAGGAGAAGGGCGATACCGCAGTACCAGCTGTGTGTAGGCAGGCAGTTGTAGGTATAAGCGAAGTTCCAAATGTCGTAGATGAGGATGTAGACCCAGGTCATGTCGGCCCAGATCATGTCCTTCTTGTCCTTGGAAGGATATACGTTCCACCAGGCGGTCATACACATGATGTTGATGAGACCGGCGACGCCGTTCATCACATTGTGCCAGCCACCATACTGCCATACACCTTCAGAGGTGAGCCACCACTTGTTCCAGCCCATTACGGCGGATTCAAAGTCGGAGACGCATGCGATGAGGATGTTAATGCCAACGATGATGAAGGGGAAAGGCTTGAACCAGTGCTTTGCACCGATGCCCCATTTGTACTTGATCATCATGAAGCCGATGCAGCCTGCAGTTGCAGCGTACAGCTTTGCATAGTGGAACCAGCCCTGCATGTAAATGTGTGTCTGATTCTCAAGTGCCCACTGTGCTCCGTTCCTTACACCGATCCAGATGGAAAGGAAGTATACGGTAAGTGCAAGAGGGATTGCAAGGAAAGTGATGATACCGCCAAGTTTGGTGCGGCGGGCGAACTCATTGAAGAGGATGAGGCCCAGAAGGACCACGATCATCATCCCCCACTGGGAAAGGGCGTGTGCCCCATAAACCTGGAAAAACAATCCAGAAGCTAATGGTAACATAAAAGAAATAAGGTTTTAGTTATAGTTAGTTAATACAAATGTATTCACTGCAATTAGCATACAAAATTACAAAAATCTAGGATAAAAAGCAATTTAATGTAGCACGATTTTTGTACCTTTGCCTTCCATATGAAACGGGTCATACTCACTGCACTGTTTCTGTGCATCTACATATTTTCATCAGCCCAAGAACATATAGCAGATTCCACTGATGTCTTCTGGAAGCATCTGGAACTTGGAGAAGTCGTGGTTACAGGCCTTGTGGGAGACACCAGGGTCAAGGAAATGGCCACCCCCATTTCAGTCATTCCCGCCACTGAGCTTCGCTCAAGGGCTTCGTCTAATATCATCGGCACTATTGCAAGGGAGCCCGGGATTTCAGAAATCACCACCGGCGGAGGCATTTCCAAGCCGGTTATCCGCGGTCTCAGCTACAACAGGGTTGTGGTTGTCAATGACGGAATCCGCCAGGAAGGGCAGCAGTGGGGTGACGAACACGGTGTCGAGATTGACGGCGCATCCGTTCACAGCGTCGAAGTCCTCAAAGGCCCAGCTTCGCTCATGTACGGGTCCGATGCCCTTGCGGGTGTGATTATCTTCCGCCCGGAGCCCGTTGCCATGCCCGGAACCATAACCGGTGACATAGCATCGGAGTATCAGAGCAACAACGGTCTCGCCGCTTATTCCGTACACACTGCAGGCAACAAGAACGGATGGATCTGGGACGCACGCTTTTCAGACAAGTATGCCCATTCATACAGCAACAGGTTTGACGGAGTCGTCCCCAATTCCGGTTTTCGGGAAAGGGCGGTATCGGCCATGGCCGGAAGAAACGCGGGCTGGGGCTATACACGCCTGAGAGCCAGTTATTTCCATCTTACACCCGGAATAATAGAAGGAGAGAGGGATCCACTTACCGGTGAACTCGAGGGAGACGCTACGGGTTATGTCCCCGGACTCCCCTTCCAGCATGTACGCCACTTCAAGCTCGTCTCCGACAACACTTTCCACGTAGGCACGGGAGACCTCAAAGCAATAGTGGGCTGGCAGCAGAACCGCCGCCAGGAATTTGAGGAATCTGCCGATGTTTGCGGCCTCGACTTCAGGCTGAATACCATAAACTACGACTTCCGCTATCAGGTTAAGACTACCGGCAACTGGAAGATTGCCGCAGGTATCGGCGGAATGTTCCAAAAGTCGGAAAACCTGGGGGATGAATACCTTATCCCGGCCTACAGCCTTTTCGATGCCGGAGTTTTCGGCACCGCTTCAAAGACTCTTGGACTCTGGACGCTCACCGGAGGCCTCAGGGCCGATGTGCGCTTACTTGGCAGCGAAGCCCTCGAAGACCGTTTCAAAGCCTTTGACAGGACTTTCAACGGCGTGTCGGCCAGCATCGGTGCTGTCCGTCCGCTTGGCGACAGTTTCACGCTCCGTCTGAACGCAGCCAGAGGTTTCCGGGCTCCGAATCTTTCGGAACTCAGCTCCAACGGCGAACACGAGGGCACCCTCCGATATGAAATCGGCAATACCGACCTCAAACCCGAATACAGCCTTCAGGCCGATCTGGGCCTTGACTTCACGTCAAAGTATGTATCGGTCCAGTCGGCACTGTTCGTGAGCCGGATAGACAATTACATATTTGCCGCGAGAAACGGAGCCGTGTCGGATGAAGGCCTCCCGGTATATGCCTTCATGAGCGGAACGGCGCATCTGAAGGGTGCCGAGATTTCGCTCGACATACACCCGGTACACAGTCTCCATATCGGCAGTGCATTTTCATGTGTATATGCAAGGGAAGCCGGAGGCGATGATCTTCCCCTTATCCCTGCGCCCCGTCTGTTCTCTGAAATAAAGTACGAGTTCTCGCACGGCGGATGCACCCTGTCGAACTCTTTCCTGGCCCTTAACCTGGACTGGAACTTTGCCCAAAACAATTTTTACGCCAAAGATGACACAGAGACCGCGACTCCGGCCTATGCGCTTCTGGGCCTGTCGGCAGGTGCCGACATCATGTACAGGAGACATAAGCTGGCGTCTGTCTATCTCATCGGCTCCAACCTTACCGACGAAGCCTATCAGCCTCACTTGAGCCGGCTCAAATACGCAGAAGAAAACCCCGTAACGGGACGTCGCGGGGTCTTCAGCATGGGCAGGAATATTACTGTCAAACTGGTTGTGCCTATCGGCCGGCAGTAGCAGTACGTTTCTCCTTGACAAGTACGTAGGCAGCCCACACAAGGGTGAGGGCAAGGGCCATCGGAACGCCCACGAGGAGGATTTCACGGAGCATGATACTCCAGCCGCCCGTTTCGCCGAGTGCGGTGAAGAACGGAAAACGCCATGTGAGCTCTCCGTTGATTATATGGTCTACGATGAGCATTACCGAGCCGCCCCAGAGCATCTTTTCCAAGTCTGTGACATGGTGCAGGAATGGGGATGCATCCGGAGAAGCAATTCTCTTTGCATTTGCCTTACGGAAGGCGCTGGTGGCGATAGCCTGAACCAGGGGTGCTATAAAACAAGACATATTAAATAGTTATTTCTTTTATTTCAACTTCATTGCCACGGACAAGGTAAGTTCTGTCACTGCCGCAGTGCGGACACTTCTTCCCATGCTCCACGGTGCCGAATTCCTTCCCGCAGTTTTCACAGTAAGTGACTGCGGGAATGGTGTTTATTATCAGCTCACAACCGCGGAGGAGGTCTTCCTTGTCGGCAGCCCATCTCCAGCAGTCAGTGAGGTATTCCGGAATTATGGTGGACACTTCGCCGATATCCATGACGACGGTTTTCACCTTGTCCACCTTATTCTCCCGGGCTACCTCCTTGACATCCCGGATTATGTAAAAGACAATACCAAGCTCGTGCATTACTCGCCTTTGTGGAAGAGGATTTTACCTGTTCTCTTTATCATATAAGGCAGGATGCCGCCGAATTTGTCTTCGGAAGTGCGCATGACGCTTGCCTCAGGGTGCACACGGTGCAGGTGGATGGCGTCAAAACCGCACTTGGTGGTACATATACCGCAGCCGATGCACTTGTTTTCATCAACCACGGAAGCGCCGCAACCAAGGCAGCGTGCTGTCTCCTTGCGAACCTGTTCTTCCGTAAGGGTGCCCTGATATTCCTTGAACTTGCTGTCTACGGGAACCACACCCGGATCCTGGCGGGAAGAATTGTCGTAGCTTTCGACAACGATATCCTGCTTGTTCAGTTCGATGAAGTCCCTGCGGTTGCGGCCGATGGTCATGTGGCCGTGCTGGACAAAGCGGTGAAGCGATTCGGCCGCTTCCTTGCCGGCTGCAATGGCGTCGATGGCAAACTTGGGGCCGGTGAAGACATCGCCGCCGACGAAGATGTCGGGTTCTGCGGTCTGGTATGTGAGCTTGTCGGCAACGGGATAGACTCCACGGAAGAATTCCACCTTGGTATCCTTGAGGAGGTCCTTGAGCACAACGGTCTGGCCGATGGCGAAGATTACCATGTCGGCATCGAGGGTGATGAGTTCGTTCTCATCATAGGTGGGTGCGAACTTGTGCTCTGCATTGAAGACGGATGTGCACTTCTTGAAGACGATTCCGCTCACCTTGCCGTCGCCGAGCACTTCCTTGGGACCCCAGCCCGGATTGATGACTACACCGTCCTCACGGGCTTCGTGACGCTCCTCGAGGGATGCAGGCATGATGTCCTCCGTTTCAAGGGACAGCATGGTAACCTCAGATGCGCCGCTTCGCTTGGCCACCCTGGCAGCGTCGATTGCGACGTTTCCGCCGCCAACGACTACAACCTTTCCCTCGACCTTCACCTTGCCGCAGTTGGCGTCCTTGAGGAAGTCGATGGCGGTCGTGGTGCCGGCGGAAGTCTCTCCGGGGATGCCGGGAAGGCGTCCGCCCTGGCAGCCGATAGCTACATAGAAACCCTTGTAGCCCTGTTCACGCAGCTGTGCGATGGTGATATCCTTGCCAACCTCTACGCCCGTCTTGATATCCACGCCGATTTCACGCATGATGTCGATTTCGGCCTTGATGACGTCCTTGTCGAGCTTGTATGAAGGGATGCCATAGCGGAGCATGCCGCCGGGTTCTGCATTCTTCTCGAATACGGTGGGCTTGTAACCCATTGTGGCAAGGTAATAGGCGCAGCTCAGACCTGCAGGGCCGCCGCCGATGATGGCGATCTTCTCTTCCCATGCGTCCTGGACGTTGGAGCAGATGTTCACCTCGGGGACGAAGCGGGTCTCTGCATTGAGATCCTGCTGGGCGATAAACTTCTTGACGGCATCGATGGCGATGGGCTGGTCGATGGTACCGCGGGTACAGGCATCCTCGCAGCGGCGGTTGCAGACGCGGCCGCAAACTGCGGGGAAAGGATTCTCCCTCTTGATGAGTTCGAGAGCCTCTGTATACTTGCCCTCGGCAGCCTTTTTCAGATAACCCTGAACGGCTATATGTGCAGGACATGCGGTCTTGCAGGGAGAAGTACCGGTTTCGTAGCAGTTGATGCGGTTTTTGTCCCTGTAATCTTCAGTCCATTTATGCTCACCCCATGCTTTGGCATCGGGCAGTTCATGCTTGGGATACTTGACGGGGCCGTTGTGAGTGCAGAGTTTCTGACCCAGTTTGACGGCACCGGCGGGGCAGTATTCAACGCAGCGTCCGCAGGCGACGCAGTTCTTGGGATCGACCTCTGCAACGTAGGCGCTGCGGCTCATGTTGGGCGTGTTGAACAGCTGGGACGTACGCAGGGCGTTGCAAATCTTTACGTTGCAGTTGCAGATTGCGAATATCTTCCCTTCTCCGTCGATATTTGTGACCTGATGCACAAAACCGTGGTCTTCGGCCTTCTTGAGGATAGCCATGGCCTCATCGTAGGTGATGTCGTGACCGCGGCCGGTCTCACGGAGGTAGTCTGCCATGTCACCTACACCGATGCACCAGTCACGGTAGTCATCGGCACAGCCTTCTTCCAGCTTCTTCCTGCCGTAGCGGCAGCTGCAGATACCTACGCCGATGTGGCCTTCATACTTCTTGAGCCAGTATGAAATATGCTCTATGTCGATGGACTGGTTTTCCATGGAGATGGCCTTTTCTACCGGAATGACATGCATGCCGATACCGGAGCCGCCCATGGGGACCATAGGGGTAATCTTCTCAAGGGGAAGGAAGGTCATCCTCTCGAAGAACATGGCAAGCTCCGGATGCTTGTCCATGAGCTCCACGTTCATGTTTGTATATTCTGCACTGCCGGGGACGAACATCGGCACCCAGTAGATACGGTCTTTCCTTTCGAAAGTGGTGCCCTCATCGGGGCCCTGGCCGTTGGTGTAATGGTCACCATAGTCGTATTCCAGCATGCCGAAATAGGACAGTTTGTCCAGGAGTGCGTCAAAATCCTGTTCTGAGGATGCATAATGCTTCTTCCGGTTCATTTCATGCAGCTGATCCCTTGTCCAATGCTTGCGCACTTTGAAGGGGTTGCCGGGAAGCATGTCAAGAAGAAGGTCGAGCGAGGCCTCCCTGGTGATGGGATCCATCTCGTCTTCGAAGATGCACGCCAGGCCCCAGTATTCAGGGGCTTCGGTAGTCATCTTGATTTTTCCCGGGATGCGGTCAGTGACATGACGCACGAACTTGATGAGCTTGGGATTGGGATTTTTGTCGCCAAAGTGCTTAGGGACAAAAAGTTTAGACATTTCAGGCATAAATGAAGTTGTGTGTTGTTATTTCCAGTTTTTGATTTCCTTGAGAAGCCACTCCGCGAATTTATCCACGCCTTCTCCTGTCTTTGCGCAGATGGGTATGACCTCGGCCTTGGGATTCCTCATATGAATGTATTCCGTGCACTTTTCAAGATTGAAATCGAAATACGGCATTACGTCCATCTTGTTGATGAGGACTACATCGCAGATGGAGAACATGAGGGGGTACTTGAGGGGTTTGTCCTCCCCTTCCGGGACAGACAGGATCATCGCATTCTTGGAGCTCCCTGTATCGAATTCGGCAGGACAAACGAGGTTTCCTACGTTTTCCAGGATTGCGAAGTCTACACCCTCCAGTTCAAGGGCGTCAAGGCCCTGGCGGGTCATTTCCGCGTCGAGATGGCACATGCCGCCGGTGTGGAGCTGAATCGACTGTATTCCCGTTGCTTCCTTTATCTTTACGGCATCAACGTCGGAATCGATGTCGGCCTCCATCACTGCAATGCGCAGCTTATCCTTGAGAAGGTTTATGGTCTTAATGAGAGTGGTGGTTTTTCCGCTTCCAGGGGAAGACATCAGGTTAAGGAGAAATATCCCCTTGTCTTTCAGTTCTTTCCGAAGGTTGTCTGCATCTTTGTCGTTGCTTTCGAAGACACTTTTCTTTATCTCGATAATTCTTACCTCGTCCATTGGTTATTGTTTTAGCCTTCAAAGTTAGCAAAACAACCCCGACTTTGCAAGAATTATCTGATATTTAATCGTTTTAGCTTTCCGTCTTTCCAGTAAATGTCGGCAGTCTTGCCGCCTCTGGTTTTAAGGCCTTTCACGTATCCGTCTTTCCATGCTTCGGGAAGGGCCGGGAGGGCTTTTACGGTACCGTCTTCAAATGAGTGCAGGAGCATCTCTGCAATGCCTGCAGTACCGCCGAAATTGCCGTCGATCTGGAAGGGCGAATGCGCATCCATCAGGTTGGGATATGTGCCTCCTCCGCGGGCGGCGTCTTCACCCTGGTAACCGTCGGGGCTTACATATCTCAGCAGCCTTCTGAGCATCTTGTATGACTTCTCTCCGTCTCCAAGGCGGGCATACAGGTTTATGCGCCAGCCACAGCTCCATCCGGTTGTCTCGAACCCCTTTGTTTCCAAGGATTTCATTGCGGCATCGGCAAGTTCTCCATCTACTATCTGATGGCCGGGATAAACACCGAAAAGATGGCTCTGGTGACGGTGTGCCGGCTCCCAGTCGCGCCAGTCATGGTACCACTCCTGGAGATGCCCGTCCGCTCCGATATGGTAAGGTCTCAGACGTTCAAGGAAATCCGATGCACGGGCAGCGAATTCCGCGTCCGTTCCGAGCTCTTTTGCGGCAGCTGCGGCATCGGCAAGGCATTCCCTTATCATGGCAAGGTCAGCAGTGGCGCCGTAAAGCGTCGCGCCGGCAAACCCCGTATCAGTGATGTATATGTTTTCGGGGGAAGTGGAAGGGGATGTGATTAGTTCGCCGTCCTTTTCCACGAGGACGGACATTGCATATTCGGCAGCGCCCCTGAGTACGGGATAGTCCTTTTCAAGGCGTTTCCGGTCGCGCGAGAACAGCCAGTGTTCCCAGATATGTGTCGACAGCCACACTCCGCCCATGCCCCAGTTGGCCCAGGAGGGATGTCCCTCCCCCATGCCGACGGGACTGGTCATCGCCCAGATGTCGGTATTATGTCCAAGAGCCCAGCCGCGGCCCGCGAAATAGCGTTTTGCAGTGAGAGCTCCGCCCTTTGAAAGATTGTGTTCGAAATCCAGGAGAACCTCGTGAAGGTCTCCGAGTGCGGTAACTTCTGCGGGCCAGTAATTCTCCTCGAGATTGATATTCACCGTATAATTGCAGCTCCACGGCGGATCCATGCTTTCATTCCAAAGGCCCTGAAGATTTGCCGGAACCCCCGAAGTGCGTGAACTCGAAATGAGAAGATACCTTCCGTACTGGAAATAGAGGGCCTCAAGTTCAGGATTCGGGGAACCTTCGGAAGAATACTTCCTCAGCTGTACGTCTGTGGGCAGGGAGCGAAGATCCGGATCTGTCTTTCCAAGGCATATTTCCACCCTGTCAAAGTACGATTTATAGTCTTTCCTGTGACGCTTTCTGAGCTCGGCAAAGCTCTTTTTCGATGTCCTATCAGCATTGGCATCGGCAAGGGCAGCATAATTCTTTCCTTCCTTGACGGGGTCCTTGTCAAAGCCGTTGAAGGAGGTGGAATTGACGATGAGGACGGTTGCCTCGCGGCAGCCTTCCAGGCGGATGGCGTCACCTTCTTCGGAAACCTTTCCGCCCTTGTTCCGCACAGTGACAACTGTCCTGAAATGGATTCCGCGTTCGGGGTCATAATAGAACTGCTCTCCCTTTTTGGAATAGTAACCGGGATATGAATGCCAGGCGACATATCCGTCGTTGCATATTCTGCCCTCACCTGCCACAGTTGTATGGGGCAGGGCACACTCCAGGCGCAGCAGGGCATTGACATCGCCCTTCAGTTTAATCACAATCACCGAATCCGGGGCCGATGCGAAATAGCGTGCCTCGAAGGGCTTCCCGTTCCTCTTATAGGAGACTTCCGCCTCGGCCGACGATATGTCAAGCCGGCGGCGATAGTCGGAAATATCGCCTTCGGGATAATCGATATAGAGCGTCCCAAGGGGCTGATAAGTTTCGCTGTAGTGCCCCTGGAGGCCAAGCTGAAGGCTTTCCGCAAGGGGATAATTCTCATCGGCAAGAGCCTTTCTGACAAGGGCTACATTCCCGCTGGGGTCTTCCCTGCCGATGATATCCGGATGCTCCAGTCCCCTGTCGGGCTCGCCGGTCCAGAGGGTGATGTCGTTGAGCGAAATCCTGTCCGAGGAGGTGCCGCTATACACCAGCGCCCCCAGCCTTCCATTGCCGATGGGGAACGATTCTTCCATGAACTGCGCCGGCCTGTCGAACCTCAGCGAAAGATCTTCCCCCGCGCATGAGCACAGGAGAATGGCAAGAGTCAAATAGCTCAGTTTCATTGTTTTGGCAATACTACTCGTCTCACATTGCAGCCCACGTAATTACCCAGAACGATGAGCGGATAATACCAGAGGATTGCGGGATCCCATTTGAAAGCTGCCACGAGATAGACCACGTCGGCGATGGAGTGGTAGAAGCCACAGAGGATGAACAGCGGAACGCCGAAGATTACCGGCGCCAGGTTCTTTGTACTGCGGTATAGCCAGCAGGCGATATCGATTATGAGGCCGCAGCCCACTGCCCTTAGAAAACTCCTCCACGGGCCCTGCGCAAACCTCCCGGCCACCACTGTCTGTGCCCTCTCGAACGGCTCTCCGCCAAGGGAATAAACCATAAGGCCGATGAGGACACAGGCCAGGATATTGAACAGCCATATCTTCGCAAGTGCGGGAATATCGGTCATAACCCCGGCCCTGCCCGTGTACAGCGGCGTTCCCGAAAGTACGACGCCAATGAGGCCGAAAGCAAAAATCACAGCGCCCGGAATGCCGCCGAGCGCAAGGAAACCGAAGGCCCCGAGGCCGATTAGGATACCTGCAAAGAATGACTCTCTTGACATAACTGCGTTTTTTTGTTTGTAAAGATAGGCAATCCATCCCGATTTATCAAAACACTTTATTAACTTTGCAGTGTTTAAAACTAAGGATATGCTTTCTTTTGCATGTGATTACCTTGAAGGCGCTCACCCCCTCATACTTAAAAGATTATCGGAAACGAACCTCGTTCAGGAGCCCGGATACGGCTTTGACTCCCATTGCGAAAATGCCAAACGCCTCATCAGGGAGGCCTGCGGCTGCCCGGATGCCGATGTGTTCTTCCTCGTAGGCGGCACCCAGACAAATGCCACCGTGATAGACTCCATGCTCCGCGGATATGAAGGCGTGGTAGCGGCGCAGACTGGCCACATCGCTGTCCATGAGAGCGGTGCGATAGAGTTCGGCGGGCACAAGGTACTCACCGTTCCCGGCCACGAAGGGAAGATTCATACTGATGAACTGAGAGCCCTTCTGGAAGCGTTTCACGGTGATTCGGCAAAGGACCACATGGTCTTCCCGGGGATGGTTTACATCTCCTTCCCTACCGAATACGGCACTGTTTATTCCAAAAAAGAACTGGTGGACATCCATAATGTCTGCCGGGAATACTCCATCCCGCTGTTTGTGGACGGCGCTCGCCTTGGCTACGGTCTCACCAGCCCGGCATGCGATATAACTCTGAAGGAACTCGCCACGCTGTGTGACGTGTTCTATATCGGCGGAACAAAGGTGGGCGCCCTTTGCGGAGAAGCAGTCGTCTTCCCCCGCGGCAATGCACCTGCACACTTCTTCACGACGGTCAAGCAGCATGGGGCACTTCTTGCCAAAGGAAGGGTGCTCGGAATCCAGTTCGAAACCCTGTTCACAGACAACCTCTACTTCGATATCGCGTCAAATGCAGTATCGCTTGCGATGAAAGTACGCAACATATTCGAAACCAGGGGGATTCCCATGTATATAAACTCTCCTACAAACCAGCAGTTCCCCATCCTCACGGACGGGCAGATCGCTGCCCTTGAAGGGAAGGTGCAGTTCGAGACTTGGGAAAAGCTTCCGGACGGTCGCACAGTAACCCGTTTTGCCACAAGCTGGGCCACAACTCAGAAGCAAATAGACAGCTTGGAATCGCTGTTATAATTCTTTCGTACTCCCGCTCGGAATCGAACCGGGACCAACGGAACCGGAATCCGTTATTCTATCCTTTAAACTACGGGAGCAGTTCGGGAATGCAAATTTAGCAATAAAAATGGTTTTGACAAAGAGATGACAATACAAACGTTTTCTCAAAAATTATTACTATATTTGTACGATATATTGTTTTAACATGAAAAAAGCATTCATATTTCCAGGTCAGGGTTCCCAATTCCCGGGAATGGCGGCAGACCTTTATGCCGCGAACAAAGCCCTGATGGAAAAGGCAAATGACATACTCGGGTTCCGCATTACGGACATCATGTTCGAAGGCAGTCCGGAGGATCTCAAGGCGACAAAAGTCACCCAGCCGGCAATTTTCATTCACAGTTCCGTTCTCGCAATGTCCATCGGCGAAAAACCCGACATGGTCGCCGGTCATTCGCTCGGTGAGTTCTCTGCACTCGCCGCAGCCGGGGCCCTCGGTTTCGAGGACGCCCTGCGCCTTGTAGCTTTGCGTGCAAGTGAAATGCAGAAATGCTGTGAGAAGGTTCCCGGCAGCATGGCAGCCGTGATCGGCCTCCCTGACGAGACAATCGAAAGCATATGCGCAGGTATTCCCGGAGTTCTTCCGGCGAATTACAATTCTCCCGGCCAGGTGGTTATTTCCGGTGAGGAATCGGCCGTGGACGAAGCCTGCCTCCAGCTTAAGGCCGCAGGCGCAAAGAGAGCCCTTAAACTCCCCGTGAGCGGAGCGTTCCACTCCCCTCTCATGGAGCCTGCCCGTGAAGCCCTTGCCGCTGCAATCGACAAGACTGCTTTCAGCATTCCGCTCTGTCCTGTCTACCAGAACGTCACCGCCGCCCCTACGACAGACCCTGGCGTCATCAAGGACAACCTCCTGAGGCAGCTCACGTCCCCCGTCCGCTGGACGGCTTCCGTGCGCAACATGCTGGCCGACGGCGCCGACTTCTTCCTGGAGCTCGGTCCCGGAACTGTCCTGCAGGGACTCGTAAAGCGCATTGCCGGGGATGCTCCAATTCAAATTGAAGGTAAACAATAACAATAACCAATCTAATTAATTATGGCAAACGAAAAGAAATTCATCACCTGTGATGGTAACTACGCCGCTTCGAACATCGCCTATCTGTTCAGCGAGAATGCGTGCATCTACCCTATCACCCCGTCCTCTACTATGGCAGAGAACGTGGACGAATGGGCAGCCCATGGCAAGAAAAACCTTTGGGGAGAAACTGTACGCGTCACTGAGATGCAGAGTGAGGCCGGTGCTGCCGGCGCAGTCCATGGTTCACTGCAGGCAGGCGCTCTCACCTCTACTTTCACCGCTTCCCAGGGACTTCTCCTCATGATCCCCAACATGTACAAGATTGCCGGTGAAATGCTGCCTACAGTATTCCATGTGAGTGCCCGTGCTCTTGCAAGCCATGCACTTTCCATCTTCGGTGACCACCAGGACGTGATGGCATGCCGCCAGACCGGCTTTGCAATGATTGCATCCGGTTCCGTGCAGGAAGCTCAGGATATCGCAGCTGTCGCTCATCTCTCCACCATCAAGTCCAGCATTCCTTTCCTTCACTTCTTCGACGGCTTCCGTACTTCCCATGAGATTCAGAAGATCGAAGCCCTCCCTGAGGACAAGCTCAAAGGCATGATTTCCGAAAAGGCTCTCGCAAAGTTCCGTGAGCGCGCTCTCAACCCCGACGCCCCCGTCACCCGCGGTACAGCCCAGAACGGCGACGTCTATTTCCAGGCAGTTGAAGTACGCAACAAGTGCTACGAAGCAGTTCCCGACATCGTCGCCCGCTACATGGGTGAGATTTCCGAACTCACCGGCCGCAGCTACCGTCCCTTCGAGTACTACGGAGACCCCACTGCAGAGAACATCATCGTCGCAATGGGTTCAGTGACCGAGACCATCAAGGAAACTATCGATTATCTTGCAGGCCGCGGCCGCAAGTACGGTCTCATCAGCGTGCATCTGTATCGTCCTTTCTCCGAGAAGTACTTCTTCGCAGTCCTTCCCAAGAGCGTCCGCCGCATTGCAGTCCTGGACCGCACCAAGGAACCCGGAGCAGTGGGAGAACCCCTCTACACTGATGTCAAGGCCCTTTTCCAGGGAAAGGACAACGTCCTCATCGTGGGCGGCCGTTACGGTCTCTCCTCAAAGGACACCACCCCTGCACAGATCGTTGCAGTATATGACAACCTCGATTCCAAGGAGCCCAAGGCAGACTTCACCATCGGCATTGTCGATGACGTCACCTTCAAGAGCCTCCCTATCAAGAGCGAAGTTTCCATCGTAAAGCCCGGCACCACCGAGTGCAAGTTCTACGGCCTCGGTTCCGACGGTACCGTCGGTGCAAACAAGAACACCATCAAGATCATCGGCACCCATACAGATCTTTACAGCCAGGCATACTTTGACTATGACTCCAAGAAGTCCGGCGGTTACACCTGCTCCCACCTCCGTTTCGGCGTGAGCCCCATCAAGGCCCCTTACCTTGTGAACACCCCCGACTTCGTGGCCTGCCACGTACCTTCCTACCTTAAGAAGTACGATGTCCTCAAGGGCATCAAGGAAGGCGGCACCCTCCTCCTGAACTCCCTCTGGGACGAAGAAGAGACCATCAAGCAGATTCCGGACAACGTGAAGGCTATCATCGGCCGCAAGCATATTAAGGTATATATCATCAACGCTACCAAGATTGCTGCCGAAATCGGCCTCGGAAACCGTACCAACACCATTCTCCAGAGCGCATTCTTCAAGATTACCGGCATCATCCCTTACGAGGATGCAGTCAAGTACATGAAGGACGCTATCGTCAAGTCCTACGGAAAGAAGGGCGAAAACGTGGTGAACATGAACTACGCTGCAGTAGACCGTGGCGGTGAATACACCGAAATCCACATCCCTGCAGAGTGGGCTGAGCTCACCGCCAAGTTCGAGAACCCCGGCAAGGACCGCCTCGCTCCCGCATTCGTCAAGGAAGTTGCCGACATCGTCAATGCACAGGCAGGTGACACCCTCCCCGTGAGCACCTTCCTCCCCTATGCCGACGGCACAATGCCCGCAGGCACATCCGCATTCGAGAAGCGCGGCGTTGCAGTTAACGTCCCCACATGGGATGCAGAGAAGTGTATCCAGTGCAACAACTGTGCATTCGTCTGCCCTCACGCTGCAATCCGTCCTTTCCTCCTCACCGAGGAAGAAGCCGCAAAGGTTCCCGCAGGTCTCAAGCTCGCCCAGGGCAAGGCAAATCTCAAGGATTACAAGTATGCCATCGCAGTCTCCGTTGACGACTGCACCGGCTGCGGCAACTGCGTGGATGTATGTCTCGCAAAGCCCGAAAAGGCCCTCTCCATGGTCCCTTACATCAACGACACTGCCGAACAGGCCAACTACGATTACCTTAACAAGTATGTAGGCTACAAGGAGTACGTCGACAAGAAGGCCAACATGAAGAACAGCCAGTTTGCACAGCCTCTGTTCGAGTTCTCCGGCGCCTGCGCAGGTTGCGGCGAGACTCCTAACATCAAGACCATCACCCAGCTCTTCGGAGATCACATGATGATCGCAAATGCTACAGGTTGCTCCTCCATCTACGGCGCTTCCTTCCCTGCCAGCCCTTACTGCACCAATGCAGCCGGCCACGGCCCCGCATGGCAGAACTCCCTCTTCGAGGATGCCGCTGAATTCGGCCTTGGTATGAAGATCGGCTCCGACCGCACCCGTGAAACAGTATGCCGTCTCATGAAGGAGGCTCTTGACTGCGAGAAGTGCCCTCAGGAAGCAAAGCCGCTCATCGCTAAATGGCTCGAGGCTCCCAAGGATGCAGCAGTCACCCGCGAAGTTGCAGATGCCCTCATCCCTGTCATTGAAGACAGCGAATGCGAAGCCTGCAAGCAGCTTGTAGAGTATCGCCACTTCATCCCCGCCCGTTCCCAGTGGATATTCGGCGGTGACGGTTGGGCATACGATATCGGCTACGGCGGTCTTGACCACGTGCTAGCAAGCGGTGAGAATGTAAACGTTCTCGTACTCGATACTGAGGTTTACTCCAACACCGGCGGTCAGAGTTCCAAGTCAACTCCTATCGGCGCAATCGCAAAATTCGCAGCCTCCGGCAAGAGGATCCGCAAGAAAGACCTCGGCATGATGGCCATCAGCTATGGTTATGTATATGTGGCACAGGTTGCTATGGGTGCAAGCCCCGTTCAGTTCTTCAACGCCATCAAGGAAGCTGAAGCTTATGACGGACCTTCACTCATCATCGCCTACAGCCCTTGTATCAACCATGGTCTCAAGGCCGGCATGGGACTCAGCCAGAAGGAAGAGAAACTCGCAGTCGACTGCGGTTACTGGCACCTGTTCCGTTACAACCCTGCTCTCGAGGGAACCGAAAAGAATCCGTTCTCCCTGGACAGCAAGGAACCTGACTGGACCAAGTTCCAGGACTTCCTCAAGGGCGAAGTTCGCTTTGCATCCCTCTACAAGATGTTCCCTGAGAGCGCAGCAGAACTCTTGCAGAAGACAGAAGAGTTTGCAAAGATCAGACTTAACACATATAAACGCTTAGCAGGAAAATGAAAAAAATCCTAAGTATCATTGCACTGGCCGCCGTTATGGCGGTCAATGCTTTTGCTCAGAGCCCCACTCGTGAGCAGCTTGAGGCAGCTATTGCCCAGATGCCCAAAATCCCCAATTCGGACCAGGTCCGCATCGGACATCTTGACAACGGCCTTACCTATTACATCCGTCACAATGCCCTTCCCGAGCAGCGTGCAGAATTCTATCTTGCAACCAACGTAGGTGCAATTCAGGAAGAGTATCCCGCACAGGACGGTCTTGCCCACTTCCTTGAGCACATGTGCTTCAACGGAACCGAGAATTTCCCCGGAAAGCAGATCCTCAATTACCTCCGCTCCATCGGTGCGGAATTCGGCAGGAACATCAACGCTTCCACCGGATTTGAGGAAACCCAGTACATGCTCAACAACATCCCCGTCCAGAGGGAGAGCATCGTGGACAGCTGCCTCATGATCCTGAGGGACTATTCCCACTATGTGCTTAACGAACCCTCCGAAATCGATGCAGAGCGCGGCGTCATCATCGAAGAACGCCGTCAGAGGCGCAACGCCTCCTGGAGGTCCATGGAACGCTCCCTGCCCTATTATTTCGGCGAGGGAACCAAGTATGCCGACTGCACCCTCATCGGCCTTCAGGAGCATCTTGAGACCTTCAAGCCCGAAAGCCTCGTCAATTTCTACCACACCTGGTATCACCCCGGAAACCAGGCCGTAGTTGTTATCGGCGACATTGACGTTGACCGCACAGAGGCCAAGATCAAGGAATTCTTCGGAGTGATTCCTGCAAAGGAGAATCCGCTCCCCAAGCCCATCCAGCACATTGCAGATCACAAGGAGCCCAGGGTTGGCATCATCACAGACCCCGAACAGACAGCCCCTTCAATTGAACTGCTCTGGCACGGAGAAGCAAATCCCGAGTCCATGAATGCAACAATGCTCGGTCAGGTTACAGACGTAGTGGAAGGCATTCTCTCCTCCGTGATGAGCGAACGCTTCAGCGACATCACCTCCAAGCCCGGCTCATCATATCTCGGTGGCAGTTTCGGCGTTTCAGACCTTATCTATGAAGACATCGAGGCCATCGCCGGCAACGTCAGCCTGCGCGAGGACAACATCCTCGGCGGTTTCAAGGACTTCTATACGGAACTTATCCGCCTCAAGAGGTTCGGCATCACCGACGCCGAGTTCGAGCGTGTAAAGACCGAAACCCTCTCCTATCTGGAGACCCGCGTCAACAAGGCCGATACCCGCCGCAACCCTGAATTCGTCCGTCCCATCCTCCAGAACTTCTTTGACAAGGAACCTATCCTGGAGCCCAAGGACGAGCTTGAAATGTGCAAGGCTATCTTCGCACAGCTCAATGCCGCTGCAGTGAGCCAGATGGCGGCACAGCTCTTCGGAGACGAAAACATGGTTATTGTCTACAACGGTCCCGAAAAGGAAGGCATCGCCACTCCTACCGCAGAGCAGCTCCTTCAGGTAATTGCCGAGGTCAACGCTTCCGAGATTACCGCCCTTGAAGGTGAAGAGATTCCGGACCAGTTCCTGGATCCCGCCCTCCTCAAAGGCGCAAAGGTGAAGAAGGTCTCCAGCAGCATTTATGACGCTACAAAGTGGACCCTCAAGAACGGTGTGGAAGTTTATGTATATCCTACAGACCTCGCAAAGGACCAGATTCTGTTCAATATTACCATGGACGGCGGTCTGAGCCTTGTAGAGACTGCAGACCTTCCTTCCTTCGACCGCAGCGTCATCAGCCTGTTCCAGAGAAACAGCGGCGTGTCCGTCTTCCCCGGAACCATGGTAACCAAGATGCTCACTGGCAAGAACCTGAATGTAAGTCCTTATATCGACCAGCTCGAGCACGGTATCAACGGTAACTCCACCGTAAAGGATCTTGAGACCGCATTCCAGCTCCTCTACCTGATGTTCACCGATCCACGCTTCGACCAGGATGAGTGGGACAACGGCATTGACCAGCTCAAGGCCTATCTTCCCAATATGGTCAACCAGCCCAACTACAAGTTCTCTTCCAGGATGCAGGATGTAGTTTTCGGACACAACCCCCGCCGCCAGCAGCTTTCTCCCGAAAGACTTGACCAGGCCAGCCTCCAGGTTGTTGAAAAATACTACAGGAAGCTCTTCAAGAGCGCAAAGGGAGCCAAGATGGTCATCGTCGGCGACGTGAACCTTGCCACCCTCCAGCCGCTCGTAGAGAAGTACATCGGCTCACTTCCCAAGAAGGGCAAGGCCCTTAAGTGGATCGACCGCAAGGAATATGTTGCCACCGGCATCATCGAGGACATCTTCACCGTCGACATGCAGACTCCCAAGAGCACCGTTCTCCAGGTCTACAGTGCCGATATGCCCTATTCCTATGAGAAGGACGCCGCCATGGACGCCATCTCCTATATCCTTGACATGAGGTATACTGAATCCCTCCGCGAGGAAGAAGGCGGCACCTACGGCGCAAGCGCCATCACAAGCCTGTCTCGCCGTCCCAAGGCCCAGGGCCTCGTCCAGGTATACTTCGACTGCAAGCCCGCAATGTGCGACAAGCTCCGCGAGCTTGCCGTCAAGGGTATCCAGGACCTCGCCCAGAAGGGACCCACCGACGAGGAAGTGAACATGGCAAAACTCAACCTCCTCAAGAACCTTCCCGAAAGCCGTCAGCGCAACAACTGGTGGCTCAACGGCATCGAACTCTACCTCACTTATGGTGACGACCGCAATGCCCTCTACGAGGCCGCAATCAACTCCCTCGACAAGGACATCATCAAGGCAACCATAAACGAGGTCCTCTCCGGAGGCAACTTCATCGACTTCGTCATGAAGCCCGCCGCCACCGCCGAGGCTGAATAAAAAAAGAGTGACCGCACAGGTCACTCTTTTTTTGTCAACTCTGAGGAAAGGATACAATAAAAGCTGCACACAGGCGCAGCTTATTCTTTACGAAGTAATCTCTGGAGCTTAAGCTTCAGAGATTGCTTCGTTAGGGCAGGTCCCTTCGCATGCACCGCAGTCGATGCACTCGTCAGCATTGATTACGTAAGAAGCGTCGCCGGCGCTGATTGCACCAACGGGGCAAACATCTGCGCATGAGCCGCAGGAGACACAAAGGTCGGGATTGATAATTCTAGGCATTGTTGTTTATTTTGTTGTTATGTGTTTTCCGAGTGCAAATGTAGGCATTAAATTTGATTTTCAAAATAACAGTTCATAACTTTGTCTTCATGAAAATGACGTTTTGTTCAATCATATCGCTCTTTGCACTGCTAACCTGTGGATCCAGGGTAAGCAACAACAATGCCGCAGCTGAAGCGCCTTCAGTTGAAATTGCTGCAGAGGATGCCGTAGTGGAATGGGATACCATGGTCTATGACTTTGGAGACGTGAGCGTAAATGACGGCCCGCTTACGTGCACCTTCACGCTTACAAACACTTCCGACGAACCTGTCGCCATATATGAAGTCGTATCGTCCTGCGGCTGCACGGGCGTTACATGGACCAAGGCACCTTTAAGGAAAGGCGAAAAAGGAACCATCACCGCTACCTATAAGAATGAGGACGGTCCCATGGCTTTCGACAAAACTCTTACGGTCTATATATCCGGCATCAAAAGACCGGTTGTACTGCGCCTGAGAGGCGTTGTCCATGAAAAGAAGAAATCCCTGAACGAGCTCTACGGAAAAGAGCGGATCGGGGATTTCGGTTTGAAAGCCCGCAGCTTTGACGCTCCGGTCCTAAGGCAGGGCCTGCAGGTATCGGCATCGGCAGATGTCGCAAATCTGGGCAAGGCCCCTCTCGAGGTCACTTTCGCCGATGTTTCCCCGAACCTTGCAGTGAGCGTCTCCCCCAACCCGGTGCCGAAAGGGACGAAGGCGAAGATAACCTATACCATATCGGCAGACAGGGAGCTCTGGGGGCGCAATACATACAGTGCGACGCCTATCATCAATGGAAGGAAGAGCGCATCGGCCCTCACTTTCACCGCAGTGACTCAGGAAAACTTCGCCCTCCTTACTCCCCAGCAGAGGTCCGATTCTCCCCTGCCGATGTTTACGATGAGCACTTCCAACTTCGACACAGTTAAAAAAGGCCGCGTGGTCTCCGGCGAATTCACGGTTGAGAACAAGGGCAAAAGCGCCCTCCATTTCTTCAAGGCAGACCCAGAGAACCCCGCCCTTACCGTTTCGCTCCCGCAGGACATAGCGCCCGGCAAGACAGGGAAAGTGGCGTATAGGCTGGATACATCGGCGCTGCCGGTCGGAGAGAACGTCATAATGGTTTCTCTCATTACGAATTCGGCCCTGCGACCCATTGTGAACATATTTGTTGCAGGAATTCTGGATTAAGGCAGTATTTGAAAATACTGCTTTTTTCATTATATTTGCGAGTTAAAGAAGTGTACCCAAATGGCAGAGAAAATCAACCATACATATAATGATGACTCTATCCAGACCCTGGAATGGAACGAACATATCCGCCGCCGCGCCGGTATGTACATCGGCAGGCTTGGCAACGGAGACCGCCAGGGAGACGGAATTTATGTACTCCTTAAGGAAATCATCGACAACTCCGTCGATGAATTCTCGATGGGCTTCGGCAAGCGAATAGACATCACCATCGAAGACCGCACCGTAACCGTAAGGGACTACGGGCGCGGAATTCCCCTTAACAAAGTGGTTGACGCAACCTCTAAGCTGAACACCGGCGGCAAATTCGACGATACGAACTTCAAGAAGTCCGTGGGTATGAACGGCGTGGGTACAAAGGCCGTAAATGCAATGTCCGTGGATTTCTATGTGGCATCATACAGGGACGGCCAGTGCTCTTATGCACATTTCCGCAGAGGAGACCTTCTGGAAGATGCCATCGTGCCTTCCGACGAAAAAGACGGAACGCTCATCCGCTTCACTCCGGACGAAGAGATGTTCAACGACTTCTCCTTCCACATGGAGTTTGTGGAAAGCCTCGTCAAGAACTATTCATATCTCAAGAAGGGGCTCACCCTTGTGCTCAACGGCACTTCCTACAAGAGTGAAAACGGTCTTCTGGACCTCGTGACGGAGAATATGAGCGAAACACCGCTCTACCCTCTCATCCATCTCGAAGGGGAAGACATCGAGATAGTCCTCACCCACGGCAACAGCTACGGAGAGAACATCGCAACCTTTGTCAACGGCCAGAACACCCGTGACGGAGGAACGCACCTTGCCGCATACAGGGAGGCCATTGCAAAGACCTTCAAGGACTTCTACAAGAAGGACTACAAACCGGAAGACATACGCCAGGGCATCGTGGGTGCTATTTCCATCCAGATCCAGGAACCCATCTTCGAAGGTCAGACGAAGACCAAGCTCGGCTCCACTTACATGTGGGAGAAGCAGACCAAACAGGCCGACGGCACCGTCTCTACAGACCGCGGTCCCACCATCCGTACCTTCGTAAACGACTTTGTCACGAAGAACCTGGACAACTACCTTCATATGCATATGGAGATAGTTCCCATCATCGAAGACAAGATCAAGGCTTCCCAGCAGGAGCGTGAAGAGATTGCCGGCGTCCAGAAGAAATCCCGCGAAAGGGCCAAGAAAACGGCTGTCTATAACCGTAAGCTAAGGGACTGCCGCTTCCACTTCTCGGACACCCGTTTCCCCAAGGGAATGGAAGACCAGAGGGAAAAGACCTCTATCTTCATCACGGAGGGCGATTCGGCAAGCGGAACCATCACAAAAGTGAGGAACGCCAATAACCAGGCCGTATTCTCACTGCGCGGAAAACCCATCAACTGCTTCAAGGAAAGCCGCAAAAAAGTTGCCGAAAACGAAGAGCTCAACCTCCTCATCGCCGCACTGGGTGTAGAAGAAGACCTCGACAACCTCAGATACAACAATATCATCGTAGCAACCGATGCCGATGACGACGGCATGCACATTCGCATGCTCGTCCTCACCTTCATCATGAAATACTATCCCGAACTTATCAGACGCGGACACGTATTTATCCTCCAGACTCCCCTCTTCAGGGTAAACAACAAGAAAGAAAGGATTTACTGCTATTCTCCTGAAGAAAGGGACGCAGCGGCGAAGAAACTCAAAAACGGCGTGGAAATCACCCGATTCAAAGGTCTCGGAGAGATTTCATCCAGCGAGTTCGGAGCCTTTATAGGTGATGACATGCGCCTTGACACCGTCAAGCTTGCAGACGAGGAATCCATCTCGGAGATCATGGAGTTCTATATGGGTATCAATACCTACGAACGCCAGCATTTCATCATGGACAATCTTCGCAGTGAAAAGGAACTCGAGGACGTTGATATCTAGATTATGGCAAAAATAAAGACTACAGTAAGCCCGGGCTGGGCTAAATTCTGCGGATGGCTTTTAAGGAAAATGGGCTGGACAACTGTCGGAGGCCCCATGAAAGAGCCTAAAGCAATCGTACTTGGCGTACCGCATACAACGGTAAGGGATTTTCTGGTGTGCTACCTGTTTTATGCACAGTTCGGGAAAGTTGCACACATCATGGTCAAACAGGAGTTTTTCTGGTGGCCTCTCGGAGCGCTTCTCAAATCCCTTGGTGCCGTACCTGTTCAGAGGAAAACGGCGGCAGGAACCGTGCGCAGCCTTATAACCGCGATGGAAAATGTACCCGAGTTTCATCTCGCCATCGCACCCGAGGGTACCAGAAAGCCTACTAAGAATTGGAAATCAGGATACCACTATATCGCAAAAGGTACCGGTGCAACTGTCTATCTGGGTTATTACGACTGGGGCCGCAAACGAATCAGCGTTGGCGAACCCTTCGAGCTTACCGATGACCCCAAGGCAGACATGCAGCGCATATACGACCACTACCGCCCTATGGGTATCCAGGGATACCACAAAGATAAGTTTATAATCCCATAACAGGTCTTTATGGCAGAAAAAAAGAAAAGAATCAAAAGCCCGTACAAGGCTTGGAGAAAGTACAGGGCAAGGGAAGAATACTGCACCACACTTCACCGTGTGTTTGAGTATTCCACCACGCACTATGCTGATAAAGTTGCATACCAGTATGTAGACGGCGGGCAGAAATACACCTACGCCGAATTCAAGATGGCAACCGAGCGACTCTCCCAGAGGATGAGCCGATTCGGCATCCGTCATGGCGACAGGGTGGCAATATTCTCCCAAAATATGCCAAACTGGGTAGTCGCCTATTTCGCGGCAACAGCTTTCGGACGCGTTGCAGTTCCTATCCTTCCGGACAGTTCAGAGGCAGAACTCACCAATATCCTTAACCATTCGGAGTCAAAGGTCATCTTCATCTCGCAGAGGCTTATGCCAAGGCTCAGCGAAGAGTGCAAGAAGAAGCTTACGCTCATTGTCGATATCGAGACTTTCGAGTTCCTGAAGAAAGAGGACGAGGACTTCCGCTGCGACGGCTGGGTGAAGGATCCAACTCCCGACGATCTGGCATGCATCATATACACGTCCGGTACAACCGGCAACGCAAAAGGCGTAATGCTCAGCCACCGCAACCTCACCCACAATCTGGCGGCATCCTTCAAGGCCGAACCGGCCTTCAAGAAAGACCGCTTCCTGAGTATATTGCCGGCTGCACACGCTTATGAGATGGGCGTTTCCACCATATATTCTTTCTATGTGGGCGCTACATGCTATACGCTCCAGAAACCGGCCGCTCCTGCAGTCCTCCTTCCTGCAATGAAGAAGGTAAGGCCCACCATCATCTGCTCTGTACCTCTTATCATTGAAAAGGTCATCAAGAACAGCGTGTGGCCGACTATCCAGAAGAGCCGTATACTCAGCTGGATGGATAAGCGCTTGCCATGGCTGCTTCACTATCTAATCGGCAACAAACTGGTCAAGACCTTTGGAGGCAAACTGACATTCTTCGGCATCGGAGGAGCAAAACTGGACCCCAAGGTGGAACAGTTTCTCAAAGACTGCCACTTCCCTTATGCCGTAGGATATGGACTGACGGAAACAGCTCCGCTTGTGTGCAATGTAATGGTGAAAAAGCCCAAGAGAGTTGGCTCCATCGGGGTTGCATCGTACAAGGTGGAAATCAAGCTGGACAATGTCAATCCCGCCAACGGGGAAGGCGAAATCGTATGCCGCGGAGACAATGTGATGCTTGGATATTACAGGGATCCGGAGCGCACCCGCACCGTGCTGGACGATGAAGGCTGGTTCCATACTTCAGACATCGCAACCGTGGACAAGGACGGCAACTACTATATAAAAGGCCGCCTGAACAGCACCATTCTGGGTCCTTCGGGAGAAAATATCTATCCTGAGGAGATCGAGCAGGTCATCAACAATATCGACGGTGTAGAAGAATCACTTGTCATAGAACGAGGAGGCAAACTGGTTGCCCTCGTCAAATTTGAAGACAACGTCCTTGACTGGAATCAGGCCAGTGAGGATAAGTTCTTTGAAGACCTGGAGAAGCGCAAGAAAGCCGTTCTGGAGTGGGTGAACAAGACTGTCGGCAAGAATTCCCGCATCGGCGAAGTCGACGCCATGAAAGAGCCCTTCGAGAAAACGGCAACAACCAAGATCCGCCGCTTCAAGTACAAGGATGCGCACGGTGACGAACCGGAAAAACCTGAGAAATAAAAAAAATGGTCGGCAATTTCTTGTCGACCATTTTTTTATCTTAAGCAGAAATTACTCTGCAACAACGTTGAATTTGAAGGTAGCCTTGATAGCCTTGTAAATCTTTACAGAAGCTTCGTATGCACCGAGTTCCTTGACTTCGTTGGCAAGGATGGTGATGTCCTTCTTGTCAATGTTGAGACCCTTGGCTGCGAGAGCTGCCTCGAGATCCATGGTGGTAACGGAGCCATAGAGCTTGCCGTTTTCGGATACCTTGGCCTTAACCTCGATTTCCTGTGCTGCTACAGTTGCTGCGAGAGCTTCTGCATCGGCGACGAGCTTGGCTTCCTTGTGAGCGCGCTGACGAAGAGTTTCTGCGTGCTGCTTCTTAACGGACTCTGTTGCAACAGTGGCCATGCCCTGGGGCACCAGATAGTTCATTGCATAACCGGCCTTGACCTTTACGATCTCACCAGCGTAACCGAGGTTGGCTACATCTTTCTTGAGCAAAATTTCCATAAGGCAGATTATTTAAGAAGGTCAGTAACATAGGGAAGAAGAGCGAGGGAGCGGGCACGCTTGATAGCCTGGGCAACCTTGCGCTGGAACTTGAGGGAAGTACCGGTGATGCGGCGGGGAAGAATCTTACCCTGCTCATTGAGGAACTTCTTGAGAAACTCAGGATCCTTGTAATCAACATACTTGATACCGGCTTTCTTGAAGCGGCAGTATTTCTTCTTGCGAACCTCCACGGTCGGGGGATTCAGATAGCGGATTTCTTTATTTTCGTTTGCCATTGTTTTGTCCTCCAATTATTCAGCTGCGGGAGCTTCTTCTGCTGCAGGGGCTGCAGGAGCGGCGGCTGCGGCGTTCTTGTTAGCGCGACGCTTTTCTGCGTATGCAACTGCATCCTTGTCGAGAGCGACGGTAAGGAAACGGATGATACGTTCGTCACGGTGATACTGGGTTTCGAGAGTGGCTACGAACTGTGAGTCTGCCCTGAACTCGATCAGGTAATAAAAACCTGTGGTCTTGTGCTGGATGGGGTAAGCAAGCTGACGCAGGCCCCAATCTTCCTGGTACACAATCTCGCCACCGTTGTCGGTGATGAGCTTGACGTACTTGGCAACCGCTTCCTTCATCTGGGCATCAGACAAAACGGGAGTTGCAATGAAAACGGTTTCGTACTGGTTAACCATTGTTTGTTGTTTTTTGTTGATAAATAATGTTTTAAATGCTTTTCGGGAGAGTCTTCCCCCAAAAAGGGATGCAAAGATAGACATTATTTCCCACAAAAACAAATGCCGCCAAGCATTACAGGGGATTTTTTGACTTTTCCCGCAAATACACTGTCTCTCAGTCAGATGACAGTCAATTATTCCATGGCCGGAATTGGATTTTCATCGCTCCCCTTCCCTTAAATTTGTCATGCAATTCTGCGCCGGGCACTGATCGATTGCCGCCGCCGTCCGTTGCAAAGCAGGCTGGCCTCTGAAAAGGGACCAGCCTGTGTGATTTAAAGCCAGAATAATGACTTTACTTGGTGGGAACGTTTTCCAGAACAGCCTTGAGATATTCCCAAGTGCGGGCTACGGAGGCAATATTCACCTTCTCGTCCGGGCTGTGGGGATACTTGATGGTGGGGCCGATGGAAACCATCTCCCATGCAGGATACTTGGCACCCATGATTGCGCACTCAAGTCCGCCATGTGTGGCCATTATCTTCATGGGCTTGCCATATACTTTCTGATACTGCTCCATCATTACCTTGTTCATGGGAGTGTCAAGCTTGGGTGTCCAGCCTGAATAACCGCCCTTGAACTCAATCTTGTTTGCACCGGCAAGTTCAAAGATGCAGCGGATGCGTTCGGCAAGGTCTGCCTTTGCGGTGTCAACGGCACTTCTCATGAGGCTGTGAACGGTGATATTGCCGCGTTCCGTGCGGACGATTGCCATGTTGATGGAAGTTTCGGTAAGACCTTCCATAGTCCTGGACATACGGATGACGCCGGAGGGGCAGGCTATCATCGCCTTGACGGCCCTCAGCATAACAGAAGACTGGATATACTTCGGCGCAGCTTCGATTTCATCGACATAAATGGCTGCGGAAGGATCGGATTCCTTGAATTCGGCCTTGACCTCGCCGAAGATGTTGTCTATCAAGGTGCGGACGGCGGCAAGGTTGTCTTCGGGGACGAGGACGTCGGCAACGGCTTCAAACGGAATTGCATTGCGGAGGCTGCCTCCGGTGAAGCTTACCACCTTTACGCCGAAAATCTCCATGGCGGGAAGGAGGATGCGGGCCATCACCTTGTTGGCGTTTGCCCTGTACAGGGAGATGTCCATGCCGGAATGGCCGCCCTGGAGACCTTTCACGGTAATCCTGAGGCCCTTGTGTGCGGCAGGAGTGTTATATTTGAGGTACTTGAACGATGCAGATGCATCCAGGCCGCCTGCGCATCCGACGCAGAGTTCGCCTTCTTCTTCCGAATCCAGGTTCATCAGTATGTCTCCCTTGAGGACACCCGGTTTCAGGCAGTTGGCTCCGGTCATGCCGGTTTCCTCATCATAGGTTACAAGAACCTCTACCGGACCGTGCTTTACGCTCTTGTCTTCAAGGACGGAAAGTCCCATCGCAACACCGATGCCGTTGTCTGCGCCAAGGGTTGTGCGGTCTGCGGTGACCCACTCGCCGTCTACATAGGCATTGATAGGGTCCGTGAGGAAATTGTGGTCCGAGTCGGAAGTCTTCTGGGGAACCATATCCATGTGTCCCTGGAGAATAACACCCTTGCGATTTTCGAAGCCGGGAGTTGCAGGAACGCGGATAATGATGTTACCGGTGTCGTCCTTGATTGTTTCAAAACCGTGGGATACACCCCAGTTGTAGAGATATTCAATCACTTTTCCCTCATGCTTGGAGGGTCTGGGAATCTGGGTAAGTGCGTAGAAATTATTCCACACTACCTGGGGTTTAAGGTCTTTGATACTCATAGTGTTATTGTTTGTTTATTGGTTTACGGGCATTTCGCTTTCCCTGCCCAGCTGATATACGGGGACACGGGTTTCCATGATTGGATTCCCGTCTTCCAGTATCCTCAAGCGGCAGATAGCAGGAATGCGATAATGTATTGTATATGTCTTGTCACTTTTCTTTCTGGCATCCTGCTGGGAGGCATCGGACCTAACGTCCGGAACGGATACCGGAGTGAATTCCAGTTCGTATGGCCTGGACTTTCCGCGGGCTTCCCTGGTTAGCGAACCGTCTTCTGAAAGGTAAAACGCCGTGTAGCGGTTGGTGCGGGCAGTAGCCGACGGCATCACTTCAAAGTATGCCGTGAATTCCCTGGTGACGGAATAACCGGTGAACAGCTTCAGGTATTCCTCTTCCACCTTTGTGAGTTCTCCCAGTGCCGCCGCCATGGATTCCCCGCTGTATGAAGCATCCGTGTTGCCGATTGCGATATTGAACCGTTCCTCCCTTGCCTTGAGAATCATCTCTGCAGCCGCTGCAGCCTTGTCTTCAAGCGTTTTCGTGACAGTGACTACATTCTCTACCGGATAACGGACCTCGGCGGTGTCAGTCTTTACCGTACGATAGGTGATATGCTTTTCCTGCTTCGTCGGCCCAGTAATGCCAGAGGCGGAGAAATCGGCCGATACCTCAGGCACGAAACGCCACTGCGCACTGCCGGACTTGTCGGAGAAGGAGATGAGTCCCTGGGCGGACATTTCCATCATGACGGGGCTCATTGCGGGGCAACTGTAACGGGGAGAGTAAGGATCGGCCTCTACCTTGGGGACGATCTTTATTTCCTTAACGTATGTGTCCTTGACGTCCATAGCAGGGACATTCAGATTGAGCATTTCCCTTGCGAACTGGGAATAAGGTCCGGCGAAATGGACAGTCTGTACGGCTGTCACCTCCAATGTAAATGAGGAATAAGGCAGTGAATATGTCACATCCTGGGCCTTGGACAAGGCGCAGGACAATACAAGGGAGAAGAGAAGAACTGCTTTTCTCATATTATTTCCATCTTTTGTGTGTCCAGAGGTAGTTCCAGGGCTGTTCGCGCAGGTCTTCCTCGAGGAGTTTGTAGTACTGTGTCATGATATCGGAGACCGTAGACTCCGATGCATTTTCCGCAATGGGGACTGCCGTCATGGTGTAGCCGCCTTCCGGACGGGTGCGGTACCTCAGGTATACTGCCGACATGCCCATCTTCACTGCAAGCCCGGCGGCAGCGCTCATGGAATAAGTGTCCTGGTGCATGAAGTTGATTTTCATGTCTCCGGCTCCATGCTTATAGGGATACTGGTCCGTAATGAAAACATATACCATCTTTGCGGTCCTGTTTGAAAGAACGTGACGGAGTATATGGTTGAAGTCTATATAGCCGTTGAAACCGGTATCCATGATGGGGGCTATACGGTTATTGGCGGTGAATGCATCCCAGAATGCATTTGCAAGCGGGGCATATGCAACGCTCACTTCTGATGGGTCTATATCCAGAGGCTCCCCGTACGAATACTGCTTGACCCCGGCAATGAGTTCCCAGTTGCCTGCGTGGTTCTGCATCACCATCATCTGCGGATTGGCTCTGACAAGCCGGTTGAACTCTTCCGGATTGGTAAACTCCACGATATGGCTCTTCTCAAGACGCCTGCGGCCTCTGTCTCCGCGGCATGAGCCAAACCATATCATTTCCGACAGAACCGTAGCGAAATGAAGATAAAACCGCTTTTCAATGCGTTTTATCTCATCGTATGACTTTTCCGGAAAACTGCGGGCAAGATTCGTATACACCACGTCTACGCGGTAATGCAGCACTCCCCTGAGTATCCAGGCCAGGATGCGGGCCAGAAAGCGGTGATATTTAAGAGGAAGCAGGCCGTGAAGGCGTATAAGACCCTCCAGAATCCCGATTCCGGCATTTTTTTTCTTTTTCATTTCACTTACAAATATAAACAAAATTATTATCTTTGTAAGACTTGAATTTACTAAAATCTTAATAATATGTTTAAAGGACAACCTAAAGGACTGTTTGCTCTCGCACTGGCCAACACGGGCGAGCGCTTCGGTTACTACACCATGATTGCGGTTTTCGCCCTCTTCCTGAGAGCCAATTTCGGCCTCTCCGCAGGAACAGCCGGAACCATCTACAGTTCATTCCTCATGCTGGTATACTTCTTCCCCCTCATCGGCGGTATCCTTGCCGATAAATTCGGTTTCGGGAAGATGGTCACCACGGGTATCATAGTCATGTTCCTGGGATATCTGCTCCTGTCGATTCCCCTTGGCAGCGGCACCGTAGCACTTGTGGGAATGCTGGCGGCCCTGGTCCTGATAGGCTTTGGAACGGGACTGTTCAAAGGCAATCTCCAGGTAATGGTGGGAGACCTCTACAACGATCCTCAGTACGCATCCAAGCGTGACTCCGGCTTCTCCCTCTTCTACATGGCAATCAATATCGGCGCACTGTTTGCCCCTACTGCCGCCATCAAGATTCGCGAATGGGCTATGACCCTCGGATTCGACGGCAACTCCGCATACCATTTCTCCTTTGCCGTAGCATGCGCATCCCTTATCGTATCAATCGCCATCTACTACGCATTCAGAGGATGGTTCAAGCACGTTGAAGGCGGTACCAAAAAGGGTGAGAAAGCCGCTGTCGTGGACACCCTCACCCCCGAACAGACCAAAAAGCGCATGGTTGCACTGTTCCTGGTTTTCGCCGTGGTCATCTTCTTCTGGATGTCCTTCCACCAGAACGGCCTCACCCTCACCTATTTTGCCGATGAGTTCACAGAGCGCAGCGCAGAAGGCATCGCCTCCATGCCGTTCAATGTATGGAACCTCGTCGCTGTAATCGCCATAGTATATGCCCTCTTCTCCATCTTCGAGAAGGATGCATCCAAGAAAGGAAAATGGATCGGCGTGGGCGTTGTCGTTCTCGCAGTCGCCTTCCTTATCTGGCAGTACACCCGCCTGAGCGGTTCCATCGAGATCAGCGCACCTATTTTCCAGCACTTCAACCCGTTCTACGTGGTAGCCCTCACCCCTGTTTCGATGGCCATTTTCGGCGCACTTGCAAACAAGGGCAAAGAGCCTTCAGCACCCCGCAAGATTGCATACGGCATGCTTGTGGCTGCAGTGGCTTTCGGCCTCATGGCTTTCGCATCCATCGGCCTCAATACTCCTGATGCACAGGCCGCCGCACGCGAAGCCGGACTTCCCGAGACCCTGGTTTCTCCCTACTGGCTCATCACCGTTTATCTGATTCTCACATTCGGCGAGCTTCTCCTCAGCCCTATGGGTATCTCATTCGTTTCCAAGGTAGCTCCTCCCAAGTACAAGGGTATGATGATGGGTATGTGGTTCGTGGCCACCGCCCTCGGCAACTTCCTCGTACAGGTTGGCGGACACCTCTGGGGCGGTCTTCCCCTCTGGGTTGTATGGGCAGTGTTCCTCGGCGTCTGCGTCATCTCTGCTATCTTCATGTTCTCCATGATGAAGAAACTTGAAGCGGCAACCGAATAAGTGCCCAGACTCTACATCATATCAGGCTGCAACGGCTCCGGGAAAACTACAGCATCATATGCTCTTCTCCCGGAGCTGCTTGATTGCAGCGAGTTCGTGAACTCCGACGAGTTTGCAAAACACCTTTCACCCTTTGCCCCTGAAGGCGCAGCCATCACCGCAAGCCGCCTCATGCTCAAAAAGGTGAAGTATCTATTCGAAAGGAGAGAAGATTTCTGCATAGAGACAACGCTGGCAACGCGCTCCCTCCTCAAAATGGTGCGGACAGCCCAGCAGCAGGGTTATCACGTGACAGTGCTGTATTTCTGGCTCAACAGTCCGGAACTTGCAATCGAAAGGGTTGCCGACAGGGTCCGTGCCGGCGGGCACGACATACCGGAAGAAACCATACGCAGAAGATATATCGTGGGACTGGGATACCTTTTCCACGACTACATGAAGGAGTGTGACAAGTGGATACTTGCCGACAATTCCAATCCCCCGTTTGAAATAATAGCGGAGGGAACAAAGAAAGGCCTCATGATAACGGATATGGAAAGGTACAACAGAATCCGTTCCCTTGTAGGCGATACTGACGGGCCCCAGCGCTCCGTCCAGAATGTTACGGAAGAAATAGTGAAGGAACTCAGCAAGGCTCCACTTGCGCACGACGGAGTTCCGTTTTCAGGAAATGATATACAGTAAACAGTATTATCTTGACATTTTCAAAGTGGACACCGCCACTCTGGACCGCCTTGTCCAGGAGGGACTTTCCCGCGGCGGAAACTACTGCGACATATTTTTCGAGAATACCTCTTACGGCAGCCTCCTTCTTAGGGACGGCGCCGTCACATCCGGTGGAAACCATATAGATTACGGCGTGGGAATCCGCGTCCTTGCCGGAGAAAAAACCGGCTACGCATATTCAGAGAGCACATCCCCTGCCGATATGCTCTCCTGCGCCAAAGCCGCCGCGAGAATCGCAGACGCCCCTTCCGAAGTAAGTCCATACGGAACCGGCAGCCCCTCCCGCGGTGAACCCAACCCCAATGCCGACCGATACCCCATGGCAACCCCGTGGGGAGACCTTCGCATGGACAGTTTCCTGCCGTTTCTGAGCAGTCTCGAGGCCAGGATCCGTGAAAAGGACAGACGGATCGTCAAAATAACGGTTTCTCTCGCCTTCCAGGTGAGCGACATCCTCATGTACAACTCCTTCCGCGAACTAAAATGGGACACCCGCCCCATGGGCAGCGTCTCTGCAACCGCCGTATTCTCCCAGAACGGCAAGACAGAGAACAAGTCCACCTCCAGGAGTTTCCGCACCGGCGCCGAAATGCTTTCCGATTCCCTTGCCGATGAAATAGCCTCAGAGGTTGTGAAAGGCATCGACAGCCGCTTCGAGGCAATCCGTCCCAAAGGCGGCAAAATGCCCGTGGTAATGGGTGCAGGCGCATCCGGCATACTCCTTCACGAAGCCATGGGCCACGCCTTCGAGGCCGATTTCAACCGCAAGGGCACATCCATCTTCTCAGACAAGATGGGCCAGCGCGTCTGCTCCTCCGGAATCAACATCATCGACGATGCAACCATCCCCGGCGCACGCGGTTCCCTCAATTATGACGATGAGGGCGTCCCCGGCCAGAAGACCTACATGGTAGAAGACGGAATCCTTACCTCCTACCTCCACGACAGGATCAGCGCCGCCCATTACGGCGTAAAATCCACAGGCAACGGCCGCCGTGAAAGCTTCCGCTATGCACCCCTTCCCCGCATGCGCACCACCTACATGGAAAGCGGCACCGCCCGTGCAGAAGACCTCGTCTCTTCCGTGAAGAAAGGCATCTATGTCGATGAATTCTCCAACGGCCAGGTTAAAATCGGCGAGGGAGATTTCACCTTCTTCGTAAAATCCGGCTTCCTCATCGAAAACGGCCGCCTGACCGCTCCAGTGAAGGATATCAACATAATCGGCAACGGTCCCCGCGCCCTTGCCGACATTGAAGGCGTTGCCGATGACCTCGCAATAGACCCAGGCGCCTGGACCTGCGGCAAGGAGCAGAGCGCACCCGTGTCCTGCGGAATTCCAACGGTACTCATACGTGAACTAACAGTCGGAGGTGTAAAATGAAACTAACTGCCAACGAAATATCAATCGCCGAGTATTGCCGGGATTTCTGCCTCCGGAGCGGTGCGGACAAAGTGAGGGTTACGCTCACCAAAAGCCTGATGGACCTCACCGGTATCCTTAACGGAGAAATAGACAAGACCGCACGCGCCCTTGACAGGAGCATACAGCTTGCCATCTTTGCCGACGGCCGCTTCGGCACATTCTCGTCCAACAGACTCGACAAGGAAGGCCTCGAAGAGTTTATCCTGAAGGCGATATCCACGGTAAAAATGCTCGAGGCCGACCCCTTCCGCAACCTGCCAGCTCCGGAGCGTCTTGCAAAAGACGCCGCATCAGGAAACGAACTGGAACTCTACGACCCGCACTATGAGAGCCTGGAGTCCAACTGGAGAAGGGATTTCTCGCTGGGAACATCAATCTGGGCAAGGAAGGAAAGCATCGAAAACGGGTTTAGGATAATAGCCGAGGAAGGAGAATACTCCGACAGCGTATTCGATTCCCTGACCATAGATTCCCAGGGGCTTTATGCCCGCCACATGGAAACCTCATTTGAGATAGGGTACGAAGTCACCGTCGAAGACAAGGATGGCAACCGGTATTCATCCTACTGGTGGGACGCAAGCCCTCTTCTCAAGGACCTGAAAGCCGTAGACTGCGCAGAGAAGGCAGCACTTAGGGCAGCGGCGCAAATCGGCCCGGAAGGCATCGGAAGCGGGAAATACGCCGTCGTAGTGGATGCAGAATGCGCTTCCAAGCTGCTCACGCCGGTTTTGAATGCGCTCGGAGGATATGCCCTTCAGCAGAAGAATTCCTTCCTGGAAGGAGCCCTGGAAAAGAAGATATTCCCGGAAGTGCTGGATATCTGGGACTGCCCCAGGGAAAAGGGACAGACAGGCTCCCGTCTCTTTGACAGCGAAGGAGTCGGGACCAGGACCGCGCCCATAATAGAAAAAGGCGTCGTGAAGCAGTACTTCCTCAATACTTATGTCGCAGCCAAGATGGGCATGGAACCTACTGTAGAAGATGCCACACGCGTGGTTGTAAAGCCTATAGGCGAGTGCAAGACAGCCGATGACCTTCTTGCCAAGGTCCGGGACTGCATATATGTAACAGGCTTCAATGGCGGCAACTCGAACACGTCCACCGGCAATTTCTCCTACGGCATAGAGGGCTTCCTCGTGAAAGACGGAAAGATAGTATGCCCGCTCAGGGAGATGCTCATGACGGGCGATTTCATCACCCTTTGGAACAGTATTTTTGCAACTGCCGATGACGCACGCCCTTGCATGTCCAAATTAATTCCTACCTTAGCCTTTGCAAACGTAGACATCAGCGCATGAAAACTGCGGTCGTCATACTGAATTACAATACAAGGGACTACCTCAGGCAGTTCCTCCCTCCCCTTTTGGATTCAGTAAAGGACATGGATGCGCAGGTCATCGTTGCAGACAACGCCTCTAAGGACGGATCGGCAGACATGATGAAAGCCGAGTTCCCTTCCGTAAGGCTCATCGAACTGGACACCAACTACGGTTTTACCGGCGGCTACAACCGCGCCCTCAAAGGCCTGGGGGCCGATTATTACGTCCTCATCAATTCCGACATCGAAGTCCCCGCAAACTGGCTGTCTCCGCTTGTGGAATGGATGGATTCCCACCCTCACTGCGGTGCCTGCGGGCCAAAACTCATATCGTGGAATGACCGCAGTTCGTTCGAGTATGCAGGTGCCGCGGGCGGTTACATCGACCGTTATGGCTATCCCTTCTGCCGGGGGCGCATCATGCAGAAACTGGAGAAGGACAACGGGCAGTATGACACTCCGGAGAATGTAATGTGGTGCAGCGGCGCCTGCCTCCTTGTAAGGAGTTCCGTATGGAATGAACTTGGCGGGCTGGATGAACGTTTCTTTGCGCACATGGAAGAGATAGACCTCTGCTGGAGAATGCAGTTAAGGGGCTGGAAAGTGACGAACGTACCGTCGTCGGAAGTGTATCACATCGGCGGCGGAACCCTTCCCAACGAATCCCCGTTCAAGCTAAGGCTAAATTTCAGGAACAACCTGCTCCTTCTTGAGAACAATCTCCCCGCCACTTTCAAAGCAGCCGGGTCAAAGTGTCCTCGCCTTCGCGCCAGAATGCGCATTATTGCGAGAATGCTGTTGGACGGAGCTTCTGCCCTTGTATATCTGTTCAAAGGCAAAACAGCATTCTTCAAGGCAGTCTTGGAAGCTCATAGGGAATACAGGAAACTACGCCTGAAGGGCGAGATAAAAGAAAGCCCCTCCACACCGGAAGGGCTCTATAAAGGTTGGATTATTCCTAAAGGCCTGTTTTAAGGGCGCTTGAATCCGTCACGCTCGCAAAGAGCGGAAATGGTCTTGATACGGGTTGCCGTGTCGGGATGGGTAGAGAACAGGCTGCTTACAGGACCTGCTACAGAAGCGCCGCCGGAAACCTGCTGGAGCTTTTCGAAAGCCTCTACCATAACCCAGGGATTGCGTTTGGAAGCCACCAGGAACTCGTAGCTGAATTCATCGGCCTGGGATTCCTGCTTCTTGGAAAAATGATTGTTTATCATGGTCTGGCCGATGGCGCCGAGCTGTGAATCGGTGAGAACCGCCACCTTGTCAGAAGTTGCGGCAAGGCCTTCGAAAGCGGCGCTGGTAAGCATGCTGTTGCGCATCTGGTTGTACGTATGCTTGAGGGCCACATGGCCGATTTCATGTGCTATGACGGAAAGAAGCTGCTCGTCGTTCATGACGTCCATGATGCCGGTGTAAACGCGGACAGAGCCGTCTGCACAGGCGAATGCATTCACTTCCTTGTCCTGATAAACTTTGTAGTTTAGTTGTATGTCACCAACCTGTGTAAGCTTGGACGTAAGATTCCTCAGACGCTTTGTATATGCATTGGATTCGGGCAGAACAGTGCTTTTGGCATCGAGCGACGTGATATACTGCTGCACGTATGCAATGACATCTGTTTCAGGAAGCATGAGGGCCTGAGTGGCATATGCTGCACCCTGCATGAGGCGGGCGGTATTGAGCGTTCCACAGGACACAAGCAGCAGAGAAGCTGCGGCAAGGCATAAAAAGCGTTTCATGGTTACATATTGTTTTGGTCTTCAAAGTTACACAAAAATTCTTATATTTGTAAGTTTTTAGGAAAAGCATTAGCAATGAGAATCATTATTGAAGGCGCCGGTCAGGTGGGATCCCACCTCGCAAAGATGCTCTCGGCCGAAGGCAGCGAGGTCACCGTCATCGACCATGACCCCGGAAGAATCCGCTCCCTGAGCTCTTCCGCCGATGTTTCCACTATCGTAGGCGGTCCCTCCTCCATTGCAAGCCTCAAGGATGCGGGCTGCTCCGATGCCGACCTTTTCATCGGCGTCAATCCCGGCGGTTCCCAGAGTTCGAACATCGTCAGTGCCCTTCTTGCCAAGAAACTGGGCACCAAGCGCGTAGTCGCCAGAGTGGACGACGAACATTTCCTCTCCCCTGAAAACAAGGTCCTCTTCAAGGACATGGGACTGGACATGCTCTTCTTCCCGGAGAAGATAGCGAGCGACGAGATTGTGGACATGCTGCGTCACAATGCCTCCACCGAATCCATGGATTTCGCCCGCGGAAAGCTTCAGATGGCCGTTTTCAAACTGGATGACGACTCCCCTCTCCTGGACATGAACGTTGCCGAGTTCCACCATAAGGTAACCCAGGCAAACCAGACATCGGCATTCAGGATTGTCGCCCTTTCCCGTGAAGGCAAGACCATAATCCCCAAATTCGACACCTCTTTCAAATACGGCGACTACCTCTACATCATCGCCCTCCGGGATGGCATGCCGGATCTTCTGAAGTATCTCGGGAAGGACCAGGTGAATATCAAGCGCGTGATGATAATGGGCGGTTCCGAGATTGCGCAGATGGTCGCTGAACGCCTTTCCGCTGCAGGAATGGACGAGGTGAAAATCATCGAATCGGATCCCGTACACAGCCGCGAACTTTCAGAACAGCTCCCGGAATCCATAAACGTCGCTACCGGAGATGTCAGGAACACGGATTTCCTCATAGAAGAAGACCTGCTGGGATACCAGGCCGTCCTGGCAGTTACAGGCAATGACGAACTTAACATCCTCGCCTGCGTTGCAGCAAAGAAACTCGGGGTTCCCCGCGTCATAGCGCAGGTGGAAAACCTGGAGTACATACACCTCGCAGAAGAGATGGGAGTGGATTCGGTCGTAAACAAGAAACTCATTACAGCAAGCCGCATTTTCAAATTCACTCTCTCAGATAAGGTAAGAAGCGTCCGCTACATGAGCGGAACAAATGCCGAAGTTCTCGAATACACGGCAGCGCCGGGTTCCCGCATTACGAAAGGCACCTTGAAGGATATCACTTTCCCGGACAATGCCATCATTGGCGGCGTAATACGCGGAGGAGAGAGCTTCATAGCCGTGGGACACACCCGCATAGAACCTTACGACAGGGTGGCAGTTTTCGCCCTGCCGGAATCAGTGAAAGAAATTGATAAATTTTTCAGATAAAATATGAGCATTCAATCCGAGAATATCAAAAAACTGGTAGAAAGAAGGGAGAAGGCCCGCCTTGGCGGCGGCCCAAAAAGAATTGAAGCCCAGCATGCAAAAGGAAAGAAAACGGCCAGGGAGCGTCTTGAACTCCTCCTTGACCCGGGATCCTTCGAGGAAACGGACATGTTCCTCCAGCACCGCTGCACCAACTTCGGCATGGACGCGAGTCATCCTGACGGGGACGGAGTCGTAACCGGTTTCGGCACAATCGACGGCCGCCTTGTATATGTTTACGCACAGGATTTTACCGTAAGCGGCGGCTCCCTGTCCAAGACCATGAGCGAAAAGATTTGCAAGATTCAGGATATGGCTCTCCGTGCAGGCGCTCCCTGCATCGCCCTTAACGATTCCGGCGGCGCCCGAATCCAGGAAGGCATCGACGCCCTTGCAGGTTACGGCGAGATTTTCGAGCGCAATATTCTCTCTTCCGGAGTCATTCCGCAGATAAGCGGTATTTTCGGCCCCTGCGCCGGCGGTGCCGTCTATTCTCCGGCACTTACGGACTTCACCCTCATGGTAAAGAATTCCTCCTATATGTTCCTAACCGGTCCCGCAGTCGTAAAGAGCGTGACAGGTGAGGTGGTAGACCAGGAAGAACTTGGAGGAGCGTCTGTCCACGCATCTAAGAGCGGTGTAGCCCACTTTGCAGCGGACAGCGAGGAAGACGGTATCCAGACCATAAAGAAACTCCTGAGCTTCCTCCCCCAGAACAATATGGAAACCGCCCCCGAAAAGCCCACGGAGGACTCCCCTTTCCGCCTGGACGATGAGCTGAATTCCATAATACCCGACAATCCCAACAAGTCCTACGACATGTACAAGGTCATAGGCAGCATTGTCGATGACGGCGAATTCTTCGAGATTCACAAGGACTATGCTAAGAACATCATCGTTGGCTTCGCTCACATGAACGGCCGCAGCGTAGGCATCGTCGCAAACCAGCCTGCAGTCCTGGCCGGTGTCCTTGACATCAACGCATCCCGCAAGGCTTCACGTTTCGTGCGTTTCTGCGACGCCTTCAACATCCCGCTCGTCACCCTCGTCGATGTTCCCGGCTTCCTCCCAGGCACCCAGCAGGAGTATGGCGCCATCATCACCAACGGCGCAAAGCTGCTGTACGCATACGGAGAAGCCACCGTCCCCAAGGTCACGGTGACGCTCAGGAAGGGCTACGGCGGCGCCCACATCGTCATGAGCTGCAAACAGCTGCGCGGAGACATAAATTACGCATGGCCCTCTGCCCAGATAGCAGTCATGGGTGCCGACGGCGCAGTGAACGTCCTCTACGCCAAGGAACTCAAGGCCGATCCCGAACACGCCTCCGAAATCTTCGAGGAAAAGAAGAAGGAATACGAAGATCTCTTCTCCAACCCCTATCAGGCAGCCCAGAAGGGATATATCGACGATATAATTGAGCCGCGCAACACCCGTTTCCGCGTAATCCGCGCCCTTGAGAGCCTTGCCGGCAAACGTCAGGAAATACCAGCCAAGAAACATGACAACCTCCCTCTATAGCGCACTTCTCACGGCCGGCTCAGACCGCATGGCCCAGACAGACCCGCACGGATGGACGCTTACCCTCATAAGCGTTGTCGTGGTTTTCACTGCGCTCATCATCCTGTATTTCGTTTACAGTTTCTCGGGTAAGGTCTTCTCCGGGGCTTTCAAGACAAAACGCCGCTCCGGGAAGAAAGCAGCCGCTCCGGACGGGGAAGTCGCAGCGGCCATTGCGGCAGCCATCGACATGGAAAACGGAGGCGAGACCTATGCCGCCATCGCAGCTGCGGTCCACATGTACCTCAGCGATGCCGTCCACGACCATGAGCCGCTGGTGCTCACTATCCGCCACAAGGACACTCCATGGGAAACAAAATCCCTTAATTTCAGAAAATTACCTAGATAAGATATGAAAGAGTATAAATTTACCATCAACGGAAAGGAATATAACGTATGCGTTGGTGAAGCAGAAGGAAAAATACTGCCAGTAAAGGTCAACGGGGCCGATTATGAGGTTCAGCTCGAAAACGCTCCTGCAGCAGCGCCTGCACCGGTTGTAAAAGCAGCAGCCGCTCCCGTACAGGAAGCAGCAAAGCCCGCTGCAGCGGCACCTGCCGGCGGCAAGACTGTCCAGAGCCCTCTTCCCGGCATCATCATCAGCGTAGACGTAAAGGAAGGCCAGGCTGTAAAGCGCGGCCAGAAGGTTGCCGTAATCGAGGCAATGAAGATGGAAAACGACATCCTTGCCGAAGTTGACGGCACCATCACTGCCATCCACGTCGGAAAGGGCGATTCGGTACTCGAAGGGGCAGACATCGTAACCATTGGCTGATGGATACTATAATTGACAGTCTGAGGCAGTTCTGGCAGTTCACTGGTTTTGCCAACTGCACATGGCAGCACCTTGCCATGATTGCAATCGGCCTCATCTTCATTACCCTTGGCATAGTCAAAAAGTGGGAACCGCTGCTTCTGGTGCCTATCGGCTTCGGCATGATCATAGGCAATATACCCCTTTTCTTTGACCCGGCCACGGGAGTCGGCCTGAAGATAGGCATATACGAGGAAGGGTCTGTCCTCAATATCCTGTACCACGGAGTGAGAAACGGCTGGTATCCGCCGCTGATCTTCCTTGGCATCGGCGCCATGACGGACTTTTCGGCACTTATTTCGCAGCCGAGGCTGATACTTATCGGCGCGGCTGCACAGCTTGGCATTTTCGGGGCATATCTTCTCGCCCTGGCCCTTGGATTCGCGCCCAACGAGGCCGGAGCCATCGGCATTATTGGCGGTGCAGACGGTCCTACGGCCATTTTCCTGAGCTCCAAGCTGGCACCTGAACTGATGGGCGCCATCGCGGTATCGGCATACTCATACATGGCTCTTGTCCCCGTTATCCAGAAGCCTATCATGCTGCTTCTTACAACGAAGAAAGAGCGTTTGATAAGGATGAACAAGCCCCGTACGGTGAGCCAGAAGGAGAAGATCATCTTCCCTATCGTAGGCTTCATCTGCACGGCCTTCATAGTTCCGAGCGGCCTTCCCCTTCTGGGCATGCTCTTCTTCGGAAATCTTCTCAAGGAAAGCGGAGTCACGAAGCGCCTGGCAGCAACCGCCGGCGGCCCGCTTATCGACATCGTGACAACCCTCATCGGCCTCACGGTAGGCGCATCCACCCAGGCCGATGTGTTCCTGACCGGGAAATCAGTCCTCATCTTCGGACTCGGTCTCGTTTCCTTCGTGATCGCGACATTCTTCGGCGTGAGTTTCGTCAAGTTCATGAACCTGTTCCTGCCGGAAGGCAAGAAGGTCAATCCGCTCATCGGCAATGCCGGCGTTTCGGCAGTTCCGGATGCGGCGCGCGTATCCGAGACAGTCGGACTCGAGGCCGATCCTTCCAACCATCTTCTCACCCATGCAATGGCCCCCAACGTGGCCGGTGTGATCGGTTCCGCAGTTGCGGCAGGTATCCTTCTGGGATTCCTCGGTTAGGTTTTTACAAAATACAGTCTTCAAACCGGCGTGATTTATTCATACCGGTTTTTTTATAAAAACGTTAATTAATTTTTGATTTTTGCTTAAAATTTTTAACTTTGTAAGCAAATGGGCAATTAAAACAATAACCACAAGCCCTGATATAACACTATGGCTGAAAAAAACCTATTGCTTGGAGACGAGGCACTTGCTCTGGGTGCCATCCATGCCGGCCTTTCCGGCGTTTACGCCTACCCCGGCACGCCTTCTACAGAGATTACGGAGTATATCCAGGGACACCCCCTAACTCGTGAAAGAAACATCCACTGCGACTGGTCTTCAAACGAGAAGACTGCAATGGAAGGAGCCCTTGGAATGTCTTATGCAGGCAAGCGTGCACTCGTGTGCATGAAACACGTTGGCATGAACGTGTGCGCCGATCCTCTCATGGGTTCTGCAATGACAGGAGCGAACGGCGGTCTCATCATAGCCGCCTGCGACGATCCTTCCATGCACAGTTCACAGAACGAGCAGGATTCCCGCTTCTGGGGCACCTTCGGCATGCTGCCCGTATTCGAACCTTCCAACCAGCAGGAGACCTATAATATGACCCGCGCGGCGCTGGATTATTCGGAAAAACGCGGCATCCCTGTCATCATGAGGCTGACTACCCGCATGGCCCACAGCCGCGCCGTGGTAGAAAGCGCCCCTATGCGCGAACAGAATCAGCTCCACTACCCGGAAAAAGCCCGCCAGTGGGTTACGCTTCCTGTCAATGCAAGGGTAAGGAACCGCGAACTCATCAAGGATTATGCGCTCTTCGAAGAGGATGCAGCCGCCTCCGAGTTCAACTGGCTCAAGGACGGCCCGGACAGGAGTCTCGGCATAATTGCCTGCGGTATAGGATACAACTACCTCATGGAGAACTATCCCGACGGCTGCCCGTTCCCGGTTCTCAAGGTGAGCCAGTATCCTTTCCCCAGGAAACTTGCGCTTGAACTAGCCTCGAAGGTGAAGGCCGTACTCGTCATAGAAGAAGGCCAGCCGCTGGTAGAGGAACGCATGAAGGGATACTTCCCCACTCCCGTACCTGTAAAGGGACGTCTTGACGGGACTCTTCCCAGGGATGGAGAACTCTCACCGGATGCCGTCCGCGCTGCAGTGGGCCTCCCTGCACTTCCGCAGTACAACACATCGGAAGTGGTGGTTCCGCGTCCGCCGGCACTTTGCCAGGGCTGCGGGCACAGGGACTTCTATACGGCTCTCAACAATGCCCTGAAGGATTATCCCGGAGCGAGGGTATTCGGCGATATCGGCTGCTACACCCTTGGCTGGATGCCTCCGTTCAACAGCCTTCATACCTGCGTGGAAATGGGCGCTTCATGCACCATGGCCCAGGGCGCCGCATTCAGCGGAACCTGGCCTGCAGTTGCCGTCATCGGCGATTCCACCTTCACCCACAGCGGCATGACAGGCCTTCTTGACGCAGTGAACAGCAAGGCCGATATAACCCTCTGCATATCCGACAACCTCACCACCGGCATGACCGGCGGCCAGGATTCTGCCGGCACAGGCCGCATCGAAGCCATCTGCCAGGGACTCGGCGTCGAACCTGAGCATATCCGCACTATCGTCCCTCTCCCCAAGAACTATCCGGACATGGAGAAAGTCATCAAGGAGGAACTCGACTACCACGGCGTTTCCGTCATCGTATGCCGCCGCGAATGTATCCAGACACTTAGAAGACACGCTGCCAAAAAGTAAACAGCCATGAAAAAGGACATTATTCTTGCAGGCGTGGGAGGACAGGGTATCCTCTCCATCGCAACAGTTATCGGTTCTGCCGCTCTTGAGCAGGGCCTTTACCTCAAGCAGGCAGAAGTACACGGCATGAGCCAGAGGGGCGGCGACGTCCAGAGCCACCTCCGCCTGAGTTCAGAGCCCATATACAGCGACCTTATTCCCAAGGGCGGCGCAGACCTCATCGTCTCCCTTGAGCCGATGGAGGCTCTCCGTTATGTCCCCTGCCTCGACCGGAACGGATGGATCATAACCAACACCGCTCCCTTAGTAAATATTCCCAATTACCCGGACATTGAGAAAGTAAAGGACGAACTGTCCTGCTATACCAATGTAATAGCGTTCGACGTCGACGCCCTGGCAAAGGACCTCGGCACGCCCCGCGGCGCAAACATGGTTCTTCTGGGCGCAACGGCTGCCGCTCTGGGCATTCTGGATGCAGACAAGCTCCGTGACGGTATACGCCGCGTATTTGCACGTAAAGGCGAGGCCGTGGTGGAATCCAACCTCAAGGCATTCAACGCAGGACTTGAGTATTCACTAAAGCAGAAGTAGCATGGAAAAACCCTTGGAAAAGAAAGTGCTGGACGAAGCCCTTGCAGAAATGGGCATTGAGGATGTTTCCCGCACTACCATACGCCAGTGCTCCATGCTTGGAAGCATGCTGGAGGAACGGGCCGGAGAGAAGTTCTCCCACCTGGAGTTCGGCGTCCCCGGTATTCCTGCCTGCCCTATCGGCATAGAAGCGCAGAAAAAGGCTCTTGACAACGGTATCCCTTCGATTTACCCGTCGGTCCAGGGCCTGCCTGAGCTGAAAAAGAACGCCGCCCGGTTCGTGAAGGCTTTCATTGACGTGGACATAGATCCAAAGGGCATAGTGCCCACCGTGGGCTCCATGCAGGGCAGCATGACAAGCATCCTGGAATGCTCTCAGCTCGATCCACGGAAAGACACAATCCTGTACATCTGCCCGGGTTTTTCCGCCCACGGCCGCCAGCCCGACATCCTCGGAATCAAGAACCTGACCTTCGACATATATGAATACAGGGCCGAAAAACTCCGCGAGAAACTGGAGTCCTATTTCAAGGAAGGCAATATCGCCGCCATCCTGTATTCCAACCCCAACAACCCGGCCTGGATCTGCCTCACGGAAGAGGAACTCAAGATAATCGGAGACCTTGCAAACAAGTATGACGTAATAGTCCTCGAGGACATGGCATACCTATGCATGGACTTCAGAAAGGACATGTCAGTCCCCTTCCAGCCGCCGTTCCAAAGCACTGTCGCCCGCTACACGGACAACTATGTCCTCCTCATTTCCGGCAGCAAGATATTCAGCTACGCCGGAGAGAGAATCGCCATCGTATGCATTTCAGACAAGCTCTATCACAGGGAGTATCCTGCGCTCAAGAAGAAATGGGGCATGGGAAAGTTCGGAGACAACTTCATTCTCAACTATCTCTATGTGAATACGTCAGGCGCTTCACATTCGGCGCAGTATGCCCTTTCGGCCATGTTCGAAGCTGCCGTAGACGGGAGATACAATTTCGTGAAGGAACTCAGGGACTACGGATTCAGGGCCCATCGCTCACGCGAAATCTTCGACCGCAACGGTTTCCATCTCGTGTATGACAAGGACATGGAACAGACCATTTCCGACGGCTTCTTCTATACGGTGGAATATAAGGATCTGAGCAACAAGGCTCTTCTTGAAGCCCTTCTCAGATGCGGCATCATTGCCATTCCGCTCAACACCACCGGAAGCGGCCAGTGCGGCATCCGCGTCTGCGTTTCGCGCCTTCTCAGCGACGAAGACTTCGACCTTCTGGACAAGCATCTCAAGCTCTTTGTAAAACTCGTAAACTAAGCCCGAATGAAATATGTATCTGCCGACGAGGCCGTAAAACTCGTCCGAAGCGGCGACACCGTCGTCTGTCAGGGAGGAACCTCGGTTCCAGTCATCCTTCAGGAAGCACTTGCAAGAAGGCATGATGAACTCAGGGACGTCCAGATTGTCTGCGGCTTCAACATTACCGCCGGCGAAGCACCTTTCTGCAAGCCTGAATACAAGGACTCGTTCCTGGTGAACAGCATTTTCATCAGCGGCGACCAGCGCAAGCACATTGCCGCCGGTTACGGAACCATGACGCCGGCTTTCCTGGGAGAGGTTCCGGGGCTCTTCCGCCGCGGTGAAATCCCGGTGGACGTAGCCTTCATCAACTGCTCCCTTCCGGACGAGAACGGCTACTGCAGCTATGGTATTTCAGCCGATATCGCCGTATCGGCAGTGGAATGCGCGCGGGTAGTCATCGCCCAGGTGAGCCCCAACATTCCCTACCTGTACGGAAAGTGCCTCATACATGAGTCCAAGATAAGCGCGGCTGTATACTGCGAGGAGCCGCCCCTCGGCATGGTCTTCGGGGAGCCGACGCCCATCGAGGCGGCCATTGGCGCCAATGTCGCTTCCCAGATTCCGGACGGCGCCTGCCTGCAGATAGGCGTCGGAGGCATCCCGAACGCCGTTTTGAACGGGATAAAGCACCATCAGCACCTGGGCCTTCACACTGAGGCCATGACCGACGGCGTCATCCGCCTCATCAAGGAGGGCGTAATCGACAATTCGCTGAAGAAAGTGCATCCGGGAGTTAGCGTCGCGGCCCTTGCCATAGGCTCGGCGCCCATGTACAAGTACATAGACCACAACAAAACCATGGAGTTCTTCGACGTGGCCTATACCAACAATCCCTTCCTCATCGCCCAGAACCCCAGGGCCTGCGCCATCAATTCGGCGATAGAGGTGGATCTTACAGGACAGGTCTGTGCCGATTCCATCGGCGAAATGATCTTCTCAAGCGTCGGCGGCCAGCATGATTTCATGTATGGCTGCGCACTGGCCGAGGGCGGACGCACCTTCATCGCACTCCCCTCCCGCACATCCAAGGGAAAGGCCAAGATCGTCCCCACCCTGACACCCGGGGCCGGAGTGGTTACGACAAGGTTCCAGACACAATATGTTGCTACTGAATACGGTATAGTTTACCTGAGGAACCTTTCACTGGCCCAGCGGGCTAAAGCACTGATTTCGATAGCTCACCCGGACGACCGGGATGAACTGGAAAAAGCCGCATGCAAGCGCTTCGGATACAGTTTTTTGAGACTCAAATAGATTCGAAACAATCGGGCAGGTCCTCTTGCCCGATTATTTTTTTATTGCTATATTTGTAAATTAACTAAATGCATTCATATGGACAAACTCCAGGAACTTACAGAGAAACTCTATAACGAGGGACTTGCAAAGGGTAAAGAAGAGGGAGAGGCTCTCCTTCAGAAGGCTCGCGAAGAAGCCGCCCAGATAGTGAAAAAGGCCCAGGAAGAAGCAGAGGCCATTATTGCAGGGGCAAAGAAAGACGCCGAAAACTACCGCATCAAGGTGGAAGGAGATGTACGCATGGCATCTCAGAGCGCACTTCTCACCACCCGTAACGCCATCGAGAACCTTCTGGTTGCAGAAGCCACCGAAAAGGGTGTTGCCGGAGCCCTCTCTGAGGAAGAATACCTCAAGGGAATCATCTCTGCAGTGGCAAAGAATTTCTCTGCCCAGGAACCTGCAGACCTCGCCCTCGTTCTTCCGGAAAACCTAAAGGCCGGCCTCGAGCCCTATGTCAAGAACGAGCTTGCAAAGGCCGTAGGCAAGGGCGTGGAAGCCACTTTCTCCAAGAAAATCGGCGCTGGATTCAAGATCGGCCCCAAGGACGGCAGTTACTTCATCAGCCTTACCGATGAGAGTTTCAAGACGCTCATCGGCGAATATCTCAGGCCTGCCACAAGGAAAATCCTCTTCGGTGAATGAGTAATTTCGAGTATATAGTCTCCGGCCTTCCGGTCCTGACGTCGGATTACAAGTACGCCGCCGGTGAAAGCTTCAAAGAGACAGTGGAAGAAATCCGCAGCCTTCTTTCCGACAAGGATGCGGCCACGCTTGATTTCCTCCTGAAGGGGTTCGATGCCGACAGCCTCAATGAAGATTTCTACGCATCCGCACTTTCCCATCCGGATGCCTTCATTCGGGATTACTTCCGCTTCGACCTCAATCTCCGCAATGCCAAGGTACGTTACCTTAACCGCCAGATTGGCCGCCCGGAGAACTTGGACGTCATCACCGGAATGGGTTCGGAGGATGACCTCAGCGTGGATATCGACGGATACCGCTTCAACCCCGGAGAATTCGCGGAAGCGGACAAAGTGGAATCAGTCCTGTCGCTTACAGACCTCCTTGCACGTGAAAAGGGTCTGGATGACGTCTGCTGGGAAAAACTGGATGCACTGCAGGTATTCCACTATTTCGACCTCACGTCCGTCCTCTGTTTTGTGGCCAAGCTCCACATAGTGGACAGATGGCTCTCCCTTGACCACGAAAAGGGCAAGCAGCTGTTCCGCCGCCTTACAGACGAGGTGCGCGGAACCTTCAAAGGTGTAAATTATACAGAGTAAATATATGAAAACTAAAGGAACAGTAACCGGTATCGTTTCCAACCTTGTCACCGTAGAGGTTGACGGTCCTGTGGCAGAAAACGAAATCTGCTACATCGACCTTCAAGGCGTGAAAATGATGGCCGAAGTTATCAAGGTAAACGGCAAGTACGCCTCCGTGCAGGTGTTCGAAAGCACCCGAGGCCTCCGCTGCGGAGATGCCGTGGAATTCGAGGGCAGGATGCTCGAGGCCACTCTTGGCCCGGGCCTTCTCTCCAGCGTCTATGACGGCCTTCAGAACAACCTTGCAACCATGGAGGAAGTGTTCCTCCAGAGAGGTGAATATACAGACCCCCTGGACCATGAGAAGCTTTGGGACTTCACTCCCATCGCAAAAGCCGGAGACAAGGTAATTGCCGCCGACTGGCTTGCCGAGGTAAAGGAAGGCTGGCTGCCCCACAAAATCATGGTGCCCTTCTCCTTCAAGGGAGAATTCACCGTAAAGAGTGTCAAGGAAGCCGGACAGTACAATATCGACACGGTAATCGCAGTCCTCGTCAATGATGAAGGCGAAGAAGTCCCGGTGACGATGACGCAGAAGTGGCCGGTGAAGGTTGCGGTTAAGAATTACCGCGAAAAACCCCGCCCGGAGCGCATCATGGAGACCGGCGTCCGCGTAATCGACACTCTGAACCCTATCGCTGAGGGCGGCACAGGCTTTATCCCCGGGCCTTTCGGCTGCGGAAAGACCGTTCTCCAGCATGCAATCGCAAAGCAGGGAGATGCCGACGTCATCGTCATGGCCGCCTGCGGTGAGCGTGCAAACGAGGTTGTGGAAATCTTCACGGAATTCCCCGAACTCATCGACCCTCATACCGGCCGTCACCTGATGGAGCGTACCACCATCATCTGCAACACCTCGAACATGCCTGTAGCAGCGCGTGAGGCATCGGTTTACACCGCCATGACCATCTGCGAATACTACCGCGCAATGGGCCTCAAGTGCCTCCTCCTTGCCGACTCTACTTCCCGCTGGGCACAGGCCCTCCGCGAAATGAGCAACCGAATGGAAGAGCTCCCCGGTGCAGATGCTTTCCCTGTAGACCTTTCCGCCATCATCTCCAACTTCTACGCCCGTGCTGGCATGGTAGTTCTCAACAACGGAGAGAGAGGCGCCATCACATTCATAGGCACGGTATCCCCTGCCGGCGGTAACCTCAAGGAGCCGGTGACCGAATCCACAAAGAAGGCAGCCCGCTGCTTCTACGCCCTGGAACAGAGCCGTGCAGACCAGAAGCGCTACCCCGCCGTGGGCCCTCTGGAGTCCTATTCGAAGTATCTCGAGTATCCGGAAATCATCGAATACCTGGACGATACCATTGAAAAGGGCTGGGTAGAAAAGGTTATGAAGGCAAAGAACATAATCCGCCGTGGAAAGGAATCTGCCGAACAGATCAACATCCTCGGAGACGACGGTGTTCCAATGAGCTACCATATCAGTTTCTGGAAGTCGGAGCTTCTGGACTTCGTAATCCTCCAGCAGGATGCATTCGACTCAATCGACGCCCTCTGCCCTCTTGAGAGGCAGAAGTTCATGCTCGACCTGGTTCTTGGAATCTGCGACAAAGACTTCGAATTCGAAGACTTCGAGGCCTGCCGCAATTTCTTCAAGAACCTCATCAACGAACTCCGCCAGATGAACTACTCTCCTTACGAGAGTGAGCAGTTCTATGCCTACAACGAATCCGTCAACAAAATGATCGCATAGCACTATGGCAAACAAAGCATACCAAAAGATATATACAAAACTGGACGGAATCACCAAAGCGACGGTTTCCCTTCGCGCAAAGGGTGTATCCAACGATGAACTTGCCGTAGTAGGCGGAAAGCTCGCACAGGTGGTGCGCACAAAAGGAGATGTTGTAACCCTGCAGGTATTCTCCGGCACCGAAGGCATCCCCACTAATGCAGAAGTTGCCTTCCTCGGAGAGCCCCCCACCCTGAAAGTGAGCGAGCAGCTCGCAGGCCGTTTCTTCGACGCCTACGGCCACCCTATCGACGGCGGCCCCGAAATCGAAGGAGAAGAGCGCCAGATCGGCGGTCCTTCAGTGAACCCTTACAAGAGGCGCCAGCCTTCAGAGCTCATCCCTACCGGCATCGCAGGCATCGACCTTAACAACACCCTGGTCTCCGGCCAGAAGATTCCCTTCTTCGCAGACCCCGACCAGCCCTACAACCAGGTCATGGCCGATGTAGCCCTCCGCGCCGACGTTGACAAGATCATCCTCGGCGGCATGGGCCTCACGAACGACGACTACCTGATGTTCCGCCACAGCTTCGAAAGCGCCGGCGCCCTTCAGAAGATCATCTCCTTCGTGAATACCACGGAGAATCCCCCGGTAGAGCGCCTTCTCGTCCCTGACATGGCCCTCACCGCCGCGGAATACTTTGCAGTGGACAGGAATGAAAAGGTGCTCGTGCTCCTCACGGACATGACCCTCTATGCCGATGCCCTCTCCATCGTCTCCAACCGTATGGACCAGATCCCTTCCAAGGACTCCATGCCCGGCTCCCTGTATTCCGACCTCGCAAAAATCTACGAAAAGGCCGTACAGCTGCCCACAGGCGGTTCCATCACCATCATAGCCGTTACAACCCTGAACGACGGTGACATCACCCACGCAATTCCGGACAACACCGGCTACATTACCGAAGGCCAGCTCTTCCTTCGTGCCGATTCCGATACCGGCAAGGTGATCATCGACCCGTTCCGCAGCCTCTCCCGTCTGAAACAGCTGGTCCAGGGCAAGAAGACCCGCGAAGACCACTCCCAGGTCATGAATGCATCCGTGCGTCTTTATGCCGATGCCCAGAATGCAAAGACCAAGCTGGAGAACGGCTTCGACCTGTCAGACTACGACCACCGCTGCCTCGATTATGCAAAGGACTATGCACGCGACCTTCTGGCTATTGACGTAAACATCACCATTACGGAGATGCTCGACAGGGCCTGGAAGCTCTTCGGCAAGTATTTTACTCCTGCCGAAACCGGCATCAAGCAGGCACTTATTGACAAGTATTGGGTAAAATAGTGTTTGTCATTTCGAGCAATCCCTTTGTCATTTCGAGCAAAGTCGAGAAATCTCAACATTGAATGGCTATAAAATTTCAATATAACAAAACATCCCTGACGGAGCTTGGCAAGCAGCTGAAAGTCCGGCAGAGGGCTCTCCCTACCCTTCAGAACAAGGAAAGCGCCCTCCGCCTGGAAGTCCGTAAAGCCAAGGCGGACAGTGAACGTCTGCTGACCGAACTGGAAGCCGCCCTTGCAAGTTACGACTACCTTGCAGCCCTCTGGAATGAATTCGAACCCGGTCTTATAGCAATCACGGACGTTGATCTGTACACCAAGAAAGTTGCGGGGGTCAAAACTCCTGCACTCGGCGAGATCCATTACGAGATACGTCCTTTCAATGCCTTCACCAAGCCCGCCTGGTATGCCGACGGAATCGCCATCCTCAAGGAGTTGTCGCGCCTTGGAATAGAGTCCGAAGTATATAAGGAAAAGGCACGGATACTTGACTGGCAGCGAAAGAAGACCACCCAGAAGGTAAACCTGTATGAAAAGGTTCAGATTCCGGGCTACCAGGAGGCTATCCGCAAAATCAAACGATATATGGAAGACGAGGAGAACCTGTCCAAAGCTTCTTCCAAGATAGTCAAGAACCGTCACCAAGAGGAGGAGGAGGCCTCAGAGCTATGATAACCCCGATGACCAAATACTCCTTCATCCTTCTGAACGGACAGCAGGAAGAACTCCTTGAGAAGCTTCAGGACCTTGGTTTGATGGATATTACCCGCGGGACAAAACCCGTGGACGACACCTCACGCCAGATTGTTTCAGACATTGAGCTCGTCAGCGGACTCATCGAAGCCCTTAAAAAGGCTGAAATCCCTGAAGGCACCGTCCCCGAAAGGATAGACGGAGATATCATACGCCTTGCCGGCGGCATGATAATGCGCTACAGCGAGGACACCGACGCCATCAAGGCACTGGAGAAGGAAATCAACTCCACCAAAGTATGGGGCAAATTCGATCCTGACATCGTCGCAAAACTAAAGGATGCAGGTATCCCCCTTCACTTCCATGTAATCGGCAAAAAGCTTTTCAAGCAGGAATGGGCCGACGAATATGCACTTTCCGTCGTAGATGAGGACAAGAACAGCGTCTGGTTTGCCGTCGCCGGGGAGGACAATCTCCCTGGAGAAATTGCAGCCCCTGCCGCAGATGTCACATCAAAGGAAAAGGAGCTTGAGGAGAAGAAGAAGCATTTCGAAAAGGTGCTTGCACGCATGGCAGGTGCAAAAGAGCGCATCGGCGAGCTTGAAGCCTACAAGGCAGAAAAGCTGTCTGAACTTGACCTGCACCTCGCAACCGTTGCTGCTGCTCCCGCCGCAGAAGGCACCATCGTCACGCTTGAGGGTTACGCTCCCACGGAGAATGACGGCAAAATCACCGAAACCGTCGACTCCCTTGGCGTATTCTACCTGAAGGAAGAAGCAAAGACCGCAGACAACCCGCCTGTGAAACTCAAGAACAACTGGTTCGCCCGTCAGTTCGAGGTGCTCACAGACATGTACGGCCGTCCCGTCTACGATGAATTCGACCCTACGCCAATCCTGGGCCCCTTCTTCCTGCTGTTCTTCGCCATGTGTATGGGAGATGCCGGATACGGCATACTTCTCGTTCTCATAGGCTGGTTCCTCAAGAAGAAAGTTCCCTCCATGGCCGACATGGCACCTCTGGTGATGATCCTGGGCGTTGGAACATTCATTGTGGGCATCGTCCTGCACACCTTCTTCGGAATTAACCTGTATGAGGCGGCATGGGTACCGTCATGGCTCAAGAAAGTCATGATAAGCGGCACTGTGGCCGGTTACGATGCACAAATGGTCCTTGCCGTAGGCGTGGGTATTTTCCACATCTGCCTGGCAATGGTCGTCAAGTGCATTTGCTACACGAAGCGTTTCGGCTTCGCAAAGACCATCAGCAGCTGGGGCTGGACCCTGCTTATTGTAGGAGCCGTAATTACAGGAGGCCTTGCGCTTCTTGGAATCATCGACATGCCCGCCGTCAAGATAATACTTATCGTCCTTGGCATAGTGTCAGGACTTGGGATATTCATTCTCAACGACCTGCACCGCAATCCCCTTCTCAACATCGGCTCCGGCCTATGGGACACCTACAATACGGCAACAGGCCTCATGGGCGACGTCCTCAGCTACCTGAGACTCTACGCCTTGGGACTTGCCGGAGGCATGCTGGGAAGCACATTCAACATGCTCGCAGGCATGACGCTTGGCATAAACATCCCAGTCGTCAACTGGCTTCTGTTTGCCTTCATCATTCTCATAGGGCATATCCTTAACCTCGCACTTTCCTGCCTTGGCGCGTTCGTGCATCCTCTGCGTCTTACTTTCGTAGAGTATTTCAAGAACAGCGGCTTCGAGGGCACGGGAAGATTCTACAGACCTTTGAATAAACAACAAACAAAATAAAAACAAATCACTATGAACGAAATTTTAGGTTATCTCGGACTGGGGCTCATGCTTGGCCTCTCCGGTGTCGGCAGCGCAATCGGCACAACTATCGCCGGCAATGCTGCAGAGGGCGCCATGAAAAAAGCACCTGAGAAATTCTCGAGCTACATGATTCTCTCCGCCATGCCCGCTACCCAGGGTCTGTACGGCTTCCTCGCATTTATCCTCTGGGTTCTCGGAAAGGACGTAACATCCAACGGTCCCCTCTTCTTCGGCGTGGGCCTTGGCGTTGGCCTTGTCTGCCTCCTCTCCGGTATCCGTCAGGGCCAGGTTTGCGCAAACGGTATCGTAGGTATCGGCCAGGGACACAATCTCCAGACCAACACCATGATCCTTGCCGCTTATCCTGAGCTCTACGCTATTCTCGCTCTCGTGGCAACATTCCTCGTGTAACGGCGTGAAATGCAAACGGCTGTTTATCAGCCATTTAAACAAAAGGCTTTCCTCGTTTTCGGGGAAAGCCTTTTGCTTAATCACGTATATATCAATAAATTACATTTCACGCGGTCCAAAGATATCCGTGCCGATGCGCACCATCGTGGCACTGTGCCTTACCGCCACCTGCCAGTCTGACGACATTCCTATGGACAGTTCACGTATATGCGGATTCACAGCCTGAATCCTCTTGAACAGCCTCTCAATCCTTGCAAAATCCCTCTCCACCACATCCATGTCATCAGTATTGGTAGCCATGCCCATGATACCAATGATATTGACGTTCGGCAAAGAGGAAGACTGTGCTTCTGAAAACCTCGGACCTTCGGTCCTCGTCCCTCCCATTGCCGTCAGGGCCTGTGTGAAAGCAAGCTTTCCCCCATTCCCTGCCGCCAACGGGCCCCTCCCACTCATGTGCCGTGGGCGGCAACAGTTTTCTGAAGCACAGTCTTCCTCTTTGCCGATCAACGAAACAATCTCCTCTTCCGTGAATCCTTGTTTGGTTTCTTCTGCACCAAGGTGAAGTTCAAGAAGGACGTTGATGACCTTGCCATTCTGAGCACCCCAGTTATTGATCGCTTCCAGGAGATGGAAGGAATCTACGGACTGGACAAGGGAGACATAAGGGAGAACAAGTTTGAGCTTATTGGTCTGGAGATGGCCGATGAAGTGCCATTCTATGTCTGCGGGAAGCTGCGGAACCTTGGCTGCAAGCTCCTGGGGGCGGCTTTCGGCAAAAATGCGCTGGCCGGCATCATAAGCCTCCTGCAGCCTTTCTGCAGGATGGAACTTGGATACTGCAACGAGGGCCACCCCCTGGGGGATGGCCGCTCTGAGATTATTCAAGGCTTCAGCTATCATTACTTACGTCCTTTCTGCTGCTGTTTCTGCATTTCACGCTGCATCTTCTGGGCTTCTTCAAGCCTCTGCTGCCACTTGCTCTTAGGTGCAGGCTTGTTCTCTGCAGCCTTGAGCTTGGCGATAACCTTTTCGGGCTTTACGATCCACTTGCGGATTACCCATGTCTCTACCATCGTAATGAGGTTGGACAGCAGGTAGTAGTAGCTGAGACCGGAAGAAAGGTTGTTACAGACGAAGAACATCATGACAGGCATCATGTAGAGGCTCATCGCACGCATCATCTTGGCGTTGGGATCATCTCCTGTATTCTGGCCCTGCATGGTAATCTTGCTGTAGAAGAACATGGATGCAGCCATGAGAAGGGCGAAGAGAGAGATATGGTCCATGCCCAGGATGCTGGTTCCCCAGTGAATCACATCGTCATACGCAGAAAGGTCTTCTGCCCAGAGGAAGGGTTCCTGACGGAGCTCGATGGATGCCGGGAAGAAACGGAACATGGCCCAGAGGATAGGCAGCTGGAGGAGCATCGGGAGACAGCCTCCCATCATGTTCACTCCGGCCTTCCTGTACAGTTCCATGGTCTCCTGCTGCTTCTTCATGGCATCTTCCTGCTTGGGATACTTGGCGTTGATCTTGTCGATGTACGGCTTCAGCGCCTGCATCTGTGCCGATGAAGAATAACTCTTGTATGCGAACGGAAGCACGACAATCTTGATGAAGATCGTCATTATGAGGATGATGATGCCGAAGTTCGAAATAAAGCGGCTGAGCCAGTCGAACAGGGGTATGATCACGTATTTCGTGAATACGCCGATAATCTTACCGCCCAGAGGAATCACCTTCTCATACGCATGATCATAAGCCTTCAGGCCCTTGTAGTTGTTGGGGCCGAAGTAGAATTCGAAGTTGGCGGTACCGTCGCCTCCTGTCAGTTTAAGGTCTGCCTGCATCTGAGCGCTGCAGTTCATAAGGTCATGGCTGGGGCTGTCCTTGGGAACGAAATCGATGGCGAACTCGCCGTAGGAGAAGTTTTCTGGAGCACGCATGATGGCGCTGAAGAACTGCTGCTGGAAAGCGAACCACTCGATATTGTTGTTGAAACGCTTGGAACCCTTGCGGCCGTTGCCGATGTTCTCGGGCTTCTTGTCGTCCGGGAAGTAATAGTTAAGGCGGGAGTACTGAGTCTCGTTCTTGTAGCCCTTTTCAAGGCGGGCGATTGTAGCTTCGAAATCCACGGAAATGCTCCTGGAGCGGCTGGGATCAAGGTTCATGCCCACGAATGAAAGAGCCTCATTCATGGAGTAGGAGTCCTTGAGGAGCGTATATTTCTGCTCGATGTAACCGCCGCCTACAGGAAGGCGCATGACCACTGTCGAATCCGAAGAGGCCTCAGGAATATACTGGAAGGTGAACTTCCTGGTGTCGATAGCCGTAGGGGCATAAACCGTAAAACCAAGGCTGGTCTTCTCCGGCTGAAGGAGAACAAGGTCTTCCTTGCTGTAGGTTGTATAGTCCTTGACCTTTACTGAATACGGCTGTGCGCCGCGGGTAGTAAAGGTAACCTGAAGCTTTTCATTTTCCAGAGTTACCAGCTGAGACTCGGCTGCTGCAGCCTTGTTCAGAAGGGAATCGGAATAGACAGGAGCAGCTTGCGCGGACGGAACTGCAGCTTCGGCAAGTTCGGGATGTTCGGCCCTGTAGGCGCTGTCAATAAGCCATTGTGCATGTTCTTCTGCCCGTTTTGCCGAGTCAAGCTGAGCCTGGATTGCCTGCTGTTTCTGGACCTGGCGGCTCTGGTAGCCCATGAAGCCGAACAGGATGAGTGCTATAAGTACAAATCCGATAATTGAATTCTTATCCATCTTCTCTTATTCCTCCTTGGTTTCAAGATCGCGGATTTTCACCTTAAGGGCATCAAGGCGCTCCTTGGCCGCGTCAATCTTTTCCTGCATCTGCGCTTTGAGCTTTTCCGCACCCTTGGAGAGCGAGAAGAAGCCGATATTGTTCTCGTAAGTCTGGATTTCCTGCTGGAGGGCGTTGAACTGCTCCTTGAGCTTGTCCTTCTCCGTCATTGGCTTGCCGGAAGGTCTCTGGGAACCACCCTGACGGCGCTGTCCCCTGCCGCCGAAGCCGGGGAACTTTTCTGCCATGGCCTCACGGTATGCGGCGTTGACAGCGTCTTTCTCCTTGAAAGGAACAAAGCCTATTTCGTTCCACTTCTTGGCAAATTCAGCGGCTGCGCTCTCATCTCCTTCAAATGCCTTGATTTCCTCAATGAGCGCCTGCTTTGCGGCAAGGTTTGCCGAAAGGTTGCCCTGGCCGGCCGGACGGTTGTCCCTGGCTGTAAAGAATTCATCGCAGGCGGCACGGAAGCGTTTCCATATCTGCTCGGACTTCTTGCGGGGAACAGCTCCGATCTCCTTCCACTGCTTCTGCAGTTCGATGAGACGGTCTGTGGTGGCCTTCCAGTCCGTGCTGGTCTTGAGGGATTCGGCCTCTTCGATGATGGCCATCTTCTTCTCAAGGTTTGCATTCATGCTGTCCTTGAATTCGGTCAGGGATGCCCTCTTTCTTTCAAAGAACTTGTCGCATGCCGCGCGGAAGCGGTCGTATATTTTCTGATTGTCCTTGCGGGTGGCAAAGCCGATAGTCTTCCACTTTGCCTGGATATCTTCTATTTCCTTGCTCAGCGTGTTCCACTGGGTCGAAGAAGTGATTCCCTTTTCGGCAATGGCTTCGACCTGCTCGCAAAGGGCGGTCTTGGCTTCGAGGTTCTTCACCTGCTGCTCCTTGAGGCCTTCAAAATGGGCCTGGTAGCGCTTGTTGATAACCGAAGTCGCGGCACGGAAGCGCTCCCAGATTTCGTCGCGGTACTCCTTGGCAACGGGGCCGAGATCCTTCCACTGCTCATGGAGTTTCTGAAGTTCCTTGAAGGCTTCCACAACGTTCTCGTTCTCTGCGAGGGCTTCGGCCTGTTCGCAGAAAGCGGTCTTGGCCTCGAGGTTCTTCTTGAAGTCAAGGTCGCGGAGTTCGCGGTTGATGTCTACGAGGTCGTAGAACTTGGTGATATGGAGCTGGTAGGTATCGTTGATGTCGCGGAAATTCTGCTGCGGAACGGGGCCCACCTCCCTCCAGCGGTTCTGGATGTCCCTGAACTTGGGGAAGGCATCCTTCATGTCGCCGGGGTCCTCGACAAGGGCCTTCAGCTCTTCGATTATGGCCTGCTTGGTTGCAAGATTCTCCTCGCGGAGGGCGTCCTGCTGCTTATTGTATTCGGCACGTTCTTTCTTATACTCGACATAGAGGGACTTGAAGCCGGCCTCGATGGCGGCAAAGGGGCTCAGGGAACGGCTCTGCAGGGGGACGGTGCTCTCTACCTCCAAGGTATTCTCATCGGGCTCCTCCACGGTATCCTCCTCGCCGGCGTCGGCCTTTTCCTTGGAGAGACGCTTGTAGAAGGCCGATTTGATAGCCTCCGCCTCTTTTGACCTTTTCATGCGGTCCTCGCTGTCCTTGAGGGACTGGAAAAGCTCTGTGAGCTCTGCAAGATTCTTGTCTGCATAGTTCACGGCCGTCTCTTTTACCTCCTGTACTACATCTGCGGTTTCTGCAGGGATAACCTCAGGCTTGATTTCTTCACTCATAACTTATAGTTTATAAAGGTTTGTCAATTCTATATAGCTTACAAATATAAGAATTATTACTATTTTTGCAAAACAAAACAAGACCCAAGCATGCGCATAGATATTCTCTCCGTAGTACCCGAACTTCTTGACTCTCCCCTCAGCCATTCAATACCCGGCCGCGCCGTAAAGAAAGGGCTTGTGGAAATACATGTCCACAACCTCAGGAAATACGGCCTTGGGCCGCGCCAGACAGTAGATGACTACTCCTACGGCGGTGACGCCGGAATGGTAATGATGGTGGAACCCGTTTTCAGGTACATAGAGGAGCTCACGGCAGAACGCCATTACGATGAAATCATCTATATGGCTCCTGACGGTGAAATCCTTAATCAGGGAATCGCCAACGAACTTTCCCTGAAGGAGAACATCATAATCCTCTGCGGCCATTACAAAGGAATTGACGAGCGCATCCGCGAACATCTTATAACCCGCGAAATCTCCGTCGGAGACTTCGTGGTCTCCGGAGGCGAAATTCCCGCCGCCCTTCTTGCCGACAGCATCATCCGCCTCATCCCGGGAGTCCTCACCGATGAGACATCTGCCCTGTCCGACTCATTCCAGGACGGGCTTGTCTCCCCTCCGGTCTATACGCGTCCGGCATCTTTCAACGGATGGGACGTACCTGAAGTCCTGCTGAGCGGGAACCCGAAACTGATACGAGCCTGGCAGGACGAAAAGGCCGTAGAACGCACCCGTGAACGCCGTCCGGAGCTTCTGAAATAGTTTTTATAATTTACACAGAAAAACAGCCCGCAATCGCTGCGGGCTGTTTTCTGGTTAGTTAGTAGTGTATTCTTAACTTAAGAAGGTTAATTTGTTGGTTAGAAGAAGCGTTTCATTTTCTGATGCAAATATATGAATACTTTTTCGAAACGCAAAATTTTTCTAACTTTTCCTTCATTAATAAAAATTTTTAAAAATTGAGCGCCAACTTCACCGTCCAGTTGCGTGGAGCCTGAGGATAAACGCCGATTCCGGAAGAGACCGTATCCGTAGCCGGATCGTAGCTCTCCCATCTCCACCCGGAGGCATAGTAAAGGTTATTGAGGAGATTGTTCACATACGCAGAAACTACAAGGGACGAGCGGCCGATGAAAGATACGGTGCGCTGCACCATCAGGTTCATCACCCCATAGGCCGGAACGGTCATTTCCTCACGCATGGAATTGTCGAGGTACTGTTTTCCCACATATTTGTAATCGGCCGTGACTAGCCATTTCCTGGAAGGTGATGCTGAAAGACGTACCATTCCCACCGTGGAAGGAGACATAAGCATGGTGGTCTTCCCGTAATGGACAGCGTGAGTCGCTGAGTAATCCTCATACGGGACATAGGAGGTATAATCGGCAATCTCGTTGACTGATAGCGTAAGGTTGCCGTCGGCACGGAGCCAGCGGCTCATCTGCCAGGCGCCGGCAAGTTCAACTCCCCTTCTCCAGGCGCGGGGGACGTTCTCCTTGATGGCATATCCCGAAGACGAGAGCTTTCCCGTTTCAAGCAGCATGTCCGTATACTCCATCAGGTATACGTTTGCCGATGCAGAGAGCCTCCTGCCCCCGAACTGCCAGCCCAGTTCGATGTCGGTCATCTTTTCGGGGACTATATCGGCCCCGTCACCTTTGACGTTCTCCTTGATGTCTCCCCTGCCGGGCTCGCGGTTGCCGAGGGCGACGGACGCAAAGAAACTGTGCCGGCCGAAGAGCGCCTTGACGCCTGCCCTGGGGTTGAAGAAATCCCACTTCCTGTGATAATCGAGCATATCGGCAGGGTTTGAGCCGTATTCGATGAAATCGTCGTCCCGGCCGTCAAGATCGTAGCCGATGGTTCTGTATTGGAGGTCGGCATAGGCGGTGAGCCATGCGAAGGGATGGTATTCCGCCCTTGCAAAAACGTTGGCTTCCTTTTTCCAACCAGTGTTTCCGTACCAGTCCACATCCCCGTAATTGTAGGACGAGCCAAGCTGTTTTGTCCAAAGGAGTTCTCCCCAGTGGCCTCCCCTGTATTTGGAGAAGTTCACGCCCGCAGTGAGATCTAGCCCGCGCGTGCTGTAGCGGAGATTCGAATTCAGGACCCACAGGTCGTTGTCCATCATCTTGCGGTAAGTCATGTCGGAACGGGCGGGCGTTCCTTCCGGGAGGTCCGTAAAGCCGTAATTCTTCAGTTTCTTATTGCTTTTATAATACTCGTCGTAGCCTTCTCCATTGGTATAATTGAGAGTGGTGCTCCAAGCGAGGTTCGGCCTCAGGGCACGCGTGTAATTGCCCTGGAAATGGTTCTGGACGTAATTGTCTGTCTGGTTGGGATAATAATACACATTCCCCAAATCATCGTAATACTCTCCGGCACCGTTATATGTCCTGTCCTTCTTGTACTGCTCTATGTCTATGCCGTCCCAGGTGATTCCGCTACGCTGTTTTCCCCTCAGATAAGTAAAACGGAGGGACTGCCCGCGTCCAAGCCAGCCCAGCATGAAAAATGCCGAATTCGACTGCACGAATGCATTCCGGATATAACCGTCAGTGGTTCCCTTTGCATACGCCGCGCTTGCATACAGCCCGTGCCTGCTAATTCCGGTCGAACCCGAATGCGTGACCATCTGCGTATCGTATGAGCCCCAGCTGTGTTCCGTCCTGCCCCAGCCATTAGGCGTTGCAAATGCGGTGTTCATATTGATGCTGGCGCCGAAGGCACCCGCGCCGTTTGCGCTTGTGCCAAGGCCTCTCTGGACCTGTACGCCGGAAATCAGCGCCGTCAGCGCCGGAATATTAACCCAGAAGACTTCCTGGGACTCGGCGTCATTCAGGGTGATTCCGTTGAGAGTGACGTTAATCTGGGAGCCTTTGCTGCCGCGGATAGTCATTGCAGAATTGCCGAGACCGGTACCGCCTTCATTGTAAGTAACCACGGAAGGCAGCAGGTTAAGCGTCATCGGAATTGAATTGGATGGATTCTGGGACTCGAGCTGAGCCTTGCCCATTTCGGAAAAAGTGACAGGAGTGTTCTTTCCTGCACGGGATGCAGATACAACAACGGAGTCCAGGCGTTCAACCTTCTCCTGTGCCGATGCAACGGCACACACGGCAGCCAGAACTGCCACAAAGCATAGTTTTTTCATAAATCCTTACGGCGGTATCAACCGCATCAAGTTCAAAGGGTGTAATCTCAATCGGGAGTTTCCCGATACCCCTATATAATTTATTTTTTCAATTCAATCCTATACATCCGCGGCCAGTTCTTGCCCGTCAGGTAGACATGGCCCTCCGAATCCACGGCTATGCCGTTAAGCACATCTGTATCCTTGGTCCTGAGACTCGCGGGCAGAAGTCCCCTGCAGTCTACCGTTGCCTCCACCTTGCCGTTTGAGGGATTGATGATGGCAATCATGTCTGACGTATAGACATTGGCCCAGATCTTCCCGTCTATCCATTCCAGTTCGTTAAGGTACTGAAGGCTTCTGTCACGGAGTGTCACGCGAAGACGCTTCTGAACCTTGAGGTTGCTGTCAAGGAAATAGAGCGTAGAGGTGCCGTCGCTTGCGATGAGCTGTTTTCCGTCGGTGGTGAGTCCCCATCCTTCACGCGGATATGCCAGCGTAGCCTTGTAGGTGAGCGTTTTCGCATCGTACCTGAAGGCCAGCTTGTTTGTCCAGGTGAGGACATAAAGGTCATCGCCAAGGATCACGGAGCCCTCACCGAAATACTTCGATGACAGCTTCTTGATTGCCGTCACTTCCCCGGTCTCAAGGTCCACGGTACGGATTGAACTCTCTCCCCACTGCCCGGTGGTCTCGTACAGCACCCCGTCATGGAAGAACAGCCCCTGCGTGTAAGCATGGACATCGTGAGGGTACTCTGCCGTCACCTTTACCTTATACTCCTTCACCTGCGCACTTGAACAGGCGGAAATCAGGAGCCCGGCAACCAGGCCTATTATGCTGTTGATTCTCATAAGCGGTCACAAATTTAGCAAACTTTGGGACTATTTGCAAAATCGGTGCGGTTTAAGTAACTTTGCCACGCTAAAAAAGGCAGGACGATCTGTCGCGGCGCTTCGGCGCTGAGGAAAGTCCGCACAGGAAAGGGCGCCCGTCTGCGGAAAGCGCAGCAGGGAGTAATCTTTGGCACGCGATAACAGAAAACAACCGCCGCAAGGCAAGGGTGAAAACGCGGGGTAAGAGCCCACGACTATGCATGGCGACATGCAAAGGGTATCGCACACGGGCCTGCAAGACCAAATATACCGGCAGATTAAGGGCTGCCCGCTCTTTGCCGGGGGGTAGGTTGCGAAGATAAATGACAGATTCAAAAACAGAAAGCGGCTTACGGCCCTGCCTTTTTTGTAAAGAAACAGTTAACTTATACAATATGGTAACAATTGATGTAAAAGGCTGCGCATCCTTTGCCGATGCCGCCTCCCTGAAAGCCTACACCGCCAAGGCCCTCGAAGCCTTTGACGTTCTCGAATCAGAAAAAGGCGCAGGCAACGACTTCCTTGGCTGGAAGCACCTCCCCTCTGAAATCCCCGCTGAGATGCTCAATGACATTGACACCATCTGCAAAAACTGGAAAGCAAAAGGCGTAGACCTCGTGATTGCCATCGGCATCGGAGGAAGCTACCTTGGAGCAAAGTGCGTCATCGAGGCCCTTAGCCACAATTTCGCAAAGCAGCTCAAAAAGAAGGACGCCCCCGAGGTCGTCTTCGCCGGAAACAACCTCTCCGAGGAATATCTCGCCGAACTCATGGACCTTGCTGCAGAACGCAACGTTGCAGCCATTGTCATATCCAAGAGCGGTACCACAACCGAACCCGCCGTCGCCTTCCGTATCGTCAAGCAGTATATCGAAGAGCGTTACGGCAAGGCAGATGCAGCATCCCGCATCGTAGCCATTACCGATGCAAAGAAGGGTGCTCTCAAAACCCTTTCCACCCAGGAGGGATACAAGACTTTTGTCGTTCCTGACAATGTGGGCGGCCGTTTCTCGGTTCTCACCCCGGTGGGACTCCTTCCCATCGCAGCCGCCGGCCTCGACGTCAAGGGACTCATCGAAGGCGCCCTCGAAGCAGAGAAAGCCCTCGCCGTCAAATCTGAAGAGAACCCCGCAGTCGTATATGCCGCTGTGCGCAATATGCTTCATTCCCAGTGCGGCAAGTCAATTGAAATCCTCGTGAACTACAACCCCAAGCTCACTTATGTGGCAGAATGGTGGAAGCAGCTCTACGGCGAATCAGAAGGCAAGGACGGCAAGGGCATCTTCCCCGCCAGCGTCAACAACACCGCAGACCTTCACTCCATGGGTCAGTTCATCCAGGAAGGCTCCAGAGTCATGTTTGAAACCGTCCTCCACGTAGAAAAGGCCCAGAGGAACGTCGTTATCGGCACGGATGAGCAGAATCTCGACCAGCTCAACTTCCTTGCAGGAAAGCACGTCGAGCACTGCAACCACATGGCAGAACTGGGCACCAGGCTCGCCCACATCGACGGTGGAGTTCCCCAGATAAGCATATGCATGGAAAAGGTGGACGCAAAGAACCTCGGTTCACTCCTCTATTTCTTCGAGTTCGCATGCGGCATCAGCGCATACACCCTTGGCGTGAATCCTTTCAACCAGCCCGGTGTAGAGGCCTACAAGAAGAACATGTTCGCGCTTCTGGAAAAGCCCGGCTACGAAGAAGCCACAAAGGCAATCAAGGAGAGAATCTAATCCTCCCCCTTCATAACGGAATCTACGGCGGCGGCAACGTCGCCGTATTCGTATCCCCTCGAGAGTGCAAACTTCAGGAGCTTGAGCCTGCACTGAGGATCTCCCTTGAGGGAACGATACTTTGCAGCAACCACGCTTTCAAGCTTTCGCGCCGCCTTGGGCTCCTCGATCTCTGACATTCCTGAAGCGATGTCGGCATCGGAAATGCCCTTTGAGCGAAGCTGGAAGCGGATTTTCACCGGTCCCCAGCCCTGGATGGACGCCTTTTCACGGGCGAAGGCAGAGGCATAGCGCGCATCGTCTACGTATTTATCGGCAACGAGGGAGTCTACCACGCGCTTTGCCGCCGACGTGTCCCCTTCCAGGTCCCTGAGGGCCTTGGTATACATCTGGCTCCTGCAGTATTCAGCCTTGGAGCAAAGCCGCTGCAAACGGGAAAGACACTTTTCGTAATCCATGCGTATCAGAAATTGAATCCAAGGGCGAAGTACGCACCTATCTTCTCAGAAAGCGAATTGTAGTGGAGAGTGAGCCTGACAGGGCCGATAATGGTATTGTATGCATACGAGATGCCGGCACCCCAGAGGAGTTCACCCTCCGAAATAGCTTTAAATGCATCGAAATCGTAGCATACGTTGCCTGTCGCAGTCAGATAATGATTACTGCCAAGCCTGAGCCTAGTATCCATCCTGCCCACAGCCATGTTGTTTCTTCTGAAAGCGGCGTTGTTTATGCCGATGAAAGGAACCTGCTGGTCTATATACCTGCCGCGGAATTCGCTTCCTATGACATTTGCGTACGGTAGGGGTATGTTTTCTCCGATAATGGACCTGCCATATACCTGAGGGATGAAAGCCAGTCTGCCAAGGGTCAGGGGCAGCTTCGCATCAAAGGACACGACGCCGAAATAGTTCTTCTCCGAGGAGAAAAGATCCGTAAGGACCTCTGCACCTATTCCTGCCGACATTCCCCTCTCAGGGAAATACCCGTTGTCCAGACTTTCTTTCCTTACCGATGCGAAGAGGCTCTGCCAGTCCCCTTCCATCGCCGCGGCGTCATATTGTCCGACTACGGTGTCCGCCACCAGCTTTGTAGTATTATGGTAGGAATTCCTGATACCCAGGCTGTATTCGTTGCGTCCCTCGAACTTGTTGGAGATATACAGTTCCTGGAACGTGTTCAGGAACGTAGTATTGAAATAATTGGTACCGAGTATGACCGATGTCCTGTCCGTCCAGCGCAACTGTCCCCTCAGATGCACTGACGGGAAATTGGGCGTCACATAGGATGCATGCACATCCAGATAAGGATTGGTGCCGATTTTTGCAGTGACGTCCAACGAAGGGCCGCCCAGCGCATTCGTATTCAGGCCGAAGTTCAACAAGGCCGACACTATCTCCTCCGTATCTATCCTCATGCCGATTCCGAAACGGTGCACAGGGCCCTTCTGGCAGTGAATCCTAAGCCGATAAGGTTCCTCCGTGCCAAGGAGTTCGTAATTGATAAAATCAAATACGCCGCTGCCGAAAACAGCCGCCACGTCATCGTCCAGAATCCTGGTATTCACCAGCGAGCTGTCCTTGATATAAAGCTGCCTCCGGATATAGTTTGCGTCCTTCTCCCTGAGTCCCGTTATCTCTACCCTGTCGATGAGAACCGGCTTCCGGGAGATGTCCCTTGCAGGTTTTCCATGAAGTTTCAAGCCCTCGCCGCCGATAATGCGCCTGAGCGAATCCAGCTGCGGAGCGCAGGCTTCCGCGGCATTGTAGCCCCTCAGGAGCATGAACTCCACGGCCGTATCGTCGAAGCTCATCATGTTGAACTCCTTAAGATCCGGCTTTATCGTCAGGTCCACCGATGCCATGCTCCTTTCGAAGGAATCCACAGAGTACATCCTTATGGCACCCTGGACGATGCTCATTATGCTTTTTGCATTGCCACGGCTGGCTGCAGGTACATCCCGGAGCTCGATGCCGATAACGATATCGGCCCCAAGGTCCTTTGCAATGTCGGCAGGGAAATTGTTCCTCATGCCGCCGTCAACCAGCACCATGCCGCCGGTCTGAACCGGAGCGAAGAGGCCAGGGATGGACATCGTAGCCCTCAGGGCCATGTTGATGTTTCCGCTGTGCCAGACCTTGGCCTTTCCGGAGATAAGGTCTGTGGAGACGCATGCAAACGGAATGGGGAACTTGAAGAAATCCGTCGAGTCGGAATAGCCCACTGTCCTCGAGGAAATGATATGATTGACATTCTCTCCATAAGCGACTCCGGTAGGGAGACTGGAGATAAGGTTGTCCAGAACCATGCTGGTGGCATCTTCAATTGCAGTTGCGCTCGTGAACATGCCGTCCGTTATGTCTGAAATACTCTGTGAAAGGTCCTCGTGACGGTAATAGAAAGGGAAAGACAGGGCATACTTTTCCTTGTAGGCCTTGCGGTGATATGGAACGAACTGCGGGTCTACTTTGTCAGAAAGGGCCATCGACCAGTCTATCTCACGTATCAGTTCTTCCAGTTCCCCGGGGGTATAGCCGAGTGCGTAGAAACCGCCCAGAAGGCCTCCCACGCTGGTTCCAAGGACCATATCTATAGGGAAATTGTACTGCTCCATATACTTCAGTGCGCCCACGGTTGCCGCTCCCTTGGCGCCGCCTCCGGACAGGACCAGGGCAACGACGGGACGGTGCCGGCGGATGCTGTCTGAGCGGGCGCGCATGTATGCAACGGCTGCATCATCGGAGGGATCCAGGCCAAAGCCTGCCGATGAGAGTTCCTGGGCCACGGCGGCTGCGGCCGTAAATGACAGGAATATGGATAGCAGTATCTTTTTCATTTCTCTTTGTGTTTTCCGGCAAGAAGGCCGCAGGCCGCATAGATATCCTCTCCCCTTGAGGCTCTTATCGTTGCCATTACCCCAAGAGCGTTGAGACGGTCACGGAAGGCGGTCATTTCGGCCTCGGAAGCCGGTGAATAAGGGAAATCGGGAATCTTATGGAAACGGATCAGATTCACCCTGCACTCAAGGCCGCGGAGCAGTTTCGACAGCTCCTTGGCATGGGCGGGAGTATCATTCCATCCCTTGAATACAGTATATTCGAAACTCACACGGCGCTGGCCGGTGAAATCATACTTGCGAATGAGGTCGAGTATCTCCCTCGTAGGGAAAGCTTTCTCCACAGGCATCATTTCCACCCTCTCTACCGGATAGGGATTGTGAAGGCTCACTGCCAGATGGCACTTGGACTGGTCCAGGAACTCCTTCAGGCGCGGAAGTACGCCGATGGTGCTCAGCGTGATGCGCTTCGGACTCCATGCAAAGCCCCATGGTGCCGTTAGTATTTCCAGCGTCTTCTTCACGTTCTCCCAGTTGTCAAGAGGCTCTCCCATGCCCATGAAAACGGTTCCGGTGAGCTCTTCGGCCTCATCTACGGCAAGAAACTGGGAGATGATATCGGCAACGGAAAGACTGCCGTGAAAGCCCTGGCGGCCTGTCATGCAGAATTTGCAGCCCATTTTGCAGCCGGCCTGGGAACTGACGCAAAGGGTTTTGCGGTCCCCGTCGGGAATCATCACGGCCTCCACCGCATTGGAAGGGTCGCCGTCTACCGGGAACAGGTATTTGCGGGTGCCGTCGGATGAAGTGCGCACATCGACAGGCATGGCGATTCCCACCTCATATTTCTCGGAGAGTTTCTCCCTTGCAGCCTTGGAAAGATTGGTCATGGCATCCAGGGATGAAGCCCTTTTATGGTATATCCACTCCCCTATCTGCCTCCCGGCAAAAGCCGGCAGGCCTTCCGAAACGGCAATACTTACAAGCTCATCGGGAGTTTTCCCGCAAAGTCGAATTTTCATGTTGCAAATTTACGATAATTCGGGAGATTTTCATATCTTTGTAAGTGCGGTTTTACAGGATGCCCGCAAATGAAGAACTATTAAAAGAACCAGTATGGCAAAAGCACCAGAAGAAATCAATGCAGCCAAGCTCAAAGCACTGCAGGCTACCATTGACAAGATTGAGAAAGATTACGGGAAAGGCACCATCATGAAGCTGGGAGACCAGCCTGAATGGGATTCCTCACAGGTCATCCCCAGCGGTTCCATTTCACTGGACCACGCACTCGGAATCGGCGGATATCCCAAAGGCCGCATCATCGAAATCTACGGACCGGAATCCTCCGGTAAGACCACCCTCGCAATCCATGCAATTGCAGAGGCCCAGAAGATGGGTGGCATCGCAGCTATCATCGACGCAGAACACGCCTTTGACCGCAGCTATGCAAAGGCCCTCGGAGTAGACCTCGACACCCTCCTCATCTCCCAGCCGGACAACGGCGAACAGGCCCTCGAAATTGCCGACAACCTCATCCGCAGCGGCGCCGTGGATATCATTGTCATCGACTCCGTGGCAGCCCTTACCCCCAAGGCCGAGATTGAAGGCGAAATGGGCGACAACAAGGTAGGCCTCCAGGCCCGCCTCATGAGCCAGGCCCTCCGCAAGCTCACGGCAAACATCTCGAAAACAAACACTTGCTGCATATTCATCAACCAGCTCAGGGAGAAAATCGGCATCATGTTCGGAAATCCCGAGACCACAACCGGCGGCAACGCCCTCAAGTTCTATGCTTCGGTGCGTCTGGACATCCGCCGCACCACCCAGATCAAGGACGGCGAGGACGCCCTCGGCAACCACGTAAAGGTGAAAGTTGTAAAGAACAAGATGGCTCCGCCTTTCAAGAAGGCCGAATTCGACATCGTCTTCGGTGAAGGCATTTCCAGGAGCGGAGAAATCGTTGACCTCGGAGTTGAACTGGACATCATCAAGAAGTCCGGCTCATGGTTCTCCTACAACGACACCAAACTGGCCCAAGGCCGCGAGGCTGTGAAGAAGCTCATGATCGACAATCCTGAGCTCGCCGAAGAAATCGAAGCCCGCATCCGCGAGGCCATGACTAAGGTTCAGGACTGATGGTGAAAAGACACCTTTCCACATTTGCATCACTCGCATGGAACATCCTGCTGGTGATGCTTCTTTTTACCCTGTGCCGTCTCACATTCTTTGCCCTGAACAAGGGATTGTATCCTGAAGTGGGGGCGCCCGAGCTGCTCAGAATGTGCCTCGGAGGGCTGCGGTTTGATATATCGGCAATACTCTACACCAACTCCGTCCTGGTGCTTCTCTGGCTCCTTCCGCTTCCTGTCCGTGAGAAGGAGTGGTACAGGAAAACCCTGAAGATACTGTTCGTCGCGGCAAATTTCATCTGCCTGGCTGCAAATCTCGGGGATTCCGTCTATTTCCCTTATGTGAGTCACAGGACAACTATGGGAGTGTTTCAGGAGTTCCAGGGAGACGGACAGGTATTCAAGATTCTCCTGAATGAAACTGTCAGCCACTGGTATCTTCTTCTCGAAGGGCTCCTCATGCTGGCCGCGCTCATATGGCTTTATGCCGAGCCCGGAAAAGACAAAGCAAGATGGGTGGCAGCCGACTACATTCTCTCACTCGCCATCATCGCCGCCGTTCTCTATCCCTTTGTCGGAGGCCTCAGGGGCGGATTTGGTATCACGACGCGCCCCATTGCGCCTAATGACGCCAATCTCTATACCGACAAACCTCTCCAGACCGGTATAGTACTCAATACTCCGTTCTGCATGTACAGGACAATCGGAGAACAGCCTTATCCGGAGTTCAATTTCCTTGAAGACCCATCGGCAATATTTCCCACAAGGAAACACTATGCTTCCGAAGGCATGCGTAAAAAGAATGTAGTCATTCTCATTCTCGAGAGCTTTTCTGCCTCTTACAGCGAATATCTCACCGGTTTGCAGGGGCATCCGCAGCCGGGTTATATGCCGTTTCTGGATTCGCTCATGAAGGAATCCCTCATATTCCGCCACTCCTACGCCAACGGCCGCATCAGCATAGATGCCCTGCCGTCGGTCATGTGCTGCATACCTGCGATAACAGAACCGTTTTTCCTGAGCCTGTACAGCCAGAACATGATAAGTGGCATGGCGGCCGAACTGGGCAGGGAAGGCTATTCCAGCGCATTCTACCACGGTGCAAACCGTTCTTCACTTGCACTTGCAGGCTTTGCTCACCGCTGCGGTTTCCAAAGGGAATACTCCCGGGAAGACTATGCCGATGAGACCGACTTTGACGGCACGTGGGGAATCTGGGATGCCCCTTTCCTGCAGTACTTCAGGGAAGGTATCAGTAATCTCCCGGAGCCTTTCCTTGCAACAGTCTTTACACTCAGTTCCCACAATCCGTTCGCTCTTCCGGAAGGCGTATCATACCCGGAGGGCTCTCTTCCCATACACCGTGTAATCCGGTATTCCGACGATGCCCTCAAGGCGTTTTTCAGAGAAGCCCAGAAAGAGCCCTGGTTCAATAACACGCTGTTTGTAATCACGGGTGACCATACAGGAGTGACAGACGTGGACGAATATAAGACCGACAACGGACGCTACCTTATTCCCATTCTCTTTTACACTCCGGACGGATCCCTGAAAGGACTGAGGGAAGGAACCGCCCAGCAGCTGGACATAAAGCCCACGGTATATGGCTACCTCGGTTATGACAAGCCGTTCATGAGCATGGGTGTCAATCTTCTTGAAACGCCGGATGAAGAGACTTGTGCATTCTACTACAACGGGCTGTACGAGTTTGTCTCAAACGGATATCTCCTGACATTCAATGGAACCGGTTTCAGCGGCCTGTACCATTACACCACTGATCCTTTTCTGAATGAGAATCTGATATCTGTGGAAACGGAAGTGGCAGAAGATATGGAAATCCGTTTCAAGGCTCGCCTTCAGCAGCTTAACAGCCGCATGATCAACAATCAATTGACAGAAGACTGAATCCTGCATCCAGACAGTTTGCCGGCGTGTTCCTCAGAGAGTACGCCGGCTTTTCTGAGCCCTTCAACGGTACACTCCCCTGCCGGATGATGCTTCCTGTAGAGCACAATTCCGTGAGCTTCGCTTTTTGAGATATATGGATGCTTGGAGAGTTCCTCCTCCGGAAGGGACCACAGAGGATAAGGTTCCGGCCTGGAACAGATTATCAGGTCTTTGAGCCCGTCGTACTTCTCCCTGTCGAAATTCCGTATCTCCATCAGCTGTTCAGGCCTGGAAAAGCCTCCGAGGGCTTCCCTGTAAGAGACAATCCTGGAAGCGAACCACGGGCCGATTCCGGGAAGCTCGACAAGGGCGGCGCTGTCGGCCTTGTTGATATCTGTCCTCGGGATGTCGATGAACGGTTCGAGGCGGCTGAAGACTGAATCGGCAACGACGAAGGACCTGGCAAAATCTTCCGGTTTTCTGAAACGTCCGCCCTTTTTTCTGTAATTGTCGATGGCCTTCGCCTGCTTTTCAGAAAAGCCAAGGCGCTGAAGGTCAGTCACTGAAACGGTGTTTGGATCGAATCGGAAGGATTCCGCCTTACGGGGGACAATCCTGTCCCTTGCACTTGCCACGGATGCCTCCCTTGCAGATTCCCTGCGGATAACTACCGGGGAATCGTCCTTTACTTCCTCTGCTTCAGATTCCTCAAGGATACGCCTTGCGAGTGCGGCATCAACCACGTAGACCGTATCGGGACGGTCCCGGTCTGCCGCAAGTTTCAGTGAGGCAGCCCTGTGAATGAACAGGGCAACCTGATAGCCGATGATAAGGAAAACGAGCGCTATGGCTCCGACCGTGAAACTTCCTGAGAGCCCGCTATGAGTTTTCCCCTTCTTCCTCTCCTTCTCCATATCTCTGCTTCTTTCGGGGTTTTGAAGGCTCTGCGCCTTCCACTACTATTACAATCTCGCCCTTGGGGGCATGTTCATCATACCATGCGGCCACCTCTTCCAAGGTACCGCGGCGGTGTTCTTCATGGACTTTCGAAATCTCCCTGGCTACGGAACAGCGCCTCGACGGGCCGAAGAACTCTGCCATCTGCTGCAGGGTCTTGACAAGGCGGAACGGCGATTCATAGAAAACCATGGTCCGTGTTTCGTGGGAAAGCTGCTCCAGAAGGGTCTGGCGACCCTTTTTCTGAGGGAGGAAGCCCTCAAACACAAAACGGTCGCAGGGAAGGCCGGAGGAAACGATGGCCGGGATACAGGCCGTGGGCCCGGGAAGCGTCTGGACCTCGATTCCTTCATCGGCACAGGCACGGGCAAGGAGGAAACCGGGGTCCGAGATGCCGGGGGTTCCGGCGTCTGAGACGAGCGCTACCTTGAGCCCGGATGCTATCCTTTCCTTGACGGCCTGGACCTTTTCGTGTTCGTTATACTTGTGGTGGCTTTCCAGCCTGCCGTGAATGTCATAATGCTTGAGAAGCACCGACGTAGTACGGGTGTCCTCTGCAAGGATGAGATCCGCCTCCCTGAGGATGCGGATCGCCCTCAGGGTCATATCTTCAAGGTTTCCTACCGGAGTGGGAACTATGTACAGGATTCCTGGCATGGTCAGTCAAAGAGAGAACCGGTAAAATTATCCTCGGGTTCCTGGGGTTCGGCAGTTATGTCGAGACCGGTGAAATCCACTTCCTCATCCTCCTGCGCCTGAAGTTCGGCGGAATACTCCTTGAGTTTCTTCTCAAGGGCATAAATCTGTTTCTTCAATCCGAAGAGTTCTTTTTCGAAATCTTTCAGTTTTTCTGCGTGCGTTTTGTCCATAAATGACTATCTTTGTCAAGTCAACATAACAAATTAAGGAAATGTTTTTGGAAAATGCAAAAAAAGCAGGCTGCATTGAAGTAATTTGCGGCTCAATGTTCTCAGGAAAGACCGAAGAACTCATCAGAAGGCTCAAAAGGGCACAGTTTGCAAAGCAGAAGATAGCCACCTTCAAGCCCACCATCGACAAGAGATACTCAGACCTCGACGTAGTCTCGCACGATTCCCACAGCATTTCCTGTACTCCTATAAAGTCTCCCTCCCGCATGCTCCAGATTGAGCCTGACGTTCAGGTCGTGGGAATTGACGAGGCCCAGTTCTTCGACGACAGCATCGTCGACGTGTGCCAGGAACTCGCAAAGAGAGGCGTACGCGTTATCATCGCCGGCCTTGACACGGACTTTATGGGCAAGCCCTTCGGCCCCATGCCGGGTCTCATGGCAATCGCCGAGGACGTACAGAAGGTACACGCCATCTGCGTCCGCTGCGGTTCCCTTGCAAACCATTCACACCGCCTGTCAGACAGCAAGAAACTGGTAGTCCTCGGAGAGAAGGAGTCCTATGAGCCCCTATGCCGGGAGTGCTATTACAAGGCGATAGAAGAGGACAAGGCATGAGTTTCAAGGAGTATATAAACGAACACATCAAACCCTATATCTACATCTATGGTGATGTGGATACCGTGAGTGCGGCAGAAAGGATCAAGTCCGGAATCTGGTTCAAAGGGCCTAACGCCTGGATTCTGGCCTTTGCCATCATTCTGGCCTCGGTGGGCCTGAATGTAAATTCCACGGCAGTTATCATCGGCGCCATGCTCGTTTCCCCGCTCATGGGGCCTATCATCGGCATGGGACTCGCCCTGGGGACGAACGACCTGGACCTTCTCAAATCGGCGGCGAAGAACCTCCTGGTGATGGTTGTGATTTCGCTGCTGGCATCGGCACTGTTCTTCCTTATCTCTCCCCTGTCACTTGTAAATCCCACGGAACTTGAAGCGAGGACGAGCCCTACCATATATGATGTGCTCATCGCCCTGTTCGGCGGCCTTGCAGGGATACTGGAGAACAGCCGCAAGGAAAGGGGCACCGTGCTTTCGGGTGTAGCCATTGCGACGGCCCTCATGCCGCCGCTGTGTACAGCAGGCTACGGCCTTGCCAATCTGAATGCGCATTTCTTCTTCGGCGCCCTGTACCTTTTCATAATCAACAGCGTATTTATAGCCCTGGCCACTTATCTCATGGTGAAATACCTGAGATTCAGGACGGTTACGGGCATAGACGAAAATACAGCCAAGAAACGCCGCAATTTCATAACGGCAGCCCTTGTAATAGTGCTTGTGCCAAGTATCTGGTCGGCATTCAATCTCATAAGGGAGAACAATTTCGAAAGGAACCTGCGAAGCTTTGTAGAGGATAACCGCCTGGTGGGTCCCCGCAGCTACATATACGAATACAATGTACGCGGCCGCCACGCGAACCTCTCGATCGCAGGAGAAAACCTTACCGACAGCCTCAGGCAGGAGTTTTTCAAATCGGCGGCGAAGTATAAGATAAAGCAGTCGCAGATTACTCTGGCAGAGCATTCCATCGGCCTGTCCCAAAATGAGATGGACGCCATCATTGCCGAAATTTACGACAAGACGGACGCCGAACTCACGGAAAACCAGTCTATGATTGAGGCCATGCAGGCACGCATAGACGAGCTGTCATCCATGGTGGAAGAGCTCAGACAAAAAACTGACTCCCTCAGCGAGGAAGTCAGTCTGAATGAATATTTGGAGAGTCCTATTTCAGAACCCCAAGCTCCTTTCCAACCTTAATAAAGGCTGCGATGGCCTTGTCAAGGTGAGACCTCTCGTGTGCGGCGGAAAGCTGCACGCGGATACGGGCCTGCCCCTGAGGAACTACGGGATAGTAGAAGCCGGTCACGAAAATACCTTCTTCAGCCATTCTGGCCGCGAATTTCTGGGAAAGAGGAGCATCATAGAGCATAACTGCACAGATGGCACTCTGGGTGGGCTTGATGTCAAAGCCCGCGGCCATCATCTTCTCACGGAAGTAAACCACGTTCTCCATTAGTTTGGTGTGGAGTTCGTCGGACTCTTCGAGGATGTTGAAGGTCTCGATTCCGGCGGCGGCGATCATCGGAGGAATGGAGTTGGAAAACAGATAAGGACGGGAGCGCTGACGGAGCATGTCGATAATCTCCTTGCGGCCGGTCGTGAAACCGCCCACGGCGCCTCCGAAGGCCTTTCCAAGGGTTCCTGTGAAGATGTCGATGCGGCCGTAGCAGTCAAACTTTTCTGCAACGCCATGACCGTGCTCGCCTACCACGCCGGCGCTGTGGCTTTCATCAACCATCACCAGGGCGTCGTATTTTTCGGCAAGGTCACAGATTTTGTCCATAGGGGCGACGTTGCCGTCCATTGAGAATACACCGTCGGTCACGATGATGCGGAAACGGCATTTCTGCGCTTCCTGAAGCTTGGCTTCGAGGTCGGCCATGTCGGCATTGGCATAGCGGAAGCGCTGGGCCTTGCAAAGGCGGACGCCGTCAATGATGGATGCATGGTTCAGGGAATCCGAGATGATGGCGTCGTCTGCGGTGAAGAGGGGTTCGAATACGCCGCCGTTTGCATCGAAGCAGGCAGCGTAGAGGATGGTGTCCTCTGTATGGAAGAACTTGGATATCCTGGCCTCAAGTTCCTTGTGAAGGTCCTGGGTGCCGCAGATGAAGCGGACGGACGACATGCCGTAGCCGCGGTCTTCCATAGCTTTCTTTGCCGCTACTGCAAGTCTGGGATTGTCGCTCAGTCCAAGATAGTTGTTGGCGCAGAAGTTAAGTGCCCTGGAGCCGTCCTGGAGGGTTATTTCGGCACTTTGGGGCGATGTAATTATACGTTCTTTCTTGTAAAGTCCTGCATTTTCAATACTATTAAGTTCCTGCTGCAGGTGCTGCTGAAATTTTCCGTACATGGTATATAGTTTTTTGTGTTTTCAAATTTAGTAAATTAATATTGATTTTATACAAAAAAGCCGCTAAATTTGCAAAACATTAAGTAACAAACCGCATTATAATGACAAACGTACTAGTTATAGGTTCCACCGGACAGATTGGCTCCGAACTCACGATGAAGTTACGCAGGGAAATTCCCGGCAGCACGGTTGTAGCCGGTTACATCCCCGGCGCAGAACCCAAAGGCGAACTTCTTGAAAGCGGCCCGGCAGAGATAGCCGACGTAAGGGATGCAAAGGCCCTTGCCGATATCGTTTCAAAGTATAAGATAGATACCATATATAATCTTGCGGCGCTGCTGTCTGCAGTTGCAGAGCGCAAGCCTCTCCTCGCCTGGGACATCCAGATGAACGGACTCCTCAATATCCTTGAGGTTGCACGCGAGAAAGGCGTAGCCGTTTTCACGCCCTCGTCAATCGGCTCCTTCGGCCCGGAAACCCCTCATCAGGGAACTCCGCAGGACACCATCCAGCGCCCCCGCTCAATGTACGGCGTTACCAAGGTTGCCACAGAACTTCTCAGCGACTATTATTTCCACAAATACGGCGTTGACACCCGTTCCGTACGTTTCCCGGGCCTTATCTCCTACACTACCCTTCCCGGCGGCGGCACCACGGATTACGCCGTTGAAGTTTACTATTCCGCAGTCAAAGGAGAAGAATTCGTATGCCCCATCGCCCCCGGCACATTCATGGACATGATGTACATGCCTGATGCCCTCAAGGCCGCCGTAGACCTCATGCAGGCCGATCCCTCCCGCCTCAAGCACCGCAATTCCTTCAATATCGCATCCATGAGTTTCGAGCCCGAACAGCTCTTCGCAAAGATCCGCGAATACGTACCCGGACTCCGCGTCCGCTACGAGGTGGATCCCGTGCGCCAGGCAATCGCAACCTCATGGCCGGACAGCATGGATGACAGCTGCGCCCGTGAGGAATGGGGTTGGAAACCGTCATATACACTTGACCAGATGACACAGGATATGCTGCTTCATCTGAGAGAAAAATTATTGTAATCGTTTGTATTTTTAGAATCGAAACATATTATAACACATTTAAATATTGATAATCAATAGATTAGCATATTTTTTAAAAAATATTCAAAAAAATCTTTATAAAAAATTTGCAAATCAAAGAAATTGTCGTACCTTTGTATCCGGATTGAGGAAGTAAGGGTTCTCCTCACGGAATCAATCTATTGGTTATTAGTTTTAGTGTTATTAATTATGTGGTTAGTAGGAGCGTCCGCCTGTGAAGGTCGACGCTTTCTGTTTTATATAATATCTGCAGCACGAATGGGAACAAAAAAAGGCGCCTTGGAAGGCGCCTGAAGAGGTGCGAAGCGGAATCGAACCGCTGTAGCAGGTTTTGCAGACCTGTGCCTGACCACTCGGCCATCGCACCGTAAGGGAATGCAAAGTTAAGCCCTTTTTTGAAATATACAAAATTATTTTTCCGGCTTCTTCTTGTTGAAGATTACAAACTCCGACATGTAGAAATTGAAGAGGCCGGAGAAGCACAGACCTATCATGTTACATATCACCGGTTCGATGGAGTAGTCCTGCAGCCAGTCAATGCTAACGAAGAGGAAGTGGACACCCTGCATCACGATGAACTTTATGATGAACGCCCCTACCCCGGCTGCGTTATAACCGGCAAAATGGCGCCAGAAGGACCTGGCTCCGCGATAGGACACCCTCTCTTTCCAAACGAAGAAATACGCTATGATGAAATTCGTCATGGCGGCGACTTCGAAGGAGATGACCGGAGCTATCCAGTAACTTCCCCAGTAATTGCCGCTGAAAACATAATGGGAGAGAATCCAGTGAAGTCCAAGGTCTACGATTGTCCCCGCCAACGACGTCAGCGAAAACAATACCAGTTTTTGGAGGATTTCCTTGAAACTTCTGCTCATAGCAAAGACAAAGGTACAATTATTTTTGGGATTGTCAGCATTTTCATCTAAATTAGCACCACTAAAACCCAAACCCAAATGCCCGACTATACTATTAGTGTAGAGAAAATGTTCAAGGCGAAGTTCGGCCCCAAAACGCCGAAGCTTCTTATCAGCCTTGGCCGCAAACTCCTTCATGAGGATTGGCTGAACGAATTCTTCCGCCGCGGTTATACCGGTGTGGAATTTGCCGAAGAGACCCTCAAGTATCTGAACGTCACAATCAACGTCGAAGGCCTCGAGAATCTGAAGAAGGACGGCACTCTCTACACAATCGCCGGGAACCATGCCCTAGGCGGAATCGACGCCATAACTATGATTGCGGTTTTCGGCCGGCATTTCGACAGCAATCTCAAGTGCATGGTGAACGATTTCCTCATGAACCTCCACCAACTGGACGGTTTCATGATTGCCGTAAACAAGGTATCACACGTACAGGCCCGTGAACTTGCCAGGGAGACAGATGAAATCTACTCCTCCGACAACCAGATTTTCATGTTCCCGGCCGGAAAAGTCTCCAGAAAGATCAAGGGTAAAATCCAGGACGACGTCTGGACCAAGACTTTCCTCACCAAGAGCATAAAATACCACCGGGACATAGTTCCAATGCACTTTTACGGCAGGAACACGTGGCGCTTCTACTTCGTTGACTGGATTGGAAAAGTGACCGGCATCAACAAGAAATTCCCACTAGCGATGGCACTTCTTGTCGATGAGCTCTACCGTGCCCAGGGCAACACTTACAGGCTGGTTATAGGCAAGCCGATTCCCTGGAGTCATTTTGACAGTTCAAAACGCCCCATCGAATGGGCACAATGGGTAAGGGAGAAAGTGTACGAGTTATGAAAACTATAATTTCCCCTGTAGACAAGGCCCTTCTGAAGGCCGAACTTAATGAAAAGACATTCCTACGTGAAACAAACCGCGCAGGCAACCACCTCTATGTAGTGGGGCCCGAATCGGTCAATGTAATACGCGAAATCGGCAGGCTGCGCGAGATCGCCTTCAGGGACGGAGGCGGCGGAACCGGAGAAGAACTCGACATCGACCAGTTCGACACCGACCCCGCATACGGATACAGGCAGCTTGTCCTCTGGGATCCGGAGGCCGAGGAAATCATCGGCGGCTACCGCTTCTGCCTGTGCGACAGGGCGGTCTACACAAGGGAAGGCCAGCCGATTCTCACATCGTCCCACATGTTCGAGTTTTCGAGGAAGTTCCTCAATGATATACTGCCTTATACCCTTGAACTCGGCAGGTCGTTCATCTCCCTGGATTACCAGAGCTCGAAGGCGGGTTCAAAGATGCTCTATGCCCTTGACAACCTGTTTGACGGCATTGCGGCCCTGGGTGTACTCTACCAGAACCGCATCAAGTTCCTGTTCGGCAAGATGACCATATACAGGGAGTATCCTCAGGAAGCGCGTGAGATGATTATGGTCTTCCTGAAAAAGTACTTCGGCAAAGGCCGCCGCCTCATCCATATCAGGAAGGAAGTGAAGGTGGAGAATCCCAGGAAGTATTTAAAGCTGTTCAAGTCCGGGAACTTCAAGGATGATTATAAGATACTCAAGACCGAGGTAATGAAATTCGGAGTTTCAATCCCTCCTCTTGTGAATACCTACATGAACCTGTCCCCTACCATGATTTATTTCGGGACCGGCATCAACGATGAGTTCGGAGATATCTACGATTCAGGTATCCTCCTTGCCTTCGACGAGTTGTATCCCGAGAAAATTGACAGGCACTCGAAGTCCTTTGCCCGCCAGGGTCTGAGGAAAATCAAGGCCATCCTCAAGAATTTCCAGAAAATCCACAAGGTAAAGTAGCCTACTCCCTCACCGTGATGTGGAAGCAGGTCTGTTTCCTCTCGTATTTGACATAACAGGCTTTCCGGTCGTGAAGATCCTTCAGGACCTGTGAAAGCACGGCCCTCAGGTATTCCGGAGGGACGTCTTCATACGGACGGCCGCGAAGGTCCGGCACTTTGACATAATGCCAGTAAGATATGTCGAATGTGGTCCCGTAACGGTGGGTGGAATTCTCAGACGCATTGGTATTGCCCCTGCGCAGTTTCTTGACATCCTCTTCCGTCCTGAGTACGGACGTGATTACCAGTTTGTTGGGATTAAGGCCCTTGGAGGCCAGTGAGTCCAGGAAATTGGCGCCTATCCTGTCCAGAAGGGCCTTGGCGTTTGGAATCAGATAAGGGATGGAATGGGTAAGCGAGTCCACCACGTAAGAGTCGGTGTCTTCAAGAAGGACAAGTTTCTTCTTTGCATGCTCTGCAGCGGCCCTGTCTGCCACCGGAGGCACTCCGATTGCCTGGGCCATGCGAAGCTGCACATCGTTCAAATCTGCGAACTCGCGCGCAAACTTTACATCGTAAACCCTCTTTGGATGATTTTCTATCGGCCCGAGCGCAAGCCACCTTTTTTCCTGGATGCAACTCCTTGCGGAGAAGAAAGCCCAGGCCAGCAGGATAATAGCGGCCACAAGTAAAGAAACGCGGAAATAAGCAGTCTTTTTCATACACTACAAATGTAGCAATTAATTGTCTTTTCTTAAAATCTTTACTAACTTTGTAAGTTACGGGATAAAATGTCCTATGAATGATAATATGAGTGAAGAGAAAACACAAGCAAAAAGAATCCAAACTTCAATCCTTAACGGAGTTGAAAGAAAAATCCTGATCGCAATAGCGAACAAACTCCCCCACTGGGTTACATCGGACATGCTCACTTTCGTGGGTTTTTTGGGCGCCCTCATTATAGCAACTGGTTTTGCGCTGTCCAACCTCAATCTCAACTGGCTATGGCTCACATGCTTCGGCCTTTTTGTCAACTGGTTCGGCGACTCCCTTGACGGAAGCCTCGCCAGGGTGCGCGGCACTCAGAGAAAAACTTACGGGTTCTATATTGACCACAATGTAGATGTCATCAACGAAACCATCATGTTCGTCGGTGCAGGTACAAGCCCCCTGGTAAACATGTCGTTTGCCATGCTGGCTCTAACCGCGTACTTCATGCTCAGCATTTATGTCTACATCAACTGCCACCTCAAGGGAGAGCACAAGCTTACCTATGCAGGGCTGGGACCCACTGAATTCCGTATCATCGTAGCCATAGTGTGCATTCTGTTCATGTACATTCCCTGGTTCAGTGAATGGAAAAAGGACATCGTCCTCTTCCACAACCAGTTCAGCGTGGGCCTCTTTGACTATATTACCGTAGCCATCGCACTTCTGATTTTCGGTTTCTATCTCATCAGTTTCCTCAAGGATGCCGCATATTTCAAGAAGATAGACCCCATCAAAAAACCTGAAGACAATAAGTAAAGAATGGTAATAACCCCGGAACAGGCTCCGCAGCTTCATCCAGTATTTGGAAAGAAAGGAGGCAAAACCCTTTTCAAACTGGCTTTGAAACTCACGGGGATAGACAAGGTAAACGCCCTGCACGACCGTGTAGAGAAACTTGGCGTATCACCGGGGCCTGATTTTGCGAAAGCCATTCTGGACGAAGTCGGAGTCGATTTCAATATCGGCAATGCCGATCGCCTGGACAATCTGCCGGACGGGCCGTTCATCTTCATAGCCAATCACATCTATGGCCATCTGGACGGCATCTGCCTGGTGGATTTGTTCGGACACAAGCGCCCTGCATCGAAGGTCATGGTGAACGAGTTTCTGATGTGGATTCACGGTCTCGCACCGAATTTCATCTCTGTCAATCCCTCTACAGACACTTCCAAGGGCACTACAGCGACCAGCATCAACGGAGTAAAAGCGGCCTTGCTTCAGATTCGCGGCGGAGAACCCCTTGGAATCTTCCCTGCCGGAGCCGTTGCAGACCTCAAGCCAAAGGAAGGATGGACCGTAAGTGAAAGGGACTGGCAGGACGCGGCAATCCACCTGATACGAAAAGCAGGCGTTCCCATAGTTCCTGTCCGATTTTTTGACGGCAACTCAAAGTTCTACTACCTTCTTGGCCTCATCCACTACAAGGTGCGTTTCCTGCGGCTGTTCCACGAACTGTTCAACAAGAAAGGGACCTCACCCCGGGTAGGAATCGGAGAGACTATAACAGTAGAGCAGCAGAAAGCTGTTCCGGACGATGAATTCAAACAATTCCTCAGAAGCAGCGTCTACGACATGCCGCTTCCGAAGGAGTTCACAAAAAGATCTGAACTATGGAAGTAAAGACAGTGCTTCTAACAGGAGGAAGCAGCGGAATTGGCGCTGCAACGGCAATCTTGCTCGCTAAAAACGGGATCAAGGTCTATGCCGGGTCCCGCCGCGGCACCGTAGCCGATTCCCACCCCAACATAGTTCCCGTCAAACTGGACGTGAATGATGCCGAAACCACAAAACTGGTGGTTGAGCGCATCGTCCAGGAAGAGGGCCGTCTCGATGCCGTAATCTGCAATGCCGGCGCCGGAATATACGGTCCGCTCGAAGGCACGACGGAGGAAGAAGCCCGTGAACAGTTCGAAACCACCTACTTCGGTTCATTCAAGACCATCGAAGCCTGCCTGCCGGTTTTCAGGAAACAGAATTTCGGCCGCATCATAACCGTCACCTCCGTGATGGCCGTCCTGCAGCTTCCGTTCCAGGGCTTGTACTCCAGCGCAAAGGCCGCCCTCCTCTCCCTCTCGCAGTCCCTGTCACTGGAGCTGAAGGGAACCGGCATCGAATGCTGCAGCATACTTCCCGGAGACGTATCCACCGGTTTCACATCGGCAAGAAAGAAGACAGAGGCAGCACGGAGGGAAGATTCGCCCTACAGGGAGAGAATGGAGAAAAACCTGGCCAAAATCGAAAAGGATGAACTGGGCGGCATGGCCCCGTCCGTGATCGCAAACGCCATCTTCAGGCAGCTCGGGCGCCGTCACATGGCAGTCAGGGTCATCCCCCGCATAGACTACAAGGCAGTAGGATTCCTTGTAAGGGTCCTGCCTGCAAAGTGGGTTCTCTCGATACTTAATCTCATCTATTGAAAAGGTTTGCCCTCATATTGGCTCTTGTTCTCGCCGGCATCAACGCAGTGGCGCAGAGCACCCGTGTGAGAGGTAATGTCTTTGACGCAGAAACAGGCGAACCCATCCCCTTTGCAAGCGTATACTTTGACGGCACCACAATAGGAGTTTCAACAGACCTCGAAGGCCACTTCAGCCTTGAGACACGTTCCCCGGAGGCAAAGGTCCTGTCGGCCTCACTCATTGGGTATTTCTCCGAATCCCATAAAGTTACGCCAGGCTCATTCTCGGAGCACAGTTTTTATCTGAAGCCCGACATAAGCCAGCTGAATGCCGCCCTCGTAAAGCCAGACAACCGCTACATCAAGTCCATACTGAAAAAGATCGACGCCGCGCGCCAGATCCACAATCCGGACAATCTGGAGGACTGGACGTCCGGACTGTATTCCAAAATAGAACTTGACGCCACCAACCTGGACGAGATAATGAGGGTTCCGGTCCTGAAAAAGAATCTCGGCTTCATCATGGAGTTTGCCGACACTTCCGTCGTCACCGGCAAGGCAACCTTCCCTTTCATGATATCCGAAAGCAGGTCCGAACTCTACCATTCCAAAGAAAGGGGAATAAACAAGGAGAAGATCATTGCAAACCGCATTTCCGGCTTCCAGGAGGACAATACAATCAGCCAGTTCACCGGTGCATTCCTTCTGAAAACCAACTTCTACGACTCCTCCATCGACATCTTCAAGGTGAGGATTCCGAATCCCATTGCCGAAAGTTCCCATATCCTGTACAACTACTATCTTGTAGACAGCCTGGAGGTAGAAGGCCGGAAGACCTATGTCCTCCGATTCCACCCCAAAAAGCTCGTCACGTCTCCGACCTTCGACGGCCAGATGATGATAGATGCACAAGACTTCGGAATCAGGAACGTGCAGGCTACGCTCTCCACGGAATCGTCAGTGAACTGGATACGGCATATCTACCTGGATATCCGCAATACGCGCCTCCCGGACGGGCATTGGTTCCCCAAGGAGGAAGAGCTGTTCATGAACCTGTCCCTGTCCCTGAACGAAGAATCCAGGATCATCTCTGCCGTAGCCAACAGAAACCTCGTATACGACACGCCACGGTTCGGAAGGGTATCGGACTCCCCTATCATGGATGAGAAACCTTCCGTCATCGTGCCGAAGAACATAGCCCGCAGCGAGGAAATGTGGGATGCGCTCCGTCCGTATGCTCTCACGCAAAGGGAGAAGGACATCTACACCATGGTGGAGACCGTCCAGGATACACGCACATACAAAGTGCTGTATGCCATTGCCCGCATGCTTGCCGTAGAGTATCTCGAAATCAAGCCTCTCAAATTCGAATTCGGCATGTGGGACCACACCATTGCCATGAATGACGTAGAAGGCGTCAGGCTGCAGTTGGGAGGACGCACCACCCATGACCTTACGGAAAGATTCCGGCTGGGAGGCTATCTCGCCTATGGTACAAGGGATAACGGATTCAAATGGTACGGACAGTTTGAATGGATGCTCAACCGTCAGACATGGAGGAAACTCGACATCTGGGCCAAGAGGGATTTCGAACAGCTCAGCGGCGGAAACAATATTTTCAATTCGCAGAATTTTTTCTCTTCATTCCTCACCCAAAATGGCCCTTCCATGCAGAGCATGGTCAGGTCGGCCGGCATCAGGTACGAACATGAGTTCTCTCCGGACTTTACTGCATCCCTCCAGTACAGCAACCAGAGAATCTGGAGCAACGAAAGCGTCCAGCTGACGCGGAAAGACGGCTCCCTGGCAGAGAGCATCGGCAGCGACGAAATCAACCTTGGAATGCGGTTCTCCCATGATGAGAAAGCCACACGCAACTATTTCAAAAAGACATACCTTTACACGCCATATCCCATCGTTTCCCTTAACATGCGCTATGCTTTCAAGGGCTTTGAACAGGATGCATCCCCGTACCTGAGACTTGACGGAAACGTAACATGGAATACTCCCACCTTCCTCCTTGGAACAGGCAAGATGCTCTTTGGCGGCGGTTATATATACGGCAGTGTGCCATACCTCGTACTCAAACTGCACGAAGGCAATGCAAGTTATTTCGGAACCAGGCTTGCCTTCTCCTGCATGGATTACTACGAGTTCATTTCAGACAGCTGGCTGAACTTCTTCTATGAACACAACTTCAACAGCTTCTTCCTTGGGAAGATTCCGCTGGTAAAGGAACTTGACCTCAGGGAGGTCGTCACCTTCAGAGGGGCCTGGGGAACGCTCTCGGAGGCAAATAAAGAAAACGCTCCGTTCGTATTGCCATATAGTGCCGGAACTCTCGAAACGCCATACATCGAGGCAGGCGTAGGCATAGCCAACATATTCCATTTCCTGCGTATAGACGCCATCTGGCGCCTCACTCACCGCAGTGAAGAAAGAGGAAGGAACTTTACTTTAAACTTCGGAATAAACGTGGATTTCTAGTCCCCGTAGGAGACAACCTCAAGAATATTGCCCGAGACCTTGAACCTAAGGTCTTTTCCGTCATATTTCATGGCATAAATCCTTGAAGGATCATCCTGATATGCAGGACGGGGATCAAGGGCAAGGACCTTTGCAAGTGCCGCTTTCTGCTTCTCAGAAAGGCCGATATTATCCGGGATAATGACATTCAGCACAGCCCGGGGCGACTCCCGGGCAAATCCGCATGCGGCATCGGGAACGGAATCGGCATAGGCGATATACGGTTTGATGTCGTAGATGGGGGTGCCGTCGGCAAGGTCTGCACCGGAAACCACAAGTTCCATGTCCTCTATCCTTTGAAGGCGTACACAGGAAAGGCCCAGAGAATTGGGATGGTATGGGGAACGGGTAGCAAAAACGCCAAGGGCGGTGTTCCCGCCAAGACGGGGCGGCCTCACCGTAGGCTGCCAGCTGCCTTTTGCAGGCTTGTTTGCACTGAAACCCCAAATGAGCCAGATATGGCTGAAATCTTCAAGTCCCCTCAGCGCTTCCCTGACCCTGAATCCATCTTCGAAGACAATACGCCCTTCCAGTTCCTCAACCAGCAAGCTCTGGCGCGGAATACAGAACTTTGAGCCAAAAGAGCCGCGGTAATGAGCAATGGGCGTAATTTCCATCAGGAAAGGTATTTTCCGTGACAGCGGCAGTATCGAAGACCGCTGCCGCAGGGACAGGGATCATCGGCAGCCACATGAGGGATAGAAAAGCCGATGGGAAAGTCCGAATCAATGGCCCAATAGCCGCTTGAGACAGTGGGCTCGGGCATTTTCCAGGCTGGATATTCGTCTGAATGGGCCTCCTGGTGCTCATTAGGGCCTTCATCCGGCATTTTCCAGGAGTTGCGGTCGCACAGGCACTCCCCTGTTTCATTGGCACTGCGGCCGCGAAGACACCACTTGGGGATGCTGTCGGCATAGTCGCACACAATCTTGCAGTATTCTTCCCAGGCCGATTGAGGGACTTCGGCAGCACGCGGAGCATAGAAGATAGAATCAAACAGTACCGGATTGGGAGCATCCATGTACTGCGCCTCTATCCAGGTGTCATGTTCTGCCTTCACGAGCGAGAATCCGCTGTATCCCAAGCGTTTATAAAGCTCTTCCAAGGCCTTCCCCTCAGGTGTGGACATCCCCACCAGGAAGTAAGGGGCGCCGGTTCCGGCTTCAAGTACGCTGGAAAGCGGGAAATGCTTCAGGCCCCTTTTTACCTTGTGTCCTTCACGCATCTCAAAGAGAAGGGGCACGTCATCGATGCTCGGCGACACAAGGTTGTCTCCCCATTCATTTTCGTAGCGGCAGAGCTTGATCAGAGGGCTTCTGGTTATCATTTCCTCAAGGGAGCGAAAGTCCTTGTTGCTGTGTTTTTCGTACCATGAGAACACGACGTCAAGGAAGGACTCGGTAGAGAGGATGCCATACAGGTTCAGATACCCGAGGCTTATTTTTTCAAATTCGTACTGCCCGCATCTTTCCATCCTGCCAAAGACGGAATCGATTTCAGGAGAGACTATCTCATAAATTTCGCGGCTAATCCACACTTTGTGGAAGTTCTCGTCGGAATCATCATATTCCACGATTCCGGACACCTCCACGATAGAGGGATAATCCGCATAGTCCATATAGCGCACCCTTTCCGGACCGGCATGAACGAGGTCCTTCAGAAGGCAGATGTCCCTTTCCATAAGATGTGACATCCACCTTCCGGGTTCCTCTTTGATGTAGCCGCACAGTTTGTCAAGCATCTGGGACTTCCTGAGGCGCGACGGAAGGTCGCTCCCCAGGATATCCCCTATATCCTGAAGCTGGGCTTTTTCAAACCGGTCCAGTATGGTGCGAAGAGCCATTGTTAAAGCGTATCCTGATACTTTAGAATAGGGTTACGTGCCGCTGCAGTCTCGTCGGGACGGGAAATCGGCGCATTGTGAGGTGCACCCTGCAGGATGGCGGGATCCTGGGCTGCTTCTGCCGCAATCTTCCTCATCACCTCGATAAAGGCGTCCAGAGTCTCCTTGGACTCGGTTTCCGTCGGCTCTATCATGAGGGCCTGGTGGAAAAGGAGCGGGAAATAGATTGTGGGGGCATGGAAGCCGTAATCGAGAAGACGCTTAGCAATATCCAGGGTTGTAGCTCCGTGAACGTCGTCATGACCGCCGTCGTTGATGAGGCCGTCATATACGAATTCATGCTTGCAAACTCCGTCAATGGGAAGTTTGTACAGATCCTTGAGGCTTTCCTTGATGTAATTGGCATTGAGGACTGAGTACTCGCCCACCTTCCTGAGATTCTGCCTGCCCAGTGAAAGGATGTATGCATAGGCCTTCAGGATAACGCCGAAGTTTCCGTGGAAACCTGAGACGGTGATATCGGGAAGACAGTCTTCGAGCCTCTGTGCAACTCCTACGGGACCGCTTCCGGGACCTCCGCCGCCGTGAGGGGTAGAGAAGGTCTTGTGCAGGTTCAGGTGCATGATGTCGAATCCCATGTCTCCCGGACGCACGACGCCCATGAGAGGATTCATGTTGGCACCGTCGTAGTAGAGAAGACCGCCGGCATCATGAACGAGCTTTGCTATGGTCTCAATCTCAGTCTCAAACAGGCCAAGGGTGTTCGGATTGGTCATCATGATACCTGCAATGCTGTCGTCCAGAAGGGCTTTGAGGGCCTCTACGTCAATCCTGCCGTTGGGAAGGGATTTGACTTCCACAACCTGCAGGCCGCATACAGCAGCCGAAGCCGGATTGGTTCCGTGGGCGCTGTCCGGGACGATGACCTTGGTACGGCCATAATCTCCGCGGTTCATGTGGTACTGGCGCATTATCATGAGGCCGGTGAGCTCTCCGTGAGCACCTGCGCAGGGATCGAAAGTGAAGGCGTACATGCCGGTAATGGCAGCAAGCGCCTTGTTCATCTCCTGATAAACCTTGAGTGCGCCCTTAGCGAGACCTGCGTGCACCAGAGGGTGCAAGCCGGAGAATCCGGGCAGCGAAGCCACTTCCTCGTTGATCTTGGGATTGTACTTCATAGTACATGAACCAAGAGGATAGAATCCGGTATCTACGCCGAAGTTCATCTGGGAGAGATTCGTGTAATGACGTACAACATCCGGTTCGCTTGCCTCCGGAAGAAGGAGCTTGCTCTCCCTCCTGAGTGAAGCCGGAATCTCTTCATGTGCCGGGTAGCGGTTCTCGGGAAGGGAGTAACCGGTACGTCCTTCCCTGGATACTTCGAATATGAGTTTGTCGTAGTATTTCATGGCTAGCCCTCCTTGATTACCTTAACAAGTTCATCGATTTCTTCCTTGCTGCGCTTTTCGGTGACGCAGAAGCTCACATAACCTTCCTCGGTATCAAGCGCTGCAAAGAATCCGGCTTCTTCAAGCCTCTTCTGCATGTGTCCCGGGAAGGACTTGGGCTTGAGGACGAACTCCTTGAGGAAAGGCTTGGAGGGGAATACTTCCTCGAACTTTCCGGTCTTCATGAGTTCGGAATAAAGGTAATGCGCACCGTCAGAGCTCAGACGGTTCACTTCCTTCATGCCCTGAGGGCCCATGAGTGAAAGGTAAACCGTAACCCAGAGCGCCATTAGCGACTCATTTGAGCAGATATTGGAGCTTGCCTTCTCCCTCTTGATATGCTGTTCCCTGGCCTGGAGAGTGAGGACGAAGGCGCGGCGGCCTTCCTTGTCGGCAGTCTGGCCTACAATGCGGCCGGGCATCTTTCTCACATGCTCCTTCTTTACGGCCATGAAGCCGACATAAGGACCGCCGTAGCTAAGAGGTAGTCCAAGGGACTGTCCGTCACCAACGGCAATATCGGCACCCCATTCGCCCGGAGTCTTTACAACTGCAAGGGCGGAAGGGTCGCAGTACTGCACGAAAACGGCGCCTGCGGCATGGATCGCATCGGCAAAACCTTCCAGATTCTCTATGATGCCGTAGCGGTTGATTGAAGGGAGAATCACACCGGCGACATCCCCGACGGCGAGCTCCGCCTTGAGGGAATCGATGGAGGATTCGCCATCCTGCTGCTCTACATAGCCGATTTCCACACCGTGGAAGCGTGCATAGTTGGCAACCACCTTGAGCACATGAGGAAGGAGGGTCCTGGACAGGAGCACTCTTGTCTTTTTCCTTGCGATTGCAGGGCACATCATCATTGCCTCTGCGGCAGCTGTGGGGCCGTCATACATGGAGGCGTTAGATACATCCAACCCGGTGAGGGCGCAGATCATGCTCTGGTATTCGAAAATATAACGGAGCGTTCCCTGCGAAATCTCACATTGATATGGTGTATATGCCGTAAGGAATTCGGAGCGGGAGGTGATATACGGAATCACCGAGGGGGTGAAATGGTCGTACGCACCGGCGCCCACAAACACCTTGAGGCGGCTGTTCATCGCATCAAGGGCATTGAAATAATCCCTGATTTCCTGCTCCGACATGGCATCGGGAAGGGCATAGGCGCCCTTTTTCCGGCAGGAAGCGGGAACGTCGGAATAAAGATCGGCGAGCTCTTTTACGCCGATCTTATCCAACATTGCCTTTATATCCGCATCAGTATGCGGAATGTAAGGATTCCGGGCCATACTATTCGCCGATAAATGCCTTGTATGCAGCTGCATCCATGAGAGCGTCAAGCTCTGATGCGTCGCTCATTTCAACCTTGATGATCCAGCTGGCGAATGCATCCTCATTGACCTTTTCAGGAGCGTCTTCAAGCTCTCCGTTAACTTCTACCACGGTGCCGGAAACGGGGCTGATGAGGTCTGAGGAGGCCTTTACGCTCTCGAGGGCGCCGAATTCTTCACCTGCCTTTACAGCGTCGTCAACTTCGGGCATGTCCACATAGGTGATGTCGCCCATTTCTTTCTGTGCGAAATCGGAAACTCCGATAACTGCGATATTTCCTTCAACTTTTACCCATTCGTGGGACTCGGAATACTTGAGTCCTTCAGCAATTTTAGACATAGTACGTGTTATTTTTTATAGTTAGTTTGATAAAATCTTTTCTTGACGACCTTTCCGGGGAAAGTCTTCTTGCGGATTCTGATCTGGAGGGGTGTATCCAGTGCAGAATATGCCTTGTCTACAAGCGCGAAGCAGACGCTCTTGTCAAGGGATATGGAATGATAGCCTGTGGTTACAACGCCGACGGGCTGCTCATCCAGAGTCTCCACGGGATAACCCGCACGCGGAATGGCCTTGTCTTCAATCTCAATGCCGACGAGTTTCCTGTCGATTGCGCCGGCCTTCTGTGCGAGAAGCGCCTCCTTGCCGATAAAATCCTTGTCGTATTTGCAGAACATACCAAGGCCAGCCATCACAGGGCTGATTTCGGGGCTGAGTTCGTCTCCATACAGAGGAAGTCCTGCCTCGAAACGGAGAGTGTCGCGGCAGCCAAGCCCGCAGGGTGCGACTCCGGCGGCGAGGAAAGTCTTCCAGAGCTCCACTATGATTTCAGGAGCGGTATAGATTTCAAACCCGTCCTCTCCGGTATAGCCTGTGCGGCTGAGTATAAGGCGCTTACCCTTGTATTCGAGGTCGCAGAAGGTGTAGAACTCAAGTTTCTCGGCCTCTTTCATTCCAAGCACCTTGATGAGGGTGTTCTCTGCATCGGGGCCCTGGAGTGCGATCTGGCCCCATGCCGGGGACTCATTGCGCACCGTGCAGTCAAAGCCCTTTGCATGCTCCTGGATCCATGCGAAATCCTTGTCTATGTTCGCAGCATTCACGACGAGAAGGAACGATTCCGGCTTGAATTCCCTGTAGACCAGAAGGTCGTCCACTACGCCGCCTTTAGGGTAGCACATCATTCCGTAAAGGACCTTTCCGGGCTGGAAACTGCGGATCTCGTTCGTAAAAATATAGTTCACGAAATCCTCCGCTCCGGGGCCTTCCACAAAGATTTCTCCCATGTGCGACACGTCAAACATACCCACTTTCTGCCTTACGGCAAGGTGCTCCTCTGTAATTGAGGAATACTGGATGGGCATCATGAATCCGGCAAAGGGACTCATCTTGGCTCCAAGGGCGATGTGCTCTCCATAGAGGCACGTCCTCTGAAGATCATCGATAATCTCACTCATAAGTTTTAGTAATTCAGTATTGGTTAGTTTGTTGATTGACAAGTCTTCCGCCAGGGCGCCCTTCTCTTCCTGGAGCTCCCCGCAGATGTCCACGGCGGCTATAACGACATCGGCCGATGCCACTTTCCGAAGGATTGCAGACACATCGGAAAGCGTATGACCGCCCTGCGTCCAAGCCGTGCGCGCATACTCCCTTGACATGATATCCTTGTCCAGGGAAATATAGATCCTCTCCCCTTTCCTCTCCTCAAGCCAGCCCTCCGGAATATCCGCAGGACAGCCTTCCGGGCCGATGGCAAGAACGCTCCTGAGCATGGGATTCGTTTCCTTCATGACCTTCACCCAGCCGCCGCAGCTCAGGATGCCGCCGAATTCGGGTGACTGATCGTCGGCATGATTATCCAGCAGAATAAGGTGGAAGGGCTCTTTTTCCTGCATGGCAAGAATATGCGTCATGTAGTGATAGTCTCCGCTGTCGATGAAGCGCACCCGCGGGAGGACGGCCGGGAGGGAGTTCCTGACAGATTCTTCTGCCGACGGGTCACAGTAGCAGGATGTGCCCTCCAGCCCGGCAAAGGGCAGGATAACAGCCTGATGTCCGCACTCCTGCAGCCAGAGGAGGAATCCCTCTTCTGCGTAAGCCCCGGAAAAATCTGTTACTAGTACTCTCATATAGTTTCCAAATGTACTCATTTTTTTCTACCTTTGCAACATTATGGCGGAGTCAAATTTCATAGATTTTGTAAGAATATTCTGTGCCAGCGGACATGGCGGCGCAGGCAGCGCACACCTTCACAGGGCAAAGTACGTTCCCAAGGGCGGCCCGGACGGCGGAGACGGCGGCCGCGGCGGCCATATCATCCTCAGGGTGAACCCGCAGCTTTGGACGCTTATCCACCTCCGCTACCGCAAGGTTGTAAGGGCAGAAGGCGGCGGCAACGGCCAGGAGGCCCTCAAAAGGGGCAAGAACGGGGCCGATATAGTCCTGGAGGTTCCCTGCGGCGTTGTAGTCAAGGATGCCGAGACCGAAGAAGTCATAACCGAGCTCGTAGACCCCGGTCAGGAGTACATCCTGTGCCGCGGCGGCAAGGGAGGCCTTGGAAACAACAATTTCAAGAGCCCCACCAACCAGACTCCCCGCTATGCCCAGCCCGGAGAGGAAGGTGTCGAAGGCTGGTTCATCCTCGAGCTCAAACTGCTTGCCGACGTAGGCCTCGTAGGATTCCCTAACGCCGGGAAATCCACGCTTCTCGCTTCCATAACATCGGCAAAGCCAAAGATTGCCGGATATGCGTTCACGACGCTTGAGCCCAATCTCGGAATCGTCCGCTACCGCGACGACAAATCCTTCGTCATGGCCGACATCCCCGGCATCATCGAAGGCGCGCACGAAGGCAAAGGCATCGGCATAAGGTTCCTAAGGCACATCGAGAGGAATTCCGTCCTCCTGTTCATGGTATCGGCCGAGGAAAAAGACATTGAAGGGAGCTACCGCATCCTTCTGGGAGAACTGGAGCAGTATAATCCGGAGCTCCTCGTCAAAGACAGGGTCCTGGCCGTCACCAAGACAGACCTCATCGACGCGAAGGAAAAGGCCCGGATCGAAAAGAAACTGCCCAAGGACATACCTACGGTAATGATTTCTTCCGTTTCCGGAGAAGGTCTTCCGGCACTTAAGGACACCCTCTGGAAAGCCCTCAACAAATGAGCATAATCGAACTGGACAAGCATGTAACCCTGTGGCTGAATACCCTTGGGAATCCGGCCACGGACGCTGTCTCCCTTTTCCTGTCCGATTCCAGGATATGGTTCCCCGCTTATGCGGTAATCATGGGAATCATGATATGGCGCCTGGGGTGGAAAAAAGGGCTGATAGTGGTGGCGTCACTGTTTGTCACCGTGCTTCTCACAGACCAGATATCGGCATATATAAAGGACGGTATAGAAAGGCTGCGCCCGGCATACGACGCCTGGATGGTTGCAAACGGCGTACGCTGTCCTTTGAGCCACGGGAGCTATTTCTTCGGCTTCTTTTCCGGCCATGCAAGCAATACCTTCGGCTTTGCAGTCGCCTCCGTAATGGGATTCAGGAATGACAAAAAACACTCCTACAGTGCATATACCGCAGGAGTGATGATCTGGGCCGTCCTCGTCTGCCTGTCAAGGGTGATGCTGGCGGCACATTATGTCGGTGATGTTCTGGTAGGAGTGTGCTTCGGGTCGCTCATCGGCGCGGCCGTGGCATACCTTACCCGCCTGATTATAAAGAGGGTATAACGTTTTCCATCTTTATTCCGCGGGATCCCTTCACAAGGACGGTATAACCTTCCAACGGGTTTTCCCTAAGGTAATCGGCAAGTTCTGCCGATGTCCTGAAGCATCTGTATTCCGGAGCAACGGCGCTGAATTCATCTCCAACCAGGGCTACATAGTCGAAACGGTGCAGGGTATCGGCAATCTTCCTGTGCTCTGCCCTGGAGTCCTCCCCCAGTTCCCTCATGTCGCCGATAAGCGCGGCTGTCTTTCCCTCGGAAAGGGCAAGGTTGTCCAGAGCAAGCGCCATGGATGAAGGATTGGCGTTGTAGGCGTCTACAATAAGGGTGTTTCGCTGTGTTTTCTGTATCTGGGAACGGCTGTTGGAAGGCCTGTAAGCCTCTACGGCCTTGATGGCATCGGCCCTGTCCACTCCGAAGAATCCTCCTACGGTAATGGCGGCGAGGGCGTTTGCCGCATTGTATGCACCGGCAAGCGCAGTGTTGATTGTTACGCCGTCTATACTGAAGGACAGCGTGGGCTCTTCCATGGTCACGGGACGGATATGCGCGCTTGCGGGATAGTATTTCACGGAATCGAGCCCCCTTGACGCAAGCATTTCCTGAAGGACAGGGTCTGAGCCGTTGGAAAACACGGTGCCGCCGTGCGCCTTGAGCCAGTCATACAGAAGGCCCTTGGCCCTTTTGACTCCCTCAAAGCTGCCAAAACCCTGAAGGTGCGCCTTCCCGACATTGGTGATAAGGCCGCAGGAGGGCTCTGCAACCGCCAGAAGCGGCACAAGGTCGTCAGGATGACTTGCCCCCATCTCGATTATGCCGATCTCTGTATCCTCATTGAACTTGAGGACGGACAGCGGCACCCCGATTTCATTATTCAGGTTTCCTTCCGTAGCGACTACCTTGAATTTGCTTGCAAGGACGGCACGGATGAGTTCCTTGGTGGTAGTCTTGCCGTTGGTGCCTGTAAGGCCCACGACAGGAATTCCCAGCGTACGGCGATGCTCCAGTGCAAGCGCCTTGAGTGCATCCAGGGTGTCCAGGACCGTAATCACACGGGCGTCCTGCGACTCAACGCTTGCCACTGCGGCTATGGCACCGGCCTCCAGGGCCTTGTCCACAAAAAGGTTTCCGTCGAAATTCTCGCCTTTCAGAGCGAAGAAAAGCTGGCCCGGCTTGAGCGTGCGGGTGTCTGTGCAAACGCCGCATGAGCGTTTGAAAAGGGAATAGAGTTCTGTCATTTTCCGGTACTTCCAAAACCTCCGGCACCACGCTGCGTGGCATCCAGTGAATCTGTTTCCTCCCACTGGACTGTTTCGTGCCGGGCTATAACCATCTGTGCAATCCTTTCTCCGGGCAGTATTTCAAAGGGCTGGTCGGAGAGATTCACAAGGATAACCTTGATTTCGCCACGATAATCGGCATCGACGGTACCGGGAGTGTTCAATACTGTGATGCCGTGTTTTATGGCAAGGCCGCTTCTTGGCCTCACCTGCGCTTCAAACCCCTTTGGGAGCGCGATGAAAAGCCCTGTGGGAACAAGTGCCCTTTGGAGAGGTTCAAGGACCATCTTTTCTGTGATATTGGCCCTGAGGTCCACTCCTGCAGACTGTTCCGTCGCATAGGAAGGAGTCAGGTACGGCGACTGGTTTACAATCTTGACTGTCATTATTTGGGTGCTTTGACGTACAGTACGAGCGCAATTATGGCATAGAGATAGTTGGGAAGCCATATTGCAATGGATGCAGGCAGCGTGTCAGTCACTACGAACATTTCGCTGAACTGCATGAAAAGGATATACGAAAAACCGAGTGCTGTTCCGGCTGCAAGGTTGAATCCCATGCCTCCACGGCGCTTCTTGGTAGAAATCGACACGCCGATTATGGTAAGGATTATTGCCGAAAGCGGCAGCGAGTAGCGGTTGTTTTTCTCAATGAGAGCCTGTTTTACGGATGCGTCGCCACGGGACTTCTGGGTCTCGATGAGGTCGTTGAGTTCGGCTTCGTTCAGGCGCTGTATGGTATAACGGTTGCGGAAGAAGTCCTCACGGGTAAGGCTGAGCACGGTATCGAGCTGGCGTCCGGAGCGGATATGGTCTGTCATGCCGTCTCCGTATTCGCGTACGAACCAGTTCCTCAGTTTCCATTTTCCGGTCAGGGTATCGTACTGTGCCGATTCGGCCGTTATCTTGGAGTGCATCTTGCCTCCGGAGAGGTCTTCCAGTGTGAAATTATACGCCGTATTATTGTATGCACTGAAAGACTCCAGATAGACAAAACGGTCATTCTCGAGTTTATAGTGCATGTCATGGCCCAGCTTTACCTTGCGCCAGGAATTGTATTTCTGTTCGAAATCCACCCTGGTGCCGTTAGCGTGTGGAATCACCCACAGGCCCAGTTCAAGCGACAGGACAGCTATAAAGGTTGCCGACAGCAGATATGGTACGACCAGCCTGTGGAAACTGATACCGCTGGACAGGATTGCAATGACTTCCGAATCCGACGTGAGCTTGGATGTGAAAAAGATAACCGTAAGGAACACGAACATAGGTGCATACATGTTCATGAAATACGGGATGAAGTTCACATAGTAGTCGAATATGATCTCTTTGAGCGGAGCCTGCTTTCTCACGAAATCCTCGATCTTCTCGCTCACGTCAAAGATTATGATGATGACGGCAAGGAGAAGGATGGAGACGAAGAACGTCACCAGGAACTTCTTAATGATGTACCAGTCAAGTTTCCCCAGTCCGATTTTCATAGGCGTTCACGGAGTTTAGGGACTACTGAATTCTTCCAAGCGGCGAAATCGCCCTGGATGATATGCTCACGGGCTGTGCGAACGAGGTCGAGATAGAAGGCGAGGTTATGTTCCGACGCAATCATGGCGCCGAACATCTCTCCGGACACAAAGAGGTGCCTGAGGTATGCCTTCGAGTAGTTGTGGTCTACGAAAGAGGTGCCGGAAGGGTCGAGTTCGGATAAATCATCGGCCCATTTGGCGTTTCGCATGTTCATGATGCCGTTCCAGGTGAAGAGCATGCCGTTGCGGCCGTTACGGGTGGGCATGACGCAGTCGAACATGTCGACACCGCGGGAAATACCCTCGAGAATATTCTCGGGGGTGCCGACGCCCATTAGATAACGGGGCTTGTCCTCCGGAAGAAGCGGGCATGTGAATTCCAGCATACGGTACATCTCTTCCGTGGGCTCCCCTACTGCAAGGCCGCCGATGGCATATCCGCCGCGGTTCGGCCCGTCGAGGGACAGGGCGTGCTCCACCGCCATCTTTCTCAGTTCGGGATAGACGCATCCCTGGATAATCGGGAACATGGTCTGGGAATAGCCGTACAGCGGTTCAGAGGCGTCAAAAGCGGCGCAGAAACGCTCCAGCCAGCCCTGGGTGAGTTTCAGCGATTTGTATGCGTACTTTTCAGTTGCGTCGCCCGGGCAGCATTCATCGAGGGCCATGACGATATCGGCACCGATGATGCGCTGGGTGGTGACATTGTTTTCCGGAGTGAAGGTGTGGCGGCTGCCGTCTATGTGGGAGGCAAACCTGCAGCCTTCAGGGGTCAGTTTCCTGATGGGAGCGAGGGAAAAGACCTGGAATCCGCCGCTGTCCGTAAGGATGGGACGGTCCCAGTTCTCGAACTTGTGGAGTCCTCCGGCCTTCCTGAGGATGTCAAGACCCGGCCTCAGATACAGATGGTAAGTGTTCCCAAGGATAATCTCTGCGCCGATATCTTCCTTGAGGTCACGGTGATACACACCCTTGACCGAACCTACCGTGCCTACCGGCATGAAAATGGGGGTATGAATCTCTCCATGGTCGGTGGAGATGACACCTGCACGGGCATGCGAGGAAGTATCGTTGGCTATCCGGGTAAAATTAAACATCCGTTATTCTTGTTTCAGAAAGCAAAGTTAAGGAAAATTTTGTACATTTGTGAATCCGGACAATAATAACCTAAACAATATGCAAATCAAAATCAAACCAATTTCGGTCAAGCTCGCAGTGCTGAACTTCCTTGAGTTCGCAGTCTGGGGTGCTTACCTTACCTCTCTCGGCCGCTATCTCGGCAACATCGGCCTTGGTCCGCAGATCAAATGGTTCTTTGCAATGCAGGGAATCGTGTCAATTTTCATGCCCACGCTCATGGGTATCGTCGCAGACCGCAAAATGGAAGCCCAGAAGGTCCTCGCTATGTGCCATGCCTTTGCCGGGCTTTTCATGCTCGCCGCCGGTATCTACTGCATGCAGGCCGGAGATGCCGTATCGTTCGCTCCCCTGTTCACGCTGTACAGCCTGAGCGTCGCATTTTTCATGCCCACCATCGCCCTCGTCAACTCCGTGGCGTACAATGCGCTCGGCAAGGAAGGGATGGACCCCGTGAAGGATTATCCGCCCATCAGGGTGTTCGGAACCATCGGCTTCATCTGCAGCATGCTTCTCACCAACTTCCTGTCCATAGGCGGAGCACGCATGCAGGAGACCTTCGTCCAGCTCATTTCGTCCGGTATCCTTTCGGTCGTGATGTGCGCCTATTCGCTCACCATGCCCAAGTGTCCCGTCAATACCGGCGGTGAAAAGCAGTCCCTTGCCGATGCCCTCGGCCTCAAGGCCTTTTCCCTTTTCAAGGACGGCCAGTTTGCAATCTTCTTCATCTTCTCCATGCTGCTTGGCGCCTCCCTCCAGATCACCAACGGCTATGCAAACACCTTCCTGGGCTCTTTTGCATCCAATCCCGCATATGCAGACGCCTTTGCAGTTAAGAACTCCAATGCCCTCATTTCCATATCACAGGCCGCGGAGACGCTCTGCATCCTCCTTATTCCGTTCTGCATGAAGAAGTTCGGCATCAAGAACGTGATGCTCATCGCCATGTTCGCCTGGGTGCTCCGTTTCGGTCTCTTCGGCCTTGGCAACCCCGCGATGCCCGGCGTGCTCCTCTTCGTTCTCAGCTGCATCGTCTACGGCTTTGCGTTTGATTTCTTCAATATCTCCGGTTCCCTTTATGTAGAGCAGAACGCTGCAGAGGATATACGCTCCAGCGCACAGGGCCTGTTCATGATGATGACCAACGGCTTCGGCGCCACCATCGGCACTCTGGCTGCCGGCGCAGTGGTGGATGCATGCGACGTATTCAACACGCCCACCAACTGGCCGAATGCCTGGTATATCTTTGCCGCTTACGCCCTGGTTGTAGCCATCCTGTTCATGATTCTCTTCAAGGATCCCGCCAAGAAAGCCAAGGCCTAAATATTCCTCTCCAGCAAATCGCGTATGTTCATTATACGCGTCGGAGTGAGTTCGTATTGGACGTCGAAGCAGGTGTAAAGCTGCCGGCGTCCAATTTTGTGATATGAACTGGAGAAGTCAAAATTGAACTGCATCTGCCTCAGGGTATTGATGTCCAGGCTTGTCACGCCCATGGACAGCAGTCGCCTGAGGATAAAGTTGTTGTTGTCCAGTATCCGGATAACCTTGTTCTTGTAATGCCGGGAGAGCATCTGCCTTCCGGCATTGTGGTATTTGTTCTTGCAGGCAACGCTGCAGAACTTCCTGTCCTGCCTTCCGTCTCCCAGGTTGAGCTGGTTTCCGCATTGGAGGCAGAAGCACTTCTCCCGAGGTATTTGGTAGTTCAGTCCCATATCTTTACATTTTCCGCAAATGTGGCAATGCATTCCCGCAAATGCAAGGATCGTAAGAAAATTAGTGAAAAAATATACGTTTCCGTAAAACCTTAAGAAACTGGTTCCGGCCGAAAATTTCCGTAAGTCCGCTTCTGTTTCTTACGAATCATATACAGAAACAGTCAAAAACATTCAGAAACGTATAAATCTGCCCTCCGGAGCGGTTCCGAGGGGGATTTTGTGTTTTTCAGTACTTTACTTTGCATCGGATTCCGGCTGGAGCGCGCAAGCCGGAAACCGGATGTTTAACTCAAATACTGAAGACAAATGGAATTTTTAAACAAGATCGAGCTGCGTGGCGTAGTTGGGCGCGGGGACGTAAACAGCTACAACAACTCGCGCGTGTGCAACTTCTCCGTTGTCACGGAGAGAAGCACGAGAGACAGCGACGGAAATCCCGTCGTTGAGACGACTTGGTTCAACTGTTCCGTCTGGGACAGCCTGGACAATCCACGCTTCCCGCTGGAAAAAGTGGTGAAAGGCGCATGGGTGGAGGTTACCGGCCGCCTGAGGCTCAGGCGCTATACCACGACTGAAAACGAGTACCGCTATTCCATGGACGTCCTTGCCTGGGATGTCAAGGTGCTTTCAAAGGAAGGACACGACCCGCACATGCAACCTCAGAGAGACTGATATGAGAAAGATTTTGCTTCTGTCTGTAATGCTGCTTCTGTCATTCAGGGCTTATCCCCAAAGGCTGACTGTGGGCACTGATGCCGCCAGGTGGCTGGACTTCGGGACCATGAACATTGAGGCATCGGCCGCGGTGGCCAGAAGTGTTTCACTGCACGTTGGAGCCGCGCTCAATCCCTGGACGTTCAAGGCCGGGAATGCCGACGAGCAGCTCCAGATGCGCCAGAACACATACTGGGTGCAGGTGCGCATGTGGCCGTGGCACATCTACTCCGGCTGGTGGGGCGGTGTCGATGCCGGATACAGCGTATACAACGGAGGCGGAATCCTCTCCCGCGAGACCGAGGAGGGAGAAGCCGTAGGAATCGGCCTTTGGGGCGGCTATGCCGTGATGCTTTCCGACCGCTGGAACCTTGACCTTGGAATAGGCGTCAGGGGCGGCTGGAAATGGTACACCACCTACACTTGTCCGCTGTGCGGGGTGAAGGTGTCCGAAGGCGATAAAGGCTTCTTCGTCCCGGATGCAAGGATAGCGTTTCAATTAATATTCTGAGCATGAAGAAGAAGTTGTTATATGCTTTCATTGCAGTGGTTCTCGCAGGGTGCGGATCTTCAACGAAAATCGGCGAAATCCGTTCCCGGGAGCTTGCCGCCACGCTCGCCCTCTCGAGAGGTGAAATCGAAGAAGAAAGGCGGGTTATCGCGTCGAAAAGGGACACTACTTCCATAACGGACGATAGCGGTAATACCATTCTTCTGATGAAAGCCGTGAAAGACGACGAGAGCGGCGAGATGGTGGCAACGGAAACTCTGGACGCAGCGGTTATTACGGCCAGGTTCAGAAACGTCGCCGAAAGGCACGGGAAGGTGGATCTGAGGTTCGAAATCATCGTCCCGGCAGAAATGCAGGACTCCAAATGGCAACTGAGATTCTACCCTGACATGTATATCCTGGCCGATTCCCTAAGGCTAGAATCAGTGATAATAACCGGAAGCGACTACCGGAAGGGGCAGCTGAAAGGATACGAGCAGTATGACAGGTTCATCCGCTCAATCATCACCGACACCACCCGTTTCATAGATCTCAGGAACCTTGAGATCTTCATCGAGAGGAATATTCCTGAGCTGTACAGATTCAAAAGGGACAGCAGCATAGTTTCAGATGAACAGTTCCTTTCATACTACGGAGTAAGCGAGAAAGAGGCCATAGACCACTATACCAACAGGATTGCCATCCGAAGGAACGAGCACCGGAAGGCCATTCGGGACAAGATGTACCGGAAATATGTGAAGGTACCCATCAAGAAGGACGGGATACGGCTTGATACAGTTATAAGGAACCTGGACGGGGACTTTGTCTACCATTATACTCAGACCGTAAGGACAAGGCCGAAACTAAAGAGAGTGGACATTGTGCTTTCCGGAGAGATATATGACGGCGACAAGCTCATCTACAATATGGCAAGGACAAGTCCCCTCAGTTTCTACATAAGTTCCCTGTCATCGTTCGTCGATTCAAGGGAAAAGTATCTCAAGAAGGTCATTGAGCGGCGCGTGAGCGCAAACAGCGCCTGTTATGTAGACTTCCGCTCCGGAAAATGGGACATAGACATGTCGCTTGGCTATAATTCCGACGAGATGGGGCGCATCAAGGACAATATCGACCAGCTACTGAAGGACTCGACCTTTGACCTTGATTCCATAGTCATCGCCGCGTCGGCCTCGCCGGAGGGCAGTTCTGCCGCAAATGACAGGTTGTCTGAAAGGAGGGCGCAGGCAGTGGCCGGATACTTCCAGGAGTATATCAGGCATTTCAGAGACTCGGTGAGAAAGGAAAATGCCTCGTTTGAACTTACCGTAGACGAAAATGGGAAAGAGTCCATGCGGAAAGCGGAGCCCTCTGACATTGTTCCTGAGATAAAGTTCAAGTCCCGCTCCAACGGAGAGAACTGGACTATGCTGACCACCCTGGTCAATCAGGACAGCACCCTGTCGGCCAAGGACATAAAGGCGTACAACCGCGTTCTCACAATCAGGGATGCCGATGCCAGGGAAAACGCCCTCAGGAGCCAGCCGTCATACAGGTATCTGCGCGAGAAACTGTACCCGAGGTTAAGGACGGTGAAATTCGACTTCTACCTTCTGAGAAAGGGAATGCTGAAGGACACCGTACACACCACCGAGCTGGATACGGTATATATGGCAGGAATACAGGCTCTTAAAGACAGGGAATACGAGAAAGCGCTTACCAGGCTCAAGGACTACAATGACTTCAACACGGCCATCGCTTATGTTTCACTGGATTACAATGCATCGGCAATGGCGGTGCTGGATAAACTCGAAAAGACTCCACAGGTGAATTATATGCTCGCCATATTATATGCACGGAAGGGAGATGACAGACGCGCAGTAAAGCACTACGTAGATGCCTGCCGGCAGGACGAATCCTTCATCTTCAGGGGCAATCTGGACCCGGAGATATATGTACTTATAAAACGATATGGCCTCGAGAGCCAGTTAGGAGAAAACAACATTTAATCAATATCAATCATGAAGAAATTACTATTTGCATTCTTGGTTCTGCTGGCCATGTCATGCAGCAGACAGACAGAGGAAAAGACAAGCGTACTCAAAGTAGGCATTGCATCATCAAGCGTAATGAGCAAAGCCACCATTGCAGGTACAGCCGATGAGAACAAAGTGAATACCCTGCAGGTATTCGTCTACAAGAAAAGCGGGGATGACTTCGTATTCGAGGCCATGGCAAGCGCATCCTCAGACCAGGTGACCATCTCCGTTACCGGAGGTGAGAAGAAAATAGCCGCCGTGGTCAACGAAACGGGGACTCTCCCCTACCTTGACGGTGCCGATGCCGTCATGGCCGCAGCAAACCGGCTGAAGGAAAACGCACCGGACTCCTTCCTTATGGCCGGAACTGGCAGTTTCACCATCAGGCCTACATCCAGAAGCGTATCGGTGCCTGTAGACAGGATAACGGCAAGAGTGAAACTCGCGAAGCTAACCAACAGCCTGCAGAACGGTCTGGAAGGCAAAAGCTTCAAACTGAGCAAGGTTTTCCTCACACGGACTGCCTCGCAGAGCAATTTCCTTGGCAGCCCCTCATCCGGAGCATTCTACGCCCTGTCCGGTATCGGGACAAATCTTGACCTTAACAGAACCGCAGTCGGTTCAGACGATGAGAAAACAGCCGTCAACAAGCTGATATACAAGAATGTATCATCGGAAAACATCGCCAACGGAGCCAGTCTGGACATCAACCTGCCACTCTATGCATATCCCAATGACGGAAGCACGCAGAAGACCAGGTTCGTGGCCGAAGTGCAGATTGACGGAAAGTACTACACCTATCCCATTGAATTTGAGACCATAGAAGCCAACTGCACGTATGAGATAGTGGAACTGAGGATCAAGTCCGTTGGCAATCCTTCCGATGGCGACGATGAAATCGAGGACAGTGAAGATGAACCTGTAGAAATCGAAACCGCTTCGTTCGGAGTCGAAGTCCAGAATTGGGAAATCAAGACCGTCTCCAACGGCGACGACGGAAAATACACTATCTGACATGAGAGTTTCTGCAGTACATACCGGCATTATAATGCTGCTTGCGGCAATATCATCCTGTAAATCAATGGTACTTGAAAACAGGAAGGAATGTCCTGCCCAGTTATTCATAGACCTGGAAGACAATGAGAATCTTGAAGGAAAGGCATCGGTACGGATTGCGGTGAGGGACAGCCGCACAAGTCAGGTGATGGCTGCAGATACTCCCCATTTGGAAGATCTTGATCCGGACAAGTATTCGCTCATAATTCACAAGACAGAGAATATCGTTGTATCGGGAGTGACCGGGGTTTTGAGGAGCAAGGAAGAAGGGAGTTCAAGGACTCTGACCATTCCAAGCGGCCAGGAAGGCGATCCGCTGTATCTGTTCACATCTGAGATTCCGGCCATGGATGACGAACTCATCGTCCCTGCAAAACTCAGAAAGGAACATTCCAAAATCACATTCCGGTTCGCGTTGGAAGACGGGGTATTCCCCTACCATGTCTCCGTTATCGGCAATACGTCCGGGACAGACCTCATTAGCGGGATGCCGGTTGAAGGGCCGTTCAGGCACGAGATGGAGGAGCTGTCGGCAGGAGTGTTCTCTTGCATCGTTCCAAGGCAGGCAGATCTTCTTCTGGCACTGGAGCTCAGCCCGAGGGAAGGCCTCAACGCCGATGAAGGGTTCTCCGGCATACTCCTGCTGTGGGATTACCTGCAGCGGCTGGACGGATTCTCCTGGGACCTTGAAAACCTGCCGGACATCAATCTGGACATCGATTTCTTCCATCTCAGCATCACCATAGGAATCAACGACTGGAATATAGCACAAACAATTAGCATAAGCATCTGATATGAAAACAACCACATTAGGCATGATAGGCATGCTCGTGATACTGTCGGCCTGCGGAAAGGTCTCAGAGACAGAAACGGCAAACGGACCTGTTCCCATCGAATTCACCTTCGAACAGCCGGACTTTACCATCGACACGAAAGCTGTCACGGAAACGACGCAGGCCACGCTTACTTCAATACAGGTCAGCGCATACTCCGGGACGCAGGGTAAATGGCTTTGGAGCAACGTTACTTTCTACCAAGGCAGCAACGGCCATTTTACTGGGTCGATGTTCTGGCCAAGCACAGACCAGGACCTCTCATTCTATGCCGCAAACTACGACATTAAGACTACTGATGATGGTTTCTTGGTCAAACCTACCACCTGCGGGAAAGACATCGTATGCGGTTATAAGGGCAGTTCGGTACAGTATCTTGGTCTGAATACAATCGAACTCAAGCACATCTTCACGCGAATAGGGACAACTGTAGTAAGCAGCCGGGATTCGTATGAAATCAGCGGTCTCTCACTTAAAATCACGCCGCTGGTTCCGGGCACGAATACCAGTTACAACATAGGGACATCCACTTGGACCAATCCCGTAGCGGATACACCTGTCGTGTTAAGTTCAGAAATCGGGACCAAACAAAACGATTTCATGATGATACCCGGGAAATACAAGTTCAGCGCAACATGGACAGCAAGCAAAAAGGGGTACACCCAGACCTATACCAATGTCGAATCGGCAGAATTCGAGCTTAAACCGGGGTACAAATACGGAATAAACTGCACTGTGGGCGGAAACGCGAGCGACCTCGAACTCAGTTTCACTGTCGAAAACTGGAAGTCCGACAGTATAAACATCGTATTTTGAAAAGGATAAGTTCATATCTCTTCATTGCTATCGCCTTTCTTTCCGGCTGCGTCAGGGAAGAGCCCCAGGAGACCACCAGTAATACTTTAAGGGTTTCAAAGAGGCTGAATCCAGGAAGCGCCGGTCCGGAAGAACTGGACCTGTATGCATTCAGAAGGAGTGACGGCTGCCTGGAAACCATATCTTCCGGAAGCGGCGACAGCATTTCGGTCAATCTCGTCAAAGGCAGGGAGTACAACCTCTATCTTATCGGCAACGGGCATGGTATCGCTTACGGAATCGGCGATGAGGAAGAGTTCCTGCAAAAGCGGATCCGTCTCGAGGACAACGATCCGTCAAGGCCAGTGTTCTTCTCTTCCGCCATTTCATACAAATGCCTGGACGAAGAGCCGCTTATCGGCCTCAGGCGATACCTGTCCAGGATAAGCATAAAAGAGATAAGGTCGGAATGGCTTGAAGACATGCCCTGCAAGGTAACGATGATTGCCGTTGTAAATGCTTCGGGAAGCATTCCTCTGTCCGGGATACCCGACGACAAAGACATTTGCTACAACCGCGCCGGAGTCATGGATGAACTTTCCGGGAAAATCAGGGACATGCTGGTATGGGAGGGTGAAATCGACATCCGGACATCTTCGATGACGGGATTGAGCCTGTACACCCTCCCAAGCAGTTCCACCAGACTTGCAATCAGGGTTGCCCACGGCAGCGAAATCAATTGGTATCCGGTAGAACTCCCGGTCATGAGATGCAACACAGACTATGAAATTGACTGCGTTGTAATCAAAGGACCGGGAAGCCCCGGGCCGGATCAGGAAATAGACCGCAGATCGGTCTCTTTCGACATCACAGTCAAACCATGGGAAAATGAAAATATAGACGTCGATTTCAGTATATGATTAAAAGATTGGCAACCGCTGCCCTCATTCTTACTTTGGCAGCCTGCTCCGCAAAGCACGAAGAAGGGACTTCGGAGATTCATTTCTCACTCCTGAGTCCCACCAAAAATACAGGTGTAAGCGATGATAATGAAAAGGAGATAAGCCGCTGGGCAGTATTTCTGTATAACTCCACAGACCCGTCAGAGATGTTCATATCGACGGCAGGAGGCCGGTCAGGCATCGATTTTACGGTAAGAAGCGGGATACTTTACAAGGCATACGCAGTTGCGAACTACCCCGAGTATGGAGAATTCGCTCTTGATCCGGAACAGTTTCCAGAAGAAAGCGCCCTTCTTGGCACAATGCTTTCGCTTGCCGACTACAGCCCTTCATCGCTCCCCATGTTTGGGGAAACATCGGTAAATGCTGTCCCGGGAGAGATGTCAAAGACCATATATCTGACAAGACTGGTCTCCAAGATAGCAGTAGAAAGAATCCACGCAGACTTGGAAGAGGAACGTTTCCGCTCACTCCCCTTCACGTTGAAAGCTCTTTATCTCACTAATGTCTGGTGCAGAAACAGCCTGGGGGAAGATCTGCCTGCAAATGATTCTGCCGACCTGTGGTATAACGCCATGGGATGGCACGGGTCGGGTACAAACCAGGCGCTTGACAATTTAGTGTCGGACAGGACGATAAACGCCCTGATACCGCAAGGCGGGTACTACGACACCGTGCACAGTTTCTACACTATGCCAAACACCGTTACTCTGGAGCAGGACAGCAGGAGTCCATCCTGGTCTTCAAGATGCACACGGCTCGTTATAGAAGCAGAAATCGGCTCCAGGACATATTATTACCCGGTAACCATTCCAAAGATGTCCAGGGGCTCCGCTTACATCATTGAAGAAGCGACGGTCAGAAAACTTGGGTCCCTCGATCCTGAAGAGAAAATACCCGGGGCCATTGATGTCAAGTTCAGTATTTCCACACCAGACAGCTGGGATGAGACATACAATATATCAGAAAACTCATGATTAAAAGACTAATACCTATTTTGGGCCTTCTTGCGACTGTGCCGGTCTCATGCACAAGGGATCCCGGTGACGGGGAAAGTGTGTCCACGTTCGCAGTATCGGCCGATGACGCCTGGGGAATTACGGACACGAAGAGCCTCCTCAGCGACGGCTCAGTCGAGAGCAAGGTAAGCTGCATGAGCATCGGGCTGTACTGCGAGGGCAATCTAAGGACCGCAGCGCACTATGCATCGGCCAGCGGAAAGCTAAAGCTCGAAAACAGAGACGATTACACTGTTTACGCGCTGGTGAATATGGGCGATATGAGTCATGCCTTTCCGGAAAACGAGTCGGAGGTTGGAGAGATTTCCTACAGGCTTCAGTCTTATGACCAAGGCCCCGGGAGCATCAATGCGGCCGGTATTCCCATGGCGGGATCGGCACACTTCACCAGCGGCGGGCCGGAGGAGGTGGAGATACCTGTCAAGCGGCTCCTTGCAAAAGTTACGGCCAATATGAAGGCAGACTGGCCTGGAGGGAAGATACGCCGGGCCTTCGTCGGCAACATGAACGGAGTCCTGAAACCATTCGGAAAAAGCGTCCTTACAAGGCCCGAGGATGTTTTCACTCTATCAGTCGAATCAGGGATGCCGGAAAGCCCGTCGGCATCGGCAAGCATAGTATTGTATGTCCCGGAAAACCTGCAGGGGGAGATAAGCGGCATCGGCTCAAGCGAAGAGAAGTCCCCGGATGCGAACCTTGAAGTCATGAACAAGGGCAGCCTGCTAACCTTTCTTCAGGTCGAAGTTGAAGGCGACGGCTTATACAGCGGACTGATGACATACAGAAACTTCCTTGGGAACAACGCCACCGGCAATTTCGACATTGAAAGGAACTGCTCATACATATGGGACATAAACTACTCCGAGGATAAACTCTCCCGTGCCGAATGGAAATACGATTCCTCCGCACTGGAAGACCTCCGCAGCATCAGTGTCGAATCCCCCGTACTGTTTTTCCCGGGCATGACAATAACGCTGTCGGACTACGTCTCAGCCAACATTCCCATCAACACCATAGGCTGGAGCGCAAGAATAATGCAGACGCCCGACAAGGATGATCCCATCGAGACTGTCCTGAACCCCTCAGACATATCCGGGCCCAGTTTCGAAACAGTCTCCATGATACATGCCGAAGACCTTCGCAATATAATTGTGGGAATATACCCGCTCAGCAACCCCACGGCAAAACTGAGAAAAGAAATAAAGATGTATGCTGCCGAACAGTATATCTTTTGGAAGAATACCCGCAGCGGCAAATACTATATCTATCCGGGCAGGACGGCAGACACTGAAGCGAATTATGTCGCGTCCTACTATGAAGATGATGACGACTGGCCGGTAACTGTCTACTTCAAAGGGAAAGGCGGCAGGGACTGGTTCTGGACCGATTCACCTGCATCCGGAATCAGTTCCCAGTATCTCGGAGACACCGGAAAGGAGTATGAACTGATACGATACTCTGCCGATCCTGCAACCCTTCCGGGAGAATGCGAGCTGGTACTGAGCACATACGACGGCTACCGGGACAAGGCAACCCTTCACATATGCGACACGCGATTCATAAAATGGACGGACCGCTCAAACGCAGTCCCCTCTTCCGGAAACAACTTCTCCTCATACAAGTTCATGTCAGAAAACAAAATAACAGTGACACTTCCACCAGGGAGCCAGTATGCTTCGGCACGGGGGCTGACATTCACCCAGTTCAATACCCCGTTCAGTTTCATCGCAGGAGACAGGAGTGCCGACATCAAGAGCCTGAACCCGATGCTGTCCGGATATCCATTTGAAGGGAAAAGCCTGCTTAACAGCAACTGGAGCGACAGGATAGGCATAAACTACAGCAGTAGCATGGGCACTTACGGGATGTATGGAGACAACAGTATGTCCGGTTATCTCAATCTGATTCCGGCTGTAAACACCACCCTTACTAATTCAGGTCAGTATACGGTACGCATTTTTGCCAAGAACGGATACAACGATGCCACGAGGCACACTATTGAAGCCCGCATCATATGCGCACAGAGCGGGACTTACTATGAACTGGTACTCATTCCTGCAATATCCAAAGTGCAGCTTGGCTCGACTATTACCTTAAAACCCGTGCTGTACGTGATAGAGATACAGGGCCCGAACGAGGTCAGCTACCGAAGAACCGAGTTGAGCCCTACATCCTCATACTTGACCTGGAATGGAGCCCCGGGCGGGGTGTTTACAGCAACGGAGCCCGGCAACTACCGCGTTTCATGCTCATACCTTGGCGGAAGGAGCATCGGTTATGCAGACATTGAAGTAAGTTCGTCAGACATCGACATATATGGAGACTGGGATGGCGGAGGATCGGAGATACTCGATTAAACAGCTAAAGAACATGAAAAGAGTTTTGTTAATATTCAGCCTGCTGGCGGCAGCTCTGTCATGCAGCAGAAAGGAGACATCGACAGATGGAGAAAGTGCAGTCACCTACGTCAATGTAGGCGTCAGGCTCACCGGGCCCTCGGATACGAAATCCGTATTGACGGCGGAAGCCGAGAATTTTCACAGCGCCCTGCTTCTGGCCTATAATCCGGCAACTGGGGAACTGCTCCGATATGGCGCTAACGCCGGATCCCTGGAGGGTTCGCCGATTGTGAAAACCACTTCTTCAAGCAGTTTCTCCTGGCCTCTGCCCATGAATACGGAACTTAGGATTTACTGCATAATCAATCCGCCTCAAGTAATGTCAAGCGGGGTCTCGAACGGCCTGTTCAACAATGAAAAGCAGATCATGTCCTCAAAGTTTGTCTGCTCAAACGTCAGCTCACTTGCAGCGCTCGGCCAGTCATCGGCAGGTCTTCCCAAGGCCGGTGTTCTCAACATCGGGAAGGATGAGTTCACGGAAGACAATTCCTCCATATCGATAGAAGTGAAGAACCTCTTCGCAAAATTCGGATTGACAGTGGACAAAACCGGAATTCCCGAAAGCGCCGGTTTCAAGGTGAACAGTGTCAAGGTATTTGCCGCCAACACATCGGTCCCTTATTTTTCCGACGAATTCCGGCAGACAGATGCCTTGATGCTGAAAGACTTCGACTATGCAACCGCTTCAGACCTGCAGAAACTAAGCCGGGGCGGCAGCCAGAACGGCATCGTCCTGTATGCCATTGAAAACTGCCAGGGCATCCGTGAAGGAGCAAGGACATGGAAAAGCGTCAGGGAAGACCTCTCCTCCTGGGCCGATATCAATCTCTGCACGAGGCTTCTCATAGAATATGAACTGAACTCAAAAGTATATGCAAAGGAGATATTCCTGGGCTCAGGCGACATGAAAACCGATTTCAACGTAAGGCGGAATATATACAAGAACATCGTTCTCCGGCCGGGAGAGGACATATCGGAAAACTCTCCGTTCTTCTCTTTCAACGACGACGTAGTCTACAGCCATCCCGGGGACGATTTCTCCTCAACGGACGGAATACACTCCAATCTTGAAGGATACGGCAGTCTGACCCTGGCATTCAATCATTCTGACGGCAGGGCTGCCGACAACCTCTTCCTGAACACATCGGTAAACGCCAGCGGATATGGTTTTTCCGTATCTTCATCGGCAGCACTTGGAGAGTATTACATAACAGGCGGGATTCAAGGAGATTTCTACTGGCCTACATTCGGGACCACCGTTTCATCGGTAACAGACAAGGTAAGGCTCGTACTCACAGAGCAGAAAAAACTTACGTTTGAACTGACAACACCCGCCGGCGACATATATCCGTATCTTCCTGTAGAATATAAATCCAAAGAGTACTTTCCGCTCTCGAACGCAAACTCGGTTATTGAGAGCATCAGATTCCAGTCTCTTCCGGAGAACATAGCCAACTATTATACGGTCATTGACAAGGTACTGGAAGACAGAGGCTACAGAATAGCTGTCACGGTATATCCCAGCCATCCCGGAACAATGGAGGGGCTGAGTATCAGTTATGGAGAGGAAGGCGCTTCGGCTGCTTTTCCGCCTGTCACCGTTCTGGCTCCCGATGTATTGGTATGGAATGATGACCGTAACTTTCCGGCTGCAACAGAAGAAGGAAAAATACGCGTCGATGCGCTTGGGACCAACACAAACTGCAGCTGGAAACTGTGCAGACAGGGATCGGCAGACATACTCCCGGCACCAGTCTGCGGAGCGCTCGCTTTCTCCGTTGCCAAGACAGATCCATACGGGACGATGCTCAAAACATCCAAGGGCAGAGTGACGGGCTGCACGGCTGCCGTTATCATCAACGTTTCCGGATTCAGCAACCTGCCGGGATTCAATGCAGACAATTACACCTTCAACGGCCTCAACCTGAAAGTGAAAGGGGTGTTCACCTACCCCGGCGGCTATTCTGTAAGCAGTGAGACTGACGCGTTTATCACGAACCCTCTCAATAACTACAGTTACGATGGCAAGACACTGGAATATAAAGTCCATCAGGGACGCAGCGCGCAGGAAGAATACGTGACCGTATCGTCCGATTATTACACTCCGGAGTACATGCTCTCCTGGACTTCGAGGGTATTCAGCGTAGACCTCACAAGAAACAGAAGCCGCGCGTGCAACGGCCTGGAAGTCTGGACGGAGTATTCCACGGTAGAAAACATCTCCGGATTCAAAAACAAGGCGGCACTCCCCTCTTACGTCGTCAAGATATATGAAAACATGGAAGTATGGGGGGCAGTATACTATGGAAAGAAGCTCATGAATTCCATAAGCCGGGAGACCATGACATTCGTCCACAGCATCATAAGGATATATAACCACTACAATGTATTCGCCGCCTACGATGCCCAGGAAAAGAAGACAGCCCCTCCCGACTGGGACGACCTGGGGAACTACTCATGGCCGTTCTACCTCCTATGGTACTATCTTGGGTGTTTCAATGCCCATACAGTCAACAATTTCGACCTTGGGAGCGACAAAGACGAGCTTTCTCCCCTCATTGAGACGTCAATCACCAGCAGCACCCGCGCCCAGCCGGTTCTTACAGGGTACTCCAGGTTGGTGGGGAGGAAAATACCAGCCCATGGGACCTTGAGCACTGCCGCACGAAACAATTACCAGATATATGAAAAAGCCGGGAGTGCGCCGTTCTACAGACATTATGTGATTGGCTATTATGACAACAAATCACAGGGCAGATACAGCATCTTTTATGACTGGGTATATGCAGAAGGCGTCGACAACAGCTACCTCCCTATATATTGGAGACTCGTTGCGGCCAGCAACCAGCCATGGTTCAAGGTAGGGAGCGGAGACTATACCAAAAACGGGAAATATATCTCCAAAGTGGCGCGGACAAATACGGGGGAATACAATTTCACCATCGTACCCTCCGGAGACAAGTCGCAGCAGAATCTCTATAAGGATAAGGACGGGAATGGATATCAGTACATCCATCTGTTCTGGGAGGACAAGCCCGGCAGGGTTGTCATAAACAGCAAAAAGATGAACCCGGCCACAAATTATAATGCCGATTTGTGCATCGTCAACGGCTGGTACAACCCGGGCCTGTACAGCAATGGACTCCCCGTTCTCAAAGAGCACGTCGGAATGTATTTCTACCCCGAAAGCACTTCATCCAACAGCCGCGCCGGATATCCTGCGTATTACAGTTACGACAAACCGTATTCTTTGTACGACGAAGCCGCGAACATGGAAACGAGCCTCAGATTCGGCAATCTTGACCAACGAGACAGGGATGCCGCCCGGTAAATTTCATCTTGGCAAAAAATTTGCGTATGTTTGCATCGTGAAACGATTGCAGGCATACGCAATTGCCATATTGGCAGTTCTTCTGGGTTCCGTTCAGGCAGGCGCCCAGCAGCCGCTGTCTGAACAGGTTGTGGAATATGCCAAGACCTTTATCGGCTGTCCCTACAGGCTTGGAGCGCCCGGCCCCAAGGAATTCGACTGTTCCAGCTACACGAGCTATGTCTTCGGCCACTTCGGATATAATATTCCCGCATACTCCAAGACCCAGTTCCGCCAGGGCAGAAAGGTAGAAAGGTATTCGGAGCTTCAGATCGGAGACCTTGTCTTCTTCGGCAAAAGGGCGGGAGCCCGCGACATCGGCCACGTAGGTATAGTGGTAAATATAGAAGAAGAAACAGGATCTTTCAGCTTCATCCACGCCTCCGTTACCAAAGGAGTAACCATAGAAAGCGCCAATCATCCATATTTCCAGATGCGCTACATGGGAGCCAGAAGAATCATCCCGGATGAGTAAAAAGATTCCCGGCTTGTCCGGAAATCTTTTTTTTTATATCTTTGCAGTCCATTCAGCGGGGGTGTTTTGGTTTTGACAGCGCTGATGCTGGACGGTAAGCATACCGGGCGTGGAAGCCTTGCCCGTAAATCTCAGACTTCGAAAAATCAGTTGCCAACAACAACTACGCACTCGCTGCTTAATTAGCCCAAGGCAATTAGCTTAATCCGCGTCGCCAAGGCTGCGACGCCGACGAGTATCCCTCGGACCTTCCGCCCTGTATCGTCCGGCCCAGGGGTATCATCCAGACAGGGATGCACCGGTGGACGCCTTTAAAGCCGGCCAAGACCTAAAGGCTAAGGTTGCTTTCGCCCGTCTTCCGGCAGGAGCAGCACGAAAACCAAAGGAAGAATAAGTATGTAGAAAGCCGCCTGGTGCGACGTTTGGACAGCAGTTCGAGTCTGCTCACCTCCACAAAAAAAGCTCCCGTTCTAGGGAGCTTTTTCTTGTTCAGGACAACAGATCCTTATGCCTCGGGGGCCATTGTGGTGTAGACGTTGGTGACGTCTTCGTCGTCTTCCAGAAGGCCGGTGAGCTTTTCAAGGGTGGCGCGCTGTTCGGGGGTGACTTCCTTGAGATCTACGTTGGGGATCTGCTCGAAACCGCCGGAAACCAGCTCGTAACCTGCTTCCTCGATGTATTTCTGGATCTGTCCGTAGGCGCTGTAGTCTCCGTAGATGGAGATTTCAACGGTTACGTTCTCGTCCTCGTCCTCGACTTCCTGCTTGAAGACTTCCTCTGCACCGTAGTCGATGAGTTCGAGCTCAAGTTCTTCTACGTCGATGGGCTTTGCAGGATCTTCCTTGATACGGAAAACGCATTTGTGATCGAACATGAAGGCCACGGAACCGCTGGTGCCAAGGGTGCCGCCACACTTTGTGAAGTAGCTGCGCACGTTTGCTACGGTACGGGTATTATTGTCTGTAGCAGCCTCTACGAGGTATGCAATGCCGAAGGGGCCGAATCCTTCGTAAACCAGTTCCTTGAAGTCCCCGGTCTTGGCCTCGGTAGCCTTCTTGATTGCACGCTCGATGTTTTCCTTGGGCATTTGCTCTGACTTGGCCTCGGCGATGAGGGCGCGCAGACGCGGGTTGCCGGTAACTTCGGCTCCACCCTGCTTTACGGCGATAGTGATTTCCTTGCCCAGTTTGGTGAAGGTCTTGGCCATGTGGCCCCAACGCTTCAACTTACGCTCTTTGCGGAATTCAAATGCTCTTCCCATAATTATTCGGCAATTTCAATACGGGTGATGTACTTGTCGATTTCCATTGCCTCGGGGGCGTTGGGATAGAGGTCTTTTACCTTCTTGTAAAGCTCGAGAGCCTTTGCGTTGTTGCCGAGTTCCTCGCTGGCGATGCCAGCCTTGATAAGGTAGCCTGCAGCAAAGAGATTGTCGGTAGTCTTTGCAGCCTTCTCGAACCATACGACAGCATTGTTCAGGTCTCCAAGTTCCACATAAGTGTCGCCGATGCAGGCCTGGGCCTTTCCAAGAAGGATAGGATCGCTTCCGTTATACTTCTTGAGAAGAGCGAGAGCCTCTTCGAATGCACCTGTGCGATACTTTGCAATGCCGGCGTAAAGATAAACTGCCTGGCCTGCCTTTGAGCCATACTGAGAGATGATATCGTCAAAACCGAGGGAGTTGTCGTCTCCGGTGAGGGAGAGTTCATACTCGCCTGCCTCGAACCAGCGTTCGGCCTGGGCCATCTGGTCTGCGGCCTGGGCTTTCTTGGGCTGGAGGATGAAGCGGTTGTAAGCGATTACAATCAGTGCGATGACAAGGACGGCGATAACACAGCCGTAAATGAGGTTTGAGTACTTCTTGAAGAACTGTTCAGTCTTGGAGACTGCTTCAGCTACGTTCTGCTGACGTTCTTCCTCTTTGGTAATTTTAGCCATATCGTTAATTTATTGTTATAAGTCTGCCATTATTAAAGCCTGCAAATTTAGCGAAAAAATATTATATTTGCAATCATATAAAAGAAGAGCCTCAATGCCAACCCTCAAGAAAATAGTAGTTCAGGATTTCAGGAACATCGCATTCCAGGAAATAGCCTTCTCTCCCAATGTCAACTGCATCAGCGGCAACAATGGAGAGGGAAAGACCTCCCTGCTGGAGGCAATCTACTATCTTTCAATGACAAAGAGTGCCTTCTCCACGCCGGACCGCTTCAACTGGCGCTACGGCACGGAAGGATTCACCATAGGCGGGACATACGCCATGGAAAACGCCCCGGATTCACAGTTCTCCATCAAAGTATCAGAAGGCGAAAAGAAGCTCGTAAGGGATTCAAAGGCCGTTTCAAGGCTCAGCGAACATATCGGCACGCTCCCTGTGGTAATGGTATCCCCGGGGGACATCTCCCTCGTAGGCGAAGGCGGCGAAGAAAGGCGGAAGCTTGCCAATGCCGTCCTCTCCCAGATGGACCGGGAGTATCTCGCTGCCGTTCAGGCCTATAACCGCCTCCTCGCCCAGAGGAACAAGCTCCTCAAAGAGGATTCCCCTTCGAAAGAGCTGCTGGGCATAATCGACCTCAAGATGGAGCCGCTGGCACAAAGGATAGTCTCCGCCCGCGCACGCTTTGCCGATGACCTCCGCCCCGTCGTTGCCGATTATTACCGCCTCATCTCCGGCGGCACCGAGGAAGTCTCCATCGAATACAAGGCCGATACCCTCTCAACTCCCCTTTCCTCCCTCTTCGCTTCCAGGATGGAACGGGACCTTGCGCTCAGATTCACATCGGCAGGCCCCCAGAGGGACGATTTCGTCTATCTTCTCAACGGCCATCCCCTCCGCCGCTCCGGCAGCCAGGGCCAGCAGAAATCCTTCCTGGTAGCGCTGAAATTCGCCCAGTACAAGATTATGACGGAAGCATACGGCTTCTCCCCCATCCTCCTTCTGGACGATGTCTTCGACAAACTGGACCTTGGCAGGATATCCAATCTTATCGGCATGGTGGCCGGTTCCGAATTCGGACAGATTTTCATAACCGACACAGACAGCGCCCGCCTCAGCGGAATCATCGACCGCATCACCGATGACCGCGCTTACTTCGACACCGTAAACGGAGAGTTCCATGCCCGATAATATCCGCATACACCGCAAACAGGCCGTCACCATGGATGAACTGGTATCGGCCTACATCAAGCAGATGAAAATCGCCGCCGGCCTTAACACCCAGCGCATCTTCGAAGCATGGGACGTCTGCTCCGGCGCCGGTCCTTTCACCCTGAAGCGTTTCTTCCGCGGCGGGAAGCTCTACATCACCCTCGCCTCCTCCGTCTACCGCAATCAGCTCTCCTTCCAGAAAGAAGAGCTCATCCGCAAAATGAACGCCTACCTCGCTGCCGATCCCCTCTTCACCTCCGACAACCGCACCGTCGGATTCATCGAGGAATTAATCCTCCGTTAGCCTTTGTCATCTCGAGCGTCCACCTGTCATTTCGAGCGAAGTCGAGAAATCTCTCAAAAAAAACTTTCAAAAAATATTTGCAGAATCAAAAAAAGGTTGTACCTTTGCAATCCCGAACGAAAGAACGGGACAAGATCACTGAAATAATGGTGCGGTAGTTCAGTCGGTTTAGAATACCGGCCTGTCACGCCGGGGGTCGCGAGTTCGAGCCTCGTCCGCACCGCCTAAGGATGCCTTACAAGCAATTGTGGGGCATCTTTTTGTTTTAGTTTTCGCCAAAATGTACTGAAAATGTACTAAAAATCTGGGACCAAGTCCAAAACCCTGTGTACTCTGATAATCAGGTCAATTCCTGTTATGGCAAAGCTCCGTTAAAGCACGTTTTCGCCCCTGCGTTGCCAAAAGTGTGCTTTAGCGCCGGCCATTTCTTCTCTGTGCTTCAGTGGGCGTATTTTGCAAACGCCTGCTACTTAGTGTGTTACAGAAATCCCCTGCGCAATTTAACGCAGGGGATTTCTGTAACTGACTGATTATAAGGAAACTGCGAAAAACGGCCATAAAGCGTTGAGCAAGGCCCTTATGGCAGTTGCACATGGTCAAATACGGCTGACAACGCCGTCAAATCCAAACACAGGGCTTTGCGCATGACCCAAAAACTGCGATGTACAGTTTTTCGGGAATTGCGGTCCCTTCCGCACTGCTTAAAAGTGCCTCCTACGTATGTAGAAGCTGCGGCGCTGGCTGGAACCAAGCCTTCTGAACGGAGCGGCAGCGGAGTGAAGAGGGCTTGACCGCACTCCATACCACCGGCAAGGGTATATTGGCAAAAATGCTTACTTTTGTATTCGATAAATCGGAATTTGTCGAAACCATGGAGTATATCAAGGTAACGAAAAAGAATCTGGAGAAGGAACATATCTGTTGCGCCATTTCCAATAACAATGATGTTCAGGTGGCTTCCAAGAAAGCCTGGCTTGCCGGTCGATTTGACGATGGTCTCGTGTTCCTCAAGAGCGTGGAACGCGGCAAGTGCTTCATTGAGTACATCCCTGCCGAGAATGCCTGGAATCCCATCCTGGCCGATGGTTATATGTACATCGACTG
>DGSO01000004.1:0-45890 GCA_002393945.1 Bacteroidales bacterium UBA4360
TTCAGGATAAGACAAAACCACCGTTATCGGCCTCTGGTGAGCTGAAACGGTGGTTTGGATGTATCTGGAGGAACTGCCTATAGCATTATCATATGTCAGGGAGGGGTACGGGGAGGTGGGGGCTGACGTCACTCCGTATGCTTTGTGCCCCGAGAAAGGGCTTTGCCTCCAAAAGCTACGTCCCTCCTCCGACTGAACACCCCCACAAGTCTTGACCCAACGACATCCTTCGAAAGACCACCCTCCCAAATGTTCGGCATCCGCTGACGCGGACCAGCCCTTCCTCCGGCACTCGCATTCACTGCGTTCCTATTCGCCCCCACCTCCCTGTACCCCTCCCTGACGGAGAAGACAAAGTCAGGTGAAGTATGGCTTTTCGGCTAGTTGGAGGCCCATTTCGTGGAGTTTGTGTTCGATTTCGTCGATGGTCTTCTTGCCGCAGTGCCGTGTGATGAGGAGGTCTTCCCTTGAGTGGGTAATCAGTTCCAGGACGGTGTGGATGTATCTTTCTCTGAACAGGTAGTTTGCACGTTTTGATAGACCCAGGGATTCTACGTCAATAAGTTCCACTGGCATGACCGCGCGGGCCCTGTCGATAACAGCCTGTCGCTCCTCTTCATAAGTCTCATGATGCCGCTCCGGAATATAGCGCCTGCGCCGTTCCTCTATCTGCTCAATGGCAATCTCGCTTGCGGAAAGTTCCTTCATGGGAAATCTGATTAGTGAACTACTTTCCGGATTTACGGCGGTTGCAGTCGCGGCAGAGGAGCTGGCAGTTTTCGATGACGGTGTGGCCGCCTTTCGACCAGGGCGTTATGTGGTCGGCTTCCATTTCGTCAAGTTCCCAAACCTTGTCTTTCCCGTGGGGACAGTCAGGATTGGCGCAGTGGTGCTTCTGCCTTTCGTATACCGTAATCTTGGTGTTGTCGTCGAACGCTCGGATAGAAAGATACTTCTCGTCCTTGGTTAAGAGGTATTGCCAGATTCCCGGTTTTTTCTGGACGTCTGAATCCCTGAGCATCCTTGCTACTTCTTCTTCCAGACCGGTAGGGGAGAGGCTGTCATTCTTGTGTTCATTGTACAGGATACCCCAGGGGAGTCCCTTCATCTGCTTACGGTAGTTGGGAAAGACTTTCTGGATCCAATGGATGATATCCTGGAAATAGCCCCAGAGGTCGTCGCAGTTGCTGTCGTGTTGATGGAGAGCCATGTACTCTGCAATGGGATCTTTCTCAACTCCTCCCTTGAGGCCGTCACGGCTGGCTATCCACTCCAGTACAGTCTCCAGGAGTTCCTGGCGGATGGGGTTGCCTGAGACGTATTCTCCGCCCAGTTTCGATGCTACGCAGGACGACTTGCTGAACTTCTTTTTGGCATCGGCAAGCCATGGACCGTAATATGCGGCGTTCCTGAGTTCCTGATCGGTGAGCTTCATGCCGGCGATGTTTATTATGCGGAACCACTTCAGAATCTCTTCAGGAGTTCCTTCGCATATATATACTTGGAGCTCGTAATTCAGGAAAGTGTCTTTCTGGGTTTGCGTGAGGTTGGCCCAACCGCGGAGCGAACCGTCAACGACGTGCATGAACTCTCCAGCATGATAAGAACAGAGAGAAATGGTACGCTGCTGACCGTCCAGAACCTCAAAAGTTCCGTCTGCATTCTTCACCCAGTACATTACATTCAACGGGAAGCCGGCAAAGATAGTGTCGATTACGGCATTCCTTTCCTTTTCGCCATAGATGAATTCACGCTGATAGGCGGGACGGATATTAAGTTTTCCGCCATAGCCGGAGACTCCCTTTTCATCGGAATCCACGTAATCTGCCACTACGTCGGCGATTTTGATTGTATGAAGGTTGATTATCATATGATTGGCTTTTGAGGGTGTTTGTTACAAATAAGAATTCTGCTGTATAACTGCGTATAATACTTTCCATCAACCTCATAATAAACTTTGTCTATGAGTGGCCGCACCAATTCAAGAACGGCACCATCGTTCAGTTTGGTGACTTCTTGTACAGTCCCGTTGGAGTTATGCTGGATTTGTTTCGGATAAAACTTATTATGCAAAGGCGTGTCAAACCACGGACGTGTAATGCCGAGAATAGAGAATTGTTCTGGATTGTACTTATCAAGGAAGGTAATGGGAACACCCATTACACCATCATAGTCAAGTGGAATATCGGATGTTTTAGAGACTTCTATAGCGTCATAGTTGTCATATCTAGGATAGGTTGTTGGTGAGAATGACTTGTACAGATCCAGATTCTCGTGTCGTCTGCTAAAATCCAAGTTGGTGAACCATACAACGCCGGAAACGCGAATCATTCCCTCCCTGTGATCACCTGCAGTAGCTGTGTCTTCATAGGTTGAATAGAAATGTGCAGCGCCTCCCTTAAACCCGAATCCGAGCCAAATCTTATTGTCTTTAATGAGTGGGAAGATTTCCTTATATCCAATAGCGCCCTGATGACCGATGATAAGGAATTTCTTATCGTATTGGATTAGTTGTGCGACGTACTCTCTGAATAGCGAGAAAGGTGGATTAGTCACCACGATATCTGCCTCCTTCAACAGCTCGACGCACTGATGGCTTCGGAAGTCGCCGGGTTTGTATTCATCGTCGCTTACAAGTACTTCCGGCGGAAACTTCTTAAGGTAAATTCGAATGTCTTGATCATCTACAGCGCCGTCGCCATTATAGTCTTCAATTGGCCGGTCTATAATAATCTTCCGGGCATTTGACTCGCCTTCTTCACCGTCGAAGTTTATTTCTGTACCAGCTACGGAAGAGCCGTCGTAGCTTGTCGCAATGAGCTTTTTCAATCCCAGTGCATTGAAATTCATTGCGAAGTATTTGAAGAACCAGGATTCGTACGGGTCGTCGCAGTTGCAGTAGACTACCTTCCCGGCGAAGTGTGGTTTATAGTGCTTCAGCTCATTTTCGATGTCAACGCGTTGAGTATAGAATTCATCTTTCTTGTTGGCCTTTGCTGCAGCCAGGTTTTTATTTCCAGCCATTTTGACGATAAATTTGATTCGAGGAGACTGATCGAATCGCAGGATTTATCCGTTCGCTGGAAATCGTTGAGAGGTATTTCGAGTACGGCTATGCCCAGGAGATGGAAAGCATGCTTCTCCATTTCCTGCCATGTGGGGGCTGAGAGACCCCCGGAAAAGGTCTGGGTGTCCATCCTGCGCTTTCATGCGCACTTGCACTTATCCTTAACGGACACCCAGGGCACAAAAAAGGCGCAGACTTGTGTCTACGCCCTGAGGCCCTAGGAAGCCCGTAACACTAGACAAGTCAAGCCCGCGCCAAAGCACAGGCATTTACCGACTTATCCGGTGTGTTGCTTTGAAATTTCCTAGGTTTCAGGGCCAACCGAATAAATAGCAAATGCTAATTAGTATTTAATATTTGTGCAATTACTTTTGCATCGCAAACATACAAATATTTACTCAAAAAGACAAGAGGATGCATCGGACGCGGACGGGAAGTTCAGGGCTTTAAAAGGACCAAGTACAAAACCGTGTGTTTGAATTTGGCCGCGTTGTCGGCCACATTTGACCATGTGCAACTGCTATAAGGACATTGCTCAATGCTTTATGGCCGTTTTTCGCAGTTTCCTTATAATCAGTCAGTTACTGAAATCCCCTGCGTTATATTACGCAGGGGATTTCTATAAAGTACTAAGTAGCAGGCGTTTGCAAAAAACGCCCATTGAATCACAGAGAAGCAACGGCCGGCGCTAAAGCATGCTTTGGGCAACGCAGGGGCGAAAACGTGCTTTAACGGAGCTTTTGTCGTAGCCGGAATAGGCCTTCTCCTCATCCTTGAGGCTTTTTATCGGTTTAATACAGAATAATTTATATATTTGCACAAAATGCATTGATATGAAAACAGTTGAAGTACTTGGGGCGAAGACGAGGGCGGAACTGGTGGAAAAAACACGGGCTGCACTCGGGGAGTGCAACCTGTGTACGGATAAAGTTGTGATGGAGTTCCCGGAAGGGATGTGGGGGGATGAGTTCAGAGATCTTGTGAGAGCGGATCTCATGCCTGCAATTGAGGCGAACCTTGAGAGGCACGGGGGTTACATGTGTGATGCTGAGAATTTCTCCATCACCGGGCAGGAATACCTTCCCATCTATTCCCGTTTCGGAATCAAGTAGCTATTTGCAGAGTGCGTCTATGGCCTTTTGGGCTTCTTCCTTGGAGGAGAAGCTGAAGGGGTTGTATCTGATGTCTTCCATGCAGATTACCATGGCGCCAAGGAGGCTGGCCATGCCGTCGTACCATTGGGAGGCATGCCAGTTGGGCTTGAGGTAGCTTTTGCGGAAGCCGTCCTTGTCCAGCTGGCCAAGCAGCGTACCGGGGAGCTTCAAGGCTTTGGAGACCTTGCGGAACTTCTCGCAGCGCATATCGTCGCAGCTGTCGGCACCGATGAGGGCGGGGAGGCTGCGCCAGTCGGAGGCATCGGCACGGACAATACGGAAACTGCCGTCCGTGGCGGCGATGATGACGTACTTCTCGCCAACGTCGGGATAGCCAGGGTGGGCGGCTTCGGTCTCGTCGTCGTGGGCCTGGTATTCGTCGTCATCGTCTTCATCTTCGGGGAAGAAGGCCTTTGCCCAGCTGTAATCCATACTTTTCCAACTGTCCTCTCCCACCTCTTCTTCCTTCTCCTCGTCAACCATTTGCTGCATTAGTTCGCTGCCCATGTCAAGGCCCTTTTCGCGCCATTCCCAGGCCTTGTCCTCATCGCCTTCATATGAGAAATACTGGTACAGGACAGCGCAGGCATCGGCATTGGGCTCTTCAGGGTCGTTTACCAGGGATTCAAGGCCTTGGACCGTTGATTCATCGGCCTTGTCATTGTCTACTTGCCATACGTAATAGTGAAGGGCACATGCTTTATCTCCACGGTCAAGTCCTTCTTTCCATATCGTAGCTGCCTTGTTCTCATCGGCAGGTGTGCCCCAGCCGTTGAAATAACACATCCCCAGCTCTTCAAGGATGCTCCTGTCGCCGCCCAGATAGGCGTTCAAGAGTGGCTCAAAGGCCTTTTCTGCATTCTTTTCCAGGCCGTCCCATCCGTTATAAAGGCACTTGCCGGAATATGCGCAGGCCATAACGTACTGCTCTTTGCAGTCTTTCGGACAGCCTTCTTCGAGATAGACTTTGATAATGCTTTGGGCGAATTCGTACTCATTATCCGGCTGTTCCCCAGCCGCCTTGATAAGCTCGCCTATGCGGTCAAAAGCTTTGCTCATATACCCGGACATTAAAAGGTGAAGTATTCCAGTCTCTGCATTGCCTGAGGAGGAACGTCTCCGGCTTCCTTTGGCAGAATCATCACGCGGGCGGTACTCTTGTACTGGCCCACGTTCACGGCCTTTTTCATGTAAGACTGGATGTTGTCCAGTTCCATCTGTTTGATGTCGGACATGGTCTTGGCTTCCCTCGAACATTGGTCAAGTGCGGCCTTGCCGTTTTTGACGTACTTGCCAAAGTAGGACATGTCTTCCAGGGTGGTGAGGTTGGCAAGGCCGATAGTTGCGCCAGGAAGGCCAATAAGTGCGATCTTCGCATTGTTCTGGATGGCCTTGCAGCCTTCCATGAACGTGGTGATGACTTTCTGGATGTCCGTGGTGCTCAGGCGGTTCCCGGATTTGTCGACGAAGGTTACTATCTTGTACTGCGCTCCGTCCTGTGCCTCCACCCAGGTTTCCTTCACGCTGTAGTCTGCTGCCATATAGCCCTTTATCTCCTGTGTCTGACTCCAGATGGTGGTGACGTCGTTAAGGAACATGTCGATGGCTTCGTTGCGGCTCTTGCGTTCGAGGTCCCAGACAACCGGTTCAGCTTCTTTCTTGCCCTTTTTGGCTTTGGCCTTGGTGGCCTTGCCCGAAGATGCGCCAAAGGCAGGGGTTACCTCCGTGGCTGTAGAAGCAGGTGCGGCTGTTTGCGCGGGAGCCTGTGGCAGTGCCATCTGCGGCGCCGGCTCCTTGCTCACGGTCATGTCATACAGCACGTACTGGCCGCTGCGGGTTTCGCCGCACTGCAGCCAGAACATTAGCTGCCTGCATTTGTTGATGGGAACCGTAAACGTGGAAGGCGCCATCTTGTTGGTGAGGACGAACTCTCCGACCTTGCGCATATCGGCAAAGACGTAGAGCGTGGTGGGGTTGTTCGGATCCAGTTTCTTGCCGAAGATGTCCGTGTCTACAAACTCGCTCTTGTTGGCTACGGTGAAGGTGAGGGACTCATACTCGCCGAAGGGGTTGAATGCCACCACGGCGCTCTGGTGCCCCTTGTCTACGAGGTTAAGGGCGGAATAACCGGCGGCCAGGGCTCCTGCAAGGCCTGCTCCTGCCGATACTCCCGTCGCCGCGGCCACGTTGCTTGCGCTCATGGCACTTCCGGCTCCAACTGCGAAGAGGAAGATAGCCTCGTTGAGGGTGATGTCCTCGAAGGCCAGTGCCGGAGGTACGTTAGTCTCCAGCATGACGCCCTTGTAAATCTGGCTTCCGTCCTTCATGTCGAAGCGCTCCTTCATTGAACTGCCGTTCTTGAAGCAATCGTTGAAGTCGAAGTTGGTAAGGCTTGAAAGATACCTTCCCACATAGTGGAAGTACGGCTGCCCGCAAAGGTCGATGAGATCTGCCGTCTCCGTGATTTCCGGCTTGCGGTGATAGAAGAAGGGCTCGGTGTCCTGCGGCTCTCCGCGGAAGACCATAACGTCACCTACGCCGATGTACGTCTGCTTGTCCTGGCCGGTGCCGGGCTTTGCGAACTTGAGCCTGCGGCATTTGTAGATAGGTACGGTGAACTTCTGGTTTGGCCACAGGCAGTGGACCTGGGTGTCAAGGACCAGGGCGTCGTCGGCATACACCAGGAGGCGGTCCTCTCCTAGCACGCGGTGTTTGGAAAGCGTTCCCACCGTAAATGCCAGCCAGTCGAATTCTCCGGCAAGGTCAAACTCCACGTACGAGTTGATGTTCCCGTTCATGAAAGAATCGCCGGTTGTGAGGATGAAGCCCTCGTCAAACTGCTCACCGCCCATGGAGAAATGATAGTAGGACGATGCTCCGTTGAAGTAAATATCCTTGAAACTGGCCTTTCCACGCACCGAATAGGGCTCCAGGCTGGAGCACAGGCGGGTGGCATCCTTGAATTTGGAAATCTTTTCCTTAGCGGTATTGGCAATGCCGGGTGCAGGGATGCCGGCATACCCGCTCTTGTAGGCGTAGATATCCACCACGCCGAAGTCCAGGCCGCCCAGGAAGTCGCTCTGTTCCAGCTCTCCGCTGTGCATGGAAACCACGTTCGCGCCCTTGACGTCCAGGACCACCTGCTCCACCAGGTCTTCCTGCGTGATGAGCTTCTCGTAGATGATGCGCCCGTCGGCCTTTACGGTGAACCAGCCCTTGGCATTGCTGCTGTTGGCATCTTTCGGGCCGATCAGGAACGAAATCTTGTCATACTTTTTCTGTAGCCAGAAGTAGGCGAAACCCTGGCTTATGCCTTTGCCGAGTTCCTGTGAACCGGAGAAAATGAAGCCTGAGTTGTAGTCTATGCGGTTCATCCGGACTGATTCCTGTTTTCCAACCCCCTGCCATTCGTGCTTGACGGTGACAGGCACGGACCAGCCGCGATGGCACAGGAAATGAGGCTTGATGTCATCCACAAGGTTCACCTTGTCCTTTTTAATGACGCTGGCAAGAGGATTGGGTGCAGGCGTGGGCGTCTGGCCTTTTTTCCATAGTTTGACCTCTGCAAATCCGATGGTGTAAAGGCCTTTGAGGTGGTCGAACCGGAGTTCGTCCACACCGCTGATATCAAGCACAACTTCCCTTGGAGCATGCCAGTCCCTGATTACCTCATCAAAGATGCGTCTGCCGTCAGCCCTTACGGTGACAATGTGAGTGCCGTCGTCATCAGCGCTAAAGCGGGGCTCATTATCGGTCCCCGACCATCCGCCACCTCTTGCATAGCCTACCACGAAACTGATTTTCTCGTATTCTCCCTTCAGGGAAAAGACGGCATAAGCCCATTCCTCGGCCTGGGTGTAAAGGACTCCGTTCCCCAGCTTGAATCCATTGGTGTACTTATATCCGGCAAGGCCAAAATATGGCTCATTGCCACGAACACCGGGATAAGTGGGATCGTATTTGCGCTTTTCAATTGGCTCGTAATTCTTGGAAAGATATACCTGAGCCCCTGCGCTGAGAGCGCAGAACAGCATTAGCGCAGAGAGGATGAACTTTTTCATAGGCAAAGCAGTTGTCTTCACCTACAAAAATAATAAAAATCAATGAATTACAATACTGTGGCCGTTATAATAGCTCAAGAGTGTGTTTCAGCAGTCCGGGGAGGTCTGAGGAGGTCTCCAGCGGGAATCCGAAGGAAGCGCATTTGTAACCCTTGCCCACGAATAGCACTGCCGCGCCGATGTTGGTGCCGTCATAATGCATCAGGTATTTGCTGCCCGGGGCCGATGCGAATGCCGGCGAGATGGGAAGCATCACCGATGCGGCGCCGTCTGCGGGGGCGATGCCGTCAGGATTCTCCACCCTGTAGACGGAAGGGGAGTAGTCCCGGTTGTAGGTGACTTCGGGAAGGCCGGTGCCGAAGGATGGCAGCACCCTTCCGCTGCGGTCTCCGAAATTGGTCACGGAAGTGTAGCCCAGGAACTCTTTCACGAAGCGGCGTGTGCTTTCCGGGGCTTTTGGAACACCCTGATAAACGGCATCCCATGCATCGGTGGCAATATATGATCCGGAGATGACGATGTTTCCTCCGCCGGTGGTGAACTGCTGGATGGCCTGCATGAGCCCCTCCGTGAATACCTGATACCTGTCCGGAACGGCGCCGCGGCCGTCGCGCACGGTGACCTGCTTGCCGCAGATGATATCGGCGGCAAATGCGCTGCGGGAGCCGTCCCAGGCCTCTGCAGAGGTGGATTCAAAGGCATAACCGGCATCCAGAAGCGCTTTCCCGTGCTGTGACACGAAGTCAAAGGTATTGCCTGCCACGATGGTTCCGGCATGGTCCAGATAGGAACCGCCATGGCCGGGATCGTCGTCGGAATTCCAGGCCGATTCCCTCCTGAACTGGTTCACTTCCCCTGCAAAGAGGATGTCACGTCCCCACGGAACTCCGCTGTCAAGGCTGTGCATGAAGCCGGCATACTGGGGCTGGTCGAATGATGCAGGGGCACTTACGCGCGTGAAGTTGTTCACGACGACTACTTTGCGGGGAGAGCCCCCCGGAGTGCCTACGCTGAGGATTTCGGACGGGAAGCTGAGGCCGCCTTTATTGAATGCGACAACCTTGAACGAGTATACGTGTCCGGATTCTACGGGAAGCCGGAAGGCCGTTTCTGAACATTCCACGCCGCCATCGAAGGCGCCGTCGTCTATTCTGGTATATACCCTGTAGCCGGTGGGGGCGGCAGTTGTCTCAAGAGTATCTTCGGTGGCCTCCCAGGACAGTACCGCGGAAGTGCCGTCCAGCGATGCGCTGAATGCATGGACGGGCAAAGGCTGCACTGCATACCTGCATCCGTAGCGGGCGCTCAGGAACTTGAGTATTCCCTTGTACACGGCCCTTGAGAGGTCGAATCGGAACTGGGGATCCAGGCCGTGGCGCATGTCGGCAAAGTTCTGGTGGGAAAGGATTTCCAGAAGGAGGCCGGGAACGCCGGTGGTGCGGGATTCGCTGTAGGAGCGGTCCCAGGTCTGGCGGCGGGTCCAGTTGGGGTCGTGCAGGGCGCGCATGTCGTTCACAACCTGGCTCTGCACGAAGTCTGTGTACAGGCGGGCGGCCATGCGGTCGGAGCCGTCGGCATAGGTTACGCCTTCTTCGCTTCTGTACGTGTATATCGCAAGCGTACCGACGATGGTGCTGTCCGGGGTGAGGCCGGCATCGGAATGGAAGGCGAGGGAACAGTCGAAGGGTATTCCCCGTTCCATGAGGTCTTTAACCCACCTGCCGCGGCCTGCGAAGTCCTTGGTATAGTCGTCGCTCCAGTCGTCGAAAAGGGTGAGCGGAGTGCCACCGTACTGCATGCTGGAGAGCGCTCCTTCAATGTATGCGGGCATCCCCGAAATGCCTGCCCCGCGGTCTGCCTTGCCCATTCCGCCGCCAAAGCGGACAGCGTCGGCAGTGACCACGCCGGACCCTGAACTCTGATTCGTAAGGCGCACTTTCCCGGTGTCGTCAAAGGAATATGTGCCGATGTATATCCACGTCCCGCCGCCCATTTTCTGGTTCACGCGGACCGTTGTCTCGCCGGCGAGATGCGTGACGGTATAACGCGCTTCGTCCGTGCTCTCGGGAAGGGTCTTGTAAGATACGTACACGGCGTACTCTCCGGGAGAGGGGAGGTCTGCCGACCAGATGGCCTCTGCCTTGCCACGGCCATTCTTGATGCCGACGACAGGAGCCTTGCGGGCGGTTCCCATTGAGAAGGGATTGTCGTGGTCTTCATAGGCGGCCTTGGCATCGGCAAATCCCTGTCCTGCGTCGCTCCAGGGGCCTCTTTCCGAGTAGTGTCCCTTCCGTCTGATGAGCCCCCTGCGCTCTCCTTCGAAGGCCGGGTCGTTGTCGCAGACCACTTCATTTACCTGCACGTCCCTTTCCCTTGGAGTCATTGTAACCGCTCCGGCATTCTCCAGCATGGGAATGAGGAAAGGCAGGACGTAGCTCTGCGTGTAAAGGTCTTCTGCAGTGGAGTGCGTTGCCGAGCGCTGGAAAATCCATCGGCCGGTCTTTGAATTATAGTAAAGCCCGTGGCTCTGCCAAAGGGCGATGTGCCTTCCCGAAAGGCCCAGCGGCCAGTTGTCCCATCCGCGTACGAGCGGGATATTTTTCCTGGGCTCTGTCCGGAACTTGTTGTCCACAGGCTTTCCGTCGTAGCTGAGCTCCGGCATGGCAAGGTCTCCCAGAGCCACTCTCCCTGTCATCATGATGCCGGCCTTGTATCCCTTCAAGGCATCCTTCGAGAGGTTCTGGAAGGTGTTTCTGAACCATTTGTCGTCTCCCGGGCGCCAGGGATAATCTCCCAGTTCGCGGGAGAAATAGAAGTCGAGGGTCTTTCCAAGCCGCATCACCTTCTCCAGCGAGAACTTGACCTGTACACCCGTCCTCTCCTGAAGCAGTACCTGGATGGAGTCGACGGCAGGCTTAAAGTCCTTGGGCATGGGTTTCTGGGCCCATGCAATCATGCCTGTGAACAGGAGGATCAGGGTAAGAGTCCTTTTCATGCAGAAAGCTTTTTTAGGTCAAGCCATGTGGCAATAAGCGTACTGGAAAGAAGGGCGAGGAAATCGGCAATGAAATCCGTGGGGTCTCCGCTGCGGTATTTGGTAAGATAGGCCTGTCCCACTTCCGTCCCCGCCGCTAAGAGGCACCCTACGGCGAAAGTGACCATGGCGAAGATGATGACGCTCTTTCTGGTTTCCGTGAACTTGTCATAGGCCAGGAAGGCGAGTATGGGGAAAGGAAAGAACATGGCAAAGTGCACGACCTTGTCTGTGGGAATACCCAGGAAGGTATTGCTCACAGAGGGGAGGCTTTGGAAATTACCGAAACACAGTACTGCAACCGTGGCGAGGTAAAGATAAAAAGCAACTTTGAACGCTATGGAGAGGCCTTTTTTCATTTGAGGATAAGTTCGCCGAAGAATTCAGGCCGATGGAAATCCGGACCGGGGGTGCCCACCGGGTTCCAGCTCAGGAAGTGAGGATGGGCGGTGCAGTCTCCGCATTTGTAGAAGTTTGCCCGTACCTTGTCCGGCAGGTTTTCTGAATCTATGCCGATGAGGTGCATCGGAATAATCACCACCACCCTCCAGTTGTGTATGCCTTCGCAGTCCTGTGCGCCGGTGACTTCCGCGATGCGGAGTATCTCCTGCATTTCATCGGCAGGCCTTGTTACGCGGCCGTTCCTGGAAGAGCCTTCCGCGGCGAGAACCTTGCCCAGAGGGTTGATTTCGAAGTTGTAGTAGACGCTGCCGTCCGGATCTTCGACGAAGAATTCCACGCAGCTGTCTTCCCACTGGCGGCCGTTGTCTTCCGTATTCTGTGCCCTGAGGTCGAGGCCGCTCACCCTGAAATCCACGACGAGGGAATCCTCAGTCCTGGCTATGCGGCCGGTACATATCGGCGCGTAGGGGAATTCGGCCGGCCAGTTGACGCAGTCGACGTCGAAACGTGCACCCTGAAGTTCGAGTGCGGAATCCAGGTCGAGGTTTTCAAAATCGGCAATGGGAACGCGGAGGGTTTTCATAATGATTGCATCTGGTTTAGTTTGCTGTAATAGCCGCCGAGAGCGGTAAGCTGGTCATGGGTGCCTCTTTCCACTATCTTTCCGTCGTGCATGACGATTATTTCATCGGCATTCTTGATGGTGGAGAGGCGGTGGGCGATGGCTATGGTGGTCCTTGTGCTCATGAGGTGGTCGAGGGCGTCCTGGACCAGTTTTTCGGATTCGGTGTCCAGGGAGGCCGTGGCCTCGTCCAGGATGAGGATGGGCGGGTTCTTGAGGATGGCGCGGGCTATCGACAGGCGCTGGCGCTGGCCGCCGGAAAGCTTGGAGCCGCGGTCGCCGATGTTGGTCTGGTAGCCTTCGGGCTTTTCCATGATGAATTCGTGGGCGTTGGCAATCTTCGCCGCGGCAATGACATCCTCTTCTGTAGCGCCTTCCACTCCGAAGGCGATGTTGTTGAAGATGGTGTCATTGAAGAGGATTGGCTCCTGGTTCACGTTGCCCATGAGGCTTCTCAGTTCCTTTATGCTCATATTCCTTACGTCCGTCCCGTCAATGGTGATGCGGCCGCCGCTGACGTCCCAGAAACGGGGAATGAGATCTACCAGGGTGGATTTTCCGGCGCCGGATTCACCTACGATGGCTATCATCTTGCCGCGGGGAATCGTGAGGTCTATGTTCTTGAGGATTTCCCTTCCGCTCTCGTACGAGAAGTTGACTTCCTCGAAGCGGATGGCATCCTTGAAGCCGTCTATGGCTACGGGATTCTCCGGCTCACGGATGGGATTCTCCGCTTCCAGGATGCGGTTTATCCTCTCCATCGAAGCAAGGCCGCGGGGTATGCTGTAAGTTGCCCTGGAGAGCTCCTTGATGGGTTCGATGACGGAATAGAGCATGACCAGGAAGAAGATGAACTGCGATGCGTCCATGAACTTCCCGCCGAAGAAACTCTTCCCGTTGACAATCATGGAGCCGCCCACGAACAGGACTATCACTATCATCACCGTGCCCAGGAATTCGCTCACCGGATGTGCGCTCTGCTGGCGGATGCTCACGCGTGCCACCTTCTTTTTCATTTTCTCGGTGGTGGAGGAGAAGCGGCTTTCCATCTTCTTCTCTGCGTTGAAGGCCTTGACGATGCGAAGGCCGCTCAGGGTCTCTTCCATCATGGACATGATGTCCGACCACAGTGTCTGAGCCTCCATCGAGTTCCTCTTTAGCTGCTTGCCGATGGCTCCCATCGCCCATACGAAAGCGGGGACGAAGAGGATGGTGAAGAGCATCATCTCGGGGCTGACGAAGATGAGGATTCCGAAGTAGGCGATAATCAGGATGGGGTCCTTGATGAGCATCGCTATGGAAGAAGTGATGGAATGCTCGACCTCGGAGACGTCTCCGCTGAAGCGGGCTATGATGTCACCCTTCCTTTCCTGGGAGAAAAAGCCGATGGGGAGTGCCAGTATCTTGTTGTAGATCCTGTCCCTGATGGTCTTGACGATGCCTGTGGAAATCGGCACCATGACGGCGTTGGACCCGAAGTAGCAGAAGGTCTTGAGCGCCGTGAACAGTATCATTACCCCGCCCAGGAGGAAGAGCGTGTTGAGGGTTCCGTGCATCTGGGCGAAATGGGACACGCTGTAGTAGAAATTGTTCACTATTATGTCCTTGATGCCTACTCCGTCGGTGTTCCAGGGTATAAACTCATACACCGCACTGTCCACCTTGAAAAGGATGTTCAAGAGCGGGATCAGTACGGCGAATGAGAAGATATTGAATACTGCCGACAGAAGGTTCAGCACTATCGAGCCGGCGAGGTATGTCTTATAGGGAGAGGCGTATTGCCTCATCATTTTAAGGAAGTCTCTCATAAGGTACAAATATAAGCAAAAAATTGCTTATATGTTACCCAGAGTGGCTACCATGACGGCTTTAATTGTGTGGAGGCGGTTTTCGGCCTCGTCGAATACTATGCTTGCAGGGCTTTCGAACACTTCTTCAGTGACTTCGATGCCGTCCAGGCCGAATTTTTCATGGACGTCCCTTCCTACCTGAGTCTCCAGGTTGTGGTATGCGGGAAGGCAGTGCATGAACTTGCAGGCGGGGTTGCCGGTGGCCTTCATGAGGGCGGAATTCACCTGGTAGGGCTTGAGCATGCCGATGCGCTCTGCCCATACTTCGGCGGGTTCACCCATGGATACCCAGACGTCGGTATAGAGGAAGTCGCAGCCCTTGACACCTTCCTGGGGGTTGTCGGTGATGGTGATGCGGGCGCCGGTCTCCTTGGCGATCTCCATGCACTGGTCAACGAGTTCCTTTGCAGGCTGGAGGGCCTTGGGGGCTACGATTCTCACGTCCATTCCCATCTTGGCTCCGCCCACGAGGAGGGAGTTGCCCATGTTGAAGCGGGCATCGCCGAGGTATGCGTAAGACACCTGGTTGAGAGGCTTGTCGGTATGTTCGCGCATGGTGAGGAAATCGGCAAGGATCTGGGTGGGGTGGAATTCATTGGTGAGGCCGTTCCAGACGGGAACTCCTGCGTATTCGGCGAGTTCTTCCACGGTCTTCTGGGCGAAGCCGCGGTATTCGATGCCGTCATACATGCGGCCAAGAACACGTGCCGTGTCCTTCATGGATTCCTTCACGCCTATCTGTGAACCGGTGGGGCCCAGGTAGGTTACGTGAGCGCCCTGGTCATAGGCGGCCGTTTCGAAGGCGCAGCGGGTGCGGGTGGATGTCTTTTCGAAAATCAGGGCGATGTTCTTGCCCTTGAGGGTGGGCTGCTCGGTGCCCGTGTACTTTGCCTTCTTGAGGTCTGCTGCCAGGTCGAGAAGGAACTGAATCTCCTTGGGGGAGAAGTCCAGAAGCTTGAGGAAGCTCCTGTTTCTGAGGTTGTATGCCATAGTGTATTAAGGAATTATTCTGGTTCCGGCCAGGGGGTTGTCAAGCTCTCCGGCCTCTGTGATTATGCACTGTCCGCCGCAGGCTTCCACGAACATGATTCCGGCCCTTACTTTGGGGGCCATGGAACCTTCGCCGAACATGCCCTGGGCCAGAAATTCCCTGGCCTGGGCTACGGTCATGGTGTCGAGTGCCTGCTCATTTTCCTTGCGGAAGTTGAGGAATACCTTCGCTACGTCCGTGAGGATGTAGAACTCATCGGCCTTCATCTTTATTGCGGCGAGGGCGCTGGCGAGGTCCTTGTCGATGACGGCTTCCACGCCCTTGTGGCCCAGGGTGTCCTTTACGACGGGTATTCCGCCGCCGCCCACGGTGATGACGATGCTGCCTTCGCGGGCAAGCCTTTCGACAAGGTCTATGTTGCAGATGTCAAGAGGCTTCGGCGAGGGTACCACTTTCCTCCATCCGAGGCCGCGCGCATCGGGCTTGTAGGTGCCCTCCATGGCAGCGGCTTCTTCCTGGGTGTAATACGGCCCCACCGGTTTCGTGGGGTTCTTGAAGGCGGGATCGTCGGCCGATACCTCCACCCTTGTCACCAGGGATACCACCCTGCGGTTCAGACCTTCCCTCTGCAGGACCTTTTCCATCGCGCTTTCGATGAGATATGCGATGGAGCCCTGGGTTTCGGCGCCGCAGAAATCCATCGGCATCACTTCCAGCGAATAGGCCTTGCGGCCGCCGTCCTGCCTGAGGAGTTCGTTCCCCACCTGGGGCCCGTTCCCGTGGCCGATGACAAGGTTGATGTCCCTTTTGAGAAGGCTCAGAAGGGAGGCGCAGGTCCTTTCCACGTTTTCCTGCTGCTCCTTGTAAGTGCCTTTCTGACCGGCCCTCAGGAGGGCATTGCCCCCGAAGGCCACCATTGCGAGTTTTGCCATATCCTAGTCTCTTCTGAGTGGCAAGGTGGAGCAGCGCAGAAGGCCGCCCATCTTGGAAATTTCCCTGTAGGGGACCGTTTCGACGGTCATTCCCCATTTGTCCCTGAGGTGCTTGATGAGCCTGTAGAAATGCTCTTCCACAACCACTATGTCTTCGGAGATGGAGAAGATGTTGGAATTCATCCAGTACATCTCTTCGGTCGTGAGTTCGAAGACGTTATCCTTTCCGAACATGTCTACGAGGTGGTCGGCATCGCGGGGATTCAGGAAGCCGCGCTTGTAGATGATAGCCTTGTCCTTGCCCACGGGCATGAAGGTGCAGTCCAGGTGAAGGATGCCCTCGTAGGGGTCTGTGTCGCTCTTTCTGAGGTTGAGCGGCATGATTGTCTTCTCCGGAAAAAGCATCCTCAGGTAGTCCAGTGCAAGGCGGTTTGTGCGGGCCGTCTTCACCATGGGATAGTCTTCGAATGCATACTGTCCAAGGAAGATTATATCCTTGTAGAGGATGACGTCTCCGCCTTCGACATGTACGGCTTCGGGGAGGTTGTAGATGTTCTTGTAATGGATTTGGCGGTAGATCTCCTCGTAGGCGTCAATCTCTTCCTGGCGGTCGGGAATGATGTTGGATACGATGATCTTTCCGTCGATGACGAATCCTACGTCGCGGGAGAAAACCTGGTTGCAGTCAGGAACGAGCCTGGGACGGTGGACAATCACGTCGTACTTCTTGAGAACGGCCTCGAAAGCGTTCATCTCGTTGATTATGTCGCTTTCTTCCGGGTACACTCCGTGGAGGACGGATTCGTATGACTTGCTGTCGAAGGTCTCTTCAAGAGTGGGAGTGGGGCCGTTGGAGTAGGGAAGTCCCAAAACCACTTCCCGCAGTCTTCCGGTTTCTGATGTTACATGAATTTCCATATGTGGGGATTATTTCTTGGATACCAGTTGTGTCAGATATATGCCTATCATTCCTACGGCGAGGCCTGCCCACTGTACGGGTGACAGGGTTTCCTCTCCGAAGATGAAGGCCAGCAGTGCGGTTACTATAGGAACTATTGCCAGGAAAACGCTGGTCCTTGCAACGCCCAGCTTGCTGATGGCGTATGCCCATGAGGTGAATGCGGTCGCAGAGCACAGGAGGGCGAGGGCCAGGGTGGGATACATTACTTTCCAGCTCAGGTACAGATGGGGGTCGAAGTTGTCAAGTCCCTTGCTGAAGAAAAGGGGAAGGAACAGCACGGCGCCCAGGAGGAACTGGTACATGGTGATGACGGAAGGCGAGTAATAGTCCGACAGCTTCTTGGTGAAGGCTATCTGGCTCACTTCGGATATCACGGCAATGAAGAGGATGAGGATGCCCACGACAAACAGGGCTCCTGTCTTTTCACGGGTATATGTGACCAGCGCCAGTCCTGCGAGGGTAATGAATACTCCCAGGATGTTGAGCTTGGAGAAGTTTTCCTTGAAAATGAGCATTCCCGCCGCCATTGCAAACAGGGGGTTGGTTGCAATGATGAGGGATGTGACGGTGGGCGATTCGGTGAACTTGAGGCCGTAGGTCTCCGCAATGAAATAAATGAAAGGCATGCAGAGGGCGAGCAGGGCGAAAAGCCACCAGTCCTGCTTCCTCATCTTCATCTTCTGTCCCGTGACCAAATTGACGATAAACAGGAATACTCCTGCCGCCAGCATTCTGATAGGGACAAAATACTCTACGGGTATACCTGCATCCAGGATGCGGTCTGACCAGATATAGCTCATGGCCCACAGCGTCACTGTGAGCATAGCTGCCAAATATGCCAAAAAAGTCTTCTTCACGTAACAAATATAAAGCTTTTTTGGCAAAAAACCTTAAAAATATTAAATATTTAGCAGCGGAGTGGCTATTCCTCTTTTGAGGACCCTGAGAGATATGCTTCCGGGGCTTGCTCCCGCCTCCTGCAGGGCCGTGGCAGCCGATGCGTATGCCAGTTCCGGCGTGTTGTTATTCCCGCTGAGGTGGCACAGGAACAGGTTCTTGAGCCCTGGATGCAGGAATCCGGTGATGGCCCGTGCGCAGTCTTCGTTTGAAAGATGCCCGGCTCCCTGGCGGATGCGCTGTTTGAGAACTTCGGGATAATCACCTCCCAGAAGCATGTCCATGTCATAATTGGATTCTATGACTACGGTATTTGCCTGCGATGCCCAGAACATGCCTTCTTCCGTCATGTGGCCCATGTCCGTCATGAATACGAAGAGTTCTTCCTGGCAGTTGATGGCGAATCCTATGCACTGTGTGGCATCATGCGGCACTACGAAACACTGTACGGAGAAATCCTCCGTAACCTGGTTCCATATCCCGTGCTGAAGGTACTGCCTGCACGAACTTATCCAGTCTTTGGTGAACGGGTGCCACGCAAGGGCGTTATGGATGGTTTCCGTGCTCCATACCGGAACTCCCACCCTTTTGCAGAAGGAACCGAGGGAGCGGATATGGTCTCCGTGGTCGTGCGTTACGAGAATAGCAGATATGCTGTCCAGTCCAAGCCCAACGGCCTCCAGCTCCTTTTTTACACGCCTGATACCCACCCCCGCATCAATCATTATTGCCGATGAGGGGCCCACCAGAAGTGAACAGTTACCGCAGCTGCCGCTCGAGAAACTGATGAACTTCATCATGGCGTGTCCTCCTTGGAGCAGTAACGCGTAATGACTCCGTAAGCGCCTTCTACGCCAAGTTCCCCTGCGCGTGAAAGGTCTATGCAGCCTTTCTCCTTGTCTTTCAGATATATGAGGACAAGTCCCCGGTTGAAATATGCATCTCCCATCCAGGGATACAGCTTGATGGCCTTCTCGTAACTGTCGATAGCCTCGATGAAGCGTGAGGACAGGCAGTATAGATTGCCCAGATTGAACTGTATGTAGGGGAATGAGGGCAGGATTGCGGCTGCGGCTTCCATGTCGGCAAGGGCTTCGGAGTAGTCGTACTCGCTGGTGACCTGATCCCTTACACGGGCCCTGGCTGCGCCCTTGTCATCCATGGTAAGGGACTGCACGTTGGACTGGAAGGAAGCGATGAATTCTATCATTTCGGCCCTGAGGACAGCCCTGTTCATGAGATAGAAGGCCTTGTAGTAGGAAGAGTAGGCATCGGCCGATTCCCCTTCTGCGGCGCCGTCAAGCTTCTGCAGCGCCTGGGAATACTGCTTTTTCCCTACCTCCTGAAGGCCGGCCAGGAACTCGTCGGCAACCTTCTTTGCCAGGATGTCTGCCGATACCTCTTTCTGCTCCTGCTCAACGGCGACGGGCAGTTCGCTGGAGAGGACGAACCGGTCCAGCAGGCGGTTTTCGTACCTGTGTTCAAGGGCATAGGCCCCGCTCTGGACGGAGCCGTCGGTGAGGACGAAGCGGTAGAGCGGCCTCAGGTTGATGTCCACGTCGCGGTGGCGGAGCATTTCGTTCTCGAAACCTCCGTGGCGGGCGAACTCTGCATCCAGTGCAAGCAGGCTTCCGTATTTCTTGGTGGTGTCCGAAAAATCGGCACCGGAGGCCGTTGAGGCCTCATATTCGGCAACTTTGCGGCGGGCGGTCCGGTAGTCTTCCTTGCTGGCGCGCTTCATGCCCATCTGAAGCTCCACGAAGGCCCTGTTCATGTAGGCCTTGGCAAAATCCGGGTAGAGTTCGATGGCTTTGTTGTAGTCGGCAAGGGCGTCGTCCCAGCGCTGCATCTCGATGAAATATCCCGCCCTGTTGAAGTATGCGAGGACGTTGCCCGGATTGATGTTTATGACGCGGTCCATGTCCGAGAGAGCCTTTTCGTAGTCTCCCACCTGGGCGCTCAGAAGGCTTCGGTTATAGAGCGTGAGCGCATTGCCGGGCTCGAATTTCAGGACTGTGTCCAGGTCCTTCATGGCGTCCTTCAGGTCTCCCTTTTCTGCTCTTACCAGAGCCCTCTGGAAGTATGCCATGGTTATGGTGGAATCCAGCTCTATAGCCTTGTCAAAGTCTTCCAGGGCCATTGCGGTTTCGCCTTTGGCAGCCCACAGGCCGCCGCGGCGTATGTAGCCTTCCGGTTCAAACCTGTCCAGCTTTATCGCCTTGTTGTAGTCGTCCAGGGCTTTGGTGGTGTCGGCAAGGAAGAGGTATGAAGCGCCGCGGTTGAGGTATGCGGACGGGTCTTTGGGCTCCTGCCTTATGTATTTGTCGAAATCGCTCACGGCACTTTCGAACTGGCGGCTCAGGAAGTAGGTAACTCCGCGCGTGAAGTAGAGACCGGATGAGCCCGGACGCAGTTCAATGGCGCGCTCAAGGTCCCTGAGGGCTTTGTCGTATTCTCCGGTGCGGCTTTCGGTGATGGCCCTGTAATGATATCCGGAAGTGAATACCGGGTTCAGGCGGACGGCAGTGGAGAAGTCCTGCCGGGCTCCGCGTATGTCGCCGAGGTTGTATTTGGCTATGCCCCTGTAGAAGAAGGTCCAGTGGTCGGTGGAATCCAGTCCGGCAAGGATGTTGAAGTTGGAGACGGCGTCGGCGTGGCGGCCGTCCTGAAGCGCCGTGCGGCCGCGGAATGAGAAGACATCCTTGTCCCACTGGGCATGTGCACTTATGCCCAGGAATATGGAAACCAGCAGAATTACCGACCTTCTCATCAAAAAAATTTCGTTTTCACGGGTGAAATAACTAATTTCGCGCCAAATGACAAAGATAGCAAAAATAATTGTCATCCTGACAGTATCTTTTTTTGCGGCCTTCCCGGCATATTCGCAGCGGGCGGGCTATGTCATCAGTCCCAAAAACGCAGAAACCGTTCTCAGTCAGGACTATCTGAAAGAGGTGGTGAAGCATCTGTCGTCGGAGCGCCTGGGAGGGCGGGCAACCGGGAGCGAAGGTTCCAGGAATGCCGCCTTCTGGCTGGATTCCAAATTCAGGGAAATAGGCCTTGAATGTTATTCGGGCGCGTTCCAGCACGGGTTCAGAAACGGCGGGGTGATGGGAAGGAACATCATAGGATATATTCCCGGAACGTCATCGAAGTGCGTTATAGTAATGGCCCATTATGACAATCTGGGAAAGCTTGGAGATACTTTTTATCCCGGGGCCGACAGCAACGCTTCCGGAGTTGCCGCACTGCTTCAGATAGCGAAGATGTTCGTGCGCATGAAGGAATGCGGCAGGAAGTATTCAAGTACCATAGTCTTTGTAGCACTCGACGCCAAGGAAGAGGACCTTGCGGGAGCATCGGCCCTGTGGGGACGTATCTCCGACGGCCGCCTTGGTTTTTCCCCTGCCGATATTTCCCTGGTGGTGAATCTTGACCAGCTGGGCTCAACGCTGTCCCCGCTCACAAAGGGCAATCCGGACTATCTCATGATGCTTTCAGAGGCCGCCGGCGGAAGAAGGGAGACCCTGCAGAGCGTGGAGAAATCGCAGCACATCGGCCTTGAGCTGGCATTTGACTATTACGGGAGCAAGGATTTCACCAATCTCTTTTACCGCCGCATAAGCGACCATCGCATCTTCCTGGAGCACGGCATCAATTCGGTGATGTTCACCTCCGGCATTACGATGCTCAACAACAAGCCGGGAGACACCCCGGAAACGCTTGACTATCCTGTTTTTACGAAAAGAGTCCGCCTGATATTCCACTATCTGGACCGCATTCTGTAACGGTGTTCTCCGGAACATACCAGATATATCCGTGCACGTTTTCATGGCCCATTTTGCGGTACAGGTTCATGTACCGCAGGACCTGTTTCAAGTACCGCGGGTCTTCCTCTCCGAACTTGTAGTCTATGATCTCAACCTTGCCGTCAGGGAAGATTACAACCCTGTCCGGACGCCACTGGAAACCGTCTGAGCCTATTACCGTCGCTTCTGCCAGAATTTTCACGTCCGTGGAGAACCATCCTCTTTCATCTGCCGATTCTATCCTTGACGTGAGGAGGGAGAGGGTGTCGGCACGGAGCTCTTCGGGGAGGGTTCCGTCCTGTATGGCGGCATCAACGGCAGAGGGGATGTCGGACTTGGTGCGAATATCGGCAAGTATTGCGTGGAGGACATTGCCCTTGATGCGCCGGCTTGCCGAAATTCCGGTGGCACCGTCTTCTCCGAAGTAATCGGCAGCCTCGGGGTTGAATCTCAGGCGGCCGCCGTTTTCGGCAGGGAATGAAGGGTACGTGTCGATGGGAAGAAGCGCCGGTCCTTCTTCATCTTCCTTCTTGGGCGAATAGGGGGCTCCGGTGAAGAAATGCTCATCGCCCACGTATGCATACAGGAGCTGGGAAAGATTCTTCCATTGGGGTTTGAGCCCCTTTTTGATGGCGTCGGTAATGGTTTTGGGCGGTTTTGCAGAGATGACGGTGAGGCCGAACTTCGCCCTTGTCATGGCTACGTAAAAGACGTTGATGTTGTCTACCGCCTGCATTCTCTGCTCATCGGCAACGGTTCCGGCAAAGAGGGATTCCGCGGCCTTCGCGTCCAGGTTTACGTTGTATACGCCCTCTGCGTGGCCTTCCATGGAGGAGCCGTCCAGAGCGGGGGAGCACCAGCTGGGGGAGGCTTTGTAGAGGTTTACCTTTTCGGCATAGGGGAATATTACGAAGGGGAATTCCAGTCCCTTCGCCTTATGCACCGTCATGACGCGGACCGCGTTTCCGGTTGCCGGCGAGGATATCTTGGGCGATGCTTCCTTCCAGGCGTTCAGGAAGGAGCCGAGGTTGTTCCCGCCGGTGGATACCCAGTCCTGGAGGTAGTCCATGAAGGCCTGGATGTAGGGGACTTCGGCCTGGAAGGTCTTCTCGTCGGCAGCCTTGATTTCGCGGAGGAGGTCTTCGGCAAGGTCGGTGAGGGAATGGTAGGAGTCCCTCTGAGTAATGTTCATTTCACCGGCCAGGAAGCCTGCGACGCCACGCCGGTCCTCTTTCTCCGGAGTTACTATCAGTGAAAGCTGGGAGACGAGGCGCCTTACGGTGATGGATGATTTGACGAAGAGTGAATCGTCGGATACCACGGGAATTCCGGCCTCTACCAGGGAGGATGATATCGAAGAGCCTTCGGCATTTCCCCTCACAAGTATGGCAACCTGGTCCCAGGTGATGCCTCTTTCGTGAAGGTCGGAAAGCGACTGCAGTATCTGCTGCGTCTGGTCCTGGGTGAAGAATACCTCGACCGAGCCCGGAGCGCTGTCCTTGACGCGGACGTTCTGCTTGACGTCTTCATACAGGGAACTGAGTTCCAGCTCTTCCGCCGCGAATTTGAAAAACGCGTTGTTGAACTCTACGATTTCCCTCAGGGTTCTGTGGTTGCTGTCCAGTTTTTGGACTTTGGCGCGCGGGAACTGCTTTTCCAGGCGGTTTCCAAGCAGTCTCCAGTCTGAGCCTCTCCAGCGGTATATGCTCTGTTTGACGTCACCAACCACCAGGGACGTTCCGCCGGTGCTTTCGCTGCCTTTCAAGAGCGGAAGGAAGTTTTCCCATTGGATGTCGGCAGTGTCCTGGAATTCGTCAAGGAGAAAATCGTCGAACCTTACTCCAAGCTTTTCATAGATGAAAGGAGTATCCGTGCCGTCGATGATTCCGTGGAGAATGGTGTTGGAGTCGTCGATGGATATTACGTTTTTCTCCTTCTGGATTTCCGTGAATGCGCTCCTGAGGCTGTCTGCAACGCCAAGGGTATAGATCTGCTCGCGTATGGTTATGGCCGTGAGGTATTCGCTGTATTTTATGCCGAACAGGCCTGTAAATGCCTCGAGGGCTTCTCCAAGGGGCGCTTCAACTCCGTCAAGAAGGTGGGCGTTGGCCTTGGAAAACCATTTTGAGGAGTCTTCAGTGCGGCTTATGAATGCGTCTGTTGGACGGGTAATGGTCTTGTCTGTCTTGACGTAGGGCCGTATGGCGCCGAGCCATCTGGAGGAGGTGTCCTCCGGCTCGATGCCGGCCCGGGTGCATACATCCAGTACGTTCTGGGCCGCCCGCTTCACGCTTTCCGTGAAAGAGTCGATTATGCCGCCGCAGAATTCGTCCAGCTTCTCGAGCTCTTTCTGGGAATGGAGCTCTGTCCCTTCCGGAAGCTCCCTCAGGCTGGTCGCCATTTCGGTAAGCCGTTTCTCAAGGGAGAAGCGTCCGGTGCGTTCGAGGTCCTTGCGGGCGCCGGTAGTGAGCCATTTCAGCGTTTCTCCCTCCTGGAGGCCGTCCAGAACCAGGTCTACGCTTTCTCCTACCAGCTGCTCCCTGTCCAGCTGCACCTGATATGAGGAGAACTGGCCGATTTCCCTGGAAAAGGCCCTCAGGGTTTGCTGGAAGAACCTGTCGATGGTGGAAACGGCGAAGGCTGAATAGTCGTGGAGTATGTTGGAGAGCTGAGTATTTGCCCTTTTCTGGAGTTCCGTGACCGTACTCACGGTGTCCGGAACGAAGTCATTCAGGTAGTGGGATTTCTCAGGGTTGGTTGACAGGATGTGGAGTTCCTTGAGGATACGGCGTTTCATCTCTTCCGTAGCCTTGTTGGTGAAGGTTACGGCCAGGATATGCCTGTAAGCATCCGGCTTGTCATCACAGATGAGAAGCCGGATGTACTCTTTTGCCAGGGCATATGTTTTGCCGGACCCTGCCGACGCCTTGAGAATGCTGACCACTACTTCTTGCCGAAGAGATTGCCAAGTATACTGGTGGCTGCGCCAAGAAGGCCTGAGGAAGAGCTCTTGGCACCGCCCTTGAGCGAGAGAATGATGTCGTTGATGTCTACGTCGCCGTCACCGTCCTGGTCCTTGAGGAAGCCGGAAAGGGTGCCCATGATGCCGGGGATGAGGCCGCTGAGCTGACTGCCGAGTGAGCCGAGGTTGAGTTTGCCCAGAATATTCTTGTCGAAAAGGTTTCCTGCAAGTGCGGTGATGCTGCTGGAAGCCGCCGATGTTTTTCCTGTGAGAAGGCTCTTGATTTCGTCAATACCGCCTGCCTTTGTTGCTGTTTGTGTAAGTGAGCCGATGATGGAATCCGAAAGACCGCCGAGTACCTGATCCTTGAGGTTTGAGGGGATGTCTACCTTACCTGCGGCAGAACTTACCTGCTTGAGGATAAAATCACTGATGTTTGCCATAATTGTTTTGTTTGGATTTATTGTTTACAAAGATTACAATTTTTTGCGAGAATCAAAACGGATGTCAGCGGTTTTTCTACCGTACGCCAATCAGTTTGTGTGTCTGGAGCGAAAGCCTCCATTCAGGATGCAGTGAGATATAATCCAGTGTGGCTGCAAGGATTTCGGCATTCCTTGCAGGATTGCCGGTGTCGCACGGCTGGAGGAAACGGCGGCCTTCAGGGACCGGATATTTCTGGTATGGCAGGGGCACTCCGGCTCCGGTGAAAACCACTTTCAGTTCATCGGCCCTTTGCAGTTTTATTGCACCCTTGGGGCTGCAGGTAATCCAGTCGATGCCCTCAGGGGCTGGGACGGTGCCGTTTGTCTCCACGTGAATCTTGTAGCCGCCGGCGTGAAGGGCGGAAATTAGCGACTCTTCGAGCTGGAGGAGGGGCTCGCCGCCTGTTATGCATATGCGGCGGCACTGCCCGGCTGCCGCATTTACCGCGGCAAGGACCTCATCGACGGACATTTCCGTGTATGACTGGTGCGACGTGTCGCAGAAGGAGCATTCGAGGTTACAGCCGGAAAGACGCAGGAACACCATGGATGTCCCGGTCCAGAAGCCTTCGCCCTGGAGGCTCCGGAAAATCTCATTTACCCTGTATTTCATAGGCGGCCATGTTCATTTCGCTCTCCCACACTTCCACGCGGTATGCGTTGGCTACGTGGTCGCAGATCCAGCGTGCGATGTTCTCTGCAGTGGGATTGAAGTCGAAGACATTGTTCAGGTTCTTGTGGTCCAGGGCACCTGCAATGTCCCTTTTGATGTGGGTGAAATCTGTGACCATGCCGTCTGCGTTGAGGGTTTCGCTCTTGCAGTAAATCTTTACGATCCAGTTGTGGCCGTGCAGTTCTTCGCACTTGCTCTCATAGGAAAGATTGAGCGCGTGTGCCGATGAGATTTCGAGTCTTTTACAAACGTAGTACATATATTATATTGTTTTATTCAGCCATTTGCCGCGCATGAGGCGGATGAGGAATATGAGTCCCCTGAAGGTTAATTCGACGGCCATGCAGATCCAGAATCCAACCAGTCCGTATCGGCGGGTGAGGAAGATGGCCGGTATGATTCTGACTATCCACATTGAGCCGAGGTTCATGAAGGACGGCCACTTGGTGTCTCCGGCCCCCACAAATGCGCCGTAGGCGACGATTGAAGCCGCGTAGCCGATTTCGGCAAAGGCTTCTATCCTGAGGACGCGGCTGCCGAGGGAGATGACGTCGGCATCGGGAGACATGATGCCTATCATCTGAGGCGCAAAGATGTACATCAGAATGGCCAGGAGCCCCATTATTCCCATGCCCAGAAGGGTGGTGATCCATGCGAACCGTTTGGCGAGGGGTTTCCTGCCTGCGCCTATGGACTGCCCCACCAGCGTAGTTGAGGCATCGGCGATACCGTATCCCGGCATGTAGCACATGCTTTCTGCCGTTATGGCGAATGAATTGGCCGCAATGGCGATGGTGCCCAGCGGGGCGACGATTACGGTTGCGGCAATGTAACCGCCCCTCATGAGGATGTTCTGGAGAGCCATCGGCCCAGAAATGCCCAGGGCCTTGTCCAAGATTTCCTTGCGTATGCGGTAGCTTCCCCTTTCGGATGTGAGCCTGAGCTCCTTGGACTTGAAGGCAAGGTATGAGAACATGGCTATGCCGGTGACAACCTCGGCAAGGCCGCTGCCGATAGCCGCGCCGCTTACCCCCATGTTCAGCCTGTAAATGAAGATGTAGTTGAAAACCACGTCCAGAAGGCACATGCCGATGGCCAGGATGCTGGGAACCTTCATGTTGCCGCTGGCCTGGAGGAAATATGCGCACATCCAGTCCAGCTGCATCGCGGGCTGGAAAAGTGACATGATGAGGAAGTACCGTCCCGCATCGCGGGCTATCTCTTCACTGCCGCCCAGCCAATATGGAAGCGAGTGTGAAATGGACGCTCCGATTGCCGCCATGCAGCAGCTGAACAGCATGGCAAAGACAAGACCCTGGCGGATTATGTTCCTTGCCCCGTGAAAGTCTCCAGCTCCCACCCTGTGGGCTACCTGGACGGAAAAGCCGCTGGTGACCGCCATCCCGAAGCCTCCGAAAAGCCACAGGCAGGTGGAAACAAGGCCGATGGATGCTCCGGCCGCCGGTCCCAGGTGCCCAACCATTGCAGAATCTATGTACTGCATGAGCACGGAAGACAGCTGCGCCAGGATGGCCGGATAGCTGAGCATCAGGCATAGCTTGAGCTGCTGTGAGCCGGTGAGCTCTCCGCCGTCACGTATTTTGCCAAGCAATATGTCCTTTATTCCTGCCATTTCTCTACCGTTCCTTTGTCTGTAAGTTCCCTCAGTACGTCGAGGTATGTGTCATCGGCAGTCCCGAATTCTGCCTTCAGTTGCGCCAGGGTGTATTTCCCGCCTCTTACCGCTATCCATCTTGTCAGTGCGGCAGAAAGGTCCTGAGGCCTTGCCGATACCGCCCGGCAGATGTCGCAGCTGCCGCAGGGGGCGCTGTCTTCCTGCCCGAAATACCTTAGCAGGAAGCGCGACCGGCATTCCTCTCCTTCCACGAAATCCATCATGGTCTGCACCCTTTCCCGGAACGTGCTCCTGAGCATCCTGTAGCGCTCCGGAGAAAGCTTGACGTTGCCGGGACGCAGCCTGTCATGGCCGATGAAAATGACGGTGGCCCTGTCGGCGGGGATGTAGTTTATGACGTGGTTGACGCTGAGTCCGTACAGCAGCTGCCTGAGGGTTACGGTGTTCACTCCGCACCTTGCCGCGACAGCCTCTTCGTCAATGGGTGTGGATGTCGAGAAAATCCCGGTGTACATGCGCATGAGGGCTTCAAGGACATCCGGCATGCGGGGGTCCGGGAGGTCTGTGGAGTAGAGGTCCGTCCTGTCCGTCTTTATCCTTATGCGTGTCTGTATCTCGATGTCTTCCGAAAGCGTCCAGTGCCCCTCCCTTTCCAGGTATTTGATTGCATAATATGCCGGAGACTGCTGCAGTGAGTATTTCCTGCAGAATTCCTTAAGGTCGAATTTGAGCATCCTTCCGGCGCCTGTGTCGTATGGGATCTCCAGGAAGACATGCACTTTATGGTATATGTCTTCAATGAATTCCAGGCTTGGGAAGGAAACGGTTTCGAGCTGTTTAAGGCGGGCGCTGTCGGTCCCGTTCCAGAGAAGTACCGCGAAAGAGGGCTTGCCGTCGCGTCCGGCGCGGCCTGCTTCCTGGAAATAGGCTTCCGGAGAGTCTGGAAGGTCAGCGTGGACGACAAAGCGCACGTCGGCCTTGTCTATTCCCATGCCGAAGGCATTTGTGCACACCATCACCCTGCAGCTGCCGCTTTTCCACTGCTCCTGCCTCTCGGAACGGGCTGCCGTTCCCAGCCCCGCGTGATAAAACGAGGCCGATATCCCAGCCTGGCGCAGCGCCGCGGCCAGTTCTTCCGTCTTCTGCCGGCTCCTCACATATACGATTCCGGTTCCGGGGACGCCTTCGCATACGGCGCGAATCTGTCCTATCTTGTCCTGCGTCTTCCGCACTATGTAGCTCAGATTGGGCCTCTCGAAACCGGTACGGATGATGTTGGGCTCCTTGAATGCGAGCCGGTCCATTATGTCCGTCGCCACAAGCGGGGTTGCCGTAGCCGTAAGGGCTATGACGGGAGCGTCCACTCTCTGGCGCAGCTCTCCTATTTTCAGATAGCTGGGACGGAAGTCGTATCCCCACTGGGAGATACAGTGCGCCTCGTCCACCACTATGAAAGAGATTTTCATCACGCTTATGTAAGCGTTGAAAAGCCTTGTCTGGAGGCGCTCCGGGGAGAGATAGAGGAACTTGAAGTCCCCGTAGGCGGCATTGTTCAGGGCAAGTTCCACCTCGCGTGAATTCATACCGGCGTGTATAGCCATGGCTTTGATTCCCTTTTCCTGGAGGTGCTGCACCTGGTCCTTCATGAGGGCGATGAGCGGCGTCACCACTATTGCTATGCCCTCTTTCATCAGCGCCGGCACCTGGAAGCAGACAGATTTTCCGCCGCCCGTTGGCATGATGGCAAGGACATCCCTGCCGGCGAGAGCCTCGTCGACTATGTTCTCCTGCATAGGGCGGAAACTGTTGTATCCCCAGTACTCCTTAAGGGTTTCCAGCGCGTTCATATCCTACAAATATAGCGCTTTTTCGGCACATTTCGACTATTTTTATAGTAGCGGTAAAAATTTTTCAAATTTTATTAAATATTTATTGTTTTTCAATAAAAATGATTATATTTGCAAAAAACAATTTGAGTTATGATAGCTTCTTGGTGGGCTTCCCTAAGCCTTATTATGAAAGCTGTATGGGGCATAACCCTTACGGCAACGCTTGTATTCATCATCCAGAGCATCCTCACATTCGTAGGGGCCGATGCTGATACCGACTTTGACATGGACCTTGACACTTCCATGGACGGAGGCGACCTTTCCAACATCGACGGAGGTGCGAATCTCCTTACCTTCAGGAATTTCGTGAACTTCCTCCTGGGCTTTGGATGGAGTGTCGTTCTCCTTCAGGACAGCATTTCTTCTGTCCCGGTTCTCATCATCGTGGCCGTGCTCATCGGCGTTGCGCTGGTTGCGGCCGTCATGTATCTGTTCAAATGGCTCTCCGGCATGCAGCAGAGCGGCAATATCGATGTCCAGGCTTCCGCCAAGGGCTGCGAGGGGAAAGTTTACATCCCCATTCCGGCCTCAAGAAGCGGAGAAGGCAAGGTGCAGATATCCATCTCCGGCGCTGTGCGTGAGTATAACGCCGTAACGGAAAGTGACAACGCCCTCAAGACCGGTACGTCCATCCGCGTCGTAGACGTCATCAATTCCGACACCGTACTCGTAGAAGAAACCAATTCATATACTATTTAACCATGACCCAGATTACACTGATTCTTATTCTCGTAGCCGTGGTCTTCGTGACCCTGGCTGCCATCCTGAGGCGTTATCGCCGCTGCCCTTCAGACAAGATCCTTGTCATCTACGGTAAGACCGGCCGCAGGTCATCGGCAAAGTGCATCCACGGCGGTGCCGCCTTCATCTGGCCCGTCTTCCAGGATTATGCATATCTGGACCTCAAGCCCATTTCCATCGAGTGCAACCTGACCAACGCCCTGTCAAAGCAGAACATCCGCGTGGACGTTCCCTGCCGCTTCACCGTGGGTATCAGCACTGAGCCCGAGGTTATGACAAACGCTGCAGAAAGGCTTCTCGGCCTCACTACGGACAGCATCCAGAGCATCGCCACCGATATCCTCTTCGGCCAGCTCCGTCTTGTCATCGCAACCATGGACATCGAGGAAATCAATGCCGACCGTGACAAGTTCCTCGCATCCGTGAGTGCAAACGTCGAGGCCGAACTCCGCAAGATCGGCCTTAAGCTCATCAACGTGAACGTGACAGATATCCGCGACGAGTCCGGATACATCGAGGCCCTTGGTAAGGAAGCCGCCGCAAAGGCCATCAATGACGCGAAGAAGAGCGTTGCGGAGCAGAACCGTTACGGTGAAACCGGTAAGGCCAATGCCGACAAGGACACCCGTATCAACGTTGCCGCAGCTGATGCAGACGCCGTCAAGGGTGAGAACAACGCCAAGATTGAAATCGCCAATTCCGACGCTCTCCGCCGTCAGAAGACCGCTGAAGCAGACCGCCTTGCCGTTGCGGCAGAGAAGGTCCAGGCCGCAAAGGCTCTCCAGGAGGCCTACCAGAGCGAACGTGACGCTGAAATCGCCCGTGCCGAACGTGAAAAGGCAACCCAGCAGGCGAACATCGTCGTCGCTGCGGAAATCGACAAGCAGAAGAAGATCATCGAGGCCGAGGCCGAAGCCGAGCAGGCCCGCCGCAAGGCAAAGGGTGAGGCCGACGCCATCTTCGCAAAGATGGACGCACAGGCCCGCGGTATCTTCGAGGTGCTCACAAAACAGGCAGACGGTTTCAAGAACCTCGTCGGTGCAGCCGAAGGCGATGCACAGAAGGCCGTTCTCATGATGATTGCCGACAAGCTCCCCGAACTGGTCAAGACCCAGGTAGAGGCTGTCAAGGGCATCAATATCGACAAGGTCACCGTCTGGGACACCGGCAACGGCACCAACGGCAAGACCGCCACTTCCAATTTCATCTCCGGTATGATGAAATCCGTTCCCCCGCTTGATGACCTCTTCAAGATGGCCGGCATGGATCTCCCCTCATACCTGAAGGGTGCCCCTGCCAAAGAGGAAGAGCCCGAGGAGCAAAAGTAAAGGATTATGCCGATAATAGTTAACATTGACGTAATGCTTGCCCGCAGGAAGATGTCTTCCGGTGAACTCGCTGAAAAAGTCGGCATAACTCCAGCCAACCTGTCCATCCTCAAATGCGGCAAGGCCAAGGCCATAAGGCTTTCCACCATGGAAGCCATATGCAAGGCCCTTGACTGTCAGCCCGGTGATATACTTGAATACCGGCCCGACGAGTAAGCCGCCCGTTGCAAATAATTCCCCCGCGATGTTTGTTCGCGGGGGAATTTTCGTTATATTTGCACTCAGTATGAAGGCAGGTCGTCTCTGCCGATAATTTACCTTAATATGGAAGCAAGCGAGAATACAATCAAATTGTACTATAATACTGAAGTAGAGAAGCTGGGAATGCCGGAATATGGACGCAATGTCCTCAAGATGGTGGAACAGCTCAGGGATATTCCGGACAAGGAAAAACGCACCCAGCAGGCAACTGCCGTGGTGAAGGTCATGGAGAGCCTGAATCCCCAGGTTCACCAGCAGGAGAACTGGAGACAGAAGCTCTGGGACCACCTTTTCATGATTGCCGGATATGACCTTGATGTCGATTCCCCCTTCCCCAAGCCCCTTCCGGAGACGGCTGCCAGCAAACCGGATCCCATTCCGCTCAACACTGTGCCCATCAAGGCCCGTCATTATGGCCGCAATATCGAGAACATCATGAACCTCATTGCAGAGCAGGAAGACGGCGAGGTGAAAACGGCGATGATCCGTTCCCTGGCGATATACATGCGCCAGCAGTATCTCATCTGGAACAAGGACACCGTTGCCGACGAGACCATCTTCCAGGATATCCACCGCCTCTCCGGCGGCAGGATCACCGTTCCCGAGGGAGTCCAGCTTTCGAGGATATCCTCCGATGCGCAGTTCTCCCGTCCGGGCATGCTTGGCTTCCAGAACGGAAAGAAGTACGGGTACAACAAGAACTTCAAGGGTAAAAAGAGAAAATGAGTCTGAAGGAAAAAATCGAGGCCTCACTTACCGACCGTCGCCGTACGGGGCTCAGGATTGCGGGTATGGCAGCCGTTCTGCTCATTACCCTCTGGATGAGCGTGTCCGTCGTTTCCTACATTTTTACCTGGAGGCAGGACCAGAGCCTTGTTTCCGGCGGGGATGTGGCGCTTAACGCCGCATCTACCAGCGGGTTTTCCCTGGGAAAGTTTCTGGTGAGCGATTCCTTCGGCCTCGCAGCCCTGTGCCTTGTCCTTTTCATGGTGCTCTGGAGCGTGAAGCTTCTTCGGCCGTCTGCAAAGATAGGCATCAAGAAGGCCTTCTACGGGCTTGTCACGCTTACGATGCTCCTCTCCTGGATACTCGCCTATGCAGGCATGGTCACCGGGAATGAACTCGTATTCGGGGGAGGCCTCGGAGGCCGCTGCGGCGCTGCACTTGTGCGTGCCGTTTCCGGTATCGGCCCCATTGTTACCGGCGCGCTGCTTGTTGCGCTTGCGATACTGTGGCTTTACTGCATGAGCAGCCGTTTCTCCGATTTCATGATGGGGAAAAAGCCGGAACCCAAGCCTGTGGCTGCCTTTGACACAGAACCGGAACCCGACCCTGTGACTGTTCCGGAGCCGATCAACGAACCTGAACCTGATCCTGTTCCGGAACCGGCTCCCGTGAAGCACCGCAGGAACGATTTTGTGACTACCAGCTCATCGGCAGGGGAGGAAGAACCAGAGAAGGAAGAGGATCCCGGCCTTACCGTTATCAAGGACGACACCCTTCAGCAGGAGGTGCGTGAGCCTTTGAAACCGATCGACAATAGGATAGACCCGCCGGACGGCCTTCCCAAATACAAAACGCCGTCCATCGACCTTCTGGGCGATTATGCTAATTCCCGTCACGAGGTCTCCCAGGACGAGCTCAGCCGCAACAACAACAAGATCCGCGCAACCCTTGCCAATTACAAGGTTCAGCTCAGTGACGTCACGGCTATCGTCGGCCCCACGGTTACCCTTTATAAGGTGTATCCGGCTCCGGGCGTGAAGATTTCCACCATACGTCAGCTTCAGGACGATATCGCCATAGCCCTGAACGCCCGTGGCGTGCGTATAACCACCCTTTCCGATTCTGTAGGAATAGAGGTGGCCAACGACAAGGCTTCCATCGTCCCTCTCAAGGCCCTTCTCAACAGCCCTGCATTCAGGGAAAGCAAGGCGGAACTTCCGGTTGCCATCGGCTATACGATTTCCCAGGACGTGAAGGTGTTTGACCTTGCCGATGCCCCCCATCTTCTGGTGGCAGGTGCAACCAAGCAGGGAAAATCCGTGGGCCTCAATGTGATTGTGGCGTCGCTGCTGTATTCCAAGCACCCTTCAGAGCTGAAATTCGTGTTCGTGGATCCCAAGATGGTGGAATTCTCGGCCTATGGCTCGCTTCTGCACCATTACCTTGCGGTTCTGCCCAATGCGGTTTCAGAGCAGGAAGAGAAGGACAAGGCCATAGTCAAGAACGCGAAGGACGCGGCCGCCGTGCTACAGTCCCTCTGCGTTGAGATGGATGCCCGTTACGAGCTCCTTTCCAAGGCCCTTGTGAACAATATCAAGCTGTATAACGAGAAGTACAAGTCCCATCATCTCAGGAGCGACGAGGGCCATCATTTCATGCCCTATATCGTTACGGTGATAGATGAGTATGCAGACCTTACAATGTCTGTAGGTGCAGGCCCCGAATCCAAGGCCCTTGCCCGCTCCATCACCACCTCCGTAATCCGCCTTGCCCAGAAGGGCCGTGCGGCGGGCTTGCACGTGATCCTTGCCACGCAGCGTCCTACGGTCGATGTCATCACCGGTCTCATCAAGGCCAACTTCCCTATGCGAATCGCCTTCAGGGTAACTTCCAGGATCGATTCATCCACCATTCTGGACCAGCCCGGCGCCGACAAGCTCATCGGCCGCGGAGACATGCTCCTTTACAGCGGAGTGGAAATGGAAAGGGTGCAGTGCGCCTTCATCGGCAATGATGAGATTGTTGCCCTTACCAATGCCGTAGGAAGCCAGACAGGATATCAGAAGTGCTACAATACTCCTTATTATCTGCCAGAACCGCCCAAGGATGAGGAATCTTCAGGTCCGGGAGAGGTGGATATGAAGGCACTTGACGAGCGTTTCGAAGAGGCTGCCCGCATGATAGTCATAAACCAGAGAGGCTCCACTTCGGACCTTCAGCGCCGTCTTGGCATGGGTTATGCAAAAGCAGGCAGGGTGATGGACCAGCTGGAAGCCGCCGGCATAGTGGGCCCCCAGAGCGGAGCCAAACCCCGTGAGGTTCTGGTAAAGGACATCGCAGAACTCGAAGAAATACTAAGTCACTTCATGCAATGAAACGCGCAGTAGCAGTAATATTTTCGATGTTGGTTGCCTTCGGCATGTATGCCCAGGGGCTCGGACTCCTGGACAAGGCGCGGGACAACAGGACATCTTTCAACTATACCTACTCCCTTTCACGTGACGGGGAGCCGTTCAAGGACATTACCTCCGGTAAAGTCACCGTTGAGGACAATGCCTATTATATGGAGGGGCTGGGCCTTGAGGTGACGAGCGACGGCAATTCCCGCCTTAGCATTGACAGCGAGGCGCATGAGGCGGTAATCGAAAAGGTTGAAAAGGAAGATATGTTCACCAATCCGGCCCTTTTCATCTCTTCCTGGAAAAACTACCGGGACAGGCTCAAGGTGAATTCGTCAAGCGGCAGTTCGCTGGATGTTACCATCACCCTGGACGAGGATACGAAAGCCCGTTTCGTCCTTACGGAAGTGGTATTTTCACCCAAGCAGGGCCTTGATGATTTCAAAGTTGAAAGGACCTTTGGAAAGGAGTGGCTGGTTACAGACCTTCGCCCCTGACCGTAAACCCTTCTGAAGCCCAGGAGACCATTTCTCCGTTTTCATCCTGATATATGAGGAAGCCTTCCAGCGATGAGTCTTCCTCAATTATTTTTTTCGCGGTTTCAAGTCCCGAAACCATGCACCATGTGGCAAGGGCATCGGCCTCGGCTGCGCTTTTCGATGAAACTATGGTGGCGCTGAGAAGATTGTGCGTTACGGGGTAACCGGTCACGGGGTTCACTGTGTGGGCATATTTGCGGCCGTCACGGATGTAGAATTTCCGGTAATTGCCGGAGGTGACTATCCCGGAAGGTTTCCCCTCGGAAGTCCAGATGCTTTCGATTATGTCCTGAGTTTCGTCGCCGGGGGAGTGATCCTCGGGACGGTCTATTCCCACCGCCCATGGCTTGCCGGCGGGATTCAGTCCGTCACACCAGATTTCTCCGATGTCCACAAGCATGTCCTTCACTCCTATTGCGTACAGGTATTCCGCTATGACGTCGCAGCTGAATCCCTGCGCAATTGCATTGTAATTGAGGCGGGGATAACCAAGTGATGCGGGGTTGAGGATGCCGTCCGGCAGCTGTTTGGGCAGGAATTTCATGCCGCATGTCCCCAGTATGGAGTCTATTTGCCTGTCAGAGGGGAATGAGCTGTTCTTGAAACCGAACCCCCATGCATCGTAAAGGGGACCGGCGGCAAAGTCCAGGGCACCGTCCGACCTTTCCCAGAGTTCATATCCCATATCGTACATCTCCCTGAACATCTTTCCGGGCCTGACGGACTCTCCGGCATTGAAACGCGAAAGCTGAGACAGGGGATTGTATCCGGACAGAGTGGTGTCGATAGTGTGGAGGAGCGCTTCTACGCTGTCCTTGATTTCTTCTGCGGGCACGGATACACCCTTCATGTTGAGTTTTACGGTGTATCTTCCACCCTGGGCAAAGCCGTTGATCTGTATATACCGGTCTTTCTCCCCGCAGCAGGTCAGAAGGAGAAGAGCCAAGGTCAGGTATGCAAACTTCCTCATATACTGGCAAGATATTTGTGCAAAATTAACGGAAAATTGCGATATTTGCAGACTGTTAATAGAATAATATGAGAAAAGAAACCATAATCCTTGTTGCCGCGGCGCTCGCCATGCTGCCGCTGTCATGCAAAAAGGATGAGACCACGGAAACCAAGCCCGGCCTTTCCGGAATTACAATATCATCGGCCCCGGCTTACGTTGCAAAGGGCCAGAAACTCACCATGACAATTGACGTGAGCGATATTACAAGGTCTGATGAAACCAAGGATCCGGGCGCCATCGGCCTTTATTGGAAGGTTAATGAAGGAGACCAGATCACCATCACTGAAGATATTTCAGCCGGCACTGAATATAAGGTCGAATATACACCGGAAGAACTTGGGACATATTCGATAACATGCTGCGCGTATGCCGTTGACAACAGTTTCTACTCCTGCAGCGCATCGACTTCATTCAAGGCTATAGATCCGGCCGCATCGCTTACGGGTGATATTCCTGTAAGGCAGCCCGGAGAAAAATATGCGCAGTTCACATCCGGCGGTCTGACCTGGATGGCAGAGAACCTTTATGAGACTACAAGCGGTCTGTCATACAACAACTGCAGTGTGATGGATAGTGTTTTTGGAAGGTATTATACTTATAATGAGGCGCTTACTGCGTGCCCTTCTGGCTGGCGCCTTCCCACAGCCGCAGAATTTGACGCACTTGGAACCGATTCCGGTTCCCTCATGGCAGCTGTTTCATTCCTCGATTCAGAAATCTGGCCTTACAACAAGGAGGTAAGCGTTACAAACGCTACCGGTTTTTCGGCACTGGCGGTTGGTTATATCGACAGGACAATCATCGAGACTTTCGTTACCGGAGAGCATGAATATGCCATGTTCTGGACTTCCGACAAGGGCGGAGACCTTGCACAGTACCGTTATCTTTTCGCAAAGGACAAGGAGGTTCATAAAGGGCTTGGAAGCCCCGTTTCCCTTGCGCTTAGCGTCCGCTGCGTGAAATAATCACATGCTTGAGATAATTCGGAGCACCTCTGTCAGCAGATGGCAGAGGTGCTCTGTTATCCTGACCATGAACCCTGGGCAGCACCCTATGCAGGAGAGCAGCACAGTAGCTGTTCCGGCTGTCATGAGTATGGTTGTAAGCGGCAGAGCGATGAGGTTCGTGAGGAGGAAATACTTTGGGAAAGAGTGGAACCTGTACCATGCAAGAGGCCCGGTAAAGAGCTGGCAGGAGATGCTCAGGGCTGCGCTCTGCCAGATTTTTCTGAGAGGGGAAGAGGACTCCGGGTACCATTTTTCCATATGGGGATAGACCAGGAAAATCCCGGCCATGGCAAGATAGGAGAGTTGGAACCCAATGGTAGAGATGGCTCCGGGGTCGATTACCAGCTGGATGAGCAGGGCAAGGCACAGCACCCTCATGGGTTTTCTGGGCCTGCACAGGAGGCGCAGCGTCTCGCTTATGGCTATGAACAGGAAGGCCCTCGTTATGGAAGGACCGGCCCCTGTCATGAGCGTGAACCAGGCCGATGCGCCGGTTATTATGATAAAACGCGGCCATCTTGTCCAGGGCGCCCTGCCGATGAGTATGGAGAGGAGCCTGTCGGCAACCATGTAAATGATTCCTATGTGCAGGCCGGAAAGCGCCAGGATGTGTGAGGCCCCGCTGTCTCTGAAGGCGAGGATGGTATCGCGGCTCAGGAGACTTTTGTCGCCGGTGAGAAGGGCTGTGAGAAGCGCCGCGGCATCCCCGTCCCCGAAAGGTATCCTGCCGATGAGGGCTCTCAGCGATTCGGCTGCATCCCTTGCCGTGGATTCCACAACCGACAGTTCAGTCTCCGGCACCATCGAACGACTTATTGCGGATACGACGCCAAGTATGAGGAAGGACAGGCCGAATACCAGCTCAGAAGTGCGTCTGCCTGCATTTATCAGGATTCTTGGAAAGAAGCAGGGGAGTGCCGATATGGGAAGAAGTACAGCGCAGAGTGCCCACATGTTGTGACCGGAGAGGATGGTCCCCACCGCTGCCCCCGCTGTAAAAAGCAGTGACAAAAACTCTATGCCCGTCGCCCCTGCCATTCTGATTACGAAATTACATATTTTATTGCTATATTTGCAAGGATATACACGAAAATATTTACAAGTTTTAATATATGATTATCCTCGTTATCAATTGTGGAAGTTCCTCTATCAAGTATCAGCTGCTTGATATGAAGAGCGACGATGTCTTCGATGTCATCGCCAAAGGTATTGCAGAAAAGATCGGCCTTCCCGCAGGTGTGCTCCAGTATGCCCCTGCAGGCCGTGAAAAGATAGTCACGGATGTGCCCATCCCGGACCATCGCGTAGGCATGCAGCTTATTCTTGCCGCCCTTACGGACAAGAAGACCGGTGTCCTGAAGTCACTTGAAGACATCGAAGCAGTGGGTCACCGTATCGTCCAGGGTGGAGATTTCTTCTCCGGCAGCGCCATCGTCACGCCCGACGTCCTTGACAAGATCGCCTTCTGTGCCGATTTCGCCCCTCTGCACAATCCGGCCCACCTTCTTGGTATCCATGCAATGCAGGATGTCCTTCCCAGCGTGCCTCAGGTGGTTACCTTCGACACCGCATTCCATCAGACAATGCCCGCATATGCATATATGTACGGCCTCCCGTATGAGTATTACGAGAAGTTCCGCGTCCGCCGTTACGGAGCCCATGGCACGTCCCACCAGTTCGTTGCCGGAGTGGGCGCAAAGCTTGCTGGAATCGATGTGAATTCCTCCAAGATCATTACCTGCCACCTTGGCGCCGGCAGTTCCATCTGCGCAATCCAGAACGGAAAGTGCGTTGATACTTCCATGGGATTCAGCCCGCTCGAGGGCATGATAATGGGCACCCGCGTAGGTAATATCGACGCCAATGCCGTCATCTATCTCGAGAAGAAACTCGGCCTCTCTCCCGACGAAATGTCCGTCATCCTTAACCGCAAGTCCGGCTTCCTGGGCGTATCCACAAAGACGTCTGATGCACGCGAACTCGACGCCCTTGCAAATGAAGGAGATCCCAAGGCCAAGCTCGTGTTCAAGAAATACACTTACGATATCATCAAGAACATCGGCTCATATGTGGCGGCGATGAACGGCGTAGACCTTATCGTCTTTACGGGCGGTATCGGAGAGCACAACAGCCGCCTGCGCAGGCGCGTTCTCGAAAACTTCTCCTATCTGGGCCTCAAGGTGGATTACGAAGCCAATGTCGCCTCCGGTGAAGACACCATTATCACAACAGAGGATTCCGCAGTCAAGGCCGCCCTTGTCTGCACCAATGAAGAGCTTGTCATAGCTCGCGACACCATGCATCTGGTACTCGAAAACCAAGACTAAAGATATGATAAAGAATTTCAACGAACTCTTTGCCGAACTCAAGGCAAAGGGCATTTGCAAAAGGATGATTGCAGCGTGGGGCGTAGATTCCCACACTATTGAAGCCGCATCCCTGGCTTCTGACATGGGCTTTGTAACAGTTACCCTCGTGGGCGACTCAGACCTCATCGCAAAGGTATGCGAGGAGTGCAAGATCGACATTGCAAAGTTCCAGATTGTGGATATCAAGGACGAACTCAAGGCCGTTGCCGAGGCTGTCCGCATGGTACATGACGGAGAGGGCGACGTTCTCATGAAGGGCCTTTGCTCTACCGACAAGTTCCTCCGCGCGATCCTCAACAAGGAAGTTGGCCTTCTCCCTCCCAAGGGCCTCCTGAGCCATGTGGGCGTCATCGAGAACCCCAACTACCACAAGCTTCTATTCATCACTGACATGGCCGTTATCCCTGCCCCTGATTTTCGTCAGAAGGTAAAGATGGCCGGCTTCGTTACCGGTGTTGCCCGCAGTTTTGGTATTGCAACTCCCAAGATCGCCTTCATCGCCGCTTCCGAGCAGATGCTTGACAGCATGCCCGCCTGCATCGAGGGCGCAATGCTCGCAAAGATGTGCGACCGCGGCCAGATCAAGGCTATCGGCGACGGCCCTCTTGCACTGGATGTCGCAATTGATGAGGAATCCGTACAGATCAAGAAGCTCCAGAGCCCTGTTGCAGGGGATGCAGACTGCCTCCTCTTCCCCAACATCGAGAGCGCAAATGTATTCTGGAAGACCAACTCGAAGCTCGCAGTGGGCGTGCGTCAGGCAGGTTTCCTTGTAGGAACCAAGGTCCCTTGCATCCTCGCCTCCCGTGCCGATTCAGTTGACGTGAAGCTCAACTCCATCGCATCAGCTGTAATGTCAGTAAAATAATTTGTCATTCCGAGCGTAGTCGAGGAATCTTATATTAATAGAAAAATGAGAAAATTCATCGTAGCCGGGAACTGGAAGATGAACACCACCGTTCCCGAGGGCGTAGAACTCGCCAAAGCAGTAGTAGAGAAGTCAAAGGAACTCCCCGCAAACGTAGAACTTGTAGTCGCACCTCCTTTCACACATCTTGCATGCGTTGCAGACGTGCTCAAGGGTTCAAAGGTCAAGCTTTCCGCACAGAACTGCGCAGACCATGAGAAGGGTGCATTCACCGGTGAAGTTGCAGTGAGCATGCTCACTTCCATCGGCTGCCAGTATACCATCCTCGGCCACTCTGAGCGTCGCCAGTATTACGGCGAGACCGATGAGAAACTCGTCGTAAAGACAAAACTCGCTCTTGAGGCCGGCCTCAAGGTAATCCTCTGCGTAGGTGAGAATCTGGACGAGCGTGAGGCAGGCAAGCACTTCGATGTGGTTACCGCCCAGACCAAGAACGTCCTCTACAACTTCACGGCAGAAGATCTGAAGAACGTGGTCATCGCATACGAACCCGTATGGGCTATCGGCACCGGAAAGACCGCAACTGCAGCACAGGCAGAGGAAATCCACGCCTGCATCCGCACTGTCATCGCAGAGAAATTCGGACTTGAAGCAGCCGACGACCTGACCATCCTCTATGGCGGCTCCTGCAAGCCTTCAAATGCAAAGGAACTCTTTGCCGAAAAGGACATCGACGGTGGACTCATCGGCGGTGCAGCCCTCAAGGCAGACGATTTCATTGCAATCGCCCAGTCTTTTTGAGAACTGAATGATAATGATTTAGGGCTCCATGACTGGAGCCCTTTTTTTGTTGTTACTGGTTCATGAAGGGGAAGTCGGAGGCCTGTCCTACAAGCATTTCAGCAAGGATCTCATTGCTTTCGGACTCTCCGTTAATCATGTCAAACAGGTGCTTGAGCCCGTTTTTGCCGCCGCCGTTCTTGAGAACGAAGGCGATGCACAGGTCCTGAGGTGCGATGGATTCGGATATGATGTCCAGGTCTGTGAGACCTATCTGATAGCATGCTATCTGGTATGCTGCCTCGGAGTATTCGCCGATGAGTTTTTCGATATCTTCGAGAGTCTTGAATCCCAGCCCCTTGAATACTGCCAGATAAGGCATGAGTGAGACGGGCTGAATTTCGGCCTGGTTCACTGCCGCCATCCTCTTTGTGAGGCGGCTGAACGGCTGCAATTCCATATAGCTGCGGAAAGAGTCGCCGTCCAGGGGAACTTCCCCGAGGTTCCCGGATGCGACGAGAGCCTGGATGCGGCGGCGGTAGTCGTTCAGTTCAGTGCGGATGCGGCTGAACTGCTCATCGGCAAGTTCGAGCATGCCGGCGAGGCGGCTGAGGTTGCGGAGATACTCCTTGGGGACTTCGACGCCGCTCTTGTAGCCGGTGTCGTGATTCATGTTGGCCCATGCGTGCTGGAGGACCGTCCTCATCTGCACCTCGAAGCGGATTTTGTTCAGTTCGGGGTATGCGGGGTCTGAATACGTACTTTCGGGGATGCTGCAGATGTAGTGGAGGGAGAGGTATCCGAAGCTGTCTATTTCGTGGATTTTCCTCTTGTCCACCGACTGCTCCCAGTCAATGTCAAAAAGGCGTTCTATTACGGATGCAACCTTGTCTACGTCGTCGATGTAGAATGTGATTACCCTGAGTCCGAGGATGTCTGTAATGTCCAGGATGCTTTTATACTTGCCGCCTTTGAGCTCAAGTTTGCCGGCAAGTGAAGATTCGGTCTTCACGCGGTGTTCCATTGCGGCTACAATGATGCCTGCCTGGTCAAAAAACTCCTTTATTTTTCCCGGAATGACCTCTTCCATCTTTGTGTACACTGGAAGGAGGCTGCGGTACTCCCGGAGAATCTGCTCTCCGTGGGGGTCGAGATGTATAGTGCTCTGGGACATGCGTTTACAGTATTACTTTTATCCTAAAACCAAGTTTGGTGGGCTCTTCGATGATATCCTTCGAATACTTCTTCACTTCGGAGAGGTCCATATCGGCAGTGAGGGGAGAGTGGTCCAGCCCCCTGATCATGAAATCCAGTGCCGCCACATTCTTGATTTCCCCGTAGGAGAGCCTTACGGTGATATCCTTGTAGTCGGCAAGGTGTTCGTTGATCATTTCCTTGAGGACGGCGGAGGCCGATTCGGCATATTGGGGTATGCCGTATTTCATGCAGAAGCGGGACATCTCCGTTCCCATCTCGTAAGGGTCGAAGTCCGGGCTGTCCGTATTGACTTCGAAGACCTGCTTGTGGATTCTCTGGACGAAGGTTTTGGTGGCGCTCCTGACAGGATTCTCGAAAATCTGCTCGGGCGTGCCGTCTTCGTAGATTATGCCTTCATTCATGAAGAATATCCTGGTGCTCACGTCACGTGCGAATTTCATTTCGTGGGTGACTATGAGCATTGTCATGCCTTCTTTGGCCAGCTGGCGGATAACGCTGAGCACTTCTCCTACCATAGTGGGGTCAAGTGCCGATGTGGGCTCGTCGAACAGAATTGCTTCCGGCTTCATGGCAAGGGCCCTTGCAATTGCAACACGCTGCTTCTGTCCGCCGGAGAGGTTGTCCGGATAGACATCGGCCTTGTGGGCCATACCTACCTTTTTCAGGAGTTCGAGGGCTTCTTTCCGGGCCTGCTCTTCAGGGACTTTGAGAAGTTTTACTAGAGCAAATATCACGTTCTCGATGATAGTCATGTGGGGGAAAAGGTTGAAGTTCTGGAAAACCATCCCCATTTTTCGGCGGAGCTTGTCCAGAGGATATCCTTTTGCCATGATGTTCTCTCCGTCTACCCATATCTCTCCTCCGGTTGGAGGGTCGAGCATGTTGAGCGCCCTTAGAAAGGTGCTTTTTCCTGTCCCGGAAGGACCGATGATGCTGATTACCTCTCCCGGACGGATGTCGCAGTTTACGTCAGTGAGGACATTGATTACGCTGCCGTCGGGATTGTTGAATGACTTGCTGAGGTGTTTTACTTTAATCATGATTCTTCTTGGGAAGGGCAAGGTTTAAAAGGAGCCTGATTATCCAGGCCAGGATAAAGTAGATGACGGTGATGACCAGTAGGGGAGCAAAGGCTTCGAAGGTGCGGCTTCTCAGAAGATCGCTGGCTCTCGTGATGTCCTGGACAGCTATGTAACCTACGATAGACGTGCTCTTGAGAAGGGAGACGCAATGTCCTTGGTATGCGCCTATGCCTTTTCTGACGGCTTGCGGGAATACTATCGAACTGAATGTCTGGGCGCGGGTGAAGCCCAGTGCCATTCCAGCCTCCCACTGGCCTTTGGGGATATTGGAAATGGACGAGGCCATCACGTTTCCGGAAGAAGCGGCGAAACCAAGGGCAAAGGTTATTACCGCTACGGCTATGCCTGACATGCCTGATTTTGCAAGCACCACATAGTACATTATGAGCAGCAGAACCAGGGTGGGAATGCCCTGCATGAGGAAATCGTAGAAAGCTGCCGTTTTCTTCAGCCATTTGCGGCGGCTCAGCACCATCCGGCAGTAGAGCATGCCCAGGATGGTGCCGATGATAATGGCGAATATGGTAATCTCCAGGGTAACTACAAGGCCGTTGGTGATGAGTTTCCACCGGCTCTCCGTCACGAAACTCTGGACAAACGCATCCTTCGTCCTTGACCAGAAACCGCCCTTTGAAACGGCGTCTTCATCGAGCATGAAAAAGCCGGGATGGCATTGGTAATACGGATCGGAGAAGTCCATATGCTTCTTCCTTTCTTCCGTTACGAAGAGGCAGGCGGAGAGCATGTCGGCCTGACCGGTCTGGAGTGCCATGATTCCGGCTGCCAAATCAATATCCAATATCTGGAGAGGTCTTCCGCACCATTTGGCGAATTCCCTTACCAGTTCGACGTCGAGTCCGGTCCACTGGTTGTTCTTTATGAAACTTACAGGCGATGTTTTAAGGCAAGTGATATAGCGAACCGGCCTGTCGTCCGATGTTCCCTTCGGTTCCGGGTACTTGGCGGGCTCTCCTCCGTGAATCCAGAAGTTGATGTGGGCGTCGAGGGCTCCTTGCTCCTTCATGAGCCTTAGGAATTCGTTGAATAAGGGGAGAGTCTCAGTGTCTCCTTTCGCGAATGCCATGGCACAGGGGAAAGATTCAGCTCCTGAGAAGGCCAGTTTCAGTCCGGTACGGTTCAGTGTTTCGGCGTCAAGCAGCACCTCGTCGGTGACGAACACATCGGCCTTGCCTGAGCGTACGGCCTGGATGGCGTCGGCCTCCGTGTTGACCCGGAAGGGAGTAACTCCCTCTGCCTTTGCGTATTTGTTGTCGTAGTATGAACCGGCCTGGGTGGCGACTGTGTGGCCGGGGAGGTCTGCCTCGGAAAGGATGGGCGATTTTTTCGCATCCTTGTTACAGGCAGAGGTCAGCAGGATTCCGGCCGACAGCAGAATTGCAATTTGTGCGAATCTGGGTATTTTCACTTGCTATTGTTTTAATCATGTAAATATAGCAATTTTTTACATTATAGCCATACAGTGCCTTCAGTCCATTGGATAAAGGGGTTCCTCAAGTGGCATCCGGGTTGGTTCCGGCAGGCCCTCGGCCAGGGCATCACGGCATGCTATAGGCGACTATCGTAGCGTGAAATGTAATAAGCTGTAGGATAGTGAATTACGCAAAATGCTTTCCTTCAAAACGGGGAAAGCATTTTGGCTTATCTATTGATATTCAATTGATTGCATTTCACGTTTGCTATGCCGGCTGCTCCATACGAGGTATCCAGGGGCGGAAAACTTTGAAAGTAACATGTTCATGTTCCTACCCTGCAAGTATTATGGACCGGTAGCGACGAAATCGGCCTGAAATGAGCCTACCCTGCCATGCCGGTGGACCGGTAGCGACGGTGTGGGGGGCTATCTTCCGCCGCCTCCGGGATTTCGTCGGGCTGCGCCCTCCGACATCCCTTGGCCAGGGGTGGCTTTTGAGGCCCAAAGGGCCGAAGAGCCGTCAGGCGCGTGCCGGGAGAGAGGAGCGATGCGACGACCGGGAGGCACCCGATGAAGCGAAGCGGAATCGGCCTGTCCCCTGGGGGACCGACGCGAAGCGGCGAGGGGGAAAAGGGATGATAATCCCGGAGCCTACGCGAAAAGCGCCTGCGAAGCAGACGCTTTGAAGCGGAGGCGGAGGGAT
>DGSO01000004.1:45952-56766 GCA_002393945.1 Bacteroidales bacterium UBA4360
GCGGAGGGATTCGAACCCCCGGTGCATTGCTGCACAACAGTTTTCAAGACTGCCGCCATCGACCACTCGGCCACACCTCCTGAGCTAGTTGTGGATTGCAAAGGTAGGAAAAATGTGGGAAAGTGCAAAAAATTATTACCACTTATTGTAGTGGATGTTTTCGGGTTTCCACTTGTCTTTGGGCTGGTTGTCGCCGTCGGGGTGGCCGATGGGGACGATGCAGTAGGGAGTGACGCCTTCGGGGAGGCCGAGAGCAGAGATGGTCTGGGACATCCTTTCGGGGTAGGGGTAGCAGGCGGTCCACACGGCGCCAAGGTCAAGGGCTTCGGCGGCGAGGAGGAGGTTCTCCGTGGCGGCGGCGCAGTCGGCAGTCCAGTTTGGATTGTCCATGCGAACCTCTTCGGTGGCTTCAGGGGAAGGTTTGCGCATGATTGTGGTTTCACCGCAGACTACAACCACGAGGGGGGCGTTCCTGATCATTTTGCCGCGGGGGCCGGCGAGAGCTTCCTTGACGGCATCGTCGGTAACTACAACGAAGCGCCATGGCTGGACGTTCATCCCGGTAGGGGCCGACATCGCAGCTTTGAGAAGAATCTCTGTCTGCTCTGAAGAGACGGGCTCGCTGGTGTATGAGCGTACGCTTTTGCGGCTGAAAATAGTGTCGAGGGCGCCCTTGGGGGCCTCCTGTGTCTGAGCGCAAGCGGCGAGTAGTGAGACGGCCGCAGCAAGAATTGCAAGTCTTTTCATCGTATCAGTTTTATTAAGGTTTTTCTGTCTGTGCATCCTGAAACAGTGCCGATATGTTCAATGAGCCGTTCCAGGGATTCTTCCGGGGTGCCTTCGGTGGCAAGGGGATCGGCATCGTCCCTGAAGGGCCATGGAAAGTCGCCGGCGTTTCCGAAGAGGGCCTCGGGTGTGGTGAACGAACTTACCTGCCAGCCGTTGTAGTGGAGGTCTTCGCCCCGGTAGACGCGCTGGATGTCACCTGTGACAACGCGGCACTGCATCTGGAGGCGGGCGATGGCACTGTCGGCAGCGGCTTTCTTTACCCCAAGGAGTTCCCTGACCTCCTTTATGGAAATGGCTCCGTTCTTGCCGATGAAATCTAGAATCTTCTGCCCTGAAGCGTCGGGTGAGAGGCGCGAGAGCCTCCAGGCCCGGATTTCCCTGTACCACTCTACCGTGGCGAAAGCGGCTTTCCCGCCAAGGAATTTACCATAGACGATATCGCCGCTCTGTATGCAGTCTATCTTCCAGTCCCAGGGGCCGAGGACTCCGGCGTCTCCGTCAAACCAGTACTCCGGGGCGGTGAGTTCCTCTATCGAATACCCTTGGATGGGATTCCGGAAAAAAGGTATTATTCCGGCCTCCAGGATTGCCCTGTACATTGTTTCGGCACTTGTTATCATACTACTTGACGCTTACTGTGGGTATGTCTTCCCACTTTGTGGTGTAATGCGGAGACTGATACTCCCTTGAAGACCAGATGACTCCGTCTCCCTGGATTCCGAAACGGAGCGTTCCGTCTCCGTAGACGGAATTTACGGCATCCATGGCCGATGACAGCTTGCGCGAGCGTTCTTCTTCCTTCGTGTCGACAAAGACGGAGCCGCTCATGTGGGCTTTGGAAATGAGCTTCGTGATAACCACTCCGGCTTTTTTGTAGCCGTATCCATCCTGAAACATTTCCCGTGTCGCATTTACGGCTGCTGTGACAAAAGCCATGTGGTCGTCGGTGCCGTCGGGAAAAGCGGCAAGAACCGAAGCATGCGTTTGAGGGGAGCCCTCCTTGAAGCGGTTTGTGAAGGCGAAGACCGCCATCTCAAGGCAGAGGGAATGTTGCTGCCGAAGCTTGTGCACGGCCGTTTCGGCGAAGTTCGCAATTTGCTCGCAGAGGGCATCGGCCGATGTGATTTCCTTGGTGAAACTCCTCGATACGCAGATGCTCTGGCGGTCTTCGAGGATATCGTCAAACTCGATGCAGGGTTCGCCGCGGAGTTCCTTCCATGTCCTGAATCCGGGCAGGGCGAAGAGCTTTCTGACGGCGGCTTCCGGCAGCTGTGTGTAATCCCAGGCGGTCTTTACGCCCATCGTTGCAAGCTTCGGGACAGTTCTCCTGCCGATGCCCCAGACATCGGCAACAGGGAATCGCCGCAGCACCTTCTCGATGTCCTGCGGCCTCCACATATAGCAGCCGCCTTTAAGTTTGGGGTACTGCTTGCAGAGCTTGGATGCAATTTTTGCCAGCGTTTTAGTCGGGGCGATTCCGACGGAGACCGGTATGCCGGTGGATCTGTAGCAGTCGGCCGATATCTTCTTCGCATAGGCGTCGAAGTCCGTCTCTATCCCGTTCAGGTCCATGAAGGCCTCGTCTATTGAGTATTGTTCCACGGAAGGGGAGTAGCGCCTGAGGACTTCCTGCACGCGCCGGGACATATCCCCGTAAAGGGCGAAGTTCCCCGAGAATACCGCCACATCGTGCTTTTTCACGATGTCCTTGATCTGGAACAGCGGAGCCCCCATTTTTATGCCCAGGGCTTTGGCTTCATTCGACCTTGCAACCGCACAGCCGTCATTGTTTGACAGCACGATGACAGGTTTCCCGTTCAGCTCAGGACGGAAAACCCTCTCGCACGAGGCGAAGAAGTTGTTGCAGTCGGCAAGTGCGTACATCTCAGGCTTTCTTGATAACCCAGGTTACTATTCCCCAGATGAGAAAACTGTTGTCGGGGCCCACAGGAATGGGCTTGTATTTTGTGTTGTGCTCGTTGCACGGCACCAGCAGCGCTCCGCCTTCGGTGAATTCAACTTTCTTCACTGTGTATTCACCGTCAATGAAGCAAACTGCCTTGCAGCCGTTCCAGGGATCAACCGACCTGTCCACAATGAGGATATCTCCTTCATCCATGTCTGCGTCGACCATGGAGACGCCGTCCACCCTGAAGAAGAAGGTGGATGCCGAGTGTCTTACCAAAAGCTTCACGAGGTCCAGCTTCTCGTGGACGTTTTCTGCGGGGGAAGGGAATCCGGCTTTAATCTGGCCGAGCATCTCTCCTTCGAAACTGCTGTTTATGGGATGAGGTTCAAATTTTTCCATCGTATCAAAGATAAGCTTTTTTGATGGAAAATTTTTGTTTTTAACGGAAAAGATGCTACATTTGCAGTCCCAATTAAGATAGGGGCGTAGCTCAGCTGGTTTAGAGCGCTTCAGTCACATTGAAGAGGTCATCGGTTCGAATCCGATCGTCCCTACCAAAAGGTTCCCGTGAGGGAGCCTTTTTTGCGTAAATGCCCAAAAAATAATTACATTTGCATCATGAAAGCCGGGCGTTACATACTGTTGGCTGTGCTGACTCTTCTCCATGTCATTTCCTGTGACAGGAAGGAGATCATCCCCGTTGTAAGTCCTCAGAAGCCAGCCGGGAATCAGGGGCCTGTGGTCAATAAGACGCCGGTGAAACTGTCGGGCGGCGTAATCGGCACGGAGAGGTCTGTAGATTACAGCACCGGGTCGGCTTCGATTACGGTGAATGGCCGGTACAATGCGTTTGACGGCAGTTTTGATACCTTCTTTGCCTCGTATGACCGCAGCGGCACATGGGTGGGCCTGGACCTTGGGAAGAAGCATGTGATTACCAAGGTGGGCTATTCTCCCCGCATCACCCAGGAGGGAAGGGTGGAGCTGGCTGTTTTCGAGGGTGCCAACGAGGCCGATTTCAGCGACGCCCTGCCCATTGCGATGGTAAAGGACCGCGCTGCCTCAGGGACCATGCACTATCTTGACGTAAACTGCTCCCGTGGATTCAGGTATGTCCGATATGTCGGCCCCAACGATGCCCGCTGCAACGTTGCCGAACTCGAATTTTACGGCTACGAGGCCGATGGGGACGACTCCTGTTTTTACCAGATAACCAACCTTCCCACGGTTGTAATCAATACGGAAAACGCCCGTGCGGTGACATCCAAGACGGACTATATAAAGAGCAACGTATTTATTGTTTCGGAGGGAGGCAAGAATCTGCTGTCTGCCCTTCAGACTGAAATACGCGGCCGCGGAAACGCCAGCTGGGATTTCCCCAAGAAACCGTATAAGATAAAGTTTCAGGAAAAGCACCGAGTGCTGGGTTCACCGTCCAATGACAGGAAGTGGACGCTGATAAACAATTACGGAGACAAGACCCTCATGCGCAACATCCTCGCCTTTGAAGTGAGCAGGCGCGTGGGCATGGCATATACGCCTTTCTGCACGCCGGTTGATGTTGTTTTCAACGGAGAGTACCAGGGCTGCTACCAGCTTTGCGATCAGGTGGAAGTGGGAACCGGTAGGGTAGAGGCCAAGGATGGCTACCTGATTGAAATAGACGCATACGCATACAGTGAGGATGTCTATTTCTACTCCGGCAAGGGTATGCCGGTGACAGTCAAGTATCCAAAGGATGACGAGATAACCACATCGCAGCTGAACTTTATCAAGAACTACTTCGGAAAGCTGGAGACAGCCCTCTGGAGTTCCAATTTCAAGGATCCCGTGAGCGGATACAGGAAGTATCTCGATGTGGACAGCTTCCTCATGAATTTCATAGTAGGGGAATTCAGCGGCAATACGGATACTTACTGGAGCGTGAACATGTACAAGGACGGGGGAGACGGAGTTCTGTTCACCGGTCCGGCATGGGATTATGACCTCGCATTCGAGAACGACCAGAGAACTTACCCCATAAACAATCTTTCAGACTATATATATGCCAGTGCAGGCTCTGTAGCCTCCGATGCGACCAGAACCATGGTAAACAAGATTGTCAAGCAGGACGCTGCCGCAAAGGCACGCCTTGTGGAAATCTGGAACGCATCAAAACCGGCCCTTTCCAGTCTGAATGATTATGTGGATGAGACGGCCGCCCTGCTGGACGAGTCGCAGAAACTCAATTTCAAGCGCTGGCCCATCCTGAACCAGAGAGTTCACCAGAACAATGCCCCAAAGGGCTCATATGCCGGTGAAGTAAACGTAGTAAAATCTTACATCACCCGCAGGCTCACCCGTTTTGATGAACTGGTGAAAAAATAACCCGTTACAACTGGCTGTCTCTAAGGGAGAAGGTGTCGCCCTGGCGGATGTCTCCGGTGGTCATTCCCTTCTTGAGCCAGCGCATGCGCTGAGTTGCGGTTCCGTGGGTGAAAGACTCCTCCACGGCATATCCCTGTGCCTTTTTCTGGAGGTAATCGTCGCCGATTACGGATGCGCAGCGGATGGCTTCCTCAAGGTCTCCTTCTTCTATGGATGAGAACATGCTGCTCTCGTAGTGCGCCCAGACGCCGGCATAGAAATCGGCCTGGAGTTCGATGCGGACGCTCATGCGGTTGGAGTCTTTGGAGGACATCCTGGCCATCTGGGAATGGGCCTGGGAAAGCGTTCCAAGGAGGTTTTGGACGTGGTGTCCCACCTCGTGGGCAATGACGTATGCGTATGCAAAGTCCCCGTCAGCCCCCAGCTGGGATTTCATCGAAGAAAAGAAGCTGAGGTCTATGTAGAGCTTCTTGTCGGCCGAGCAGTAGAAAGGGCCCATGGCGGCCTGACCGGTGCCGCAGCTGGTAGAAGTGGTGCCGGTATAGAGGACCAGGGTGGGGGATTCATAATTGCCGATGCCCGTCTGGCGGAAGTAGGCGCTCCATACATCCTCTGTCGATGCAAGAATCTGGCGCGAGAACTTTGCAAGGGCCTCGTTCTCTTCCGTGGGCTCGTATGAGGCTGTCTGGGCAGACAGTCCGCCGGCGCTCTGGACGTTGCGGAAAACGTCGGAAATGTTGCCACCCATGAGGAGGGTGATGATGGCTACAACAGCAACTCCGCCTATTCCAAGGCCTGCTGCACTTCCGCCCTTACCGCGGCGGTCTTCGACATTGCGGCTTTCGCGCCGCCCATCCATTCTCATTTTTTTACTGCGTTATCAATTTGGTTTCTGTATACTACATGTTTCTGGTAGAGGAACTCCGTGACCAGATTCAGGATCATGTTGATTGCCGTGACCAGATACTCGTTCCAGTGGAGGTTTTCTGCCAGGTAATTGCCGCCGACTGTTGTAAGAGGTGTGAATACCAGGTAGTAAAGGAATACCAGGAACATTGCCTTGGGCACGTTCGCCGCACTCTTGAAGGTGAATTTCCTGTTGAGGGTGAAGTTCCAGAGGACGCTCAGCGTCAGGGCTATGAGGTATGACGGCCAGTATGGCCAGTCGAGCAGTTCGTTAAGCAGGGCAAAGCTGCCCATTTCTATTATTCCGGCACTTGCCGAAAAGAACACGAATTTGAAGAATCTCCAGTATTCGTTCATTGGTTGTCGCTGGTTAAGGAGCCGCTCATGACATCGGCCATGAGAAGCATGTTGGAAGCTATGTTAAGTACACGTGAGTCACGGCCGTGGTCTGCAAGGGAGTACCAGGTGTCCGTGGTGTTTTCTATGTCGTCGCAGAATTCAATGAGGGGGAAGCGCTCGGAGAGTTTGTTCCTGAAGACGGTGGTGTAATGCCCGCAGAGGTTATTGACTTCATCGGCAAGGGCTGCGGTGGCTTCATCGGCACGCACCTTTGCATATTCCGCCGTAAATTCCTTGTAAAGGCCGGACTGGTTGATGGAGACGGTATCCTCGCCTTCGTTAAGGAGCCAGCAGTGGTTTACGTCGTCGGGAGATTTCTGGATGGCAAGGTCGTTGAGCTTTGTGAAGGTTACGCCTGCGAATACGAGGGAATTTCCTCTGACAGAGTATTTTATCTTGGTGAAATCAAGGCCGATAGAAGCCTTTGCATAGTACTTGCCGATATACAGGACCTTCCTGTCGCCGGGGTGGGTGAGGCTGTCCATCCATTTGGAGAGGCGGCTCTTGTCGGAAATCTTGTATGCAGGATCCTCGAGGAATTTCTCCAGGGGTTCTTCCTTGACTATGTAGCCGCTCTTGTCGTAGGTCATCGTCTCTACCTTGAATGTGAAGTTGACGGAGGAGGGGACTCCGGCGCTCTGGGAATAGGTGTCCAGGCGGCTGGCGAGTTCCCGGTTCTCGCTTTCCAGTGAGGCGATTCTCCCGCGTAGGGCTTCTTCTTCGCGAGCCCTGGCAAGGGCTTTTTCATCGATCTCCTTGTCCTTGAGGGCCGATATGGGCTTTACTGCAAGGAGCATGATGAATACGGTTATGACGTTGGATATGACTACCCACAGCGGTGCGGCGCTTTTGGGGAGGAATACGAACAGCCCTACGTTGACGATGATGAGTATGAGGCAGCCGGCTGTTGCGAAGTATGCTTTTGTAGATGGTTTGATAAGTCCCATGCCACAAATTTAGCAAAAATTAGCTTATATTTGTATCTGTATGAAAAAACTGCTCAAGTGGTGGACTGATACAAGTCTGGTGGCGAGAATACTCGCAGGCGTCGTCATTGGCGCCGTATTAGGCCTCGCCCTGCCCGGCTGGACGGGCATAGGAATCCTTGGAACCGTGTTCGTGAGCGCCCTCAAGGCTATGGCTCCGGTACTGGTGGCCGTTCTGGTTATGTCTTCCATATCCAAAGCCGGAAAGGGGCTGGGAGCCAGATTCAGGACAGTGATCCTGCTGTATCTTGGCGCAACTTTTTCGGCAGCGCTCATGGCGGTATCGGCAAGTTTCGTCTTCCCGGTAACGCTGGATCTGAAGGACGCTGCACAGGCGGCGGCTCCGGGCTCGCTGTCGGAGGTCCTTACGAGCCTTCTCACCAAGATGGTATGCAATCCGTTCATGGCATTGTCTACGGCCAATTACATCGGCATTCTGTTCTGGTCGATAATAATCGGCCTTGCGCTCAAGGCAAAGGCCGGCGAAACCACCATCCGCGTCGTAAGTGATTTTGCCGATGTGGTTTCCCTAGCCATAACCTGGGTCATTCAGTTTGCGCCTTTCGGCATACTCGGCCTTGTGTTCACGTCCGTTTCGGAGGGCGGCCTGGATATATTTACTACCTACGGGAAACTGCTTCTGCTGCTCGTAGGCTGCATGCTGATGACATGGGCGGTGATTAATCCGCTGATTCATTTCATCATTCTGAGGACCAATCCTTACCCTCTTCTGTGGCAGTGCCTCAAGGTGAGCGGCATCAATGCCTTCTTTACCCGTTCATCTGCTGCCAACATTCCCGTGAACATGGCTCTTTGCAAGAAACTGAATCTTGACGAAGAGTTCTATTCCGTGAGCATACCGCTTGGCGCTACCATCAATATGAGCGGCGCCGCCGTTACAATTACGGTGCTGTCCCTGGCAGTTGCCCACACGATGGGAATCCAGGTTTCCTTTGGAGCAGCGCTGCTCTTGAGCCTTGTGGCAACTATTGGCGCCTGCGGAACTTCCGGAGTGGCCGGCGGGTCTCTCCTTCTGGTCCCCATGGCCTGTTCATTCTTCGGCATTTCTGCCGATATAGCCATGCAGGCCGTTGCGGTGGGCTTTATAATCGGCGTGGTGCAGGATTCGGTAGAGACGGCGCTCAATTCTTCGAGCGACGTGTTCTTTACCGCAACTGCCGAAATGATGGACAGGAAAAAATAGGTTATTCTTTCTTGAGTTCCAATGCAGGGTTGGTCCGGGCGGCCTTGAGCGTCTGCCACAGCACGGTGCCGAAGGCGATTGCCAGAGAGATCAGAACAGCCACGACGAACACCCATCCGTAGCCTTCAATCCTGTAAGCAAAGCGCTCCAGATATAGACGTGATGCCCAGACGGCCAGCGGTATGCCGATGAGGCAGGCCATGCCTACCATGAGCATGTAACTGCGGACATTCCGCCGGGTTTCCTGCGCTACATCGCTGCCGAAGACCTTTCGAACCGCAATCTGCTTGGTATTTTCATCGGCAAAATAGGTGCTCATGGCAAGGAGCCCCATCAGGGAGATGAGCACCGCCAGCACGGCGAAAAGCTCCACCAGGCGCAGTGTGCGGCGTACAGGTGCCAGCTGCTTGTGGTTGATGTCCCGGATAAAGCCGAACCGCCAGGCGGGTTCCTCGATGCCGGAAGTCTCCAACCGGAATTCCCGATAGGCCTGCAGAATCTGCTTCTCATAAGACTTGTCCTCGCCCGTAGTGCCGATGAGCAGACAATTGGAGTAGTGGAGCTCTTCGGCCCGGGTGACGATGACACCGCCGTTCATGTTGATGCTGTTTTCCGAAGCGGGACGGGCGGGATAATCGGCCACGATGCCGCCGATAAACTCCGGCCGGGCGCCGTTCATGCTGATTCTTCGAGGAAAGACGGTGGTGGTGTCGGACACGCCCGCTGCGTTGAAGGCGCTCCGGCTCATCCAGAGCGAATGTACCAGCGGATGGCCGAAGTCTTCCTCCACTTCCAGTCCCAACAGTTGGAAATAGGTACTGTCGCAAAGGATTACCGGCATGTCCACATGATGCTCCTCGTCCACCTTGACGCCCATGGTCATGTTGATGAGACCGGGGATACCGCGCCCCACACCTGCTTTTGTCACAAACGGCAGCTGCTCCACCTTGTCCTTGAAAAGTTTCATGGCATCGTAGTTCTGTGCGGAATACTCAATGTAGTAGCGGTTGTCGATGGCGGCGTGCATCGGCCTCGAAAGCATGTGGCGCATCTGCATCTCCATCACCAGCGCCAGGGCAATCAGAAAGACGGAAAGGACGTTCTGCACCACGATGAACACCTTGCTCAGCACCATCTTGTTCCGGCGCCTAAGGGTGCCTTTTATCACGTCGATGGGCTGGTAGCGCGAGGCTGCGAAGGCCGGTAGCAGCCCGTTGACGGTACCCAGCAGCAGTATGCCGATGATGTACGCCAGTATATACCCGGGCGTGAGCATGAAGGAAAGCCTTACGCTGGAATCAAAGCCAAGCATCACCTCATCCGGGTCGCTGGAGGAGACGAGCTCGTTCATCATGGGAACCAGCAGGTAGGCCAGCACGAGAGCAGCCGCAAAACAGACCGCAGTGAAAACCACGGATTCGCCGATGTTCTTCCACAGGATGGTGTTTTTATCGGCCCCCAGAAGACGCCGGGTGGCCATTTCCTTGGCCCGTTTGCCGGTGAGCGCCAGGCTCAGGTTCACGTAGTTGAAGATGGCCGATAAGAGCAGGAGCAGCACCACGACGGTCAGCAGGCGCAGCATCTGGACGTTGCCCGTGCGGGTGAGCCCGTTGCTGCTGCCGGTGAAGAAAAAGGCCTCGTCCATGCGGTAGGCGTGCCACTTGTCCACTCTTTCGGCAGACCACGTGGGGTCGTAGTTCTTGTGCAGTAGGGCTTGCACCTTGGCCTGGACATCGTTTTGGTCGGCATCGGCCCGCACACGGAACCAGGTGGTGTAATTGCCGATGCTGTTGAATTCCTTGCTCTGTGCGGCCGCCCAGGTGCGCTTGATGTTCGTGATGATGTCCGCCGGCATGAAGAAGGCACTGCCGTCAAAATCGGCAAAGATGCCTTTGACGGTACGGTCTTCCTTGTCCACTTTAAGTGTTTGGCCGATTTGAACGCCCGTCTTCCTGGCCAGAGACTCGCTGATGAGGATGTCGTCCTTGCCCACGAAGTCCGCCAGGCCACCTTCCAGGAGGCGGTACTGCGGGAATACGCGGAAGAAGTCGGTATCGGCCTCAAAACCATTGGCCGCTATGGACTCCTCACCGTTTTGGATGACTGGCTGCCAGAGAAGCGCCATGTGCGTGGCGGCCTCCACTTCGGGGATATTCATTTCCAGTTCCTCCTTGTCCCAATACGTGAGGCCCAGGAAATCGTCGCTTCCCAGCACAAACGTGCGCTTCCACTCAGGCGACTCATGCGCCACCTC
>DGSO01000004.1:56900-59331 GCA_002393945.1 Bacteroidales bacterium UBA4360
CCGCCTCGATGGCGGTGTAGAGTTTATTGCGGGAAAGGAATTTCAGGTAACTATTCATATCGAGCTTGACTTGTTTTCTATGATTGTTTATATTTGTGCGAACGATAAATTGTTGAGCTATGAGTGAAGATTTGATTATCGTCCAAAATCTGATTTATGAGATTCGTGGGCAGAAAGTGATGCTGGATTTTGATCTGGCAAGGTTGTACCAGGTGGAGACCAAAGTCTTGAACCAGGCTGTAAGGCGTAATATTAAAAGGTTTCCTGAAGATTTTATGTTCCAGCTTGATAATAAGGAATTTGCAAACTTGAAGTCACAAATTGTGACCTCAAGTTGGGGAGGTCGGCGCACTCCACCACTAGCCTTTACTGAGGAAGGAATAGCCATGTTGTCTTCCGTTTTGCACAGCGATGTCGCCATTGCAGCAAATATTTCAATACTTCGCGCTTTTGTTAAAGTAAGAGAGTATTTGCTCATGGTATCTACCGTATCTGCTGAAGTAAAGGAGCTCAGAGCCAAGGTGGACCTTCTAGCCACCCAAAGGGAAGAAGACCTGGGGGCCGTCAACGACCTTTCGGAGGATGTCCGGCAGGACATCGACAACCTGTACCTGGCCATCGGCGAACTCTCTTCCCGCATGGAGGAGAAGAAGCAAGAACCGCGGCGGAAGATTGGTTTCCAGCAGAATATGAAGGACTGATTTGTCATTCTGAGCACTTTTCTGTCATTCTGAGCGATAGCGAAGAATCTATTCTTTTTTCAATTCAACAGCCGGATTGGTCTTTGCCGCCTTCAATACCTGCCAGATGACAGAGACAAACGCGATAAGCCCGGTGAGCAGCACGGCCACCACGAAAATCCACCCATAGCCTTCCAGCCTGTAAATGAAATCTTTGAGGTATTCCTGCGCGGTATAGACCGCAATCGGGATGCCGATGACGCAGGCAATCCCTACCAGCACCATGTATTCACGTATCGTTCTCCAAGCCTCGGTGTCCACAGTGCCGCCGAAGACCTTCCGCACTGCAATGTCGCGGCTCTTTTCATCGGCGTAATAGGTACTCATGGCCACAAGCCCCAGAAGAGCGATGAGGATGGAAAGGAGCATAAAAATCTCCACCAGACGCATGTTGTTGCGCGCTGGTTTCCATGCCTCGGCGATGTTCTCGTCAACCCAGAAAGCTAAGCTGCCGTAGATCTGCTTGCCCTTTATGCAGTTATCGTAAGCTTCCATGATCTGCGCTTTCGCTGCTTTCCGGTCCGGGGTGGTTTCTATGACCCATCCGGCAAAAGGAATATCATCAGAGCGCATCAACGAAACGATGGCATAATCTTCTTCCCCATTATTGGCGTTGTTGGTCGGAAAAGATTTGAAAACGCCGGCTACCTGCTCGCATCCCTTCGTCCGTCTGCTCAGCGTGCCACTGATGTCATGATAGTCCGAGTCGAAGCCGGTTGCGGCAAAACTCTTGTCCGAGAACCAGACGCTATTGAATTGCGGGGCATGGAAGTCTTCCAGAATCTCAAATTCGAACATCGAGAATGCGGTACTGTCCATCCTTATCAGTTTGTAAAGGATGTCCTGCCCATCCCGGGTGGTGCTGTACTGGCCCATATTGATACTGCCGGGCACTCCCGAACTTCTTCCGATCCGTCTCACGCAAGGAAGCGCCTCAAGGGCATCTTTCAAAGGCGTATCGTCTTCGCCGGAAAAATCCTTGAGGAAGAAGATATCATCGATGTTGCAGTTCATCGGCCGCGCCTGTGTCTTTCGCATCTGCGCCTCCATCGTGATGGCCAGCGCTATCAGGATGACTGCCAGCGCATTCTGCAGCACGATGAAAACCTTGCTGAACACCATTTTGCTCTTGCGCCGGTATCCGCCTTTCATCACGTCCACGGGTTTGTAGCGACCTGCCATCGTTGCCGGGGAGATGCCGCAGAGCGTTCCCACAAGCAGAATGATGACGATATATGCCACTACATACCCCGGGGACCAGACGACTTTTATCGGGATATCCGGATTGTTCAAGAGCGCATTCATGGCCGGGCAGAAGGCTTCTGCCAGCAATAGACCGGCCGCAAAGCAGACTGCTGTAAACGCGATGGATTCAGCCACGTACTTCCAGATAATGCCGACTCTTGATGCCCCTGATAACTGCCTCACCGCCATTTCCTTCGCCCTTTTTCCAGTTAGCGCGACGGACAGGTTGACATAGTTCAGAATGGCCGACAGAAGGAGGAGAAGTCCAACCAGCGTCAGAATCCTGAGTGTTGCTTTGTCTCCATGCCTGAAAAATCCCTCCGTCTCCTTGAAAAACAATTCATCATAACGCGAGAGCTCCAGATGTTCAAAGAAAGCTTGTCCATAGATACTTGAATATACATCCTTGCAAACACTCTCAAGTTTATCATATAGCTCTTTTCTGT
>DGSO01000019.1 GCA_002393945.1 Bacteroidales bacterium UBA4360
TGGGTTACAAACATAGGAACTGTGTTTGGATTTGACCGCGTTGTCGGCCGTATTTGACCATGTGCAACTGCTATAAGGACCTTACTCAACGCTTTATGGCCGTTTTTCGCAGTTCCCTTATAATCAGTTAGTTACTGAAATCCCCTGCGCAATTTAACGCAGGGGATTTCTATAAAGTACTAAGTAGCAGGCGTTTGCAAAATACGCCCATTGAACCACAGAGAAGCAACGGCCGGGGCCTATTCTCCCAGCACGCACCAGCGGACTACCGGGATGCGGCGGATAATCTCATAGAGAAGCGGAGAGAGAGTAAACACGGCAACCGTCAGTATCACGTACATGGACCATGGCGGCAGCTGAGTATAGGTCTTCATCATGTAGCCCAGACTGGCAATCACCAGATAATGAACTATATAGAGGCCATAACTGGAGCGGGTCATATAGCCCGCGAAACGGCCCGTGCTGTCGAAGCGCGCATTGAACCAGCCCATCATGGCAAGGCACATCAGCCAGCCGTAGATGCAGTTGAGCGGGCTTCCCAGATACTCAGGCGAGGTATAGTCCTGCCCGAAGGTGGTGCCGATGAGAACGCCTCCAGCTATGAGGGCCGATACCATCAGCGGAATCCAGGCCTTGCCAACCTTTTCCTGCACCTCGTCATGAGAAAAGACAAAGTACCCCAGCAGGAACGGCACCATATAGAAAAGCGGCTTGTACAGGTTCAGAAGACCATCGGCCGATTCCGGACGCGGGTTCCGGATAAGCGTCTGCTCCCCAGCCCAGAAGAGCACTCCAAGCATGATTATCCACACAATGCCAGCCTTTCCGCACCAAGTCCAGAACCGATCATGTCTGTCCAGAGCCCTCACAATCAGTAGCACAAGGCTCAGAAGCCACAGCACCTGAATGAACCACAACGGACCCGTGCCGCTCACGGCCATAATAATATACTTTGCCACTGCCGGAACGCCGTCAAAGACGCCCTGTCTCTCTGCCACCACCGTGTTGAAGTATCCCACCATCCATTGGAATACAAACAGGCCGATGGTACCCGGCACCAGCAGTTTCCGCGTACGCGCCTTGAACCACTCCTTTGCCGAATACTTGTCCAGGGCATACCTGGCGCTTATTCCCGCCAGGATAAAGAGAAGTGGCATGAAGAACGGGTACAGGATGTACATCACAATATCCTGGTACTGCGGGACATCCGGATATTCTCCAAAGCCCCCTATTCCGCCAAACACGCCTTTATTGTTGTAGAAATAGATGACGTGGTACAACAGTACCAGAAGTACGGTTACCCACCGCAGGTTGTCTATCCAATGTTTTCTCATTTCGGCAGGCCCTCCATTACCTGGTCGATAGCACTTTGGAAGATTTCTGTCTTCAGGAGCGCCATTCCTTTCTGGTCTCCAAGCATAAGCAGGGCATCCCCCGGCTTGATATTGTACACTGTACGGGCCTCCTTGGGAATAACAATCTGGCCCTTGTCCCCCACCTTCACTACTCCGAAGATGTATTTGCCTTCATTTTCCTGCATAATGGTAAAAGTTAGAATTTTCCCACAAATATAACAAATAATCAGCTCTCCGGCAAAAAAAGTTTTCGGCACACCAGCGGGCGAGGTTGGCTAGTGGATTATTCAAACAAAAAACAGCCCGCGGAGTGAACTGCGGGCTGTTTTATGAGTAATCAGGAGCTAATCCTTGACGGGACGCACGGAAAGTCCGTATTCCCTGGCTATGGCAGCGATGCCCTTGTCACCGGAAATGAAGTCCACGGCGTCTGCCATTCCCTCAACTCCCGAGAGGGTAGATGCCCAGTAACTGCCGTAGGTGCCCTGGTTCTCCAGGCTGCTCCTGAAAACACCGGCCGCAGGAAGGAAGATGCTCTTGCCGTTAGGGCCTGTCACCTGCATTCCATTGACGCCATTGCGTTTTGTCCAGGTCCACGTGCAAGACTCACGTAACTCCTTAAACTCGTTGAAGGTAGGGGTGCGCCAACCATTGCCAAGGTTCACACTTGCGGCATCATCTTCAGGCTCCAGGACACTCTTTTTATCACCGCCCAGTTTTGTCTCGTACTTGGTATACAATTTCATTCCATCACCATAATCGACCGGTCCCCACTTATAATTGCCGCCAGTGTACTTTGATTTGGTGGAAGTTTCTGCCCAGGCGTAATGATTACCATATTCCTCGGGTTTTGAGGCGCCCACATTCCAGCCGCGCCATTTCAGCCCGCTGGGAAGTCCAAGGTCAACAACTTCTTCACCCTGATCAGAAGAGCCTCCGGTGACAGTTACCTGGCAGGTATCATATATCATAGGATTGGCCTGGCACCGGACCGTAATTGTGGCCTCGCAGGGCTGCAGGGCAGTAAGCTGGCCGGTTGAACTGATATATAACTTTGCGCTGTTGGCGGAACTGACCCAGACAACATTCTTGTTGGAAGCGTTTTCAGGAAGGACCGTAGCCGTAAACTGGTACTGCTGGTTTACACTTAGCGTAAGTTCGTGCCTGTCAAGGGTAACGGACTCTACCGGTACGGAATTGTCAGAGTCTGTAACGGAAACCTGGCAGTTAGCGGTAAGGTCTCCGGCGTGTACGGTTACAACCGTCTGTCCCACGCCCACACCGGTTATCTTGGCCTGAGTCTTGGAAACCATCTGCACCTTGGCAACATAACTGGCCTGAGATTCCCAGTAGATTGTTACCTCAGCGTCTTCGGGGTCCATAACCAAAGAGACCACCTGTTCCTGGCCCAGTCCAAGGGCAACGAAGGAAGGATCCACAGAAACGCTGTTGAGGGTGGAAGAGCCACCACCACCGCCGTTGCCACCGTCCCTTTCTACGGTTACCTCGGAGAAAGCCATCTTATCGCCTACCATCGCCAGAACCTTGGTGGTTCCAACGGAAACGCCGGTTATCTTTGCCTGCCTGTCGGAAGTTTTTTCCACCGTGACGACCTGGGTATTGTCACTCACCCACTTGATATCGGCCTTTGCGTCTGAAGGAGTGATGATGGCAGTCAGAGTGCCATCCCCGCCAATGGAAATATTGGTGACAGCAGGGTCTACGGAAATGCTTTCCACGGCTTTGTCGCTTCCGCCGCCACCACCGTTTTCATCGGCCTTACGGATAACAAGACGGCAAGAGGCCATAACTTTTCCGGCCTTGGCCTCAATTGAAGCGATTCCTTCCTTTAATCCGGTAACAACGCCGTTTTCAACGGAAGCGATTTCCGGATAAAGGGACACCCATTCCACCTTATCCGTGGTGTTTTCAGGTTCCACCTTTGCGGTAATGGTCAAGGTCTCTCCTACCTTTAGTTCAGCGTCGAGGGGAACATCAAGTGTAATGGAGGTTGCAGGGATTTCCTTGCCATCATTCAGGAACTGGTTAATTTCATCCTGCGTACAGGCCGATAAGGCCAGGAGCGCAATTGCCGCAAGGGCTTTAAAGAATTTCTTAGTCATATTGTTGGTTATAGTGTTAAATCCTTCGCTCTGCGAATATGGGCAAAAAGGATTTTATTATTATAGTACGAAAGCACTATTTTACACTATCCCCAGTTCATTTGCAATACGGAGCATCTCAGCGTTACTGCGCACATCCATCTTGGTATAGATGTTCTGTTTGTGGTTCTTTATGGTGTATAAGCTCACGTGAAGGCGGCCCGCTATGCCCGCGGCGGAAAGGCCTTCCGCGCTTAGGCGTATCACTTCAATCTCACGGGCGGTGAGGCCCAGCTCCTTTACGCGGCGGGAGCGTTCCTCTGTAAGGTTATTAATGTAGGAAGCGATATCATCGGCCATGATGCCATCCTCCTCTCCAAGGAGTTCGCTGCAGCGTGCACGTATGGTCTCCTTGTCAGGGACTGCCCTCTCCCCGGCCCTGGGACTTGCGAGATCCTTTGAGATGAGCCTCAGGAGCTGCTCCTTTCCGCGGTCCGACGCAACGATGCGGCGGATATAGGCCTGGGAGATCACCATCATTATTATTAGGGCTACTGCAAGGATTATCAGCGCCACCAGCACAATGCTCATCCGGGCGATTTTCACCTCCTTGAGGGAAGTCTCATAGCGGGTTTCCATCTCCTGGAGGCGGGAATCGGCCTTTTTCTGCATATAATGCTCTATGGCATAGACATACTGCTGATGGGCCGATGCCGAACTGTCCACATCCCCGGCCTGCGCATAGAGCATCACAAGGTTGTTCCAGCACTGGCTCTGCATTAGGTAGTCCTCCTCATTCAGCCCCTCAAGGACCTTTTTGCAGCACTCGATGCCGTCCTTCCAGTTGCCGCCCTGACGGTACCAGCGCATCCAGTAAGGGAGCGCCCTGGACGGGAATGCCGGGTCCTTGGAAGAAGCCACGGCCTCGTCAATGGCCTCGCCGGCCTTGGCGTAAATCTCCTTGTCTATGGGGTCACTGAAACGGTTGAGGCCGATATATGCCTGGCTTGTCTGAAGGAGGATATCGGCCTTGAGGGAAGGGCTGCCGGAGGCATATCCAAGCGCCTCCTGAAGTGTCTCCAGGGCCTCTTTATCCTGGGCCTCGCCCTCAGTGATGGCCCCACAAAGCTGCAGGCGGGCTTTCTGGAGAAGGGCGGCCGCAATGAGGGTATCCGTACCCGCAGCCCGGGCAAGACGCTCCGCCTCCAGGGCGTGTTCCCACCCTTGCGCGTCACGCCAGGTGATTATATCAAGGGCGGCAAGGCGGCTGAGGCAGAAGGACTTTCCCCCGTCCGTGAGGTCCGGGGCTGACAAAGCCTTCAGGGCATATTCCGTGGCCTGTTCCCAGTCCTGTCCGGCGGCAAGGCGGTCACTCTCCGAAAGAAGTGCACCCCAGGAGTCCGCTCCCCTTCCGTCTGGCCGGCAGGAAACCGCAGAAAGAACCGTTACAAAGACTGCAAAGGCCGCAAAAAGTTTTTTCATAGGAACGAATACACGTCATCCCGAGTTTTCAACAAAGTAAAACTCTATTTCTGCTTCGGGTGCAGTTTCTTGTAGAATTTAAGTGAATTGACAATACCGCTGAACTCGCTCTTGCTCACGTAAGTAGCCTGTACTACAGAGTCACTTCCAGGAGTCGGAATACTGAATTCAACGACCTTGGCGGCAATGAGCTGACGCCTTGTGAGCGTAATTGTAACAAGTTCATCGGTAGGATATGCAAGGGCATAGCTGCCGGTAAGTTCCATGGTGGAAAGCTTTGGCTGCTTGAAGAAACCCTTGATCTCTTCCATCTTTGCAATAGCCTCCTCAAGGGTATTTCCAAGAGGGATGAAGAGCTCGAAGAGAGGGTTGACCTCAATCTGGATGATATCTCCACCCATACCAAGATGTCCTACCGACAGATAGTAGGTACGAGGATCTTCATCTCCCATATAGAAGACCTCAAGACTGGTACTGACAAGGCCATCGACTGCTTCCTCCTCGGACTGGACAAGCTCCATTCTGGGGCGTAAAACTGGTTTCTGCGCAAAGGCGCCTAAGGTTGCGCATGCAAGCGCGAGAGTAAGCACAAATCTCTTCATAATTCTAATCAGTTAAGTTTCAAATATTTTGCGTTAAGTTCCTCCTGCTCTGCAGGTGTGAACCCAGATTGGTCAGCGATTGTCAGTAATTGTTACGCCGGGGAACTCATCGGCATTGAAAGTGACCTGAGCCTCCGTTACGCCGATGGTAACGTTCTCCATGCTGACTGTCATGAGGAAGCCCTTCTGCTCAAGGCAGATGGGAAGATACGTCCCCTTTGCAACGGTAAGGTTCATCTTCTTGGGGTCGTCCTTCACCTTGTTGGACTTCAACTTCTTGCAGCGGATGAGCCAATACTCGTCAGTCTCCTTCTTGATCTTGTACTTGTATCCGTTGCCGAAACTCTCGAAAGCCTTGAGATTGTTGCCGTCATCCTTATTCTCGGAAGTATCCTTGGAAGTAATGACGATTTCGGCCTTTTCCGGTGAATAATCCCACTTTGTGTCACTTGTGGTCCAGGTGATTGCCTTATTGTCCTTCATGGCAAGCTCCATCCTGACCTTGTCGCCACGGATGAGATTGTGCGAACAGATTTTGCCGATGATAGGCATCTTGACATTGAAGTCCATGGCAAAGCCTTCGGCATCGGCCCTGGAGAGCTGGACATTCATCCTGTCGATAATTTCCTCAGCGGTCTGGGCAGAAAGCGACAGGCTCAGAAACATGGCAGCAACAGTCGCGATGATACTCATCATTCTCATAATCAGTCTTCTATCGTGAACAGATTCAGGAAACCGGTCATCATGAAGACGGTACGGATATCGTTGTTGATGCTGCGAACGATGACTTTACCGCCCTTGGCCAGGGAAGCCTTACGCAAGGTAAGGAAAATACGAAGGCCGGAGCTGGAGATGTATGTCATCTCGCTGCAATCGAGAATAATTGTACCTGTGGCATCTTCAATAACGGGCTCGAGTGCCTTGGTCACATCGGGAGATGCAACGGTATCAAGACGTCCAATAAGTTTTACGACCCTGCTGTCGCCTTTGGTTGTAATGTTAACTTCCATTGTTTATATGTTTTTTATCATTGTCAGTATATTCATGCCATCCTCTGAACGTGCATACGTGACGGAATCCATGATGTTCTTTACCATAAGTATGCCAAGGCCGCCTATGCCGCGTTCCTCAACGCCAAGCGTGATGTCGGCGTCGGGTTTTGCCGTGGGGTCGAACGGCTTGCCCCTGTCGGAAAGGATGAACGTCAGGGATTCATCGCCAACTATGGCATCAAGGTATACAGGGCCGTTAGTTCCCTCGGGGTACGCATACATGATGACATTGCTGGCAGCCTCTTCCAGGGCAAGGTTCAGGCTCATCGCAAGGCTTGGATCAAGGCCTTTTTCATCGGCGATGGAGTCCACGAAAGGAGCGAGCTTCGAAATCTCGGCGATGACGTTGTCTAGAACGAGGCTGCGCTTTTCGGGAGATGGAACTGCCGGGGAGGTATAGTGGATAAAGAGCATCGTAAGGTCATCGCTCTGAGGGGCATCACCGACGAACTCCCTCACCGCCTCATTCACTGCATTAAGCTGTTCCATTGAACCCCTGCGGGTGCGCAGAACAGCCTTTACACGGTCTGTGCCGAAGAGTTCATGGTCGATGTTCTCCGCCTCGTTCAGGCCATCGGTATAGAGGAAGATGGCGTCGTCGGAGACCATGTCAAATTCCTGCTCCTGGAAGTTGAAGCCCGGCAGTACTCCAAGAGGAATGTTTGCCTGGACGGGCAGCTCGCTGATTGCGTCGGTGAGCATGAAGGGGGCGTTGTGACCGGCGTTGCAATACCTCAGATGGCCGTTCTTGAGATCCAATACGCCGCAGAAGAACGTGACGAACATGTTGTTTGCGTTATCTGCAGACATGGATTCGTTCATGGTCTGGACTATATGGGCCGGGCCGAAATCATGTGCCGAGAAGCTCCTGAACAGGCTTCGTGTCACAGCCATCACCAGCGAGGCGGGGACACCTTTGCCGCTCACATCGCCGATGCAGAAGATGAGCTTCTCGTCCCTGATATAAAAGTCATACAAATCTCCGCCGACTTCCTTTGCCGGCACTATAGCTGCCGCCATATCCAAGTCCTTCCTTTCCGGGAAAGGAGGGAATATCTTGGGAATCATTGCCATCTGTATGGCACTTGCAATCTGCAGCTCGCTCTCCATCTTTTCCCTGCTTGCATTCATAGCCCTGTATTTCAGGGAGCTCTTGAACACGGAATAGATAATGAGTATTATCAGCAGGATGCCAAGTATCTGAAGGATTTTCACCCAAAGTCCGATGCGGCGTACTCCGCCATAAATCTCAGTATCAGGAATGACGATGGACATTGACCAACCGGTGCGCTCGACAGGAGAAAAATAAATATAGCTTGTTGCCCCTTTATACCTGATTGGCATATTGCCTTCCTTGCCGGACATCATGGCTTTGGCAAGGCTGTCAATGTCCCTGTTGTTCCCTTCAAGACCGCCCACGAACTCGTTTATAGTCCGGTGCATGACAAGGGTTTCGGCAGGACATACCATGAACTGGCCGGTTCGGCTGAGCATTATGCTGAATGCATTGGGATAGACCTTCACATTGCCTACAAGTTCAGTGAGCCAGTCAAGGGAAAGGTCTGCGGTGAGAACGGCGGCGATATTCCCTTTCTTGTCCCTTATGGGAACAGAGTATGTGGTCATTAGGATTTCTCCGCCGCCTTCGTCTATATATGGTTCGGACCAGTATCCCTGGCCGGTCTCCACCGGCTTTGTGAACCACTCCTGGGAGGGATAGTCATAATCTTCGACGGCAAGGCTTTTGAGGACAACGCCGTCCCCTTCCCTTAAGGCATATGGCGCATAAAGAGGAAGCTTCCTGCTATACCCGGGAATAAGAGCCACGGTGGAGCCTACAATTACCGGATTGTCTTCCACTATACGCTCTGCAACACGGTGCAGGCTGTCAGGGACCTCCAGGCACCAGCGCGCCAGCCAGATGTTGTTCCGGACTGCAGTCTCTGCCTGGTCGATCACGTCAAGAATCTGGTTCCTGGTGGCTTCGAGCTGGCTTTCGGCACGGAGCGAGGCTTCTTCCTTGAGTCCTTTCTTGGAAAAGGCATACTGGAGGATGGCGGTGCCTTCAAGGGTGAGTACCGCAACTATAACCAGCGCAGCCCCGGCCAGTGCAGGCTTCAGCAGCGCTTTTTTGTCAACACCTTCTAGTTTCATAAGATCGAAGTCAAAGCGGCACGGAATTCAGGCATCGGGCAGTTGGCGTCCCGCTCGATGATAAGGGTCTTGAGTCCGGCGAAAGGACGTATCTCTTCCTCTATATCCTTGAGAGGACGGTCTTTGCCGAAATACTCCGGAGCAAAGTACTCCCAGAATTTCAAGGCCAGGGACTTTGACATATGGAAGGTCTCACGGATGAAATCCTCTCCATCCAGGCAGCAGCACAGATAGACCATTCCAACGTCAAAGAGATGATTGCCGTAGCAGAAGTCGCCAAGGTCGATGAAATACTTCCTGTCCCCGGCAAAGATGGCATTGCTGAACTGGAGGTCTCCGTGAATTGCGGTGTCCTCGTCGGGAGCATCGGCAATGAACCTGCCCAGCCTGTCTTTTTCAGCGGCGATGAAGAAAGGGTTCTGCTCCAGAAGACGCAGATATCTGTCCTTCACGTTCTCAAACTGCGACACATCCACGTGCGTGGAGTGCAGGAGTTTACACATCTGAGCGAACTCCACGGCATATTTTTCCACGTTGGCGGGGTCGTCTCCGGTTGCGCGGGAATAGGACTTCTTGCCGACGATCCTGTGGAAACGGATGCCATACCTGCCGTCCTGGGTAACCACGTAATCCCCCGGTTCAGGAGAAGGAATCCCCAGGTCATAGACCTTCCTGGCGAGCATCATCTCGTCCAGAGGCTGCTGAATCTTTCCGGGGAAATAAAGCTTCAGCATTATTGAAGGGTCCGTCTTGTGGTCATAGCTTTCGCCGTTGAAACCACCGCCGGAGAGGACGTAGTCGTCCAGGTTGATTTTAATGGCTTCCATGTGCAAATACCTGGTTTATCAATGATTCAAACTCTTTGAATGCGAATGTATCTTCCAGCTCGCGGAGAGAGTCGGCAAGGCCGCGGTAGTGCCATTCATGGTCCGCAGGGTCCTTGGCGTGGAATATCTTCCAGAGTTCGTCTCCCTTCACGGCATAATCGCGCGCGATGGCCCTCATGTTTGAGAGCTTGTCTCCCAAAGCCACTATCTTGGCATCATGGGAGGCCGATGCAAGGCGGTCGATGGCGGCCTTCTTGCGTGCGTGCCAGCTGTCTTCTTCGCTTACGCCTTCTTCAAAGACATCGCTTTCAGATGCAACCAGATTGGCGATCCGGTCTCCGAACTCGCGACGGATATCCTCTACGGTCACGTCGGTATCCTCGACCGTATCATGAAGTGCCGCCGCAGCCAGAAGTTCCTGGTCCGGGGTTATAGTTGCCACTATCTCAACGGCCTCCATCGGATGAACGATGTAGGGGAAGCCTTTTCCGCGCCGTTCCGTGCCGGCATGTGCTTTTACTGCAAAAATGATTGCCCTGTCCAACAGGGCGGTGTCAAGGGGTTTGTTCGCCATAATAGGCAAATATAGTAAATTAATCCCACTCTACAAGCGAGCGGTCCATGGAAATGCTCTTTGGCGCCCCATGCCGGCCGGATATAGTATAGCTTTGAAGCTGAGTGCTGTCTATCAGCGCAGCCAGGGCTGAGTTCACCCTTGAGATATTGACGTTGAGTTCGTTGCTGCAAAGGTCAAGGAGATTGGCCATGCGCTTTTCTATTAGATCCCTGTCGTCACTTCTTGAAACCCGTGAGTAAAGAGACCGCAGTTCATCCCTGTAATCCCACATATCCTTAAGCGTTATGCCTTCGGGATGCCTGAGGAAGAGCAGGAACACCGACTTTGCCATCGGCCTGATGTGCAGTTCCCTTCCGTCCACAAATATCCGGAGTTCCCTCGTGACACGGATGCGCCTTGCCCTCAGATCCCTCGAAATGGTCCCTGAGATGCGGTCCTCCCCCACCTCGCGGCGGCGCAGTTCCAGAACCGCCATCCGCACGAAAGTTATCAGTTCTTCCGATTCAGACCTCTCCAGGAAGTCGGAATACTCGGAGTATGGTTCATAAAATGCCGGGCCTGTATACAGACCCAGCATCCATGCCAAAATCAAATCTCTCTCCATGCCTTCCCCTCCTGAATGAAGATTAATATCTGTTCAGGGGACGGCCGGCGGTCATCATGTGAACCTTGCGGCGAACCTCGTCAAGGACAAGCTTGTGGGCAATGCGCTCCGCCACCTGCGACTCTGTGGGCTCCTTGGCGGTAATGGCCTCGAAATGAGCATTCGCCGATGCCAGGACAGCATCGATAAGGTCTACGATTGCGACCATATCCTTCTCGTCAAAGCCCCTGGACGTGATGGCGGGGGTGCCGATGCGGAGACCGCTGGTAGCGAATGCACTGCGGCTGTCGAAGGGAACCATGTTCTTGTTCACGGTGACATCGGCAAGACCGAGTTCCTTTTCTGCCACGCGGCCGGTGAGGTCCGGGAATTTGGTGCGGAGGTCGATGAGCATCAGATGATTGTCCGTGCCGCCGGAAATGACCTTGTATCCGCGGTCGATGAACTCCTTGCACATTGCGGCGGCGTTGGCCACAACCTGCTTCTGGTACTCCTTGAATTCCGGCTGAAGGGCCTCGTAGAAGGCGACGGCCTTTGCGGCGATGACGTGCTCGAGCGGGCCGCCCTGGATGCCGGGGAAAACGCTGGAATTGAGGATTGCGCTCATCTTCTTGATCTCTCCCTTCGGAGTGGTGAGGCCCCAGGGATTGTCGAAATCCTTGCCCATGAGGATGATGCCGCCGCGGGGACCGCGGAGGGTCTTATGGGTTGTGGAAGTGACGATATGTGCATACTTGACGGGGTTCTTCAGAAGACCGGCGGCAATGAGGCCGGCGGTATGGGCCATGTCAATCCAGAGAATGGCGCCCACCTTGTCTGCGATGGCTCTCATCCTCTCATAGTCCCATTCACGGGAGTATGCCGATGCCCCGCCGATGATGAGCTTGGGCTTGCACTCCAGGGCCTTGCGCTCCATCTCGTCATAGTCGACACGGCCGGTTTCGGGGTCGAGGCCGTATGCTACGGGATGGTACAGAATGCCGGACGCGTTTACGGGTGAGCCGTGGGTAAGATGGCCGCCCATTGAAAGGTCCAGGCCCATGAATGTGTCTCCGGGCTTGAGGATTGCCATGGTCACTGCCATGTTTGCCTGTGCGCCGGAATGGGGCTGAACGTTTGCATATTCTGCATCAAAGAGCTTGCAGAGGCGCTCGATTGCCAGATTTTCTATCTGGTCCACAACTGCACAGCCGCCGTAATAGCGCTTTCCGGGGTAGCCTTCTGCATACTTGTTGGTGCAGATGGAGCCCATGGCTTCAAGCACCTGGTCTGACACATAATTTTCAGATGCAATGAGTTCGAGTCCTGAGGACTGGCGTTCCTGTTCTTTCTTGATGAGGTCGAAAACCTGAAGATCCTGTTTCATTATACTTAGTTTTAGTGTTCAATCAGTCTACAAATATAATCAATTTCCTTATCTTTGCAGAGTGAAAGACAGGAAACTTTTAAATATTGAACTGGGAAGGATAAGCCCCGAAGAATACCGCCGCAGGGAGGCTTCCGGCATTGTCCTCGTCCTTGACAACGTACGCAGCGCCCACAATACAGGATCGGCATTCAGGACCGCCGACGCCTTCGGCATCGACCGAATCTACCTTGGCGGCATAACCCCCGTTCCGCCTTCCCCAGAACTGCGCAAAGTGGCCCTCGGCGCCGAGGAGTCCGTCCCCTTCGAGCACTGTGCCGATGTCTCCTCCCTCATCCGCCGCCTCAAGGCCGAAGGTTACACCGCCGTCGCCGTGGAGCAGACGGTGAACTCCGTGAAGCTGGACTCTTTCAAGCCCGAAAGCGGCGCCAGATATGCCCTTGTGTTCGGAAACGAGGTGGAAGGCGTCCAACAGGAAGTGGTCGACGAATGCGACTTCTCCCTGGAAATACCCCAGAAAGGCACGAAACACTCCCTCAACGTCTCCGTGAGCGTAGGCGTGGTGCTGTGGGAAATCAGTAAAGGACTTTAGTCAGGAACAGCGCATGACCGGGTACGGATTCGCCGGCATCGCCGCGCGTGCCGTGCGCGACCAGTTCTTCTATCCACTCCGGGGACTGCTTTCCGCGTCCCACTTCTATAAGCGATCCTACAATGGCACGGACCATATTCCTCAGGAAACGGTCTGCGGAGACGCGGAAGTACCAGTAGGGAGATTTCTCGACTTCGCTCGAAATGACAGAAGGGGCGATGGCTTGGAGGGATGGGGTGTAGGGATGCCAGAAGGCTTCGTAAACGGTGCAGACGGAGGTTTTTACGTCGGTGCCGGTTTTTTCGAAGCAGGAGAAGTCATGCTTTCCAAGCAGGTATCGGCAGGCATTGTTCATGGCGTCGAAATCCAGGACGGGATAGCCGCACTGCCAGGAGTATGCGCGTACGAACGGGTCTTTCTTCCTGTGTATGAAGTAGGTGTATTCACGGCGGCGGGCGCCGAAGCGGGCATGGAAATCATCGGGGACCGGAGTGACTGAATGAACCGCCACGCTGCGGGGTAGCATGGCATTTAATTTGTAGCATAAATCATCCTGCCCGAAGGGCAACTCACCCGGGTAGTCAAAGTGAGCCACATAGCCCGAAGCATTGACCAGGGTGTCTGTCCGGCCAGCTCCCGTCACCTGCACGGGAGTGTTCAAAAGTTTGGACAGCGTGCTCTCCAGGGCAGCCTGGACGGAAGGTGCCGATGGTTGGATCTGCCAGCCGCAGAACTCCGCACCGTCGTATGAAAGACACAGTGAATAACGCATACCGCAAAGGTAAGAAAAATAACAATATGGACTCAGTAAACATTCGTGAACTAAACGAAAGAATCCAGAAAGAGAGCTCCTTCGTGGACCTTCTCACTCTGGAAATGGGCAAGGTAATCGTAGGCCAGAAGAATTTGGTGGAAAACCTCCTCATCGGACTCCTTTCCGGCGGACACATCCTTCTCGAAGGTGTTCCCGGACTTGCCAAAACCCTTGCAATCAACACCCTCTCGCAGGCCGTGGATGCAAAATTCAACCGCATCCAGTTCACTCCGGACCTTCTCCCTGCAGACGTCATCGGCACAATGATCTATTCCCAGAAGAACGAGAGCTTCGAGGTGCACAAAGGCCCCGTTTTCGCAAACTTCGTCCTTGCCGATGAAATCAACCGAAGCCCCGCAAAGGTCCAGAGCGCCCTTTTGGAAGCCATGCAGGAGCATCAGGTGACCATCGGCGAAAATACCTACCGCCTGCCGGAGCCCTTCCTTGTGATGGCAACCCAGAACCCTATCGAGCAGGAAGGCACATACCCGCTCCCCGAGGCCCAGGTAGACCGTTTCATGCTAAAGGTCATCGTCTCATATCCTGCAAAGGAGGAGGAACGCCAGATTATCCGCATGAACGGTACCGGAGAGTTCCCCAAGGCAAGCCCCGTGGTAACTCCCCAGGACATCCTCCGCGCCCGTGAGGTCGTGAGGGAAGTCTACATGGACGAGAAGATCGAGCGCTACATCGTAGATATCGTGAACGCCACCAGAAAGCCCGGGGATTATTCCCTTGCAGAGCTCAAGGACCTCATCGCCTATGGCGGTTCACCCCGTGCCAGCATCTCGCTTGCAATGGCCTCCAAGGCATATGCATTCATCAAGAGGCGCGGCTACGTCATCCCCGAGGATGTCCGTGCCGTCTGCAAGGAAGTACTGCGCCACCGTATAGGTCTCACCTACGAGGCAGAGGCAGAGAATGTCACCACTGACGAAATAATCGAAAAGGTTATAAATGCGGTAATCGTTCCGTAAACCAGATTCTTCGCTACGCTAAGAATGACACCGGAAGAACTCATAAAGAAGGTACGCAAAATTGAGATAAAGACCAAGGCGCTGAGTCACCAGATCTTTGCCGGAGAGTACCACTCTGCGTTCAAGGGACGCGGAATGGCCTTCAGTGAGGTGCGTGAATACCAGTACGGAGACGACGTGCGTTCCATGGACTGGAACGTCACCGCAAGGATGAACGCCCCGTACGTAAAGGTGTTCGAGGAGGAGAGGGAGCTCACCGTGGTGCTGCTCGTGGATATTTCCAGGTCGGGTCTTTTCGGCACTCAGGGCAGGACCAAGCGCGAACAGATTGCCGAGATCGCCGCAACCCTCGCTTTCTCTGCAATCCTGAACAACGACAAAGTGGGCTGCGTCCTTTTCACTGACAGGGTGGAAAAATTCATCCCCCCGGCAAAAGGCCGCACACACTTCCTTCATATAATAAGGGAGATTCTGGAGTACGAACCAAGGAACAACGGCACGGACATTTCCGAAGCCCTCCGCTTCCTTACCGGCGCCATAAAGAAAAAGTGCACCGCCTTCGTCCTTTCTGACATGATGGACCAAAATGCCGACGGCCTCCCCCGCTACGAGGAAGCCCTCAAGGTGGCCGTGAACCGCCACGACATCTCCGTCATCCGCGTCACGGACCCCCGCGAAAAGACCATCCCGGACATGGGCCTTGTGCACATCAAGGACGCCGAAACCGGTGAAGGCCGATGGATAAACACCTCGTCCCGAAAGACACGCCGTGCCTACGAGGACTGGTTCCGCGCCTCAACCACCGCCGCCGACAGGCTCTTTCTCCGATACAGGGTGGACTGCGCCGACATCGGCACCGCCGATGATTACGTGCGTCCGCTCATGACTTTATTCCACAGAAGATGAAAAAGGGATTTCTGATATCGTGCCTGTTCGCCTGCACTGTGATGACGGCGCAGGAAGGCCGCCGCATTGAAGCCGGTCCCTCGTTCCTGGAGCCCCTGCAGAAAAGGGATTCCGTACTGGTCTGGGACCATTTCCATTACGGAATCGAGCTCAAGGACATTGAGGAGGGTACGCCGATAGCCCTTCCCGCAATAACGGAAGAAATAAAGGAAAAGACGGCAAGGGAAGGACATCTCGCCATCATTGGAGACTGGCAGATGGACTCCGTAAAAGTAAGTTCACGGAAAGACACCGTCGCCCGGTACGACATAAGGGCCTTCATCACATTGGCGCCGGAAGTGCCCGGACAATACGAACTGTTCCCGCTGGAGTGCCTGGTGGGGGCCGACACCCTTGTATTCATCCACCAGATGATGGACGTGAAGGAACCTTCCATCGACATGGAGACCTTCCAGCCCAACGACATCAAGCCCCAGGTCAAGTTCCCGGTAACATTCGCCGAGGTCTTCCCCTGGGTCCTCATATCCCTGTTCCTGGTATTCATCATCGCCACGGCGATCTATATCATAAGGCAGAGACGTGGGACGGCGGCCAGGGAGAAGGAAGCGGAACCCGCCCATATCAGGGCCCTAAGGAAGCTGGACCGCTTCAGGGGTGAAAAGTACTGGAAACCGGAGCAGCAGAAAGCCTTCTATTCCGGGGTAACCGACACGCTGCGGGAATATATCGCATCCCGCTTTGGAATCGGCGCCATGGAAATGACCACGGCCGAAGTCTTCGATTCCCTGAAGGGCTCATCGGAAATAACCCCCGACCTGTACCAAAGCACGAAGGATTTGTTTGAAAGGGCCGATTTTGTAAAATTCGCAAAATACACCGCCTCCGACGAAGACAACGCCACGGTACTGCCTACGGCCGTGAGGTTTGTGTCCTCAACCTACCTTGAGAGCATAGAAGAAAAGAAAGAGGAGGAGCAACAGTAATGTTTTTCGAGTATCCATATCTTCTCTGGCTCCTTGTGATACCGGTACTTCTGGTAATCAGGTATCTGTGGGTCGAGATAAAGGACAGAAGGCCTCATCTGAGGGTATCCGGCTCCGATGCATGGAAGGCCGGAGGACGCAGCGTCCTGGAAATACTCCGCCACCTTCCCTTCGTCCTCAGAACCGCGGCGCTATGCCTGATCATAATCTGCGTTGCGAGGCCGCGCTCGTCCACACAGGCGGAAAAGACCGACACCGAAGGCATCGACATAGTCTTCGCGATGGACGTTTCCACATCCATGCTGGCAAGGGACTTCGAGCCGGACCGCCTTTCCGCGGCCAAGGACATCGCTATCGAATTCATAGCCCAGAGGCCCACTGACCGCATGGGAATCGTGGTGTTTGCGGGAGAGAGCTACACGCAGTGCCCCCTTACCACGGACCGCGCAACCCTCATAAACCTCATGAAGGAGGTCCAGACCGACCTTATCGAGGACGGTACGGCCATCGGCAACGGACTTGCGACAGCGGTTGCAAGGATGAAGGACTCTGACGCCAAGTCCCGTGTCGTCATACTGCTTACCGACGGCGTGAACAACATGGGAGAGATAGACCCGGAGATGGCAACGGAAATCGCCAAAACCTACGGGATAAGGGTTTACACCATCGGCGTGGGCGCCAACGGCGAGGCTCCGTACCCCGTGCAGACTCCGTGGGGCATAGAGATGCGCCGCGTTCCGGTGGAGATTGACGAAGCCCTCCTCAAAACCATCGCCGACGGCACCGGAGGCCGATATTTCAGGGCCACGGACAACACCAAGCTGTCTGAGATTTACGGGGAAATCGGCAAGATGGAAAAGAGCAGGACCACGGTGGATTCCTTCCCCGTGTACAAGGACCTTTACAAGAACTACGCAATTGCGGCACTGGTATGCCTCCTGCTGGAGGTGCTGATTGGTGTATTGCTGAGGAGGATGCCATGCTGATATTCGGAGACTATAAATTCCTGTATCTGCTGCTTCTGATTCCGGTTTTCATCATCGGATACGGAGTGGTGCGATACTTTATGAAAAGGCGCATCCGGAAGTTCGGAGACCCCGCCCTTGTAAATGCCCTCATGCCTTCCTGGTCCCGGTCAAAGGGATGGGTGAAGGCGGTGCTCTTCAGTCTTGCGTTCGGGCTGTTTGTCATCGGCCTTGCAAGGCCCCGCACCGGGGCGAAACTTGCCGAAAGGAAAACCCGCGGGGCAGAGATTATAGTGGCCCTGGACGTTTCCAATTCCATGCTGGCAAGGGACTACTCCCCCAACCGCCTGGAAAGGGCAAAGCTCTCGATTTCGCGCCTGACAGACAAACTGCAGGAAGACCGCATCGGCCTTGTAATCTTTGCAGGGACCTCATTCGTGCAGCTGCCCGTAACAACCGACTACGTGAGCGCCAAGATGTTCCTGTCTTCCATCGACACGGGCTCGATTCCGGTACAGGGAACAGCTATCGGAGACGCCATACGCCTCAGTATCAAAAGCTTCAGCGCCCAGAGCGAGAAGAGCCGCGTAATCATAGTCATTTCCGACGGTGAAAACCACGAGGACGACGCCGTGGCTGCCGCAAAACAGGCCGCGGAGATCGGCATAAAGGTCTATACCATAGGCGTTGGCTCTGCGGAGGGACAGCCCATTCCGCTGGAAGGTGAGCTCATGAAGGACAAGGACGGAAACATTGTGGTGACAAAGCTCAACGAGCAGATGCTCCGTGACATTGCCCGTGCCGGCGGCGGAGCCTATATCCACGCTGGCGGCGAGGAATTCGGCCTGAATCCCATCATCCAGGACATCCGCAGGATGGAGGACGAAGAGTTTGGCAGCGTCGTGTTCGAAGAATATGACGAGCAGTACATGTACTTCTTCGGCGCAGCCCTTCTTCTCCTGGTGATTGAAATGCTCATTGGCGGCAGAAAGCCCCGCCGTAAACTTTTCGAGGTATGAGAAAGTTAGCGATAATATGCCTTTTGGTACTCTCCTGCACTGCCGCATGGGGGCAGAAGAGGGATCTTCGCCGGGGCAACCGCGAATTCCGCAAGGAGCAGTACGACAAGGCCGATGTCAGTTACCGTAAAGGCCTGCTGAAAGACTCCACGAACTTGGGGGCAAGGTACAACCTGGCAAACAACCTGTACAGGCAGGGCAATTTCGACGAGGCCGCAAAACAGCTGGACCGCACTCCTGCCGACAGCATTGCAAAGCATACGTTCGCAGCCGATTATTACTTCAATCAGGGCAACGTGGCAATTGCAAAGCAGGACTGGAGCAAGGCGGTGGAGAGTTATATCCGCTGCCTGATGCTCACTCCGGACGACATGGCAGCCAAGGAGAACTACACTTACGCCCGCAAGAAACTGGAAGAGCAGCAGCAGAACCAGAACCAGGACGGCGAAGGCGGAGACAACAACCAGGACCAACAAAACCAGGACCAGAATAAGGATCAGAAGGACCAGAACCAGGACCAGCAGAATGACAATGGAGACAAGGGTCAGGACGGGCAGCAGCCACAGCCTCAACAGGTAGAGCTGTCACCCCAGCAGGCGCAGCAGCTCCTGCAGGCAATCCAGGACAAGGAACGCCAGACTCAGGAAAAGGTAGACGAGAAGAAGGCTGCAGCCCTCAAGTCCCGTCAGAAGGAAAAGAATTGGTAAGATGAAAAAACTGTTCACCATATTGCTCGCAGCCTTGACGGCGGTTACCGCATGGGCGCAGACGAGCATCCGCGCAGAGGTCCACAACATAGTGGAACTCTCCGAACGTTTCAACCTTGTATTCATAATTGAAGGCGAGAACTCCCCTTCGGAATTCAGTTGGGAACCCGGGGACGACTTCACGCTGGTCTGGGGCCCTCAGAAGGGGTCTTCCACCAGCATCAGCATGGTGAACGGCAAGACCACCAAGAGCTCGCAGGTATCTTACACATACATACTTCAGGCAAAGAAAACCGGAAGTTTCACCATCAATCCCGCTACCGCGAAAGTCAAGGGCAGGGAGATTTCCTCGAACCCGGTCACGGTGAAGGTCGTGGACAACGGCTCCAAGCAGCAGTCCCAGCCCCAGGCCTCCCAGGGCGGCGGAAATGCTTCCCAGTCTTCCCAGGCCGCGTCCACATCCGAGGCCGATATCTTCATGCGCCTCACCCTCTCCCGCAGCAGCGTCGTGGTGGGAGAGCCGGTAACCGCCACCCTCAAGATTTACCAGAGGGCCAATCTGGTGGGCTTCGAGAACGCCAAGTTCCCTTCGTTCAAGGGCTTCTGGTCCAGCGAGGTGGAAGCCCCGCAGAACGTTGAATTCAAGAGGGAGGAAGTAAACGGGACCGTTTACAATTCGGCCCTTCTGAGGCGCTGGGTAATCATCCCGCAGAAGGCCGGGGACATCACTATCGACCCTGCAGAGATCGTCTGCCTCGTTAACGTCCAGAGACGCCGCTCATCCGGTTCCATCTTCGACGATTTCTTCGGCAGCGATTACGCCACCATGAGGCAGAGGGTCTATACTTCTTCTCCCGTCCTGCATGTTGCAGCCCTTCCGGAAGGCGCTCCGGCATCCTTCGGAGGCGGCGTTGGAGAGTTCTCCGTGAAGGCCAAGGTGAGCAAGGATTCGCTCAAGGCACACGATGCGGCATCTCTCGTCGTGACCGTTTCCGGCAAGGGCAACATCGCCCTTCTGGAGGCCCCCAAGGTGAGTTTCCCTCCGGATTTCGAGGTGTATGACGTGAAGAGCACAACCAGCGGCGGTGCAACGTCCGGCAGCAAGACCTTCGAATATCCTTTCATCCCCAGAAGCCACGGAGACTTTACCATAGCACCGGTGAAGTATTCATATTACGACGTCAAGTCCCGCAGGTACCAGACCGCCCAGACCGATTCTCTGCATATTTCGGTGCAGAAGTCATCGGCCCAGGGTGCAGCGGCGGTACAGGACAGCGGCAACACTCTCATAGTTGAGCGCAAGGGCGTGAAGAACCTGGACGAGGATATCCGGTACATACGCACGAAGACTGACCTGGGCGGCTCAAGGAAGTTCTTCATCGACTCAATCGCCTATATTGTCATTGCTGTCCTCATGGTGCTTGCCGCGCTGGGCTTCTGGCTTGGTTTCCGCAAGGTTGCAGCCCGCCGTGCCGACGTTGCCGGCACCCGTAACCGCAAGGCCACCAAACAGGCCCTGAAAAGGCTGTCACAGGCTCGCGAATTCCTGCAGAAAGACCTGTACACGGCATTCTACGAGGAGCTTCACCGCTCACTGCTTGGCTTTGTCGGCGACAAGCTTTCCATTGACATGGCGCAGCAGACCAAGGAGAATATTTCCAGTTCGCTCATCGCCAAGGGCGTGCCGGAAAGCGTGGTTGCCGATTTCACCGGCCTCATCGACCAGTGCGAATATGCACGCTACGCCCCCGATGCAGGCCACGACGCCATGAACGCCCACTATGAAAAGGCCGTCTCTACAATTACCGCCATCGACTCTTACATGAAAAAAGGTCCGTCATATAATGCATCGGCAGCAGGCATGGTTGCACTGCTCTTGATGCTCTCACCCGCAGCACTTGACGCACAGGCGCTGTCCTACCCGGATTCACTCTTCAAGGCCGGATGCGAGGCTTATGCTTCGGCCAATTACGACGCAGCCGTCAGCGCCTGGGAGGATGTCCAGGCCACTGGACTCACATCCAGGGAGCTGCTGTATAACCTTGGCGGCGCCTATGTGAAGACCGGGGAAATCGGCAAGGCTGTCCTCGCATACGAGAGGGCTCTGAGGATGGATCCGTCCGATGCCGATGTGAAGTACAATCTGGAGTATGCGAAGGCCCTCACCCAGGACAGGATTGACGCCGTTCCGGAGTTCTTCCTGAAGACTGCCGCAAGGAATTTCTGCTTCAGCGTTCCGTCAAATGTCTGGGCTGTCCTTTCGCTTGTTTTCCTTGCCGTCACGCTGCTGCTCGGGCTTCTGTTCCTGCTAGGTTCCACGGCCGGAAAACGCCGTCTGGGCTTCTTCGGAGGCATAGTTGCCCTGCTTTTCACCTTCTTTTGCTGGAACTTCGCGCTCTGGCAGTCAAGGGAAGCGAGCCGTCAGGACCTTGCCATAGTGATGAAGCCGGTTTCGCAGGTTGGCAGCACCCCTTCCGAAGAATCGGCAAAATCCCTTTTCATCCTGCACGAAGGCACGAAGGTGAAGGTCCTTGACAACGTCTCCGGCTTCACCCAGATAGAGATTGCCGACGGCCGCCAGGGATGGATAGCCTCAAAGGACATTGAGGTAATCTGAGACAACGGTATATATGACGACAACGCCTCTCCTCTCCCTTAAGGAAAGAACTGTCGGGACTGCGGCCGTTTACTTGGGCAGCTGCGCGCCGTAGTCCTTAACCGCCCCGAAGAGGTCTTTGGCCTTCTCCCAGGGATACTTGTTGCAGTACATGCTGGGGCGGACAATTTCGCTGCCCTGCTGGTTAAGGCCGAAAGCCCTGTTAAACTGGTTGGCGGCCGAATTGGGGTTGTAGGTCTGGGAAGACATTATTTTAAGGCTCATGAAGCCTTCCAGGTAGGACTTGTCAACTGCGTTTAGGAAAGCGTCGTTTCCTTCTGGCATTTCCACATTGCCCTCATACTTGGGGCCGATCTGCTCGGCTTCCTCAATGCGGGCAGCCGGGACGGAAATGGATGAAGCTCCCATTGCGGCAATCTCAAGGTCGCGTTTGTTGGCGAAGAAGTAGTTGTCATAGAGGTTGCTTATCTTGGCGGCCTCCATGGCCTTGTTTGATTCATAGTAAACGCGTTCCACACCGCAGTTGCTGTTGCAGCCGAAGATGTTGTTGTGGACGTCGATGGTACGGATGCCGTTCATGAAACGGAAGCCCTGTCCCATGTCTTCAAAGGCCTTGGTCCTGGTCCAGGTGAAAAGGACGGTGTTGTGGTGGAATTCCAGGGAGACCTTCTCGATATCGGCATCACGGACGCTTCCCTTTACCTGGCAGGAGGCGTAACGGCAGGCGATGAAGATATTGTTGCTTATCTCCATGTGTCCCTTGCCCATGAGGGCGGAGATGCCATAGTCGCGGCAGTTGACGAAGATGCAGTTGGAGACGCGGACGTTTCCCTCTACATCCATGTGCAGCGCGTATTCATTTCCGTTGGCATAACCAACCTTGGGAACTGCAGGGCTTCCGTCGGGTTCGATGAACCGGCCGGTGAGAACGCCCTTGTTGGGAGTTCCGGTGCGTTCATCGTCAACGTTGGCAGCGCAGTACAGGTTGTTTTCGCCAAAGTCGAAGACCAGACCGTCTATGACTACATTTCCATCAGGGCCGGTGTAGCCGTAAGGCCTTTTGGAGTTGATGTTCAGAAGGGGAGCCGTGAATTTCTGGCTGGTGGGCTGGATTTTGGTTACGTGCTTGATGACGTCGCGCTCTGAGAAATCGGTGGAATAGCCGCCGTAGATGCTGATGAATTTGCCGCGGTCGTTCTGCGCGTTGCCGAATTTACCGCATTCAAGGTAACCGCGGTCCATGTTGCCAAGGTAGTTTCCTTCGGCCACGTAGATGATATCATCGTCCTGGGCGGTGTCAATGGCCTTCTGGAGGTCTTTCATGGCGGTAGTGGGGCTGAGGCCGTCTGCGCGGGCAGAGCCGGTGGTTGCGCTCACATAGAAGGTCTTGCCCTGGGCGGCATTGAGTGCCGCAACAAGCAGCATGACAGCTGCGAGGAATCTGCTGTGTATCATATCCGGTATTTTTAGGTTAAATAATTCTCGTATGTGGTTCTCACATGCAAACCTACAAAATTAGCTCTTAACAGGCAACACGGAAACATAGTTAGTTTTTACTAATTTTAAACCTCACATACTAATATAGTTAATTCTAACTGCTCGTTCCTACTCGAAAATCACTACTTTCGAAACAAATATTTCATACCGACGCCATATTTTACTAACCATTAATACTATGAGAACAAAACACATTATCGTTTCGGCGGCGTTTTTGACGCTGTCCAGTGTTGCCTTTGCCCAGACTCAGATTCAGAAAGAACTTAATGATTTCATTCTTTCGGCCTCTTCCCTGGAAACCCGCTCGGCGTTGACAAAGACGCCTTATACGCCGGATCAATTGCCTCAAGTGGTTGTAAATGATGCCGGAGAGGCTTTTGAATTGAGAAAAAGAGATATAGATGTAAAAGCTACTCCCGGACCGGATATGTTTGCAACAGATGCCACAACCATTTTTCCTGGAGCAGTAGTGTTTGCAGACACTGATCTTGCAGATGGAAGACCCACTCTGGTTGGATTGCCGGCAGGTACCGCAGACATTTTTGTTGAATTCAACACCGGTTCTACAGTTCCCAGCGAGCAGATTACACTCACAAGTAAAGAGGTCTCGAACTATATTTATAGAGTATTAAGAGATGCGAATAACCTTTATGCGCCGCCGGTGAATCTTAATGTACAAACCAAGTATTGTTCATCCACTTCTGAAGTGGCATATGCCATTGGTTGCGATGCCAAATACCTGACAAATAAGGTAAAAGTTGACACCAAGACCACAAAAAATGAAACCAAGATAATCTCCGTTCAGGATTTTACCCAGAAATACTATACTGTTAGCGTAACCCCTCATAGTTCAAAAGAACTGTATAAGTATTTTGGAAATGTAACCAAAGCCGAATTCTCCAACAGAGTTGGCAACAGGGCGATTGCTGTGATTAATTCTGTCACCTATGGCCGCCGTGCATACGCTTTCCAGTCCTACTCTACATCGGATATGACGTTTACAGGTACGGAGAGTGCCAAAGTAAACGCCGGCGGAGTGAGCGTAAATGCTTCATCCGCTCAGAATATTGCAAAGAGAAGTAAGACAGACGACAACTTTGTATTTATTCTTGGCGGAAGTATCAAACCCGCACAGAAAGTTCTTAAAGGGACTCCTATAAGAGAGGCCTTTTCAGAAAGTGAGGATGATTTGAAAATAGGCCCTTCAAATCAGGGTGTTCCTATTGCTTTTACCGCAAGATTCCTGGCTACCGGCAGGCAGGCTACAGCCAGGGCAACCGGAAAGACCACAGAGGTTTCTTATGTAAAGATGCCCAAAAGAGTGGACTGGGAAGTAAAGAATAACGCCGATGTCGCCGGTAAATGTGTGAAGTTCAAGGACATGTATAATGTGGCTGTCGTCAAGTTCAATTCAGCCAAGAACGAGTACTATATTGCAAAGATTCATCAAGGCTCAGGGAACTATGGTGACAGTCGTTATGTGGGCTACAATGAGATTCAATACGGTAGTAAAGGTTCGACTAGCAGGCGCCATGCACCAGAGGAGAGCGATATGAAAAAAATAGGGGTGAATATGGATGAAGCCTATATCTATGGACCTGTTTTTTACACCGTGCGCTCAAGAACAGCTGAAGGCCAGGACTGGAGCGAGAGCGACCAGGGATACTTTGATGTATCTTCATGTAACGGATCTGCTAGAATTGTGATTGATGGTAGCGCTCTTGCCGGTTCAAAGAGGAAACCATATGTCCACTCAAGTTCAAATCCGAAACCCATTCATTAGTATCAGACTGTATAGTGTGATACTGTTCATTATACTGATTTCCGGATGCCAGACATCCGGAAATCAGTTTTATAGAAGCGGAGAGTTCTCATTCAGCTACAGCGCTGATGATTATTGCGTAAAGGATGAGGCGACTGAAGGCCCATACACCTCTTTTTTCCTTGAGCAGAACAAAAAGCCTTCAAACAGGATAGAATTCAGCATCTATCGCTATGAGCCGGAGTTTGTCAAAACCATTCTCCCTACCGAGCTCGCAAAAGAAATACAGATAGACGTAATGGAAGTGTATGCTCGCGCCACGGCTGATATTATCATTTCAGAAGAAAGCGGACTTGTCGTTCCGGATGATATTACTTTTCCTTATACGGTTGATGCCGTTGCAATAGGAAAGACCAAGGACGATGAAGATGTGGTTCTTCGCATTTCATCCACTCAGATAGAATACTACAATGTAATCACCGTTGCATGGGGTGATTCCCCGGAAACTGTGCGCTCATACGCCGATATTCTTTCCTCTTTTCTGGTTACAAAAGACAAGTAATAAAATCTCAATTATTTTTTGTAAATTTGCGGTTTGATATGGATTAGGTCCATGTCGGACCGTTTTTTTGATAATCAAGTATAACGTTATATGATTCTCAATCTCTTACAAGCAGACACTCTGGAACAGCTGGCAGAGAATATCGCCGCAGCGCCTGCAGCCGTCCAGCAGCCCGTGGAGGTATCCGAAAGCCTCTTCTCCATGTTCAAGATGGGCGGCCCGCTCATGTGGGTTCTCCTTGCCCTTTCAATCCTAGCAATCTACCTCATCGGCAGGAAGTGGTGGGTTATCAACAACGCATCCAAGATCGACCCCAACTTCATCAACGACATCAGGGACTACATGAGCGAGGGAAAGACCAAGAGCGCCCTCACGCTCTGCTCAAAGTATGACAACCCTGTGGCCCGCATGGTAGAGACCGGCATCCTGCGCAAGGACCGTCCAATCGCAGACATCCAGGGAGCCATCGAGAACGTCGGCAACGTGGAAGTAGCCCGTCTCGAAAAGAGCCTTCCCCTCCTTGCAACCATCGCCGGCGGCGCTCCGATGATCGGTTTCCTCGGCACCGTCATGGGTATGGTCCAGGCCTTCTTCAACATGTCCAAGGCCGGCAACAACATTGACATCACCCTCCTGAGCGACGGTATCTACACCGCAATGCTCACCACCGTGGGCGGTCTTATCGTGGGTATCATCGCATACTTCGGTTACAACTGGCTCACCTCCAAGATCTCCGATCTCGTTTACAAGATGGAAAGCTCTTCCATCCAGTTCGTAGACATCATCATCAACCAGGACAAACCCGAGCAGTAATGGCACTGAAGAGAAATACAAAGGTGGATGCATCGTTCTCGGTGTCCAGTATGACGGACATCGTGTTCCTCCTCCTCATCTTCTTCCTGGTGACCTCCACCCTCATCAACCCCAACGCGCTCAAGCTCCTGCTCCCCAAGAGCACCGGCCAGGTGAGCGCCAAGGCAACCGTGAGCGTGAGCATCAAGGACTGGGGAGACGACACCTACACCTACCACGTGAACGGAGCCAACGACCCCGTTTCCTATGCCGAGGTTGAGGACGAGCTCATTTCCCTCCTCTCCACTGAGGAAGACCCCACCTTCTCCATCTACTCGGACCAGAGCGTCCCCGTTGGAGAAGTAGTCCAGATCATGAACATCGCCAAGAGGAACCATTACAAGGTGATTCTGGCAACACAACCCGAATAAGATGCAGCCATACGAGCGAACAAGGGAAAAGCGTGAAAAGGCGGCTGGCGTTACCGGTATACTGGCAACGCTGCTCCTTCATGCCATCGCCCTTGTGATCTGCCTCACAAGCGGCTTCACATATCTGGATCCACCGCCGCCGGAAAGGACGTCACTGGTGATAGAATTCGAGGATGAAATAGAGAAGGAGATTCCGACGCCCACAAGGATCGGCTCGCAGCCCCAGGCAGAGGAAATCGACAGGGAGCGGGAGGTTGAACTGGTTCAGAAATCAGAATCCCCGCACGTAAACGACGCTCCCAACGTAACACCGGCGACAAAGCCCGACGCCCACGGAGACGTGGAGGTTCCCACGCCGCCTCAGCCTGAAGAACCGGAACTGGACCCCCGCGCATCCTTCCCCGGCATGGGAAAGAAGGACAACAGCGCCACAACGCCGCACAGCGCGTCCGAGGCATCGGAAGGCTTCAAGGCCGGCCAGGCCGACGGCAACACCAAACAGGGCAGGACAGAGGGCAACGCCAACGCCCACCTGGAAGGACGCACCGTGATGGGAACCCTTCCCAAACCCGCCTACAGCAGCCAGATGGCCGGTACTGTGGTAGTGACAATAAAGGTGGACCAGTACGGAAACGTCACGGAAGCAATCCCCGGGGCCGACGGAACCACGGTAACCGACAAAAACCTCTGGACCGCTGCACGTACAGCCGCCATGAAGGCACATTTCAACATGAAGGCAGACGCCCCTGCCATACAAACGGGCACTATTACATACATATTCAAACTTAAGTAACGACGTGAGTCGTAAACTATTATGGAAGACAACAAAAGAGGTACGAGAAAACGTATCGTAAGAAAGACCGGCGAAAGCCACGCAGAAAAGGTAGACTATTCCACTTCACGCAGCTATTCATCCGGCCGCAGCAGTGCATCCGGTGAGCGCAAATCCTCATCCGGTGAGCGCAAATCCTCATTCGGTGAACGCAAGTCCTCGTTCGGAGAGCGCAAAAGCTTTGGCAGCGCACCCCGCAAGAGCGGCTATGGCAAGCCCGCATACGGAAGCAGCAAGCCCGGATTCGGGAAACGCACCGCAAGCGTTAAGAAACACTCCGATGCCGAAGACGGCATGAACGCAATGCTCAGCCGCAAACCTCAGGTTACCGGAAAATACTCTGACAGCAACGTAAAGAGCGAAATACAGGAAGTTGTACGCCTGAACAAGTTCATCGCCAATTCCGGCGTGTGCTCACGCAGGGAGGCCGATACCATGATCCAGGGCGGTGTCGTCACCGTGAACGGAGAAGTGGTCACCGAACTTGGAACCAAGGTGAACATCTACACCGACGACGTCCGCTTCAACGGTCAGCGTCTTAAGGGAGAGGCCAAGGTATACATCCTCATGAACAAGCCCAAGGGCTACGTAACCACCGCGGCTGACCCTCACGCAGAAAAAACCGTCATGGACCTTCTGAAGGGCTGCCCTACAAGGGTATTCCCCGTGGGCCGTCTGGACAAGAACACCACCGGCGTGCTCATGTTCACCAACGACGGTGAAATGTCCGAACGCCTCACACACCCTTCATTCAACAAGAAGAAGATTTACCAGGTGGTACTTGACCATGCCCTTAAGGAGGAAGACCAGCAGGCCATCCTGAAAGGCATCGAACTTGGCGACGGTCTCATCGCTGCCGATGAACTCGAGTACATCGACGCACATGACCACCGCCAGCTGGGCATTGAGATCCACTCCGGCAAGAACCGCATCGTCCGCCGCATATTCGAATCCCTGGGATACGACGTAAAGGCGCTGGACCGCGTATACTTCGCCGGCCTCACCAAGAAAGGCCTCAAGAAAGGTGACTGGCGTTACCTTACAGAGGGAGAAGTGAACATCCTTAAGATGGGAGCATTTGTTTAATGGCACACAGAGCAGGTTTCGTAAATATCATCGGCAATCCCAACGTGGGCAAATCCACGCTGATGAACGCCCTTGTGGGTGAAAAACTCTCAATCGTGACGGCAAAGGCACAGACCACCCGTCACCGCATCATGGGCATCGTAAGCGGAGAGGATTACCAGATAGTCTATTCCGACACTCCCGGCATCCTCAAACCCAACTACCGTCTCCAGGAGAGCATGATGAACTTCGTGGACACCGCCATCGGCGATGCCGACATCATCCTCTACGTAACGGACACCGTAGAAAAGGGAGACAAGAACGAAGCCTACATACAGAAGCTGCAGAAAGTTGACTGCCCCGTGGTCCTTGTCATCAACAAGATCGACATATCGTCACAGGAAAAGGTGGTCGAACTCATGCAGTGGTGGAAGGAGCAGCTCCCAAAGGCAGAGATCATCCCGGCATCGGCCCAGGAGAAATTCAACCTGGAGAGCATACTGGAGGCGGTTTCATCCCGGCTTCCGGAGGCTCCGGCCTGGTTTGACAAGGACCAGTTCACGGACAAGAATCTCCGTTTCTTTGCATCGGAGATAATCAGGGAGAAGATTTTCCTCAACTATTCGGAGGAAATCCCTTATTCCTGCCAGGTGGAAATCGAAGCCTTCCATGAAGGTGAAGACCGTTACGAAATCAGCGCAGTCATCTATGTGATGAGGGATTCCCAGAAGGGCATCATCATCGGCAAGGGCGGCGCGGCTCTCAAGAAGGTGGGCACTGAAGCCCGCCTGGAAATGGAAGACTTCTTCCAAAAGAAGGTTTTCCTTTCAACCTATGTAAAAGTCGACCCGGACTGGCGTGAAAGCCGCAAGGAGCTCCGCCGTTTCGGATACGAATTTTAGATGTCATTCTGAGCGACGCGAAGAATCTAATTTTGAATAATATGGCAGAAGATTGGGAAGACATTGAAGGTCAGGAAGAGGAACTTGGAGAAGATGCGGTTGCATCGGGAAAATTCGAAAAGCTTCTTGGTTCCGACAGCAAGAAATACAAACTCTCCGGGATGTTCAAGGAGTGGTATCTCGACTATGCGTCATATACCATCCTGGACCGTGCCGTGCCGCACATCGTAGACGGTTTCAAACCCGTCCAGAGGCGCGTCCTGCACACTATGGGAGTCATGGACGACGGACGCTACACCAAAGTGGCGAACATCGTCGGCCAGGCTATGCAGTATCACCCTCACGGTGACGCTTCAATCCTTGGCGCTCTTGTCACACTGGGCCAGAAAGGTCTTCTCATAGACTGCCAGGGAAACTGGGGAAACATCCTCACCGGAGACTCAAACGCGGCTCCCCGTTACATAGAAGCCCGCCTTTCCAAGTTTGCCAAGGAGGTGGTCTTTGACAAGAATGTCACCACTTGGATGACATCGTACGACGGCCGCAACCAGGAGCCCACGGAACTTCCCGTGCGCTTCCCTCTCCTTCTTGCCCAGGGCACGGAAGGCATCGCCGCCGGTCTCAGCTCCAAGATTCTGCCGCACAACTTCAACGAACTCATAGACGCGTCCATCGCCATCCTGAAGGGTGAGCCCTTCGAGATTCTTCCGGACTTCCCTACTGGAGGCATTGCCGACTGCTCCAAGTACAACAAAGGAAAGCGCGGCGGCATCGTGAAGGTGAGGGCACGCATCAACAAGGTGGACAAGTCCACCATCACGATTACCGAAATCCCCTACGGAAAGACCTCCCAGGCCATTATCGACAGCATTATCCGCGCAAAGGACAAGAAGAAGATCAACATCAAGAAGATAGATGACATGACCACCGACAAGGTGGAGATCATCATCCATCTCCCTGCCGATGTATCTCCGGACAAAACCATCGACGCTCTCTACGCCTTCACGGACTGCGAGACGAAGATCAGCCCCAACGCCTGCGTCATCAGGGAAAACAAGCCGGTGTTCCTTACCGTCGACGAGATCCTGGAGTACGATACCTATCATACCCGCGACATCCTCAAGGCACAACTGGAATACAAACTGGGACAGCTGGAGACAGACTGGCACTACTCCTCGCTGGAGCGCATTTTCTTTGAAAACCGCATCTACAAGGTCCTGGAGCAGAACCAGATGACGTGGGAAGAACAGCTTGACGACGTCCTCTCGCAGATGTCGCAGTATCAGGACCTCCTTCACAGGCCCATTACGATGGATGACATACTGCGCCTGGTTGAGAAACCGGTCAGGAAGATATCCAAGTTCGACACCAAGGCTCTGGACGAAAAGATATATGCTATCGAGGATGAGATTCGTCAGGTCAAGGACAACCTGGACAATATAACCCGCTATACCATCGACTGGTTCCGCAGCCTGAAGAAGAAGTACGGAGACCAGTGGCCGCGCCTTACGGAGATTTCCTCAATGGAGAATATCTCCGTCACCAAGGTAGTGTCGAACAATGCCAAGCTCTACGCGAACCTGGAACAGGGATTCGTGGGAATCGGCCTCAAGAGGGACGACGGCGGCGAGTTCATCTCCGAGTGCTCAGACCTCAGCGAGATTATCGTCATCGGCAAGGACGGAAAATTCCGCGTCACGAAGGTCTCCGACAAGGCTTTCTTCGGGACAGACCTCCTGTATGCCGGTGTCTTCAACCGCGGTGACGAGCGCACCATCTACAATGTGATTTACCGCGACGGCAAGGGCCCCTGCCATTACGCCAAGCGCTTTGCCATCACCTCCGTCACCCGCGACAAGGAGTACGACATCACTACCGGTGCCGAAGGCTCCAGAATCCTGTGGTTCACGGTCAACCACAACGGAGAAGCCGAGACAGTACGCATCGGCCTCCGTCCTAAGAAAGGCCTCAAGAAGAGCCAGCTGGAATGGGATTTCTCCAACCTTGCAATCAAGGGAAGAAGCTCCAGGGGCAACCTTGTGACCAAGAACTCCATTGCAAGGATATCCCTGAAATCCAAGGGTATAACCACCCTGGAGGGCAAAGACATCTGGTACGATCCTGACATCCAGCGCCTCAACGAGGAAGGCCGTGGACAGCATCTGGGCAAGTTCACCGGCGAGGACAAGGTCCTTGCAGTATTTGCCGACGGTACATACTACACCACGTCATACGATCTGGTGAACAAATACCAGGGAGACGTCATCCGCATCGAGAAACTGGATCCCGCCAAGGTCTACACCGCCCTCTATTGGGACAACGCCGCCAAGGCATACTATATCAAGAGATTCAGCTTCACGGAAAGCAACAACTCCCCCATGCTGTTCATCTCCGACGCCCGCGGCTCCAAGCTGGTTGGCATATCGGCCGATGCCCGTCCCCAGGTGATGCTCACCTTCGGCAAGAAGTTCGAACACAAGGAACCTGAAGTAATCGACGCAGAACAGTTCATCGCGAAGAAGGGTATCACGGCAAAGGGCAAGAAGTGCTCCTCCATGGACCTCAAGAGCGTGGAATTCACAGACCCTCTCCCCGTGGAAGAGTCCGAAGTGCCTGTCAATGACGAACCTGTAGACGTGGTCATCGACGAAGATTTCCCAGAGGTATCCTTCGATGACGAAATTCCCGACATGCCCGCCCCCGATGAAGACGAGGGCCCCGTAGACCTCAGCGACTGGGAGCCCACGCTGTTCTGATAAAAAATTGCTATATTTGTAAGGATATGGGTACGACAGCCGAAAGACAATGGGTCCTGAAGCCCGCTGCAGATCCCGAAAAGACTGCAAGGCTCGGAGCGGAACTGGGTATTGACTCGGTTCTGGCGGAACTCCTTGTCCAAAGGGGTGTCGAAACCTTCGAACAGGCCCGTTCCTTCTTCCGTCCACGCCTCGAAGACCTTCATGATCCTTTCCTGATGAAGGACATGGACAAGGCAGTGGAACGGGTGCACAAGGCCGTACTGGGCGGAGAACATATCCTTGTCTACGGTGACTACGATGTAGACGGAACCACGGCCGTAGCCCAGGTATATTCGTTCCTGAAGCAGTTCACCCACAAGGTGGATTTCTATATACCGGACCGTTACGATGAAGGTTACGGACTTTCCTATAAAGCCCTTGACTGGGCATCCGACAACGGCGTCAATCTGGTAATAACGCTGGACTGCGGAATCAAGGCCATCGACAAGGTGGAATATGCCCGCGGCAAGGATATCGACGTCATTATCTGCGACCATCACCTCCCGGAAAATGAACTTCCGGCAGCTGTCGCAGTGCTTGATCCCAAGAGGGAGGACTGCAATTACCCCTTCGATGACCTGTGCGGCTGCGGAGTAGGATTCAAGCTGGTTCAGGGCTATGTACAGAAATTCGGCCTTGACCCCGCCCTTCTTGAACCACTTCTGGACCTTCAGGTAGTCTCCATTGCCTCGGACCTGGTATCCATGACCGGGGAAAACCGCATCCTTGCCCACTTTGGGCTCAAGCGCCTGAATGAGCATCCGCGCTGCGGACTCCTTGCCATGATAAACCTCTCCAAACTGGAGCCGGGGCATGTCACGATAGATGACATCGTCTTCAAGATCGGCCCGCGAATCAATGCCGCAGGCCGTATGGAAAGCGGCCGCCTTGCAGTTGAGCTGCTCACCGCTACCGACGACAAGACCGCAAACCGCATCGGAGAAGAGATCAACGACTCCAACAACGAGCGCAAGTCTATCGACAGGGAAATCACCCAGCAGGCACTGGATATGGTGGCAAAAGGTACCGCCCTTGAATCCGAGAACGTCACCATCGTTTATAACCCCACCTGGAACAAGGGCGTTGTGGGAATTGTAGCTTCACGCCTTGTGGAAGCATGCTACAAGCCGACGGTCGTACTCACAAAGAGCAACGGTTTCATAACCGGAAGCGCCCGCAGCGTACACGGCTTCGACCTTTACGCCTCTATCGAGAGCTGCGCAGACCTTCTGGAAAACTTCGGCGGGCATGTCTATGCCGCCGGTCTCACCATGAAGGAGGAGAACCTTGAGGAGTTCTGCCGCAGAATGAACAAGTACGTAAAGGTGAACATCACCCGCGAAGAGCTCACTCCGGTAGTGGAGATGGATGCAAAGCTGAACTTTGCACAGATTACGCCCAAGTTCACGCGAATCCTCAAGCAGTTCCAGCCCTTCGGCCCCGGGAACAACAACCCCGTATTCATGACCGAGGATGTCTACGACGCCGGAAACGGCCGCAAGGTTGGTGCCGGCGGTGTGCACCTCAAGCTGGACCTCATGCAGGAGAGTCTCCCCTACAGGCAGATAGCCGCCATCGGCTTCAACATGTCCCAGTACTACGACCACATCAAGGCCGGAAACCCCATCGACATCTGCTACTCCATCGTCGAAAACTTTTACCGCGGTTCCTCAACCGTCCAGCTCCGCCTCAAGGACATCCGCGAACGCGACGACCTGATATAGCCACCTGTTACACGATTTGCCCCATTTTTATGCATCAGCTGGCCATGCCTGGCCACTTGATGCACATTTTAGGGCGTTTTTATGCAGCAGCTGGCTTTAGTATTAGTGAAACTATGTATATTTGCTGCCGATTATGATACTTGCACTTACCGGGTATATGGGTTGCGGGAAAAGCACCGTCGGGCGCATCGTCGCAGATGCGCTGGGCTGCCCCTTCATAGACATTGATGAGGCCATTGAAAAAGAGGCGGGGCGCACCATTGCCGATATATTCGCAGAAGATGGCGAGCCCGCCTTCCGTCAGATGGAGTTGAAAGCGTTGAAATCGGCACTTGGAAAGTATCAGTCAAACACGGCGGTGATTGCATTGGGCGGCGGAACGGTCACCATCCCGGAAGCCGTCAGGCTGCTTCAGAATCAGACATTGTGTATATGGCTCCAAGCTCCTGCCGATGAACTTGAATCCCGCGTCGCCGGTTCCGGAAGACCCCTTGCCGATAAAGACTTCCGTGCACGCCTCGTTTCGCGCGAGCCTCTCTATGCGGCAGCATCGCACCTGCCAATCGACACAACAGGCCTCTCACCCGAAGAAATAGCGGACGAGATCATCATTGACTGCCTTTAACCCATGGCCTATATCGGCGAAATAATCTCCCTCATCGTTGCCGCCTCCTGGACCGTAACGGCATTGTTTGCCGACAAGGCCAGCCACAGGCTCGGCTCCATGACGGCGAATGTCCTGCGTCTGTTCCTTGCCGTCATATTCCTTGCCGCACTGCTATGGCTCACAATCGGCCATCCGTATCCGGTATATGCCGATGCCGATACCTGGAAGTGGCTTTCGCTGTCGGCACTGGTGGGATATGTGTTCGGAGACTGGTGCCTGTTCAACTGCTATCTGTCGATAGGCGCCCGTTTCGGCCAGCTTCTCATGACGCTTGCGCCTCCTTTCGCCGCCATAGCAGGATGGGCTCTTCTTGGCGAATCCCTGTTCTGGAAGTCCATTTTTGCAATGAGCGTAACCCTGTGCGGCATTGCCATCTCCGTGCTGAGCAGGGGCGAAAAACACAGCCTGAAGCTTTCCCTGCCGCTGAAAGGCATACTGCTCGGCATCGGCGCGGGTCTTGGGCAGGGCGTGGGACTGGTGCTCAGTAAAATCGGCCTTGAGCATTACACCGACGCCATTCCTGCCGATGCACCGGCACACATGGCGCAAATGCTCCCTTTTGCTTCCACTATGATAAGGGCGATTGTGGGAACGGCCGGTTTTCTTATTCTGATGGCCATTCAAAAGGACCTTCCACGCCTTGGAAATGCCGTCAAAGACCGCGGCGCCATGGGGTATGTACTGCTGATGACAATATTCGGCCCCGTAATCGGCGTGTCTCTGTCACTTATGGCAGTGCAGTACACCAATGCCGGAATCGCTTCCACATTGATGGCCTTGACACCGGTCCTTATACTTTTCCCTTATGCATTTGTGTATAAACAGCGTATACGGCTCAGGGAACTTGTGGGCGTTGCCGTGAGCATGCTGGGTGTAGCCCTGTTTTTCCTGATGCCGTCTATGTAGCAGGTGGCTATGGGGACTTGCGCTACTACTCAAAGCCCTTGACGCCCCATTCGGTGCGGAGGCGGTCCATGAGGTGCATGATGTAGAGGGTTTCGGCATGGGGCATCTTGGACGGCTCAACAAGGCCGGCCGCGATGGCGTCACGGCACGCGCGCACCTGGTACTCGAAGCCGGTAATCTGTTCGGGCAGCGGTATTTCCTGCTCCACGACATGACGTTTGCGGCAAACCCTGAGCCGCGTAGGATTGATGAGGTCATCAAATACCAGATAACCGGTTGTTCCCGCAATGACGCCCTGGTTGTCTCCCTGGCTCCATCCTGAGGCCTGAAGGGTGGCAAGTATGCCTCCGGAAAGCGTAAGCGTAATGCTTTCGGATGCATCCACGCCGGTTTCCGCCTTGATGCACGATGAACTGATCTGCTCAATGGGCTCGTCAAAGTACATGCGCACGAAATTCAAAAGATAGACACCGAGGTCCAACAGCGCGCCGCCGCCAAGTTCCGGAGACAGAATCCTTTCCTTTTCCGAGACATTGTAAGCAAGGGATGCGAATGCCGTTACTGGCTTGCCTATCACGCCGGATGCCAGCACTTTGCGGGCGATGTCCCGAACCGGCATGTACCGTATCCAGATGGCTTCAGCTACAAAAACGCCCTTTTCTCGTGCAAGCGCAATTACCGCTGCTGCTTCCGATGCATCGGCCATGAAGGATTTCTCCACCAGACAGGGCTTTCCCGCAAGTATCGCACGGCGGGTAACGTCGAAGTGGTGCGAATGCGGAGTAGCCACGTAGACGAGGTCCACATCGGGATCGGCAATAAGTTCGTCATAGGAACCATAGGCCCGGGGGATGTCAAAACGTTCTGCAAAAGTCTGAGCCTTGGATAGCGTTCTGGAGCCAATTGCAAGGCAGGAGGCATCCTCCATCCTTGCAAGCGTGGCGGCCATCTTTTCGGCAATATGACCGGCGCCGATGATACCGACATTGAATGGTTTCATAGTATATAGCTTACTTCTTTGAAACGGTACAGTACAGTTTTATTGCTGTCCAGATTGCTTATGAGAAGACGTCCGTCCTCCGGATCGACACCTTCTATCCTGCCCCAGAACTCCTCGCCGGAGGCCATGTCACGGTAACGGCATGTCTGGCCTTTCCTGAAAAGATGGCTGGAGTAAGAGCTTAAAAGCAGAGCCCTGGCCTGATGGCTTTCAAGGCAGGAGAGATTCATCTCAAACCTTGACACGATTGCATTCAGGCACTCTTCGAGGTCGTGTACTTTGCCTGTACAGCGAGTGAGCGAGGTGGCATTGGCAAGCTGGGGAAACTCCTTCTGGTTCACATTGAATCCAACGCCGACGACAGAAGCCGCCAGGCTGTCCCCCACCAGCGAGTTCTCGATAAGGATTCCGCTTATCTTGTTCTTCCCCACGTAAATGTCATTGGGCCATTTGACGCTTGCAAGGACGCCCTGCGAGTTCAGAAAACCGGCAACAGCCTCGGCTATCGCGCAATTGAGGAAATGGGCATCGGCGGCCTTGACGGGCCTTTTCAGGACTACGCTGAAGGTAAGGTTTTCTCCGGGGGCCGAAAACCAGGAGTTCCCTCTCTGACCGCGGCCGGCAGTCTGCTCCAGCGCCCACAGCACGATCATATCCTCAAATTCCGGCAGCCGTCGAAGGGCCTCGGAATTGGTGGAGTCGATGCTGTCGAAACGGATGATTTTCATAACTGGATGGGAATGCCGTCCTGGGTCCAGTCGGCATCGGGCTCGTTGAAGGGCTGGAGGAAGGGGTTGGCGGTGGCTTCCCGGGCGATGGAGGTGGGCTGGCCATGACCGGGGATGACATCGGTGTCGCCGGGAAGGGTCATCACCTTCTCCAACAGTGACTTCATGAGGACATCGTAGTCTCCGCCCAAAAGGTCAGTCCTGCCGATAGCCCCTGCAAAAAGGGTGTCCCCACTTATCAGAAGGCCGTTTTCTTCAGAATAATAGCACACTCCCCCAGGAGTATGGCCGGGGGTCTTGATAACTTTCCATGAGACGCCGCCGACGCTTATTTCTCCGGGAAGGTCCAAGGTTTCGATATCGGTCCTGAGTGTCTTGAAACTGACCGGTCCCATTCCGCTGAACACCTGAGCTCCCTTGGACATGGTGACAAGGTCTTCACGGTCCATATATACAGGGACCTTATAGTGCTCCAAAAGCCCATATACTCCCCAGAAATGGTCAAAGTGACCGTGCGTGAGAAGAATGGCCCCGGGAGTAAGCGAATGGCCTTGCAGGAAGTCCGCAAGGGAGTCGACCTCCTCCTTGGAGGACATGCCCGGATCGAAAACGGTGCATACGGAAGAGTCGCTGTCCCAGGCAATCACACAATTGGTTCCCAAAGGATTGAACTGAAATATTCTGGTTCTGAGCATAAAAGTCCTTCTTTAGACGTTGCAAATTTAATAAACTTTCACGAACTTTGTGAAGTTATGCACATCGGAATAGCCGGAAATATAGGAAGTGGAAAAACCACTCTCACAACTCTTCTTGCCCGCCATTACGGCTGGACGCCCAAGTTTGAGTCCGTTACCTATAATCCATACCTGGAGGACTACTACAAAGACATCAAGCGCTGGTCTTTCGCACTTGAAATGTATTTCCTCCAGCAGCGTCTGCATGACGTCCTGGATATCTCAAAGTCCAAAGACGTTATCATCCAGGACCGTACCCTTCTCGAGGGCGTCCACATCTTCGTCGCCAACAACTACGCTCAGGGCAACCTCACCGAAAGGGACTACAACACCTACATGGACACCTTCCGCGTCATGATGTCTGTGGTAAAGGAACCGGACCTCATGATATACCTCAAGAGCTCCATCGAACACCTCGTCTACCAGATTCAGAAGAGGGGCCGCGAATACGAACAGACCATCTCCATCGAATACCTTTCCGGCCTCAACGAAAGGTACGAAAAATGGATATCGGAATACACCGGCCGCCTCATCGTCGTAGAGGCCGATGAACTTGATTTCCTCAACCGCCCGGAGGACTTCGCCTCCATTACAGACCGCATTGACGCAGAGCTTTACGGATTATTTTAAAAACAATATACCATGCATATAGCTATCGCCGGAAACATCGGCAGTGGGAAGACCACTCTGACAAAAATGCTCGCCGCCCACTACGGCTGGACTCCCAAGTTCGAGTCTGTGGACTTCAACCCCTACCTGGCAGATTTCTACGAGGATATGGAGCGCTGGTCATTCAATCTGCAGATCTACTTCCTGAACAAGCGTTTTCAGGATGTGGTGGAGATATCGAAGCATCAGGATGTCATCATCCAGGACCGCACAATCTACGAGGATGCCCGCATCTTCGCACCCAACCTGCATGCGATGGGCCTCATGTCCACAAGGGACTTTGAGAATTACAGCGACCTCTTCGACCTTATGATGTCCCTGGTGAATCCGCCGGATCTGCTTATTTATCTCCGCTCCAGCATTCCCAACCTCATCGCACAGATCCAGAAGAGGGGCCGCGAGTATGAGCGTTCAATCCGTATAGACTATATCACCGGCCTCAACCAGCGTTATGAGGACTGGATCAAGGACTATAAGTTCCGCCTTCTCATCATCGACGTAGACAATGTCAAGTTCGAAAACAATCCGGAAGGCTTCCAGTACATCACGGACAAGATTGACGCCGAACTCTATGGATTGTTCCCTGCAGAATAACATAAAACAATAAAACCTATGACCGAAAGACCTACAATCATTGACTTCGTAGAAAAGTACAGTCACAAGTATGAGAACGAACCGTACCTCCGTGAGAAGGTTAACGGTGAGTGGAAAGTCCTCACTCAGGGCCAGACACGTGAAGAAGCATACAGAATCGGCGCAGGACTCATGTCGCTGGGACTCAAGAAAGGCGACAAAATCGCCCTTCTTTCAGAAAGCCGCGCAATGTGGATTCTTGCCGAACTTGGCGCCATGTATGCAGGTGCAACCGACGTTCCCCTGTCAGTGAACCTTGGTGAAGGCAAGGACCTCGTATTCCGAATCAATCACTCGGACTCCAAGTGGATACTCGTTTCAGGGAACCATCTTCCCAAGATCAGGGCCATCCTTTCCGAATGCCACAACGTAGAGAAAGTCATCGTCTTTGACGACACCGCCTTCGACTATGACAAGCTCGAAGAGAAGGAAATCCGCATGAGCGAAATCCAGAAGATGGGCGATGAGTTCCTCAAGGCCCACAAGGACGAGTTCGTCGCACGCTACAAGAGCATCGGCCCGGATGATTATGCAAACATTTCCTACACTTCCGGCACCACCGCAGACCCCAAGGGTATCCTCCTTACCCACCGCAACTATACTGCAAACGTAGAGCAGGGCAATTCCGTAATCTCCGTCGATTTCGGCGCCACCATGCTCATCATCCTGCCTCTGGACCACTGCTTCGCACACGTTGCAGGCATGTACACCATGATGATTTACGGCGGTTCAATCGCATTTGTTCCCATCGGCAAAAACGCCCTTGCAACGCTGCGTAACGTTCCTACCGCAATTTCAGAGACCCGTCCTCACGTGATGCTCTCCGTTCCGGCCCTTGCCAGAAACTTCAAGAAGAACATCGAGGCCGGCATCAAGAAGAAAGGCCCCACCGTGGAGAAGCTCTTCAACTTCGCCGTCAAGAATGCAATCAAGTACAATAAGGAATACTACAACCGCGGAACAGGCGGCACCTGGTGGAGAAAGCCTCTCGTAGACCTCTTCGACAAGATTCTCTTCAAGCAGGTCCGTGAAAGCTTCGGCGGCAGGATGAAGTTCTTCGTCGGCGGCGGCGCCCTCCTGGACATCGAGCTCCAGAAATTCTTCTGCGCTGTGGGAATGCCCATGTTCCAGGGATACGGTCTTACCGAGGCCACCCCTATCATCTGCGCCAACTCCGCAGGCCATGCACGCTTCGGCTCATCGGGCCGTATCGTAAAGCCTATGGACTGCGTCATCCTGGATGCAGAAGGCAAGGAAGTACCCCACGGAACCAAGGGCGAAATCGTCATCCGCGGAGAGAACGTCATGGCAGGCTACTGGAAGAACCCCAAGGCCACTGCCGACACCATCATTGACGGCTGGCTCCACACCGGAGACATGGGCTACATCTGCCCCGAAGACCCCGAATTCCTCTATGTAGTGGGCCGATTCAAGAGCCTCCTCATCTCCTCCGACGGCGAAAAGTACTCACCGGAAGGCTACGAGGACAACATTACCGAAACCTCCAAGTGGATATCGGCCTGCGTCCTGCACAATGACCAGAAGCCGTTCTGCGTGGCCCTCGTCGTTCCCGACAAGACCGCCCTTGCCGAAGCATGCAAGAAGAAAGGCCTTGACCCTGCAACAGAAGAAGGCAAGCGCTACATGCTCTCCCTCATCGAGGCCGATGCCAACACCTACAAGAAGGGCGGAAAGCACGCCGGCATGTTCCCAGAGCGCTGGCTCCCTTCAGCCATCGGCATCTGCGACGAGGAATTCACCATCGCCAACAAGATGATGAACTCCACCATGAAGATCGTCCGCGGCAAGGTAGAGGAACACTATGCCGACCTCCTCGACTACCTCTACACCGCAGAGGCCAAGGACATCTGCAATCCCCGCAACCTGAAGGCACTGGAATAAACCAGCGGCAGTTGACAATAAAGGACGGGCCACACGGCCCGTCCTTATTTTGTCCTTAACAAGGATTGAGTACTTCTTTGAGGTACGGCCCAGTGACGGAGTCGGGATTATCGGCAAGTTCCTCAGGAGTGCCTTTGGCTACGATGAGTCCGCCGCGACGGCCGCCTTCGGGACCCATGTCGAGGATATAGTCGACAGACTTGAGGACGTCCAGGTTGTGTTCGATGATGATGACGGTGTTGCCGGCATCAACGAGGCGCTGGAGAACGCCAAGGAGCACGTTGATGTCTTCGAAGTGAAGGCCGGTTGTGGGCTCGTCAAGGATGTAGAGGGTCTTGCCTGTGGATGGACGCGAGAGTTCCGCCGCCAGTTTCATGCGCTGGCTTTCTCCTCCGGAAAGGGTGACGGCACTCTGTCCAAGACGCACATAACCGAGGCCCACATCGACGAGGGCTTTCAGCTTTGCTGCAATCTTGGGAACCGGCTTGAAGAACTCGTAGGCCTCGGAGATTGACATCTCCAGGACGTCGCTGATGTTCTTGCCCTTATACTTTACCGTGAGGACTTCATCGTTGTAGCGCTTTCCGCCGCAGGCCTCGCACGGGACGTGGACAGAGGGCAGGAAGTTCATCTCGATGATCTTGATGCCTGCGCCCTTGCACTCTTCGCATCGGCCTCCGGGAACGTTGAATGAGAATTTCCCTGCCTTGAAACCACGCACTTTGGCGTCCTGGGTTTCCTCAAAGAGCGTCCTGATATCGCCGAAAACTCCAGTGAAAGTTGCCGGATTGGAGCGGGGAGTACGGCCGATGGGAGACTGGTCTATCTCGATCAGTTTGTCGAGGTTCTCTATGCCGGAGATGCTGTCATACGGCAGCGGACGCTCCTTTGAGCGGTAGAATTTCTGCCTCAGGACACGCATCAAAGTCTCATTTACAAGCGTGCTCTTTCCGCTTCCGGAAAGACCCGCCACGCCAATGAAACACCCGAGCGGGAACGATGCCGTAATGTTCTTCAGATTGTTGCCCTTGGCACCATAGAGCGATAGGAATTTACCGCTGCCTTTGCGGCGCTTCCCGGGCACGGGGATGCTCTTTTTTCCCTTAAGGTATTCAAGGGTTATGGACGGGCCGAAAACCGTATGCTCCGTCTGCTTCTTCCTGGTGCCAAGAAGGTCCTTGAGCGGAGCGCTCAGGCAGATTTCTCCGCCGTTTTCTCCTGCGCCGGGCCCCACATCGACAAGCCAGTCGGCGCTCATCATGGTCTCTGCATCGTGTTCGACCACCATGACCGAGTTGCCCTCGTCCCGGAGGGCCTTCAGTGAGGATATCAGCTTCCTGTTGTCCTTCTGGTGCAGGCCGATGGACGGCTCGTCAAGGATATACAGAACGTTGACAAGGCGGGAGCCAATCTGCGTCGCCAGACGGATTCTCTGGCTTTCCCCGCCCGAAAGCGAAGCGGTGGGCCTGTCAAGGGAAAGATAGTCAAGACCTACATCCAGCATGAACTGCACCCTTTCGCGAAGTTCCTTCAGGATATCCCTGGCCACGTTTTTCTCCCTCTCGTTGAAACCTTCGGGAATCTTGTCCAGCCACTCGCGCAGCTCTGACATCTCCATTGCCGATACCTCGCTGATATTCTTCCCGTCCACGTGGAAATAAAGCGCCTCTGCCCTGAGACGCGTCCCGTTACATACCGGGCACACCACCGTGTCTTCTATGTTGTCGATCACTCCGCCCCAGCTTTCCATCTCCGAAAGATTGCCCTCTCCCACACGGAAAAGGTCTTCCGAGCCATATACGAGGAGGCTTACCGCCTCGTCAGGAATGGCGGCGATGGGGTCATACAGCGAGAAGTTATATTGGCGTGCTATTGAGCGGATAATGTCGAATTTACGGTTTTCACGAACCTTTCCAAGCGGGACGATGGCTCCGTCAGCCACGGATTTGCTCCTGTCCGGGATAATAGTGTTTATATCGACATCCACTATCGAGCCCAGTCCCTTGCAATGAGGGCAGTAACCCTGCGGAGAGTTGAACGAGAAGCTGTGCGGCTGAGGCTCCTGCAGGGACAGTCCGCTCTCAGGGTCTACAAGGTGCTTGGAATAATGGGACAGCGCTCCCGTTTCCAGGTCCAGAACGGCCACGGAGCCTTTTCCAACCTGTATCGCACGGGATACGGAGTCCCTGATGCGCCTGTCGTCTCCCGCTTCCGGCTTGAGCCTGTCAACTACAAGTTCTATGAAGTGAACCTTGTATCGGTCCAGAGCGTCCACTTCCTGCAGGGACTGGATTTCTCCGTCTATGCGCACCTCTGTATAGCCACGGCGGCGAAGCTGGTCAAACAGTTCCCTGTAATGGCCCTTTCGGCCTCGGACAAGCGGAGAAAGCAGGTAGCATTTGCGGCCGGCATACTTTGTCATTATGAGGTCGACTATCTGCTCATCCGTATAACGGACCATCTCCTTGCCGCTTTCCGGGGATATGGCACGTGAACCTTTGGCGTACAGCAGACGCAGGAAGTCATAGATTTCCGTAATGGTACCCACCGTAGAACGCGGATTGTTGCCGGTGGTCTTCTGCTCTATGGCAATGATGGGGCTGAGGCCCTTTATCTCCTCCACTTCCGGCTTTTCCAAAATGCCCATGAAGTGCTTGGCGTACGTGGACAGCGTGTCCATGTAGCGCCTTTGCCCTTCGGCATATATGGTGTCGAAGGCGAGCGAACTCTTGCCGCTGCCGCTGAGTCCGGTAACGACCACAAATTCCCCTCTGGGAATATCCACATCAATGTTTTTGAGGTTGTTCGCCCTGGCTCCTCTGACCTGAATGTATTCCTTTTCTGCCATAGAGTACAAAGATACCGCTTTTTTTAGTATCTTTGTATGGTAAACCCAAAGTCTTATGACAGATTTTAAATACGCGCCCATGTTTCAGTTGGGCCCTGACACAACGGAATACTATAAGGTTCCGGGATCTGAAAAACTTGTAAAAACCATAAAGGCTGGCGACAAAACGCTGCTGGAGGTGTCTCCGGAGGCGCTTACGCTGGTGGCACAGCAGAGTTTCCATGACTGCCAGTTCATGCTGCGCCGTGCACACAACGAGCAGGTTGCACAGATTCTGAGTGACCCCGAGGCCTCTGACAACGACAAATATGTAGCCCTCCAGTTCCTCCGCAATGCAGAAACGTCCGTCAAGGGCGTCCTGCCGTTCTGCCAGGATACCGGTACCGCCATTATCCACGGTGAGAAAGGCCAGCACGTATGGACCGACTTCGAGGACGAAGAGGCCTTGAGCCGCGGCGTGTTCAACACCTACACACAGGAGAATCTCCGCTATAGCCAGAACGCTCCTCTGGATATGTATAATGAAGTGAATACCAAGTGCAACCTCCCCGCACAGATCGACATCGAGGCCACCCAGGGCAGCGAGTATCGCTTCATCATGGTGGCAAAGGGCGGCGGCAGCGCCAACAAGACCTACTTCTATCCCATGACCAAGGCCACCATCCAGAACGAAGGCACCCTCATCCCCTTCCTGGTGGAGAAGATGCGCTCCCTTGGTACGGCAGCCTGCCCGCCTTACCACATCGCGTTTGTAATTGGCGGCACATCGGCAGAGAAGAACCTCCTCACCGTAAAGCTTGCGAGCATCAAGTTCTATGACAGCCTGCCCACAACAGGCGACGAGACCGGCCGTGCATTCCGCGATATCGACCTTGAGGAGAAACTCCTGAAGGAAGCGCGGAAAATCGGCCTTGGAGCGCAGTTCGGCGGCAAATACCTGGCTCATGACATCCGCGTCATCCGTCTGCCCCGTCACGGCGCCAGCTGCCCTATCGGCATGGGCGTAAGTTGCAGCGCAGACCGCAACATAAAGTCAAAGATTAATGCAGACGGCGTCTGGATCGAGAAGATGGACACCAATCCCTCCGAACTCATCCCCGAAGAATACCGCCGTCCCGGAGAAGGCCCCAAGGGCATCGAGATAGACCTTGACAAGGGCATCGACGCAGTGCGTGCCGAACTTACCAAATACACTGTAGGCACACGCGTGAACCTGAAGGGTACCATTATCGTAGCAAGGGACATAGCACATGCAAAGCTCAAGGCACGCCTTGACGCCGGCGAGGAAATGCCCGCATACTTCAAGGACCATCCAATCCTGTATGCCGGTCCCGCCAAAACGCCGGAAGGCTACCCCTGCGGTTCCATGGGACCCACCACCGCAAACCGTATGGATCCTTACGTGGATGAATTCCAGGACCATGGAGCTTCGCTTGTCATGATTGCCAAGGGCAACCGTTCGAAGGTTGTCACCGATGCCTGCGAAAAGCATGGAGGCTTCTACCTCGGAACTATCGGCGGTGTGGCTGCCGTCCTGTCCCAGAGCTGCATACGCAGCATCGAATGCGTTGAGTATCCGGAGCTTGGCATGGAAGCCATCTGGAAGATTACGGTCGAAGACTTCCCCGCGTTTATCCTGGTCGATGACAAGGGCAATGATTTCTTCAAATCGATCGGTTTGTAACCCTTTAAAAAAACTGCTCCAACGGGGCAGTTTTTTTCTTGTATTTAAAATAATTTATTTATCTTTGTCTGGTCATTAAGGACTGAAGGGCAAGAAAAACTCTCAAACCTTATATAATATGACAAAACAATCTGAAGCCATCTACGATGCCCGCACTCTGGGCACGGGTAAGATGCTCACCCTTGGCCTCCAGCACATGTTCGCCATGTTCGGAGCCACGGTTCTGGTTCCGGTAATCACCGGTCTATCCATGTCGGCAACCCTGCTTTTCGCAGGTATCGGAACTCTGGTTTTCCACCTTCTCACCAAAATGCGGGTACCTGCATTCCTAGGCTCGTCCTTCGCTTTCCTTGGCGGCTACGCAGCGGTAGTGTCAATGGGAGCTGCTCAAGGTCTCTCTGCCTCGGAATCTCTTCCTTATGCCTGCATCGGAGTCTTCTCGGCAGGCATTATTTATTTCATCCTGGCAGGACTCTTCGCAGCCTTTGGCGCAAAGAAGGTGATGCGCTTCTTCCCTCCCATCGTCACGGGACCCATCATCATCGCCATCGGCCTTACCCTCAGCGGTAGCGCCATCCAGAACTGCAACCAGAACTGGTGGATTGCCCTGCTTGCCATCGCAATCATCATCGTCTGCAACATCTGGGGCAAGAAGATGATAAAGATCATCCCCATCCTGCTGGGTGTCCTTGGCTCTTACATCGTAGCTGCCTGCTTCGGACTCTGTGACTTCACTCCCGTAAAGGATGCCGCATGGATCGGTGCTCCCTTCCAGTGGAAAAACACCGCTTTCCATGTGTTCAGCAACCCCAACTGGGGACTTGTAGTATCGGCAATAATCGCCATCGTGCCCATCTCCCTTGCAACTATGATGGAACACATTGGTGACATGTGCGCAATCTCCTCAACGACAGGTATCAACTATCTCGAGAATCCCGGCCTGCACCGCACCCTCATGGGTGACGGCCTTGCAACAATGCTTGCATCCCTGTTCGGCGCTCCTGCTAACACCACATACGGAGAAAACACCGGCGTTCTGAACCTTACCAAGGTATATGACCCCAGAGTCATCAGGATTGCCGCCATATTCGCAATCATCCTGAGTTTCTGCCCCAAGTTCTCCGCCCTCATCAGCTGCATGCCTGCCGCTACCATCGGCGGTGTTTCCCTGGTGCTTTACGGTATGATTTCCGCCGTGGGCGTCAGAAATGTAGTAGAGAATCAGGTAGATTTCACCAAGAGCCGCAACGTTATCATCGCAGCTCTCATCCTGGTGCTTGCTATCGGCATCAAGTACGGTGCAAATGACGCCATCTCCCTTGGTTTCACAAGCCTCAGCGGCCTTGCCGTAGCAGCCCTGGTAGGTGTTATCCTCAATGCAATTCTTCCCGGCAAGGACTACGAGTTCGGTGCCAATCCCAACGGAGACAAAGCCGTGGACTTCGAAATCAACCCTTCACTCAGAAAATAACTCCCTAATATTTAACCCATAAACTACGCTTTATGAAAAAAATCATCGCAGCTGCTGCAGCAGCACTCGCCCTGGCCCAGGTAGCCGGTGCACAGACCAACCTTCAGACCTTCTACGATTTTGGAAGAAACCATTTCACCACAACTCTGGAAGGATTCTACGGTGACAATTGGGGCAACACCTTCTTCTTCATCGATTACGATTACAATCAGAAAGACAGCGACGGTGTAAACCAGGCCCCCAGCGGAAGCTACATGGAAATTGCCCGCTGCCTCAATTTCTGGGGAGACACCGCACTTGCACCCCTGAGCCTTCAGGTGGAATACAACGGCCTCGTGGGAGTAAACCAGAACTTCCTCTTCGGTGTCGACTACTTCCTGCACAGCGATGATTTCGCCAACACCTTCAACTTCAAGCTCCTCTACAAGACCTTCAGCAAGGGTGTCGAGAGCGGCCTTCCGCTTCAGTTCACCTTCGTATGGGGAATGCAGAACCTCTTCGGTGTCGACGGCCTCCGCTTCAGCGGCTTTGCCGATGTCTGGGGAGAGAAAGTGGCTGCATTCGCAGAGGATCCTACCAGCGACAAGTTCCTCAAGGAAGCCGGCTTCGTCTTCATCTCCGAGCCTCAGATCTGGTACAACGTGGGCAAGCTCTTCGGCTGCGACAATCTCCACGTAGGTACAGAAATCGAACTCTCCTGCAACTTCGCCGGCTACGACGGATTCAAGGTCCGTCCCTGCCTTGGCACCAAGTGGATTTTCTAGGACAGAACCTCATATTATTGATAAAGGTTGGCTTTTACAAGGCCAACCTTTATCAATTAATAAGTCATAAGCTTGACATTATCCAGAGTTATCGCTTCCGGATGAGACATATCAATACCCTTGTCATTATAGAAGATGGTAGAATTCCTGACGGTTATCCCGTGAATTTGGGATAGGGGGCCTTGGGCCTTGATGGCAGTGGTGCAGCCGCGGCAGGTAACGTTCTCTATTATGATATCCGTAAAATCCGGCAGGAAGTTCTGGGTATCTGCAGCCTGATTGTCATCATGGCCGGCGGGGCGGTCGGCATAGTCGGTCTGGAAGACTATGGCCTCGTCCTTGATGTCTGTCATGACAATGTTGCTGATACGGATATTGGAGCATTTGCCGCCTCTTTCGGGGGCACTCTTGAAACGGAGTCCGGTGTCCGTGCCTGAAAAAACGCAGTTGCGCACGGTGATATCTTCCATGCCGCCGGAGAACTCGGAACCTATCACAAAGCCGCCATGTGCATGGAACACGGTATTGTTTTCAATCAGGATATTCTTGCAGGGACCGTCCTTGAGCGCCTTGGCTCCGGCGCCGCCCTTGAGGCAGATGCCGTCGTCACCTACATCTACGGTGCAGCCGGCTATAAGGACATTCCGGCACTGCATGATGTCGATGCCGTCACCATTCTGGGCGTTCCAGGGGCAGCGGACGGTGATGCCTTCTATTGTTACATCTTCGCACCGCTGCGGAACCAGGTGGAACTTGGGCGAGTTCTGAAGGGTAACTCCGGTAACAAGCACCTTGGAGCAGTCCGTGAACCGTATCAGGTGTGTCCTGAAGCGTTCCTGGGCCTTATAATCGGCAGCGATGTTCTCGTAATTCTTGAGGTTGAACGGATACCACAGGGAACCGTCCTCGGTAACTGTGCCGCCCTTTTCCAGGAAGGATTTCCACTCCACGTCACTTACTTTCGAGCGCTTCACAGGCCTCCACCACTGACCGTTCCCGTCGATGATGCCGTTTCCGGAAATGCTCACGTCATGCCTCTTGGAGGCGGTGATGAACGGCTTCACGCTCTTCCCGTCCCAGGAATCCTTCTTGTCGGGAGACAGCAGGAGAACCGCACCTTCCTCCAAATGCAGGTCCATGCAGTCCTTGAGGACTATTTTGCCCGAAAGATAAATCCCGGCCGGAACGACTATGCGGCCGCCGCCCTTTTTGCCGACAGCCGCCACGGCCTTGGCAAAAGCATCAGTATTGAGGGTAACTCCGTCGGGAACAGCTCCGAAATCCAGGACGGAAACGGAATTGTCGGGAATTGAAGGACGCTGGGGAGAGACCTCCTGCGCGCTCAGAAGGATACCCGCGAAGAGCGTTAAAAACAGTATGGAAATGCGTTTCATTCTGTAAAAAATTTTTACAAACATAGAAACTGTTTTGATAACAATCAAGTTCTGTAACAAAAGTGTAGTAATATCAGCAATTATTTATAAATTTGTAAGCTTAAACCACATTTTTGATGTCACAAAAATACCTCATAGCCATCACGGCAACCTTGCTTTTCTCCGCTTCCGCATTGGCACAGAACGGTGCGAACGCCGGAATGGGCGGCCCGGACGGAGACTACGCCTCACTTTACGAGCTGGTCTCAGGTCACGAAAAAAAGTGCGAGTCCTTCAACGTGTTCCTCAACACGGGCGGCAGTTTCAATGCCGATGAAAACGGCGGCGCCTTTTCCGGACGGGACCTCCGCCTGGAAATCAAAGGCAATCTAGGGGATCACCTTGGATATCGACTTCGCTATCAGCTCACCAAGTCTTCAATGCCCCTGCCTCTGGACAAGTACCCCACGGCACTGGACATTTTCATCGTAAGCTGGAAGTTCAACGAGCATTTTACCGCCCAGGCTGGCAAGATATTCCAGGCCTGGGGAGGTTTTGAATACGACGCCAACCCTATTTACATATACAAGTTCACGGATTTTACGGGAGCCACAGACCCCTTCACGGCAGGCGCTGCCCTTTCCTGGTTCCCCAACCAGAACCATGAAATCCAGTTCAGCGTAACCGACACCCATACCGTACCCGTAGACATGCGCTATCCTGCCGCCCTTGGCGTGGAAGCCGCCAAGCTGCCGCTGACTTACGTCCTCAACTGGAACGGAACCCTGTTCAACGGACTCGTAAGCACCCGCTGGGCCGCCGGTACCATGGTTTTTGCCCAGGGAGAACGCGCCGACAGGATCACCCTTGGCACCCGCTTGAACCTCCCAAAACTCACATGGTATACAGACCTGATAGGTTCCTGGGAAACCATAGATTACACCGGCTACGGACTAAGTGAGCTTGGAACCCTTGAGAAAAACGTCAGGTATTTTACGGGCGTCACAAAGGCCGACTGGCGTTTTGCCCCCATGTGGAACCTCGGCCTGCAGGCAAGCCTGGAATGGATGGATTCCCGCACCACCCCCGACATCAGGAAAAGGTGGGGCGCCCTTGCCGCCATCGAGTTCTACCCGGATCCTTCCCAGGACTTTCGCATGTTCCTTACCGGCTACCTTGACGGCTGCCGCTGGCAGGGACAGAACGGTCCCGAGCCCTGGATTCGGAAATCCGTTGAACTGGGATTCATCTACCGCATAAAAGCTTTCTAAAATTATTCGTATCTTTGCAGTCTATGGCAAAGATATGGACTGATATACTGTTGCCGGTTGCGATAGCGGGAGCTGTCGCCGCCCAGACGCTCGGAGTCGACGTTTCCCGCGCGTCCAAGGCAAGTATATGGTTCCAGGAGGCAAGGCAGGACACCGTGACAAGGCTTCCAAACGGCCTCAGGCCCGTTTTCTATGAGTCCATCATTGCAGCGAAGGACACCTCCTCAGTGGAGGATACGTTTCTTTTTGACGAAGCAGCCCAGGAGGCCGACACCCTGCCCAGAATCACCGCCCGTGACACCATGAAGGTCCCGGACAGCCTCCGCCTCACGGACACCTTCCGTTACAAATGGTACGTTGCCATTGCCGATTCCCTCACCCACAGGATCGTGGTGGACTCCCTCAAGGCCGATGGAGACACGCTCATCTGGCCTGTAATCGACTCGCTCTATCTCTCGGACTCCACCGCTGCCGCCGTCGCCAAGTTCAACGCCTGGTATGCCGGCCTTTCCAAGTCTGAAAGGAAGCGTTACGACTACGAACATTACAAGCTCCCTGAAATCCGCCGCAGGCAGGACTCCACATTCAAGGCCCAGGACAGCCTGCAGCGCATCAAGGACAGCATCCGGCAGAATACGCCCCGCATCCTCGAGACCGCATTCCTCCCGGACAGCCTATATTACAAGCGCCTTGTAGCATGGCGCCACAACCGCCTGTACAACAAGGTGGAAGTCTTCGACTGGGACACCACCGCGAACTACCATTTCTACGACTATCCCTTTGCCAAGGAAGACGTAGGCGCAACATGGCTCGGCATGCCAGGTTCCGCCGTGCAGCAGATGAACTTCTTCAAGAGGAACAAGGTGCGCACACCGGAATTCTACGCCCCCCAGGAGAGTTGGACATACAATGCCGATGACATCCCCATGTTCAATACCAAGACCCCTTACACGGAGCTTGAATACTACGGTAACCTCTTCAACAGCAGCGACCTCAGTTCCGACGCCTTCCGCGTTTTCACCACACAGAACATCCTCCCGGAACTCAACATCGCCCTTGAGATGAAGCGCTACGGCGGCGCCGGAAATCTCAAGAACGAAAAGACCGACAACCGTACCTATTTCGTCACCGGCAACTACACCGGAAAGAAGTATCTGGCCCACGCTGGATTCATATACAACAAGACCACACGCCAAGAAAACGGCGGTATCCAGGACAACATGTGGATCAGGGATACCACTGTAGACGTGAGGGAAATCGAGGTGAACATCGCAGCCGCCACCAACCGTTACAACAAGAGAACCTTCTTCTTCGACCAGAGCTACCGTATCCCGTTTGACTTCATCGAGGAGCTCAGGCACCGCAAAGATACGTCCTGGGTGAAACCGGATACGCTTGACAAGGACGCCACCACAGGATTTATCGGCACTTCTTCTGAATACAGCATTTACAGCAAGAAATACGTAGACCAGACATCGGCACCCCTTTCTGCCTTCTACAGGGATGTATTCAACATGAATCCGTCCAAAAGCGCCGATTCCCTGGAAACGCGTTATCTGGACAACCGCCTTTTCGTCCGTCTGCAGCCCTGGAAGGAAGACGCCATCATTTCCAAGATTGAGGGAGGTATAGGCGACAGGCTCCAGACCTTCTATCTGCTTGGGCAGCAAGACTACCTGAAGAAGCCCGCCAACAATGTATGGAACTCTTTCTATGCTTATGCCGGCGCCGAAGGCAGCCTTAACAAGTACTTCACCTGGGACGCAACCGCCCTTATGAACATCGCCGGACATGAGGCCGGAGACTTCAGCGTGGGAGCCAATGCAAAACTGAATGTGTTCCCCTTCAGAAGGCAGCCCAACAGCCCCCTGTCCCTGGATGTCCATTTCGAGACTTCCCTGAGGGAACCCACGTTCTACCAGCAGCATTTCCGCTCCAACCACTTCATCTGGGAAAACAGTTTCTCCAAGACGTCGGACTCAAGGATAAGCGCAAGGCTCAGCATTCCCAAGTGGCGGGTTAGCGCAGAGGCGGGTTATGCCCTCCTCGCGAACAATGTTTTCTATGACTCCACAGGCGTAGCAAAGCAGAACGCCACGCCAATGAGCGTCATATCGGCAGCACTCAGGAAGGACTTCGTATTCGGGCCGATACACCTTGAAAACAGCGCCCTGCTGCAGTATTCTTCAGACCAGTATGTTGTGCCCGTACCGCTTCTCGCCCTTAACCTGAGGTGGTATGCACAGTTCAACGTAGTAGATCCCAAAACCATGCAGCTGCAGCTTGGCGTGAATACACGCTACACGACGCTGTGGTATGCACCTTCTTATAATCCCGTTGCCGGAGTTTTCACATCCCAGAAGAATGAGCTCTACGGCAACTGCCCTGTCTTTGACGTGTTTGTCAACGCCCAGTGGAAGAAATGCTGCGTTTTCATAAAATTCGAAAACGCCGGCAACGGATGGCCGATGACAAAGCATGACTACTTCACCGCTCACCATTATATCCAGACTTCCTCTGTCCTCAAGTTCGGCATCAGCTGGCCGTTCTATCCAAGACTCGGGACAAGCAGGACAATGTCGGCCCGCGCCGGAGCAGGCATGGGCGGAGGCAGCGGCATGTCCGGTCTCAGAAACGGCATCGGAGGCGCTTTAGGAGGATTTTAATCATGAGAAAGCGTGATTTCCGCCCGGTCATTATAGCAGCCTGCCTCACGGCAGTCATGCTTCTTGTGCCGGTACGGGACAAACGTCCTGAAAGGGAACTTCCCCCACAGGACACGCTCTACTGCATAGCCCCGTCTGAACTGCATATCGACCTTGTCCTGAAAGAGGCCGAAGACCTGGGCGTATTCATCGTTGCAGAAAAGGGAGAGGCGGTCCTGGATTCACTGCTTACCGGGAGAATTGACCTTGCCGTAGTGAGCGATACCATGCCCCTTCCTCATGGCGTCATAGCCTCGAGACCGTTCCTGCAGGAGACCGTATGGGTTCTCAGGGATACCGAAACCGAGGCTCTCCGGAAGATAAATGACTGGATGAGCGAGATATCGGCCACAAGTGCCTACAAGAACCTGGAAAAGGGAAAACTGGACAGGCTGATAGCGATAAGCAGGTACGATTCCGTAATCCAGAAGCACGCCAGGAACATCGGCTGGGACTGGCGCCTTATTGCCGCAGTCATATACAACGAATCCAGATTCCACAACGAGGCCAACTCCGGCAAGGGCGCACAGGGCCTTATGCAGATACTCAGTTCCAAATACACGGCCGAAGAAATGAGCGACCCCGACCGCAACCTCGAGATTGGAACCCAATACCTGAAAAAGCTGGACAGGATGCTGTCGAAAAAAATCAAGGACACCCACGAGCGGCTTAAATTCGTCCTGGCCTCCTATAATTTCGGCGAGGGGAAAATACAGCGCCTCATGGATCAGGCCAAGCAGCAAGGGCTGGATCCAGCCCGCTGGGATGATGTAAGCAGCCTTCTCCCGGAAGGCCACCATACCGTATCATACGTAGAAAAGGTTCTGGACACGTACAGGGATTACAGCCGCCTGTATCCGGCTAATCGGCCTTGACGGTCTTTGCAGGGTCGATTTTTGCCACCATCCTGGTCGGCAGCCACAGCATGAGGAGGATAGCGGCGTAGGCAACCGCATCGGCTGCAAGGACTGCCCAGACATTCACATGCACCGGCACGTAACTTACGAAATAATTCTCCGGATCCAGGGGAAGAAGGTGAGTCGTACCCTGAACGAGGCAGAAAAGAAGCGCCAGCGCATTGCCGATGACAAGGCCCTTCAGCACGGCCGCCGCCCCTGCCCTCACGAACACTTTGCCGATGGAAGCATCCGTCATGCCCAGAGTCTTCAGGGTGCCGATTGCCGACACATTCTTGAGCAGCATTATCAGCAGCCCGGAAATCATATTGAACCCTGCGACGATTGTCATGAGAATGAGTATCACCGCCACGTTGAAATCCAGAAGGTTCAGCCAGTCAAAAATCTGGGGATAATCCCTTGCCGATGAGCTCACGTACAGGCTTTCATCCCTGAGCAAGAAACCTATCCTGCCGGCGATCTCGTCTTCAATTCGGGCGGAACGGAAGTTCTCCTCCAGACGGACGTTAAGACAAGAGACCTGATCGTCGGACCAGCCGCACAGGCGCTGCATGTCCGACATATCGGCATAAACGAGGAGATTGTCGTCCGTTTCTATGATGTCCCGGTGTACGGCGGCGACGGTGAATTTCCTCACCCGCACTTTTTCGCCGATGAAATATACCGTAAGGGGGTCGCCGATGCCGACGCCGGTAATCTCCTGGAGGCGGTGAGGGATGGAAACGGCAAGCTGGGGCCTTTCGCCTTGGATTGACGGTCCGCCGGGTATGCCCTTGACAACCACGCCGTGGACTGTCTCTCCGCACTTCACGATACCAGGGCGCTGTACCGATGGAGTCAACTCCCTTACACCCGGGATGGAGAGGATGTCATCTGCCTGCGCCAGATTTGCCGGCATGGGGACAGGGTCTGCATCGGCACCTGTAAAAGGGACGATGCGGATGTCGCCGGAAAGGGCCGCCACTCCCTCCCGCACTTCATGGCGGAAACCGGAAGAGACGGCCACGGCGACTATTATCACAAAGAAACTGACGGCAACTGCCGTTGCCGCCACGTTTCCCTGGAATTTCAGTTTACCTGATATGAAGCGTTCCGCTACCAAATGTGGACGCGCTCCTCTTCAGGACGGAACATTGCGTCACCTTCCTTGATGTCGAAAGCATCGAAGAAGGTCTGGAAGTTCCTCACGGACACATTGACCCTGTTCTCTGCAAGTGAGTGTGGATCCATGTTGGTGAGGCGGGCCTTCTCCTGGTCAGTGATATTCTGGGCCCAGATGGCACCGTAGGACAGGTAGAAGCGCTGTGCGGGAGTAAAGCCGTCGATTTTCTTCTGAGGCTTGCCGGCAAGGGCGTTCTCCATTGCGGTGTAGGCTATGGAAAGGCCGCCGTGGTCGCCGATGTTCTCGCCAAGGGTATAACGACCGTTGGCGTGTACTCCGGGAAGGATTTCCACCTCGTCGAACTGGGCTGCGAGCTTGTCTCCAAGGGCATTGAACTTGGCCTTGTCAGTGGGAGTCCACCAGTTCACCATATTGCCTGCCGCATCGAACATGGAGCCCTGGTCATCGAAACCGTGGGACATCTCATGGCCGATGACAACGCCGATTCCGCCATAGTTCACGGGATCATCGGCATCCGGGTCGAAGAAAGGTTTCTGCAGGATGGCTGCAGGGAAGCAGATCTCGTTGGTGGTGGGGTTGTAATAGGCATTCACCGTCTGGGGAGTCATGCCCCATTCGGTCTTGTCAGTGGGCTTTCCGAGCTTCTGGAGATTGTCCTGCACATACCAGGCGCTGGCATTGCGGAGATTCTCGTAATAGGTGTTTTCCGGATTGATTTCAAGGGTGCTGTAGTCTTTCCACTTGTCCGGATATCCGATTTTCACGGTGAAGGCGGCAAGTTTCTCGTGTGCGCGGGCCTTGGTGGTATCGCTCATCCATTCGAGGGAGTCGATATGCTGACCAAGGGCGGTACGGAGGTTCTCCACGAGGGTTACCATCTTCTGCTTGGAGCTTTCGGGGAAATAGCGGTTTACATACATTTCACCCACGGCTTCACCAAGGAGGCCGTTAGGGACCTGCATGGCTCTCTTCCAACGGGGACGCTGTTCCTGGGCGCCGGCCATCTGATGGGAGAAGAACTCCCAGGATGCCGTGTAGAAGTCGTCGGAAAGGGCGCCGGCCTGGCTGCTCACGAACTGGCAAAGAAGATATGCCTTGTGGGATTCAAAGAGTTTCTCGTTTCCAAGCATCTTGGAAAGGGCGTCAAAGTAAGAGGGCTGCTGGACGATGACCTTGTCCTGAGGCTGAATGCCTGCGGCTGCACACACTTTGCCAAAGCGGAGACCGGGCCAGCGGGCGTCGATTTCCTGGCTGGACATAGGATTGTAGATAGCCTGCATATTGCGGTTCTGCTCGCGGCTCCAGGCTGCCTGGGCGAGAGAAGTCTCAACCGCGATATCCTTGGCTGCTATTTCCTTGGCGTTTTCAATTCCGGCAAGTTCAAGAACCTTGACAAGGTAGTTGACATAGCCTTCCTTGAGCTCCTTGTTTTCCTCTTTCAGATAATAGTCACGGTCTCCCATACCAAGGCCGCCCTGGCCAAGGTAAAGTACCTGGACGTCGCTGTTGGTGAGGTCTGCCTCTACACCGGAGCCGAAGAAGCCGCCTTCGCCGTAAAGGTTCATCTTTCCAAGAAGGGTTGCCAGTTCATCATGGTTTTTAAGGGCCTGAATCTCGGCGATGTAGGGCTGGATAGGCTCTGCGCCAAGGTTGTTGCGTGTAGTAGAGTCAAGGGCCATCTTGTAGAGGTCCGATATCTTCTGCTCCACGGTGCCTTTTTCGGCTTTCATGGTGGTCATGCTCTCAAAAAGGGCATTCAGATTCTCCTGGGTACGTTCGGCGATGGCATCGAAGCTGCCGTAACGGGAGAACTCGGGTTTCAGGGGATTCTTTGCCTGCCAGCCGCCGGTTGCGTACTGATAAAAATCTTCCTTGGGACTCACGGAAGTGTCCAGATCCGTAATGTCAAGTGCCGGTGCGCCTTTAGGTGCACATGCTGCAAAAGTAAGCAGGGACATAATTGCAATTGCGATTTTTTTCATAATGACATTGTTCTCATATGATTTGCAAATTTACATAATACTTCGGATATTTGCAGTCCTTTTCCCCGGGAAAATGCAAGATATAAAGAAGTTAATAAAGGATTGGATGCTGCCCGGCGCACTGGTGCTGGGTATCAGTTCATACCTTGTCTACCATTTCACTCCTGCGCTGAGGCCCATCGGACCTGTATGCCACGACATTGCGGCTTACGGACAGAGATGGCTTATCGGCGTCCTGCTGTTTTTCCAGTTCGTAAAAGTGTCCCCGCACGACCTTAAACCCGTAAGATGGCATATGTGGGCCTTGCTGCTGCAGGTGATAGGTTTTACGGCATGCGCCGTGGGTGTAGCCCTGTCGCATACTCCCGAAATAAGGATTCCCCTGGAATGTGCAATGATTTGCCTTATATGTCCTACGGCATCGGCATCGGGCGTCATCACAGACCGCCTTGGCGGAAGCATTGCAGAGAACGTATCCTACCTCGTTATCACAAACATTGCAGCCACACTGCTGATTCCGCTGGTGATTCCGCTGGTGTCCCCTTCGGCAGAGATGGGATTCTGGACCTATGTCTGGCACCTCGCATCGAGGATTTTCCCTCTGCTGCTGCTCCCCTGCCTTCTTGCCTGGACAGTTCGCTATACCACAAAAAAACTGCAGCACGCGCTGATGCGCTGGGCCCCCAACTCATTCTACGTCTGGGGAGTGAGCCTCACTCTGGCAATGATTCTTGCAACCAGGGCGCTGGTACTTAGCAGGCTCAGCGCACTCACAATCGTTCTGGTAGTGATCGTTTCGATGGCAGCCTGCTTTATCCAGTTCTACGTTGGACGGCGCCTGTGCAGGAAAGATCCCGTGACGCCCGGACAGGCCCTTGGCCAGAAGAATACCGGTCTCATGATATGGCTCGGGTACTCATACCTCACCCCGGTCACTTCCGTCGCCGGCGGTCTCTATGCCATCTGGCAGAATATCTTCAACAGCTGGGAACTCTGGAAGAAGGAGCACAAAAACGCTTAGCGGCGCTCCTTCCTCATTCTTTGGCGAAGGTCTGCATAGTTTTTGGCGAAGGTCTGTTATTTGGTGACAGTCCTTCGCCATTAGTATTGCCATAGAGGCGTCTGAGAGGCCAATTGCATGGCTAAGGTCTGCGGCAAAAAAACAGACCTTCGCCAATTATCGGTCAAGCGCAGCTTTTACTTTCTCACGCTCCAGACCAAAGACACGGGCAAGCTGAGGAATGCTGGTTTTACGGTTTCTGAATACGAATGAGAGAAGGCGGTACTTTTTGTCCAGCGGAAGACAAGTCACTTCTTCAGAGAACCAGTGTCTTGACGTGTCATTCACATAATTGAAAAGTTCGTTGTCGGTCATCCTTCTTCTGGGGCCGTCAACCAATTCTTCCCTGACCGCGGCAGGATTAAGCGAGCCGATGGTTTTCAGAAAGAATGCCTGATCATTGTTGAAGACTTGTTCAAGATACTCTGTGTCACAAAAGCTACCGGGTATCAGGTCACCGTTTTTGTCAAGTAGCCATGGTACGTCTTTCAAGGAGTCTGCGGTATGCATTATCTTTTCCTTGGCTCTTCTGGTCAGGAACTTTACGGGCGTTCCGGTTTCGCGTTCTTTGGAAAACATGGCACGGAAGCCTGTCCATTTGTATTCCGTTACGGAGGCTCCGTTGTCAAGTGCATTCCTTGGAATATATGCAAGGGAATTCCTGAGGTGCCAGTCACTTCCAATCAACATGGCCTGGCTGTCATTTCTTCTAAGTATGGCTGCCAAACCATACTTCCGGCTATACCATTGGGAATACATTTTCTTGATGTCTTCCGAATATGCATCAGCCTCTTTCTGTGTCCGTGAGAGTATAGCCACATGAGAATGATTAGAGACCACAGCATATATGACAACGATGACGTTTTTACGTTTTGCGCATATGGCTATGTATTTCACCATGACACCATAATCCTCTTCGTCCTTGTAGAGCACTGCTTTTTCAAGTCCTTCGATACTCACATGAAAAGGATATACCGCCCCTGTACTGCCGTCAGGCAGAACTTTCCTTACTACTCTTTTCATATTACCGGTCATTGACAGTGCAACGCTGAAGAAGGTCCGTGGTAACAAAACCATCAACTTCCAGCATTCCAACAGTTTCCAATACGTTAACATAGGGAACTTTTGCCGCTGCCGCAAGTTCTTCATAACCGATGCCCGGACTGTCAAATACAGCCATGCCGACAGCAACCTGAACAGAGGCCGTCCCGTATTTGCGCGAAAGCCTTGTGTAGAATGCTGACCGGCGATCTCCGGAATTGGCACTTCGCGGCTTAAGTCCCAAAGCCTCAACCAGTTCCTCCGGAGATGTGACTATCTCTGCCATATGTGAGCCGATGAGGGAATTGCATCCCTTGGACCGCTCATCGTCCAGTCTCCCTGGCAAGGCAAACACATCCCTGTTGTAATCCACGGCATACTTTGCCGTCATAAGGCTTCCGCCCTTCTTCTTGGACTCGATCACTACAGTGGCCGATGACAGCGCGGCAATGATCCTGTTCCTCCTCACGAAATTAAGGGCCACGGGAGCCGTGCCGATAGGATAATCCGTGACCAGCCCGCATCCGGGAGTCCTGACTATCTGCGATGCAAGCTCCATGTGCTGCCACGGATATATCGTCTCTATGCCCGTTGCCATCACTCCTATTGTCGTGAGTCCAGCCTCCAAGGCCGTTCTATGGGCTATTCCGTCTGCTCCGTATGCAAGACCGCTCACAATGCAAGGCTGGACCGAGGCATCGGCAAGAGCCTTCACTATCCTCCTGCACCATAATGAGCCGTAAGGGCTGATGTCTCGCGTGCCGACTATGGCGACAGCCGGCCTGAGCGAGAAGATTTCGGCAGGGGAAGTACTGCCGTTAAGGTAGATTCCAAGGGGCGGGTCGTCGATGTCGGCAAGGACGGCAGGATAGTCATCGTCGCCATAAGGGATGAATTTGAATCCTCGTTCACGGACCCTCTCCAGTTCCTTTTCCCCCCATTTCAGTGAGTCTTCATTCAGGCGGTCTGTAAGTTCGGGATGGCTGCATTCCGGCGGATTGCCGTTAAACAAAGCTTCTGCCCCTCCGGCCTCTTCCATAAGTTTGAATGCAATTGAAGGATGGTATCCGAAAATGTTGTTCAGCGCGCAAAGCGCTATACAGGTCTCTCTCTCCATGGCTTTTTTGAATGCAAAATTATCAAACGGAAATTCCCTGGCAACAAGCTTCAGAAAAAATGTGCGGTTTCAGAATGTTTTTTGACTGTTTTTTACGATTGCCCCTATATGCGGAAAAATTCGTAACTTTGAAACCAAGCATTATCAAGGTATGAAACGATACATAGAAGAAAACAGGGAAAGGTTTTTCGAGGAGCTCTACTCTCTCCTCAGGATTCCGTCAATTAGTGCAAAGCCAGAACACAAGCAGGATATGTACCGCTGCGCGCAGCGGCTTACGGAGCTCCTGAAAGAAGCCGGGGCAGACAGTGCCGATGTCTATGAGACCGCCGGCAATCCGGTCGTTTTCGGATGCAAGGACATTGGCGCAGAAAAGACCATATTGGTCTACGGGCACTATGACGTACAGCCGCCGGAACCGCTGGAAAAATGGCGCACAGACCCCTTTGAACCCGTTTTGGCAAAGGACCCGGCAACCGGCGAAGACGCCATCTACGCCCGCGGGGCCAATGACGACAAAGGCCAGCTCTTCATGCATCTGAAAGCCTTCGAGAGGGAGGTTCGCCTGGGCCTTCTCCATCATAACGTGAAGTTCATATTCGAGGGAGAGGAAGAAATCGGCAGTCCGTCCCTTCCGGCATGGGTAGAGGCCCACAAGGACATGCTGAGGGCCGATGTGATCCTGGTATCGGACACGACCATGATATCGGACAAAGTCCCTTCGATAAACTGCGGAATGCGCGGCCTGGCATATTTCGAGATCAAGGTTACGGGCCCCAACAAGGACCTTCATTCCGGCCACTACGGCGGCGCCGTTGCCAACCCCATCAACGTTCTGTGCGAAATGATAGCCTCTCTGCATGATGCCCACGGCCGTGTCAACGTGCCCGGATTCTATGACAAAGTGGTGGAACTGTCGGCAGAAGACAGGGCTCTCCTTTCCAAGGCTCCTTTCGACATGAAGGAGTACAAGGAGTTCCTGGACATCGACGATGTCCGTGGCGAAGAGGGCTATACCACGATGGAGCGCACAGGAATCCGCCCTTGCCTGGATGTCTGCGGCATCTGGGGCGGCTATACCGGCACCGGCGCAAAGACAGTCCTTCCATCCACCGCCCATGCCAAGATTTCGATGAGGCTGGTCCCCAACCAGCGCTCGGAGGAGATCTCCGTACTCTTTGCCGATTACTTCAAGTCCATAGCCCCCAAGTGCGTAAAGGTGGAAGTCACCCCCTGCGAGGGCGGCAACGGCTTCCTCATCCCCATCAGCTCACATGCCTACAAGTGCGCATCCAGGGCCATGGCTGAGGTTTACGGCATTGAACCCGTTCCCTCCCGCGGCGGCGGTTCCATAGCCATCCTTGCCGACATGCAGACCATCCTTGGTGCCGATCCTCTCCTCATGGGATTCGGACTCGAGCGGGACACGATCCATTCTCCCAACGAGAGCTATCTCCTTCGCCAGCTTTTTGCCGGCATGGAATCTCTTTCGCTGTTTTATAAGTACTATTGATATGAAAAGAATCATAACTGCAGCAGCCATCCTGTGCTGCACTCTGGCGCTTCATGCACAGAAGTACAAGCCATACATCCCGGAAGAAGACCTCCCGAACGTTGTCAACTGCATTCCCGCGCCCCCCGCAGACCCCAGCTCCGAATTTGACAGGGATATTGTGCGGTATATGTGGGGAAAACAGCAGAGAAAAGACCCCGAAAGACTCAGGATGGCGGTGCGGGACGCCGTCTGGAGCATGGATACCACGCTTGTAATCATGAGCGAGCCTTTCGGCCTCAATGTCTCCAAAGAGGAAACTCCCCAGATTTACGAGCTCCTCACGCGGGGTATCACCACCATTGAGGATATCCGGTTCCGTCCCAAGGCGCACTACTTCAGGACAAGGCCGTTTGCCTACTTCGGCGAACCGTCAATTCTCCCGGAAGACGACCAGTGGCTGGCAACCGAAGGCTCCTATCCTTCCGGCCACACCATCCGGGCATGGGCCTGTGCCCTTCTCATGGCAGAAATCAATCCCGATGCCGCAGAAGCCATATTTGCCAGGGCATGGGCATACGGCGAAAGCCGCGTCATTTCCGGCTGCCACTGGCAGAGTGACGTTGACGCTAGCCGCCCTGTGGCCAGCATCGGCTACGCAGCCTTGCAGACCTCTGATGAGTTCAGGGCGCAGATGAAAAAGGCACAGAAGGAGTTCAGGAAGCTTCGCGGGAAATAAATACCGGCTACCCATAATTGGCGAAGGTCTGTTTTTAGGTGACAGTCCTTCGCCATTAATATTGCCCTTGAGGCACCTGTGAGGCCGATTGTATGGCTAAGGTCTGCGGGGGAAAAACAGACCTTAGCCAAAAGTGCAACAGACCTTCGCCAAACGGAGAACGAGATCAGATTCTGGCCTCGCGGAAGACTTCGATGATTGAGGGGTAGGTGTTTTTAAGGAAGGGAGGAAGGGAGGACTTTGCCACCCAGGCGGCTTTGGTGATGTCCTCTTCGCGCTGGGGAGTAAGGTTGGTGGGATCCGTGTAGAGCATGTCATACCACCAAGTGTGCTTGAGGTGCCACATCCCTTCACGGAAATAAACGTGGTCTGTTATGCAGATGAGGCGCCGGAGTTCCAACTGGTCGACTCCCGTCTCCTCCTGAACCTCACGCATCGCACACACTTCAATGTCTTCTCCCTGTTCCTGATGACCCTTGGGAAGGTCCCAGAGGCCGTTTCTGGAAATGAGCAGGTAATCCCCGCGGCGGTTGCAGACAAGTCCTCCGGCTGCGGTTACTTCCTTGAACTCCGAACACAGACGCCGGTACGTCCCTTCTATATCCTGCGACGGTATATAAATACGTGAGAGCGTATCCTGAACTTCGAACATGCGCACAAGGGAGCCTATGTCTATCCTCTCACCTACATGAAACTCTACGGAATTGGGATCTGACAGGGCTTCGTCAGAAGGGGAACAAATGATGATACAGCGCTTTTCGAAGTAAATCTTGTGCATATTTTATTATCTTTGCAGAATACAAATATACGAATTATGACCGAGATTACGTCAAAACACGGGACTGTTTCCCGCCAGCCATATGAATTATACATGTCCATGGTGGATCTCTCCAACTTCAAGAGGATGCTCCCCCAGGACAAGCAGGACATGCTCCAGGCCGACTATGACACCCTGACCGCAACCGTGCAGGGTTTCAACATCGGCGTAAAGGTGCATAACCGCCAGCCTTATTCCCTCATAGAGCTGGTAGACTACGGCGCTCCCTTCGCATTCCATATTGAGATTCACTTCGACCCCGCCCAGAACGATCCCTACAAGACAGACTTCTGGATCAAGGCCGAGGCCGACCTCAACCTCATGATGAAAATGATGCTTTCCGGAAAGATCAAGGAGGCCCTGGACAAGATTGTAGACGGCCTTGTAAACGCATCCAACGGCATTTTCCCCGAAGGTTTCGACGCCAGCGGCTGGACTCCGCATGTTTAAACCCGAATTCATATCCCTCCTTGAAGAATCCGTAGGAGAACAGTACGCGAAGATTACCCTGGAAGCCCTTGAAAAAGAGCCTTCCACTTCGATACGTCTCAATCCCGCAAAGCTGAAGGAGTGCCCGTTCCCGGACGCCGAAAGCATTCCGTGGAGCCCGTATGGCTACATCCTGAAGGAACGTCCCGTATTCACGCTGGACCCTCTCTTCCATGCCGGGGCATATTACGTCCAGGAGAGTTCCGCCATGATGGTAGGAGAGCTCTTCCGCAAGGTAACCGAAGAACTCGAAGGCCCGCCGAGCGTCCTCGACCTCTGCGCGGCACCGGGCGGCAAGACCACGGACATGGCCGCATCGCTGAGGGAACGTTACGGCGACGCCTTTACGCTAATTGCCAACGAGCCAGTCAAGAACAGGTACAGCATCCTCAAAGGCAATGTCGAAACCTGGGGTGACAGGCGTGTGGGCGTGGTCTCGAAGGACCCGTCCGCCTTTGGAAACGAGCCGCTTTTCGACGTAATCGTAACGGATGTCCCCTGCTCCGGCGAAGGCATGTTCCGCAAAGACCCGCGCGCCCTCGAGGAATGGACACCGGACCTTCCTGCCTTCTGCGCCTCCCGCTCCAAAAGAATCCTTGCCGATATCTGGCCCACCCTCCGCGGCGACGGCATTCTCATATATTCCACCTGCACCTTCAACCACCTGGAGAACGACGACACCGCAGACTGGATAGCACAGGAACTGGGGGCCGATATCATCACTCCTAAGGATCTGCCACCTTCCCTTCGCACTAAAAACGGCCTCCTGATGCTTCCGGGGCTCGTTCCCGGAGAAGGGCAATATGCGGCGGCGCTGAGAAAGCATGGGGACGGAAATGCTTCCGTCGGCAGATTCCCGGTCGCAGCCCGGGATCAGGCGCCGGAGGGGCCCATGGTGGATGTAGACAGGCAAACCGCCCTCAAGTACCTTCACGGCGACGCCATAAAACTGCCGGAAGACGCTCCCAGAGGGCCGGTTACCATAGCATACCGGGGGCTTCCCCTTGGGCCGGCAAAGAACCTTGGCTCCAGATGCAACAACCTCTATCCCAAAGGCAAACGAATCAAAATGGACGTATGACAAAAGACTTTTTCAAAAGATATGCAATCTCTACGCTTGGCCTCATAGTGGTAGCCCTGGGCGTGGGCGTTTCCATAAAATCAAACCTTGGCATAGCTCCCCTGTCCTGCGTTCCCACTATCCTCTCACTGAAATTCACAGGCATTTCCGTGGGGACTTTCACATGGATGTTCAACCTGACTTTCATCTGCATCCAGGCCTGCATACTTGGAAAGAATATAAAATGGGACATCCTCATCCAACTTATACCGATATTCATTTTCGGATACCTCGTCGACGGAGCCATCTGGCTGTTCGACTCGCTGAACGCACCCGCCACCAATTACATTCTCCAGATACTCCTGTCGCTGGCCGCTGTCGTGCTTACGGCTATCGGCATAAGGCTTGAGGTAATAGGCCAGGGATGGATGCTGTCCGTAGACGGTACCATCAACCTCATTTCACGCACGACCGGGGCCAAATTCAGTTACGTCAAAGTTGGGATAGACGTTTTGATGGTGGTTATTACGGCCGTCCTTGCCCTCATTTTCTTCGGCCTGCTCACAGGCAACGGCAGCACCGTGGTCATACGCGAAGGAACCCTTATCCAGGCCATATTTACGGGCCTTTGCATGAAACTTACAGACCCGGTTGTAGACAGTATTTTCCTTCCCCGCAAAAGGGGCTGAAACTTTTAAGCGGAATCTGCCGTATTTATATAGTATCGTCTGAAAGAAGAGAAATGAAACTGTCCCAATTCAACTTCGAACTCCCTAAGGAACGCATCGCCCAGAATCCCCCCAAGTGGAGGGATGAGGCCCGCCTTATGGTTCTCCACAAGAACACCGGCGAAATCGAGCACCGCCTGTTCAAGAACATCATCGACTATTTCGGCAAAGGTGACGTATTCGTCCTCAATGACACGAAGGTCTTCCCCGCCCGCCTCTACGGCAAGAAGGAAAAGACCGGGGCCGACATCATGGTTCTCCTCCTGAGGGAACTTAACCGCGAACAGAGGCTCTGGGATGTCATCGTGGATCCGGCAAGGAAAATACGTATCGGCAACAAGCTGTATTTCGGTGAGGATGAGTCCCTTGTGGCCGAAGTCATCGACAATACGACCTCCAGAGGACGCACCCTGCGTTTCCTCTTCGACGGCCCTTACGAGGATTTCAAGGAGGCCCTTTTCGCCCTTGGTGAACCCTATGTTCCCGAATGGGTAAAGGAGAAGACCACTCCCGAAGACGTAGAGAACTACCAGACCATTTTCGCCGCTCACGAGGGCGCCGTAAGCGCTCCGGCTGCCGGTCTGCATTTCTCACGCGAGCTCTTCAACCGCATGATACTGAAGGATATCGACAAGACCTTCATCACCGTCCACATGGGCATCGGCCACTTCCGCTCGGTAGACGTGGAAGACCTGTCCAAGCACAGGATGGATTCCGAGCGCCTCATCATCAGCCCTGAAGCGGCAGCACGCATAAACAAGGCAAAGATGGGCGGCGGAAAGGTCGTCGCAATCGGCGCAACGGTAATGAGGGGTCTCGAGACCTACGTTACCACCACCCACCTTGTAGACGAATTCGACGGATGGACAAACAAGTTCATTTTCCCGCCTTATGAGTATTCCGTTCCGGATGCGATAGTTTCCAACTTCCACCTTCCCCAGAGCACGATGCTCATGAGCGTTGCGGCATTCGGCGGTTACAAGAACGTCATGGCCGCCTACCAGAGCGCCCTCGAGAACGGATACAACTTCGGCCCTTACGGTGACGCGCTGCTCATACTGTAGTGTTGATCGACACACATACGCACTTTTATGATGAATGGCTTTATCCGGATTCGGAGGAAGCCATTCAGCGTGCTTTGAACGCCGGCGTCGGGAAGATGATCCAGGCCGACGTTGACAGCACGGAACGCCCCCTCATGTGGGAGGTGGGCTCCAGGCACCAGGGCGTGCTGTACCAGATGCTGGGCCTCTACCCATGCTCCGCCACTCCGGAAAACTGGAAGGACGAGCTGGACGCCCTTGAGGAATACAAGGACAAAGGTGTCGTGGCGATAGGAGAAATCGGCCTTGACTATCATGAAGGGAAGGAATATGCCGATATCCAGAAAGAGGTCCTGAGGCTTCAGTTCGAAATGGCCTCGGCAATGGACCTTCCGGTCAATATCCACCTCAGGGATGCCTGGGAGGACTTTTTTGCCGTCCTCGAAGACTGCAGGCACCTTCACCTGAGGGGAAACCTCCACTGCTTCAGCGGCAGTTTCGAGGTCTATGAAAGGGCTCAGAAGAGCGGGGACTTCAGCGTGGGCATCGGCGGAGTGATAACATTCAAGAATTCAGGCCTCGCGGCAACCGTTGCAAGGATTCCGCTCCGGCACATCCTCCTGGAGACTGACGCGCCCTACCTCGCCCCGGTTCCCTACCGCGGAAAGAGGAACGAGAGCTCATACCTCCCGCTCATTGCGGCAAAAGTGGCCGAAGCGAAAGGCCTCAGCCTTGCCGATATCGAGACTGCAACCACAGAGAACGCACAAAAACTATTCGGAATATGACATCGTCGGTACTTATCATCTACACCGGTGGCACCATCGGCATGAAGCAGGATCCGGAGGACGGGACCCTCAAGCCTTTCGACTTCAGCCAGATCAAGGAAGAAGTCCCCGAACTGTCCAAATACGATGTAAGGATAGACTCCTACACCTTCAGCCCGCTGATAGACTCGTCTGACGTGCAGCCGTCCCTTTGGGTAGACCTCGCCAAGCTTATAGAGAGCAAATACGACGAGTATGACGGCTTCGTGATCCTCCACGGAACGGACACGATGGCATACAGCGCATCGGCCCTGTCTTTCATGCTGGAAGGACTCACCAAGCCCATCATCTTCACCGGTAGCCAGCTGCCGATAGGCGTCCCCCGCACCGACGGCAAGGAAAACCTCATTTCGTCGGTGGAGATTGCTGCCGAAAAGGACGAAAAAGGCCACGCCAGAGTCCCCGAGGTGTGTATTTTCTTCGATTCAAAGCTATTCAGGGGCAACCGCTCCACAAAGTACAGCGCCGAGGCCTTTGACGCGTTCAACAGCCCCAACTGTCCTCCGCTTGCAGAAGCCGGCATACGCATCCGCTACAATACTGACGTAATCCTCAAACCCACATCATGGGTATCTACGCTGAGGATATACACACATCTCGACACCAGGGTTTCCATACTGAAGATACATCCAGGAATCACGCCGGTAGTGGCAAGGCCCTTCCTGTGCGCCCCGGAAATCCGGGCCTGCATCATCGAAACCTACGGTTCGGGCAACGCCCTCTCCAGTGAATGGTTCCTGGACCTTATCCGCGAGGCAGACCACATGGGCAAGATCCTCCTCAACGTAACCCAGTGCAAATCAGGTACTGTGAACATGGATCTATACGCAACCGGCACTACCCTCAAGCACGCCGGAGTCCTTTCCGGAGGAGATATCACCACCGAGGCTGCGCTTGGCAAACTGTTCGCGCTCATGGGCAGAAGCGACAATAACCAGTGGGTGAAAACCGCATTGGCTCATCCGATATGTGGCGAAACAAGTGAATAATCTTTGGCGTTTTGAAAATTTATTCCTAAATTGCACGTCAAATTTGGAAAAAACAATAACTAATCAATTTTATAACTAACAACACAACAAAAACAAATTATGAAAAAGCTTTTCATGTTTTTGGCAGTCGCCGGCCTTATGACCTTCTCTGCCAACATCGCTTCCGCCCAGGACGAGACCGCTGCTCCCGCAGCAGCCGAGCAGGTAGCCGAGGAAGAAGCCGAACCCGTTGTTGACCTCTTCGCAGGCTCTGGTGAGGAAGTTCCTCTGCACCAGGCCCTCAAGACCAAGTTCATCGAAGGTGGCGCAGGCTTCATGTCCCTTATCATCATCTGCCTCATCCTCGGTATGGCTCTCGCAATCGAGCGTATCCTGTATCTGGCACTTTCCAAGACCAACACCACCAAGCTCCTCGACGCTGTTGAGGCCGCTCTCGCAGAAGGTGGCATTGAGAAAGCAAAGGAAGTTTGCCGCAATACCCGCGGTCCTGTTGCCAGCATCTTCTATCAGGGCCTCCTCCGCGCAGACCAGGGTGTCGATGTCGTTGAAAAGACCATCGTTTCCTATGGCGGCGTTCAGATGAGCCAGATGGAGAACGGCCTCAGCTGGATCGGCCTCTTCATTTCCATCGCTCCTTCACTGGGATTCCTTGGTACCGTTATCGGTATGATCCAGGCCTTCGATGCTATCCAGGCTGCAGGTGACATCTCCCCTAACGTTGTTGCAGGCGGTATGAAGGTCGCCCTCATCACCACCGTCGGCGGTCTCATCGTTGCTATGATTCTCCAGATCTTCTACAACTATATCATTGCAAAGATCGACGCCCTCTCCATCGACATGGAAGACTCTTCCATCCGTTTCGTGGACCTCATGGTAAAGAACAACAAGAAGTAATTAACCCCAGTTAACTCCAGATAAAATGGAAAAACAGAAATACGCCAAAATCTGCAAGATCCTCCTTTGGGTACTCATTGCAATCAGCGTTGCTGTGCTCATCTGGGGGTCATTGACCGGGTTTGAGGCAAATGATGGTGCCGCTACCGACGTACTGTTCTATTGGGCTTATGCCGTTCTCGCCATTGCCCTTATCGCAGTAATCTGCGTCGGCCTCGTAGTCAGGGCAAAGACAGATGTCAAGAGCCTTGCCTCCATCGGCATCATTCTGGTTGGAGCCTGCGTGCTGTTCGGCGTTGCATACCTCCTGGCCTCCGGTGCCCCGGCAATCGGATACTCCGGTGCTGTACCTCCCACCGCCTCAGAACTTAAGATGACTGATACCATCCTCAACCTCGCATACATTGTTGGAGCATGCGCAATCCTCTCCATCATTGCAGCAGAAGTTGTAATGGCCATCCGCAATAAAAAGTAAGATAAACCATGGCAAGAAGAAAATTTGAAGCAATCGGTTCCACGGCGGACATTGCATTCCTCCTGCTCTGCTACTTCCTCATGACCACAACCATGGGTGAGCAGACCGGTCTGCAGCGTCGTCTTCCCCCGATTCCTGACTCTCAGCAGGCTCAGGATCAGCAGGTGAACCGCCGAAACATCATCATCGTCAGAATCAACTCTGCCGATAAGCTGTTTGCCGGTAGCGATGCCATGGATATCTCCCTGCTCAAGGACAAGATCAAAGAGTTCCTCACCAACCCTACAAACTCCCCTTCCCTTCCCGAGAAGGAACCCAAGGAGATTGAAGGTAAGACCTACATGGTTTCCAAGGGCGTTATCTCCCTGCAGAATGACCGTGGTACAAGTTACCAGGCATACCTAGCAGTGCAGAACGAACTCGTGAAAGCAGTTAACGAACTCCGTGACGAATTCGCCCGCGCAAACTTCGGCAAGAAGTTCTCCCGCCTGAGCGAAGAAGAGCAGGACATTGTCAAGAAGGCAGTTCCTCAGAACATTTCTGAGGCAGAGCCCAAGGAAGTGAAAAAACGTTAAAGGAGGATTAAGATTATGTCAAAATTTGGAAGTTCCAGCAATAAGAAGGAAGTCCCTCAGGCATCGTCCAACTCCCTTTCCGATATCGTGTTCATGCTCCTCTTCTTCTTCATGGTTACAACCCAGATGCGTGAGACAGAGAACAAGGTTCTCGTAAAGCTCCCCGAAGCATCTGAAGTTGCCAAGCTTGAAAGAAAGGACCTGAGCGCCAATATCAACATCGGTACTCCTATGCGCCAGTATCAGGCACTCTATGGTACCGATGCACGTATCCAGCTCAATGACTCCTTCAAGACAATTGCCGACATTCGTGACTTCATCGCCTCTGAGCGTGACGCCATGAGCGAAGCTGAACGCTCCCTCATGACCGTGAGCCTCAGGGTAGACCAGGATGTCCGAATGGGTATCGTCTCCGATGTAAAACAGGAGCTGCGCCGCTGCTCCGCCCTTAAGATTATGTATTCTGCCCGTAAACCCGGCGGAGGAAAATAATCCAAGGATATAAACAATGCAATAATGCCGGCCCATCGAGGCCGGCATTGTTGTTTCAGCAGCTTTCCCTCACAACCAGGGTGGGGCGTATGAGCTGTTGCACCGGTGCCGGATGCGGGAGTCCTGCGCGGCGTGCTTCCATGAAGGAAAAGAGAGTGCTCACCGCTATTTCTCCGGCTTCCTGCAGGGGCTGTTCCACCCTTGTAACTGCCGGATTCATGAAATCGAGGAAGCCGTTATTATCATAGGAAATGACGCCTACATCCTTCCCTTCCGTTATCCCAAGCCTCCTAAGAGCCGAAATCGTCCCAAGAAGGATGGTCGAACTGAACGCGAATACCGCATCAAAGGCTTTGGGATTGCCGGAAAAGGCGGCGAGGGCTTCCCTGCGCCCGTTTTCGACAGAGAAGGCATCTCCCCTTACCTGGTTCTCTATCCCCCTTTCATTCAACGCGGTCAGGAAGCCGCGTACCCTTTCCCTGTTAGGCATGGAGGCAGGAACGCCCTGTATGGCAAGGATCCTCTTGTAGCCCTTGTCGGCAAGATACTTTGCCGCCATATATGCGCCGGCATAGTTGTCGGTACACACATAGGAAAGGCTTGTCTTTTCAAAATAACGGTCTATGAGGACAAGGGGAATGTCCTGGCTCACACGCTCATGGTACTCCGGAGAAGAGGCGACCGGGACGGCTATTATTCCGTCCACGTTGCGGTCCTGGAACATTTCGAGAGCCTGGATTTCTTCCTCCGGCGTTTCACGGGAGTCGGCAAGGAGGGTATGGTATCCGCGCTGGCTGAGCTGGGCGGTGATTACGCTTGCAAGGGTTGCGAAAAACGGGTTGTCTATGCCGGGAACAACCAGGCCGACGGTCTGGCTCTGACGGGTGCGCAAACTTTGCGCAACAAGGTTCGGCCTGTAGTTGCAGCGATGAGCTTCCTCCGTCACTTTTGCAATTGCCTCAGCGCTGATTCGGTACTTTTCGGCCTTTCCGGAAAGAACGCGCGATACGGTGGATACAGAGTACCCGGTGCGCTCTGAAATTGCTGCAAGATTGTTTTTGTTACCCATAAGCGAAATCGTTTGCGCTACAAAGTTAAATTTTTTTCTAACAGCGTGTACAATTATAAAAAATTTTTTCTACATTTGTAAAAGACCATGCACAAACGATTGCGCAAAACAGCATAATCAATAACACCAAATATGAGTAAAAAAGGTATCCTCGTCATAGGCAGCAGCAATACTGACATGACAGTCAAAACCAAAGCCCTTCCCCGTCCCGGAGAAACCGTCCTTGGCGGTGTCTTTACCATGGGAGCCGGCGGCAAGGGTGCGAACCAGGCAGTGGCGGCACAGCGCCTTGGAGGCGACGTGAAGTTCATCTGCAAGGTTGGAAAGGACATTTTCGGAGACAACTCCATCGCACAGTACGAAAAGGAAGGGCTGGACACAAGCGGCATCTTCCGTTCCGAACTTCCTTCCGGCGTTGCCCTTATTTCCGTGGATGAGCACGCGGAAAACTGCATCGTGGTGGCCTCCGGCGCAAACGGGGACCTCACCGAGGCCGACATCGAAGCCTCCCGCGGAGACCTCGAAAACTGCGGCATACTCCTGCTCCAGCTCGAAAGCCCTATCGGCAGCGTTCTCAAGGCAGCGAAGATTGCACACGAGGCCGGAGCAACGGTGGTCCTGAACCCCGCTCCCGCCTGTCCCCTTCCGGAAGAAATCTTCCGTTACATCGACCTCTTCATTCCCAACGAGACAGAGCTTTCCTCGTTCAGCGGCATCCCCGTGGCCGATATCGCATCGGCAGAAAAGGCAGCATCGGCAATGCAGGCAAAGGGCGTAGGGAAGCTCATTGTCACAATGGGGAGCAAGGGGGCGCTAATCTGCGAAGGCGGTCCATCCGTATTCGTCCCGGCACATAAAGTGAAGGCAGTTGACACCACCGCAGCGGGAGACACTTTCTGCGGAGCTCTCTGCGTAGCTGTTTCCGAGGGAAAGACTCTCAAGGAAGCTACGGAGTTTGCCACGGCGGCATCGGCCCTTACGGTGCAGAAGATGGGAGCCCAGAATTCCATCCCGTTCAGAAAAGAAATTAACCTTTAAAGTAATAACGCTATGTTTATCGTCGGAAGTTATTCGCTTGCAGTAGTATTCTGCTTTATTACCATGCTCTGCTGGGGTTCCTGGGGAAACACCCAGAAACTGGCAGCAAAGAGCTGGAGGTACGAACTCTTCTACTGGGACTATGTCATCGGCATGGTTCTGTTTTCCCTCCTTCTGGCTTTCACCGCCGGTTCCATCGGCTCTGAAGGACGTCCTTTCCTCCAGGACCTTGGCCAGGCAAGTTGGGCAAGCATCGGCTGGGTGCTCCTTGGCGCCGTTGTCTTCAACGTCTCCAACATCCTCCTTTCGGCCTCAACCTCAATCGCCGGCATGGCAGTTGCCTTCCCTCTCGGTGTGGGCATAGCGCTTGTAATGGGCGTACTTAACAACATCCTCCTCCACCCCGTAGCAGGCCAGAACACAACTCTTCTTTGGGTTGGTGTAGCGCTCGTGGTGATCGCCGTTATCTGCAACGGCATTGCATCGGGCAAGGTATCCAACGACCAGAAAGATCCGGCGCAGAACCGCAAGGGCATCATCCTCGCAGTATGCGCAGGTCTCATCATGTCCTTCTTCTCCGCACTTGTCTACAACGGCGTAGACCTTGACAACTTCGCCGCTCCTGCAGCCGGCAAGGTCACACCTTACACTGCAATGGTAATCTTCTCCATCGGCGTGTTCCTGAGCAACATCATCGTGAACACCATAGTCATGAAGAAGCCCTTCGTGGGAGAACCTGTCACTTACAAGCAGTACTTTGCGGGCAGCTTCCCCACACACCTTGTGGGCATGCTCGGCGGCGCCATCTGGGGCCTTGGTACTGCACTTAACTACATCTCTGCCGGACAGGCAGGCGCCGCAGTTTCCTACGCACTCGGCCAGGGAGCTCCCATGATCGCCGCAATCTGGGGCGTATTCGTCTGGAAGGAATTCAAGGGCGCCGGCAAGAACGTCTACGGCCTCCTGGGCCTCATGTTCGCCCTGTTCATCGCCGGCCTCGCCTGTATCGTAGTTGCTGGAATGTAATATTATTAAGGTATGAGAACATTCAAGAGTATCATTCTTGCCTTTGCCGCCCTCATCTCCGGAGTCACGGCCTTTGCGCAGGGCAAGAACATATCCGGAAAGGTTGCCGATGAAAGAGGCGACGCCCTTCCCGGTGCAACTGTCGTAGTATCCGGAACAAAAGCCTATGCCATCACTGACATTGATGGCAAATATACCCTCCAGGCCCGTCAGGGACAGGAAATCACCGTGAGCTACCTGGGCTATGATGACTACGTATTCACCGTAGGCACGGGCTCGGTATACAACATCTCCATGCAGCCCTCCGAAGCTACCATGCTCAACGAATCCGTAGCCATCGGTTACGGCACCACCACGAAGAAGGAAGTTACCGGATCGGTGGTGAGTCTTAAGAGCGACGATTTTGACAAGGGGTCGTTTACATCCGCTGCAGGCATGCTGCAAGGCAAAGTCGCCGGCCTTTCCGTAACCAACCCGGACGGCGGAGATCCTAACAGCTCATATGAGATTCTGCTTCGCGGTACCAATACGCTCAGTGCCGGACAGGGTCCGCTTATTATCATCGATGGCGTTGTTGGTGCCGATATCCGCACTATCAACTTCCAGGAAGTTGAATCAATCGACGTCCTCAAAGATGGTTCTGCTGCTGCCATTTACGGAACACGCGGTACTAACGGCGTGCTCATCATAACGACAAAAAGGGCAAAAGCAGGAAGCACTTCTGTAACATATGACGGGCAGGTTTCCGTTCAGACTGTAAGATCAAGGGCTGTTCCTATGAACGCCGAGCAATTCGCCAGCACAATCAACACATATCGCCCCGAAAACGCAAACAAGCTTTATGGTGCAGACACCGATTGGTTTGATGCCGTTACCCGTACTCCAATCAGCCACAAGCACAATCTGGCCATTGCCGGAGGCTCCGACAAGTTCAGCCACCGTACTGTCTTGAACATTGAAAAGAATCAGGGTATCCTAAAGACAAATGATGCTGACAAATATCTTTTCAAGACAAATATCAGACAAGAAGCACTTGAAGGTTGGCTTGTTTTCGACGGTAATATCAGTTATGTAAAACGCAAATACAACGGTGCCAGATACGGAATCTTCCGTCAGGCATTCTTCCACAATCCCACAGAGCCAATTTACGATGAGGCGAATGTAGATGGCGGAGGATACTTTACCAAGACGGAGTCCATGGATTACTACAACCCTGTCGCCATGCTGAACGAGAGGGACAGCAGAACAGAAGTGGACGATATCGGTGTAAATGGGCGCGTTACGCTCAACATCTTGCCCGTTAAAGGCTTGAAGTGGGACAACTTTGTAAGTTACGGTATCCAAAGATATGAAAACAGAGATTACAGGACACGCTTCTATCCCGGAGAAACCGGAAAACGAGGAACTGCTGAAATTTCCAATGCAAAGGACACCGATATCCAATACGAAAGCACGTTGCAGTATAACAAGTCAATCGGAGAGCATCATATCCAGGCTGTAGCCGGTTATGCATTCCAGGAATTGGAATCCAGCAGCAGTTACATGTCAAACTACGGTTTTGACCTTGACTTTTTCAAGACTGACAATATCGGAGCCGGCAGTGCCATAAAAAGTGCAAAGGGTGAAATGTCATCTTCGAGGGAAGGCAGTCGCTATGTGGCATTCTTCGGTCGCGCCATGTATAACTATGCAGAGAAATATATGGCTTCGCTATCTCTCAGATATGACGGTTCTTCACGCTTCGGCATAAACAACAAATGGGCTCTTTTCCCTGCAATAAGTCTGGGCTGGAGAATCACTCAGGAACCATTCATGAAACAGCTGACATGGATTGACGAGCTGAAACTCAGAGCCGGTTTCGGCATGACCGGCAATCAGGATTTCTCCAACTATCAGTCCATTCTGCGCGTAGAGCCTGTCGGCTACTTCTACTACGACGGGAAATGGTCCAATGCATATGCTCCGTCAAGCAATGCCAACCCCGACCTGCAATGGGAGAAGAAGAGCGAATGGAATGTCGGTGTCGATTTCTCATTCTTGAAAGGGCGCCTGGGGGGAACTATTGATTATTACTACCGCCTGACAAGCAACCTGCTTTACAATTATAAGGTTCCTGTACCTCCATACGATTATGAAAGGTATTTCACCAATGTAGGTGCCATTTCCAACAGTGGTCTGGAAATCACGCTGTTCGGTGATCCAGTCAAAACCAAGAATGTCGAATGGAATACTTCATTTGTATTTGCAACCAACAAGAACAAACTCATTTCTTTCACCAATGAAGAATTTCAGGGACAGGAGTATCGTATAGCATGGCTCAGCACACCTCTTGGTGCCAACTGCCAGCGCCTGATTGAGGGGGAAAGCATCGGCACATTCTACGGACCGCAATTCACTAAATTCAGCGGAGATGGCAACCAGAAGTTGAAATATATCGATCAGAACGAATGGATTAATCTTGGTTCTGCATATCCCGACTTCACACTAGGTTGGAGCAACACCGTAAGAATTGGCCAGTTCTCCGTAAGCGCCACATTGAGAGGCGCTTTTGGAGGAAAAGCTTACAACCAGCTTCGCGCCCTGTATGAGAACATAAGTGAACTTGGCCAGAAAAACGTACTTGCTTCCTGGCTCAATTACACCGAATACACAGGTAAGGTTGTCTATTCAGACCGCTGTCTGGAAGATGCCACTTATGTCAAACTGGACAACGTGACCCTTTCATACGATGTGCCTTTAAAGAACAAATATATCAAAGGGCTGAGATTCTACGCAACTGGACAGAACCTGATCTGCGTAACCGGATACACCGGTGTTGACCCCGAAGTCCGCTTGTCCGGTCTTACTCCAGGTATTGAGGGAACCAGCTACTACCCCCGTACCAGAATGTTCACCATTGGTGCCAACGTAAAGTTCTAAGGTTATGAAAAAGTTATTCATTATAACATTTGCAGCAATCGCCGCTGCCGCTTGCACAAACCTTGACGAGCATCTTTACTCACAAATCTCCAAAGAAGAGTTCATGAAGAATGATGCCGTAATCGCACAATACACTTCCAGGCCTTATACCAAACTTCAGAACTGGGGAGAAGAACAGAGCTACTGGACCCTCGTGCTTCAGATAGGCAATGAAATGGCTGTTCCGAAGTCATGGGATAAAAGCTGGGGAGAAGAGCGCTATGTAGAGCTCCAGACCCATAATATCACAACCAGTAACAAATTGGTTGGGACAGGCTGGGATTTCTGCTTCAATGGTATATCTGCATGTAACGATGCTATTTACGAGCTGCAAAAACTGGAACAGAATGAAACTGTTAAGCGCAACATTGCCGAGTGCCGAATTCTAAGAGTCTACTATTACTTTATGGCGGTAGACCTTTGGGGACAGGTCCCATTCTCAATAGACAAAACTGTCACTACTCTTCCGGAAGTGAAGACCAGAGCGCAAATGTATGATTTCATGGAAAATGAGATTACCGCTTGCATGGGAGATCTTATCGAAACTCCTTCTGCAGCAACCTATGGCCGTGTAACCAAAGATGTAGCGAAATTCCTGCTTGCGAAACTGTACATCAACGCGGAAGTGTTCAACGGAACAGCGAAATGGAAAGAGGCCGGTGACATTTGCAAGGAGATCATGGACAGTGGTCATTTCAGGCTCACTTCTTCATATTCCCAGAATTTTGCCATCCAGAACGAAAACTCATCAGAGGCAATTCTTGCAATCCCCTATAGCACAGTTTACACATCCCATACATTCTATCCCTTTGTCCTGACCCTGAACAGCGACCTTCTGCCACTATTCAATATCAGTGCCGGCACATGGAATGGTACACATATGGGGCAGCCTGATTTCATGGCTCGTTATGATGCAAATGATATAAGGAAAGCTGAGACCTGGCTCTTTGGCGATATCTACGACTTGAACGGCCAGCGTTGGACAATCGAGGACGGCGTTGACGCAAACAATAAGCCTATAATCAAGGAGTACTCCCTGATTGATACACCTATCGAAGAAAGCCACTTCCGCAGCGGCCTGGACCGCATGGAAGGCGCCCGTATAATCAAGTGGCCATACCAGACGGACGGATCCCTTACATCTTATTCAGTTGATATGGAGAACGACTTCATCCTCATGCGATATGCAGATGTCGTGCTGATGTATGTTGAATGCCTTCTCCGCCAGGGCAAAACCCTTGAAGCATCATTGGTGCCTGAATTCATGGAAATACGCACCCGAGCCGGCCTGCTGCCGTTCACGGCCTTGAATCTCACCCTTGACACCTTCTTTGAAGAGCGTCAGAAAGAAATGGCTCTGGAAGGATGGGTACACAATGACCTTGTCCGCTTTGGGAAGTATCTGGATGCATGGTGGGCCAAACCTGCCGACAGCCATCCCGGACATATCCTTCTTCCTATTCCTGAAGACAAACGCGGCGCAAATCCCAACCTTGGTCAAAACCCCGGATATTGATTATGAAAAAACTGTCGATTATAACCCTCTGTGTGCTTCTTCTGGCATCCTGTGCCCAGAAGCCGCTGGAGATAACGCGTACACAGCTCAAGGACAAGATTGCCGGGGCCTGGCTTGGCCAGATGGTTGGCAACATCTACGGACTTGAATACGAAAACAAGTTCGTGGATGAGCCCGGCGAAGGTCCATTTGTCTTCAACAAGGCAATGCGCAAGATGTCTGCAGTGGACGGAGCCTTCTCCGATGATGACACAGACGTCGAGTACCTCTACCTGATGATGATGGAGAAGTACGGAATAGACATCACGTACGAGCAGATCAAGGAAGGCTGGATGTACCATATCCGTGACAGGGTATGGCTTGCAAACCGCGCAGCCCTTGGCCTCATGCACTACGGATTCACCCCTCCGTACACCGGCAAGAAGGAATACAACCCCCACTGGTTCCAGATTGACCCTCAGCTGATCAACGAAATCTGGGCCTACACCGCACCGGGCATGCCTGCATATGCGGCTGGCATATCCGACTGGGCCGCCCGCATCACATCCGATGACTGGGCCGTATCCCCTACCGTAGTGTACGGAGCAATGTACTCGGAAGCCTTCTTCGAAAAAGACATCCCTACACTCATCCGCCACGCCAAAGAGTATCTTCCCAAGAAGGACCGCTTCCGCGCTATCATTGACGAGTGCCTTGACCTGTGGCAGAAGAATCCCGACGACTGGAAGGCCTCCAGAAAGGTCATTGCCGATGAACTGTATGTCAATGAAGAAGACATGACCAAGAGCATCTGGAATGCAGACCTAAACGGCGCCATGGGCATCCTGTCACTCCTCTACGGAGACGGCGACATCGAGAAGACTCTCCTCATTGGCTGCGCCCTCGGTTTTGACTGCGACAACCAGACTGCTACTATGTGCGGCCTCCTGGGTGTAATCAACGGCCTTGGCGGAGTTCCGCTTGACCGTGCAATGCCATTCGAGCACTGGACCAAACCTTTCAACGACAGGTATATCAACGTAACCCGCTACGACATGCCTGACGCCTCTATCGAGGACATCATCGAGCGCACGGTCGTACTGGCAGAAAAGATTATCCTTGCCCGCGGCGGCTCTGTACGTGAAGAGAACGGTGAAAAGATCTACACCATCAATACCAAAGCACGTTTCAAGCCCGTCAAAGAGGCCGGCGCGACATTTACGCTTCCCGAAAAGCACGGGCGCAACCTCGCCAAGGATGCAGCGGAGATCCTTGCCCTTACCCGCAAGACAGACCGTGCTACGCTTGACTCCTGCTGGCTTACCATTCCAGTAAGCTACCGCGCATACACTGTGGATGTAATCAACGACGGCGTAACCGGAGGAGCCGGTGCTGCCTTCTATTCTCTTGGAAGCAAGTCCAATGCTCCCAAACGCGACTACTTTGGCTACCGCTGGGATGAGCCAATTACCACTGACATGATTTCCTTCCACTACGGACCGCTCGAGGAGTTTGGCGGCTGGTACAGCAACCTGCACCCTGAATACCTGGATGAAAACGGCAACTGGCAGCCCCTGGATGCAAAGGTCACCCCTGACTGGCCTTTCAGCGACGAAGTTTTCTTCCAGCCCCATAACGGCGAATTCATCTTCACCTTCCCCAAGGTCACCACAACTGCCGTACGTGTAATTGGTGACGATGCAGTCCTTATCCACTGGAACAAGTATACCAAGGACGTATCTGCATTCATCTCCATAACAGAACTCGAAGTTTATGAAGCGAAGTAGCATCATAGCACTTATCCTCATTGCCGTGGCCTGCACCCAGGCCCCGGCAAGCAAGGAGGTTGTCCTTACCAAGGACGCGCTTATGGACAAGATAATAGGCGGCTGGGCCGGTCAGACCATAGGTGTAGTCTACGGTGCACCCACAGAGTTCAAGTTCTGCGGAACGCTTATCCCCGAAGAGATTCCCATCGGCTGGGGTGACGGTTATGTCAAGCATTGGTGGGTACGTAAACCGGGCTTGTTCGACGACGTGTACAACGACCTCACCTTTGCAGAGGCATTCGAACAGCTTGGGCTGGATGCCACATCAGAGCAGCTTGCCATGCGTTTTGCTTATGCCCCATACCACCTTGCACACGCAAATCAGGCGGGCCGCTACAACGTGCGCCAGGGCATCATGCCTCCGGAATCCGGCAACTGGATGAACAACCCCCACGCAGACGATCTGGACTTCCAGATTGAGGCGGATTTCGTAGGTCTCATGTCCCCTGCGATGCTTCCCCAGGCGCTTGACATTGCAAACCGCGTGGGCCATATCATGAACAGCGGCGACGGCTTCTACGGCGGAGCATACGTGGCTGGTCTGTACAGTGCGGCATTCGCAGAGAACGACCCGGCAAAGATAGTGGACATGGCTCTTGAGGCCATCCCGCACGAGAGCACCTTCTGGCAGTGCATCAACGACGTGCGTCTTTGGCACAAGAAGTATCCAGCCGACTGGAAAGCCACCTGGTTCGAACTCCTCAAGAAGTGGGGCACGGACACAGGCTGCCCCAAGGGAGTTGGGCTTAGTTTTGACATTGATGCGAAACTCAACAGCGCATATGTGACCATCGGCATGCTTTATGGAGGCGGAGACTTTGGCCGTTCCATTGAGATTGCCACTCGCTGCGGACAGGATTCCGACTGCAATCCGGCAACCGTCGGCGGCGTTCTTGGCGTAGTCCTGGGCCTTGACAATATTCCCGAATTCTGGCGCACCCCGGTCATGGAGATTTGGAACCTTGATTTCGAAGGCACGGATGTTTCCCTCGCAAAGGGTGCACAGTACAGTTTCAACCAGGCCCTGCAGCTCATCGAAAAGAACGGCGGAGAAGTACGGGAAAACGATGTAACAATCCCCGTAGCCAAACCTGAGATGCTTCCTCTGGAGCAGAACTTCGTGAACACATATCCCCTCATGCGAGACCAGAAAGACGCCTGGCTTGAAAAGGAATACGAGTTTGACTTCTCCGGCAACGGCTTCGTAATCTGGGGTAATCTGGTATGCCTCAGAGGTATCACTGCAGATTACGCCGCACGCGTTGCCAAAAAGCATGTGGGCTCTGAAGTATTTGCCATGGCAGAAGAACAGGATCCTTACGTGGCAGAGATAGAAGTTTGGATTGACGGCGCTCTGGACCAGGTTTCCATCCTTCCCATGAAGGGGACTTCGCGCAAGCTTGAACCTGCATGGAAGTACTGCATGGATGAAGGCCACCATCATGTAAAGCTTGTCTGGCGCAACGCAAAACCTGACACTTATCTCCTTAGAATCAACGCCATCGAATACTACAGCGAAAAGCAGAACACAGACACCTATTATCACAACTAGGATGAAAAGGATACTGATCATAGCACTCCTGGCCCTATCTGCCTGCACGGCCAAAGTCCAGTACGGTACAACCTTAAAGATGGACGACGCCACCCTCATGGATAAAATCCGCGGCGGCTGGTACGGACAGACAATCGGCTGCACCTATGGAGGCCCTACCGAGTTCAAGTACAAGGGAGGCATCATCATGGAAGAGATTCCTATTCCGTGGTACGATGACTACATCTATGACACCTACATCGAAGACCCGGGTCTTTATGACGATGTCTACATGGACCTCACCTTCATGGAAACCATGCTCAAATACGGCCTGGATGCACCTGTGGAAGAGTATGCCAACGCATTTGCTTATGCAGACTACAAGCTCTGGCATGCAAACCAAGGTGCACGTTACAACATCCTCAACGGCCGCGGAGCACCTGAATCAGGTCACTGGAAGTACAACCCCCACGCAGATGACATAGACTTCCAGATCGAGGCCGATTTCATCGGCATGCTGTATCCGGGTGGCGTGAACAGAGCTTCCGAGCTGAGTGACAGGATAGGACATATCATGAATTACGGCGACGGCTGGTACGGCGGCGTGTTCATCGGCGCAATGTATTGCCTGGCATACGTGTGCAACGATATCCCCACCATTGTCACGGAGGCGCTCAAGACCATTCCTGAAGGGACAAAGTTCCACAGCACTATTTCCGATGTCATCAAGTACTGGAAGAAATACCCCAAGGATTGGAAGCAGTGCTGGTTCGAGGTCACCAACCGCCATGCAAATGACGTGGGGTGCCCTGAAGGAGTCTGGAACGGATTCAACATCGACGCCACCATCAATTCCGCTTTTGTGGTAATCGGCCTCCTCTATGGAGAAGGAGACTTCCTGAAGACGATGGACATCTCTACACGCTGCGGAAACGACTCTGACTGCAACCCGGCTTCGGCAGCCGGCATCCTTGGCGTGATGTATGGATATGATGCCATTCCCGAGTACTGGAAGAAGGGAGCCGAGCGCATCAAGGATATTCCTTTCCCCTACACTTCACTGAGCCTGGAAAATGTCTGCAAGGCTAATTTCGAGCTTGTAAAAGACGTGTTCGGAGGCAACGAACCGGCCGAAAACTGCATCTATATCAATGTTGAAAAGCCACAGCCCGTCCGCTATGAGCAGAGCTTTGAAGGCATTGTTCCCGTAGAGAAGAGGGTTCTCAAAAAGGCCTTTACAGACAAGGTCGAACTCACATTCAAGGGAAACAGCATTGTTGTCGAAGGCAGCGTCCGCAAAACCGGACATGCAGATGACAGTTACGTTGCTGACATCACTGCCCTGCTGGACGGAGAAGAAATAGAACACTTTACTATGCCCATTGATTACATCAAGCGCAAGTACGAAGTTTTCTCTGCCTACTGCTTTGAAAGCGGTGAGCACACACTTACCCTCCGCCTCAACAATCCCCACCCGGATTATGAAGTTTACGCATCTGAAATGGTAGTTTATGATGAAATATAAGTTCATATCGATACTTGGCGCATTCTTGGTTTTGACATCTGGCAGTTGTTCAAGGACTGACGATAACAATGACAATGGTACCGACATCGTTACTCCGGTGACACCTCCGGAGCCGGAAGGTTTTAAGCGTTACCAGCAAGACCTGGTCCTTAACAGCAGGATTCTCAAGGCATATGTAAAGTATTCGGTATACCTCCCCGAAGATTATGAAAAGGCCACAGACCAGCGTTATTCAGTGGTATACATGCTCCATGGGCTTGGTGACAATAACAATTCCTGGAACGGTGACTATCTGCATGCAAACTCCAAAATCCAGTTTTTGGAGGCAAGCGGCATGTCTAAAATGATATATGTCTTCCCGCAGGGCTTCTCCAGTTACTACTGCAATTTCTTTGATGGGTCATACAACTATATGGATATGTTTGTCCAGGAGTTGATCCCTATGATAGATAAGACTTACCGTACCATTCCAGACAAGAATCACCGTTCTATAACAGGATATTCCATGGGAGGATTCGGGGCATGTGCACTTGCCGAAAAACACCCTGAATTATTCATTGCATGTGCTCCTCTTTCAATGTCTGTACGTACAGACTGGCAGTATCTTGAAGAATCCCAAAGCGGATGGGAGAATCAGTGGGGAATGATATTCGGCGGACTAGGAGAAAAGGGAGAGGGCCGTATCACCGAGTATTACAAACAGCACTGCCCCATTCATTATTTCAACGCAGAAAACAAAGAGCTACTGTCTACCGTGAACTGGTACCTGATTTGCGGAGATGACGAAAAGAATCTTCTCTACTCCAATGATGAACTCCACTGCGTGATGCGCGACAACGGCTATAAGCACGAGTATCGCGTTGTTGATGGAGGTCATTCTTCTTCCGTCTGGAATCCCGCTCTTGAGGAGGTCCTTCCCTGGTTCGACTATTACATGAACGGAGGCACCCTCTGGAGCCCGGACTTGAACTTCGATTACGACCCGTGCGTACTTGAGAGTAATAATGAAGATGGCGTCTATGTATCAGATAAATACAAGGAAAACAAAACCGGCACCGCACTATACATCGTTCATAATAACGAGCTTTCTAATTTCATGATCAGCATTCTCAGGTACGCCGCATACATAAATCCTGTCTATAACAACAGCTATGTAATGCTTCCGTGCGACATTTCCCAGAAATCGCTCACAGAGTGGATGAATTACTGGGACTCAAAGTATCCAAATGACAAAAAACTCGTACTTGGATATGGTCAAGGTGCCGAAGCCGCTTTAGCTTTACCTTCTGATACTTTTAAGCGAAGCTACTATATCAATCCATCAGTTGGAGAGACAATAAATGTAGCAAAAGATCAGACGATATATTTCTGCGGTACCGATGACGACTCCAATTACCTTGGCATGAATAAACTCTACAATGCCTGCAAAAACAACGGAGCCAAGTTTGAGTACAGGATAGTAAATGCATACAAGGATCCTATATACAATATTATGTCAAGCATTAGTTCCATAAAATCAAATATTTACTATTAACCCTTTTAAAAACAAAAAACTATGAAAAAAATCATGTTACTCATGATGGCAGCTCTTGCCATTACCACTGTATCCTGCAAAAAGGACAACAAGGGTGGAAATGATGATGAACAAAGCACTATCGCAAAACCCACTTATCGAGTGAAGAACTTGATGAAGAGCTGGGAAGGTGATGACATGAAGAGCGGAGACATGTACACGTACACCTATAATGCCGACGGCACAATTGCCAAGGTTGACATGGCCTGGGCAAAGGAAGTTTATTCTACCATGGCATTTAAATGGAATGGCAACACCGTTACCGTTGTTGACGAAAAGAAGGACAATGCTCCTGTATGTACAATTACCGTCAATGACAAAAAACTGGCTACCAAAATTGAACAGGCAGCAGACACTGAAGTTGGCAAAGGATGGAAAGTTCTTGAATGCAAGTATGATGCAAATGGTTTCCTCACACTCGCAAAGGCTGACGGTGTTGTAAATACTGTTCAGTCAATTGACGAAGAAGGCAACATCGAATGGTGGGGCCGCGTTGGCATTGCAGATCAGGTAAGCGAAAGCACAACCGCAGCAGGCTGGCGCAAGAAAATGCACACCTACTACAGCAACGTCAATGCAGCAGGTATCCATGGTGAATGGGATGAAGACGTTAAAGTAAAGCGCTGGTTCTATGAGACCGGTCTTGTTGGCCGTGCTTCCGCCCACATCATGCGCACCGCCTGGTGGTATGGTGTTGTTGACAAGGAGAACAACGTTGTAAAACAGGAATATGCTGCAAAGCTTGCATACTATCCTCTGAATGTTGATGCTAATAACTGCGTCATTGTCGAGACCAAGCTCTATGACACCAAGGAGAAATACGAAAGCAATCCCGAAGGCATGGGTGCAGACGACAAGACTGCATTCGAGTGCGAGAAGATTCAGTAATTATCTCGTATAACAATTTGTATCCCGTCCTCAAAAACGCCTGTTTTTAAGGACGGGATATTTTGTTAACTTTGCAGACGTATGGAAAACAATTCGACTAAAGACATTCTGAGGCAGATTGCCATTGGGTTTCTGGTGCTGGTGGCGCTGCTTATCTGCTACGGGGCGATAAGGGCCAACATCAACAGGAGCAAGGAGAGCAAGGCGTGCAAGTGCGCATGCACATGCTCGCCCTGCGAGTGCTCAGATAATACTGCTGAACTGCCAGATTCTACTGCCAGATAAAGACCTTGTCTCCGCGGCGGGGGTGGAGGCGTTCTCCCGGAGTCATGCCGGGATTGTCGTTCACGTGGTCTTCCGGCATTGAATCCAGCGGGACGGCCACGGAGCAATATCGGCCCTGGGGAGCGACGGAAGCCTCCTCATAGTCTACGCGAAGGTCTTCCACCTTCATTTCAAGGATGCCGGTGGTGTTGCCGATGAAGATAATCTCGTCGCCCTTGTGAAGGTCTGTAGCCTCTACCTTTATTTCCGCTACACCAAGGCGAGCGAACCAGTTGGTAACCTTTCCAAGATAAATCTTCTTCCTGGTGGCCTGGGAGCCGTAGATGGAGCTCCACTCGCCCATCTTGGCACCAAGGTAGTAGCCGTCCCAGAAACCGCGGTTGAAGACCTCGGCAAGCTGTTCCTTCCACACGGCGGCCTGCTCCTGGTTGTAGGTCCCGTCGGCAACGGCATCGGCGGCGGCACGATAGCAGGACACGGCCCTTTTCACATATTCTGCACTGCGGGCACGTCCCTCAATCTTGAACACCTTCACGCCGGCTTCCACGAACTTGTCCATGAACTCGATGGTACAAAGGTCCTTTGGGGACATCAGGTACTTGTTGTCGATGTGGATTTCGTTGCCGGTTTCATAGTCCGTGACAAGATAGCCGCGGCGGCACACCTGCAGGCACGCGCCCCTGTTTGCCGATGCCCCATAGGCTGCCAGCGACAGGTAGCACTTCCCTGAAACGGCCATGCAGAACGCTCCGTGGGCGAACATCTCTATGCGCACCAGCTCTCCCTTGGGACCGCGGATATCCTGGTCGATGATGGCCTGATGGATTGCCGCCACCTGAGTGAGGTTGAGCTCACGGGCAAGGACGACGACATCGGCAAACTGGGAGTAGAACTTCAGGGACTCTATGTTGGAGATGCTCAGCTGCGTGGAAATATGCACTTCCAAGCCGATTTTCCGGCAGTACATGATTGCCGCCATGTCCGTTGCAATGATGGCGTCCACACCGGCTGCCTTTGCGGTGTCAAGGGTGTCGTACGCCGCCTGCAGGTCTTCCCCGTAAAGGGTGATGTTCAGCGTCATGTATGCCTTGACCCCGTAGGAGCGGCATATTCGCATGATTTCCGGCAAGTCCTCACGGGCGAAATTGTTTGCCGAATGCGAACGCATGTTAAGGTGGCCGATACCGAAGTAGACGGAATCGGCACCGCCTTCTATAGCGGCAAGCAGGCAGTCGAAACTGCCCGCAGGTGCCATTATTTCAAGTTCTTTCCTGTCCATTACATTGTGCGTCCCACGAGGGCGTGGGCAAACTGTTTCAGTGCTTCGTGTTCTTCTGCCCCCATTGCCGCATCTGTGCCCTTGAAAACGGCACGGGTGCTGAGGTCGCTTATGGCCTTTTTTGCTTCGGAGACTATATCTACTGAATCGTATATGGCCTTTACGCGGGCAATCTTTTCTGCAGGAGGAAGGGTAGTGTCATTGAGCGCCTCCGTGAGGCCCACGGCTCCTTTTTCGGCAGCCTTCACTGTGAGCCAGGACTTCTTGCAGTTAAGGATATCCCCGCCGATGGGCTTTCCGAACACCTTCTCGTCGCCATAGGCATCGAGGTAATCGTCGGCAACCTGGAAGGCAAGTCCAAGGTAGTATCCGTATTCATAAATAGCCTCCTGGCTGGGCTTCCCCGCCCCGGCGATGAGGGCGCCCATCTGGGCAGAGCACGCAAGAAGGACACCGGTCTTGAGGCCGATCATATTCATGTACTCCGACATCGTGACATCATCCCTCTTCTCGAAGTCCATATCCAGCTGCTGGCCGTCGCAGACCTCTGCCGCCGTCTTGGAGAAGAGGTCAAGAGCCTCTCCCAGAACGGCCTTGGGGGCCTTCGCAATGCGTTTGTAGGCATCGATACACATGACGTCTCCGCTAAGGATGGCAGTGTCTTCCGACCACTTTTTCCAAACCGTGTCGTGGCCGCGCCTCAGGGGCGAACGGTCCATGATGTCGTCATGGATAAGGGTGAATGTGTGGAACACCTCCAGCCCCGCCGCCGGTTCAAGCACCTCGGGGGTCAATTCATCGGCATAAATGCCATATGTGGTAAGGCAGAGGCGCGGTCTGAGCCTTTTTCCGCCTATTTCAATCATGTACCTGAGAGGGTCGTACAGGCCTGCCGGCTCTGCCTGGAACTCAATCCCAGAAAAAAGCCTTTTCACGGCCTCGTCAATTCTGCCTTCCGAAATCATTATTTTCTATTTTTTACAAAGGTAACAATAATTTCGCACTTGAATGCATGATAAAAAAGTGTATCTTTGTATCCGCTAACCACCTGATTAATGAAAAAGATCCGTCGCTCTACTGTAGAGGCACTCGTTTTTCTTACAATACTCATAGTCGTTTTCGGACTTCTCGGCAGCCGCATGGGCGGCGGCAACATGCTCAAAACCATAATGAATACGGCGCATGACCTGCTTCTTAATACCGTATTCTACCTGATGGGAATCACCGTTCTCACCGGTGCCCTTTCCAAACTGATGTCCGAGTTTGGAGTCGTCACCCTTCTGGAACGATTCCTGAGGCCGCTCATGAAGCCGCTCTACAACCTTCCCGGTGTAGCAGCTCTTGGCGCCGTCATGACTTTCCTCTCTGACAATCCGGCAATCATCGCCCTGTCAAAGGACAGGACCTTCGCGTCGTATTTCAAGAAGTACCAGCTCATTTCACTGACCAACTTCGGAACTGCATTCGGAATGGGCTTCGTGGTTATTATCACCATGATCGGATATGGCCATGTCTCGGCCGCGCTGGTGGGTCTTTTCGGAGCATTCTGCGGTTCGATTATCTCTACCAGAATCATGCAGAGAAACTGCCTCAAGGCATATCCGGAACTGGATTCTCCCGTGTATGATTCCGTATCAGAGCACGTGGAAGAGGCTCAGGAGGAGACCAGTGACAAGAGCATATTCATGCGTTTTCTGAATGCTGTGCTTGACGGTGGCAAAAACGGTGTGGAACTTGGTCTTCAGATTATTCCCGGCGTGCTTATCATCACTACGGCGGTTATCATGATTACCTTCGGCGCCGGCCCTTCCGGAGTATATGACGGCAGCTCTTCACAGGGCGTTCCGGTCCTTCCATGGCTGGCAGAGAAGATTCACTGGGTGTTTGAGTGGCTCTTCGGCTTCGAGCACATGGAGCTCATCGCATTCCCCATGACGGCTCTCGGTGCCGTGGGAGCGTCCCTGGGGCTTCTTCCCACATTTGACACTGCCGGTATCCTTGACGGGAATGCTATCGCCGTGTTTACCGCCATCGGCATGTGCTGGAGCGGCTTCCTCTCCACACACACCGCCATGCTGGACTCGCTCGGTTACCGCAAGGTCATCTCCAAAGCCATCGGCGCACACGCCATCGCAGGCCTTTGCGCCGGCATAATCGCCCACTATCTGTTCCTCTTGGTGTCACTCATTTGACACCTATTTGTACAATTCCCTGAGCACAGACAATGATTTTACGCGGATAGGCTGGTCGGTGTGGAATTCCAGGTAGCGAAGGATGGATTCGCAGAGGTCCGTACGCTTGGAGCCGCTCATTGGGACCAGCATCGCCTCGGTGAATTCAGAGGTGAGCAGCTGCTTGAAAAGCGGGGCGTCATCGCCCGCAAAGGGCAGCATATCCTGAAACGTAGGCCTGAAGCCCAGCGCTGCGGCAAAGTCCAGCAGCCACAGCACGTGGAAGTTGGAGAAATCCCCCTCCAGGGCATCCAGGGTAAGGATACTGCGCACACACCACTCATAAAGGCCGTCTTCATAAGCCCCTTCCCTCACGGTGCGGAACAGCACCTCTGCAAGGAACAGCGAGATGGTATTCTTGTGAATGTTCCCGCGGATTCCCCCCAGCGCATCCAGTGCCGACACATCCTTCAGCGACCACAGCTGGGACATTGGATTCTCGACCACATCGGCCTCCAGTATGCTCAGGGGCATGAAAAGGGCTGCCGATGTCTTCTTCCCCGGCCGCACGATGAAGCCCCTCCTTCCGAATTCCTTCGAAAGGGTGTGCACCACCAGCTGGCTCTCACCCACCTTGGTAGTTGAAAGGACGATGAGTTCAGCGCTTTGTTTCATTCAGGAATTCCGCCATGGCCCTGAGGGCCTTTCCACGATGCGAGATGGCGTTTTTCTCATCTTCGGGAATCTCTGCCGATGTCTTGTCCAGCCCCTCGGGGTAGAATACGGGATCATAACCGAAACCGCCTTCCCCGTGCCTTTCCCGGGCTATGCTGCCCTCCATAGTGCCGTCGAAGAAGTATTTCTCTCCGCCAAGGATAAGCACCACGGCCGTGCGGAACCTGGCCTTTCTCGTTGCGTGCGGCGTAGAAATGCCCATCTCCCTCATTGCCGATGCCTCACGCTCCCTGCGGGCCATCTCGGAAAGCAATTTGTCGATATTCCTGGAGGGGTTGCGGTCGGGACCCGAATAGCGGGCCGTCTCTACACCGGGGGCTCCTCCAAGGATTTCCACCTCGAGGCCGGAATCGTCGGCGAAGCAGTCCATGCCGGTGCGTTCATATATATAGTTTGCCTTCTGCAGGGAATTGGCCCTGAAGGTATTACCCGTTTCAGGAATATCTTCCGTTATCCCCGCCTCTGCGGCCGATATTATTTCAAAGCCATCTCCCAGAATCTCGGCAGCTTCGCGGAGTTTACTGGGATTTGCGCTTGCAAAAACAAGTTTCATAGTCATGGTTTATTTTCCGGCGCAAAGATACTAATTATTTATTATCTTTGTGAGACGGCATGCTGTTTGAGGGTAACTGCAGCCGGTAAAAACGAGTTTGAAAATGAGAAAATCGGCATATATATTTGCAGCCCTGCTGGCACTGACCGTTTCTGCAGGGGCATCGGCACAGTCCAAATCCTTCAACATGGGCAAGTGGATAGAGGTCCACAACGCCATCCTCAAGGAACTGAACCGTTCCTACGTGGATTCGCTGGAGGTGGGACGCATTCAGAGAAAGGCGGTGGATGCCATGCTGGAAAGCCTGGATCCTTACACGGTTTATGTTCCGGAAGAGGAACAGGAAGACTTCCAGATGATGCTCACCAGCACGTATGGAGGCATCGGCGCAATCATTTACAAGCCTGATGTGAACGGAAATGTCATCATCAACGAGCCGTATGCGAACTCCCCTGCCGCAAAGGCAGGCCTTCGCTGCGGGGACGAGATTGAATCCATCGACGGGGAAAGCACCCACGGGCTCACGAGTTCCGAATCCTCCGAAAAAATGAGGGGAAAGCCTGGGACAAGCGTTACATTCCGCGTCAGGAAACTCAGAACCGGGGAGCTCACGGACGTGAAAGTGGTCCGCGAACGCATCATACTCCCTTCCGTGGAATACTCCGGAATGCTTGATAACGGTGACGGATATATCATGCTCACCAAGTTCACAGAAGGTGTCTGGAGAGATGTCAAGAGCTCATTCCAGAAGCTTAAGAGCCAGGGCATGAAACGCCTTGTACTGGACCTTCGCGGCAATGGCGGCGGGCTTCTTTCCGAGGCCGTGAACATCGTGTCGCTCTTCGTTCCGCGCGGGACGGTGGTGGTATCGGCAAAGGGAAGGACTCCCAGCAGCAATGCCACATACCGCACTACAGGAGAGCCCCTGGACACCGATATACCTATTGTGGTACTGGTGGATTCCGGAAGCGCGTCGGCATCGGAAATCGTCTCCGGAGCCCTGCAGGACTATGACAGGGCAACTATCATCGGCACGCGCACTTACGGGAAGGGCCTTGTGCAGAGCATCCGCGCCCTGCCTTACGACGGGCAGCTCAAGGTAACCACCGCAAAGTATTATACCCCTTCCGGAAGGTGCGTGCAGGCCATCGACTACTCCCACCGCAACGAGGACGGCAGCGTGGGGCACATTCCCGATTCCCTTACACATACTTTCACCACCACCCACGGACGCACGGTGAGGGACGGCGGCGGAATCACCCCCGACTTTGAAGTAAAGCCCCACCGCTATTCAAGGCTCACCTACTCCCTGGTTCTTGGAGGTATCGTCGAACAGTACGCCCTCAAGTATGTACGCGAACACGAAAGCGTCGACGAAGACTTCCACTTCACCGACTACGATGACTTCGTGGCCTTCGCGGCAGACAAGGAATTCGACTACCGTTCATCGGCAAGGGCTATCTTCGACCAGATGAAGGAAACGCTCAAGGAGGACGGCCTTGCAGATGCGATGGCTCCGCAGCTGGAAGCCCTGGAGAAATCCCTGGACATGGACAAAACCACCTTCCTGCGCCTGAAAAAGGACGAAATCATCCCCTTCATCGAAGAGGACATAGTGGTGCGTTATTACTTCCAGGAAGCCGGCATACGCATTCGCCTGCGCTATGACCAGCAGCTTCACGAAGCCCTCAAACAACCTGCAATTACATGGTAATATGAATACTGCGCTCATAGTTGGCATAGCCGCAGCCGCGGTGATCATAATACTGGTGGTGATATGGATAGTCTCTGCCGGGAAGCTTCGCATGCAGATAGTGCGCAAAGAGGCGGAGGCCGCTACGGCACAGGCGCTCCTTGAAAGCGAAAGGAAGCAGCACGAAAAAGCCCTCGAAGACCTTCAGGAGAGTCAGGAAAAGGCCATCGAAGCCGCCAAGACGGCACTCGCCCTCGAGAACGAGAAGATTCTGAAAGCCCGCGAGGAGAGCCTCAAGAAAGAGGCTGCAGAAACCATGAAGACCATCACCGGAGGCCTCGACAAGGATATCCGGGACATGAAGGAAGCCTTTGACGCGCAGAAGAAAACCCACGCCGAGGAGAGCTCCGCCATCAAGACACAGTTTGCCGAAACGGTCCGGCACCTGCGTGAGCAGACGGATTCCATCGGCACCAAGGCCGAAAACCTTGCCAGCGCCCTCAAGGGCAAGAACAAGATGCAGGGAATCTTCGGGGAAACCATCCTGGAGAACATCCTCAAGGGAGAAGGCCTGCGCCCGGGTCACGACTACGACTCGGAATTCTGGCTCCGGGACAGGAAGGGCAACATCATCGTGAGCGAAGAGACCGGCCGGCGCATGCGCCCCGACTTCGCCCTCCATTTCCCCGACGACACGGACATCCTCATCGACTCCAAAGTCTCCCTGAGCGCTCTGTCCGACTACTTCGACGCCACAGATGACGAAGCCCGTGCCGATGCCTCCCGCCGCAACCTGGAATCTGTGCGGAATCACGTCAAGGAACTCACAAGCAAGGAGTACCAGAAATACGTACAGGGCAGGAATACGCTGGATTACGTCATAATGTTCATCCCCAACTATGGGGCATACCAGCTGGCAAAGCAGGAAGACAAGGAAATCTTCGCCTGGGCTTTTGACCAGAATGTCCTCATCACCACGGAGGAAACGCTGATTCCTTTCCTGCGCCTGATCCGCACCGCCTGGGTGCAGAAAGAGCAGATGGAAAACATCTCGGAGATAGTCACCGCGGCCCAGAACATGGTTGAACGTGTTGCCCTCTACTGCGAAAAGAACGCAGAGGTGGAGCACACGCTCGAAGTTGCCGTGAAGAAATTCAAGGAAAACTCGGCACGCCTCAACGACAGCCCACAGAGCATAGTAGGCGCCGCATGGAAGGCTGTGAACCACGGCATCAAATCCCCCTCCCGTATACTTCCGCCGCTCGCGCCGGGGAATACGCCCGAGGAGTAATATCAACAGATTATGCAAGTAGAAATACATATCGTAAATGACGGCAGCAAACTCATGGTGGAAAAGGGCACAGCCCTGTCTGCGTTTGCTCCCAAAACAGTGAAGGATGCCAAGTCCGGCAGGGAATTCGATGTCCTGGCAGCCATAGTGGACCACGAACTCCGTTCCCTTGACTTTACCGTGTTCTATCCCCATCAGGTGGAATTCATCGGCCTTAATCAAACTGAAGGGCGCAGGGTCTATATCCGTTCCCTGAGCTTTATGGCACAGGCTGCGGCCCGCGAACTGTATCCGGACCGCGTTTTCAAGATAAACCATTCCCTGCCAAGCGGTTACTACTGCAAATTCAGGGGCGAGCGCATCACCGATGAACAGATTTTCGCCATCCGTGACAGGATGCGCGAGATGGTTTCGGAGGACCTTCCTTTCACAAGAAGGGAAATGCTTTCCACAGAGGCCGAAAAGCTTTTCATAGCACAGAACCAGAAGCTCAAGGCTGGCCTTATCCACTCCCTGGGCAAGTACTTCACTACCGTCTACGGACTTGACGGGGTGACGGACAATTTCTACGGTCCGCTGGCACCTTCCACGGGATATATAAAGGTGTTCGACCTGATGCCCTTCCATCACGGATTCTGCCTCCAGTACCCTCAGGAAGGTGATGAAAGCCATACAATTCCCCGCCAGAAGCAGCTTAAGCTTACCAATACCCTGAAAGACTACGGATACTGGTGCAAGACTACAGGTATAGTGAGCGTTGGAGCGCTCAATGAGTGCCTTATGAATGGCAAGGCCGTGGAGCTCATCAATCTCTGCGAAGCCCGCCAGGAGCGCAGCTATGCCGCCCTTGCAGACAGGATTTATGCAGAGAAGGAGCGCCTCAAGATAGTTTTCCTTGCAGGCCCTTCTTCAAGCGGAAAGACCTCTTCTTCGCTAAGGGTTGCGCAGCAGTGCAAGGTCCTGGGCCTGAATCCTAAGGTAATCGAGCTGGACAATTATTTCGTTTCCAGGGAATGCACTCCAAAGGACGAAGACGGCAATTACGACTTCGAGGCTCTCGAGGCAATGGATCTGGAGCTTTTGGGAAAGCACCTCAATACCCTTCTGGACGGCGGTGAGGTGGAGATTCCACGTTACGACTTCAAGCTTGGCGAACCCTTCTTCGAAGGCAATATGATGCATCTTGAAGAGAACGACATCCTTGTGATGGAAGGCATCCACGCACTGGATCCCGCAATGGTTCCGTCTGTAGACCAGTCCAGAATATTCAGGATTTATGCATCGGCCCTCACTTCCTTGAAGCTGGACGAGAACTGCTGCATCTCCACGACGGACAACCGCCTCCTCAGGCGCATGGTCAGGGACAACCGCGTCAGGGGCATATCCCCCGAAGAGACCATCCTCCGCTGGCCCTCCGTCCGCCGCGGCGAGGGCAAGTATATCTTCCCATTCCAGGAGAATGCCGATGCCCAGTTCAACAGCGCACTGCTGTACGAGCTGCCTCTGCTCAGATACTATGCAGAACCCCTTCTGAGGCGCATCCAGCCATCTTCGCCCGCATATCCGGAGGCTGTGCGTCTTCTCAAATTCCTTGGATATATCGTCGCTCTTCAGCCCAATGAGATAGCGGCAATACCGCCCACATCAATACTTCGCGAATTCATCGGAGGACAGACACTATGAAACGACTCGCAATAACCATTATCGGCATTATAGCCCTTGCCGCATGCGGCAACAAAACCACGTCATTCAAGGCTACCGACACTCTTTCCAGCCCGGACGGCAAGCTTACCCTCGAGGCCGGCCTCACCGCCGACGGCATCCCCGTCTATGCGCTTTCCCGCGAAGGGAAAGCCGTAGTCCTTCCCTCAAAACTCGGATACAGGCTCACCGACGGGAAAGACCTACAGAAGGGATTCTCCAAGGCCGATGCCACCTATGATACCTTCGACGAGACCTGGGAACCGGTGTGGGGAGAAGAGGCCGAAATACGCAACAACTATAACGAACTGCTCCTGTCTCTCAAGCGTGAGGACGGCACAGCGATGAACCTGCGTTTCCGCCTCTACAACGACGGCCTGGGCTTTCGCTACGAGTTCCCCATGGAGAATACACTCACGTACTTCAACGTGGCCGATGAACTGACGGAGTTCGCCATGGCCGGAGACCACACCGCCTGGTGGATAAGCGGGGACTACGACACCCAGGAATACAACTACACGGAATCAAAACTAAGTGAAATAAGGGGCATTTCCGAAAAGATGCGCCTCTCCAACGCATCCCAGGAGAGTTTCTCTGCAACCGGCGTCCAGACCGCCCTTCAGATGAAAACCGCCGACGGCCTCTACATCAACATCCACGAAGCCGAGGTCCTGAACTACCCCACTGCCAACCTTGACCTGGACGACAAGAAGATGGTTTTCACAACCTGGCTCACCCCTGATGCAGAAGGCGTCAAGGGACGCCTGCAGGCTCCATGCAAGAGCCCCTGGAGGACTGTCCAGGTATGCGAAAAGGCCACCGACGTGCTGGCATCCCGCCTTATTCTCAACCTGAACGAACCCTGTGCGCTTGAGGATGTCTCCTGGATTCATCCCGTAAAGTACATGGGCGTATGGTGGGAAATGATTACAGGAAAAACCCAGTGGAGCTATACCTGGGATGTCCCTTCAGTGCAGCTTGGAGTTACCGATTTCAAGACCGTCAAGCCGCATGGCCAGCATGGGGCCAACAACGAGAATGTGCGCCGGTACATTGATTTCGCCGCCGAAAACGGCTTTGACGCCCTCCTCATCGAAGGCTGGAATGAAGGATGGGAAGACTGGTTCGGCCACCAGAAGGACTATGTCTTTGACTTTGTAACTCCTTATCCGGACTTCGACCTCCCCGCCCTTAATGCATACGCCCATTCCAAGGGTATCCGCCTTGTGATGCACCATGAGAGCTCTTCATCAACAGTGAACTACGAGCGCCACATGGAGGAGGCATACAATCTCATGAACAAATATGGCTACAATGCCGTCAAGAGCGGTTACGTGGGCGACATCATCCCTTACGGAGAACACCACTACAGCCAGGCCCTCATCAACCATTATCACTACGCCATAGTAGAGGCTGCCAAACACCATATCATGGTCAATGCCCATGAAGCCGTGCGTCCTACCGGCCTGTGCCGAACCTGGCCCAACATGATAGGCAACGAGAGCGCCATGGGCGGTGAATACCGCGGCAACATAGCCCCCGGCCACACCACAATCCTGCCTTTCACACGTCTTCAGGGTGGTCCCATGGATTATACTCCCGGCATCTTCGAGCAGGATATGTCAGTGACGGCGCCCGGTCAGAGCGGTAAAATGCTTCACACCATCGGCAACCATCTGGGCCTGTATGTCACCTTCTACAGCCCGCTGCAGATGGCCGCAGACCTGCCTGAGAACTACGCCCGTTTCATGGACGCCTTCCAGTTCATCAAGGACGTCGCCGTAGACTGGGACAAGACCATCTATCTCGAGGCCGAACCCGGAGCGTACATCGTAACCGCCCGCCATCCCAAACTGTCCACCCTTAACGCGGCTGCAGAAAGCACCTCCAAACTTGCCGATGCAAAGAAAGACATCGTTACGAGCGCCGCCCGCTTCGTTTATGCCCTGCCGGAGAACGCCACCGCCAAGGATCTGAAGAACCCCCGCGACGTCTGGTATGTAGGCGGCATCACGGATGAAAACGCCCGCGAAGTGAGCTTCGCCCTGGATTTCCTGGAGCCAGGCAAAGTCTATGAGGCAACCCTTTATGCCGATGCCCCCGACGCCGACTTCGAAACCAACCCCCAGGCCTATACAATCACCCGCTCAGAGGTCACATCTGCCGACACCATGAAAGTAAGGATGGCACGCAGCGGCGGCTTCGGGCTCTCACTCAGATCCAAATAATATGAAACGAATCGCACTTGCAATGGCAGGAATCATGGCCGCAGCCGGACTGCATGCCCAGCAGAACGTTGGCTTCAGGGCAGGGAACGTAACCTCTCCCGTTATCAACGCAGACAACACCGTAACCTTCAACGTACACGCGCCGAAGGCCCATAAGGTCGTAGTCCTTGGAGACTGGGTGAACGGCATCCTCCCCCTCAAGGAGGGAGAAGGCGGCATCTGGTCTGGCACTACGTCAGTGCTGCCTTCAGAACTGTACACCTATAGGGTTAACATCGACGGAATAACCGGCCTTGACCCTGCAAACCCCTTCACGAAGAGGGACGTTGGCACTACCTTCAGTTATTTCTACGTAAACGGAGGTTATGCCGATTATTACCAGGTCCACGACGTTCCCCACGGCACTGTTACCCAGACCTGGTACCATTCTGACGCCACCGGATCGGACAGAAGGCTGTCTGTCTATCTTCCCCCTTCCTATGACGGAAAGAAGAAGTTCCCCGTGCTTTACCTGCTTCACGGCAGTGGCGGAGATGAAACCGCCTGGATTGAACTTGGCAACGTTCCCCGTATCATGGACAACCTCATCGCAAAAGGCGAGGCCGTGCCCATGATAGTAGTAATGCCTAACGGAAATATCGGCGCAACAGCCGCCCCCGGAGAGACGTCTGACAACCTGGCTTTCCGCCCGGTAATGTCAAACCTGATACCGTCCAACTACAAGAACGGCACATACGAGGCCTCATTCCAGGAAATCATCTCCTTCACGGAAAAGAATTTCGCAGCTGCCAGAGGCAAGAAGAACCGCGCTGTCGCCGGCCTTTCCATGGGCGGCTTCCACAGCTTGTACATAGCAATCAACCATCCCGCCAGTTTCGACTATGTCGGCCTCTTTTCTGCCGGCCTGGTGCCACAGCTTACTTCCGACAGTCCCATGTACAGCAATGTGGACGAAAAACTCAAAGCCATGCATGTAAAGCTCTTCTGGATAGCCATAGGCAAGGACGATTTCCTCTATGACATAAACCAGGAATTCCGCGTGAAGCTGGACAAGCTTGGCGTCCCTTACGAGTATCACGAATCGGCACGCGGACACCTCTGGTGCAACTGGCGCCAGTATCTTCTCCTTTTCGCACCGAGACTGTTCAAATAAACCTCAAGTGAGGTTTAGTCCTTCAGGGCGAATTTAATTCCGTCCAGCTTATTCCATTCACCACGGGTGAAGTCCGGCATCACAACGGGCATCGACCTGTGGTTTATTGATACCTCCGTGAGCTCCACGAGACTGCTCCACTCTGCTGCGTCATACACATCCTGATCCAGCGGAAGGCCGTTGTGCAGGCAGTAGATAAGGCGGTAGTCCATGATGAAGTCCATGCCGCCGTGGCCGCCCACCTTGCGGGCGAGCTCCTCAATCTCGGTAACGAAGGGGAACTTGTACTGCTCCATGATGGCGTCTCTTTCGGCGTCGGACATGTATTCTTCTGCATCCAGATTGTCATAGGCTACATCCTTGAGCTGGGAACCGCCAAGTGCAAGGCCCTCGTTGGGATACTTGTTGGCATATCCCTTGGTTCCCTGCACCTGATACATTCGGCTGTAGGGCTGGGGCGTGACTACGCTATGCTCCACCAGGATGGTCTTGCCCTTGCGGGTGCGAATGAGCGTGGATGTATTGTCGCCGTTTGCATACTTGGGAACAGCCCCCTTTCCATAGCGCTCATCGGCCTTGTCCTGCCCGGCGAATGCATCGGTGTCGATGGCTACAAGGTAGTCCATCTTGTCTCCCCTGTGGATGTTCAAGTCCTGGCACACAGGGCCGATTCCATGGGTGGGATAAACATCCCCGTGATGGGCCTTGTTATAGGTCATGCGCCAGTCTCCCTGATATCCGTCCCAGTATGGTTCAAGATTGTGGCAGTATGAACCTTCGACATGCACGACTTCTCCAAAGAGGCCGTGCTGGATCATGTTCAGGCAGGTGAGTTCGAAAAAGTCATAACAGCAGTTTTCAAGCATCATGCAGTGCCTGCGGGTGCGCTCGGATGTGTTCACGAGATCCCAGCACTCCTTGATGCTGGTTGCGGCCGGGACCTCTATGGCAACATGCTTTCCATGCTCCATCGCATATACCGCAATAGGAGTATGCAGCTGCCAGGGAACGGCAAGATATACAAGATCTATGTCTTCCCTTTCGCAGAGCTGCTTGTAGCCTTCTTCTCCGCTGAACTCATACTGTGCGCGGGGTGCGCCGTTGCTTTCAAGTATGCCCTGGGCCCTTTCTACGCGGTCGGGATAAAGGTCGCACAGCGCAACCACGGTTGCGTCCTCAATGTAAGGGAAACGCCTCACAGCATCACTGCCCCGGTCTCCAAGGCCGACTATGCCCACCCTCACATGCTCAATGGGCTCTGCGGCGAAGCCCAGCATTGACTGCTGGTCTGCAGGCCTTGCCGGAGTGTTGTAGACAATCTTGTTGTCTTTGATCCTGTAGCCATAGTCATCGGCATTGGTGCAGGCAAATGCTGCAAGGATAGCCAACGCGGCCAGCATCAGTACTTTTTTCATTCTATTCCAGCATTATACTCCGGTAATCATCAATATCCTTTTGGCTAACGCCAATCTCAAGGAGGTACTTTTCAATACCTTGTGCAAAAGTTCCGTCGTCACCGGCATATTTCCAGAAGAAAGGAGTGGCATCGTTGTAAACCCATTTCGTACGATTGTTCTGGAAGGTGCTATATGTCTCGGAATAAGCAATGCTCCACCCTCTGGGCGCGAAATAGGTTACTTCGTACTCCTTGGAAATATCTCCCTCGCGCACGCCAAGAAGACCGAGGAGCAGAATTGCCATCGTGCCAGTACGGTCACGGCCAAGCGAACAGTGGAAATATACCGGTTTGTCATCCCTGAGACTATTAACGACAAATTCAAAGCAAGCTTTGGTCTTGTCCCTGTCCTTGTCCAGCATGGAGGTGCCGCCGGACTCGATGCTCGGAGCGCAAAATGCAAAACCATCAATAGCCGGGGCGGACAGGACATCGGATTTGCCACGGAGGTCAAGCTGAGCAGCTATACCCTCGGCCAAAATGTCTTTCTTGCCTTTTGCATTCATGGTTTCACCCTGAAGACGGCCACCGCGATATATCTTGCGATATTTAACCTTTTTCCCATCCAGAGTTTTCCATCCTCCCAGATCTCGGCAGTTGCGGACGTTACCGCGGAAGAAGAGCTGGCGGATACTGCCTTTAGTGTCAAATCCTCCCTGCGCCATAACCTTGCCGTTCTCGGCTGTGACCTTGTAGGTGTAATGGATTCCAGGTACAAGATTGGTAAAATTGACATATGCCTCTCCGGCATCTACTGTGACATCGCGGCTCCAGGAAGGCTCTTCCAGATGGAAAGTCATATCGCCGGCCGAAGCGTCAGCAGTCCACCTTATGGAAAACTCGTTGGGCTTGTCCGATGAAGGATTGTTGACAAGTGTTCCGTTCTCGTCGGGATTGCCGTTTTCATCATATTTAACTCCGTTGGCGCCTCCGTAATAGTCGTAAATCTTTGTATAGGACAAGTCCTTATCGGGATAAGAGACTTCGGAGACATATTTCTCCACGTTGGGATTCGTGACGAGGATAAGCTCTCCGTCCTTGACTTCAGGAGCAGCATCCTCATAAGGATCCGGTGTCACGGGATCCACCACAGGGGGTGTGGGCGTCGGATCTTCCTCGGTATTCTGTTCAGTCTTGGGGCCACAGAAAGCAAGCAGCGGCAGAATAAGCAAAAATGCGATGTACTTCTTGTCCATATTTCTATATATTTGTATTGATTCAGTCAGTAAGCATGTTGGTACGGAATGCTGTGATGGTCTCCTGGCTTACACCTATGGAGAGAAGGTATTTCTCAACACCCTGAGCAAAACTTTCGCCAGTTCCGACAAAAGTGTTCCAGATATAGTTGGCCGCACCTTTATAGTCAGCCCTCCTTGTCATCTTAACCGTTTCTCCACCGGAAGTTGCCCACTCATAAGGAGCGAACTGAGTGAGCTCATATTCTTTGGAGATATCTCCCTCATTTACGCCAAGTACTCCCAATATTATCATTGAAAGCGTTCCGGTACGGTCACGGCCCAGAGAGCAGTGATAATACACCGGCTTGTTCTCATTTACGCACTTGGCGACAAATTCAAAGCACTGCTTTACCTTTGCGCCATCGTTTTTCAGCATCTGAGTGTAACCCTCTTCTATTACAGGAGCACAAAACTCCATATAATCCATTGCAGGCGAAGAAAGGACATCCGATTTGCCGCGAAGGTCCAATTGGGCAAGAATACCCTGAGCTTTGAGGTCATCTTTTCCCTTGCGGCTTGTAAGCGTGCTGCTCTGCATGCGTCCGCCACGATAAATCATACGGTATTTTACAGTCTTGCCGTCTTTTGTTTTCCAACCGCCAAGATCACGGGCATTACGGACATTCGCTTTGAAAAGAACCTGGTATACGAGTCCTTTGGTTTTGAAGGCACCGGAAGTCAACTCCTTGCCGCTTTCTCCCTTGACTTCGAAATGATACTGTGCACCAGGACGAAGGTTGATAATATTAGCATAGCATTCACCCTTATCAATGGACATTTCGCGACTCCATCCGTCATCTTCCCATAACTTCAAAGTTATGTTCCCAGCCGATTCATCTTTAGTCCAGCGAATTGAGAACTCGTTTGGTTTATCAGACTTTCCGGGGGCGGTAGGGCCGTACTTCTCGTCCAGAATATGGGTCTCGGTGTAGTCATGCTCCGGATATGTCACCTCTTCAAGAAAGGCCTGGACTTTTTCATTGGTTACAAGGATTAAATCGCCGTCTTTCACTTCAGTCGCAGCGTCGGCAAAAGGGTCTTCTGTTTCCGGAGCAGGCTTTTGCTCGTCGATAGGATCATTGGTTTCTGCCTGCGGGGTTTTCTCACAGAAAACCAGCAGAGGCAATACCAGAATAAAAGCAAGAAATCTATTAATTTTCATGTTTCAGAGTTTTGTTTACTTTACTTCAATGAGATAATTGCCCTTGAAAACAGGCTTAATTACAGGGTTGTCACCTTTCACTTCATAGGTAACGGGGGTGTCGGCAGTATACTCCGTCACCGTGTAGGTTTTTGAAGCGTCAAGACCGCGGAGTTCGATGGGCTTGCCGTCCCACTCATCGGCATAAAAAGCGTAATAGAGGGCGCCGTCCTTGGAGATGACGTGGGCTTCGGGCTTGTCAAAGCCGTAATTGTAGAGATTCAGGTAAGTGCCCTTGGAGAGCATTTTTTCCTTGTAGATGGGCACCCACTTGCGAAGAAGGGCTTCTTTCTCCTCTGTAAGGAGGCTGCCGCCGTTTTCCGTGGCATGCGGATTGGGCTTGGGCCAGGTGAACTTAGTGCCGATAACCCCGCCCACGCCCACCTGGGACGCGAAGTCAAGACCGCCGTCGCTGAGTTCAACGTGGTCGGCATAGTACGCAAGGCCTGGAGCCATGGCGGCAAAAGCCATGCGTTTTTGACGGATTTGCCGGCTGGAGGTAGGATCCGAAGCCACTGCCTGGTTGATATACGGCAGGTTGAAGAAATTGAAGGCGTCACCGCAGGGGCAGAGCTGGACCAATGCTCCGGGAAGGTCTGACTGAGCTCTTTCATAAAGGGCTTTGAAAAACTCCGGCATGCGCTCAGGAGCGTCTCCGGGGCTTGCCAGGCCGCTTGCAGGATTGTAATCAGGGGCGCAGAGATTCAGATGCTGGCCGTCCAGTTTGAATCCGTCATAACCCCAGTCCTTGAGGAACATGTCCACAAGGTCAAGGGTATACTTCTGAGTGTACGGATTCACCGGTGAAAGGTACCAGCTGTCCCACCAGGAGATATCTTCATGGGTGCCGTCCTTCTGAAGGAGCAGCATCTCAGGGTGATTCTTTGCCAGATTGCTGCCGGGATCGGCCGCCAGGGGAGCCCACCAAATCTTAGCCTTGAGGCCGGCGTTGTGGACGGCTTCGGTGAGACGGCGCATTCCTGCGGCCCCGATGCGGTCATTTGCCTCCCAGTCCCCTTCGCACCACTGATAGCCATCGTCAATGTCTACCCAGGTGAATCCCAGCTCAACCACCTTGGGAAGCGTGCCGATAACCTCATCTACCGTAAACTGGCGTTCATATCCCCATGCGCACCAAACGGGCTCGTAAGCACTTTCCGGAGAAACGGGAGAAGCGAACCCGAAGGTCTCTTTCATATAAGAGGTATAATTACGCAGCGGCTGGAAGAAGTCTCCGGTGCCCTCCATCACGAACTGCCTGAAAGAACGGAGGGTATCTCCCGGCTGGAGGATAACGGGAGTTTCAAAGTCCTGGCGGATGCGTGCCCTTGTCACATTGCCCTTGCGTTCTACGGGCATTGAAACCAGCCTGATTGTGGGTTCTGCAAGGCCGACGCTGATGCTGCGGTCTTTTGTCCAGAGGCAGACCATAGGAATGCCGCCGCCATAGTCGCTGTCGTTCATTCCCAAATAATTCCGCTGGTAAAAACCGTTCTCTACCGGGAATGCCCAGTCCTTGCGTTCAGATGTAGACGAAGGCTGGAAGGTCCAGACATCGGCACCCTTAATCTCTACAAGGGATGTTTCCATGGCGTCGATGCTCACGGGGGCCGGTCCGTTGTTCACAAATGCAACGGTCCTTATGTTCATGCTGCCGGATGCCGATGTTTCAACCACGGCGGCAATATCCTTTAAGGTGCGGTTCCCGGAGAGAAGCCTGTCCTGGGGTATTTCCCTGCCGCAGGAGAGCAGCAGCGGGAGAAGGATTCCGGCTATCAGCTTTTTCATATTTTGATTTCTTTTCCGAATTTATTCCTACAGATATTACGGACATCCTCAATGGATGTGAATGCACCGGTTCCGCCGGAGGCTGTCGTGTTCACAGCGCCTGTGAGATTTCCTGTTTCCTGACATTCCTCGAGGGAAAGCCCCTTCACGAAAGCGGTGATGAAACCGGAGTTGAAACTGTCACCTGCGCCGATGGCATCGACCACATCCTCGTTAAGGAAGGCCGGGAGGAGTTTCATGCTTCCGTCCTTTCTGACGAGCAGGGACCCCTTTGACCCGCATTTCACCACCATGGCATTGCCAAGGTACGGCATCACTGCCGATATTGCACTCTCGAGATCTTCCGTTCCGGTAAGTGCCATGAGCTCCTTCTCATTGGGCATGAAGATGGTTATCTTGGGCAGGACCTTCCTGAAATCCAGGGCCCACGTTTCCATGGGATCCCACTGCGTATCCAGGGAAACCGTAATTCCCTTTTCCTTTGCGAGGTCCAGGACCTTGTCAATGTCCCTGAGAAGGGCCGACTGCATGAAGAGGGATGAAAGATGAATGTGGGAGACCTCGTCAAACACTTTCTTGTCTATATCGGCAAAACCCATCACGTCCATCGCGCCCTGGTAGGTAAGGTTGGCACGGTCTTCTCCGTAATTCATGCAGATTGTGGCGCCGGTGGGCGTTTCGCCTTCGATCAGATAGGTGGTATCCACACCCTTGGCCTCAAGGGACGTGCGGACCAGATTGCCGAAGGAATCCTTCCCCACCATGCCCACAAAGCACACTTTGCTTCCAAGGGCAGATGCGTTTGCCGCAAAGATGGCTGTAGAACTGCCAAGTGTAACATTCATGTCTTTTGCAAACTTCTCCTTGCCGATTTCCGGTTCCGACTCGATGCGGTTCAGGATAATGTCTACATTCAGTTCTCCGATGGCTGCGATATCAAAGTGTTTCATAACTGTGTAGTCTAATGCTACGAATATGGCAAAAATCCTCCATAAATCACATACTAAAACAACATTTATTTTTAAAATAACATTTCGTTTTGTTTCATATTGAAATATTACTTATATTTGCACCGCACTAAAACCTTATCATCATGGACATATACAGCTCAGCACAAGGCAGGCGTTCTTCCATACTCCAGAAAGTCAAGGAAGACTCCTCGGTGAATGTGACCGAACTCAGTAAAATATTTGGAGTTTCAGAGGTTACGATCAGAAAAGACCTTCGCATACTTGAAGACAGGAAACTGCTTCTAAGGGTGCACGGAGGCGCCATCGTCGGCGCAAAAGCACCTGCTCTTGAAGCGGAAGAACGGAACATCAACTTCAAGAAACTTGTCAACGCACGCGAGAAGGAAGCCATCGGCAGAGCTGCAGCCGCCCATATCAAAGAAGGCGATACGATCATCATAGACTCAGGGACTACGGCCCTTGAGATAGTGAAAAACCTTCAGAACTTCCAGGACCTGACAATTATCACCAACTCTATTACAGCCGCCACGGAAGCGCTTAAATACAAGCGTTTTAAATTAATTTTAATAGGTGGCGCCGTAAGGGAATCGAGCCACTCCACGGTTGGCCCCCTGGCTGAATCCAACCTGAGAGTTCTGTATGGAGACAAACTATTCCTCGGCGTCGACTCATTCTCCGTGGAATCCGGACTCTCTACGCCCAGCGTGGAAGAAGCCAGTACAAACCAGGTAATGATAACCCGTGCACGTGAGGTCATTGCCGTATTTGACTCATCCAAAGTCAATAAAAGGGCTCTGGCATTCATTGCAGACGTTTCGAAAATCAATACCATCATAACAGACAACCGCTTTCCTTCCAATGTAAAAAAGCAGCTAAAAGGATTGAAGGTGAACGTCGAAACAGTCCCAGTATAAAAACGAAAGGGCACGAAATATTTTTTATTATTTGATAAATCACTGATTAACAGCGCATTAAACGGGCAGACTTCGAGTTTGTCCGTTTTGTTTTTGTAATTCCATCATCAAAAATCGAAACATTAAAATCATTCTTTTTATATTTGCGTACTAACTTACGCTAATAATGCCAGTATTACACACATACAAAGAAATCTTTCAGCAGCCCCACGTATGGTTGGAGGCTTATGAAATCATCCGTGGAAGAAAGGATGAAATTGCCACCTTCACGAGCAAATATCTGGAGCAGGGATACGAAATCGTACTCACGGGAGCCGGCACATCGGCATATATAGGAGACGCACTGGAGACGGCACTGCACAATACCCCTTTCAGAGGTGCAAAGGCTATCGCCACCACCGATATCATCACAACTCCGTACATGTACTTCTCCAAGGACAGCAAGGTGCTTCTGGTGTCTTTCGGCCGCTCGGGGAATTCTCCCGAAAGCCTTGGTGCAGTAAAGGCCGTCAACAAGACAGCAGGCAGCGTCGCCCACATTTTCATCACCTGCAACGCAGAAGGAAAGATGGCCCTCACCAAGGCCGACAACATCCTCACCGTACTCCTGCCTCCTGAGACCAACGACCTCTCCCTGGCTATGACCAGCAGCTATTCCACAATGCTGCTTGCATGCTCGCTTATCGCCAATATCGACAGGATCGATGCCCAGAAAGAGTATATCGAAACCCTTTCGGCCTGTGTTTTCAAGGCCCTGTCCAAATACGAGGAAGACATCAAGAAAATTGCAGCACTCGATTTCAAGAGGGCTATCTTCCTTGGTTCCGGCCCGATGAAAGGCGTAGCTGAAGAATGCCGCCTCAAGCTTCAGGAACTCACAGACGGCGAGGTCATGTGCGCCTATGATTCTTTCCTCGGATTCCGTCATGGTCCCAAGGCGCTGGTCAACAGTGAGTCCCTGATGGTCTATCTGGTTTCTCCCAATCCCGACGTGCAGCGCTATGAAAAAGACCTCATCAATCAGGTGTGCGCCAACAATAAGGTAAAGGCTTCGGTAATCGTGTGCTTCGAAAAGCCTCAGATCGACCCCTCCTGCTATGACCTTTGCATTGAAACCGGCCTTCCAAGAGTAATGCCCGTCTGCTATGGATGCGTTTCATACGTATTCGTAGGTCAGCTTCTCGGGTATTTCAAATCGATTGAACGCGGGCTTTGCCCGGACAGCCCCTCCATTTCGGGAAATATCTCCCGCGTTGTCGAGGGTGTTACCTTATATATGTAATATGAAAAAGACAGAACAACTTCTTCACCGTATCGACGAACTTCATGCGAAGACCGGAATCCCCCGCACCATCTTCGCAGCCTGCCCCAATTCCCCGGCGGTGATCAGGGCTTCCCTCCGTGCTGCAAAGCGCAACAATGCCCCTATATATTTCGCAGCCACCCTCAACCAGGTAGACTGTGACGGCGGCTATACAGGGATGACCCAGGAAGAATTTGTGCGCACCGTGCGTTTCGAAACGGAACGCGTAAACTTCACCGGTCCCGTCATCATCGCCATCGACCACGGCGGTCCCTGGCTCAAGGACAAGCAAAGGACAGAAAAATGGAGCGTGGAAGACGCCATGAACGGCGTAAAGAAATCCTTCGAAGCCGCTGTCCTCGCCGGATATGACCTCATCCACGTAGACCCCACCGTAGACATCAATGTTCCCAAAGGGGAAATCATCGATATTCATCTGGTAGCAGAACGCACCGCGGAACTCATCGCCCACACGGAAGCCTTCAGAAAGGCCCACGGCATAGCGCCTATTTCTTATGAGGTGGGTACGGAGGAGGTTCACGGCGGCCTTGCAGATGAAACCACATTTGACACTTTCATAAGTGAATTGAAAAAAAGGTTAATGGTTGCAGGACTTGACGACGTCTGGCCTTGCTTCATTGTAGGAAAGGTTGGCACCGACCTTGACACCACCCTCTTCGACACTGAAGTGGCCAGACGCCTCACGTCCAAGGTACGCCCGCTTGGAAGCTACATCAAGGGTCATTATACCGACGATGTAGAGAATCCGGAGCAGTATCCGCTCTGCGGAATGGGCGCCGCAAACGTAGGACCGGAATTCACAATCAGCGAATACAGGGCTCTGTGCGAACTGGAAGAGCTTGAGAAGAAGTTTGAGGCCGAAGGCCGCGTAGCCGTCCTTTCCCACATGAAGGAAATCCTCCTGGAGGAGGTCCATGCCTCCCACCGTTGGGAAAAATGGCTGCACGAAGACGAGAAAGGCCTCGACCTTCACCAGCTCACTCCTGAACGCCAGGACTGGATTGTCGCAACCTGCTGCCGCTACATCTGGCAGCAGCCCCGCCCCCTTGCCGCACGCGGCACGCTCTACGCCAACCTCACAAGGATTGGAATCGACGCGGAAGAAATCGTCCTGGGCAGAATTGAAAGGGACATGGACAAGTACTTCCGCGCATTCAACCTCATAGGGCTTAACGACCTGCTATAAACTATAACCAAAATAAAACCTCACCAATGAAAAATTCACTCCTCCGCATGGCAGCAATCTGTGCAATGCTCACAATTGCACAGATTGCCTTTGCCCAGAAGATTACCGTTACCGGCCAGGTCCTGGACGCAAGTGACGGACAGCCCCTGATCGGAGCCGGAGTGATCCCCTCCACCGGAGGCGGCACCATCACCGACTACGAAGGCAAGTACGTGTTAAAGGTGGAAAAGGACGCAAGCCTCACCTTCAGCACGCTTGGCTACATCTCCGTCACGGAAGCCATAAACGGCCGCACCGTGATCAATGTATCCCTCTCCCCTGATTCGGAAGCACTTGAAGAAGTTGTGGTCCTGGGTTACACAACCCAGAAAAAGGCCGAACTTTCAAGTGCCGTTGTAACGATGAGCGGCGAAAAACTCCGCGATGTAAGTACCTCTGACGTTGGTAACATGCTTCAAGGCAAAGTGGCCGGCGTGGTAGTCATGAACGGCTCCGGACAGCCTGGAGACAACGCCGACATCCGAATCCGCGGTACCGGTTCAATTACCGCGGGTGCAGGACCTCTCTACGTTGTTGACGGTGTTGCCGGCGGCTCTTTCAACCCTAACGATATCGAAACCCTCACTGTCCTTAAGGACGCTTCCGCTACCGCACTTTACGGTGCTGCGGCATCAGGCGGCGTCATTGTGGTTACTACCAAGAGCGGCGGATCCGACAAGACATCTGTTGAGTTCAAGGCCAGCGGCGGTATAAAGAAGGCTCTCACAGGCCCCTTCCGTCCCATGAACTCAGAAGAACTCTATTACTACACAGAGTCCATGTACTCACAGGCATTGTTCAACCTAAAGTATCCCGAGACCCTTCTCGATCAGGACTTTGACTGGATGAACAACTGCTTCAAGCTTGGTAATGTTCAGGACTATTATCTCTCCGCCTCCGGCAAATCCGGCAAGGTCAGCTATTTTGTCAGTGCCGACCATTACAACGAAAAAGGTACTCTCATCAACACCAATTTCAAAAAGACCTCGGCCCGAATGAACCTTTCTATCCCCATTACTGACAGGCTGAGCATGTCCATGAGGCTGAGTTATGCGAAATCATATGATCAGGGAACTTCTTCCTGGCGCACACTGGAGTATTCCTACTATGCAATGCCCTGGGATGTCCCTTACGTGATGGAGCAGGACGAGAACGGCAACTGGCATTCTACCGGACAATACATTTACATGGATGGAAAGGTACGTTCCGACAACTACGGCGGCGGAGTATGGTGGACACAGAACCCGTCCAACGTGCTTCACAGTGAAAGTTACAACTATTCCAAGGGACACGGTGAAAGCCTCACTGGAGACCTACAGCTTGTCTGGAATGTAACCGACTGGCTCACCCTTACTTCCATGAACCGTTATGACACATCCAATTCTTTCTACGAGTTTTATGGAGACCCGCGCACTTATGATTATGCCACCAATGGCGGCAGCCTTGAAAACAGCAACGGCGAATGGAACGGCTGGGGCACAACAAACCTTGCCAAGTTCCATAAAACTTTCGGAGACCATGATGTGAACGCTACGGCTGGTTGGGAATACGGCGAAGGCTACTCCCGCAGCATGGGCGCCTCCGGCCAGAAGTTCCCTGTAGGACAGCGCTCCCTTTCGAATACTGTAATGTCCGGAATCAGCGGCAGTGATTATCACTCCCGTTCATGGGCGCTGCTGGCACAGGCGCAGTATTCCTACCTTGGCAAGTACATTGCAACGGCCTCAATCCGCTACGACGAAAGCTATAAGTTCGGCCCGAATAACCGCGGCGGTTTCTTCCCCGGCGCTTCGGCGGCCTGGATTATTTCCAAGGAAGACTTCATGAAGAACAGCCCCCTTTCTTTCCTCAAACTCCGCGTGGGTTACGGTAAGACAGGTAACGACAACATTCCCGCTTTCCAGTATCAGGATACTTTCTCCCTGAGCGCACAGTACGACGGCATCAAGACCGCCATACTTGAACGCATGGCCAATCCGAACCTAGGCTGGGAAGAAGCTTATATGGCCAGCCTCGGTGTGGATGCCACCCTGAACAAGAACTGGAACTTCACAATCGACCTTTACAATACCGTAAACAGCAAGATTCTCCTTGAATCCCCCATGTCTCCCTCAACAGGCTTCTTCGCTGTCATGGACAATGTGGGCAAGGTGCGCAACAGGGGTATAGAATTTGCCGTGGACGGCAATATCATGAGGAATTCTGATTTCAGCTGGGATATCGGGTTCAACCTGGGTCTCAACAAAAACCGCGTCCTGGAACTTCCAGAACACGCTGATATCGTAATGAACCGCGGCGATGTGAACCAGATCATCCGCGAGGGCGAGGACGTCTACAGTTGGTACATGCCCAAGTGGCTTGGCGTAGACCCTGAAAACGGCCTTCCCATGTGGGAGACCTTCTCCCCGGAACTTGACGAAGCCGGCAATCCCGTTTATTACATTGATGCCGATGGCAATGCACAGGCAAAGATGAAAAGCGGCGTCACCAATATGTACACTGCTGCTCCTCAGCAGCTTGTGGGGACGGCCTCACCCGCATTCAGCGGCGGTCTGAACACCTCCATCCGTTGGAAAAACTTCATGCTCTCCGCTAACGGGAATTTCGTTGTCGGCAACAAGATTTACAACAAGAACCGCGAGCAGATGGATTCTGACGGTGCTTACACCGGCCTGAACCAGATGTCCATCAACAACGGCCTTGGCTGGGTCCGCTGGGATGAATATGATGAAAGCACTTGGGATATTGCTACACATCCCGCCCTTCTGGCAGCCAGGTCCGACGGTTCCAACAGCACATCTTCCCGTTATCTTGAAGACGGCAGTTTCTTCCGTCTTAGGAATGTAACTCTGTCCTACATGATTCCCCAAACCCTCCTGAAGAAGATTAATATCTCTGACAGCCGGGTATACATATCTGCAGACAACCTCCTCACCTTATCAAGGTTCTCCGGAATGGATCCCGAAGTACGTCTGGACGGAGACACATATCATCACGCCGGACTCTATTCCAGCAACTATCCTGTTCCGATGTCCATTGTGCTTGGTATTGACGTCAAATTCTAAAAATGAACGCTATTATGAAAAAGATATTTATAATCGCATTAGCAGCAATTGCACTGGCGTCATGTAACATGGATTTCTACTCCTCAGACTCCATGACATCGGCCCAGCTCGCTACCAACCCATCCTCTGCTGTATATACAACGGACGGCATATACTCCCTGCTTCAGGACAAGATTGCCTATAAGGGGCAGAGCGGCGGAGAAAGCGGCAACTATTATATCCGTCACTATTTCCAGCTGGCAGAGCTTCGCGGCGACAACGTGACCGTTTCCGGAAAATCGGAAGACCCCTTCACCGATGCATACATGTATGCAGAGAAGCCCACGACCAAGAACATTTACTATACTTGGTGGATTGCATACAAAATCATCAACGCCGCAAATTCAAATATTGAGGCAATCACCCCCGGAGCTACTGCTTTGAGTGATCATCTGCTTGGAGAGAACTATTTCTTCCGCGCAATGATGCACTTCCACCTTGTCACTCTGTTCTCCATGCCTTACGTGCAGGGACGTGACAACCCGGGTGTGGTGCTACGCCAGAGTCTGGATATCTCCTCAACAAAGCGCGCCACCGTAGGCGAAATATACGATGCAGTAGTCGCAGACCTCATCAAGGCTCAGACCTATCTTGCAAACGGAGAAAATGAGAGAATCAAAGCCGGCAGCAAGATTTATGTGAGTCTTGATGCAGCCACCGCCCTTCTCTCCCGAGTATACCTCTATATGGGAAAGAATGACGAATGCATCCAGGAGTGCAACAAGTTGCTTGATCACGCTCCCGCATCCGTCACCGCAGGCTATGATTTCGCCGACTATCCCACCCATACGTATGACCACCCTGAAACAATCTGGTGCCTGCGTCTGGACCAGAATCACGAATGGGCCAGTTCAAGTGCCGAGGCTTCGATTGCCTCCATGTACATCAAGGATGGTAACGGCTGGGGAGAGCATTACTGGAGGGAAGACCTCATAGACAACTTCCGCCGCTATCCTGAAGACAAGCGCTTTAACGCCTACTTCAGAATGCCCGAATATCCTGGACAGGGCTATGCAGACACTCCCAAGGTAACGGTAGTGTTCCCTATCAAGACAAACGACAAGTCCAATTCATGCTCTGACGGATTTGCCGCGGACTGCACAAAGAAAGCAGACGGCTCTGTGGATTTCACGTACATGAGCAAGAAGTATACGGCGGTTCCCTCCGTGGTTAACACCTATACTGAATACTACGTGGAAGATGCCGGCTTCCCCGGAATGAAAACCGACGGCAAAGCCCGCGTCTACATCCGTCCCAACATCACCCGCAAGAGCGGTATCCGAAACAACATGGGCGGTGACTACATGATTTATTACTGCAGCAAATTCAGCTATCAGGACGGCCTTCCCATGATGACTTCTCCGGTATTCCTCCGCTGGGGAGAAGTTGTCCTGAACCGTGCCGAGGCTTATGCAAAGACAAATCAGAACAAACTTGCTCTTGACGACGTGAACACCATCCGCAAGCGTGCCGGACTTTCCGGAGACGCCCTGATGACTGAAGCGAACATCGGCGCACGTGGCTATGCAAGCGTCCTTGACTGCGTCCTTGACGAACGCCGCCGTGAACTTTGCTACGAAGGACACCGCATGTTCGACGTCTTCCGCAACAATCTTCCCATGGACCGCCGCTTTGTTGGTTGCCATGACTGGGAAATCATGCAGCCCAACGACCCCCGCATCGCTCTTCTCCTCCCTCTGGACGAGATCAATTCAAGCGGAATCCCCCAGAATGCAAGATAGATAAATTCCACACAAAACCATTTATTAACCTTTTAATTCTTTAACACCATGAAAAAAATTTTTGCTTTTCTCGCAATTGCGGCAATGGTAGCAGTTGGATGCTCCAAAACCAATGACAATGGAGGTAAGAAACGCGGCGGTGATGACAAACCCAAGTATGAGCAGCCTATCACCATTGACGGAAACTTCGATGACTGGGCAAAACTTGACGCTTCCAAGATTGCAACAGCTAAGAGCGACCCTGATGCTACCAAAACAGCACTGAAGCTTGTTAAGGTATATGCAGACAACGTCTTCGTTTTCGTTTATTTCGAGTGGGACAAGGATCAGATTTCTTACGAAAAAGATGTAGAGCACGTTCCTTTTCACGTTTACATCAACGGTGATGGAAATGCCGCTACCGGTGGATTTGCAGACCAGTGGACCGATGCCTGCACTGATGTCATGATGGAAGGTTTCATTTATCCTGACGCCGTTCTCGGTTCATACGAACCCGGTCTCTTCAAATGGGTCGGTGAGGCTAACGGAAGCGGCTGGGACCCCAACTGGGAGAGCCTTGGCGACATAAGCGGCATCACAAAGGGTGCTGGTGTCGAAGGCAAGTATGAGTTCCAGATCACTCGCGAACTCTATCCCGTTGGCAAACTTGCCGACAATTTCTCCATTGGCTTTGACATTCAGCAGGGCTGGAATTCTGTTGGCATTCTTCCCAACGCAGCTCCTACCGATGACAACCCCGGTGGCCTTGCCCCTTCACTTCAGGTTGTAACCGTCAAGTAATTTTTATGTTCACTTTGCCATGGGCGGGAAGTTCCGCCCATGGCTTTTAAACCAGAGTTTCCGTGAAATCATTCAGCAGATTTTTCCTCTACCTTCTGACTGCCTTTTCCATCGCACCTTCATGCGAAAAGGCCGGAGAAGAGGACGATATTCCCGGCATGGAAGTAGTCCATTATCAAAGCACTGATAGAATAATAGCCAACCCTGAGCGTGGTTTCTACAGCGCCCAGGAGATTCGTAACGTGTCTGGTAAGGGAATATCCCAAGACGGGATTTTGGCCAACCGAAAGAACTACCGCACATTGTATCTTCTTGAATTCCACCTCACGGATTTTGTAGCTTCGGACATCTCCGAAGATTATCTTCAGGCAATAGGGAGATACTTCGCTTCCCTTCGCGCCGGCGGCGCAAAATGCATCCTTCGCTTCTGCTATTCCAATGGCTATTCAGAAAAAGACAAACCATGGGATGCTACTCCGGAGCAGGCGCTCCGTCATATTGCCCAGCTTAAACCGCTTCTCCAAGAATACTACGATGTTATTTTTGTAGTACAGGCCGGATTCATCGGAAGCTGGGGAGAATGGTATTATACCGAAAACTATAATGACAATGCGTCCCGCAAGGCAATCGTGGACGCCCTGCTGGATGCGGTTCCTGACTGCCGTCAGATTGAGCTCCGCACTCCAGCCTTCAAAATGAGCCTTTACGGCTATGCTTTAGCCGATACCATAACCCGTGCAAGCGCCCATCAGCCCACACCGCTTGGACGAATCGGCGGTCACAACGACTGCTACCTGGCCAGCGCAAATGACCAGGGCACCTACCGCGGAAACAATGACCGCGCCTACTGGGCCGCAGAGTCTGCATATACGATAATGGGAGGTGAAACATGTGGCGTATCAGCATTCTGCCACTGCGAACCCCAGCCCGACAATAGCAAAGCTGTTGGTGTCCTTGCCGACATGGCCACCAACCACTTCACCTACCTGAATCAAGGCTACAACCCCAACGTCCTGTCAAGATGGAAATCCGAAGGCTGCTTCGAAGAGATTCAAAAGCGCCTCGGCTATCGATATGTACTCGACAAGGGCCAGTTCACAAAGAATCCACAGGCAGGTGGAGAGTTAAGGGTGGTCCTAAAACTGCACAATGAAGGTTTTGCTCCTGTCCAAAACCCCCGCGACGCAGAACTCGTGATCACAGACGAAGATGGCAAGGTGTTGAAGACTTGGGCATTGGAATCCGATCCCCGATACTGGATGCCCGAAGAAACAATTGTGATAGACCAGACCGTAACACTTCCGGATGACCTTTCCGGAGAGATTACTCTCTCTTTGAATCTTCCTGACCCCTGCGACAATCTTCACGCAAATCCCCTTTATTCCATTCAGTTTGCAAATGAAGGCGTTTGGAACGAATCTGCCGGTTACAACGAACTTACAACATTTACGCTTTAGAGAACAATGACAGTCACCCCTGGACACATATCCCTGCTTTTAGGCGCTGCGCTTCTGCTATTATCCTGTGATTTGTCGATCAATGCGATTGCACCGGAAGAAGATCAGGACAATAATACTACTCCCGCTCACGAAATTTCTGTGACAGACCCAGAAGAAGACCTTGGAGGTGTCCGTCTGTCCTTCACGGAATCCTCCAAAGCCATTGTAAATCCAGAAAGGGGTTTTTACAAGGCCGTGGGTGACATTCGTAGCGCCGGCAGTCCGATCTCCACTTCGGCGGCGAAAGCGGTTCGTGCCGAGGGAATGACTCTTGCCTATGTGGGTTTCTATCTCACAAATTTCATGGACGGAGACATCTCGCAGGCATACCTCGACATGATTCAGAAGTCCATGGACGCTTTCCGGAACGCCGGTATCAAATGCGTTCTTCGCTTCGCCTACCAAAACAGTGAAAGCTCAAAGCCATGGGATGCGCCTGTTGATGTTGTCCTCCGGCATGTTGAGCAGCTTACCCCCATCCTTCAGAAGAATGAGGACGTGATTTTCCTGCTCCAGGCCGGTTTTGTGGGCGTGTGGGGAGAGTGGTACTATACCGCCAATTTCAAAATGAATCCCAGCTCTGATGCCGATTACGAACCGCGCAGAAAACTTGCCCGGGCCCTACTGTCGGCCCTGCCTAAGTCACGTCAGATTGCCTTGAGGACTCCCCAGTTCAAGATGAGGATGTTCAATCTTGCACTGAAGGACACGCTTACCGCAACTACTGCACATGACGGTTCCGACCTTTCACGTATTGCCGGCCATAATGACTGCTTCGGTGCCTCCTCTACAGACTACGGCACTTTTGACAACGAAAACAACGACCGTACCTTCTGGAAATTCGACTCCCGCTACACCATTATGGGCGGAGAGACCTGCCAGGTATCAGACTTCTGCACCTGCGATGCCTCTGTCAAGGATATGGAAGACTATCACTGGACATACTTGAACAGCGGCTACAACGGCTCTGTGCTCAACCGGTGGAAATCTTCCGGTTGCATGGACGGCATAACAAATCGCCTTGGATACCGTCTTGTACTGAAGGATGTCTTTTACAGCGAAAATCCTTCCAAGGGAAGCCCGATCAACATTAAACTGCGTTTTTGCAACTACGGATTTGCAGCGCCTATGAATCCCAGGAATGCAGAGATTGTCTTCGTCGCCCAAGATGGAACACAAAACCGTTTTAAACTGACGATTGACCCCAGAGACTGGCATCCTGGATGGCATGTTGTTGAGACAGAATTTGATCTGCCTTCTGACAATGGCACATTCTACCTTGCCCTCGAAGACCCTCTTCTTCCCGGACGTCCCGAGTATAGCATAGCTCTGGCAAATGACGGCGTGTATGACAACAATACAGGATGGAACAAGCTGTTTGAATTGTAATTATCTAATCCTAAATAACAACACCATTATGAAAAAAATCATTTCCTTTCTGGCTATGACAGCCATGATTATGGCCGTTTCCTGCAAGCCCGACAACGAAGGCAGCAAATCGGGGAAAAACGGAAAAGAAACGAAAGAGCCCGCCATTTCCATCAAGATCGACGGCGACTTCACCGACTGGGCCAACCTTAAAGCTGACGTTTTCGCATCTGCAAAAAACAACCCCAATTCGCCTTGGGACGCTGTGAGTGAAATCCGCTGCTGTGCAGATGCTGACTTTGTCTACTATTACATCCGCTTCGACAAAGATGTCCTGAAAGAGCAGATGGAAAATAGCGAGGCGCTGCCTATCCGTCTTTGCATCAATACTGACGGCGAATTCACCTCCGGATATGCCAGCTACTTCCTTGAGGCCTACGACTTCATTATCGAAGGTCCCCTTGCAGATGCCGCAGGCGCATGGGGCGATTATGACGGCACCCTGCACCAGCGCGTTAATGGAAGCTGGAGTGAACTTTTGAAACCCGGCAGCAACTTGGTTGCAGGCAAGGGCGCAGGCAATGAATATGAAATCCTGCTTGCCCGTGAAATATTCAACAATGCAGTTCCTGCAGACCAGAAGATGGGAGACGAGTTCTACACCGGAATCCGCTTCTACGGTAACGGCGGATGGGGCGAACTCTCCAACATGCCCAACTCATCCACTGAAGAGGGAGATGGCAACGGCTGGGGCCACCTTATCAAGGTTACTACCGTAAAGTAGTTTCTGATGAGATACTTTTTTACTGCCATCCTGTGTCTGGCATTCCTTTCGGGCTGTCAGACGCAGGATGTCAGTTCCTTTTGGAATAAGCATAGTCTGGATTATTCGGATATCGGCTCCGCGGAAGAACAGTTTGCCGACTTTGCCCTCCTCGCGGCATCGGCGCCGGAGCATGATGCCATGATGGCTATGGACGTGCTTTTTGACAAGATGAAGCAGGATACCGTAGCTTATTACATTTACACTAATTGGATCGATGGTTCCTTCTACACTATTCTTTCACCGTGCAGAAATGCGACCCTGTACTCAAAAGCAGTAGACAGGATAACGGGAGACGGAATCATGAATCCAAATGAGTGTGAGCCCTTCTTAAAAAAGAGGGAATGGATACAGTACAACCGCAAGGGCTCTTTGGCCACTGTCCCCGGATTGTACGCGAAGGGAACCCGCACACTGGTGCTGGTCCTGGACCTTGGCTGTCCCTCCTGCCGTGAAGCTTTGGAAAAACTGTCGGCAGATTCCCAGTGGGACGGCCTCAACAAAGTGGCCGTAGGCCTTGGAAACGGACCGGCTCCGGATGTCCAGGGGTGGGAGTATATCTTCCCGGAAAATGGCAGGGTGGTCTTCGATATACAAATGACGCCTGTCTATTTTGTGATTGCCGCAGACGGCACTGTTGAAAGCGGCTATACACCGGCACTTTAAACAATGAAAATGAAAAAGTTATTACTATCCATATCAGTTGTTGTGACCTCAATGACACTTGTTACCCTGGCATCATCCTGCACCACGCATGACGGGAATGAAGAAGATGTCGAGGAGCCCGTACAGCCTGAGGACGATGGCAAGCCCAAGCCGGGCGACTACACTTTCACCGTATCTCCACTAAAAGGTCAGTGGGAACCCGGAGACCAGATTCACATTCACGGTTCCTATGGCCCTGCAGCAGAAGTGTACACCCTGAAGGCAGCGAATATCTCTGCCGATGGCAAGACCGCCACCTTAAAACTTGACTCCATCCTTGACTATCTGACAACCCCGGACAATCTGTATGCATCATGGCCCGCCTCTGCCGTTCGTGCTGAAGAAGGCTTGATGGACGCTACAACAACCTTCTCCGTGGCCAACATTCTCTTTGCGCAGGCATATCTGGAAGGCACGAACTTTACCTTTGACGATGCCTGTGCAGCCATATCATTCTCTGTCACCGGAGGCTACGACCGCATGCTGATTGCCGGATCTCAGCGTCCCGGACTGCGTTTCACCGAGTATACCAACGAGCACTCTTCTGCGCAGACCAGTTTCACCAAGGTGGTATCCGACGGATATCCCTTCCGCGAGGAGCCCCTTGCATCGGATGGAGAAACCACAACGCTCTGGTTCCCCGGAGGGGCAGTTCTAAAAGGCGGCTTCACCTTGTACTTCGGCAAAAATGGAGACTGGCCGGTGGCATATACATATGGCGAGGACGTGAACCTGAAGGCCGGCAAAACCCTGGAACTTGGCAATATAACCTCTAAACTTACAGCCTATGACGGCCCGGCGCCTAAAATGCCAGAAATGGGCAAAAGGACCAAGTACACCGTAGAGTTCAATGAGCTTTCCGGACTGTACCTCAGTGCAGACGAAACCTTCCTTTGGGGAGTCGGCGACAATGGAGACCTTGCCAGAATATCCTTTGAAGGGAAGCTCCTGCAAAGCAAGTTTTCCATTGGCGGGGATTCAGAAGCCGTAACTATCAATCCAGAAACCGGAGACCTTCTCATAGGTCTTGAGCCGAACGGAGTAGGCGTCGTAAAAGCCCCCGAATTCAACACCAAGGTAAAAACCTTATTCAATATAGCTGACGCCAAGAATTTTGGGAATGCAGGCATGGAAGGTCTTACTTATTATAAAGACGGCCTTGTATACGCCGGCACCCAGACAGGTTCCTACCTCTATCTGTGCAATCTTGAAACAGGCGAAGTTCTTTGGAGAAAAGGTTTGAGGGAAATGTACGGGACCATAACCGAAATAGCCGATTTGTACTACGATCCCCTTACAGACTGGCTATGGGTAATTGATTCTGAATCAAGGCGCTTCTTTGCGCTCACTGGAGATGCCGAATCCATGCTGGGTTTCTATTCCGTAAAGGGAATAGAGAATCCCGAATCCATTTGTGTAGACCACACCCATAGCTGTATCTGGGTTGCCGATGACTATGGTTCCACCTCATACCTGTACCGTTTTGACTTTACGGGACTGGACGATGCTATTGTAAATACGAAATAAAGACATCATTCGAAATGTTCCGAAACGGTATTTTGAAACAAAGCGTAACTTAATCGGAATATTATCAATATATTTGTATGGAACAATAGACCAAACTACTGATACACTGAACATAACTAACAAACACCATGAAAAACTTTCCCAAATATCTGTTCTTCGCAGTTGTAGCGGCCATTGGGCTCGTCTCGTGCGAAAAGGAGAAAGGAAATCCTCTGCTGAACCCTGAAGGAAGTCCGGTCAAGTTTACTTTCTCTGCAACGGAAGATTCCGAGACCTCAGCAACACTTAAGGTGGTTGCCGACGTCCCTGTACCGGCCGATGTTACCATCTCTCTTGCAGCGGATGCCAGCAACACTATGACAGAAATGACTTTCCCTTCGGAACTCATCGTCAAGAAAGGTGAGACCGAAGCTACGTGCAAACTTACTGTAGACAAGGACGCACTGACTCCTGGAGTCACATACCAGGCAATCATAGTTGCTTCACTGGCTGACGTCCCTTTCGGAAAGGTTTCGATTCTTAAGATTTCTATCCCCATTCCTCCGCCGGTTCTGGTTGACGGAGACCCCTCTGACTGGTCCAAACTTCCCGGTGACTATGTAACCGAGATGATCTGCTCTGAAAGCGCCGAACTGACAGGTCTCAAGAGCGCCAAGGTATTCTACGACGACAAGCTTTACGTGATTCTTGAAGTTTCTGACGAAGCTCTTGAGCAGGGTGTAACAGACGGCAAACTGCGCCTGCATTTCTTCTTTGACGGAGACAACAGCAAGGCCGATGGCTACTATCATAAGTGGACGGATCCCGCAATCGACTGCATGCTTGAAGGCAAGATGACGAACGGCGGAACATGGTGCGCCTTAGGATCCAGCTACTACAAATGGACAGGTACAGACCCCAATGTCTGGAGCGGTTCTTGGACTTCGGCCGATATCACACCCACCTTTGAATATGCCGGAAAGGATAACTATTACGAGTGCTCCATGGATTACTCCACGTATCCCGGTGGCCTTGGCAAGGTTATCGGAATGGGCTTCGACATCCAGGATGGCGGTTACAACATTACAGGATTCCTGCCCAGCGCAGGACCGCTTGCCCAGGTGGTGAAGAATGGCGAGGCCATCCCCGAAGAACCCGGAGTGGTTCCTGTTGTAGACGGAGACTTTTCCGAATGGAAGAGTATTCCTTCCATCCCCGGCGACGGAGCCTTGAACGTAATGAAGATGGCCCAGACAGAAGATATGGTATACTTCTATCTGGAAGTAAAGAAAACAGAAGACGTCAAACTTGACGAAACCATGTCATTCGCTCACAAGATCATGCTCTGTTTTGACAACGGAGACGGCAAGGGAGAATTTGGTGGAGAGCCTTGGGGCGGAGCAGGCTATGACAAGATTGTCGATATCTGGCTCATGCAGAATGGCGTTCCCAACATGATAACCTGGGGCCTCGACGGTTTCCTGCACAAGGAGGCCGACGGCGATGATATCCAGAAATATGAATTCTGCTTCAAGAAGTCTGCGGTTTCGGCTCTTGGCGGAGACTGCTTCCAGTATGGCGCATTCATCAACACCCAGCGCGTAGACAAATCCACCGGTACAGAGGTATGGGAAGGTGAAGACACCGCACGTATCGGCAGCGCTCCGGCTCTTGACCAGCCCATGGCTGTGCAGGGAGAACTTCCCGAACCGGAACTTGTAACTATCAGTATTGACGGCGATATGGCAGAATGGGCTGACGTCGCAGCCTCCGTATCCGATACTGACGGCCCCATCCTTGTATTCAAGGCCACTTATGACGCTGAATACCTGTACTTCTACAATAAGAGAACCTGGCATGACGGTCTTTGGGGAGGTGGTTACTACTACTTTGAAATCGACACTGACAATGACGCTTCTACCGTTGTGGCTGATGTCAACGGCAACACTCCCGCCAAGGGCGTTGACCAGTGGATGTACCTCTTCCTGTTCACCGGTGAAGCTGGTGCCCCCACATTTGCAGCCGCACCTGAAGGAGGCGCAGTTCCTGAGACCTTGTTAACCAATGTGATTGCTAACGGAGCCACGGACAAAACGGTCATCGAAACGGAAGTGCGCGTGCCCCGAGCCAATCTTGGTGTGAAGAAGGGTGATATCATAAGGGTTTATACCTGGGGAAACAAGAGCGGCGGCAATCTTAAATCAAAAGGCTTGGGCATTCCCATCAGACTTTCTAAGTAAAGATTCTCAATTTAATGATTGCATGAAGCCGGCTTCTGGCCGGCTTCATATATAAAGGATTGTATGATAAAACGATACTTCTATATACTGACAATCATAGCCTCCATTGCCGCAATGGCTTGGAGCTGTAATACCACAAACCCTGGAGGAGATAGTCCGACAGTGACTGATCCTGCAAGCCTTGAAGACCTCAAATCAAGTGTTCCGGTAACGGACGACTGGATTTGGGACGAAAAACCGGAGATTACCATCCATATTGAAAACCCAAATCCGGTAGCAGTTACAGCCGATATCATGGTAAGGATAACCACGGACCTTAAAGCATCAGTGGAGACCATAGAAACTCAAGAGGAGATTCCGGCAAAAGCAAGTAGGGATATCGTAGTGACATCATCGAAGAAGTTGGATCCGGGTTTTTATAAAGCAGGCTGCTTTGTTAATAAGCAGACGGCAAAGTATTTCTTCTTCGGCATTTCCCCCACCAAGATGACGATAGCTCCGGACAAGCAGGCCGATTTTGACGAGTTCTGGGAGGCGGCGAAAGCCCAGCTTCCAAAGCTTGACGAAAGCACGGTTACGCTGACGGAAATAAGCAAGAAGAACAGCTCGAACTGTAAGGTATACCTTGTGGAGATGCAGTCCGTTCCGGACGGGCCGGACGGCGAACCGGTGATTGTCCGCGGGTACTACCTTGAGCCACAGGACGGAAAGAAACATCCTGTCATCATGCATTTCTACGGCTATGACACGCTGAAGAACCCTTCCAAGCTTTCCTGCCCGTCAGGAAACAGCGGGGAATATGCAGAGTTCTACCTGTCACACCGCGGCCAGTACATAAACCACCGCACTGCGGCCAAGCGTGAAGACGGCATTGAGAAGGATTTTGAAAACATCTACGGAGACTGGTTTGCTTTTAACTTCGGCAAGAAGGACGGCTACTACTATCGCGGCGCCTTCATGGATTGCGTACAGGCGGTACGGTTCATGGCCACAAGGAACACCAGCGACATGAACAACCTCTTTGCCGAGGGCTCCAGCCAGGGCGGCGCACTCAGCTATGCCGCAGCAGCACTGAGCGACTATCCCTTCACGGCAATTGCTCCCAACGTGGCTTTCCTTGGGGATTTCCCCGATTATTTCAAGATCGTATCCTGGCCCGGAGACGTAGCAAAGGCAAACAAAGGCTCCATGACGGATGAAGAGATGTATGCCTTCCTGTCCTATTTTGACACAAAAAACCTGGCAACGCGTATTTCCTGCGCCGTCTACGCAACAAGCGGTCTCCAGGACGGGACCTGCCCTCCGAGAACCAATACGGCTCCTTTCCTGAACCTCAAGAGCACGGACAAGGAAATGCATTATTATCCCAAGATGCAGCATTCATATCCGCCGAACTGGACCAACGACATAATGAAGTATTTCAAAGACAGAATCAAATAAAATGAAACACTTCCCCCTGTACATACTGATGCTGCCTCTTTTCGTATTCTGCTCCTGCAGGGAAGAAAAAACCGACGAGGCCAAGACATATGAGGACTATACGCGGGTTTCAATTAAATCGGAGATCACGCACGTTCAACCTATGACGGGCATAGTGCTTTGGACAGACAGCGGTTCAAAGACAAAAAAATATGTCCAGCTGGAGTTTTCATACATGCTGTACAACGACGTATGCAAGGGGAAAGACGTCTATGACTGGTCTGTCGTGGACAATCTTCTGGATGCCGTAGCTTCACGCGGGCATCAGGCCGTCCTCCGCTTCCGCTACACATACGTCGGAAAATCATGCTCCGTCCCAGACTATATCAAGGCCCTTCCGGATTATGAAGCACTCACGGCAAAGGCCGAAGGACGCAACACTGAGTACCCCGACTGGCGATGCCCTGAACTGCAGCGCTTCCACCTGGAGTTTCACCGGCGCTTTGCGGAAAGATATGACAAGGACCCCAGACTGGCATTCCTTGAAACCGGATTCGGTCACTGGGCAGAGTACCATGTATATGACGGCAAGTTCATAGCCGGGCGGACATTCCCTTCCAAGGACTTCCAAAGCACGTTCCTGGGCTCCATGGACAACTGGTTCAAGGATACACCATGGATGATCTCCATAGATGCGGCAGACGGTTATTACAGTCCGTTTGAGTCAGAGGCCGAACTGCTGAAGAACGGTTTCGGGAACTTTGACGACTCCTTTATGTGCGAGGAGCATGACGGCTACAATACACGCTGCTGGAAGTTTTTCGGAGAAGAACGATACAAGGATTCTCCTTTCGGCGGCGAATTCAGCTACTATTCAGATTATGACCAGAAGCACGCGCTTGACAAGGCCGGAATGTATGGCCGCGTGTTTGAGGATGAGGTTGCAAAATTCCATATGACATTCATTATCGGCAATGACCAGCCCGGAAAACAGTCAGAAGACCGTATTGAGGAGGCTGCCATGTCCATGGGTTATCGTTTTGTTGTAAAGGATTTCTGCATAAAAGAAGGAACGGGCGCCGCGGTAATGATTTCAAATGAGGGCGTAGCTCCCATTTACCGTGACGCATACGTCGCCGTTGACGGCAGGAAGGGAGCCTATAATCTCCGCAACCTGATGCCCGGAGAATCCCAATGGGTGGAGATAGAAAACAACGCCGTGTCCGCCGCATCAAAGATAACGATTGAATGCGACCATCTTGTAAAGGGGCAGGAAATCCAGTTTGAGGCCAATACTATTTAATTATCTGTTATTCATGAAACGACATATCATTATCACTGCACTTGCGTCGGCCATGGTCTTTTCCTGCAAACAGGCGGAAGAAAAGCCACTCCAGTACTATCAGACGCCTTTCACCTACGACATTGCGAAGGTTGAGATGCCGCCGGTGACAAACGAAGTGAAGAACGTCATCATAATGATCGGCGACGGCATGGGGCTGGAGCAGGTTAGCTGCGCATGGGTGCTCAACCACGGGAAACTGAACCTTGACAGTTTTCCGTCCATCGGCCTTTCCAGGACCTATTGCACCAACCAGCTCATAACGGACTCCGGGGCCGGCGGGACGGCCATCTCCTCCGGAATAAAGACAGGCTACAGCCACGTGGGAACAGCTGCCGATTCCACCGACGTGCCGTCCGTACTGGCAAAGGCCCGCGAACTCGGCAAGAAGACCGGCATCGCCGTCACCTGCCATTTTGCCGATGCAACGCCCTGCGACTTCGCCTGCCACAATGAATACCGCTACAATCAGGAAGACCTTATTGCCGATTATGTCGAATGCGGAGTGGACTACCTCTCCGGCGGCGGACTTGACTGGTTCACGACCAAACGCACTGACGGGCGCGACATTACTAAGGAAATGGCCGCCGCGGGATATACCGTAGCCATCACGGAGGACGAACTCATGCAGGCCGGACTGCCCGTAATCGGCATACTTGCTCCGGACAACCTCCCTGTTGCGACGGAGCGCGGGGACCTTTACCGCCATACAGTCATGCGTGGCCTTGACCTTCTTTCTCAGGGCGAGAACGGCTTTGTGATGATGCTGGAAGGCTCCTGCATAGACGACTGGCTGCACGGAAATGACATCGGCAAGGCGATGGAGGAGCTTTTGGACTTTGACCGCACCATAGGCGATGTCCTTCAGTGGGCGGCAAAGGACGGGCATACGCTCGTGGTCGTCACTGCCGACCATGCCACCGGCTGCCTGACGCTCCAGGACGGGAACCTTGAAGACGGCAGAATCGGCGTGAATTTTGCCAGCGAAAGCCATAACGGCATTGCCGTGCCTGTCTATGCCTGGGGGCCCGGCAGCGACAAGTTCTACGGCATACGTGAAAACGATGAATGGGGAAGGCTGATTGCTTCCTTTGTAAAATAGATTCTTCGACAAGCTCAGAATGACAACAAAAGCTCAGAATGACAACTAAAAGCTTAGAATAACAATGGTATCGCAGAAAAGACATACCTGGCTGCTGTATGCGCTGGTGACCATGATTACATGGGGTATCTGGGGCGCATTTTCAGACCAGCCCGATTACCCGGCAACGCTTACATACGTTGTCTGGGCCATAAGCATGATTCCTTGCGCGCTGGTGGCGCTGGCCAACATTAAATTCAAGCTGGACGTCAGGAAAAAGAGCGTATGGCTCTCAATGGGCGTCGGTCTTCTGGGAGCCGGCGGGCAGCTGGCACTGTTCGTGGCCCTCAAATACGGCCCGGGATATCTGGTTATTCCGATGATATCCGTTGCACCTATCATCACCGTTATCCTCAGTGCCATTTTCCTGAAGGAAAGGGTGTCGAAGATGGGCTATATCGGCATACTGCTGGCTTTCGTCGCGCTGGTGTGCTTCTCGCTTTCAGGGAAGACGGACGAGACCGTGACCAGCTATCTCTGGATAGTATTTGCCGCCGTGGTGTTCATCTCCTGGGGCATCCAGGCCTTCGTGATGAAACTTGCCAACAACAGCACGCCCGACGCCGAAAGCGTCTTCGTTTACATGGCCATATCGGCAGTTGCACTGATTCCCGTGGCTCTTGCCATGACAGACTGGTCCCAGCCTGTCAATCACGGCTGGAACGGCCCCTGGATGACATTCTGCGTGCAGATTCTGAATGCAATCGGCGCATATACCCTGGTCTATGCCAACCGCTACGGAAAGGCCATGATCGTTGCACCTCTTGCCGACGCCTGCGCACCGGTAATTAGCTGCGCCATTTCGCTTGCGCTGTATTCCCATGTGCCGTCGCCGGCGCAGATCATCGGCATTATTGCCGCCATCAGTTGTGTACTCATTTTCTCAAGGGAATAAGATATGAAAAAGCTTCTGCTGCTGGTTTTATCGGCCCTGGCATTCTTCCCGCTCCAGGCGGGGATAATCGTCAAAGACAGCCTGTACAGCAATATTCTGCATTCGAAGGTAAAATACAACGTCTACCTCCCGGACGGATATGACGCATCGTGCCACTACCCTGTCGTCTACCTGCTTCACGGGCTCAGCGACGACTACGACTCCTGGAAAACCAAAGGCCGCATGGATCTTGTTGCCGATGAACTCATCCGCAGCGGAGAAGCCGCAAGCATGGTTGTCATAATGCCGAACGCCGGCGGCCCCGACATCCACCACACCTGGAACGGCTATTTCAACATGCCGGGCTGGAAGTATGAGGATTTCTTCTTTCAGGAACTGATTCCGTCGGCAGAAAAGAAATACAGCTGCGGCGGCAGCAAGGGGAAGCGCGCCGTCATGGGCCTTTCCATGGGCGGCGGTGGGAGCGTGGTCTATGCGCAGAAGCATCCGGACATGTTCTCCAGCTGCTATGCCATGAGCGCCTGGCTGGACAATCAGTACGACGAAGTGGGCACTCAAAACTCCCCCAAGGACTGCCTCTACTATGTAGGAAAGGCGGTAAGGGAGAATTCGGCCCTGGACTTTATTGCCAATGCCGATGAGAAGACGCTGGAAGCGCTGCGCACGGTAGCATGGTTCATCGACTGCGGTGACGACGACTTCCTCTTCGACCTAAGCGTAGCCCTGCACCAAAAAATGAGGCGCAGCGGCATCAAGAGCGAACTCCGCATACGTGACGGCGTACACAACTGGGAATACTGGCACCTCGCCCTCCGCCTGTCCCTCCCCTTTGCCACGCGGAACTTTGAAAGATAGTCGTTGCCGATATACGAAAAAACCGCAGCAGAATCGCTTCTGTTGCGGTTTTTGGTGGAGGTAGTCGGATTCGAATTAAAAGTGCAAAGCCATCTACAGACCCTTGTTATAATGATTTCTATTGCGTATTTTTGCAAGTGGAGTTTTTTGACTCCGCCTGTTTTTGGGATATTTTTGGGATACGATTTTAGTTCGGGAGGAACCGGAATATGAAAATTAAGCGCAATGCGTCGTTCAAGCTTTTTACCTATGGTAAAAACAAAGACAAGTACCAGATTCGTCTGCGAGTAACGTTTAACAGCCAGCGGCTGGATTTGGGCACCAACTGCCAGTTGAACAATCTGGAGGCGTGGGATGTCGGGAATGAATTGGTAAAGGCGGGTTATAAAGGCCCCAAGGGTGAAACGGCCACTACAATCAATGACGAACTGCGCAAATGCAAGGACACCATCGACATGGTATTCCAATACTATGAGGTGAATGACAAGATTCCCACTCCTTCCGAGGTCCAGAAGGCCTTCAAGGAACGAATGTCTGGAATCCTTCCCAAGCGTCCGGAACCTGAAAAGAAGAAACGGGAACAGAAGCTCAAAGAAGCGGATATGTTCGTTGTCTTTGACGAGTTCACCCGCAAATGCGGAGAAAAGAACGCCTGGACCATCGCCACCTTTGAGAAGATGTCGGCGCTCAAGGCCGATTTGCAGAACTTCGGCCCCAAGATCAAGCTTTCCGAACTGAACGAGGACGCGCTCACAAAATTTGTCGGCTATCTCCGCGACGAGAAGAAGGTTTTTCCGGCGAAAAAAAAGAAAGATGCAGAGGAAGATGAGGAAGAAAAGGCCGTTCAGGTAGGCCTTAACAACACTACCATCAAGAAAAAGCTGGAGTATCTCACCTGGTTCTTGCGATGGGCGCGAGACGTGGGGTATCCTGTTAATCCGGCATTCAAAACCTTCAAGCCCACCCTCAAGCAGACGCAGAAGCCCATCATCTACCTGTCAAAAGAAGAGTTGCAGCGAGTCAAGAACCTGGATCTGTCAGGATCCAAGCTGGAGCCCGTCCGGGACATCTTCCTTTTCTGCTGTTTCTCCAGCCTGCGGCACTCCGATGCCGACAACCTCCGCCGCAGTGACATCAAGGGGGACCACATGGACGTGACCACCATCAAAACAGGAGACAGCGTATCCATCGAACTGAACGATATCACAAAGGCCATCCTTGAAAAGTACAAGGACGTCCCCTTCAAGGACGACAAAGCCCTTCCTTCTTACACCAACCAGGCCATGAACCGCAGCCTAAAGGAACTTTGCCAACAGGCCGAAATCAACGACCCCATCCGCATCACTACCTACAAGGGTAACGTGCGGACCGATACGGTCCATCCCAAATGGGAGCTCGTCGGCACCCACACAGGCCGCCGCACTTTCATCGTCCAGGCACTATCCATGGGCATTTCTCCCAACATTGTCATGAAATGGACCGGCCACTCCGACTACAAGGCCATGAAGCCGTACATCGACATTGTGGACTCCATCAAGGCCCAATCCATGACCAAATTCAACAATTTGTTGTAATGGGAGCCAATTTTTCGGCTCACCCGCAAGGTTCCGTGGCAAGTCATCCAAAGATTTGACATAATCTGTACATGAAGAACGGCAGATCTGACACCCCTCTGAGTTGAGCACGAAAGCCTTTCATCTTGGGGTTGAGCGACTCGGCAGAAGCATTCGTTGAACGAGCGATGAAGTAGTTCAGTACCTTGTCCTCCTTGGATTTGATGGCGTCGCGGGCCGATTTGATTTCGCGGATGGTGCAGCGGTTGACGGCCTTGTACCAGCCATGTAACTTCACGCGGGCAGCCTCCCTGCCAAGAGATGTGCTCCGGAAGATGGCTCTGAGTTTATTCACAATCTCATAGGATTCCTTTATCTTGGGATACTTTGTAAAGAGCAGGTCCATCCGCTCCTTGGTCCGTTCGCTCCACTTGTCCGGCGTTTGTGTAAGTGCGCATCTGCAGCGGGTGAGCAGTTCCACCAGCGT
>DGSO01000013.1:0-216220 GCA_002393945.1 Bacteroidales bacterium UBA4360
CGGGAGCATCCAGAGCACCCGCAGGCCCCGCGAAAGGGGCGATTTGGATCTTGACATCATAGTAATTCGGTTTTTAAGGATACTGTGATTAAAGCTGTTGGCAACTGAGTAGCCGCTCTTGCTGACAGCTTTTCTTATAAGTAAATACTGATATTCCTTGATGTTGGCACCGGCGCGCAGGACTGCGTCATCGGCCTCATATTCATGGAGTTCCTTGAGGTCTGCCCTAAGCATCCAGATGGCGGGATTGAACCATTGGAGGGCCGACAAGATATCCACCAGCAGCACTTCCAGAGAGTGCCCGTAGGCAATGTGCGCTTTCTCGTGGGCAAGGATGGACTTGTGCGGAAGCTCCCAGTCTTTCAGGGACAGGACGATGTATCTCATCCAGCTGAAAGGGTCCACACTCCGCTCCGTGACAATGATTCGGCAGCCGTCTTCTTCGCGGACCTGTTCTCCCTGGCGGATTATCCTGACGATGGAGAGGATGGACACGAGTACCCTTGCAAGGACGAAGGCGACGCCAGTCCAAAAGAGGATGGTGAGCAACAGCGGCCACCACGATTCTGAAGCCTGGGCTATCGGCGCCAGTTCCATTTCGGGCAACTCCGAAACGATCATCGGCTCTGATGCTGCCGGGGCCATTTCCATCGGCCTGCGGATGGTAATGATGCACAGCGGCAGCAGGAAACTGAGCACCGCTGTTCCCACCAGTACCACCCGGTTGAACCGGTGAAACGTCTCCTTCTTCAGGAGGAAACGGTAGAACAGGTAGAAAACCAGCAGCGCCGCCGCCACTTTTCCTTCATATACAAGGAAATCCATCATTGCTTTTCAATAATCTCGATGAGTTCCTTCAACTCTTCCACGGAAATCTTCTCCTCTTTCACCAGCGCCGACACAGCGCTCAAGTAAGAATTGTCAAAATACTTGTCAATGAGGCCGATAAGCGAGCGCTGCTTGTACTCTTCCTTGGTCACCTTGGCATAATACTGATAAGTGGGACCATAAGACTTATGGTCAATGAACCCTTCATCCTGAAGCGTACGCACTTGTGTGCTTAGGGTGGAGAAATGCGGCCGGGGCTCCGGGTACAACTCCCGTAACTCCCTGACGAACAAGGGCCCTTTTTCCCAGAAGTGCTCCATGATAATCTCTTCTTTCTTGGTGAGTCGTTTCATAATGATCACTCTTTTTTTGCAAATATAGCTAATATTTTTAGTTGCACAATTAATTTTAATAGATTTTTATCTATTTTTTCTAAATATATCAAAATACCCCTTACAGGCGCATTGCATGCCTATAGGGGGTAGATTGAAAAGGCAGGGTAATGATGTTACCGTACGGCGCAGGCTGCCCGTTACTGATCTATGTAGGCTTCACCATTATAATACCTCACCACCGCCTGCTTGATAAGATACTTGAACAGGGAGTTCATCTCATCGGCCTGGGCCTTGAGGTAGTTGTTGTTCGCGGTCTGGAACTCCAGGGGGGAGATGAGGCCCTGCTCCAACTTCTTGAGGTTCAGGGTGTAGGCTTCGGACTGCACCTCAGCCTTGCGCTGCGCCTGCTGGTAGGCCGTGGCGGCTCCGTCACGGTCCTGGATGGCACGGCGCACCTCGCTCTCAACGTCCCTGCGTTTCTGGTCCAGTTCAGCCGTGGCCTTGTCCAGGGCATGCTGCCTGCGGGAAATGGCCGAATGCTTGCTCAGGCGGTTCCAGATAGGGATTTGGAGCGACACCTCCACGTATTCGCCGCCGTTATTTCTGAACTGGTCTGCAAAGGTCGCCGTCTCCGAACCTTGGTAGGTATAGTAGCTGGTGCTCCATCCGGCATATAGGCCGATTGTCGGCAGCAGTTGCCACTTGGCGGTATTAAGCTGGCGCTTGGCATTCAGCTGCTGCCAGGAGGCAATCTGCACGCCCGGATTGTGCTCCAGGGCGAAGTTCACCACTGATTCAGGAGATTCCTCGACTTCGCTCGGAATGACAGAAGCGGTGCTCGGAATGGCAGTACGTGTATCTATATTCAGCTCTTCATTCATCGGCCAGAACATGAGGTCGGCAAGGGTCATGCGGTGTTGTTCGTACATGTTGCGGGTGTTGATGAGTTCGTAGCTCCGGTCGGCGAGGTCGGCCTCCATCTGGATTACGTCGGCATGGCCTTTCTGGCCAAGTTCTTCCTGGCGGCGGGCTTTTGCGAGAGCCTGTTCGGCCGTGGCAACCTGCTCCTCGTACACGTCGCAGAGGCGCTTGTAATAGACCACGTTGTAGTAGGCCTCCATCACCGCCAGGCAGATGTCGGCCTCTACCTGCTTTTCCTGGGAATCGGCAATGAGCATCCCGGTCTTGGAAATCCGGTAGTTGTTCACGGCCTGGAATCCGTCAAAGAGGTCGTACCCCGCCGAAACGCCGTAGTTGTTGTGGAACGACGTGGTGTTGAAATAGGTGTTCGTCTGCGGGTCGATGCTTCGGCCGAAGTTGTAATAGGCGTAGGTCTGTGCCGATATCTGCGGCGTGAACAGTTTCAGCGCCGCATCCCGCCTGTCAATCTGCGCATCGCCTATAGCGGCCTGCTGGATGCGGATCTTTGTGGAATTGGAGATGGCGTAGCGCATGCAGTCCTGCAGCGTCAAAGCAGTCTGGCCGCTGGCGCACACACTCACTGCGGACGCCAGGGCTGTAACTACACATTTAATGAAAAGGTTTTTCATGTCAATACTTATGTTTAACCATGCCAAATACAAGCACCCGCCGTGCCAAAAGAAATAAGTTGTTGATTTACAGGTCTTTTGGCGAACGGGTGTAAAAGAAAATAGTGTAAAGCTTTACATTACACTTTACACTTGCTTTACAGTCTTTTTATCCAACACCCCCGGCAAATCGCCGCCGCCCTCGTCTGGCAATTGAAATGCGCCGGCTACGATGCCGATGACCTCGCCTTCCTCGAATCCGCCCCCGGCCGCCAGGCCATCATCGATCTCCACGTTAGGGGAATCATCTTTTTTGTCAACGCTTATTCCAAATGAAATCAGTATCTTTGCATACCTAACGAGATTGCCCTATGGACAAGATAGAACAAAAATACCTCCAGGCCGTCGAGCTCATCAAGAAGGCCATACTCCAGAGCCAGTACAACGCCATCCGGCTTGCCAACCAAGAGCAACTCAAATTGTACTTCGGCATTGGCCGGTACATTTCGGAGAACTCCAGAAATGGTTTCTGGGGTACGGGAGCCGTGGAAATCATCAGTGCCCAACTTAAGAATGACCTTCCTGGACTTATGGGGTTCGGGGTCACGAGTCTCAAGAATATGCGCAAGTTCTACGAGGCTTGGGCGACCATCGAAGACAAATCGGCAACCGCGGTTGCCGATTTACAAAACACTGAAAATGAAACCATTGTAATTCGGCAACCAGAATTGCCGAATTTTGGCGGATTCCCACTCAGCGAATTTATGGCTGTCCCGTTTTCACACCATATCCGCATTTTGGAAAAAGTGAAAGACAGGGATGAAAGACTCTATTATATTCAGATCACGGCGCTTTCTCATTTGAGCAAGGAAGGTGTGATAAAAGCGATTGATAATGATGAGTTCCATCATCGAGGAGCGCTGCCGAACAATTTCCTTACCACATTCCCTGACCCCAAGAGCGCCCGTCGCGCCATCCGCGCCTTCAAAGATGAGTACTTGCTCGACTTCATCAATGTGGAGGAGTTAGATGCCGACGACATCGAAGATGTTGACGAAAAGGTGCTGGAGAAAGAGATTGTCGATAATATCCGCGATTTCATCCTCAAGTTCGGTCAGGACTTTCTGTTCATCAATAACCAGTATGCCGTTGAGGTAAAAGGTCATACCTTCAAGGTGGATTTGCTTTTCTTCAATCGGGAACTCAACGCACTGGTTGCAGTGGAGTTGAAGCGTGGTCCTTTCAAAACCGCATATCTCGGCCAGTTGAACGGCTATCTCACCGTTTTGGATGACTTTGTCCGCAAGCCTCACGAGAATCCGGCCATTGGCCTCGTTCTTTGTAAAAGTGCCGACAAATCTATTGTGGAATACCTGATTAAGGACTACAATAAGCCGATGGGCGTTGCCACCTACAGGACCAAAGATGAAATGCCGGAGAAGTTCCGGAATGCACTTCCAGACATCGAGGACCTCAAGAAACTCCTGTAGCAGTTTCCATCATTCCCTCACTTCCATCAGTTCCATCAACTGATGGAAGTTTTTTTATGCAAAATTCCACGCACCCTATAAACGACTGATTTACAGCAGGGTGTCAAAAACTTTACAGTTTTTTACAGCCGGACTAGAATACCATGTTCCATGCGGCCTGCTGGGCCCGCTGGCTGTGGGCGGCGTTCATCTTGCCGAAGTTCCACTTGATGCCGAAGAGAATGTATCGGCCCATGATGAGACGGTAACGGTCTTCTTCGTAGTTGGCGGTGACAGTGTGGGTGAGGCTGCGTGTCTGGTTGAGGATGTCATTGATAATGAAAACCTGAGCCCCTGCCTGCATGCATAGGAGTGCCGACAATACCGTGATGCAAAGCTTTTTTATCATTGTATTAACGCGGGGAATTAACGGAAACGGAGTTCGAAGACGGTCTCTGAAGCATCACTTCTCAGCAGTTCGATGCTGCCGTTGTGGTTGCGCATGATCTGGCGGGATAGGGAAAGGCCTATGCCGGAGCCTTCTTTCTTGGTGGTATAGAAAGGTATGAAAATCTGTTCCTGGGCTGACGTCGGTATGGGATCTCCGTCATTGGATACCTGGACGATAACGTCGTCGTCCTTGCCCATCCTTGCGCTTATCATGATATGCTTCGCCCCTGCCTGAAGGGCATTCTTGATGAGGTTGATAAGAATCTGGGAGATCTGCCCCTCATCGGCATAAATCATGAGGTCGGGCTCTTCGGGCCGATAGGTGCAGGCCGCCCCGCAGGATGTCAGGTATTCAGTGTTCAGGCCGATTATGCTGTCTATTAGTTCTTGCAGGTCCAGGGCCTTGCGTACGGGCTTTGCTACGCCGGAAAGCTGCCGATAGGTCTGAACGAAGCCGATCAGGTTTTTGGAGGAGTCGCTGATCGTTTCAAGTCCCGCCTTGATGTCCAGTTCGCTGTGGCCGTTTTCATCCACGGATTTAGCCATGGCATCGCTCAGCGAAGCGATAGGGGAGACCGTGTTCATGATTTCGTGCGTGAGCACTCGGATGAGTTTTGTCCAGGAATCCTGCTCGTGCGCCTGCCGCTGCTTTTCGAAAATGGTACGGATACGGTTGAGCGTGCGGTTGAACTTGTTTTTGTCCTGGAAACGGAAGTTGAGTTCGCCGTCTTCAAGTGCATCCATCATGTAGGCCACCTTCTTGATGTCATTGTGCCTGGTCCTGAGCATGGCGGCCACCGCTGCAATTGCTGCAACGATGATGCATAACAGTATGATTTGCAGGGTGGTCACTACAACCCGTATTTTTTCAGTTTTGCGTAGAGTGTGGGCCGGCTCACGCCAAGACTCTTTGCAGCGGCGGAGATGTTGCCGTTACTGCGCTCGACAGCATCACGGACCAATCTTTCTTCTTCCGCGTCACTGACATCCTTCAGCGTCCCTCCGTTTGTCATTCTGAGGGAACTTGCGACAGAAGAATCTATCTGAATGTCCTCTGCCGACAGATTCTTACCATCGCACAGAATGACCGCCTTTTCTATCACGTTCTGGAGTTCCCGGATATTACCGTTCCAGCGGGCGTGCTCCAGTATGGGTATTGCCGAATCATCCAACCCGGCAACAGGCCGGTGATATTTTTCCGCATACTGGCCGATGAACAGTTCTGCCAGAGGAACGATGTCTTCCCGGCGTTCCCGAAGGGGCGGCAGGGCTATGTGCACTGTATTGATACGGTAGTACAGGTCCTCGCGGAAGCGCCCTTCCCGGACCATCTGCTCCAGGTCCATATTTGTGGCGCAGATAAGCCGGATATTTACCGGGATGGCCTTGCTTCCGCCAACCCTGATGACGCTTCTGTTCTGTATGACCCTCAGCAGTTTCGCTTGCAGATGCAGGGGAATATTGCCGATTTCGTCCAGGAAAAGAGTTCCTCCGTCGGCCTGCTCAAACTTGCCTGCGTGGTCTGTGTGGGCATCGGTGAAAGCGCCCTTGACATGGCCGAAAAGATCGCTTTCGAAAAGTGTTTCCGTGATGGCGCCGGCATCGACCGCTACCATCGGCTTCCCGCTTCTGAGACTCTGGGCGTGAATCTCGCGTGCCAGTACGTCTTTGCCAGTTCCGTTCTCGCCGGTGATGAGCACGGTGGCGTCGGTCGGGGCAATCTTTTGGATGGTTTTCCTGATGGCGGCCATCGGCTTTGAAGTGCCCCAGTACATGGATCCTTCGCTTCGCTCAGGATGAAAGCTGATGGCGGAGCCCGAAGAATCTCTCCTCATCGCCTTCCGGGCCTTGTCCCTTGCTGCGGTGAGCGTATCCACCAGTTTGTCATTGTCCCACGGCTTTACGATGAAATCGAATGCGCCGCGCTTCATGCCTTCGACGGCAAGCTGGATATCGGCATATGCCGTAAACAGTACCACCTCTACGTCCGGCACCATTTTCTTGATTTCTCCGGCCCAGTACAGGCCTTCGTTGCCGGTATTGATGCTGGTGTTGAAATTCATGTCCAGAAGGACTACGTCGGGCCTGAACTGTTCCAGTGTGGATACTAGAGTCGCCGGTGACGGAAGGGTCCTGACTTCTTCAAAGTGCACGGGTAACAAGATCTCCAACGTCCGGCGAATGCCGGCGTTGTCATCCACAATCAGTATCTTTCCTTTCTTATTTGCCATAATACCCGCCAAATTTACACATTAATTCCCGCCCGCGCAAATGAGTTCGCAGTAGTATGCACTCAAGCCACCACTTCGTCATTACAGGTCCAAAACAGCAGCTTGACTATGGAACTATACTCGCGAATTGCCGATATCCTGGAAGGAGGCCGCGTCATCAGGCAGTGAGAAGTCCAGCCGTCCATCGGCATCCCGCAGTTCCATCAGGAGCCTTCCCATCAAGTTAGGGCCAATGAAATGCTCTCCGTCATCGGCAAGTTTTGCGCCCCAGGTGTCGGAATTCTTTTTGGGAAAGGAAGTCTGGTCCTCGACGATAAAAAGGCCCCGACTTTCTTCCAAAGCCTGCCGGAACTCCGCGCTCTGGCGGTATTTCTCAACGAGGCAGAACTTCATCGCGTCTACGATGATTTCTCCCCAATCGGCCCTTACGGTGCCGGCCTTTTCGAAGTGTTTGGCCTTCATCTTCATGGTCTGTCCCTTGGCTTGGTAGACCTCTCGGCGGGAGACCGGGTCCGCGAACTTCATAACTTGGAACACTTTCTCAGAGCAGTCGAAGGCGACGCCGTCAATCACAAGCGGCGTTCTCCCGAAGTTGGAGAAGATTCCCCAGAGAGCGTCCACTTTGCAGAAAGCCGCTGTCTTATCGGCCGGATAATGCTCGATGGAGTAGTATTCGGGGTAGTTCTTCTCTATGAATTCGCGGATATGCATGGCTACTCCTCAATTTTGTCAACTTTCAGAATCTTGAAGGCGGAGTAGTCCAGCAGAGCATAGTTGTTGCCGGCTTCCGGCTTGGTCTGCGCCGTGGGCCATACCAGAAGGGCGACGCCGATCGTCGGGAGGAACTTAGAAGCAGCCTTCTCCGCCTCCAGAGAGGCGGAACCGGTGCGCTGCTTTACAGTCTTCCCGAATCCGATGAGCGTGTTGCCGATGTACTTGCGGAAGAACTTGCCGCACTCGCAGGCCTCGGTCGGGATTGATTCTCCTAGCTTCTCCTCTGCCCTTTTGACGATGGCGGGATTCACCGGAAGTCTGGAAACCAGATGGTTATCGTCCGTCATATCCGGAATCTCCACCGTGTAGACATACCTCACCTTGCTGCCGGTCTTGCCCGCATAGAGGGCCGCAGTTTCATAGCGCGACGTCAGATACGCCCCCACGCCGAACTTGAACTTTCCGTCTCCTTCCAGCAGATGGGAAGGATCAAACTGGCTGAAAAGGGCAGCCGTCCCGTGGTAGGCTATGGTCATTGAATAATCTAACTTTAATATGACAGTTCTATCAGGATTTCCCGGCAATCGGCTTCCGACAGGCTGTCGATGTCAAGATCAAATGGGGCAATCTGAGGCGCGTTCTGAAGGGACTGAAGCATAACGGGAACGGAGGTGTTCTGCCGATAACTCGCTTCCGTGTGACCAGCCTTGCTCATCGTTGAACGGATGTCGGCTATTATTTCGCAAATCCTTTTACGGGCGTAATTCTCGCTGATCCCGTATTTTTCGTGTGCCATCTTCGTAAAGGGGTCCTTGACGTGCTTCTGATCACCGATGGTCTTCCACATCCGGTAATCCTCGCGGGAGAAATCTAGCTGGTACTTGAGTTTGAAAAGGCGCTGGTCGCCGGGGTTCATCCTGCTCACGATATCGAGGATCTTCTGAACATACCACATTTTGGTCTGATGGCTCTCTTCAAGGACATCCGCCTTTTCCGGGCTGTAGTAATAGTACACTACGTCATTGTCCTTCTTGGGCGCCCTGTGAGAAACCTTCCTCTTTTCCTCATGCTCCTCCTCCTGCCCGCTCACGGGGAGGATCATCTCTTCATCATTCTCGTCCATCGGCCCGAAATCCACGGCCGTGCCCTCGTAGTACTTCCCCAGACGTTCATCAAATACCCCCTGACGCGGGTCCTTTCCGAGTTCATCCAGTTTCTTGAAGAAGGACTTCTTGATTCTGTGCCAGAAAAATTTCTTGAAGGATTTCTCGTCCTCGTTTCTCAGGAGCCCCTTCTTGTAGTCCTCCCGGGTCATTTCAATGGCGTAGATAGACGCGTCGATGACGAAATCGTCCATGGACAGCCCAGTCTGACCCGGATACCATTTGAGCTCGACGTCGTTAATCAGGGAACCAATCACATTGCGGGCATAGTCGAAGTACTCCTGCCCGAGGGGCTCCCGATTGAAGCCCTCTTCCGTTATGGGTTTGCGTCCTGTCATACGGTATAGTTTAGTTGACCAAAAATACTGTTTTTGGGCTTTATTTACAAGTGTTGATATAACTGTGTTGAGAAAAAACTTACATTTGTAGGAGTTATCCATCGAATCTTCATTAAGTAATAATTCATTACAATTATGGCATTTGATTATCAATCTGAAAACGGGAACAAGTTGACCCCTTCCCAGCAGGAACTCCTAGAGGTTATCGAGAACCTGCCTTTTCCTTACGGAGGCATCGCCAGGCTAAAGGATCTACGAGAGAGATCAAAGCTGAAGGTGGTTATTTCTGACAATGAGGAAATGAATGAGTCCTGGAAGGATTACCTTGAGCAATACCGGCCCCGCCACAATAGGTTCTATAGCCGTTTAGTCGGTCACCGTCATCAGGGCGAGATAGGGGAAAGACGTGACTTTGCATACCTGTATGAATTATATACAAGATACTCCAGCGATGAGTTCCAGCCGCCTCAGCCGCTCCTTGGCATATACAACAGGACCTATAGGTGGTGGGCGGGAATGCTTAATCCAAAAGTCGGGCTGTTTAAGGATAATATAGAGGATTATGCCAGAAAGAAATGTATCCCCTCGGATTTCGTGTTCGGCTTCGTGTTCATTCAACAGATGATGCATGGATACTATGATGCCTTCAACAGCAAGGGCTTCCCGTCTATGTTAGAGTTGGAGTACCCGTTTGCAGAGTTCGGTATGCTCTCATTCATCGACAGCTCGCCGACCATCAGCTTCCTGCTCAAAGATGCTATGCACTATACCGTAACGCGAATCGGAAAGAGGCCCGAGGGCTTCGGCTTCGGCGCCGAGCTTTTCTACCGGGCCGGGGACGATGCTGCCCGACTTATCCGCCGGTACAGGGATGTTTCGAACTGGATGGAGCCTCTCGATATTTCAAATCCGCACGTTTATAACAATAGTCTCCACCAAAGTAGCCGAAAGTATTTTAAAGATCCTAATGATGAAAACGCCGAAAGGTATTACGAAGACATCCTTGGTGTCCTGGACATCCCCTGGGCCGAGCCCACTGATCCTCTCCAGCCTGCTATCGGACAGAAAGGAGAGTTCGATATAGTGTGACCTGGTATCCTGGCTATCGTAAACGCATCCGAAGTTCGGATGCGTTTTTTGGTAACGATAACGAGCGATTGCGGTAGTAATTGAAAACATAAAGGAGAACAAGATGAAGCCTAATTATGAAATCATAGACGGTAGATGCGTGATTCCTTACGGTGTTAAGATGATTATCTACAAGGAGTTCGAGAGCTCCTATGACCTTAGGGAGGTCGTAATTCCGGCCTCTGTGACAATCATCTGCGCCGATGCATTCAGCGACTGCCTTTCTCTGGGTGAGGTTGCTCTGCCGGATTCCATCACCTCAATTGGGAATGAAGCCTTCAGCGACTGTCCGCTGAAGTCGGTCAAGTTCCCTAAGAGGCTGCTCCGCATCGGCAGCGGGGCATTCGCTGGGTGCGAACTGGAATCTGTCGAGCTCCCCGAGAACGTGTTAAGAATCGAGGAAGGAGCATTCAGCGGGTGTGCCTGGCTCAAGGATATCTCGGTGGACGAGAAGAATCCTGCGTTCCGTAGCGTTTCCAACACTTGTCTCACGAAAGACGGCAAGACGGTGGTTTTCGGCTGCAAGAACTCTTTCATCCCTTCCGGGGCGCGTCACATCGGGACGCGGGCGTTCGAGGGCTGCTGGGACCTGGAGTCCATTACGATTCCAGAAGGGGTTGTAAGTATTGGAGACCGGGCATTCTCCGGATGCCGTAACCTGCGTCGGATCAAGCTTCCCAAATCGCTTAAAACCATCGGCCGTGAGGCCTTCCGCTATTGTGAAAAGCTGATCCAGCCCGAGATCCACGCTGGCGTTGAGATGGGCGAAGACGCCTTCTTTTTTCCTAAAGATTGGGATAATAATGAGCTTCCATTCTGATTTTTTGAGGAATATGGGTAACGATAAGTAATTCACACAGTATTATTAGCAGAAAGCAAGAACAATAGTTTTATGGAAGCCAAAACAAAATACGACATCAAAGACAATGTATGGCTTGTCAATGAGAATAAAGCAGTAAGAATGTTCGTCACGGGCCTGGTGGTTACCTTTACGGAACCCGACAGCTATGACGTGAAATACGACTTGAATTATTCGCTCTGCGAAATCCCTGAGAATAAGTTGTTTAAAACAAAGGAAGAACTTTTGGAATCTCTTTAGTATGAAAAAGACAATCACATATGCTGTCGGTGACAATGTATGGCTGATGCATGGGAACCTTGCAGTTTGCGCCACAGTTACCAAGGTATCCTACAAGAAGTTTATCAGCAGCACCAATTACAAGTCGGTCATTGAACATGAAGTATACACTCTCTCCGTCAACGACAAACCGCTGCCCGGGTTGCATGGGAAAGATGAACTGTTTCCCACGAAGTCAGATTTGATTAATTCCTTATAGCCGATATAAATATTGCAATGAGAAATACTGAAAATAGGATTATGTTTGACTGCTTCACCAGTTCTCACTCTGTTTATTTCGAGGAAGCACTGGATACTGAATTCCGTAAGCAGTATAAGGGCGTCATCGTGAATGCCCGCGGTTATGGCGGCTATGGTCACTTTGCCATCCGCAAGCCCATCACTTTCTGGTTCAAGCTCCCCAAGTTCATCAAGAAAATGTTCCCCTATAGATGGATTATGTGGAAGAAAGACAGGGAGAGGATGTACAGTCTCTATTTCAATGATTATGACAGGAGTGTCAACATTGTTGCTGCTATGACCAATCCATCTTATAGGAAGCTCTCCTTTGACAAAGCAACTTATAAAGACCTGAAGTCTTGTATTCCTGCTTTCCTTCTTTATGTTGGTTATAAGTTTTCCGTGGAGACAGATGATGATATTATGACTCTTCATTTTGAATATCCTGAACTCGATGATGAGTAAGAAAACGGTTTATTATCCTCCAAGAATCACCTGAAGTCCCCAATCTGAGCAGGTAACGATATTAAAATAAATGCGTAATATTGGAGGGGAAAGGAAAAATTGTTAAATTAATCGCTTAAATTAAGGCCATATGTTCGTTTCAAAATCAAGATTCATCAACTGGACACGTTGTCCTATGTATTTTCCCATGGATTTGAAACATAATCCTACTGGGAAAGACGACATTGACGCAGAACGCGAACGTCGCGCTGAGATGCTTGAAGAAATGCGGGACGGCGCCGAATCTTCAGGCTCTGCAGGTGAAGAGGAAGAATTTGACGCTTCTCCCAGCGCAGAACTTGAGGCCCTTCTTCCCTATTACAATAAGGTTGAAGACGAAGCTTTAAAGGTCGCCAGGAAGTATTTCAAGGGCACTTTTGTCGCAGATTCCAGGGATGTACATAATCAGAAACTCTTTGAGTACGGACTCCACGGACATACTTACCGTTGCTATGTAGATATCTACAACGAGACTCCGGATGAGATCAATATCATCGAGGTGAAGGCCACCACCAATAGCAAGTATCGCCATCGGCTTGACAAAAACGGGAAAGATACGGGGCTCTTCTTCTCGGATGGAACGCGAGGCGGCAGCAAGTTTGACTTATTGGTCAAAGATAGCAATTTCTGGCACTTCAACGTCGCCGACAGTATGGTCTGTGATGGTGCTGCAAAGAGTTTCGAGGAAAAGAAGAAATCGCTTCTTGACCGTTTTTCCGATGTCGGGAAGTACCCTCATGACCTTGCCTTCCAGAGATTTGTAATTGAACATGCGTTGCGTAACTCCGGTGACAACCGGCCGGTAAACTTCTATCTTGCTGTCCTCAACAGTGAGTACGTCTATGATGATGCACGCGATGCAGATGGCAATTGCATATATAATGAGAACGATGGCCAGGAGATTATCACTTTCCTGGATCTGAATGAGGTCACTGAGGCATATCAGCCGATAGTCCTTCGCGAGATTGCCACGCTTGAAAGCTATATTTCTACTCCACACGATGTAAGTAAGAAGGTCCCCGTTGGGTGCTTCTGCGCCTGGGGTAAGAACACGGAATGTGTGTTCTGGAAACACTGCTTCCAGACGCTTCGCAACGTTCCGGATTATAACTCGGCAAACAAGTATCTGCATTCTCACATGAGCTTTTATAAAGATCATAATATACTGGGAAAGTATGAACTGATTGAGGCCGGGAAGTGCCATATGCTGGATGTCAAAGAAAACTGGCTGACAAGTGAGAATCATAAGTATCAGCGCTGGTGTTGTGAGACTCACAAAGAGCACATAGACAAAGAGAAGATGCAGTTCTGGTTTGATCAGCTGGAGTATCCCATCTATCATTTTGACTTTGAGACCTTCCCCTGCCCTTTGCCGCGCTTCGGAGGCGAAAAGCCCTATCGCCAGTCTGTCTTTGAGTTTTCACTGCATATTGAGCGTGAGCCTGGACGTTGCGATAAAGTGGAGGATAATTTCATCTTCCTCAATAAAGAATGCTTTGATGATGAGCGCAGGGAGCTGGCCAAGGCTATTGTTGATCATTTTGAGTTCAATGAGGACGGTACTCTCCATGGGACTATGCTGGCTCAGAACACCAGCTTTGAGAGGGATCGGCTAAAGGAACTTGCCGAACTGTTCCCGGAGTACCGCGACAAACTGCTTGCAATTCGCGATAAGTCGGCAGATCTGATCGACCTCTTGAAGACCAATAAGGATTTCTATGCCAGTTTTGGCAAAAAAAGGGCCGAGACAATCAACTTCTATCATGAAAATTTGAGCGGCAGCTATTCAATCAAGAAGACTCTCCCCGTGCTTGTCCCGTCCCTTACGTACAAGGGCATGGACGTAGGCAACGGCGTTCAGGCATATATCACCTACCTCAACTACGATTCTCCAGAGCCTACGTTTGGTATTATGAAGACTAAGAGCGAACGCCAGGATGCACTCCGGACCTATTGCCAGCAGGACACTTGGGCGATGGTCGAAATCTTGAGGGCGGTAAGGAAGAAAATTTAGAATATATACAGAATTATTACCTCTATTATGCTTACAACAAATCCTGAACACAATAGGCCAATTCGGTCTACATGCGCTAAATGCGGAAAGAGCTTTGTTCATAGTCCTTGGACCAATGGGTATAGCGCATCCTATTCATACAAGTTTGCCGATCCGCAAGAACTCGGTTTAGTGACGTTATGCGACGATTGTGCCAAAGAAGAGCTTGCCTTGGGCCATGTTAGCGAACTTATGTTTTAGTGTGTCTGGTCAACAAGATTCTAGGCTGATAGTAATAATCTTATTAGAACAATTATTTTAATCTTTCATATCATTAGTGTCCACTAAAAATTTATAAAAGTTCTTTGAAAATATTGAAAGTTAGGTAATTACAGCAGTTTTTGAAGCGCGCCGATTTGAAATTATCTTTGCCAGACTAACGTAGAATGGCACATGCATAACGGAAAATACGTGCTCGCACAGCTTTTAGATTTCATTGATAAGGACGTATTCCTCAGAATATCAAACAAATACAATGGAAATCGCTATGTCAAAGACTTCACCTGCTGGAACCAGTTGGCCGTTATGGTGTTCGGGCAGTTGTCAAACCGTGAAAGCCTCCGTGATGTTGTCCTTGCAACGCAAGCCCATGCGTCAAAAGCTTTTCATCTCGGCTTTGGCAAGTACGCCACCAGAAGCAATCTCTCAAAGGCGAACGCAAACCGCGACTATCGGATCTTCGAGGAGTTTGCATACCGTGTCGTAGACGAAGCCAGGAGGTGCAGAGCTGAAGACATCTTCAAGCTAGGCGGTAAGGTATATGCCTTTGACTCAACAACCATAGAACTATGCCTGGAGACGTTTAAATGGGCCATTTTCAGAAAGAATCAACGAAAAGGCGGCATCAAAGTCCACACATTGTACGACCTCGAAACGCAGATTCCAACGTTCTTTCACATAACGGAAGCCAGGGTTCACGATATGAATGCGATGGATGTAATCCCTTATGAGGAGAACGCCTTCTACATCTTTGACCGTGGATACAATGACTTCAAAAGGCTTCACAATATAGAGAGCGTTTGCGCATACTTCGTGGTTAGAGGCAAGAATGGAAATGATTTCAAACCTATGAAATGGACCAGAAGGTTTCCTGCCGGATCAGGCATCCTTTCAGACTGCGTTGGCTATATGAACGGTCAGCAGACTAGGGAGAAGTATCCCGACAAGATACGCCGCATCATCTACTGGGACCAGGAAGAGAACCGAAAGTTCATTTTCTTCACTAACGCACTGGATATCAGCCCAATGCAAGTCGCCGAGCTATATCACCAGAGGTGGAATATCGAGTTGTTCTTCAAGTGGTTGAAGCAACATCTGAAGATAAAAAAGTTCTGGGGTACTACCGAGAACGCCGTAAGAATCCAGATTTACTCCGCAATAACTGCCTACTGTATGATGGCGATTGTTCAGAAAAAGATGGCTGTCAAACGGTCTATCTACGAGATGCTACAAATCGCAAGTATCTCATTAACAGATACTACACCTCTCCAAGAACTGTTTGGTATACCTAACAACAATATTGTCAAAGAGCAAAATAGTTTTGATGAACTTAGTTTGTTTTAAATGTTAAACCTTATAATAATCGTCCACAACTTTTAGTGGACATCAATGCTTTCATATTATGGATATAACAACGCTATGCTCTGCGGTTAGCAGATGCCTCCCTATACTCTCGGGAGCAAGGAAGCCAGGAAAGGCTATTGATCATTCATTAGTTGAATCGTTTCAGAAAGAGGTTTGTAGTGCTCTAAATAAAGTGCACAATGGGTATACTTGGGACATTGAAGTACAAGCAAAAGGCCGCTTGGAAAAGGATTCAATAGATATATTTGGACAGGCCAATGGACAACAGAACTGGATAATTGAGATTGACGCTACACGCTCTGATCAGGTTTCCCAGAAGTTGCTCTCCAGGTTATCTTTATGGGGCAAAAAGAATCCCATACAGTATGTAGCGATTCTTTATCCAGATGCCCAAAACAAGGGCAAGTCGGCATGTGAAAAGTATCTGCGATACGGGAATGAAATATGTCAGATTATAAATAAGGATTCCTCTGTTGTAGGGATTTTTGTGGATTCGGACAAAAATCTGGTAGAGGTGCTTCAGTTTGGTAAATCCAGTCATTTCGCCGTAAATGGTGTAGAATGCAAATCTATGAATGAAGCCGCGGCCGAAGCTATCAGACAATACGTAAACTTGCATTCTGTTCCTTATGCGAAGTTGCAAAAGTCCTGGGGTAAATTTGTCAATCATGAGAGGGGGGCCAGTAGATATAGAAATGTTGGAGCAAAAACGACTGATAGCGTGGGCGTATACTCCTATACTCAGTTCAGACAGTACGGCTTGTGCTCTTATTGGAGTGACTTTGAAAAGCTTTGTAAGAAGAACGGGATTAGTATTACCAAGATGAAAAAAGTATTTGTTGCTGGGACGACGAAGAGTCCGTTCGCCTATATTTAATTGAGTAAAAGCCATTAAGCATTATGAACAAAAAAGCATTTATTGATTACTACAACAAAACGAAGAAAAAGAATTCACGCAGTTATCTAAAAAAAGATGGAGATTTCAGGGGGGAAGTTGAGTTAAATAACCAACTTGGATCTATCCCGGTAACAGCTCTTCATGGAGTTTCATCTTTCTTTGATATTAATGATTCAAATGTCATACAAGAACTCTTGAATTGGGTCAATAAAAACAAACCATTATTTGGAGTATATTCTGGCGGAACACCTGATATCGCCACTGTCCTGCGTAGGTATATCGATTTCTTAACGTAGTCGAAGTCTTCTCCGAAGCTCCGCCATAGTTGCCAAGAAAATGCAATTTTGGCGGATTTTTCATTAGAAAAGGGGTAACGATAACGAAAAAAGGCGGTATTAATAATTGAAAACATCGCACGACTATGGCAACTATCAGACATATCAACGAGGAAGAATACGCAGCAAAGGCGCTGGAACTCCTGAATCACAGGCGCGAGGGCTATGTAAACTACGCACTTAGTCTTCTAAAGCAGAGCATGTCCCCGGGACGGTGCGGTTGCTCGGGCGGGAAGTGTCCAGCATCTACGTCCCGGAAGAAATTGATGACGAGGATCATCTGGTAGAAAATGATCTCCTTTTTTGAAATCAAAACTCAGTTATATATGAAAGCAACAACAAAATACGACATCGGGGACTGGGTATGGTCCCTCCGCGACAATCACGCCGTCGGGCTTGATGTGACCAGGGTCATCGTCTCTATCGAGGGAGACGGCCTCTGCGAAGTGAGCTACTCGCTGCATTACGGCAACGAGGAGATCCCCGAGAGCAAACTGTTCAAGACAAGAGAAGAACTTTTAAACACACTGTAGCATGGAAAAGGCATTCGATATCGGCCTTGGGGCCGAAGTATGGGTGATTCACAGCAACCACATTGAGAAAGGAACGGTGAGCAAGGTTTGGTACACCAAGTTCATCAGCCCTGTGGACTACGAGTCGGTGGTGGAATCGGAGTGGTACTTCGTCTGCGATGCTGCGGGCAAAAGGATCGATTCCTTCCGGAGGAAAGAATTGTTCCTAAAAAAAGAGGATTTGCTGAAATCCCTGTAGAAAAAATGTTAAATTTATAGGCACTAAAACTACACATTCCATTCTGTTTAATTCATCGAAGTATGGAGAACATCAATTTTATCAACGGAAAGACTCTGGAAGGCGAGCAGATAACGTTCGACGGATTCAGGGTAGAATCCTATGCAATCTATGACGATGAAGAGGAGGGACTCCTCGTAGATCTCTATTTCAAGTCCGGAAGTTCGGTCACCGTTTACGCCTATGCGGACAAGGAAAGTGAAAGCAGCGAAATCATCGATAGCCTTATGGTTTGTAATGATGCCTTGAGGACGAATCCGGATCTATTGGCAAAACATTTCCCGGCAGAGTTCATAGGATGTAATTCCTATAAGAATAAAGAGTATAATTTTGATGGCAACTCGGTAGAATACTACACCCGCGATGAATCTGCCGACGAGGACCTTGTTGAACTGCATTTCGCTTCCGGCCATGTCGTAGCGGTGTTCAACGAACTTGACGAAGACCTTTACCCGGGAGAGAGCGTCGATACCCTGGTGGACGGCTGCATCTGCAGGTATCTGACAGACAAAGACTGATATTTCTTTTTCACTGAAGGTAACGATAATCCGAATGGTTGGTATTATTGGTAGGAAACAAAGTGAAAACCGATATGAAAAGAACTAAGGATTATACTTCTGATGCTGTAAAAGACAGCGTTCAGGCCGCAATGGCGAAGATAAAGGCCTGCTTCGACAAGAAATGGGCTCCAGGCAAGGAATACGATGTGATCAAACACATCCATGGCCTCCTGGATGCCGAGATTGACAAGTATCTGGCACCTGGCCAGGCCGGGGATGCATATAGGCACCTTGCCAGTTACGCTCCTGGAGCAAAAAAGTACGAAGCCGCCTATGCCAAGTATCTTGAAAAGTACGGTCCGTACCTGATGGAGCTCTTCGTCGAGTACGCGGATTCCCTGAAACTGACCGGTCGGTATGATGTCGGCGAAAGATACGACGAGGTCAGCAGGGATATCCTGGACAAGATGCAGAAGAACCTGTTCAGCAAGAAGGATATCGAACAGATGTTTGATACCGAGTCTGATGCCATTGACAAGTTTATGCAGCTGCACGGGGTGGAGGATTATTCCATTACGATGGGAACCATCGGCCTTGCAGTCAACGTCAATGGCGACATCACCCTCACGAAAGGGGATGCTCCACGCGGTCAGTTCAGGCACGACTTCAAGAAAATTTCCGGGAATTTCATATGCCGGGACTGCGGCCTGAAGAGCCTTCTCTTCGGCCCTGAGGAAGTGGGGGGAGATTTCGACTGTTCAAACAATAGACTGACCTCCCTTTCTGAAGCTCCGAAGGTCGTTGGCGGCAACTTCATATGCCAGGGCAACAAGAAGATGTTCACGTATACCGAGATTAAGAAGCACGTCAAGGTCGGAGGAAGGATCTACACTGATGCACCCCTGACTCCGGAGGAGAAAGAGGATTTCCGGCAGCAGCTGATCAAGGAACAGAATGAGTTCTTGGAACAGTACAGGGCCGTTGGAGACAAGTTGGACAAGGCAATGGACGCGGGGGATATCAAGACAGTCGAGAAATGCAGGGAATACTTCTACGACGCCATTGATTTCTTCAAGGAGAGGCCCTGGATACAAAAACAGGGGACGGAACTGTCATATGAATTATTGATGAAGATATATACCTATCTGAACGACTTTGAGCCCTTCAAGTACCCCGACGTCAAGGCAGAGGACCTCAGGTTAAGAAAACTGTTGAAAAACTAAGCGGTTATGACAGAATCACTTGAAATGTATGACGGGAAGCCGGTCTTCCTCGCTGCGAACAGCAAGGAACTGGCAAGGGCCGTGAAGAAGTACGAAGGCAAGGCGGAAGCGCCTTATGTGGTTCGCTGGTCCGGCAAGACCAGGAAAGTCAGGGAAGAGGCTTTCTGCCACGACGAGAACCTCGGAGTGATACTCCTGCCCGATTCGGTGACCACGATTGGCGACATGGCATTCGCGTATTGCCGCAACTTGAGCCGCGTTGTCATTCCCGGCAGCGTGACCACGATAAAACGAAGGGCCTTCGACGGCTGCACCTCCCTTCCCGAGGTTGTCATTCCCGATTCCGTCAGTCGCATTGAAGAGTATACCTTTGGCAACTGCTCGAGCCTGAAGCATGTCGTTCTACCGGATACCCTGTATACCATTGAGAAGTATGCCTTCACCGGGTGTAAGTCGCTGACCGAGATACTTCTGCCGGAATCCCTGAGTTATCTGGAAGAATTCGCATTCTATCAGTGCGACAATCTCCGGAGCATCAAGGTCAGTCCAGACAACCGGACGTTTGACAACCGGAATGACTGCAACGCGGTCATTGAGACGAAAAGGAACAGTCTGGTCCTGGGATGCCGATCGACTGTCATCCCTGACACTGTTACGAAGATCGGCGATTCCGCATTCTATGGGAACAGTGTTCTGACCGGGATAAGCATCCCTTCTTCAGTCAAAGAGATCGGAGACAGCGCCTTTGGCAAGTGCGAAGCACTGTCAAGCATAGTCATTCCGGATTCCGTTACGTATATCGAAGACAGAGCATTCTCCAAATGTGTGAATCTTGCCGATGTCGCCCTTCCTAAAGCCCTGACAGAGCTCAAAGGGGTGTTTCAGGGTTGCGAGAGTCTCAAGGAGATAGAGATTCCTGAATCTGTAACCGTAATCGGTTATGAAGCATTCTGCGGATGTTCGAACCTTGAAAAGATCCGTATCCCCGATTCGGTGAAAAAGATAGGAAGCGCAGCTTTTCAATCTTGCTCACTTCTCAAATCCGTCATCATTCCCGACACTGTTGAAAGTATCGACGCCTCGGCATTCAGGGGCTGCAGGGGGCTCACGGACATCCGGCTGCCGAAATCACTGGCGGAGATTCCGAATTTTGCTTTCCTTTACTGCCAGAGCCTGAGAAGGATCATTCTTCCGGACTCAATAAAGGAAATCGGCAGCCACGCATTCGACGGCTGTACAGGACTGGATGAGATTGTGTTGCCGGATTCACTGGAGAGTATCGGCCGCTATGCTTTCAACGGCTGTACAGGGATGAAGACCATCTCGATTCCGAACTCGGTGATTAAAATCGAAAGGGGTGCTTTCAACGATTGTTCTTCCTTGACCGAACTCATTATCCCCGATTCTGTTGAAGCAATTGAGGACCACTTCTTCAATGGCTGTACCTCGCTGAGGCATATCGCGGTTAGTGATGGCAATCCTAAATACGACAGCCGCGAGGACTGCAACGCCATCATCAGGACCAGGGACAGCACATTGATGTTTGCTTATGAGAAGAGCGTTATCCCGGATACCGTAAAGGCGATAGGAGAATCCGCGTTTGCGAAGTGTGAAAGGCTTAATGAAATAACAATCCCGGCTTCGGTGGTATTAATTGACAAATACGCATTCATGGGTTGTACGGGGCTCACCGGGATTTCAATTCCTGATTCGGTTACAGACATTGAGTGGAGTGCTTTCAAGGGATGCACGGGCCTCACTGAGTTGATAATACCGGACTCAGTGAAGTGTATCAGTAACGAGGCCTTCAGAGATTGTACCGGGCTCAAAAGAGTAGTCCTTGGAAACGGCCTGAAGAATATCGGCCATGGGTGTGACGGCGCCTTTCAGGGATGTACCAGCCTTGTCGAGGTCCAGATCGGCAGTTCCGTCAGTCGGATTGGACGGAGTGCATTCTGCGGCTGTTCCAGCCTTGCCGCCATCAGGATTCCCGACTCCGTAAAACAGATCGATTACTATGCATTCTCCGGCTGCTCAAGCCTGACGAGCATTACCATCCCCGATTCGGTTGAACTTATTTGGGAAGGTGCATTCCAGGGTTGCACCTCCCTGAAGGAGGTTTATATAAAGAATGTCTGGCTGCTTGACAAGACCGGCCTTGGCAAGGATGTCAAAGTCATTCCCACGGCTGCGGAGGGAGAGGAGTTGGCGAAGGTGCAGGCTCCCATAGAGATAGGACCAATGACATTCATCTACTCCGGACAGAAGTTATTCCAGAGCAGGATCCGTCCTGGAGACGAAGTGATAATAACGCTTCTCGGAGCCCGTGAGTATCCCGGAAGCCTCAAAGCATGGAACCCTGTTTGGGAGATGGATGATTCCGTCAGCGTCATCTTTGAGGAATACTATTTCGAGGTCCTTGTCAATGGTAACAAGCGTTACATCGGGCAGAGCTTGATTGAAAGATATACGGAGAGCAGTACAATGGGCGGTGGTGTGAGATACCACGTTGAAAGGGACCGCATCAACGCCGATTCCCAGAAGCAAGCGATGGAGAAGTTAGTCGACTGGATGGAATCAGGACGTTCGGCCAACAACGACTGGCACTGGATAAAATCTCCTGACGAAGTCAGGGACATTCCTGACGGACTCCCTTATTATCCGAGGTGAGACTTGGAGGGGGCAGGCTGGAATTCCTGTGCCGCAGGTAACGATGCCTAATCCGGCCGGTATTATGGATAGATGAGATAACGATTATAGTATGTACGAAGAATTCAATAGACGGATTTACGGCGTGATCAAGGATAAGATCTTCCTGTCCAACATCAGTGGGATGCCGGCGACCGTGGTCGAAAAGCTGCCGGAGGAGATTGTGGAAGGCGAGGTCCTTTTTGATGGGATGATGCTGTATGACGGCATAGAAGGCATCGAGGACGACATCCAGCAGATTAACTCTGTCACGAAGAACGGAGAGAGGGTGAATCTTGAGGACTACTACACCGATAACGGCGCCTTCGATGATAATGGGTTGGACCGCTTCATCGCAGCATTGGAGCGCCTTATGACAATCGATGAATTCGCGAAATTCCTGAAGAAGTGGAACAAGTTGAACAAATAATCATTTGAGTAATATGGAAACAGATGTCTTTTTTGTTGCAGTGGATGGTTCCCGCAAGAATATCGTCCGTATGATGAATGCAGCTTTGCGAAAATTTGAAGTTCATGAACCCATTACCGAAGACGATGACATAGAAACAATCAACCGCAAGCTGGAAGTCTTCTCCGGTCGGGACGGAAAGGATATTGGTATTTCTGATCTTTTGGAAGAAGATGGTTTGCAAGAATGGAGATTCATTGAATTTGTTCGTGTGGAGGAATCCACCGGCGGGCTTGTTGCTAAATTCACTTTCTACCTGTCAGATGGCTTCTATGATGAATATGAATTCTCCGAAGACGCCAAATCCTGGCCCGATATTGCGCGCCAGTATGAATGCTGCGTGTTTTTAGATGATGTGTTTTATAGGGATGCTAGGTTTGTGGCCTTTGTTTCGGCTTCAATCGATGATGCGACAGACGGTGAACTCCGCAGCATCCATCTTGATTCTGGAGTACGCGGAGAGGAGTTCCCGATTTTCCTCAGGACGTTGGCTTATATGTATCCCGAAAGGTATGTTCCTATGTGGGAGAAGTACCATGGAGAGCACCCGGAAGTAGAATATAGCAGGGAAGAATGCCTTGCTTGGGCGGAACGGCAACAGAACGAAAAAGAATTCACGAAGAGATGAATATTACAGAGAATATCAAATTGACCAACGTGGGGAAACTCCTCGGAGAACTGGAGAAGTATAAGAAGAATCATTGGGACGACTGCGTAGTCGCCTGGCTGAAGGATGACGAGCGGACTTTCGGTGTCGTCGGCATGGGGAATGACAAAGACGGAGACCTTCGGATTATAGTTGAAGAGGTGGATGATGTGCTGGAAGGCTTCTGGACCGTTGAAGAGGTGATTTCCTCACTGGAATGCAAAGGGAAGGATGCCCGGGTGTACCTTGCTGGTGAAGGCCTGTACCTTGCCATCGACAGCAGGGGTGGCATCTTCACTGAGGCCGATGATGACGATGTGGTCGGGTGCCATGTCACCGTCTTCGGCGAGTATGAAGAGATGCCTCGGAAGGCGCCGGCTCCCGGGAAGGCAAAGGGCAATCGGGGTGAAATCATCGCGCTCATTGCCATCATGGCCGGAAGCGCCCTGCTGGTTCTCTACAAGGCATACACCCTGATAACCGGAATAGGAGGGCCCGTATGGGAGAGTGTTCTCTACATCGTCGGTGCCTCGATTGCCGCGGCGGTCTGTGGACTGACACTGTACTATTCAAAGGAGGACGGGAGATGAGTGAAAAGATTATCGAGATCAAGGTGGCTCTTGCCGGGACCAGGGAATCCATCATCCGGATTCTGAACCAGGCGTTCCGGATGTGCTCAAACAAGGAATTCAGGATTGCCGATTGCGACAGCCTGGAAGCGATCAACCGTAAGATTGACGCGGCAAATAAGTACGTGGCGGGTTACCAGACCGGATTCACGTTGATGGATTACCTTGACGACCGTGCCCGTATGGACAGTCCGTTCAAGGACTATGTCCTCTCCTATATCGACGAAGAAGAGCCCGACGGCTCGGAGAATTACGACGCCAATCCTGCCGGCGTGACGGCCGAAGGAGAAGAGTATACTCTGACAATTGTCTCACGTGTCCGTGAAGGCCAGCATACCTACTACCCGGAGGACTGGCATTACTGGTGCGGCATGATGTCGGTGTATTACGACTGCCTCATTAAATTCAAAAAAGAAAACGCATAGTATATGGAAAAGACTGTCATTGGAACCGGAATATTCAATCTGGACATCATCGTCAAACGCGATTACCCCGAGTGGCCGCAACTGAGGCCCTTTACGGACAACGTAGTGTTGGAGGAGGTAGGGGGAACCTGCGGGAATGTGATGTGCATGCTCTCATGGATGGGCTGGGATGCCCGGCCCATAGCGTCCCTGGACGATTCTGAGGAGGGACGGAAGATCACGGAAGACTTGAAGCATTACGGATGCGACTGCCGGTTTGTGAGCAACACCCCTGATGGGGGTACGACCATGCTCAGGTGCACGCACAAGAAGACTGCGGAGGGTGGACGCAAGATGAGTGTCCGTGCCGGCTCTCCGGGTGGAAGCCGGTTCCCCAAGCGGCATTTCCTCAGGGCCCGTGACGAGGCCCCGGTCTTTATGGATCAGTTGATTGATGTCCCGTTGGTGTTTTTCTTTGACGATCCCGCTGCGGGTCATCGTTACCTGGCAAGGGAGATGAAGTTGAAAGGCTGCCAGCTCGTGTACTTCGAGCCATCCAAAGTCGCCACCAATGCCGACCTTGAATCCATCCGGGTCAGCGATGTCATCAAGTTCTCCGACGAGAACGTGCCGGATGTCTCTTTTACGGAGTCGTTCCCGGACAAGGTCTTCATCCAGACGATGGGGCCGAAAGGAGTCCGGTACAAGTACAAGGGACAGCCCTGGGAAGTAGTGGAGGCGCTGCCCATCCAAAACGTTGTGGACACTGAAGGCGCCGGAGACTGTTTCTCCGCAACCTTCATCAATGCGGTCGCCGAAAGCGGCCTCGCCCTCTCTAGCATCCCTGCCGCCATACGCTCGGCAATGGAAAACGCCTCGCGCAGCGTGGGATACTTTGGCAGCAAGGGTTTTATTCGAGAGTCTTAATGTCCCCACCAGGATTTCGTCGGGCTAACGCCCTCCGACATCCCGCCCCGCTGCGCGGGGCTTTTGCAGACCGGCATCAAAAAAACGCAATCGAGTAAACTCGTTGCGTTTTTTTGCTACCGCTCTGCGGTGGGGAAGGGATTCGAACCCCCGATACGGTCACCCGTACACCTGTTTTCGAGGCAGGCTCCTTCAACCACTCGGACACCCCACCGGGTTAAGGGAATGCAAAGTTACTAAATATTTGCGATTTTCAAAACGCCGATGCCGGGAGTTGGGGGGAGAGTGAGTCGGCCTTCTGATACGGTAACGCCTTTGAAGCGGTCGTTGGAGATGAGGAGGTTGCCGTCAAGATCGGCAAAATCTACGGCGGGGGAGAGTTGGGCGGCGGCGGAAACGGCGCAGGAGGTTTCGGTCATGCAGCCGAGCATTACTTTCATGCCAAGGGCACGTGCGGTGGATACCATTGCCCTGGCCTCCCGCATGCCGGTGCATTTCATGAGTTTGATGTTGATACCATGGAAGGCTCCTGCGATGCGGCTGATGTCGGACAGCCGCTGGATGCTTTCATCGGCAATGATTGGCAGGGGACTGCGCTCGGTGAGCCAGGCAGTGTCGTCAAGGCGGTCTATGGGGAGCGGCTGCTCTACCAGGACAACGCCCTGTTCCTTGAGCCAGAAGATCTCGTCAAGGGCCTTCGACCGGTCTTTCCATCCTTGGTTGGCATCTACGGCAAGGGGAACGGATGTGACGCTGCGGATGGTCTTTATCATGGCCTCGTCACTGTCCAGCCCTACTTTTACCTTGAGAATGTTGAACTTTCCGACGGCTTCCAGAGTCTTTTCCCGGACCACTTCCGGAGTGTCGATTCCTATCGTGAAGGTTGTAGACGGCGCCTTGGCCGGATTGAGACCCCATATCTTATACCACGGGGCCCCCAGGAGTTTTCCTACCAGGTCGTGAAGGGCTATGTCGACGGCCGCCTTGGCGGCTGAATCGCCGGGGGAGAGACTGTCCAGATAGTCCAGGATGTCATCGACCATGAAGGGGTCCTTGAACTGGGAAAGGTCGGCCTTTTTGAGGAAGGCGCAAACGCTCTCCACGCTTTGGCCGAGGTACGGCGGCATGGAGGCTTCGCCATAGCCGCTGACTCCTTCCCAAGTTAGCTCCACCTGTACGTCCGGAGTGGTTTTACGTGAGTATGACGCTACAGTAAAGGTATGCTTGAGCTGCAGCTCGTAAGGGAAGAAATCAAGGTGCAGGCGGCCGTCGCCTCTATGTATTCTGGCAGGTGCCGATATATCCCTTGTAGGTACACAGCCGATCATGGCCGCTCCTGCTGCCGCCAGGCCTGCAGATTTGAGAAAAACGCGTCTTTTCATGGGTTGTCGTATGGTAAGTCTCAACGCTAAAGATACGGTATTTTTGCTAACTTTGCAAAATGATTGAATTTACACACAGAGCTGCACTGTTTGACCTTGACGGCGTAATCTTCGACACGGAGCCTCAGTATTCCGTTTTCTGGAACAGGCTTCTTGCTAAGTATTATCCCGATCCTGTCGAGCGGACAGAAAGCATCAAGGGCACCACGCTTTTTCAGACATATGACATGCTATTCAGCGGCGAGCTGGAAAAAGAAAGGCCGATAGTCCTGAAACAGCTCAATGAGTTTGAGAGGACTATGCCGTATCCTTATGTGGCCGGTTTCAAGGATTTCGTGACCGTCCTTCGTGAAAAGGGAGTGAAGACGGCCGTTGTCACGTCAAGCAATACGGCAAAGATGCAGAACGTCTACCGCGCACATCCGGAATTCAAGGAATACTTCGATGCAATACTCATTGCTGAGGACTTCACGGAGAGCAAGCCGTCGCCTCAGTGCTACCTGTTGGCGGCTGAGCGCCTTGGAATGAATTCGCAGGACTGTGCAGTATTCGAAGACAGCATCAACGGACTCAAGTCGGCAAGGGCGGCAAAAATGTACACCATAGGCGTGACAACCGCACACCCGGCAGAAGAAATAAAGGACCTTTCAGATATTCAAATACCGGATTTCAGATGAAAAGACTCTTGGCAGCCATAGCGTTATTCGCTTGTACAATTGCATCGGCACAGGATTATGGAGTGGTGAACATCTCCGTCTGCAACATGAGGGATGTTCCGCAGTACAGTGCAGAAATGGTTTCCCAGGCCATTATGGGAACACCCGTGAAGATTCTCCAGCGGGGAGGGGAGTACAACTGGCCGGAGGTCCAGACTCCAGACACATATACCGGCTGGGTGCACAAGGATGCCATTGCCTATATGTCGGCAGAAGAGCTCCACGAGTGGAACGTCGCCCCCAAGGTAGTGGTCACCGCCCTCTGGAGCGTGGTTAAAAACGGGAAAGAGACTGTCTGTGACGTTGTTGCGGGGTCCCGCCTCAAATATATCGGCAAAAAGGGCTGTTCATACAAGGTGGCCCTTCCCGACGGCCGCACAGGCCTGATTTCCAAGGCCGATGCCGACCTCGAGAAAGACTGGCGCAAGAACATCGACAAGAGTGCCGACGCCATAATCGCCACCGCCCTTTCCATGAACGGCTTCCCTTACATCTGGGCAGGAATGTCTCCGAAGGGCATGGACTGCAGCGGCTATGTGCGCGCTGTCCTGTTCATGCACGACATAATTATTCCGCGCGACGCCGGCCCCCAGTCCCGCACCGGCCAGCGCATAAATGACAAAGACGCCCTCCAGCCGGGAGACCTCGTGTTTTTCGGCCGATGGGACGGTGAAACGCCCCGCGTATCCCACGTGGGCTTCTACATGGGCGAAGGCCGCTTCATCCACAGCCTCGGCCTTGTAAAAATCGGCAGCTTCAATGCCGATGACCCCCTCTACGACGCCTACAATACTGGCCGATACCTTTTCGGCACCAGGATCATCCCCTTCACCGACCCTCAATACAGCACTACGGAAACCAATCCGCTTTACACGATGTAGCGTTTTTCGTAAGTTGCTTATCGTCAAACGATTGCAAAAATCCCCTGCGTAATACTACGCAGGGGATTTTAGTAAATATTTACAAGACAAATGCTTGCAAAAAACGCCTTAGTCTAGAAAACGTCCGGTTCAGAGGTCTTCTGCTCGCCGTTGTCCTCGAAGCGGGGGCGGCGGGGCTTGTCGGAGGAGCGCTGCTCCTTGCGGTCACCGTCACGGCGGGGCTTGCGGTCGCCGTCGCGGCGCTCACCTTCACGCTTCGGACCACGGTCGCCTTCGCGGCGAGGGCCGCGGCCTTCGCGCTTGGGCTCTACATAGCCTTCGGGCTTCTCTGTGAGGGCGCGCATGGAAAGACGCATCTTGCCGGTCTTGGCATCGATTTCGAGGAGCTTCACGTCAACCTCGTCACCAACCTTGAGAACATCGGCAACGTTCTCTGTCTTGGTCCAGGCGATTTCGCTCACATGGAGAAGGCCTTCCTTACCGGGGAGGATCTCAATGAATGCGCCGAAGTCCAGGATGGAGACAACCTTTCCGTGGTAGACCTGGCCGGCCTCGGGAACTGCGCAGATGCCCTTGATGCGCTCGAGGGTTGCATCCATGGCAGCCTTGTCGGTGCCGAAGATATCCACGACGCCCTTGGTGGTGCCGTCGCCGTTGTCAACCTCTTCGATGGTGATGACGGTGCCGAATTCCTTCTGCATGCCCTGGATAGTCTCGCCGCCCTTGCCGATGATTGCGCCGATGAACTCGGAAGCAACCTCGATCTGGACCATGCGGGGAACGAAGGGCTTGAAGTCCTCACGGGGTGCAGGGAGGGTCTTGAGCATTTCTCCCATGATGTGGAGACGGCCCTGACGTGCCTGCTCGAGAGCCTTCTCAAGAACCTCGTAACTGAGGCCGTCAACCTTGATGTCCATCTGGGTGGCGGTGATACCGTCCTTGGTACCGGTCACCTTGAAGTCCATGTCGCCGAGGTGGTCTTCATCGCCGAGGATATCGGTGAGGATGGCGTAACGGTCATTGGGACGCTCTGCATCGGTGATGAGGCCCATGGCAACACCTGCTACAGGTTTCTTGATCTGGACGCCTGCATCCATGAGTGCAAGGCAGCCGCCGCAGACAGAAGCCATGGAGGAAGAGCCGTTGGACTCGAGGATATCGGAAACTACGCGTACTGCGTAAGGGAATTCAGGAGCCGTAGGGATAACGGGCTTGAGAGCGCGCATGGCAAGGTTTCCGTGGCCGATTTCGCGGCGTCCGGTGCTGCGCAGGGGCTTTGCCTCACCTGTTGCGAAAGGAGGGAAGTTGTAGTGGAGAACGAACTGCTGGTCGTCCTGGATGAGGACCTCGTCCATCTCCTTCATGTCCATCTTGGTGCCAAGGGTGACGGTAGCAAGGGACTGGGTTTCACCACGGGTGAAGATGGCGCTGCCGTGTGCGCAGGGGAGGTAGTCTACCTCGCACCAGATAGGACGCACCTCATTGGTGGCGCGGCCGTCAAGGCGCTTTCCTTCATCGAGAACGAGGTTACGCATAGCCTCTTTCTCTACATCGTGATAGTAACGGTCGATCATTGCGCCCTTTGCCTCGAGGTCTTCCTCTGAGAACTGGGCCTTGAACTCGTCGCGGATGGCGTTGAAGCCGTCTTCGCGCTCGTGCTTGGGTTTTGCGCTCTTTGCAAGCTCGTAGCACTTGTTGTAGCAAGCCTCGTGAACGGCGGTCTTGAGGGCTTCGTCTTCCTCGTCGTGAGGATAATCCCTCTTGTTGACGTCGGTTCCAAGCTCCTTCATGAGCTCTTTCTGAACGCGGCAGTGCTTCTTGATTTCTTCGTGGGCGAACTTGATGGCCTCGAGCATGTCGTGCTCGGAAACCTCGTTCATTTCACCTTCGACCATCATAATGTTCTCCTCGGTTGCGGCAACCATGAGGTCAAGGTCTGCCCTCTTGTTGTCCTCGAAGCCGGGGTTGATGACGAATTTGCCGTTGATGCGGGAAACGCGCACCTCGCTCACTGGACCGCCGAAGGGGAGGTCGCTGGTTGCGAGTGCTGCAGAAGCTGCAAGTCCTGCAAGAGCATCGGGCTGGATATCCTTTTCTGCTGAAATCAGCATTACGTTTACGAATACTTCCAGATGGAAGTCAGAGGGCCACAGCGGGCGGATGGGGCGGTCTACCAGACGGGCGACCAGAACCTCATAATCTGAAGGGCGGCTTTCCCTCTTGAGGAAACCTCCGGGGAAACGGCCGGCGGCATAATACTTTTCACGATAGTCCACTGTAAGAGGCATGAAGTCTGTTCCTTCCTTTACCTCGGTGGCGCAAGTTACTGTTGCGAGCAGCATGGTGCCGCCCATTTTCACTACTGCTGAGCCGGCGGCCTGTTTGGCCAGTTTTCCGGTCTCGATCTCGATCACGCGGCCGTCCGGCAGGGTGATAGTCTTTTTGATAATGTTCATTAGTTCTTTTATTACGTCTTTATCGTCTGTCCCCCTATGGGACTTTTATTCTTTCTTAAGAAAAAAGGGGCAGGATGCCTTGCATCCGTACCCCCGTTCTGTTTTTCCTGTGCGCTTATCGGCGGAGACCAAGCTCCTTCACGATAGCCCTGTATCTCTCGATGTCAACTTTCTGAAGGTAGTTCAGAAGCTGGCGGCGCTTGCTGACCAGGCGAAGAAGGCTGCGGCGTGTAACCACGTCTTTCTTGTTCTTCTTCACGTGCTCTGTAAGGTGAGCGATACGGTAGGAAAATAAAGCAACCTGACTCTCAGGAGAGCCGGTGTCCTTATTGGACTTCCCGTACTTCGCGAAAATCTCTTGCTTTTTCTCAGGCTGTAAATATTCTGCCATGATGCAATGAGTTTTGTTTGGTGTTATTGGCTCCTTATGAGACCGTCCCATAAAAAGCGTGCAAAGATAGGGAATTATTTCCGTAAAACCAAATCTTTTCAGTCGTCTTGACAAGAAATAGCCTTGTGTCGGTGAGGCACAAGGCTATTGAATAATCAGGTTTGTTCAGGGTATTAGTCTTTAACACATCTCACCTGGAAACCACTTGCAGGAGGTTCTGCCTGATAATAATTTTCGAACTGATACATGTCAATGCTGGATGCTCTGAAAACGTAGGCCAATTTATCATTATACATACTGTTGCCCCAGTAGTATGCGTCTCCAACGTCAACACTGTAGCTGTATGTCTGCCAGATGCTCCAGGAAGAATCTCCAGTATCATAATAGTAGAATCCGCAATAAGGAAGGGTAAGGCCGTCAAACTGATATGTACCGCCATAGGTACCGCTGTCGTTGATAGTCTTTGAAACGGGCCTCCTGTCAGGAGCGACTCCCCAGAAATTAACATCGGATCCGTCAATTGTCCTGTCTGCATAATCGGTAATAGCCTGCCATATCTTGGTATCTGCAACACGCCATCCGTACGGGCAAGGATCCTGTTCATCATCTACATCTCCCCAGAGTCCGTCTACGGCACCCACACCAGGCAGCCAGCTCTTGCTGGCCGTGGTGCCTTTGATGAAGGTCATAGGATTGCTTATGGCATAAGCTTTATTGACCAGACCTGAGCAATCCACCTGCGCCCAGTTGCCGGAATTGGTAGTTTCGCGGTTATCAGAAGCTTCATAAATGTCGTTCACCCCGACGAAAGGATCCTTTCGGCCGAACTGGTAATACAGACCGACCTGTTCCTCACGATAGCCGTTTATATCTACGCCTGCATTTTGGAAGGCGCCAAGGTTACGTCTCATCATGTAGTAGTGGTCTCCATCCAGGTGGATATTGTGATAGGCTGTCCCATCAGTTTCGGGATCGTAGTTGGTGACCCAGAGGTGCCAGCTCCACACGATTTCGCCCGAACCGTTGACTACCGCAACAACGGCATTGCCCTCGGTACCGGTTGTTTCAACATAAACACGGTTGTCGTTGTACAATCTGACGCTCTTGATAATGTCTCCGTCCTTAACTGAATTGTTGTAAGGAAGAGCTTCCCAAAGAACAATGGCGCTGGATGAAGCACTATAATAGTACGGATAGTTGAACCCGCGCTTGCTCTTGGGGGCGAAGCTGTATGTTCCGGCAGTGCAAGGAATGATATAGCAGTTGGAAGGCTTCGTGCCGCCGCCGTCGAGTTCCGTTGCTGTAGGTAGGATAGGAGTGGTTGCAACGGCAGTTGTCGAGAGTTTCGCACCCGCGCCTTTTGAGAAACTGTAATCAGAGCTGAATGTCAGTTCCTTCTCATACACGTAACCGTTGGCATCAGTTGCCGTCACGGTCCAAACATAATTTTCAAGCTGATCTACAAAATCACCGACGATGTAGTATTTCACCCAGGAACTGGTGCTTGCAGGGCGGATTGGAAGATTCAATCCCGTGGGATCATCTTCGCCGCTGTCAGGAGCGCCGAAATAGGAAATGATTTTCGAAAAATTGGAAGTGCTTCCAGCCTTGAAACTGGCAAGGTAGGCCCAGGACGTGTACTTGTAAGCAAAATGGTCTGCGTTGATTTCGACCGTCTTCAATGCGGATGACATGGGAGACAAGTCCCAGGGATCAGACTCGTTCACCCTGAAATCCAGTTCTACCGTAAGGACACCGTAGTAGTTCTGGAGGGTTGCAGTCATAGTTCCGGCTGCAATCGTCGCCTCACCATATAAGATCGAACGCTCCTTGATGACGTCGACGTCCATGTTCTCATCTGAATAAACAAATGAATAAGGATACAGGGACATTGTTCCTTCACCTATCTGGACTCCGTCTATCAAACGGCGTGCGCCTGCTCCGGAAGTACCATTAAGAGCTTCAGAGCCCCATTTGCCGCTGGCGCTTCCCTCATAAGCCTCGAGATGGGGATAGATCACCATTATCCTGGGGGCGCTGCCGCCGGTAAAAGTACCTTCGAAAGTGCCGTCTCCGGCCGTCGTCTCAAAGTTGTCGATGGCAGTAATACTCGCATAATCGCTGTCGGAGTCAAAAGAAATGACAGAGATCTTGTCTCCGGCTTCCCAGTCGCAGTTGAATCCGGCCACCCCGTTTGAAGAATAAGTGGTTTTGGTTGCAAAATCCACTTTGAGTGTCATAGGTACGCCGACGGTTTCCGGTATCGATACCGATTTATTTACGTCCAGGCTTTCTTTTACCTGGCAGGAAACCAGTAAAAGAGCACAGATTGCTAAGGCTGAAATAAATAACTTTCTCATAATACACTTTTTTTAAAATGGCAAATTACCACCGTCGTCGTATCCGGGGGGGATCAAATTCCCATTTACATCTTTGGAGCCGCAGATAACTCCCTCGAGGCGCAATTCGAATGCTTCACATTCTGGCGCTGAATAGTCTTTGTTTTTTTTCATATCCATGATGATTAAGTGTTTTCCTTTAATCTGACTTGCAAAGATACTCCAGACCCTTTTTTTAGTAAATACATATTTTTATGTATGTCCCGTTAGCATGGTAATGCTTATATTTGCATCTATGAAACGTCTTACAGGCATATTGCTTTTGCTTGCAAGTTGCTTTTATGTTCTGGGCCAGGAGCAGTCACAGGACGCGTATGGCGTGGCCGAGGAGCAGTTCTATCAGGGTATGTACGGCGCGGCAATACGCACGGCCCTGGATGGCCTGAATCAAGAACCGGCACGATCGTCAGAAGAGTCGGCCGTGGAACTGTACTCCATCCTTGGGGCATCGTACTCCCGGCTTGGGGCGTTCGACAAGGCGGCCGATTATTTCTTCCGCTGCTACCAGTTTGACAAGAAAGAGGGAAACGCGGAGGGGATGACTTCGTCCCTTATAAATCTGGCATCCATGTACGTGTACGCGGGAAAGCCGGAACTTGCGGAGAAGGAGGCGCTGGAAGCCATCGACAATGAAAGGCCGCTGGGAAGGCCGCTCAAACTGGCCATGGCCTACGGGAAAGCCTGCGACGTTTACCATGCGCTGAAAAAGGAGGAGACAGCCCTGGAATACGCCAACCTGGCGGTGAAGACGGCCATGGAGACCGGGAAAGACGGTGCGGTAGCAGTACGCCGCAGCCAGCGAGCCTATCCACTTCTTTCCCTGAAACGATACAAGGAGGCAGAGGCGGATTTATCGTACTCGGAAAAGGTATTCCTGGAAATCGGGAACAGGCAATCTCTGTCAATAGTGTACTTCCAATTGGCGGGTCTTTATGAGAATACGGGCCGGAAGGCGCAGTCCACTTTATATTATAAAAAGGCCCTTGAACTGGCCAGGGAACTCCCGGACAAGCCGCTGGAGCAGAAGATATGCTTTGCCTATGCCGGGCACATTAAAGCCACTGACCCCAAGGAAGCCTTCGAACTGCTGAGTAAATCGGCCTCACTGCAGGAGGAGATAACCCGGAGCGAGAGTGATAATGCCCTGGAACTGTTCAATATCGAGTACGAAACCACCAAGAAGGAAGAGCAGATTGCAGACCAGGAAAGGGAGCTCCGGGCGGGAAGGAAGAGGACCCTTGTCCTTTTGATAGCACTTTTGGTACTGCTTGTAGCCGCGGCGGTAACGGCCGTAACAGCCATACATTCAAAGAAAGTGAGGGAAAAACTCCAGCAGAGCAACGCTCAGAAGGATTTTCTTTTCAAGGTAATTTCCCACGACATCATGTCTCCCGCCATAGCCATGCTCCGCGGCATCCAGATGCTCAGGAACCATTCCAATGCTTCCGATGATTCGCACGAAGTCCTGTTACAGCTTGAGAGACAAGCGGAATCAGAGGTTGAACTTATAGACAATGTGCTGCGTTGGGCAAGAAACAAGGAAGATGCTTCACAGGGGGAGAAAGTCCGTTTTGATATGATGGACATGGTCCGCGAAGCCATGGAACAGTATCGTGGAGCAGCGCTTCAGAAAGGTATTGCACTGGAATTGTATTGTACGGTTAGCAGCATTGTGGTGGATTGCAACAGGAATAATCTTCTCATCGCTCTCAGAAACCTGATTTCCAATGCTATCAAGTTCTCTAATCCGGATAGTAACGTGGTAGTGAAGGTGAGTATGGGTGAAGACATCGTGGACCTTAGTGTTGAGGATCACGGAGTAGGTATCCCTGCCGATAAACTGGAATCAATCTACAGTCCCGAGGCCCCTTTCCGCAGGCCGGGAACATCTGGCGAACCAAGTCATGGAATGGGGCTTGCCGTGAGCAGGGACCTTGTAACAGCCATCGGAGGGAGTATCAGCGTACAAAGCACAGAGGGCGAGGGCAGTATCTTTGCAATACATGTTCCAATTATCGGAGGACCTCAAGATGGCTGATAATGTGAGGATTATGCTGGTGGATGACCATCCCCTAATGCTCATCGGCATTTCGTCCATGCTGGAGGGGAAAGGAATTGATATTGTCGGGACCGCCGGCAATGGTTTTGATGCCCTAAAGAAAGCTGAGGAGTTGAAACCGGATGTAATGATGCTGGATATTGTCATGCCCGGGATGGATGGCATAGAGCTTGCCCGTAGGATGAGGGCGGAAATGCCCGACGTTGCACTTCTTGTCCTGTCCAGTGACTCCTCTCTGGCCTCTTTGGAGACACTCCTGAATATAGGTATTGACGGGTTTCTGTCCAAAACCAGCGATGCTTCTGTCATGATCGACGCCATTATGAGCGTTGCTTCCGGATATGAGTTTTACGGAACAGACATTGCCAGGCTTATTGAGAGGATTAGTCTTGCCAAGAAAGCGTCCGACAACATATTTACCCCGCGTGAACTGGATGTAATCAGGTTAAGCTGCATGGGACTCCAGTATAAGGAAATCGCTGAACGCCTTGGCATAAAATACTTGACTGTCGTTACTATCAAGAACAATATCTTCAGGAAACTCGGTATCAACAACACCGTTGAACTTGTAGTATACGCCATAAAGAAGGAACTCATTTCTCTGTGACGTGCAATTCCGCAAAAAAATGGTATATTTGAAAACAAATTGCCATATCATGGAAGTAATACAGAGTTTCACAATTGACCATACTCATCTGAAGCCGGGTATTTATGTTTCCCGGAAAGACAGGGGATTCACAACATTCGATCTCAGAATAACTGAACCGAACAAGGAGCCGGCGGTGGCGCCTGCTGCCATGCACAGCATAGAGCACCTCATGGCCACCTGGTTCAGAAACAGCGAGGCCAAGGACGATGTGGTATACGTGGGCCCCATGGGCTGTCTTACAGGTATGTACATAGTAATGACAGGGGAGTACAAAGTAGAAGACATGCGCCGCCTCACGATTGAGTGCCTGCGCTGGATCCTCACCCAGACGGAGGTTCCGGCCACCACGCCGGAGACATGCGGCAATTATCTTCTCCATGACCTGCCGATGTGCAAATGGGAAAGCGCCCGCTACCTGGACCGTCTGGAAAACGATTTCCACAGTGAATATACCATGCTTCGCGTGACCCTTGACGACGGCCGGGTCTTTGCCGATGCGTAGAAAGTTCGTATCTTTGCAGGGTATGGAAAGCAAATTATTCAGCATAGCCGGTCACATAGTGCGGGTGAATCTGGAAAGCCCGTGGACATTCAAAGAACTGAGTGAAGAACAGAAACAGCTGGTCGAAAGGCTCAAGAGTGGAGAGGATGTAGGCGTGGAGTCCGTTCCGGCAGACCGTCAGGAACAGTTGGCGGTCAATGACAGTCTCATGGGCAAGGAGCACATGACGCGCGAGATTTGGGATTCGATGGAAGAGAGCGAGAAAGAAGCATTCCGCCACAGCCTGGATTTCCTGCAGTATGCGCCTTTCGAGGTGAGCGGGGGTACTCCTCTTTTCACCATGACCGTGAAATCCGGACCGATGGACTCATCGGCAAGGGAAACCTGGAAGAAGGTGGTTTCCGTGGACCAGGTGCTTCCATATTATTATGGGTATGAGTATGGGGATGACACCGTTTATGAGTTTTTCCCCTCTCCGGACGTGCGTGCCGGCTTTTTCGTCCAGAATGCCGATGCTTCCGAAGGGGCATTTTATCCCGAGGCGGGAATCGGCCCGCGTCTTCTGATGATGCAGGTGAATACCTCCCTGATGATTCAGTTCACTTTTGCAACGGCCGGCCTTTCTACGGCGCTTCTGCACGCATCGGTAACACGTTATAAAGGTGTTGCCAATCTCTTCTTCGGCGTCAGCGGTACCGGAAAGAGCACACACAGCCGTCTCTGGCATGAAAACGTCCCTGGCTCGGACCTGATGAACGATGACAATCCCGTCATGAGGATAACTCCGGAAGGCGTGAAGGTCTACGGCGGCCCATGGAGCGGAAAAACACTCTGCTACCGTAACGTGGAAGCCCCCGTGAATGCACTCGTGCGTCTTGAGCAGGCCCCTGAAAACCGGATTGAAAGGCTCTCCGGCCTCCAGGCATATGCAAGTCTTGTCGCAGCGGTGTCTTCCATCCGCTGGAACTCGGACATCATGGACAAGATAATCCCCACGGTAGAGGCTATCTCGATGAACGTCCCCTGCTACAAACTGGAATGCCGTCCTGACGCCCAGGCAGTAGAAACATGCAAAAACGCAATATATGAAAATAGGAATCTGTAACGACCACGCCGGCGTTGAATACAAGTTCAAGCTGGTGAAGATGCTGGAAAAGCGCGGAATTGAAGTAGTGAATTTTGGAACCGATACTGAAGACAGTGTCGATTATCCTGATTATGCACACAAACTCGCTCAGGCGGTGGAGTCCCATGAAGTTGACCTTGGAATAGCCCTCTGCGGCACCGGAAACGGCATGGCAATCACGCTGAACAAGCATCAGGGCATCCGTGCGGGTCTTGCATGGGGAACCGCCATCGGCCAGCTCGTTGCAGCCCACAACAATGCCAACGTGCTTGTCCTCCCGGCCCGGTTCATAAGCTACCGCATGGCCTCAGCCATAGTGCGCACATGGCTTGACACCCCCTTCGAGGGCGGCCGTCACCAGAAGCGCATAGACAAGATTCCCTGCAAATGAGTTTTCTTGTCCCAGCCCCCGGTGCGCAGATCTCCCATGACATCGCCGACTATCCCGACGGCATAGTCATCCCTGTAAACAAGCCCCTCCGCTGGACTTCTGCCGATGTAATCCGCAAACTCAAGTTTGTGGCGATCAGGCATTTCGGCAAGAAGAACCTCAAGGTGGGCCATGCCGGGACGCTGGATCCTTTGGCTACAGGCATCCTTCTGGTGTGCTTCGGCCCCGCCTGCCGCATGGCGCAGTCGCTCCAGGACACGGACAAGGATTACATTGCACTGATGCGTTTCGGCGCTACCACTCCGTCCTACGACCTGGAGAAGCCCGTGGACAGGATGTTCCCCTATGAGCATATAACAGAAGAAGCCGTGCGCGCAGCCCTGCCAGCCTTTTTAGGCGAACAGGAGCAGGTGGCACCGCTTTTCAGCGCCAAAAGCGTAGACGGCGTCCGTGCCTACGAACTTGCCCGCAAGCTCTACCGTTCAGGCGCAGGAAATCTCGACACCGCCGCCCTTGAAACCCTCCATCGTTCCAGAATAACCATATCGGAACTGGAATTGCTGGGTTACAATGATGTAATTATTCCGGAGGAGACTGACTCTCCTGAAACGTCGGCTTCGCCGACCCCTCCCAAAGCAAGCTTTGGGCCCCTCCCTCTTATGAGCCCGAGGGTGGGCACAGTTTCCGGAGAGTCAGTCTCCTCCGGAACAGCCTCCTCAAGAATTCATCTTGAGGACACATCGGCACTGGGGCTGCCTGAGGCAACGATTCGCATAGCCTGCTCCAAGGGTACATACATCCGGGCCTTTGCCCGTGATCTTGGTGAAGCGTTGGGTTCCGGAGCCCATCTTGCCGGGCTCATCCGTTCCCGCAGCGGCTCATTCCGCCTGTCGGATGCCCTGACAATGGATCAGGCGATGGAATTATTCCGTTAAATGACTATCTTTGCAAAGCAAAACTGTAAATATGGAAAGAAGAACACGCGTAAGATTCGCACCCTCACCAACCGGACCGCTCCATATGGGCGGCGTACGTACGGCACTTTATAACTACCTTTATGCAAAACAGAAGGGAGGAGACTTCATCCTCAGGATTGAAGATACAGACTCCAACCGCTTTGTCCCGGGTGCTGAAGCTTATATCATAGAGGCACTTCAGTGGTGCGGCATCATTCCCGACGAAGGTGTGGAAAACGGAAAAGTCGTAGAAGAGGCTTCCGCCAGGCATCCTCACGGCCCCTACCGCCAGAGCCAGAGAAGGCCTATCTACCGCAAATATGCAGAACAGCTGGTAGAAGCCGGCTGGGCATACTATGCATTTGACAGCGCCGCCGAACTCGCAGAGAAAAGGGCTGCAGCCGAGGCCGCCAAGGAGACCTTCATGTATAACGCCGCTACGCGCGTTCACCTTCGCAATTCACTCACCCTCCCTGCCGATGAGGTAAAACGCCTTCTGGAAGAGACCACCGACTGGACCATCCGCTTCAAGATGCCGGAAAACCGCATCGTAAAGATGGACGACCTCATCCGCGGCCACGTGGAAGTGAACACCGACACCCTTGACGACAAAGTCCTCTGGAAACGTGCCGATGAACTCCCCACATACCACCTCGCGAACATCGTTGACGACCATCTGATGGAAATCACCGAGGTGATCCGCGGCGAAGAATGGCTCCCGTCGCTCCCGCTCCATTATCTTCTGTATGAAGCTTTTGGCTGGACGGATACCATGCCTCATTTCGCTCACCTTTCCCTGCTTCTCAAGCCCGTTGGAAACGGAAAACTTTCAAAGCGTGACGGTGACAAGATGGGATTCCCCGTATTCCCCCTGCGCTGGCAGAATCCTGAAACCGGTGAACTTTCGCGCGGATACCGTGAAGACGGCTACTTCCCTGAGGCATTCGTGAACATGCTCGCCATGCTGGGATGGAACCCCGGCGACGACAGGGAACTCTTCACGCTTGACAAACTCGTCCAGGCCTTCTCTTTGGACAAAGTGCAGAAAGCCGGCGCAAAATTCAACCCCGAGAAAGCCAAGTGGTACAACAAGGAATACCTCCGCATGAAGAGCAACCAGGAGCTTACCGACCTCTTCATCCCTATCCTCGAAGAGCATGACATCAAAGTCGTTGACTGCCCCAAGTGCGCACTCACGGCAGGTGCCCGTTTCGAAGGTTTCGGTGCCGATTTTGAAAATCACATCTTCACCCGCGAATACGTGGAAGCCGTCGTTGAACTCATCAAGGAGCGTGCAACCTTCGTGGCCGATTTCTGGGACATCGCAAAGTTCCTCTTCGTTGCTCCTTCGGAATATGTCCAGAAAGACGTTGACAAGTTCTGGAAGGAAGAGCACTACGAGAACTGCTTCGAAGTGTGCCAGTACATTACCGGAGCCGAATTCGGCTTTGACGACCTCGACGTCTATGACGGCTCAATGACCCGTGAGGCCATCGAAACCGCAATGGTCGATTACATCAAGATGCGTGAGTACCCCATGGGCAAGGTCATGAACAGCCTTCGCCTGGCCCTCACCGGCGCCGCCAGCGGCCTTGGCATTGCCGACATCATCCACTTCATCGGCCGCAAGGAGTTCGCCCGCCGTATGACCACTGTAGCAGAAAAGCTTGGCCGTAAATAGCGTGAAACATTAATGCGGTCTGCGGATCGCAGGGATGATTTCAAGGTCTGAGCGGTGCTCGCCGGGCTTTACGCAGAGCACAGGGCGCACGTCGCTGGCGAAGTTGAATTTCTTTGCGTTGTCGGAATTGTTGTAGCCGATCTTAATGGTCTCTGCACCACCCGGGATTGACATTTCGGAGCCATGGTCGGAGAGTTCCCATTTGAAACCTTCGTCGATGATCACGAGGTTTCCGAGGTCTTTGTTGAGGCCGAGGCCGCCGAGGTCCATGTCGAATCCGGTGACAATTGCAGTGATGCGCACCTTGTCTCCGAAGTCCGGGTCATTGTCCCAGATAATGCCTTTCTTGAAGTGATTGGCGTCGCCTGTATATTCGGAAATCATTCCGTCGATCTTCTCGAGGTCGCTCATCTTGGCGCCGTGCTCGTTGTTGCCCGTCGTGATGTTCACAAGGACGTTCTTTGCGGTCTTCAGGTCGAAATCGTTGAGGAGCGGGCTTTCGAACGCGCCTTTTACGGCGAGTTCAAGACGGTCGGGACCGGAGCCTTCTCCGCTGCCCATAAGTGCCATGCCTGAATTCCTCATCATCTTGCACACATCCTGGAAGTCAACGTTGATGTATCCGGGACGGTTGATCACTTCGATGATGCCGCGCACTGCTGTTGCAAGCACTTCATCGGCCTTTGGAAATGCCTCCTGGATGAGGGTGTCGCCGAAGAACTGGTACAGCTTCTCATTGTTGATGATGAGGAGTGAGTCGACGTTCTTCTCAAGTTCGTGGATGCCGTCCACAGCCTTGGACTGTGATTCGTTTCCTTCGTTTTTGAAGGGAATGGTCACGACGGCAACAGTGAGGATGCCCCTTTCCTTTGCCATTTTGGCAATGACAGGGGATGCGCCTGTTCCGGTGCCGCCGCCCATGCCGGCGGTGATGAAGAGCATCTGGGTACCGCAGTCAAGTACTTTGCGGGCAATCTCGTCCTGGGACTCAAGTGCTGCGTTGCGTCCGGCCGTGGGGTCTGTGCCTGCGCCCAGTCCGTTCTGCCCCATCTGGATTTTCACGGGGACCTCGCTGGTCTGGAGTGCCTGTGCGTCCGTGTTGCACACAATGAAGCTGCAGCCCTTGATGTTCTGCTTGTACATGTAGTTCACGGCATTGCAACCGCCGCCGCCTACGCCGATGACCTTGATGATGGAGTTCTCCTGAGTCCAGTCAGAAGGAGTGATTCCGGTGTTGATATCGATATTCATGGCTATTCCTTATTTGCTTCGTCATAGATTTTGAGTGCGGTGTCTTCAAGAGTGCTCCAGAAAAGCTTCAGGAAACCACTCTTTTCGCCCTTCGGACGCTGTACTTTCACTTTTTGCGTCTTTTTCTTCTTGTCCGGCTTGGGCTCCTGTGCCTCTCCGAATTCTTCCGGAGCGAAGAGAGTCTCGGCAGGAGTCTCGTCGGTCACTTCAACCTCCACGAGGTCTTCTTCGTGGACTTCTTCCTTGACAGGCATGGTGACGCAGTCCGGAAGGTTGTCTTCCTTTGCGGCCAGAATCATGCCGATTGCCGATGTCGCAGAAGTCGAGTAGACTCCGCTGCCCACCGATGCGCTGAACATGAAGCGGGGATAGCCCTTTCTGACCTCATATCCGGACATCTCCTTCACCAGAGGGACGAAGTTGGCAAGTTCTGCGCAGCCGCCTGTTATGACTATGCCGCTTCTGATTGAATTCTGGAGACCGCTTTCCTGGATGTAGAAGAGAACGGCTTCCACAATCTCGCGGGCGCGGCAGTCGATAATTTCGGAAATATACCTTACGGGAACCTCCTTGAAGGGCTCCGTGAGCCTGATCTGGAGAACCTTCTCGCTCAGGGATGCAAGCTTGCCGGGTAGGCATGCTCCGAAACGCAGCTTGATTTTTTCGGCCAGGTCGTCGGAGATGGAACACTCCGTGCGGATGTCGCCGGTAATGGATTTTCCGCCGAAGGGGAGTGATGCATAGTAGCGCATTATGCCGCCGTAGTAGATGGATACGGAAGTTACTCCTGCACCTACATCGACCAGGGCTACTCCGCTTGTCATTTCATCATTGGTGAGGACTGTACGTGCCACAACGTCCGGAAGGAAGTACTTCTTAGCAATGGCGATGTTCATCCCGTTGAATATCTTGTCCAGCGCGGCCGTGGCGCCCCTGCTGCCGATGAATACCTTGAAATTGCCTTCAAGGGTGGAACTCAGGGTACCTACCACCTCGCTTTCTACAAGCTGGATTTCGTCATCGATGGAGAATGACTGCGCAACGGCTCCAAGCATGATCTGCTTGTCGGGATTGGGCAGGGGATAAGTCTCAAGGGCGATGGACTTCAGGTTCTGGACTTCTTCGGATGTGATGTACTCGTCCGGGTTGGTGCGCTCGATGCGGGCCTGGGCGGTAACCTGGTCCACTTCGCTCCTGGGCATGCCCACCACCACCTGCATGATGTGGATCATGAGCTCCTTTTCCGCTTCCTGGATGGCTTCCTTGAGCTTTTCGGAAGCGCGCATGGGGTTTGTAATGATGCTGGCACGGATTCCGGCCGACGGCGTTTCCTTGTAGTACACAATCTGGACGTCGTCGCCGTTCACCCTTGCGACGCAGAGTCCGAATTTGGAACTTCCAAGATCAATCGATGCTATGTATTTTTCCATATCTTGTAAATTATTATCTGCAAATGAGCTGTCCTCTGTAACGTAGGTCCACGCTGCTGTATTTGCCGGCATCAACAGCCGGGACCACTGCGGTGTAGTATTTCTCCATGAGCCCGAATTTCTCCGGAATCCTCACTGGGGCGCCGAAGATGAATCTTTCCTTGCCCTCCAGCGGATACAGGATTATATTTCCGGATTTCTCTACGTTCATGTGCCTTATGTTGGTCTTCCAGATGCTGCCGTTCATGTGTGCCGTCAAGGCCAGCATCTGTCCCAGCCAGACCCGTTCCTGTTCTGTCGCAGGTTCCCCCTTGTATCCTCGCGGGATGCTCATGGGGATGGCGCCTTCAACCACGGGTACATCTACGCTGAAGCGCGACTGAAGCGGGAAGATGAATCCGTCGGCATCGGAATAATACCCGTTTGACGCCTCGTTGAATCTGAGTACCGGTTCCCTCTGCGTGAGCTCCACGTGGAGGCTCCCGTCATCGGTGAGCCAGGCCTGGCAGGTCTTGACTGCGCTGTGGCCGAGGATGATTCTTTCGATCCTTGCCAGGTCTACGCTGTCAAGGCGAAGTCCGGCATAAGCCCTGTACTCTGCCTCGAGCCAGTTCTCTATGTCTTCCTTTTCAACAAAACGCCTCTCCGTGCTGTCCTTTACGATGACGTCAAGGGTTTCCTTGCCTGTACATGTACGCACGCGAAGGTCCTTTCTGGACATGCTGGCGCTCAGCATCCAGATAACGGAGAAGATGATTATGACAAGCAGTCCCAGACCGCGGCGTACGATAGGTTTCACAGGCGTTCCTTAAGCATTTTGGTTATGGGTTCAACAAAGCGGTCTATATTGCCGGCGCCAAAAGTCGCCAGTACGTCCAGGGGCTCTTCGGACAGGTAGTCCATGAGCTCTTCCTTCTTTATCAGTACTTTTTCCGGAGCCGTGACATCCTTGAAGATTATTTCCGATGTTACTCCCGGAATGGGTTCTTCCCTTGCAGGATAAATGTCCAGGAGGATGAGCTTGTCCACTCCGGACAGGGCGTCTGCGAATTCTTCGGCAAAGTCCCTTGTGCGGGTGAACAGGTGCGGCTGGAATATGCCGGTGAGCTTTCTCCCGGGGAAGATGTCCCTTATGGAAGAGATTGCGCTCTTGAGTTCCTTCGGATGATGGGCATAATCGTCGATATACGAAAGGGAAGGGGAGTTCACATGGAGCTCAAGGCGGCGCTTCACACCTTCGAATGTGCCGATGGCGGCCTTGACTGCCTCCGGCTCAAGACCGTATACAAGGCAGGCCGCTGCTGCAGCGATGCTGTTTTCTGCATTCACCCAGCCCGGTGCGCCCACCTTGATGTCCTTGATGATGCCACCCGGCCATTTGAGGTCGTAGTGGAAGAGACCAAGCCCGTCGGCCTTGGGGTTCAGGGCGCAGAAATCGGCCTCCGTGTCGGTATAGTGGTAGGAGAGAAGCCTTGCCTTTGTATCCTCGGCCGAAATGGGCGTTCCCTTCTTTGCGATGACAGTTCCGCTCACCTGGGAAACGAAGCTCTTGAAGGCTTCAACCACGTGGGCGTAGTCACCGTAGATGTCAAGATGGTCGGCATCAACTGCGGTCACGATGGCAATTTCGGGGAACAACTGGAGGAAGGAGCGGTCGAATTCATCGGCCTCTGCAACGACGGTCTCATTCTTTGACATGAGAAGATTGGTTCCATAGTTGCGCGAGATGCCGCCAAGGAAAGCGGAGCAGCCTTCTCCGGTCTCCGTAAGGATATGGGCGATAAGGGTCGATGTGGTAGTCTTCCCATGGGTGCCGGAAACGGCGATGCAGCGCTGCCCGCGGGTGATTTCACCAAGCGTGCGGGAGCGTTTGAGGACGGCATATCCCTCCTCCGTGACCTTTCTCATTTCGCCAAGGTCTGAAGGAACTGCAGGGGTATAGACCACCAGGGTATTGTCCTTGTCGACGGGGATGAGATCAGGGCGATCTTCGTAGTGGACGCTGATGCCTTCTTTCTCAAGCTGCGCCGTGAGCTCTGAAGGAGTCCGGTCATATCCGGCCACTTCAAATCCCTTGAACTTGTAGTAGCGTGCAAGCGCAGACATGCCTATGCCGCCGATGCCTATGAAGTATACGTTTTTCATTTTGACTGCTTTTTAGATTCCTCGACTTCGCTCGGAATGACAGGTGAGACGAGCCTGTATATTTCGTCACAGATGGTCTGCGCGGCGTCGCGAAGGGCCATCGAGAGGGAATTCTTTTCCAGGAGTGCGATTCTTTCAGGGGAGTGGACCAGTTCCAGGGCCGTGGGAAGGAGGCTTTCGGGTGCATCGGCATCCTTTACTATGAGAGCAGCATCCTTGCGGACCAGCGCCATGGCGTTGTGTGTCTGGTGGTCTTCGGCAACATTGGGTGAAGGAACGAATACGCAGGCCTTTCCCATGGCGCAGATTTCGGAGACCGTGCTGGCGCCGCTGCGGGAAATGACCACGTCGGCGGCCGCATATGCAAGGTCCATCCTGCCGATAAAATCATAGTGCTGCACGCCCTTCACTTCCGGGTGTGAGGCCATGAACTCATCCGTTACGGCCTTGTAGTACTTGCCGCACTGCCAAATTATTTCTACGTCATCGCCTCCGGGACAGCCGGCTTCAATCCATTTTCTCATGGAGCGGTTGAGCGTGCCGCTGCCAAGACTTCCGCCAACTATGAAAATGTGCTTCTTGGATGCGTCAAGGCCATAGAACCTGAGCGCTTCCTCTTTCATCTGCGCTGTGGCCGGGCTGCTTACGGCCGGCCTGATAGGATTGCCTGAAAGGACGATCCTGTCGGCAGGGAAAAACTTTTCCATTCCCTCGTATGCGACGCAGATGCTCTGGACCCTTTTTGCGAGGATCTTGTTCGTGACGCCTGCAAAGCCGTTCTGCTCCTGGATGAGGCAGGGTATTTTCATTCCGCTTGCGGCCCACAGAAGGGGAGCGCTGGCGTAGCCGCCCACGCCGATAGCGATGTCTGGTTTGAACTGTCTTACTATGCTGCGTGCCCTGCGGACGCTGTCAAGCACCCTGAAAGGGACCTGGATATCGTTCCAGAGGTTCTTGAGGTTGAGCCTTCTCTGCATTCCTACTATCGGAAGTCCAACAATCTTGAAACCTTCCGCGGGCACTTTGTCCATTTCCATCTTGCCGCTCGCACCCACGAAGAGTATCTCCGTGTCGGGATTCAGTTCCTTGAGCTTGTGCGCGATTGATACGGCCGGGAAGATGTGTCCCCCGGTGCCGCCGCCGCTTATTATGGCTCTTATTGCATTATACTTTGTCATATAGTCGAGTCTTGAGTCCAGTTGTCGTGTTCAATGATAGGTTCTGCTTCTTCTTCCATGCGTGTAATGCTTTCGTGTGCGTCCTTGGATATGGAAAGCAGGATTCCGAATACCATCGCAAATACCAGGAAGGAGTTCGTTCCGTGGCTTACCAGCGGAAGCGTCTGCCCGGTCTGCGGTACCAGCGGCAGGTGTACGTTCACCGCCATGTGCATGAAGGCCTGACCGGTAACCAGGATGATGAGTCCGGTGACTATCATCTTGTCGTAGTATTGGTTGCACAGCTTTGCTACGAACGTCCCCCTGGCAAGGAGGCTGTAATAGAGCAAAATCAGTATCAGAGCCCCCCACAGTCCCGTTTCCTCGATGATGAAGCTGAACATATAGTCTCCAAAAATTACGGGAACCTGGTATTTCTGCGTGCTGTTGCCGATGCCCTTTCCAAGCAGGCCGCCTTCCTTTATGGCAAGAAGCGCTCCTACCGGCTGGTCCAGCTTTGCCCTGGCCTGCTCCCATTCCTTGGTTCCGCGTTTGGCCTCCAGAAGGTCTTTCATAGTCTCGTCGTCATCGGCAGTGATTCTGGAGATTGCGGTGCCGATTCGGCTGTTTTTCAGGATACCGGCCTTGTATGCACCATACATGATTCCTACAGCCGCCACAAGGACTCCTCCAACTATGGCTATGTCCTTGAAGTCGATGCCTCCGATCATGATCATCAGTATCATTATTCCGCCGATGAACAGTGCCGATGAGTTCGAACCCATCATCACCATGAGCGTAACAATGCCCACGGGGAGGTAGATATACATTATCTTCTGCCAGATATCCTTCTCGAGGAAAGCCAGCTTTTCGAACTTCTGAGCAAGCGAGGGGGCGATTTTGAACCCGTGGTTCTTGTAAGTGTCAAGCGCCCATCCCAGATACATCACCATGAAGAGCTTTACGAACTCGTAGATGTGAATCTGTTTCCCGGCAACCACAAGGATACGCCGCGCCCCGTTGATTTCTCCGGCCTTGAGTATCCCGAAGTTCAGGTTGAGGACAAGTATGGCAAGGAAGAAGAAACTCACTATGAAACCATATTTGGACAGGCTCCTGTACCAGTCCACCCTTCCGAATCCATACAGGACGAAGATGAGGATGAACCCAAAGGCCACCAGCTTGAGCTGGTCCAGCATGATGGTGGTGCGGTCGCTTCCCAGGTCGTTTGCCAGACGGGGAGTGGAAGAAAAGACGGAAATTACGGAAATGAGCATGAGGAACAGGGCGATAAGGAATATCACCTTGTCACCCGTGAACCGATCCAGGAAATCCGTTATTTTGCCCGGTATGTTCTTTTCTTCTTCCATTTTGTATTAGAGTTTGCGTACGGCAGCCTTGAACTGCTCTCCGCGGTCTTCGTAGTTCTTGAAAAGGTCGAAGCTTGCGCAGCAGGGGCTGAGGAGCACGACGTCTCCGGCCTCGGCCATGGCGGCAGCCTTCTTGACGGCCTCATCGGCAGAGAGGGCATCCACCATGTTGGGGACTATCTTGCCGAATGCGGCGTGAATCTTCGCGTTGTCAACGCCAAGGCATACGATACCTTTCACCTTTTCGCGCACGAGGCCTTCGAGGATGGAATAGTCGTTGCCCTTGTCGGTGCCGCCGAGTATCCAGACCACAGGACGCTTCTGGCACTCGAGTGCATACCATGCAGAGTCGATGTTGGTTGCCTTGGAGTCGTTAATGTAGAGGACATCCTTTATGCTCAGGACTGGTTCCAGACGGTGCTCGATGGGCTTGAAAGTGGCCAGAGACTTGCGTATAACCTCGTTTTCGATACCTGCAGCCTTTGCTGCCAGGGCTGCCGCCATGGAGTTGTAGATATTGTGCTTTCCGCCAAGAGCGAGCTCCTGGAGGAAGAGGTCGGTCTCTTCCTTCTCGTAGCGGATGTGGATCTTCTCGCCCTGAAGGAAAGCGCCCTGCTCCAGTTCCTTCTCCTGGGAGAAAGGAAGCATCTTGCAGCGGAGGACTATCTTGTCAAGATGGCCGATGGTGATGGCATCGTCAGAGTCGAAGATGAAGCAGTCGTCCGGACCCAGGTTCCTGGTGATGTTGAATTTTGCGGCCACGTAGTTCTCGATATTGTGGTCGTAGCGGTCAAGATGGTCCGGGGTGATGTTGGTGATGATGGCGATGTCCGGGCGGAAATCGTAAATGTCGTCAAGCTGGAAACTGGAGATTTCCAGGACGTAGTAGTCGAAATGCTCGGTCGCCACCTGATACGCATAGGATTTGCCGATGTTTCCGCCAAGGCCCACGTTGAGGCCTGCGTTCTGCATCAGGTGATAGATGAGCGAGGTCGTAGTGGTCTTGCCGTTGGAGCCGGTGATGCAGATTTTCTTCGCAGAGTCGAAACGGCTTGCGAATTCTATCTCGGAGACCACCTTGATGCCCTTTTCGCGGATCTTCTGTACCATGGGGACGGTTCCTGGAATGCCGGGGGATTTTACCACCTCGTCGGCATTGAGGATGAGATTCTCGGTGTGCTGTCCCTGCTCGAAGGGGATGTCCCACTTGCGGAGCATGTCGGCATAATTATCCTTGATCTGTCCCTTGTCTGAAAGGAACACATCGTAACCCTTTACCTTTGCAAGTACTGCGGCGCCTACACCACTTTCTGCGCCACCCAAAACAACTACTCTTGACATGATTTATCTAAGTTTCAACAATGCTAATGTACTGACTGCCAGAATTATCCCTACAATCCAGAACCTTACGGTAATCTTTGCCTCATGGAGAGCCGGAACGGGCTTGGGGAAGATTACGCTTCCTTCCGGAGCGGGTTTGTCCTGATAATGGTGATGGAGCGGGGTCATGCTCCAGATTCGCTTGCCTTTGCCGTAACGCTTCTTGGTGACCTTGAAGTAAAGCCTCTGCAGCAGTACGGACAGGCTTTCGACGAAGAAAATACCGCACAGGAGGGGAATGAGCAGTTCCTTTCTCATCAGGACTGCGCTCACGCCGATGATGCCGCCTATTGTGAGGCTGCCGGTGTCTCCCATGAACACCTGTGCAGGGAATGAGTTGTACCAGAGGAAGCCGATCAGGGCGCCAACGAAGGCACTCATGAAGATAGCTATCTCTCCCGATCCGGGAATGTACATTATATTCAAGTAGTTGGAGTCGATCAGGTTGCCCCCCAGCCATGCCAGGATGCCTAGCACAACTCCAACTACTGCTGAAGTTCCGGCCGCAAGACCGTCAAGTCCGTCGGTAAGGTTGGTACCGTTGGAACATGCGGTGATTACGAGAATGATCATGAGCACGTAAATCGCCCATTTTGCATACCAGCCCCACGCTCCCTTTACAGGTGAGAGCCAGCGGTAGTCGAATTCGTGATTCTTGACGAAGGGAATCGTGGTCTTGGTGCTTTTGACCACATCTTCGTTTACATATTTGCCGCTGGTGACGGTGGTTTCCGTCTCCAGTGTGCGTTCGATGCTTTCTTTTACAGGGACCTTCTCACGAACGACGATGTCCGGGCTCATCCACACTGCGAGTCCAATGATGAAACCAAGGACCACCTGTCCAAGCAGTTTGCCCTTTTCCGGCATGCCTTCCTTGTTGTGGCGGAATACCTTGATGTAGTCATCGGCAAAGCCAAGGGCGCCGCACCAGAGGGTGCTGATGATGAGAAGGATGATATATATGTTTGTAAGGTCGCAGAAAAGGACTACGCCCACGATTATAGAGAGGATGATGATGATTCCTCCCATGGTGGGGGTGCCTTTCTTCTGGATCTGTCCTTCAAGGCCGAGGTCGCGAACGGTTTCGCCGATCTGCTTTTTCTGGAGCCAGCGGATTATGCGCTTTCCTGCTATAAGTGCGGTGAGCACGGCGGCTACGGCAGCGAGCATTGCCCTGAATGAAAGGTAATGCATGAGGCCGATGCCCGGGAAATCCACACCGAGTTTCTCAAGATATTGAAACAGATGGTAAATCATTTCAAAATGAGTTTAAAGGTTTCAGCTACTATTTCTTTTTCGTCAAAATGTCTTTTCTCCTTGCCGATGATCTGGTATGTCTCGTGACCCTTGCCTGCTAGGAGGACAGTCGCGTTCTCCGGCGCGGTGAGGATTGCGGTACGGATGGCTTCGCGGCGGTCGCTCACCACAAGCGTCTTTGCCATTGCGGCGGGAGTGAGGCCAGTCAGGATCTCGTCGATGATGGCCTGAGGGTCTTCCGTGCGGGGATTGTCGGACGTTACCACGATGCGGTCTGCCATCTTCTCTGCAACGGCGGCCATCTCCGGACGTTTGGTGCGGTCACGGTCTCCTCCGCATCCGAACAGGCAGATGAGCTGACGTTCGGGAGCGATGGCCCTGAGGGTCTTCAGTACATTCTCCATGGCGTCCGGAGTATGTGCGTAATCGACCACTACGGTGATACCCTTTGGCCCGGGGATGTTCTCAAGCCTTCCGGGGGCGGAACCCAGTGCGGACAGTGCAATCAGGACATCGTCCTTGGGAAGTCCAAGGCATACGGCCGTGCTGTATATGGCCAGGAGGTTATATGCGTTGTGCTCTCCGATGAGGCGGCACCATGTGTCTGTTCCGTCAATCTTCAGGAGCATTCCTTCGAAGCTCTGTTCCAGAATTCTGGCGCTGTGGTCTGCAAGGCCCTTGACAGAATAGCTGACGACTTTTGCCTTGGTGTTCTGCACCATTACGGAACCGTTCTTGTCATCCGTGTTGATGAGAGCTATAGCATCTGCAGGAAGGCGGTCGAAGAACAGTTTCTTGCAGCGGAGGTATTCAGCGAAGGTCTTGTGGTAGTCGAGATGGTCGTGGGTGAGGTTGGAGAATATGCCCATCCTGAACTGAAGGCCGCTTACCCTGTCCTGCTCCACTCCGATTGAACTCACCTCCATGAAACAGTATTTGCAGCCTTCTTCCACCATCTTTGCAAGCAAGGAATTGATGGTTACAGGGTCTGCGGTGGTGTTTTCCGTCTCCAGCCTGGTCTCTCCTACGTAGTTTGCTATCGTGGAAAGGAGTCCCGACTTGAGACCCATCCCCATGAACATGTTGTAGAGGAGGGTGACGGTGGTGGTCTTTCCGTTCGTTCCGGTGATGCCTACAAGATTCAGTTTCCTTGAAGGATGGCCGTAAAACTCATCGGCAGCCAGTGCAAGCGCCAGCCTTGAATTCTCCACAACCTCGAATTCCACCTCGTCATTCTGAGCGCCACCCTTGTCATTCTGAGCGTAGCGAAGAACCTGCGGAATCTCCTCGCAAATCACTCCCGTGGCCCCTTTCGCAACGGCATCGGCAATGTAGTCGTGCCCGTCGGATGCGAAACCTCTGACGGCGACGAAAAGCGCTCCCGGAACGACCTTCCTGGAATCGGCGGTAATTATGGTATGTTCTCTTATGTTCATTTCTTTTTTTCTTTCATCTCGGGGACCGCTGCAACCTGGCTGAGTCCCTGTCTCCATTCGGGGTCTATTGCGTATATCTTGTCCACAATCTCTCTCACGGCCATAGCGGGTTTTGTTCCGCCGTAGAAATTCCTGTGGGAAGGATAGGAGTAAACCGTTACCAGTATCGTGTATTTGGGCTTGTCTGCGGGGAAGAACCCCACGAAGGTGCCCTGGAATTTCTTTCTGCCGTAGGCGTCACTGTAGGCATCCTTGCTGCCGCCTCTTTCCTCGGGGGAGAGTACCACGCGGGCGGTTCCGGTCTTTCCGGCTACGGGAAGCTTTGCGTTTTTCAGTCTTGTGGCCGTTCCTTCGTTCACAACTGCCCTCAGCGCCCTTGTGACGGTATCGGCAGTGGCCGGAGAGCAGATGCTGCTGTTAAGTTCGCTGGGCTTGAAGGCCTTGAGTACTTTCCCGTCCTTCTCGATGCTCTCTACCAGGTAGGGTTTCATCATTTTGCCCTTGTTGGCTATGCCGTTGTAGAAGGTGGCGATGTGAAGGGGAGTGACGCTCAGGCCATATCCGTATGCGGTGGTTCCGAGGGTCGTCTTTGACCATCCGGGTGTTCCGGGGCGGTTCACGACCGGAGTTCCCATGCCCTGGATGTCAAAGTCGAAAGCCTCTCCCAGACGGTATGAATAGATATGGTCGAACATTTCCTGCGGTTTCTTGCCGTAGTAATTTTCTGCCAGCCACGTGAATACGTAGTTTGAGGAAATCTCGAAGCCGTGCATTACGGTAATATCCCTGCGCCCTGTTTCCCTCTGGTAATCGAGGATGTGTACGTCCTGGTTGTATCCTCCGGGTACGAAGCCGTTGTTGGTTGGAATGGTCTGCTCCAGAGTCTTGACGTAGCCGTCTTCCACCAGCGATACAAGGGTTACGGTCTTCATTACGGAACCCTGCTCTCCGACTTCCCTGAGTACAAGGTTGTCCCTTTCCCAGAGGACGGTCTGCGGAGTGTTTCCGCGGGAGAGGTTCACCATAGCCCTGATTGCTCCGGTTTCGGCCTCCATGATGATGCAGATGCCGGCGCGCACTTCTTCATCGGCCTGAATCTGGGCGCGGAGGGCCTTGTCGGCTATTTCCTGGAAATCCACGTTGAGGGTGGTGCGGATGTCGTTGCCGTCTTTGACCGATACGCTGGAGGAGTCGAGGTCCCTGATCCAGGTCTTCTTGTCGGTGACGCGGCGCCACTCGTAGCCTTCACGTCCGTGGAGTTCGTGGTCGAAGCTGTGCTCGAGGCCGATTCGGTTGTTCTCTTTCACATATCCGATTACGCGGCGGGCGAGGGAATCGTAGGGATAGATGCGCTCGTCGTGCCTTTCCACTATCATGCCTCCCTTGTTGGTGTTTTCGTTGAAGAGGGGATATGTCTTGAGGCGGTTGAGCACGGAAAGCTCGACGTTGTTCCTTATTTTCAGGTAGCGGGCGCCCTTTTCGCGTCCGTTCAGGATGGCCTTGAGGTAATCGTCGGCAGAGCGGTCCTGGAATTCCCTGGAGAGGCAGCGGGCGAGCTCCGCAGCCTTGGCCTGCCATTTTGCCTCGCCCTCGGCATTGCCCTTGTCGGCAAATTCCTGCTTTCTCACCGTGCAGTCCATGTGGATGTCGTAGAGGGGGGCCGATATTGCCATGGGCCTTCCGTCCGTTGCGAGGATGCGGCCGCGGACGGGGTTGTCCACGTGCTTGGTGACTGTTGTATGGAAGAGGGGAAGAACGCGCTCATCTACCTCGTAGCCGGTCTGTATCCTGACTATCTGTGCCAGGATGAGAATTCCTACCAGGAGGAAGAGTATGGACAGGAAGAACATGACCACGTGGATTCTGTCGCGGTTTTCTATCTTGTCCGTTATTTCGCTCTTCTTGGGCATTACTTCTTCTTTATTACTTTTGCGGGTTCCTTGGGCATTGCCACGGTTGAACCCATTCTGTCAAGTCTTCTTTCTATTTCGGATGCGCTCTGGAGTTTTACCAGTTCTGCTTCCTTCTGCGAATGGCGGATGCGGAGTTCCTCGATGGCGGCCTTGTTCCGCCCTGCCGTTGCAAGTGTCTTGTCTACCCTTAGGCTCAGGAGGATGCTCAGCCACATCAGCAGGAAAAGGTACATGATGTGAAGGTAGTACTTGTCGGCCCTGATTCTCAGGAGGAATTCTCCGTTTCTGAGCGCCTTGAAGCTGTTCTTTATGGCGGTCCAGACTTTTTTCATGCATCGGCCCTCCTTTCTGCCACGCGGAGCTTTGCGCTTCTGGCGCGTGTGTTTCCTGCGATTTCGCTTTCTGACGGGAGCACCGGCTTTCTGGTAACGGCCTCCCATGGGGTTGAAACGCGTCCGTATATGTCTTTGGTCTCTACTCCGTCGATGCGTCCTGTGCGGATGAAGTTCTTGACCATTCTGTCTTCAAGGCTGTGATAGCTGATCACTGCGAGGCGCCCGCCGGGCTTGATGGTGGCGGCAGTGCCTTCCAGGAATTTTTCCAGGGAGCGCATCTCGCCGTTAACCTCGATTCGGAGGGCCTGGTAAATCTTTGCGAGGATCTTGTGCGCAAGATTCTGGGGTATGGCCTTGGCTATGGCCCTGTCGAGGTCTCCGGTGGTGTGGATTTCGCCTGCGGCTTTGATGAGCCTTGCAATCTGTCTCGAGTTCTCCACTTCCCCGTAGAGGCTCAGGATGCTCACGAGCCTCTCTTCGGGGTAAGTGTTCACAACATCAGCGGCGGTGAGCTGCGCTTCCTGCCCCATTCTCATGTCCAGCGGTGCCTCCTCGAAGCGGAAACTGAATCCGCGTCCGGGCGTGTCAAACTGGTGAGAGCTCACGCCAAGGTCTGCGAGGACGCCGTCAAATACCCGGCTCTTGCCAAACTCGTGTACCGCATAGTTCTCGATAAAGCGGAAGTTGTTGTGGACAAGAGTCAGACGGGGGTCCTTGAGACCGTTTTCTATAGCGTCGATGTCACGATCGAAGGCGATGACCCGGCCGCCGTCGAGTAAGCGTGAAAGTAGGAGAGCGGTGTGACCACCGCCTCCGAAAGTGGCATCAGCGTATATTCCTTCAGGATTTGTGACAAGGAAGGAGATACTCTCTTCCAAAAGCACAGGTGTATGATATTCAGACATTTTGCCTCTCCCTTATTTCCTTGCGGACAATTTGGAGGCTGCATCTTTGAAATCCTGATCAGACAGGAGATTGGCTTTGTAAGTGTCTGCGTCCCAGATCTGAAGCTTGTAACCTACACCGCCGAATACAACCTCTTTGGTTATACCTGCACTTTCAAGCAGTTCTGACGGTATGTTCAGGCGGCCCAGCTTGGTATCCGGGACGATGGTGAAGACGCCGTCATTGTACTTGGTCCAAAACAAAGCGTCTTCTGTACTGAGTTCAGTGTCGATTTTATCCAGAATGAGTCCGCTGCGGCGGTCCCACTCTTCTGCCGGGAAGAGGTCCAGGCAGGGCTGCTGGATATTTTTCTTGAGCACAAGGGTCATGCCTTCGGAACCGCCGCGAACCATGGCGTCACGGAAGATGGCAGGGAGCACCAGGCGCCCCTTGTCATCTACTTTTCCGCTGGCTTTTCCGAAGAATCTGACCATTTGCTTGAGTGTTAAACTTTATACTTTCACGCTTTGTTTGCAAAGTTAGCAAAATTTTTCCACTTTATTACAATTTCTTCCAAATTTTTCCACAAACTTTTCAACAATGTATCTGCGTGCTGTTATGTCGGGAAAAAAGTGTAAATTTGAGGGATGAAAAAAGCATACATAGAGACTTACGGGTGCCAGATGAACGTAAACGACACCGAGGTCATATTCGCAATACTTGAGAAAGCGGGATATACCCGCACCGAAGACATAGAAGACGCCGATCTTTTGATGGCCAACACCTGCTCTGTCCGTGACAATGCCGAACAGCGTATCTGGGGCCGCCTGGACTACTTCAACAGCCATCGGAAAAAAGGAGCCTTCATCGGCATAGTAGGCTGCATGGCCGAACGCCTCAAGGACCGCCTTCTGGACACCGGAAAGGTCGACCTCGTGGTGGGTCCGGACGCATACCGCTCCCTGCCGAGACTTCTGGCGGCCATAACCCCTGACAGTCCTCAGATAGACGTTCTCCTCTCAAGGGACGAAACCTATGCCGACATTACTCCGGTGCGCACGGACAAAAACGGCCTTTCCGCCTTCATCTCCATCATGAGGGGCTGCAACAACGTATGTTCCTACTGCGTAGTGCCTTATACCCGCGGTGCAGAGCGCTCCCGGGACGCCCACAGCATAGTGCGCGAAGCCTGCGACGTATTCCGGAAGGGCTACCGCGAGGTTACCCTCCTTGGCCAGAACGTGGACAGCTATTTATGGAAGGGGGCCGATGAAACGGTGAACTTCGCCGCTCTCCTCAGGATGGTGGCCGAAATAAGTCCGCTCCTTCGCGTCCGTTTTGCTACGTCACATCCCAAGGATATCTCTGACGAGGTCATAGAAACCATGGCCGCCTATCCCAATATCTGCAAGCACATTCACCTTCCCGTACAGAGCGGAAGCTCCAGGATGCTGGAAAAGATGCGCAGGAAATATGACCGTCAGTGGTATCTGGACAGGGTGGCAAAAATAAGGAGCATAATCCCGGACTGCGGCCTCACCACCGACGTCATCGCCGGTTTTTCAAGCGAGACGGAAGAAGACCACCAGGCAACCATGAGTCTCATGGCCGATGTCCGCTTTGACTGGGCCTTCATGTTCGCCTATTCCGAACGCCCCGGCACCCTCGCCCACAGGACCATGCCGGACGACGTCCCCGAGGAGACGAAAAAGCGCCGCCTTCAGGAAATAATAGAGCAGCAGAACACCATTTCCCTCGAGCGCTACCGCGCCCAGATAGGGAAGACCTTCGAAGTCCTTGTCGAAGGCCCTTCCAAGAGGGATCCGGGGCAGCTCTGCGGCCGCGCATCGAACAATATGATGTGCGTTTTCCCCGCCCGTGACCTCAAGCCAGGTGATTATGCCACCGTCACTGTCACGGACTGTACAAGTGCAACACTAATATGCAAATAACCGATATGGAAAAGAAGTACATTCTGGCGCTCGACCAGGGAACAAGCAGTTCCCGCGCCATTGTTTTCGACCATGATGGCAGTATCTGCAGCGTGGCCCAGAAGGAGTTCACCCAGCATTTTCCCAAACCCGGCTGGGTGGAGCACGATCCAATGGAGATCTGGGCTTCGGAGGCAGCAGTTATTGCCGAGGCCATCTCTTCAATAGGCATCAACGGCCTGGATATCGCCGGTATCGGCATAACCAACCAGAGGGAAACCACAATCGTCTGGGATGCCGAGACGGGAGCACCCGTGTATAACGCTATTGTCTGGCAGGACCGCCGCACGGCAGAATTCTGCGAAACGCTCAGCCCTTATGCCGACAAGATCCGCCGGAAGACAGGCCTTATTGTCGATGCCTATTTCTCCGGTACGAAGATCCGCTGGATACTTGACAACGTACCCGGCGCCCGCGAAAAGGCCGAAGCCGGAAAACTCCGTTTCGGAACCGTTGATACATGGCTGGTATGGCAGCTTACACGCGGAGAGGTACACGTGACCGACGTCTCCAACGCCTCCCGCACCATGCTGTTCAATATCAATACGCTTGAGTGGGATAAGGAGCTCCTTGAACTCCTTGACATCCCCGCATCCATGATGCCTGCGGTAAAGTCTTCTTCCGAAGTTTACGGAAGCACCAAGACCACCATCTTCGCGCACGAAGTTCCTATCGCCGGTATCGCCGGCGACCAGCAGGCCGCCCTTTTCGGCCAGATGTGTACGGACCCCGGCAGCGTCAAGAACACTTACGGAACAGGCTGCTTCCTTCTCATGAACACCGGCGAAAAGCCCATCATGTCAAAGAACAATCTCCTTACCACCATTGCATGGAAAATCGGCAATAAGGTGCAGTATGCACTCGAGGGCTCCATCTTCGTAGGCGGGTCTGTGGTCCAGTGGCTCAGGGACGGGCTCGGAATCATCCGTTCAAGTTCCGAAATCGAGGCCCTGGCGGCATCCGTGCCCGATAACGCAGGTGTCTATTTTGTCCCTGCCCTTACCGGCATGGGCGCACCGTACTGGGATTCATCGGCACGCGGACTCATCTCCGGAATCACACGCGGAACCACGGCCGCACATATCGCCAGGGCTGCCCTTGAAGGCATTGCCTTCCAGACGATGGACATCGTGAATGCAATGCAGAACGATGCCGGCGTGAAGCTTTCCGAACTCAAGGTGGACGGCGGCGCCTCCCGCAACAACCTCATGATGCAGTTCCAGGCCGATATCCTCGATACCTCCGTCATCCGTCCCAAGGTGACTGAAACCACCGCAATGGGAGCCGCATACCTCGCCGGCCTCGCCGTAGGTTTCTGGGGCTCAATCGATGAAATCAAGCGCCAGTGGCAGGTGGATGCCCAGTTCAAACCCTCCGGCGCAGACACAACCGCCCTCAAGGCCGGCTGGGCCGATGCAATAGCAAGAACCATTAACGAAAAATAAATAACACAGACTATGACTCAGTATATATTTGAACTTATCGGCACGCTTGCCCTCGTACTTCTTGGCGACGGCGTCTGCGCAGCAGTTACCCTCAATAAATCAAAGGCCCAGGGTGCCGGATGGGTTGTCATCACGCTTGCATGGGGCTTCGCCGTCATGGTGGGCGTCCTTATTGCCGGTCCGGTTTCCGGAGCACATCTCAATCCTGCCGTTACGCTCGGCCTTGCACTTGCCGGCACTTTTGCCTGGAATCTTGTTCCCGGCTATATCATCGCCCAGATGGTGGGCGGTTTCCTTGGCGCCGTTCTCGTATGGATTTTCTACAAGGACCACTACAAGGCAACGAAGGACCAGCCCGACGCAATGCTCGGAACATTCTGCACCATGCCCGCAATCTGGAATCCCTGGCGCAACTTCCTATCCGAGGTCATTGCTACCGCAGTCCTGGTATTCGTAATCCTTGCTCTTGGTACAAAGGGCAATGCCAACGTGGGCATGGGCAGCCTTGGCGCCTTCCCCGTGACCTGCGTCATCATGTCCCTGGGTATGTCCCTTGGTGCAACCACCGGTTATGCAATGAACCCCGCCCGTGACCTGAGCCCCCGTCTCGCACATGCGATTCTGCCCATCGAAGGCAAGCGTGACAGCGGCTGGTCATACAGCTGGGTGCCGGTATGCGGCCCGCTCGTGGGCGGTGCAATTGCAGCAGGCCTGTATCTTCTCGTATTCTAAAAAAGCAGTATCTTTGTATCCGTGAAAAGATTTGGACATATTGCATTTCTTGTAGTTGCCATGGTAATGGCTGCAGGGTGCAGTATGTCCAAAGTCAAGGATATAACAGTGACTTCAGTCGATTTCAAGTATATCACGCCCACGTCGTCCAGATCCCTGGATGCAGTTCTGCTCCTTGGGATTGACAATCCTGCAGGCACTTTCAGCGTTTCAGACCTCACGGGAACTGTAAAATACGGTGACAGGCCTCTTGTCAATGTAAGCGGCGGAGAGATCCTTCTCGAAAAGAAATCGGAAAAGATATACGAATATCCATGTTCTGCTTCGCTGGTGGAGGGCGTTTCGCTGCTAAGCCTCCTCCCGCTCATGGCGCAGGGCAATCCAGACAAACTAACTGCCGATATCAAACTGCATGTCGCCACCAAACGCGGTTTGGGCACGGACCTTGTATTTAACGATCTCTCGATATCAAAGCTCGCTTCACGATGAAAAGACTCATCATATTTCTTTCTGCACTGATTTTAGGTTTCACTGCCGGGGCTCAGGAACTTGACTCCCTTACCAGGGCCACCATGGATACAACCCTGGTGGGCCGGGACATAATGAACCTTATGGGAAGCGGAATAAAGGTAAGCCAGTCCAGCGCTGTCAGGACCGCCCTTGCCGGTTATATCAGTGCCAACAGGACAAAGAATGTTTCGGGATACCGGATCCGCGTGTTTTACGACAACAGCCCCCAGGCCCGTACGCGCAGTGAAAGCATCGCCGCGTACATACGCTCGCAGTACCCTGAGGCCGGTGTCTACCGCAGTTTTGAAAGCCCCAATTACAAGGTCACGGTAGGAGACTTCCGCTCCAAGGATGAAGCTCTGAAACTATATATGGCGCTTAAGAGCATATATCCTACGGCCTATATTATCAAAGAGAAGAGTATTAATTATCCCATGTAGTTATGGCGGCCATCGAACAGGGACTCCAGCAAAAACTTCAACAGAAGCTTTCGCCGCTCCAGATACAGACTATAAAGCTTATCGAAATGCCGGTGCAGGCCCTGGAGCAGCATGTCCGAGAGGTCCTCAACGACAATCCCGTCCTTGACGACACCGCGCCTCAGGGAGGCAGCGATGAACCCCGTGACGTCTCCATATCTGAAGTGGAGGAAAGGGAGCAGAGCGGCGGTTCCCTCGAGGAGAACTATGGATCCCATGACGATGACATTCCGTCCTACAATCTCCATGTGAACAACTGGGGAAAGGACGAGAGGCCGGAATACAATACATTCTCCGTGAAGCAGAGTTTCTCCCAAAGCCTTCTGGAGCAGCTGGGATACAGGAATCTGACAGACCATCAGCGCACAATCGCCACCTTTATCATCGGCTCGCTGGACGATGACGGCTACCTTCGCCGTGACATAGAGTCTCTCGTGGACGACCTTGCCTTCCGAGCCGGCGTAGAAGCAACTGCCGAAGAGGTGGAAGACATGCTCAAGGTAATACAGCAGTTTGAGCCTTCAGGCGTGGGTGCGAGAGATCTGAGGGAGTGCCTGCTCATCCAGCTTGAGGACAAGAAGCGCACTCCTTCCGTGGAGAATGCGATACGGGTTGTAGACACTCAGTTCGAATCGTTCAAGAACCGTCATTTCCAGAAGATAATGGCGCGCCTTCACCTGTCTGAGGATGAAATGAAGGCTGTCATGGAAGAAATCCGCCATTTGAATCCGGCCCCTGGCGGAGACATCGACGACTCGTACAATGACCAGGCGCAGCAGGTGGTTCCGGATTTCCGCCTGGACTATGAACACGGAGAACTTATACTGTCCATGCCGCGATTCTCCATTCCGGAGCTGAGGATCAATCACAAGTACTCTGAAATACTGGAGACCGGACGCATGTCCAACTCCAAGGCCGACAAGGATGCCGCTGCATTCGTCAAGCAGAAGATAGATTCCGCGAAGTGGTTTGTAGAAGCTCTTCGCCAGAGGCAGAATACCCTTGAGAGCACGATGAGGGCCATAATCGAGTATCAGCGCGACTATTTTATGGACGGAGACGAGAGCTCTCTCAAGCCTATGGTCCTCAAGGATATAGCAGAGCGCACCGGCTTCGATATAAGTACTATATCAAGGGTGGTGAACAGCAAGTGGATCGAGACGCACTTCGGCATCTTCCCCCTGAAGTACTTCTTCTCCGAAGGACTTGAAAACAGTGACGGCGAGGAGGTCTCGACCCGTGAAATAAAGAAAGTTCTCAAGGACCTTGTCGATAATGAAGACAAGCATAACCCGCTCACTGACGACGAACTTGTAGACGCCCTCTCTTCCAAGGGCTACAAGGTTGCACGTCGTACAATAGCTAAATACCGTGCCCAGCTGGATATTCCCAAGGCACGTATGAGGCGGAATTTATAGTTTTCCTCCGAAAGCCAAATCTCCGGCATCTCCCAGACCGGGAATGACGTAGCTGTGGCTTGTGAGTTCCGGATCTATTGCGCCCACCCAGAGAGTAACGTCGTCATCCAATTTCTGGCAGAGCATGTCCACTGCATAATTGCTGGCAATAGGACATACTATATGGATTTGTGACGGATGACCGCCGTCATGGATCAGTTTCTTGAGGACCACCTCTACTGATGCACCCGTGGCTATGAGGGTGTCGGAAAGGATGAGGACCTTTCCTTCGAGTGAGGGCGTGGTGCAATAATCGGCCCGGATTTCAAAGTAATCTCCCTTGCCGTATTTTCTGAAGGCGGCAAGAAAGGCGGACTCTGCATGGTCGAAGACCCTGAGGATGCCGTTATGGACGGGCAGGCCGGCCCTGAGGATGGTGGAAGCTACAATCTGGCTGTCGGGCGTGGATACCCTTGCGATGCCGAGAGGAGTGGTGACGTCCTTCTCAGAATAGGTGAGAGTCTTGGAAATTTCGTATGCGAAAACTTCGCCCACCCTTTCGAGGTTGGTCCTGAAACGGAGGCTGTCTTTCTGGATGCGGATGTCTCGCAGTTCTGCAATGAAACTGCCCAGGACGGAATTGGTCTCGCCAAGATTGATAACTTTCATACGAATGCTGATTAATCTTCCTGAGACAAATATATGAAAAAAAGTTCCAATTGTCAATGCATTTCGAAGACCTTTTCCTGGGCGAAGGAGAAGAAACTGCCGCCGGAGATGATAATGTGGTCCAGAAGATATATTTCCATTACGCCGAGGGCCTTTTTTACGATGTCGGTCTGACGTACGTCTTCCTGTGAAGGGGAAACAGAGCCGCTGGGGTGATTGTGGACCAGTATGACTCCGGCCGCCTGTTTTTCAATTGCAAACCTTACTATGCGCTTTGTGTCGATAATGGTGTTCTCTATGCTCCCGGAGCATATCATTTTCTTGCTCAGGACATTGTTCCGCCTGTTCAGGAAAACCGCCCAGCATTCTTCGTGGTCGAGGTGCCTCATGACCGGAATCATCAGCCGGTAGATAAGTTCCGGCGAAGTCATGGCCTTCTTGTCTATGTCGGCCGATTCCTCCTTGGCCCTCATTCCCAGTTCCAGCGCCGCGGCGATGGTGATGGCTTTCACGCCGCCGATTCCCTTTTGCCGGATGAGCTTTTCGAGCGGCATGGCCACAAGGTTCACCAGCTTCCCGTCTGCGGCGGAAAGCAGCTCCTGGGCTACCTGTGTTACATTGTTGTCTCTGGTTCCGCTGCCAATAAGTATGGCGAGAAGTTCTGTGGAACTCAGGTACCTTGCTCCCAAGCGGAGCATTCTCTCGCGCGGCCTGTCCTCAGGACGCAAATCTTTTATTTTCATGGCTCTTAGAATAAGGGGAGCCACAAAAACGCCAAACTCTGTCTGAGGGCAAAGATAATAAAAACTATTGAATGAACGCTATCAACTGCGCCTTTTGGACGTTTTCTCCCTGTTTTGCAGGAGCAGCCACGATGATTCCGTCCACGGCGGCAACGATCTCTTCCATTCCATAGAATGTCTGAACATAGCCGATTACCTCTCCGGCCTTGACCTTCTTCCCGGTGACGGGAGCCATCGAGGAGTCAATGGTGTCTATCTCCCACAGGAGTTTTCCCTTTGCGGGGCACTGGACAGGTGTAGCCTTGGGATAACGGGATACAATCTCGTCTACATTGAAGGCGGGTATTTCTACAACCGGCCTCTCTATGACGATAGGAGCCCCGGCCTTTGCCTTCATTTCTGCAAGCTCTTTGTTGAAGCGCTCCTTGGCGATGCCGCTGCGGTAATCCAGATACTGGCGCTCATGCATTGCAAGTTCGAAGAGCTCTTCGTCGTCTTCGCCGTAGTCCCAACCCTTTTCATCCATCATCGCACGGTACTTGGGAAGTTCATCGGGGTAGTTGTCCTGAGGATTTCCGGTAGAGAATTCCATACCCTTTTCCTTTGCCAGGGCAACTATTTCAGGAGCGAGTTCTCCGGGAAGCTTACCCATGTCGCCCAGAATCATTCCCCAAGTGTCCTTGTCGATGGTAGACCAGCGGGGCTTGTCCTGAAGCATGTTGAAGAGGTTCATCAGGGCCGTATTCTTGACATACTGGCTGAACGGAGTCACGAGCGGCGGGTAGCCAAGCCTTGGCCATACGTATTCCACTTCTTCGAACAGTTTCACCATGAGGGTGTCAAGAGATATTTCAGGGCGGCCGTGCGCTCTCTGGGTTGCATTGATTGCCCCCTGGAAGCCTTTGAGGTCGGCCATCATGGAACCCATCATGCCGCCGGGGAGACCGCAGCCCACAAGCAGGGATGTCATCTTGGCATTGGACGGGTTGATCCAGTAACCCAGGAAATCGTCAATGAACTTCTGGGTAAGGCGCCTTACCTCCATGTATGCGTCCATGTTGAGGTCCTTTACGAGGAAACCGTCGCAGCGGAGCATTTCGCGGATGGTGATGACATCAGGATGCACCTTGCCCCAGGAAAGGGGCTCTACGGCGACGTCCAGATAATCGGCACCGGCGCGTGCAACCTCGAGCATGGAAGCCGTGGAGAAGCCGGGGCCGGTGTGTCCGTGGTACTGGACCTTGATATGGGGGTATTTTTTCTTGATGCTGGCTACAAGCTGTCCAAGGAGGTTGGGGCGGCCTATGCCAGCCATGTCCTTGAGGCAGATTTCATCGGCACCGTAAGCGACAACCTTGTCGACGATGTCCATGTAGTATTCGACGGTGTGGATAGGGGAGTAGGTGATGGAAAGGGCAACCTGGGAGATCATTCCGCCCTTCTTTGCACCTTCGACGCTGCCTTTGAGGTTGCGGTGGTCGTTGAGGCCGCAGAAAGAACGTGCGATGTCCGTGCCCTGTTTCTTTTTCACCTTGAACATGAGTTCCCTCACATCCAGCGGTACAGGATTCATCCTCAGGGCATTCAGACCCCTTTCAAGCATGTGCGTCTGGATTCCGGCCTTGTGGAAAGGTGCAGTCCATGCACGGACAGCCTTGTTGGGATTCTCTCCGAAGAGCAGATTCACCTGTTCGAATGCTCCTCCGTTTGTTTCGACACGGTCGAAGCACCCCATGTCAATGATTGCCGGGGCTACTTCTACAAGCTGGTCAACCCTGGGAACGTATTTTCCCGAACTCTGCCACATATCCCTGTACACCAGGGAAAACTTTATTTCACGCTTTGACATAGCATTATTTTTCCTATCAGACAAATTTCGTCATTATTTGCGTGAAATGCAAAAATACTTAACGCGTCCAACCCCTGGCTGTCCGTCAGAAAAACAGGTGCCAGAGCCACAGGACGGCTTTCCAAATCCATTTGGCAATGGCCAGTATCGTGAAGATAATCATCACGGTGGCAATAAGGAGGAACCTCACCACCAGCCATGTCAGATATCCCACCCAGGAGGTAATGACCGACAGTCCGAAGTAATTGGCGGCCAGAAGCACTGCCAGAATAATCACGGAAATAAGCAGGTAAATGCCGATTCCGGACAGCACGTATCCGAATACGGTCCTGAACTTTGCCTTGCTGTGGTCCGACAGGTTCAGCATTACCTTGGCAATCCAAAGAAGCACCAGGAACAGGATGCACTGAATAGCGGGGAGCCATGCGTACGGCGGCCAGGTGGGGTCATTCGTGAAGAAGGCATACTTGGCTACGGGGTTCAGGTCACTGTAGAAATTGTAGAGGAACGGAGTGACAAAAAGCGCGATGAGCCAAAAGGTTAGGTCCGTGCCCAGATTATACAGGGTGTTCAGATGCTTGGTTACGAGGTCTTTCAGGCTGTTGATTCTGGCTCCGCTGCCATAGACGTTCAGATCTTCGGCCTGGTCCAGGAGTTTGCGGGCTTTGATGGTCCCCAGTCCTCCGAGCTTCTTGTCGGCCTCCTTGAGGATTTTTGCGGCATATTCAGTGATGGGGGAGACTCCCGCCATAAACTGGTCCCTGTAGATAACGCCGTTGTATCGTTTGCCCTTGTATGTGTATTCTACCCACCAGGCTTCGCAGCGCAGGATGTCGGCTTTCTGGAAGAGGATATGGCAGGTGTCGCTTACCCTCCCCGCGTGCAGGGCAATCATGGAGTCCAGTTTCGCAGCCATTTCGCTTTCGCCGGTGAAGATGCCTTTGCCTATGGCAGGAGCCTGAAATTCGAACATCCATTCGCCTTTGTAGCCTCCCTTTTTGTCCATAATCTCGGCAACACCTGCCACCTTTTCATCATGGAAATAGGCCTTCAGGATCTCGTCCTTGAGTTCCTGGTCAATCGTAAGGCAGTGTACATTTTTTCCATAACCCTGGCAGGTGCTGCAGGTAATGTCTCCCCGGCCGTTGCACTGTCCGCAGGTCAGGCTTCCTCTGCCACCGCAGTTTGAACATGTCTTGGTACCTCTTCCGCTGCAGGATGAACAGGTGTGTTTGCCGCTTCCACCGCAGGATGAGCAGCTCACGGTCTTGTATGCCAGACGTGAAGAATATATCGGAGTGGATCCGTCATAGCCGGAAATGTATCTTTCAGAGTACGATACCTGTCTTTTGCCGCTGCCGCCGCAGGAGGAACAGGAGGTAGAGCCTTTTCCGCCGCAGGATGAACAGCGGATCGAGCCGCTTCCGCCGCATGAGGAGCAGGTGATGTCTCCTCGGCCGCCGCAGTTCGGACAGGTTACCCGTCCTCTGCCTCCGCAGGGGTCGCAGGTCTCTACATGATGTGAGCCAGTGACTTCAAAGCTCTTTCCGTTGTGGACGAATTTCTCCGTGGTAAGAAGGCTGTACGACCAGGCATTTACGTCAGAGGCCCTGTAGATGCTTCTTGAGGCAAAACTGCCGCCTTTGTATGGGTATTGCCTGGTATTGATGGGACGTTGGTCAAACTGGGAATGAAGCTCGACTACGTAGATTGGGCACAGCTCGTATTTCTCAAGGGTTATGGAGTCTCCATAACTGCCGAAAGGGTGTCCTTTTGAATTTGCGGCATACTCGTTCACCAGGTTTTTCACCCTGTCGCGGGCCTCCTGGTCTATGGTGAGAATCCGGTTGCGGATGAACTTGTCTTCCATGGCTACATTTTTTTAGGTGAAATGAAGAATGCCTTGATCACCCTTACGGTGAAAATGATTACGAACAGGAGAAGGACTACTATGAAGTAGGCCGTAAGTGAGGTGCTATATCCGTCTCCGGGGAGATTGTCTCCTGTGTAGGAAATACGTTCGAGGAGATTGGCCCTTGAGTCTGCAAGGGCTGTAGAATCGGCCTTGGCGGCTTTCTTTTCGGCCTCTTCCTTTTTGAGCTTCTCCTCCTTCTGAAGTTTTTCCGCATACTTCAGGCGAGAGGCCTTGTCTGCCGCCTGAGCATAAGTATCCTTGTACTCGGAAATGAATTTGCCGATGGAGATTCTCTCAAACGGAGATGCGATCTTCTCCAACGCCGACTTTGTAAAGAGCGAGTCGGTAGGAATGGAAGCGTCTCTGGTGCGCAGGGCTTCCTGCTGTACTGGATCTGTGATTTTCTCCCTCTTGGACTTCGAACACGACACTGTGCCAATGACCGCGAGCGCTATCAGGACTATTAGGTGGAACCGTTTCATATACAGGCGTTAATATGGTTTCCACAAAAATATAAAATGCTTTTTTAAAAAGCAATATCCCACGGTATAAACCAGAGAAAGCAGGCTTTTGGCCTGCTTTCTCTGGGTGGATGATGGGGCTCGAACCCACGACACTCGGAACCACAATCCGATGCTCTACCAGCTGAACTACATCCACCATTTGGGACTGCAAATGTAGTTATTTTTTCTGTGATTGCAAAAAAAACTTTCAGAACCCCTATCTTCCGGAGTATAAACGTGCATTTTTCTTTATGACGGAGTACTTGCCTTCTTTGTCGAAGGTGAGAATGTCGCATTGGAGGAAAACGTCATTGGTTGTATTGGCGTCGAAAATGCCCTCAAGAGGGAAACTGTAAATGCGGACGTAATCTTTAAGGAGGTCGGCGCTCATCTCGACCGGATTCTCGCCGTTGCCCTCATGCCTTAGGTAGAAATTGAGCACTGTGCCTTCCTTGTTGTATCCGAGGGTTATGTCGTGCGGACAGTCTGTCTCAGGTTTGGCATAGTAGCTCAAGACAATGTTCAGGTAGCCCCTTGCAGTTATGCTGGCATCCTGGATTACAACGGGGTCCAGGGACGCTTCATCCTCTGCGGGCGTGTAAGGCACCGGAGTCTGGATTATTACGTTGTTGTAGGCTTTGAGCGTGATGTCAAGGTTCCTGTTCACGATGTCAAACTGGGCGAGAAACCTTTTCCCGTCGGTCTTCCAGCCCTTGTCTGTCAAGTCTTCAGTTACATTGAACAGGTTGCCGTAGTCGTCAATCATGGATTCTCCATCGACGGTGACGAATTCGTTGAGGTTGGTGACGGTGTACACATCGTCTCCAAGATTGCAGGACGTCATCAGAAAGAGGCCTGCGAGTGCTGCAAGAATCAGTCGTTTCATATGCTTTTGTTCCTTTTTGTAGGGCGTGCTATCAGTTGGATGTCTATGTCTTCAACCGAGAAGCCCTTGAATTTTCTCCTTTTCAGGTGTGTTGTGACAAGAGTGGCCAGGTCTTCGTCTTCCAGGTCCCTCCACGTGTGGTTTTCCCTGTCGTACATATGTATATGCCGGCTGGAGATTACGTCGAAATACATCTTGTTGGTCGCCGACATCCTCCTGCCGTATATGTGGAAATCGGCAAGCTGGGACAGGATGTTGTATACTGACGAGACGGTCACATGCACCCCTTTCTTCTCCAGCTCATCCTTCACCATGTCTGCCGATGCATGCACAAGCCCCATCATGGCATCATGGACGGCCAGTCTCTGCCTGGTAGCCTTGAGCTTATGCTTCCTGAGCTGCTGCCGGAATTCCTCCATCCCCGGGACGGGACGTGTATGTGCCGATGCGCTCATGCGAGGAGAGATTTGGCGTTTTCTACAGCCTCGGGGGTTATGACCGCGCCGGAGAGCATGCGGGCTATTTCCATTACCCGCTGCTCGTCGGACAGTCTTCTCATCGTAGTCCGGTCATCCTTTTTGGATACCAGATAGTGGGCGTTTCCTTTTGCGGCAACCTGCGGAAGGTGGGTGATTGCAAAGATCTGCATGTCGGCTCCCATGGAGCATATAAGCGCGCCCATCTTGTGGGCGGTGCCGCCGGAGACTCCGCTGTCGATTTCGTCGAATACCAGCGTTGGCATCTTGCGGTATCGCGCCATGCAGGCTTTCAGGCACAGCATTACGCGTGAAAGCTCACCTCCGGAGGCTGCTTTCCCAACTTCCTGCAGATTCTTCCCGGTAGAGGAGAACAGGAAATTAACCGTGTCATGTCCTGTGGCGCTGTCTTCTCCGGGGGCAAGTTCAACCTGGAAGGCGCAGTGGTCAAGGTCCAGGGCGTGAAGCTGCTTTTGGATGCTCTCGGCAAAGGGAACAGCGGCTTTTGCCCTTTTGTCATGAAGTTTCCCCGCCGCCTTTTCGTAGGCCGCCAGTGCCGTATCCAGCTCCTTTGAGAGCCTTTCCACTTCTTCTTCAAGGGAGGATGCGTCGGCAACAAGCGAGGAGAGGGAATCCCTTACTGCGATGAGCTCTTCTTCCGAGGAGACATCGTGCTTGCGCATAAGGGAGTACAGGAGGGAAATGCGCTCTTCCACAATCTCCAGCCTTTCCGGGGATACATCCATCTTCCCGTTTGCCGATTCTACCTCTGCGGCGATGTCCTCCAGTTCAACCCTTGCGGCCTCGAGCCTTTCGACCAGAGGTTCCATTGCCGGGATATATCGGCCTGCTTTCTCGAGGTATTTGCGGGCCTGGACGAGTTCCAGGGTGGGGGAGTTCTCATCGGAGGAGAGTATCCCTTCTGCCGCGGACAGCATCTCCTTGAGCTCTTCGGCATGGGAAAGCTGCTCCTGTTCCGCTTCAAGGGAAGCCAGTTCCCCGGGATTCAGTTTCGCTTCATCCAGTTTTTCCCAAAGGGCCCTGTTGTAGTCCTCTTCCTTCTTTGCCGATGCCAGCCTTTCCTTCGTGGACTCGAGCTGCTTTCTGGTCCTGAGCACCTTCTCCCTGGCTTCGCTGCAGGCCTTGCGCTCTGCGGCGGCTCCCGCATACAGGTCAAGGACATCCTGGCGGAAAGCCTGGTCCCTGAGCATCAGCGTCTGATGCTGGGAGTGGATGTCTACAAGGTGTGATGCGAGCTCCTGCAAGGATGCGGTGGATACGGGCTCATCGTCAATGAAACAACGCGAGCGGCCGCTTTTTGACAGTACACGGCGCAGCAGGATGTCTTCCCGGTCCGCCGGAAGGTCAAGAGCCAGAAGCACATCCCTTACCGCGGGGGTGATGCTGAACTCGGCCTCCACTACGCAGTTGTCTCCTTCCGGGCCGATCATGGAAGAATCGGCCTTGGAGCCCAGTACGAGTGCGAGTGCGCCCAGCAAAATGGATTTTCCGGCACCGGTCTCTCCACTTATAATGCTGAGGCCCTCCGGAAAACTGGTTTCCAGGGAGCCTATCAGAATGTAATTGGAGATACTCAGGCTGCGGAGCATGGGTTATTCTCCCTTGATCTCGATGGGGTTGTCGCTCTGGGCTTCGCGATAAACAAGGTCACCGTTCTCGAACTCAGAGATTGCAATCAGGTCCGGCTTGGGCTGACGCTCGTAGTACTGGGAGATTTCAATCTGTTCCTTGTTTTCGAAAACCTCGTCCATGGTGTCGCGGTCATTGCGGAATTCCTCAAGCTTCTTGGTGAGTTCCTTTTTTTCTGCCATGGCTATCTGGTTGGCCCTCTTGTAGAGGATAACTACTGATTCGTAGATGTTTCCGGTGGGAGCGGCCAGGTTCTTGATGTCGCGTGTAATGGTGTTTGTGGGAATCTTTTTCTTGTTTTCCATCTCTCTAAAAATCTTGTTCTATATTAAGTACAAGGCTTTGTGCGGGGAAGTTTCAATTATTTTTGACATCGGCATTCCCGTCACGGCCCAGTATGTTCTGGACTTTGCGGTAGTGGCCGTCAAGCTCGCTCTTGTACTTGGATTCGGGGTACTCTCCCACGAAGTTCAGGTAGTCGTCAATGAAAGTGAGGAAGCGTTCCTTCTGCTTTGCTTCGACAGAAAGTCTTGCATAGTTGTAAGAGGACATTGCCATATAATAGAGGATATCCTCGCGGTATACATTCTCCGAGTTTGCCTTCAGGACGTTGTTTAGTTTCACCCTCGCGGCTTTGTAGTCTTCCATTATATAATACTGGCGGCCGGCTTCGAAATCCTTTCGGTCAAGACGCTCCTGAAGATTGGCCTTCATGGCCTCGCATGCCTGGAGATGGTCGTCTCCGGGGTGTTCACGGACGTACTCGTCGATGGCGGCAAGGCAGCTGCGGGTAGGTGCCTGGTCCAGTTCATAGCGGTAGGTGCTGCGGTAGAGGCAGTCCAGGCGGTAGAATTCCGCATCACGGGCGAACGGGCTGCGCGGGAAATTCTCCACGAAGCGCGCGAAGTTGCTTTCGGCCGTGTAGTAGTCCTTGAAACGGTAGTTGGACAGGCCCCAGTAGTACTGGACGGTGTCGTCACGTTCGGTACCGCTTGTGAGGACGGCCATGGACTCGAAGAGCTGGGCGGCTTTCTGGTATTTCTTCGTGTTGAAGTATTCCATTGCGGCCTTATACTTTGCGTCTACGTCGTTGGATGTCAGAAGGGCATCGTACTGGGTCTGGCAGGCCGTGAGGGCTGCAATGGCTGCTGTTATAAGTATAATTTTTCTCATAGTCCTTTTTCGATGAGGAAGTTTTCGGCATCCCTCGCCGCCATGCAGCCGGAAGCTGCGGCGGTGATGGCCTGCTTGTAAACCTTGTCTGCAACATCACCTGCGGCAAAGACGCCGGGAACGCTGGTGCGGGATGAGTAACCGTCCCTTACGATGAATCCCTGTCCGTCGACTTCGAGGTATGGAGCAAATAGGGCAGAACCGGGTTCATGGCCTATTCCAAGGAAGAATCCGTCTATTGCAACGTCGAATTCGGTACCGTCCTTGCGGAGAAGCCTTACACCGGTGACACCCAGGGCATCGCCGAGGACTTCCTTGGTATTGCAGTTCCACAGGACCTCGATATTGGGTGTGGAAAGAACCCTTTCCTGCATTATCTTGGAGGCGCGGAAAACGTCACGCCTTACGATCATGTAAACCTTTTTGGCCAGTCCTGAGAGATAGAGGGCCTCTTCGCATGCCGTGTCACCTCCGCCTACGACGGCCACCGTCTTTTTGCGGTAGAAGAAACCGTCGCATGTGGCGCATGCGCTTACACCCGCTCCCATGTACTTCTTCTCAGATTCCAGGCCGAGGTACTTTGCCGCCGCGCCTGTAGCGATGATGAGGGTATCGGCCTCAATCTCGATATTGCCGTCAACCGTAATCCTGAACGGCCTCTTTGAGAGGTCTGCCGCCGTAGCCGTGCCGGTGCGGATGTCGGCGCCGAAGCTTTTTGCCTGTTCCCTCATGTTTTCCATCAGGGTATTGGCATCGATTCCTCCGGGGAAACCGGGGAAGTTCTCGACAACGGTGGTCGTGGTGAGCTGCCCGCCCGGCTGAAGGCCTTCGTAAAGCACAGGTGACATGTTTGACCTTGCGGCATATATTGCGGCAGTATATCCAGCTGGACCTCCGCCAAGAATGAGCGTGCGTACCTTTTCCATATTATTTTGCTAAGCTTGTAGTATAATCCTTTTCGTAAACAATCCTTCGTACGGCCTTGTTCCGGCGGTTGTTTGTCTGGTCTGCCTCGAAGAGGAAATCGGTATGGAGGCCTTTGCCCCTTTCGATTTCGAGGAAAGCCGGCCAGTGGGGAGTTCCGAACCTGCGGCAGATGTCCACGAAATACCTTGCGGTGTCATAGCCCTGGAACGCGAACTGTGAAGGCTCGGCATTGAACAGGGAACGGTAGCTTCTTAAGAACGCGTCTACCTTGGGATCATCGTAGTCTACGAAGTATGAGGTGCTTATGTGAAGCGTCACGTTGTGGTATGCGGCAGGCTCGATGGTGTCGAAGGTACGGACCTTCGAAGGTGCATACATTACGAGGGAATAGCCCTTGCCCTGCATGATGCCCAGGTTGCGGACCACGTCGTCGATGAAGGCTTCACTTTCGGAGGCTGCAACTACCCTGTTGACGCCGTCTTTCGTCATTATTTCTGCCAGTTTGGCGGGGATGCCGGTTCCTTCCACTATTGCATAGTTGAGGATTTCGTAAGAGAGTTCTTCCCTTGCGAGTGCACTGCGGATTGCGATTGATGCCGATGCATTGCTGCCACCCTTTTCGGTGATGAAGATTATCCTGTCGGAATCGGCGCAGTCTTCCTTCACCCAGAGGGCCAGGTCGTTGTACTGGCTGTCAACCGGCGTGGGGGCCTGGATGAAATTCGAATAATTGGCGGCAAGTGCCGATGCTTTCTGGTCCAGCGGTGAGATTACGGGAACCTTTCCGTCCACTCTCTGGAGGATCGCCTCGATGTCCCTTGAAGCCACGGGGCCGAGGACCATGTCAGAGGCGGTGAGAGCGTCGATGGGAGGAATTCCGGCCATGAGGTCATACACGTTGAGATTGACCTTTACCCCGTCTTTCTCGAAGTCTTTCATGGCCATGAGGACACCGGAGTAGAAGTCCATGTTGAGTTCGCTCACCCTGCCGCTGGCATGGATGGGCAGAACCAGAGACAGGTTCACGATGTCTTTGGGGGATGCGTACGGAGTTACGAAATCAAGGGCCGATACGGTATCCTTGGGTTCCTCGGCAGGGACTTCGGGCTCTGCGGGCTGGGCGGCAGGTTCTGCCGTTTCTTCGGCCTTGGGCTCATCGGCAGGAATCTTGGGCATGTCGGGGAGGGGGATCTTGATCACCTGCCTGGTGGACAGTTTCTTGGAGGTGAGGCCGTTGAACTGCATGATATCGGCCACCGTCACATTGTATTTCCTGGCGATGTCGTCGATGTCCTCATACCACTTGACAGTGTGCTCGGTGTAGTTTCCCTGGGTTGTGCTCTGCTTTACGGGAGCCGCTTCCTCCTTGATCGGAATCAGGATTATGGCGTTTTTCTGCAGACCCGTTTCCCTGAGGGAAGGATTGGCCTCGTAGATGTCGTCTATCTTTACGTTATATGCGGTTGCAATGCCGTAAAGGGTCTGGCGCTCAAGCACTACGTGGGACAGATATATCTTTCCGTTCAGTTTCACTTTCTCGCTTGAAACCGTGACGGGAGTGGGAATATACTCCTGGGCGGAGGCCGATACTGCAGCCACTGCGAGGAGCGCACCTGTGAATATGATGGCAATTCTTCTCATAACTGTCTGTTTTATAATGTAGAGGCGAAATCCAGGACGGTATCCATGAAGGCGTCCCATCCAAGGCGTTTCTTCTCCCTGGCGATAGCTTCCATGCAATTTTCCTGCACGGAAGTATCGGCAAAATAACGGAGGATTTCCTTACGGATGGCCTCCGGGCTTGGTACAGGAGCGACAATTCCCGTGCCACGGCTGCCGATTGTGGATGCGAGTCCGCCCACATCGGTGACTACCATGGGAAGGTCGAAGTTGAGCGCTACGGAACTGATGCCGCTTTGGGTTGCGCTGCGGTAGGGGAGGACGGCAAGGTCTGAGGCGCTGAAAAACACCTTTACCCTGGAGTCCCTCACGTAATCCGTGAAAAGATGGACGCGGTCCTTTCCGGGAAGGGTGTCTATAATGGCCTGATACTTCTCAAAAGAACCGTAGGGCTCTCCGGCGACGAGTATCTGATAGTCTTCGGGAAGGTCCCTGAAGGCCTCAAGAAGAATGTCCAGGCCCTTGTATTCCCTTATGAGGCCGAAGAAAAGCAGCGTTTTTTTGTCTGACGGGATGCCAAGTGTCCTGCAGGCTTCTTCTTTTGGCAGTCTGGCTCCAAAATGGGAGTAAAGCGGATGCGCTTTGAGGATGTGGGGAGCGTCTGGCCTGAGGGAGAGCAGATCTTTTTCTACGCTCTCGGACATGCTCACAAATCCAGTGCAGCCGTTCAGAAAGTATTTCGTGAGCGGCTTGTCAAAGAAGTGCGGTTCGTGCGGGATTACATTGTCCAGCACCACCACGCTCTTGCATCCTGCATGACGGGCTACATAGCCCAGGGACGGAGCGAACCATGACATCCAGTATTTCATGATGAGGAGGTCCGGTTTCCACTCCTTTATCCTGCGTGCGGTTTTGATCCAGCTGAAGGGGTTGACCGTGCTTAGGATCGCTTCTGCATCCACGGGCATGGCTTCGTCTTCCGGAGTCACATACTGAGTCTTGCCGGGAAAGAGGAAGCCGGGATACTGCACGGAGAAGGAGAAGGCCTTTACATCATGACATTTTCCCAGCTCTGCCAGCATTGCGGCGTTGAACTGGGAAATGCCTCCCCTTAGGGGATAAAAACTTGACAGGATGGCTATTCTCATCCTGAATTATTTCTTTGCGCTCTCCTTGGTCTTGATGTAGGCTGCGTTGAGGCCGGCAAGGAGATCGTCAGTGATGTCAAGCTTGGGGTCGCCTGTTACGACAGGGGTGGAAAGCACGGCACCGGCAGTTGCTATGATCATTGCATAGCCTTTCTCTGCGTTGTATTCGTTTACGAACTCCTGGATTGAGTTTGCAATCTGGTTCATGGTAACCTGCTGCTCTTCGTTCATCTCCTGCTGCTTGCGCATTACATACTGCTGATATTCCTGCTGTTGCTGCTGGAGCTTCTGATACTGAACCTGGGCTACGGACTGAGTGAGGAGTCCCTTGTCCACCTTGTTCTGGAAATCGGCAGCGTCCTTTTCGAGTTTCTTGCCGCGGCGGTCGATTTCGGCCTGGATTCCGGAGGTCTTGGTCTCGAATACGGAGGTGAGGTCGTTGGCCATGTCATAGCCTTCCATGACCTTGTCCATGTTGAAGAATACGATGCTGCCAGCTACTGCAGTGCTGTCCTGAGCGGGTGCGGGGGCTGCGTTGGAGCCCTGGTTCTGGTTGCAGGAAGAGAGCATTGCCACTACGGCTGCGATACCTGCGATTACGAGAGTCTTTTTCATTCTATTTGTTTTTGTTTTGTATTCTTAATAGCCTGCAAATTTAATTATTTTTTGCGGATTTCCCCAAGATAGGCCTGAATAGTTTTTTCAAGACCCATATAAAGGGCATCGGAGATGATTGCATGGCCGATTGAAACTTCGTCAGTCCAGGGGATTGTCTGCACAAAATATGCCAGATTCTCAAGGGAAAGGTCGTGTCCGGCATTGAGCCCGAGGCCCAGCTCGCGGGCGGCTTTTGCGGTCTCCAGATAGCGGGCTATGGCGGCTTCGGGGCCGTCGGCAAATTGCGCGGCATAATCGGCTGTGTAGAGCTCCACCCTGTCTGCCCCGCAGGCTTTTGCGCCTTCTGCCATTTCGGGAACCGGGTCGATGAAGATGCTCACTCGGATGCCCTTTTCCTTGAAACGTCCGACGATGTCTGTGAGGAAGGCTCTGTTCTTTACCGTATCCCAGCCGGCGTTGGATGTGATGGCGTCAGGTGCGTCCGGAACCAGCGTAACCTGGTCGGGTACGACTTCGAGGACGAGGTCCGTGAAGGAAGGTATGGGATTGCCCTCGATGTTGAACTCCGTCGTTATCAAGGGGCGGATCTCCCTTACATCGGCATAACGGATATGTCTTTCATCTGGCCTTGGATGGACGGTTATTCCCTGCGCGCCAAACCTTTCGCAGTCCACGGCCGCCTTTGCTACGTTGGGTACATTTCCGCCCCTGGCGTTGCGGATTGTAGCAATTTTGTTGATATTTACGCTTAATCTTGTCATGTAATGGTCTTTTAATTCGACAAATGTAACGATAATTATGGGAAAAGTGTTACTTTTGCAGGTTGATTTGAATTCAAACAATGAGAATTGGGTATTTTATTCTTAATGACTGCCTGAGGGATGATGCCAGGATGGTGTCTTTCCTTAAGGATCTGGAGGACAATTCCTTCGAACTTTATGAGATAAAGAGCAAGGCCGACGTCCAGCCTGAGACGGACCTTGTGCTTTCCATGGGAGGAGACGGAACTTTTCTCAGCACCGCGCATGTGGTAGCCGATATCGGCCTCCCTATACTTGGAGTAAACTTCGGAAGGATAGGTTTTCTGTGCGAAAACAGGCCTGAGGATGTCCGCAAGGCACTCATGGAAGGGAACTTCCACATAGAATACAGGACGGTTCTCAATGCGACTCTCAAGGGACCGGATGCCCGGCGTTCCATCGGCATGCTCCCTTATTCGGTAAATGAGGTGGCGGTGCACAGGAGCGGTTCGTCGGTGCTTGGAATCCACGTCAGCATAGACGGAGACTCCCTCCCCACATACTGGGCCGATGGTCTTCTCCTCGCAACATCCTCCGGTTCAACGGCTTATTCGCTGTCCGTGGGCGGCCCTATCTGCATGCCCGACACGAAGGTCCTGGTGCTCGCTCCAATAGCCCCGCACAACCTGAACGTGCGCCCTATTGTGCTTCCGGAAACCGCCAAGGTGGACATCTCCTTCGAATCCAGGGACGGACGTGCCACAATGTCCATGGATAACCGCGTGGTGGAAATCCGTCCGGAGTGGACAATTCATGCAGAGATGGCACAGTTTTCGCTCAAACGGGTCCGTATCGCCGAATCGGGCTTTGTGAAGGCACTCACCTCACGCCTGTTCTGGGGCGAAGATATGAGAAACAATGGATAATAGGAAAGTTCCCGTACACGTGTCCATAATCATGGACGGCAACGGCCGGTGGGCAAAGGCCCGCGGCAAGGAGAGGGTATTCGGCCATTTTGAAGGCGTGGAGAGCGTCCGTGCCTGCACCGAGGCCGCAGTGGAAGAGGGCGTCAAGTATCTCTCCCTGTATGCCTTCTCGGAAGAGAACTGGAACCGTCCTGCCGACGAAGTCACAACGCTCATGAAACTGATGATGAGCTCCATGAAGAAGGAATTCTCTACATTCATGGACAACGGTGTGCGCTTTGTCGTTCTGGGAAACAGGGAAAGGCTTGGGAAGGAGCTCTGCGAAACCATCGACAAGATGATGGAGGAGACTGCCCACAATGACCGCCTGACGCTGATTCTCTTCCTCTCCTACAGTGGAAAGTGGGATATCATGCAGGCTATGAAAAAGGCTGCTGCAGAGCTGTCTGCAGAAGAATTCCAGGCTCTTTCCGCAGAAGATTTCTCTTCATATCTCGTTACATCCGGAATCCCGGACCCGGACCTTATGATCCGTACATCGGGAGAGGAACGCATTTCCAATTACCTGCTTTGGCAAACGGCATACACGGAGTTTTACTTCACCCCCGTACTGTGGCCTGATTTCCGCAAGGAGGAATTCCGCAAGGCCTTGGAGGAATACTCCATGAGGGACCGCCGTTATGGAAAAGTCAAATAAAATGGTTATCTTTGCAAGATAAGTTTTAGGGAATGAGTATAAAACGGATATTGACTGCGACTGTATTGCTCCTGGGTAGTTTCACTGCCCTGGCGCAGTCTTCCCGCAGTTCCATAGAGGTAGATTACAGTCACCCGAAGAAGTATATCGTGGGTGGTGTCAGCGTAGAAGGAAACCGATATATCGGTGAACACCAGATACTTCAGCTTACCGGTCTCAGGGAGGGAATGGAAGTGACCGTCCCCGGAGATGACATTACCGGTATCGTGCACCGCCTCGTGGCGCAGCGTTATTTCGAGGACGTCGCCGTAGTTTTGGATTCCCTCAGTTCCCAGCAGGATTCCGCCTGGTTCAAGGTGGTGATCAAGGAACGCCCCAGAGTGTCGAGATGGCTGTATAAAGGCGTAAAGTCTGGTGAAAAGAAGGACCTTGAAGAACGCCTGAACCTCCGCCCCGGCCGTGAATATTCAGATTACGTGAAGGCAACTTCCGTAGACATAATCAAGCGTTACTACTTCGAGAAAGGCTATCTCAAGGCCGATGTGGACGTCGACGTCCAGCGCGACTCCATCATCAAGAGCGCCATCCGTGTGACCTTCAACGTGAACAGGGGCAACAAGGTCAAGATCAAGCATATCAATTATATCGGAAACGGTGACATCAAGCCCAGGAAACTTGCCAAGAACATGAAGGAGACTCACGCCAATACGTGGTACAACTTCTTCAAGAGCAAGAAATTCAAGGAAAAGGAATACAAGACTGACAGAAAAACCGTTCTCGAGGCCTTCAACGAAGCCGGTTACCGTGACGCCCGCCTCGTGAGGGATTCGGTATATTACATCGATGACAAGCATCTTGACATCGACATGGTGTTTGACCAGGGCAGGAAATACTATTTCCGCAATATAACCTGGACAGGCAACGCCGTCTACCCTTCAGAGGTCCTTAACAATATCCTTCAGATCAAGAAGGGTGACGTTTATGATATCGTAACCCTTGAAAAGCGCCTTCACGGCGGTGGAAAAGAGTCCGAGTATGACATCTCCAAACTCTACAGGGACAACGGCTTCCTCTTCTTCAGCGTCACCCCGGTGGAAGTCAACATCCAGAATGACTCCGTGGACGTGGAACTCCGTATATCTGAAGGCAAGCCCGCAATCCTGAACGATATCATCATCAACGGCAACGACCTCACCAACGAGAGGGTTATCCGCCGTCAGGTCATGACAAGGCCCGGATATCTCTTCAGCCAGTCGGACTTCGAACGCTCCATCCGCGAAATCGCCTCCATGGGACAGTTCGACGCAGAACAGATCATGAGTCCTTCCGGATACTCCATCATCCCCAACCAGCTCAACAATACCGTGGACATTATATATAATGTAACGGAGAAGCCCTCCTCGCAGCTGGAACTTTCCGGCGGCTGGGGCGGTCATACCTTCGTCATGACTGCAGGTGTGAGCTTCAACAACTTCTCTACCAGGAGAATGTTCGAGAAGGGGGCTTGGAGGCCGGTTCCTCTGGGAGATGCCCAGAGCCTTGCTCTCAGATTCCAGACCAACGGTACATACTATACCTCCCTGAACTTCAGTTTCCAGGAGCCTTGGCTGTTCGGCAAGAAACCTACGTCCCTCTCTGTGTCCGGATATTATTCCAGGATGACAGATGCAACCTGGAACGGTTCCTACTGGAGAACGGGACAGTATTCTGCAACCCAGTTCTTCGAGGTGTTCGGTTTCAACGCCGGCCTTGGTACGCGTCTTAAGTGGCCTGACAATTATTTTGTCCTGTACAACAACCTTAGCTGGCAGACATACAAGCTCACGAACTGGAGCAGCTACATGTTCGCCTTCAACGACGGCATATCCCACAACCTGAGCTACACACTCTCGCTGTCCAGAAACTCTTCAGACCAGCAGATCTATCCCCGTCAGGGTTCAGAGTTCTCTGCTTCCCTGCAGCTCACTCCTCCTTATTCCCTCCTGAGGAAGTATACGTACGATTCAGATGGCAACAAGGTGAAGGTTGACAGCTACAAGGATGTCATTTATGACAGATGGACCAGCGCCCAGCGCTACAAGTGGATCGAGTACCACAAGTGGAAGTTCAGCGGAGCCATTTATACCAAACTGATAGGAGACCTGGTTCTCATGACCAAGGCACAGTTCGGATACCTTGGTTATTATAACCGCAACTGGGGTTATTCTCCGTTCGAGAATTTCCAGGTGGGTGGCGACGGTATGTCCGGATATATGACCTACGGTGCTGAAATCATCTCCCTGCGCGGCTATACCGACTATTCCCTCACACCGCAGAAGGTTACTCCTTACAGCCAGAACGGTGTCAGATATGCCGGTAACGTGTTTGACAAGTTTACAGTTGAACTGCGTTATCCTGTCATCCTTCAGCCTCAGTCTACGATCTATGCACTGGCATTCCTCGAAGGCGGTAACTGCTGGAGCGACATCCGCGAGTTCAATCCCTTCCAGATCAAGCGTTCGGCCGGTGTCGGCGTGAGAGTGTTCCTGCCTATGATCGGCCTCCTTGGAATTGACTGGGGCTACGGCTTCGATGATGCCTCCAACGGCGGAAGCCAGTTCCACTTTGTACTTGGCCAGCAGTTCTAGTATGGTACGAATATTGTGAATATCTGTCTGCCGGAATGCCTGATGTCATTTTGAACGACCTCTTGTCATTCTGAACGAAGTGAAGAATCTAAAAAACTGAAACAAAAAACTATTGTAATATGAAAAAGATTGTTTTAATTGCTCTCGCATCCCTTATGGCTTTTTCTGCCGGTGCCCAGAAACTCGGCCGTGTGAATTTCAATGAGCTCGTAATGCTCATGCCCGAAATGGACGCCGCAAGAGAGACCATGAACGCATCCCAGAAGGAAGCAGAAGAAACCTACTCCTCCATGGTAGAGGAATACCAGGGCAAGCTCACCCAGTATCAGCAGAAGAGCGCAAGCTGGACCGCCGCCATCAAGGAATCCAAGGAGAAGGAACTCTACGACATCCAGAACCGTCTTCAGGAATTCCAGCAGACAATCTCTCAGGAACTCCAGCAGCAGCAGTCCCAGCTCATGGCCCCCATCAACGAGAAGGCAAACAAGGCTGTCAAGGAAATAGCAAAGGCAAAGGGCCTTGCAGTCCTTTTTGACGCTTCCCAGGCCATTTACTTTGACGAAACCCTCGTTGAGGATATCACCGCAGAAGCCCGCAAGGCTCTGAACATCCCTGCCGACCGCACTGTCGAAGCTCTCCAGGCAGAACTCGCCGCCCAGGCACAACAGCAGCAGCCCGCAAAGTAAGTTTATCCCAATTAAGATAATGGAGGCTGACTCAATTTAGAGTCAGCCTCTTTTTTTGATAGGAGGGTTTTGTTGAGCCCTCCCAGCCATGATTTGATACATTCAAACCACCGTTTTTTGCTGTACAAGGCCGAAAACGGTGGTTTGCCTTAGTTTAAACCCTGCCAAACCACCAAAATCGCCATTCCGGAGCCCAAAGTGGTGGTCTGAATGTATCAAAAATGGGCTGACTCAAATGAATGAGCCAGCCTATTTTTTGTGAAAGATTTATTATTAAATCGTTCCCTGCTCGAGCATTGCGGTTGCAACCTTCATGAAGCCGGCGATGTTGGCGCCCTTCACGTAGTCGACGGTGCCGTCCGGCTGGGTGCCGTACTTGACGCACTGTTCGTGGATGGACTTCATGATGAAGTGGAGCTTCTCGTCAACTTCCTTTGCATCCCAGGAGATGTGCTCTGCGTTCTGGGTCATTTCGAGACCGCTGGTGGCGACGCCGCCTGCGTTCACGGCCTTTCCGGGAGCGAAGAGGATGCCGTTATTCTGGAAGAAGTGGATGGCTCCGGGCTGGCAGCCCATGTTGGATACCTCGCAGCAGCACCAGCAGCCGTTTGCCTTGAGCTGCTTTGCATCGTCCTCGGAGAGTTCGTTCTGGAATGCGCAGGGGAGAGCGATGTCGCAAGGGATGCTCCAGGCTTTCTTTCCGGCGGTGAACTTGGTCTGTCCGGGGAACTTGTCGGCCATGTCCTGAACCTTGTTGCGGTTGGAGGCGCGCATGACAAGCATGTAGTCGATCATTTCGGGAGTGATGCCTTCGGGAATTTCGCAAACGCCGTCAGGACCGGAGATGGCGACAACCTTTGCGCCAAGTTCGCGGGCCTTTGTTGCAGCGCCCCAAGCCACGTTGCCGAAGCCGGAGAGAGCCACTTTCTTGCCCTTGATGTCCTTGCCGGCCTTCTGGAGAAGGTGCTGGGTGAAATAGAGGGCGCCGAAGCCGGTAGCCTCGGGACGGAGGATGGAACCACCCCATGTGCCGCCTTTACCGGTGAGAACGCCTGTGTTGTACTGGCGTGCGAGCTTCTTGTACATACCGTAGAGGTAACCAATTTCGCGGCCGCCTACGCCTACGTCGCCTGCAGGGATGTCCTGGTCGGGGCCGATGCAGTTCCAGAGCTCAAGCATGAAAGCCTGGCAGAAACGCATGATTTCATCGTTGGACTTGCCTACGGGGTCGAAGTCGGAACCGCCCTTTGCACCGCCCATAGGGAGGGTTGTGAGGGCGTTCTTGAAGGTCTGTTCAAAGCCAAGGAACTTGAGCATTGAAGGAGTAACGGCCTTGTGGAAACGGAGACCGCCCTTATAGGGGCCGATAGCACTGTTGAACTGAATACGGTAGCCGGTGTTGGTGCGGACTTCGCCTGCATCGTCAATCCAGGTGACGCGGAATGTGAAGATGCGGTCAGGCTCTACCAGACGCTCAACTATCTTTGCCTTTTCAAATTCGGGATGCTGGTTGTATACATCCTCGATGGACTCGAGAACCTCTTGTACGGCCTGCAGATACTCTTTCTCCAGAGGGTATTTGGCCTCGAGGCGTGCCATGATATCGGCTGTTTTCATAGTAAAAGAAACAATAATTGGTTATAGTTAATAATAAAAAGGAATCTCTTTAATTCCGTTACAAATTTAAAGAAATAAACGGGATTTCCCAATAAAAATGCAAGGAAAAAATAAATGCTTAAAAAATCGCTTATCTTGATGGAAATTATTAACTTTGTAAGTTTTAATACTTGAACCTACAATGAAAAAGTACCTGATTGCGCTTTTGGTGCCCCTTGTGGTCATTACTTCATGCGCGAAGCATCGTTCCAAGGCCGCCAGGCTTATGGCAAACTATGCAGAGGTGACGATTCCCGCTCCGGACCTTTCGGGCATCACCAACAATGGTAAAGAGGTCTTGAATCTGTACCGTTTTGCGGCAGATGAGGTTGATGCCATCTATTGGAAGCAGAATTTTGGTGACAAGTCCGTCATCGAAGCTCTCCAGGATCCTTCAGAGAAGGCTTATGCCATGATCAATTACGGTCCATGGGACAGGATAGACGGAAAGCCTTTCATTGAAGGTTACGGCGAAAAACCCGCCGGTGCATGCTTCTATCCCAAGGACATGACTCCTGAAGAATTCTCGAATTTGGCCGACCCCGACAAGAACAGCCCCTATACTCTTATAGAGAGGGCCGATGACGGGTCGCTCAAGACTGTATGGTATCACGACGCATACGCCGGACATATCGAGAAGATCTCCGATTATCTCGTTGCCGCCGCCGACATCACCATCAAGGAGAGTGTCCGCAACTACCTCCTCAAAATGGCCGATGGCCTCAGGACAGACAACTACTATGAGGCGGAAAAGGCCTGGCTGGAGATGACAGATTCCAAGATGGACCTTGTAATCGGCCCGAACGAGACCGTAGATGACAATCTGTATGGCCGAAAGGCTTCCTTCGGCGCTTATGTGCTCCTTAAGAACCTTGAACGTACGGAAAAGCTTTCCCGTCTGGTGGAAAAGCTCCCCGAGTATCAGTCAATGCTCCCCGGAGACGCTGCTTATCATGCATTCGTGCCGCTGGAGTCCTCCAACATCTTCTCCTGCGATGCCATCTACTACGGCGGTTACACCAACGCCGGGTTCAAGGTTATAGCGATCAATTTCCCTTATGACGCACGCCTGCAGGAGGAAATAGGCACCAGGACGATTCTGTTCGACAATATCATCAGGGAAAAATTCAACCGTACGCTCTTCCCTTCAGGCATGCTTCTTTTCGAAGGGGAGGATGCCGCACACCTCGACGCCAACGCTTTCTACTGGAACATCGTCTTCCGTGAGATTGCCAAGGGACTGGGCGTGAAGGAGACCGTAAACGGCCGCGGCACTGTTGCCGATGCCCTCTCTACAGAGGCCCTCACATTCGAAAAGGCCAAGTCCAACGTCCTGGGCGCATATCTCTGCTCCAAGGAAGTTGCCGACCACCAGATTGAAGCGCTCATCCAGAAGGAAGACGTCCTTGCTACCTTTATCGCCAACGTCATCCGTTCCTGCCGTTTCGGTGATGCCGACGCTACCGGCAGGGCCAATCTGATGATTTACAATTATCTTCTTGAGCAGGGCGCCATCTCCCTCAAGGAGTCCGGGAAATATGCTATCGATTACGCCAAGACCGCAGCCGCTATCGAGTCCCTGGGTGCACAGATCCTGAAGATCCAGGCAACCGGAGATTTCGAGGCCGCAAAGGCTTTCACAGCTTATTATTCAGTGGTAAGCGCCTCTCTCAAGACTGACATAGTCCTTCTGGAGAAGGAGAGGATTCCCGTTGATATACGCTTCAAATACGAATAGTAATAATACAAGATATCATGTCTGACAAGAAATTCAATTTCAAGTACTGTGTATGGCTGCCCCTTGTGCTCGCCATCACAGTCTTCCTCTGGGCTGTTCCGGTAAGTTTCTTTGGAATTGAGGCCCTGACAGTGGTGCAGCAGAGGGTTATCGCCCTGTTCGTGTTCGCTGCGCTGATGTGGATTTTCGAAATCATTCCCAACTGGAGCACCTCGCTTCTGGTTATCGTGATAGCACTGCTGACCGTATCCAACAAGGGTATAGGTCTGTTCTGCGACCCTCAGTACGGAACCCTGGTGCCTTACGGCCGTATCATGGCCTCCATGGCAGACCCTGTCGTCATGCTGTTCCTCGGCGGTTTCGTGCTTGCAATCATGGCAGAGCGCTACGGCCTTGACGTCACGCTTGCAAGAGCCCTTCTGAAACTCTTCGGCACAAAGCCTGAGATTGTCCTTCTGGGCTTCCTTATCATGATTTCCGTGTTCTCGATGTTCATGTCCAACACCGCCACGGCCGCCATGATGCTCGCCCTCCTTACTCCGGTGCTTTCCAAGCTCCCTGCCGATGACAGGGGCAAGGTCGGCCTTGCGCTGTCAATCCCTGTCGCTGCGAACCTCGGCGGTATCGGCACTCCTATCGGCACACCTCCAAACGCTACTGCAAAGGGTGCGCTGGAACAGGCCGGCATCGATGTGTCCTTCGGCGAGTGGTGCGTGCACATGATCCCTTACGTGATTATCATGATTCTTCTCGCATGGGTTATCCTCCGCGTTTTCTTCCCCTTCAAGACCAAGAAACTCGTTCTTGAAATCCCTGAAAGCAACAGGAAGAAGGACTGGAAACTCTATGTTGTATGGATTACTTTCGTGGGAACCATCCTTCTCTGGGCTACAGAGCAGATTACCCACATCAACTCCAATATCGTGGCTCTTATCCCTCTTGGCGTTTTCACCGCTACCGGTCTTTTCGGCAAGGAGGAAATCAAGGAAATCAACTGGAACGTGCTCTGGCTCGTAGCGGGAGGTTTCTGCCTTGGATACTGCCTGCAGGATACCGGTCTTGCCAAGGTCCTCATCCAGGCTATTCCTTTCGGCAGCATGTCCGTGGTTCTCGTTCTCATCATCGCAGGCCTGGTATGCTACTTCCTGTCCAACTTCATCTCCAACTCCGCTACAGCAGCCCTTCTTATCCCTATCCTTATTGTGGTTGCTAACGGCATGGCAGACCCTGAAGCTGCAAACAACGCCCAGTTCCTCGCAATGGGCGGCACCAGTGCAATGATTATCTTCATCGCAGTCTGCGCCTCCATCGCAATGCTTTTCCCTATCTCCACTCCTCCGAACGCCATCGCATCGGCAACCGGCATGGTAGAGACCAAAGATATGACAAAGGTGGGCCTCATCATCGGTATCATCGGTTTTGTCCTTGGTTACTTCTGGCTCACAAAACTCTTCCCGTTCGCATAAAATGAAAAAGACATTGGCAATATTCCTCCTTGCGCTGACAGGCTTTGGTGCCTATGCACAGGAGACTCCCGCAAAGTTCAAACTCTACGGCTTCATCCGCAATTATGCTGTCGTAGACTCACGTGAAGTGAGCGCAGGTACGCATGACCTGTATTACTACATGCCCAAGGATCAGTCTCTGAACGCGGCAGGGGAAGACTTGAGCGCCGGTTTCAACTGGAAGTTCATTTCCCTTACCACGCGTCTCGGCCTGGACATTTCCGGGTATGAGTTCGGTGGATTCAAAATGGCAGGAAAGGTCGAGGCCGATTTCTACAGCCTCAACGGCTCCGGTTCCGCAAATACCATAGCCCAGCTCAGGCTTCGCCAGGCCTATATGGCCCTCACTCGTGAATTCAGCGACGGAGAGAAGTTCACCCTCAATATCGGCCAGACATGGCATCCTATGGCGGTTGACCTTCCCTTCGGAATCAATCTCGAGACCTGTGCTCCTTTCGGTCCCTTCAACCGCAGCCCCCAGGTGATGGGACATTCCACCATGGGAAAACTCACTCTCACATACGGTTTCCTGTATCTGAGCCAGTACCTTCCCATGGATGCCCAGGCAAATGCAAAAAGCGTGGCTCCCTGGAAATACGGTTTTCCTGAACAGTATCTGGGTATTACTTACAAGGACGGCCCCTTCGTTGCAAAACTGGGCGTAGACAATGTCCTGTCAAAACCCTTCCGCACTGTAAAGGACGACGCCGGTGTAGATCATAAGGCCGGAGGTCTTCTTGAGGCACTGACCGGCTTTGCATATGCCCAGTATGGCAAGGGTATGTTCCAGATCAAGGCCAAGGCGGTCCTCGCCATGAGCGGTGAGCACATGAACATCCTCTCCGGCTACGGCATTGCAGATTATGACGCTGCTACTTATACCTACACTTATACTCCCATGCGTGACTTCACGTCCTTCGTGAGCGCCCAGTATGGAAAGAAATTCCAGGTTATGGGCATGATAGGCTACATGAAGCAGCTTGGTACTGCAAAGGACCTTATGGGAGGCGCTGCAGCCGTCAATACTGCCGGCGGCAACCTTTGGCTGAATACCGCGGCTGCCACCAATATCCAGCAGGCCGTCCGTCTGACTCCTACGGTAGTATGGAACATCGGCAAGCTTCAGATGGGTATTGAGTACGACTTCACCTATGCCGAATTCGGCAACAGCGACGCCACCCGCAATGCCCGTGGCATCTACGAGGCCGGAAATACGCACTGGCTGGGCAACCACAGGCTTATCTGGCTCTCCAAGTTCAATTTCTAATGGGAGCGTTTTACAGGGAAATACCGGCTCCGGAGTTTGAAGACATCCGGAGCCGTATCCTTTATGAGGACAACCATCTTCTTATCTTCAACAAGAGGGTGGGGGAGATAGTCCAGGGAGACAAGACCGGTGACGAGGCACTTTCCGAAACCCTCAAGGCATTCATCGCCCAACGGGATGAGAAGCCCGGTCAGGTTTTCATGGGTGTGCCGCACAGGCTTGACCGTCCGGTAAGCGGTGTCTGCATATTTGCAAAGACGTCAAAGGCGCTTGAGAGGCTCAACGAGATGCTTCGCAAAGGGGATATCCACAAGACATACTGGGCACTTACGGCAAACCGCCCTGCAAAGGAGGAGGATACCCTGACGGACAATCTGGTGAGAAATGAAAAGCAGAACAAGTCCTATATAGTCCGGGAAGGCGGCAAGGAGGCAAGGCTTGCGTACAAGCTCATCGGCACAACCAAGACTTATTTCCTTTTGGAGGTGCAGCTCTTTACGGGCAGGCATCATCAGATTCGCTGTCAGCTTGCCGGGATGGGCTGTCCCATCAAGGGAGACCTTAAATACGGCGCCAGGCGCTCCAATCCTGACGGAGGCATATCGCTTCATGCCCGCAATATACAGTTCATCCACCCCGTCAAGAAGACTGAGGTGGATGTAACAGCCCCTGTTCCAGAGTCCTGGAAAGGGATTCAGGGATAGCGCAAGCTGCTTTTTATTATTTCAGTGTTTCTTTTCTTACCCTCGAGCACCAGTGGCTCGGGGGCTCTTTCATTACAGCCCTGAAAGCCTGGTAGAATGAGGTGTTGGAATGGAAGCCGCTGAGCTGTGCCATTTCAACTATTCTCAGGCTGGGGTTGTTCCGGAAAAGCTCTACAGCATACATGATCCTGTAATAGTTTACGTAGCTTCTAAAGTTCTTTCCCGAATACTGATTTATTACTCGGCTCAGATATGCGCGGTTAGTGAAAAGCGCGTTCGCAAGGTCTTGGATTGAATATCTGTCAACCAGGAAGGGACGTTTTTCCACCATGTATCTGCAACACTTGTCGTACAGGAACTGATCGATTGCCGCCGTAGTCATTTCTTCTGAAATACTAGGCACGGGGGATGATACCCCCAGAAGTTCATTAATCTGGGCTTCTTTCTTCCGGAGACGTACGAACTGGCAGATAAGCACGGCCGACACTGTCACCAGGAAAGCAGCCAGAATCCATACAACTGAGTTCATCTGCTTTCATCGGGTGCAGGCACTGCGCTAACCCTGTATGTCAAAGAACTATTTCTTAATGGAATCGAAGCCCTTTCCGTACACGCCGTTCACGGAACTGACGGAGAGGAATGCTTCGGGGTCAATCTGCTTTATGTAGCGGAGCATCAGTTTGATGTCGTTTTTCCTGGTGAGGACCATCAGAACCTTGGTGTCCTGCTTTGTGTACCAGCCCTTGCCATCCAGTACGGTGACCCCGCGGTGAAGTTCACCGGTGATGGCATCGGCAATCTTGTCGTAGTGCTTGGACAGGATGAAAAGCTGGACGCTCTGCTGCTGGCCGTTGATGTACATGTCCATGACGTAACTGTTCACCGTAACCAGGATAAGGCCGTAGACGACGGTTGTAATCTTGTCGGCAAAAGGCATAAGATGGCTTACGGGATTGCCTGCGGCATCCAGGAGGGGGGCGCCTGTCGCAGGGTCTACGTCAAATACGTATGAGGGGACGATGAGCGACGAGGTTATGATGAAGAAGTCGAGGAAGAGGATTACGCTTCCGGGAGAAACATTGTGGTACTTGGTCCATATTAGGGCTATGATGTCTGTCCCTCCGGTGGAGCCTCCGTTGGTGATGCTCATGCCGATTCCGATGCCTGCCATGAGACCGCCCATGATGACGGACATGAGTTTACCGTTCTGGATGGCGAGCGTGTTCACGATGCTCTGGGGTATCATGTCCGGAAGGAAGCGCAGGGCTACCGATGCCAGGATAATGGCATACAGCGTCTTTGCGCCGAATCCTTTACCCAGTATGATGACGGCAAGTAGCAGCAGGATGGCGTTTATCACAAAGTAGGAATAGCCCATCTGGATTGTTCCCTGCGTGGCATACTGTATCATGGAGCTGATACCGGAGACGCCTCCGCCTACAAGGTTGTTGGGGATGAGGAAGATGGACCATCCGCTTACGTAGATGAGTATGCCAAACGTGACGAACAGCCACTCCTTAATATGTGTGAGTATTGTTTTTTTCAATTGGGGCATGTTTATTTCTTCTTTTTAAGTTCGATACCAGTTTTCATCTCTCCGAAGCCTTCTCCGTATACGTTGTTTGCCGGAACCACCGTCACAAAAGCCTTGGGGTCGATTTCCTTGACTGCCTTGGTTACTTCCGACAGTTCCGTGCGGCGGATGACTATGAGGAGGACCTTGCGCTCTTTCTGGGTATACCAGCCTATGGATTCAAGGGCTGTGACACCGCGCTCCATCTTGTCATTGACGTAGTTGGCAATCTGGGTGTACTTGTCCGAGAATATGAGAAGTTGGACCGACGACTCCTTGCCCAGCATGATGAGGTCAAGGACATAGGCGCAGACTCCCATTGTGATATAGCCGTAAATGACGTCCGTGAAGCAGTGTCCCGGAACGAAGAGCAGGAGGGTGATGACGATAAGGTCTGCAAACAGATAAAACCGTCCGAGCGTCACCGGCCAGAACTTGTTCACGATAAGGGCAAGGATGTCGGTGCCGCCGGTGGAGCCGCCCCTCATTATGATGAGGGAAAGGCCAACGGCCTCAAGCAGACCGCCGATGATAGGGATAAGCACCTTCTCCGTAACCGCGAGCGGATTCCCCGGAACAGCCTGGAGAAAGGCCATGGAGTCGCTTCCGAAGAGGCGGAACAGGGCCGATGACAAGACGATTGCATAAATGGTCTTTATGCCGAAACTGCGCCCCAGTATTATCCAGGCCAGTATCAGCAGCAGCGTATTGATGCTGAAATACCAGATGTCCACAGAAACCCCGGTAACCATCGCCAGCAGTGCCGATGCGCCGGTGAGACCGCCGTCGATCATGTCGTTCGGGAGGAGGAAAGAGGTCCACGCCATCACGAACAGCACCACGCCTAACGTGATGACTATATAGTCGAAAATGACCAGCAGGACCTTTCTTGACTTGTCGCTCATATTTTACTTTTTAAGTACTACGTTGACTATCCTTCCGGGAACCACAATGACCTTGAGGATGGAAAGTTCGCCTACGTACTTTGGCGTACTCTCGTGGCCGCGGACGAGTGCTTCCACATCGGCAGGGCTTGCCGATGCCGGAGCGTCGATGAAGAAACGGGTCTTTCCGTTGAAAGAGACAGGGTATTTGACGCTGTTGTCCACAGTGAGCTCCTGCCTGTATTCGGGGAAGGTGGCCTGTGTGACTGAAGTCTCATGCCCAAGCTGGTGCCAAAGCTCCTCTGCGATGTGAGGCGCGAACGGCGACAGGAGTACCACCAGCGGCTCCAGGATCTCCCTCTTGGAACAGTTGCCAAGGTCGTTCAGGGCTATCATGAAGGCCGATATGGTGGTGTTGTAAGAGAAGTTTTCGATATCTTCCTGCTCCTTGCCGATGAGCTTGTGAAGGGCCTTCAGCTCGTCTGCAGTGGGCTTTTCGTCGTTTACGAGGAAGTTGTCCCTGTCCCAGAACAGCCTCCAGAACTTCTTGAGGAAGCGGTTCACGCCGTCGATACCCTTGGTATCCCAGGGCTTAGCCTGTTCAATGGGGCCGAGGAACATTTCGTAGAGGCGGAGGGTGTCGGCACCGTAGGTGTTGCAGATGTTGTCCGGATTGACCACGTTGTACATGCTCTTGGACATCTTTTCAATTGCCCAGCCGCAGATGTACTCGCCGTTTTCCAGGACGAACTCTGCATCCTTGTAGTCCGGTCTCCAGGCGCGGAAGGCGTCGATGTCGAGCTTGTCGTTGTATACGATGTTCACGTCCACGTGCACGGGGATGGTCTCATACTGGTCCTTGAGGCCTGCGGAGACAAACTTGTTGGTGCCGGGTATCATGTACACGAAGTTGGAACGTCCCTGTATCATGCCCTGGTTTATGAGCTTTTTGAACGGCTCGTCCTTGCAGACGTAACCCAGGTCATAGAGGAATTTGTTCCAGAAGCGGCTGTAGATGAGGTGACCGGTGGCATGTTCGGTGCCGCCCACGTAAAGGTCTACATCCTGCCAGTAATCATTGGCTTCGTGACTTACGAGTCCCTTGCTGTTGTGAGGGTCCATATAGCGCAGATAGTATGCGCTGGAGCCGGCAAATCCGGGCATGGTGCTTGTCTCAAGCGGATAACCTTCATAGGTCCAATCCTTTGCACGCGCAAGCGGCGGCTGGCCGTCCTCGGTGGGTTTGTACTGGTCAATCTCCGGGAGAGTGAGCGGCAGGGCGCTTTCAGGCAGGGGAGTAGCAATGCCGTCCTTGAAGCAAATGGGGAAGGGCTCTCCCCAGTAGCGCTGGCGGGAGAATATGGCGTCGCGGATGCGGTAATTGATTTTCCTGTGGCCGATGCCGTGCTTCTCTACATAGTCGATGGCCGCCGGAATGGCCTCCTTGACGGTGAGTCCGTTCAGGAATCCGCTGTTGCACATGATGCCTTCCTTGGCGTCGAGGGAACTCTCGGAAACATCGGCACCCTCGATGAGGGGGATGATGGGGAGATTGAATTTCTTGGCGAAGGCGTAGTCCCTGCTGTCATGGGCCGGAACTGCCATGATGGCACCGGTGCCATATCCTGCCAGTACGTATTCGGAGATCCAGACGGGAACCTTTTCTCCGGTGAGGGGGTTGATGCCGTATGAGCCGGAAAATACGCCCGTGACGGCCTTGGCGGCCATTCTTTCGCGTTCGGTCTTCTTCTTTACCTCCTCAAGATATGCATCCACCGCTTTTTTCTGCGAGGCCGATGTGAGTTTCTCCACCCATTCGCTTTCCGGGGCAAGGACCATGAACGTTACGCCGAAGACGGTGTCGGCACGGGTGGTGAAGATGGTGACGTCGTGTTCGGCACCGTCGCATTCCACCTTGAATACCATCTCTGCACCTTCGCTTCGGCCGATCCAGTTGCGCTGCATTTCCTTGAGGGAATCGGTCCAGTCAAGACGGTCCAGGCCTTCAAGCAGCCTGCCTGCATAGGCCGATACCCTGAGCTGCCACTGGGTCATCTTCTTCTGGAAGACGGGGTGGCCTCCGCGCTCTGAATAACCGTCCTTAACTTCGTCATTTGCAAGAACGGTCCCAAGGGCGGGGCACCAGTTAACCGTGCTCTCTCCCTGATATGCTATGCGATAGCGCATGAGAACGTCGGATTTCTCCTTGTCCGAGAAGACTTTCCACTCATCGGCAGAGAAGGCGGGACCTTCACTGCATGCGGCATTGACCGCGCTGCTGCCGCCTTTCTCGAAGGCTTTTATGAGTTCGTCGATGGGACGGGCCTTGTCCAGGTCCTTGTCATACCAGGAGGCGAACATCTTGAGGAAGGCCCACTGTGTCCAATGATAGTAGTCCGGGTCTGAAGTACGGAATTCGCGGTTCCAGTCGAAGGAGAAGCCAATCCGGTCAAGCTGCTGGCGGTACCTTGCAACGTTGTCGTGGGTGGTCTTTTCGGGGTGCTGGCCCGTCTGGATGGCATACTGCTCCGCCGGGAGTCCAAAGGCGTCATATCCCATGGGATGAAGCACGTTGAAGCCCTTCAGCCTTTTGTACCTTGCAAAGATGTCACTTGCAATGTAACCCAGGGGATGACCCACATGCAATCCCGCTCCTGAAGGGTACGGGAACATGTCCAGCACGTAGTATTTGGGTTTCGAACTGTCTTCCTTTGCCTGGTAGGTCTTCTGGTCTACCCACCATTTCTGCCATCTGGCCTCAATCTGTCTGAAATCGTAATCCATTATTTAATAGTCTTTCCGTTAATTCCAATTTTTCCTTTGTTCTTTTCGAGTTTGAAGTCAATGGCGGCCGTAAGAGCCACCTTGACCTTCTTGCCGGCCATGCGTCCGGGGCGCCATTTGGGTGAGGCGCTCACCACCCTCAGGGCCTCAGAATCCAGGGATTCATGTATGCCGCGGGATATCTTCACGTCCGTTACCTCGCCCTTCTCGTCGATTGTAAAACTCACCAGCACACGGCCCTGTATGCCGTTTTCCTGTGCGTATTTGGGATACTTCAGATACTGGTAAACCCATTTTTCCAGGAAGGTTGAAGGGTCGGGAGAATTGAGGAACATGGGCTTTACGTCTACATCGGCAAAAGCGTATGTTCCTGCCGGGATTTCCTCCTTGACGGAGCCGTTGTGGAAGAGCGGACGCTGGCCGTTGCAAAGACGCAGCGCATAGCTGTAGATGTACTCAAGCTCCTTTTCCATGCCTTCGAAATCGATGATTCCGAAGGTGTCCCGCCCGGTATTGTGCTCCGGATATCGGCCTGTGGTGAAGAGGACGGAGGGGATTTCCTTGCTGTAGAAGGCGCGGTGGTCTCCGGTGTATGGCTCTTCGGTGGTGCTTTGTGCCTGGATGGGCAGAAGTTCTCCCTGGAGAGTCTTGACTATGGCGTCAAGGTCCTCATTTGAGGAGGTATAGGCGTAGAAGCCGTTTTCCGGGAGGCCAAGCATGTCCAGGTTTATCATCGCGTCGATTCTGTCCGCGTCCTTGAATGCACGGTCAAGGAAGTACCAGGAGCCGGCGAGGGTTTCGGTGGAGGCTCCGAAGCCGATGAACAGTATGCTGCGCCTTATGAGGCTCCTTGCGTAGGATAGTTTCCCCGCAAGTTCAAGCATCAGAGCCATTCCGGAGGCGTTTCCGTTGGCACCGTAATATATGCGGTTCACCTTCTCGCCGTCCTGGGTGAAGACATCGGCCCCAAGGTTGTCCATCCTTGCGCCGATGACAATGTATCTGTCCCGGAGATTCGGGTCCCAGCCCTGAAGGAAACCCACTACGTTGCGGGAGAGGAGGGTGTTGGCATTCTTCCTGAGGCCGAATTCCTCCTGGGGAAGGACGTCGATGCCGCAGTCCCTAAGCTTTTCTTCAAGGTAAGCGGCTGCGAGTTTTTCGCCTTCACTGCCCGGAGCCCTTCCTTCCATCGATGCCGATGAAAGCATTGAAACGTGCTCCTTGAGGGAACGGACGGTTTCGGAATCCTCAAGCGCATCGAGGGGATTCCGGTACTGTGCGGCAGCCGTGAAACTCGCCGCCAGGGCTATTATCGTAAAGAATTTTCTCATTTGTTCTCAAGCAGCCATGCATCCTTGGAAAAACCTTCCTTGCTGCGCACGGCTTTCAGTTTGGGGATAACCTCTGTGAGGGAGTCGGAAGGACATATCGCCACGGCATTGAGACCGTTCCTGAAACTGACGATCTGGGCGGGATAACCTGCGTCGACGCTGACTTTCTGCATGCGCATGGCGTTGTTGACGTCCCTGAATGCGCCCACTACGATGTAATACTTGGCCGACAGCTCCGTATTCCCCAGGCCACCCAGATTGGAAGGGGTCTTGATGGCGTTCTTCGCCTGGGACAGGGAGTCCAGGAGGAAGGCCTCAAGGGCGGCGAGGGAATCGGCCATCTGCTGCTGGACCTTTCTCATGGAGTCCAGGCGGGCCTGATGGGCTGCTTCTTCTGCCTGCATGCGTTCGATGCGTATTTTCTCTACCTGTGCCGATGTGGGGCGGCCTGCTATGGTCCTTACAAAATCACAGCCGGTTACTGCCAGAATGGCGAAAACAAGTATCAAGGTCCTTTTCATAGGCGTATTTGAGGCGCTAATGCCCTTAATCTGCAAAATTAATCATTTTTCAAGAAAAATGAAGTATATTTGTGCCTGTATGAAGAAGACTCTGAAACTTGAAGCAATCGAACCCATCGAAATTTATGGGGTGGGAAACAAAATACTCACGGAATTCTGTTCCTATTTCCCTCATCTCAAGGTGACCGCCCGCGGCGATGAACTCATCCTCGAAGGAAGGGAGTCGGACATAGCCGAATTCAACATCCGCTTTGCTGAACTTATAGAAAAACGTCACCGCAAGATGAACCTTACGGTATATGACGTGGAGGACATCTTTGCAGGAGGGCAGGAGGACCAATTCCGCCTCGCCGGGGACGGCATCATAGTTTACGGAACCGACGGCAAAGCCATCCGCGCACGCAACAAAACGCAGCAGGACCTCGTCAAGGCCTATTTTGAAAACGACCTGGTCTTTGCTATCGGCCCGGCTGGAACAGGAAAGACTTACACCGCCATAGCACTTGCTGTGAGGGCGCTCAAAAACAGGGAAATAAAGAGGATCATCCTTACACGTCCTGCAGTTGAGGCAGGAGAGCGCCTCGGTTTTCTGCCCGGAGACCTCAAGGACAAGCTGGACCCGTATCTGCAGCCGCTTTATGACGCTTTGTCAGACATGATCCCCTCAAAGAAACTGCAGGATTTCATGGGTGACGGAACCATCCAGATTGCGCCGTTGGCATATATGAGAGGCCGCACGCTGGACCGCGCATGCGTCATCCTGGACGAAGCCCAGAACACCAACCTGGGCCAGCTCAAGATGTTCCTTACCCGTATGGGACCCAGCGCCAAGTTCATCGTCACCGGTGACGCTACGCAGATAGACCTTCCCCACAGGGAAGACTCCGGCCTTCTGCGGGGGATCGAACTCCTTGAGGGCATCAAGGGAATCGCCACCGTCAGGTTCACTCCTGCCGACATAGTCCGCCATCCCCTGGTGACCAAGATTGTTAACGCTTTCGGTTAGTTTTTTGCAAAAAGACTAAAAAAATGTAATATTTTTTGGTTTTTGTTAAAAAAACTGTACCTTTGCAATCCCAATTCCTCTGGATGTAGCGCAGTTGGTAGCGCACCTGGTTAGGGACCAGGAGGTCGCTGGTTCAAGTCCAGTCATCCAGACCATTGAAAATCAAGCACTTGCGAGTTTTCGAAAGTGCTTGATTTCTTTCTACATTATATGAATTGGATTATTCTGATTGTTGCCGGGTTGTGTGAATGTGGGTTCACCTTCTGTCTTGGCAAGGCCAAAATGGCCGCGGGCTGGGAAGCCTTTGGATGGTATGCCGGATTCGTGATCGTATCGGCCCTTAGCATGCTGCTGCTTGCAAAAGCGAGCAAGACTATTCCTATAGGCACGGCCTATCCGGTATGGACCGGAATCGGCGCCGTGGGCACAGTCCTTATCGGCATATTCGTTTTCAAGGAGCCGGCCACTTTCTGGAGGATGTTTTTCATCGTGACGCTCATCGCCTCCGTTATCGGGCTCAAGATGGTGTAAGTTATTACTGGACATCTTGCCAGTCCCGCAAACTGTGCTTATCTTTGTGTGTCAATAAACTGGCACGGAATGAAAGAATACGGACATTTTGACGACGCTAAACGCGAGTATGTCATCACAGACCCGGCCACACCATGGCCGTGGATAAACTATCTTGGAACGGAGGATTTCTTCTCCCTCATATCCAACACAGCCGGAGGTTACTGTTTCTGCAAGGATGCAAAATTCAGGCGCATCCTGCGTTACAGGTACAACGGCGTGCCCATGGATGACGGCGGGCGCTATTACTATATAAAGGATGGCGACACGGTCTGGAACCCCGGCTGGAAGCCGTGCAAGACGCAGCTCGATGCCTACGAGTGCCGCCACGGCATGGGATATACGCGCGTTTCAGGGGAGAAGAACGGGCTCCGTGCCGATGTCCTCTTCTTCGTTCCCATCGGCCACCGCTGCGAGGTGCACCGCGTGAAGCTCACCAATACCGGAAAGACCCGGAAGTCCTTCCAGCTGTATTCTTTCGTGGAATGGTGCCTGTGGAATGCGTCCACGGACATGGAGAACTTCCAGAGGAACCTGTCTACCGGAGAGGTGGAGATTGACGGCAATGTCCTGTATCACAAGACTGAATACCGCGAGCGCAGGGACCACTATGCTTTCTTTGGGGTGAACCGCCCCTTTGACGGTTTCGATATGGACAGGGAGACTTTCATCGGCCTGTACAATGGATTTGATGCGCCGCAGCAGGTGCTGGCCGGCACTTCGGGGAACTCAGTCGCACACGGCTGGAGCCCTGTCGCTTCGCACAGGTTCGACCTTACCCTTGAGCCGGGGGCATCGGAAGAGCTCATTTTCGTGCTGGGTTATGTGGAGAATGCCCCGGAGGAGAAGTTCGTTTCAAAGGGCGTCATCAACAAGGCCAAGGCGCAGAGGATGATGGAGGCGTTTGCGACTCCGGAGCAGGCAGATGCGGCATTCGGCAGGCTCAGGGCCTTCTGGGATGACCTTCTTGGACGCTTCAACGTTCAGTCGGACGTGCCGGAACTGGACAGGACGGTGAATATCTGGAACCAGTACCAGTGCATGATAACCTTCTTCTTCAGCAGGAGTGCCAGCTATTTCGAAAGCGGCATCGGCAGGGGAATGGGATTCCGCGACTCCAATCAGGACCTTGCCGGTATCGTGCATCTTATTCCGGAACGGGCAAGGCAGAGGATACTGGACATCGCTGCGACACAGTTCCCGGACGGAGGCTGCTACCACCAGTACCAGCCGCTTACAAAGCGCGGTAACAACGACATCGGCGGAGGTTTCAACGACGATCCCCTGTGGCTGATTTTCGGCACGGTGGCGTATATCCGCGAGACAGGCGACTTCGGCATCCTTGAAGAGCCGGTGCCTTTTTACAACAAGCCCGGGACGGAAGTTTCGCTGCTGGAGCACCTGAAGATCAGTTTTGCCCACGTAACGGAGAACCTCGGCCCCCATGGGCTTCCCCTCATCGGCAGGGCCGACTGGAACGACTGCCTTAACCTTAACTGCTTCTCTGACAATCCGGACGAATCCTTCCAGACCACGGAAAACAAGACCGAGGGCTCCAAGGCCGAATCCCTCATGATTGCAGGCCTTTTCGTCGCGGAGGGCAAGGACTTCGCCGAGCTTCTGGAGCGTATCGGCAAAGATGCCGCTCATGTGCGCAAAGTTGTTGCCGATATGGAAGAAGCCGTGAAGAAATACGGCTGGGACGGGCAGTGGTTCCTTCGCGCGTACGATTATTACGGCAATAAAATCGGCTCCCATGATTGCGAAGAGGGCAAGGTTTTCATCGAAAGCCAGGGCTGGTGCACTATGGCCCGCATCGGTGCCGATGAAGGCCTCTGCGACAAGGCTCTTGACTCTGCGGTCAAGTATCTCGAGTGCGAGCACGGCCTTGTGCTCAATACCCCTGCCTATACGACCTATATCAAGGATTACGGCGAGATAAGTTCGTATCCTGAAGGCTACAAGGAGAATGCGGGCATCTTCTGCCACAACAATCCTTGGGTAATCATCGGCGAAGCCATGGCCGGCAGGGCCGATGACGCCTGGCGCCATTACCGCAAGATAACGCCCGCCTTCACCAAGGACCAGGCGCTGAGAAAAGTGGAGCCTTATGTGTTCTGCCAGATGGTGGCCGGAAAGGATGCCGCAAAGCCAGGAGAAGGCAAGAACAGCTGGCTTACGGGCACCGCTGCATGGACTTGGAAAGCCGTGAGCGAGGCCCTGCTTGGCATCAAGCCCCAGTTTGACGGCCTTCTTGTGGAGCCCTGCATCCCAATCGGCACATACAGGATTCACCGCCGCTTCCGTGATGCAGAGTACGACCTTACCATACGCCAGACTGGTAAGGGAGGCAGTTATTTCATCCCCTACAAGCCCGGCAGTCAGGTAATCGAGATTGAACTTTAGATTTCCTTGCCTTCAATGAACACCTTGCTTATGAACGGGGTGTGGTGGAGGTAGGGAAGTTTTGTGAGTGTCCAGCCAGGCTGAGTCAGAATCAGGCTGGCTTTTTTTCCGCGTGTAATGGAGCCCAGCTCATGAGAAACGCCCATGGCATAAGCGCTGTTGAGGGTGACGGCATTGAATGCCTGTGCTGGCGTAAGGCGCATCCTGATGCAGCCAAGGGCCATCACAAAGCGCATGTCTCCGGATGGCGAGGAGCCGGGATTATAGTCTGATGCCAGCGCCACCCCAAGGCCGGCGTTGATGTAATCCTTTGCCCTGCCATAAGGTATTCCAAGGAAGAAAGATGAGCCGGGAAGCATCGTGGGCATGGTTTCAGACCCCCGAAGGGCCTCGATCTCTGCATCGGTAGTCCTTTCCAGATGGTCTACGGACAGTGCTCCGTGCTTGACTCCAACCTGTACGCCGCCGCTAACTGCAAGCTCATTGGCATGGATTTTCGGCCTCAGAAGGCCCTTTGCGGCCGAAAGAATACGGTCTGTGTCTTCCACGGTAAAAAAGCCTTCGTCGCAGAATACGTCTACGAAATCGGCCAGCTTTGCAGCCTCCGGAATCATGTCTATAACGGCCTGCACATAGTCTTCATGGGAGTACCCCCTGCCGATGGCATGAGCCCCCAGAAAAGTGCTTTTGACCGTTGCCGGGACCGTTTTCCTGATGCGGTCAATTACACGAAGCATCTTCATTTCGCCCTTCGGGTTGAGCCCGTAACCGCTCTTTATTTCCATGGCAACTGTACCTTTTGCCATCATCTCTTTCACACGCGCCATGGACTGCTCGAAGAGCGAGTCCTCGGAGGTGGTGCCCAGAAGGTCCGATGAGTTGAGAATTCCACCTCCTCGGGCGGCGATTTCCTCATAGCTGAGGCCGTTTATCTTGTCAAGGAATTCGCCGTCACGGCTTCCTGCGTAGACTATGTGGGTATGGCTGTCGCAGAAGCCTGGGAGGATCATGCCGCCGCGGGCGTCGACTTCGCTCGGAATGTCAGAGGGGCAGGTGGACATGGGACCGAAGTCGGCAATGCGGCCGTCTTCGATGAGGAGCCAGGCGTTTTCAAGGCAGTCGACAATGCCCTGAGAGGCGCCCTCCTTTCGGAGAACGCCTTCAGGAACTATGCCGGCTAGTATTCCTATGTTCTTGATTAGCACGGAATGCTGGTTTTACGGATGAATTCTATGCTCTTTTCGATGAGCGGATGCATGTAGGAGTCCTTGTCCAGGAAGGGAACGTCTTTCCTGTATTCTGCAACTACGCCCTCAAGGGTGGGTGAAGACTTCTCCGGGCGGCGGAACTCGAGGGCCTGTGCGGCGTTGAAGAGTTCGATTGCGAGCACCCTCTCTACATTGTCTACGATCCTTACGAGCTTTGTGGCGGAGTTGGAGCCCATGGAGACGTGGTCTTCCTGACCCTGGGAAGAGGGAATGGAGTCGCATGATGCCGGCCAGCAGAGTCCCTTGTTTTGGGAAACGATTGAGGCTGCCGTGTACTGCGGAATCATGAAGCCGCTGTTGAGGCCGGGATTGGCGACCAGGTACTTTGGAAGCCCTCTGAGGCCATGGATGAGCTGATAGGTGCGGCGTTCCGATATGCTTGCAAGTTCCGACATCGCAATGGCGAGCGCGTCCATCGGAATGGCAATGGGCTCACCGTGGAAGTTGCCTGCGGAAATGATCATGTCTTCCTCGGGGAAAACGTTGGGGTTGTCCGTCGTGGAGTTGATTTCGTTCTCGATGACGGATTTCACATAAAGGATGTTGTCCTTGACGGCTCCGTGAACCTGAGGGATGCAGCGGAAGCTGTATGGATCCTGGACGTGTTCCTTGTGCCTCTGGATGAGCTGGCTGCCTTCGAGAAGTTCGCAGAAACGCTTTCCTGTGCTTATCTGACCGTTATGGGGACGGATAAGGTGCGTCAGGGGAAGGAAAGGCTCGATACGGCCGTCATAGGCATCCAGGGAGATGGCGCCGATGACATCGGCCCAGCGGGAGAGGCGCATGCTCTTGAGGATGGACCATACGGCATGGGCGCTCATGAACTGGGTGCCGTTCAGGAGGGCGAGGCCTTCCTTTGACTGCAGCTTGATGGGCTCCCAGCCCTTTTCTTTCCATACTTCCGCCGCGGGGCGTTCTTTCCCTTTATATAACACTTCTCCAAGGCCGATGAGCGGAAGGCTCAGGTGGGCAAGAGGCGCGAGGTCTCCGGAGGCTCCAAGCGAACCTTGCTGATAGACGACAGGGAGGATATCGTCGTTGTACATGTCGATGAGCCTCTGTGCCGTGATAAGCTGTACGCCGGAATGGCCGTATGCAAAGTTCCTAATCTTGAGGAAGAGCATGAGCTTGACAATCTCCGGGCGTACTTTTTCTCCGGCGCCGCAGGCGTGGGACACTACCAGATTGTGCTGAAGCTGCGAGAGGTCTTCCTTGGGAATGGTGACGTTGTAGAGTGAACCGAATCCGGTGGTGATACCGTAGATGGGTCTTCCTACATCGTCCATCTTGCTGTCAAGATATTCGCGGCAGCGGATGATGGCTGCTTCGGATTCTTTGGAGAGAGCGAGCTTTTCGCCTTTGTCAAATATCTCCCTCACATCTTCCAGGGAGAGCCTTTTGCTAGAGATATAATGCATTACTTGAGAGATTTCAGGATTAAGTCTTCATCGGCCTCGTTGGGGAGGGTGACCTTGAGAAGTGGAGTCCGTTTCATTTCCCTTTCAATCGCAAAGCGGGCGCCTTCGTTGCGTGCCCAGGAGCGGCGGGCGATGCCGTTGTTCACATCCCAGAACAGCATTTCGCGGATGTGGCGGTCGCTGTCCGAAGAGCCGTCTATAACCATGCCGAAGCCGCCGTTTATCACTTCGCCCCAGCCTACGCCGCCACCGTTATGGATGGAGACCCAGGTGGCGCCGCGGAAACCGTCGCCGATGACGTTCTGGACGGCCATGTCGGCACAGAACTGGCTGCCGTCATAGATGTTGGAGGTCTCGCGGAAGGGGGAGTCGGTGCCGGAGACGTCGTGGTGGTCGCGGCCAAGGACTATCGGCGCAGAGATCCGGCCTTCCTTTATGGCCTTGTTGAAGGCAAGGGCGATCTTGGTGCGGCCTTCGCAGTCGGCATAGAGGATTCTGGCCTGGGAGCCTACTACGAGGTGGTTCCTGCCGGCTTCTTCTATCCAGTGGATGTTGTCCTTCATCTGGCCCTTGATTTCGTCGGGGGCCGTTTCTGCCATTTCGGTAAGCACCTTGACGGCGATGGCGTCGGAGGCGGCGAGGTCTTCGGGCTTTTCGCTCATGCACACCCAGCGGAACGGGCCGAATCCGTAGTCGAAGTAAAGCGGTCCCATGATGTCCTGGACGTAGGAAGGATAGCGGAAGGAGCCGTCTTCGCGGAGGATGTCGGCACCGGCGCGGGAACTCTCGAGGAGGAAGGCGTTGCCGTAGTCAAAGAAGTACATTCCCTTGGCGGTGAGGCGGTTGATTGCCGCAACCTGGCGGCGGAGGGATGCCTGGACGGCCTTCTTGAACTCATCCGGCTTCTCTGCCATCATCTTCTTGGACTCTTCCAGGGAGTAGCCCACAGGGTAGTAGCCGCCGGCCCACGGGTTGTGGAGGGAGGTCTGGTCGCTGCCGAGGTCTACGGGGATGTTTTCATCGGCAAGTTTTTCCCAGAGGTCCACTACATTGCCAACATACGCGAGGGAGACCACTTCCTTGTTTTCCACGGCCTTGCGGATGCGTCCGATTAGTTCCGGGAGGTCCCTGTGGAGTTCGTCCACCCAGCCCTGGTCATAGCGTTTCTGTGCGGCCATGGGGTTGATTTCGGCAGTGACGCTCACTACGCCTGCGATATTTCCGGCCTTGGGCTGTGCGCCTGACATTCCGCCGAGGCCTGCGGTCACAAAGAGGAGTCCGCCGCGGTCTTCACCGTTTCTGCCCCGTTTGAGAAGCTGCATCCTTGCGGCGTTCATCACGGTAATGGTAGTGCCGTGCACGATGCCCTGGGGGCCGATGTACATATAGCTGCCTGCGGTCATCTGGCCGTACTGGCTGACGCCGAGGGCGTTGAGGCGTTCCCAGTCGTCCGGCTTGGAGTAGTTGGGAATGACCATACCGTTGGTGACGATCACCCTGGGAGCGTCCTTGTGGCTGGGGAAGAGGCCCAGCGGGTGCCCCGAATACATGACGAGAGTCTGTTCGTCCGTCATGTTGGCGAGGTACTGCATTGTGAGCCTGTACTGCGCCCAGTTCTGGAAGATGGCTCCGTTGCCGCCGTAGATGATGAGCTCATGGGGGTGCTGTGCAACCCTTTCGTCCAGGTTGTTCTGGATCATGGCCATGATTGCGGCAGCCTGGCGGCATTTTGCGGGATATTCGTCTATCGGCCTTGCGTAGATGCGATACTCGGGCCTGTAGCGGTACATGTAGATGCGGCCGAAGGCTTCAAGCTCCTTTGCGAATTCCGGAGCCAGGGTCTCATGAAGGCTCTTTGGAAAGTAGCGGAGTGCGTTCTTGATGGCCAGGACCTTCTCCTTGGGGGAGAGTATGTCCTTTCGCCTTGGAGCGTGGTTAATCTCGTCGTCATAAACCTTGACGGGAGGCAGGTTTGCAGGAATTCCCTGCAGTATTTCTTCTTTGAAAGTCATATCTTATTCTGTCATTTCAAGTCCCTATCTGTCATTTCGAGCGAAGTCGAGAAATCTCAAATGCCAATGTTCCTTTCAACCGCTTCCAGCACTTCTTTTTCCAGAGCCTCTGCCTCTGCGACTATCTCATCGGCACGCTTGAGGAGGGGAGCGGCGGCGGTTTTATCGGCAAGGGAAGCGGAATTGATGCGGACGTTGAGGCGGGCGCCTTTCACTGCGGCAACCGCGGCGAGGGCAGCTACACCGGCGTCGGATGCCGATGCGGGATTGCCCTTCAGAGCCATCTCGAGGGCGAGGGGAAGGGCCTTCAGTGAGGCCTCCATCGTCTTCAGGGGCACTTCTGCCGCATAGAGGGTGGCCTCTTCGAGGGCTTCCGAGCGGGCGGCCTTTTCGGCCTCGGTGGCCTTGGGCATTCCAAGGGCGTCCATTATCTTGTCGAAGGCGGCGGTGTCTTCGTCGACGAGGCCGATGAGCTCGTCAAGCACGGCCTGGCCTTTCTCTGCGACGTCGGAGAACTCTTTCCAGCGGCTGTCCCAGCCTCTCTTGTGGGCCGAAAGGTTGGCAACCATTGTGGCAAGGGCTGCACCGAAGGCGCCCATCGCTGCCGATACGCTGCCTCCGCCGGGGGCCGCCGATTCTGATGCGGTCTCGCGGGCGAAGCTTTCAAGGGTTAGGCCTGCAAGGGGTTTGACGTCGTCATTTATAAGGTATTCGATGACCTTTTCTTCGGGTTTGAAGGGCTTGAGGTCGTCGAGGGACATGCTCTTGACGGCGATTTTCACTATCTCCTCTTCGCTGATTCCAAGGGATCGCTGCTGTTTTTCGAGGTAATATCGGCCCGCTTCGATGAGGACTTTCTTGGGCACGAGGCCTACGATTTCTGCGCCGGTGACCCTGAGGCCCCTTGCCGCTGCCTTTGCCGACACTTCTTCAAAGGCGACGTGAAGGGGAGTGGCGTCGATGTCCGTGATGTTCATGGACACCTGGGCAATGCCGTATTCGTCTATGTACCAGCCGATGGCCTTGCAGCCCTTGAGGGTGCCCGGGATCCAGATCTGGTTCCCGTTTTCGTCCTTGAGGAGTTTTCCGGTGAGGGAGCCGCCTTCACGGGCCTTGCGGCCTTTCTCCCTTACGTCGAAGGCCACGGCCATGGCCCTTCTGGTGGAGGTGGTGTTGAGGTTGAAGTTGACGGCTACGAGGAAGTTCCTGGCTCCTACGTTGGTGGCGCCGCACCTGGCTATGTCTTCGGTGTACTCGCCGGCGCCGAAATCGGGCTGCTTTCCGGGAGTTACCATCTTGTTCGGGAGGGCTTCGTATTCGCCTTCACGGCACACGGCAAGGTTCTTCCTTTCAGGTGTCCTTGCGGCGGCTTCATACAGATAGCAGGGGATTCCCAGCTCCTTCCAGAGGCGTTCTGCCGTGTCGGTTGCTATTTTTGCACATTCTTCCAGCGTTATTCCGGCAACGGGAATGAAGGGGAGCACATCGGTGGCGCCGCTTCTGGGGTGTGCGCCGTGATGCTGTCTCATGTCGATTAGTTCCTTGGCTTTGGCGGCACCCTTTACGGCTGCTTCCTGAACAGGCTCCGGCTCTCCTACGAACGTGACTACGGTACGGTTTGTGGCCTCGCCTGGGTCTACGTCAAGGACCTTGATTCCTTCTACGCTTTTGATTGCGTCAACTATTGCGTCGATGATCTTTCTGTCCCTGCCTTCACTGAAGTTCGGGACGCATTCTACGAGTCTCATTATCAGTTTTAGTTTTGGTGCATAAAGTTACGGTTTATTTTCGGGAAGACAAGGATTTTTTTCGGTAAAAACAAATTTTGGCAAGGCTTGCCAAAATTAGGCTGATTGTAAGCTGTGGGATTACTTTTGTGAAAAACTTAAAGGACAATGCTTATGAAACGTCAAAACAATTATCGCGAGCGTCTTCTGAAGGATGCCGCCGGAGCCTGCATTTACTGCGGCCGCCCCCTTACCGCTGAATCTATGGAAATCGACCACATCGTCCCCCGCAGCAAAGGAGGGACAGGGGATTATGACAATCTGGTATGTTCCTGCCCGCGCTGCAATGCGCTCAAAGGGAACAAGGATGCCGGAGAGTTCGTGGATTCCATGTCTCCCAGGAAACAGCTCAGCTACGAAAACCGCCTTACAGAGCTGTTTATGCAGGGTAAACTGTCCGGCCGGAAGTGGGATCTCCTGGACCCAATACCGGAGGAACCAAAGACTGACAGAATGGCAGTTTGTGCTCCATGGCAGATAATTTGCTATCTTTGCAGCGAATTTTATTGATTATGGCAGAGAAAAAGATAAAAGAAGGGGTGCATGACAGCAAACACCTGGCAGCACTTGAAGCCCGTATCGAGGGGCTGAACGAACAGTTGGAAGAGGCAAAGGCAGCTTCCGGTGAGGCAGAGAAAAAAGTCAAGGAAGCAGAGGAAAAGGCAGATGCGGCAAAGGCCGATTATCTGCGCCTCATGGCCGAATTCGACACCTTCCGCCGCCGTACGGCAGAGGAGAAGCTGGCACTTGTCAGCAGCGCATCGGCAGATACGATAAAAGGCCTGCTGCCCATTTTGGATGACTGTGAAATTGCCCTCGACGCCCTTGAAAAGAGTTCAGACAGCGCCGCCGCAAAGGAGGGGACTGAGATGATATTCACCAAGCTTACATCTTATCTCAAGGGAAAAGGCCTTGAAAGGATTGAAGCAAAAGGACAGGAATTCGATACAGAGCTGCATGAAGCTGTTACTACCTTCCCTGCTCCCTCAGAGGAGCTCAAGGGGAAGGTTATTGATGTGGTTCAGACCGGCTACACCCTCGGAGGAAAGGTTCTCCGCTATGCAAAAGTTGTTGTAGGAGCATAATATTATGGCAGCAAAGAGAGATTACTACGAAGTCCTTGGAGTGGACAAGAAGGCGTCTGCAGATGAGATCAAGTCTGCATACCGCAAACTTGCCCTCAAATGGCATCCGGACCGTTGGGTAAACGGCACTGACGCCGAAAAGAAGACCGCTGAGGATAACTTCAAGGAAGCGGCCGAGGCCTATTCCATCCTTTCAGACCCGGACAAGCGCGCCAAATACGACCAGTTCGGTTTTGCTGCAGACCAGATGGGCGGAGGCGGAGCCGGCGGCTTCGACTTCGGCGGAATGGACATCAACGACTTCCTGCGTAACATATTCGGCGGTGGATTCGGCTTCGATTTCGGCGGCGGTTTCAGCGGCTTTGGCGGCGGTTCCTCTTCGGAATCCGGCACCAGGGTTGCTCGTGGGCGTGATATTCGTACCAGCGTCAAACTCACCCTTGAAGAGATTGCAACGGGCTGTGACAAGGATGTGTCCATAGAGAGGGCGCGTCCATGTCCGGACTGCGGCGGCAAGGGAACCAAGAACAGTTCTGACATCAAGACTTGTCCTACCTGTAACGGTCAGGGCCGCGTAAGACAGCAGGCAAGGTCGCTCTTCGGCATGGGATATACTATCAGTACCTGTCCTCAGTGCCAGGGTGCCGGAACCATCATTACCAATCCTTGCCGCAGGTGTAACGGAACCGGACTCGAACGCCGCAGGGAAACAGTGAGGGTTCACATCCCGGCAGGCGTGGAGGACGGAATGCAGATAACCGTACGCGGAGAAGGCCATGCTGCAGCCCACGGAGGCGTAAGCGGAGACCTGCTTGTGGTCATTGCCCAGCAGCCTCATCCCCAGCTCCAGAGAGACGGCAACAACCTCTTCTACACTACCACGATTTCCGTCATGGATGCACTCCTCGGCACGGAAGTGTCCATTCCATGCCTTGACGGCAGCTACAAGGTAAAGGTTGAACCCGGAACCCAGTCCGGAACCGTCGTCAAACTGCGCGGCAAGGGCCTCCCGAGTGTTCAGGGATATGGTCGCGGCACAGGAGACATGTACGTGAAATTCCAGGTCTGGGTCCCTCACAAACTCTCAAGGGAAGAGCGCGAGACCTTTGAAAGAATGCGTTTCAGTTCGTCCTTTAAACCGGATCTCACACGGGAAGACAAGAATACCTTCGATAAAGTTAAAAATATTTTCTAAAAAGTTTTGGAACTTTGGGAAAAGTTTGTACCTTTGCAGTCCCAAAACAAGCAACCTCTTGTCAGGAGCCAAACCGCAAAGTTGCATTTAGAGAATTAGAATTATGGATTTGATTAAACTTGCAGAGCAGGCTTTCAATAATGAGAAAGCAGCCTCCTACCCGGATTTCAAGGCCGGTGACACTGTCACCGTTACCTATAGAATCAAGGAAGGTGATAAGGAGAGACTCCAGAAGTTCCGTGGAGTAGTTATTCAGATAAAGGGTATGGATCCCTTCACCCGTACTTTCACAGTACGCAAAATCGCCAGCGGCGTGGGTGTTGAAAGAATCTTCCCTTATCAGTCACCGTTCATTGACAGCATTGAGGTTAACAAGAATGGTAAGGTCCGTCGCGCACGCATCTTCTACCTCCGTGACCTCACCGGCAAGAAGGCCCGCATCAAAGAGAAGGTCTACGTTGCTGAAAAATAAAAGAGCGGCCTAAGGCCCTCCAAACGGCTCCTTAGCTCAATTGAATAGAGCATTTGACTACGGATCAAAAGGTTACAGGTTTGAGTCCTGTAGGAGTCACCTCGAAACGCCCTCAGACATAGTTCTGGGGGCGTTTCTTTTATTATCTGTACCACCGAATTATTTGACACATTGCCTCTATCCAACCTTATAATCTGGAACCATTATAGCCTTTCTATAACAGGGTCTGTGAACTTGGGCATCCCGGAGATGGCGTTCACCTCCTTGTGGAAGGACTCGATATCCTTGATGCCCGCGTAGTCCTTTATGTCTATACGCCGCTTCCTGCCTTCGGTGAGCGATACTACTATGCGTAAGAAGCGGTTTTCGATTCCCTCACCTCTCACTCCGCCGCCCGAGGGTCTTTCACAATAGTGAATATAGCAGCTGTCGATAGCGTCAGAGGGAATCAATTCCCCATCGGCAGTCTTTATTCCCTCAGGTGAAATCTCTACCGTGAGTGAAGACTTCCTCCTCTCCCGAAGGAAGACAATGCCGCAGATGACCGCTAACGCTACGAAGATGGCAATGAAGAAGACATAAACAGGATGATCGGCCATAAAGCCGATAAAGATTGCGGCCGCAAGGGCGGCAATGGCCACGATGGCGCTCACTGTCATCATTCCGCGGCGGTGAGTAAGGACTATTTCCATATGTCAGAATATACTATGTGGTTTAATGGGCTATTAATATGTCATAGCGGCATAGATGAAGAATCCGAGTATAAGGGCGATACATACAGGAATGACCCATCCCCAGCGCTTGGCATCGTCCATGAGGTCAAGGTCCAGGCACAGGTTCTTTTTCTTTGCCGCAACTATCCAGATTACAAGGAAGAGGGCTGAAGCTCCAAGGAAAGTCCAGCTGGGGTATTCCACCCCTCCGCAAATAAATCCCACCAGCCTGTTCACGAGTTTCGCAATCTGGTAGGTGGCCGATGAGAACAGCAGGCCGAAGCAGAGAAGGACTCTCCATAGGTTATACCTGCCGGGAATCCGAGGCTGATATCCACGTGTTATCCTGAAGATAGCACTGTAGATGATGAAAAGCGGTATGGCGGCGGTTCCGCCTGCAGCATCGGTCTTCCCTCTTTTAAGTAAGAAAGCCGACACGGCAAGGAAGAGGACCGACACCACTACGGCTCCCACTATGATGAGGGCATTGCTTCTCTTTCGGTCGGCTTCCGCAGGGATGCCGGAATCCTTTTGGGAATCAGACCCGAAGAGGTCCTCGTCAAGGATATCCTTCTCGTAGGGGACAGGAATGCCGTGGGTCTTGAGATACTCGTTTCTCCGGCGTATGGAATATGCCGTGGTGTCTTCCACGCTCACCTTGGGGTTATGCTCGAACATATAGTATTCGAGCCTTGTCGGGTTATAGATTGGGTCGTCCCCTGAGATGGTCTTGCTGAGGGAGCGGACGTGATTGCTGGCGGTTTTTACCTCCTCGCGGGCCTCGGAGGGGGAAAAGGGCTTCGAGGTGTCCCAACTGACGGCGGCATTGTCGCTCCCGGGTGTCTCATACGGGAGGGGGAGGTCGTGTTCCTTGAGGTACTGGTTGCGCATCCTGGAAGCATACTCGAAAGGCGTTTCTCTGATGTACCTTTCATCGTAGTAGAAGAGCCAGTACTCGAGCCGAGTAGGGTCATTGATTGGATCTTCGGGTTTGATGGTGCCTCCGTGGTTCATGTACTCGCGAGCCTTGTCGTACTCGCTCTTGGCCTCATGAACGGAACGTCCCTTGATCTCAACGCTCTCCTTGACAACTACGGGGAGGTCGGTTCCCTCGTCCCAGATAATCTTTCTCGGGACGCCCTCGAGGGGGATCTCCTTCACCACGGTCCTTTCATAAATGTCAAATACGCAGAGAACCAGAGGGACGATGCCGTAGCCTTCCAGTTCATCGTCGAGGGCGGGGAAGGTCCCTTCCGGATACTTGTTCGCAACGAAACATATCCTGGAGTGGCTGGGGCTCAGGCGCATCTTTTCAGTGAAACTGTGCACGAAGTGATAGTTGTCGAAGGTTTTCACCTCAATGTCATTGATGAACAGCACGAGCTCGTCGGTTTGGACGAGTCCGCTTTCGCCTAGGCCTCGTATGTCCTGTTGGAAATCCAGTTTCATGTCGCTAATATACGAATATTATATGAAAATCTGTATATTTGCGGGAGTATCAGATAGTTCCTTTCATGAAGACCCCCGTAACTGTCCTTCCTTCATACCCTGTTTCCCCAGATGGTTATTTCCGTTTCGACCAGTCCCGTCACGCCGACCCGGAAAGCGGCCGGGAGGAGATACTCCCTTGGGTTTACTACAGGGAAGATCTTGGGGAGGATGTCAACCGTGACGACCGTTATCTGCTTCTCCCTTATGTGTCCGGGTGGCCGTGCTGGAACAAGGGTGATAAGGAGTTCAACCGATTCTGCTTCCGGGCCAAACTATTTCCCGGAGTGACCTTCCCCGTGTATGCCGATTATCTCAATGAATGCGATGGATATGAAGTCCTTGTCGTTATGAACCGAGCGTGCCGTGTGGACAGGGAATACCGTCTTTTCTCCCTCCCGAGCAAGGTCTCGTGGAACGAATCCGGAGACGGTCTCGTTATCGAATGCAGCTCTCCCGAGGACCGGAAGGCGCGAAGGAAGTATGCCATAAAGGAGTACGAAGCGGCAAAACCGTTCATCGGCGGCGGCCCAGTAGACAAGGACTCCCCGGTCCATGACAGGACACGCCTTGAAAACTACCTGTATTTCTATGACCCCGCACACTGCGGCCCTGACCCTTTCAAGTACGCGGTAAGGCTCCGTAACCGCTATCTGGAGGAGATAAAGAGGCCCTGGGAAATCATCTACGATATGGACATATTGGAGGATTAAGGCACTCCATGACATCAATCGTCAAGACCATAAGGTATGGTCTGGTTCTCCCATGGACTGGCGTTGATATGGATGCCTTCCATCTGGGCGTTCTGGCGTATGGTGCGCATCTGGGACTGGGCGTTCCGGAAGTTCATCTTCACAGAAGTCTTCGCGGCGCCGCTGACCATGCCGGTGAGGGTATTCCAGTGGTTAATCACCGTCCTTTCCCATGTGTCGTACTGGCTGCGGTACATCTGAGCCCGGCTTTCTTTGGCTGCATCATACTGGCCCTGGGATCCGTACGACCCGCCTTGAGGTGACTGTGCGGCGGAGCCTGATCCTCCGGCGGGAACTATCCGGCACCAATAGGATACCCCGCCCCCCGAAGTGGAATACAGGATCGTCCCATCTTTGGGGTTATAAGTATAGGAGAACTCGGTGCTGGCGAACTTGGATTCATAGTTGAGGGAACCGGATGAGCTTACGGAAGTGAACGGATACCTTCTGCCGGACCCGTCGGAATGCCTTGTTACGAGTACGTTCTGGTAGATGTCGATATGATATGTCATCAGTGGCAGGGCCCAATTGACTGGGTTTAAGCCCTGGTAGAAAGTGGTCTCTGAGAATAATCCGGACATAAGGAGTTCACCGTCCGGGTTGGTTTCCGTGTCAGCACTCAGCCGGGGTGAAGACGCGTTCCCCTCGAGCAGCGTTCCCGTTTCCACCGCCGCTTCCTCTACCGCTACCTCGGCGGGTAAATCGGGAACCTCAGCGGGCGATTCATTGGAAACCGAAGGACTGGCCGAAGAAATGGTATCAAAGTCCCTGCTGAAGGTATATCTATGATTTGAGAAATCAATATATCTCTCAAGGTTATAACTTAAGTCGAAACCTTTTTTGTTAAGAGCCCCTTCGCTGATATGATACGTTTTTCCATTGTACTTATAGGTGATTGTTGGATACGCTCCCGCTTCGATATACAGATAATCCTCGCCCCATGAGAAATCATACAGTGATTGACTCGGGTTGCATGCGTAATCGAATGTGGGTTCAAACACTATGGCATTGGTATTGGGGAGAGTACAGACAACTCGCCAATAACCGTCACTCTTTCTCGAAAGAAGCTCAATAGTTCCCGAAGAAAGATGATAACGGTTCGTTCCTTCTTCACACAGGCAGTCCTTCAAGTTAATGCTAAAGACGGGACGGAACTTATTCGGATCGCATCCGGTTGAAAGAACGATGAGAATGGCGATGGCGGGAAGGAGGCGTTTCATAAACAATACTAACTATGTTATTATCAGCGGTATAACGCAAAGATAATCATATTTTCAATAAAAAACATATCTTTGTGGAACATACACTATGATTATGAAACGGGCTTTATTCTCCATACTTTGTTTTGTCCTTACGGTGTTGTCTTCCGGCGCCCAGGTTACATTCACCCTTGACGAGGTTCTCCCTGCCACTGAAAGCATATCCATTCATCGCGCCGGCCTTCGCATGGCGAAAGACCTGCACAACACGGGCGCGTTGTTCTCGGACTACGAGCCTCAGATCCTCGCGTGCAGTTTCGCGGCGGACACCCTCTGCGACATAGGGGAGGACGTCCTCTTCCAGATGCTCCTGCAGGCCTGGTGCCAGCACCGGCCGGTAGTTCTCACCCCGGATGCCGTCTGGATGGTGATAAGCCAGGGCTTTAGTCACTGGGTCAACGAGAATCCAGAGAAGGTGAGAGATAAGATTGTCTCCCATGAAGAGAAAAAGGAACTCAGGGTAGAGACCAACAACCTCTTCTCCGCGGAAGCCGACTGGGAAGGTCTTATAGGATCCTTCTGCTCGGAGATTGCCAAGTACACAGTAGATGGTACGGCGTCCCTCGTGGCGGATTTCTCCACCACCGGAACGACCGAGCGCATCGCATCGGAGATCACCCTTATGGATACCGTGAAGCCGTTCTTCGAATACGCTTCCTTCTATTCCGTCTGCGGCATTCCTTCCATTACCCTCACCGGCACTCCCGGTGATTGGAAGAAGGTCTTGGAGAAGACGCGTCTCCTGTCGCAGTTCGGCCTCGACTGGTGGGTCCGTGATCTGGAACCGATACTCTCCGAGTTCATAAAGGCTTCGGAGGGCAATCATGACTACTGGTTCTGGAAGGACATCGTCTGCAAGACGCGCCCCCGGAGACTCCAGGGCCCTTCGTGCAGCCCAAAGGCCAAGCCGGAGACGGAGGTGGACGGGTGGTTCCTCAAGCTCTTCCCGTTCGATGACTCCGGAAGGACGCCAAAGAAAGTGTCTATCACCCATACAACGCTGGCGGAGACCGTCTGCGTGCCGTTCCGATATGATGTCGTCAACGGACTGGGCGTCGTACTGTCATCTACTAAGATGGAGATGGTCGCCGGCATAGTGGGCGTAACAGAAGACCCCGAGACCCTCACTCTCACGCCCAAGATAGGGTGGTGGGTGAGAATCCCGGAGCAAAATACCAAGTCGTTGAAATAATCTTAATACTATAAAATATGCAAATAGCGAGTGGTCATCGCGGAAATACTTATAATTCAATTAAAAACCATATATTTGTAAACATAAGCAGAATCAATCCCTTATGAAAAAAGCACTGTTATATATCGCATTACTGTCGTTACTGGCTTATTCCTGCTCGAGGTCATCTTCAATTACGCGTGTCGTCGTAAGAGTGTTTGTTGAAGACACTCCGGCGTGGGCCGGTCAGGTGTCGGGTTTTCAATCAATGGTATACGACTATGATGACGTCGGGTGTTACAATATAGATGCGAAGAAGGGTTCCGTCATTAAAGTAATGTCGAAGGACGGCAAGGAAGTGAGGTTTACAATCCCCAAAGACGCTCCGGAGAGGGTGTTCGTAGTTGTCCGCTTGGACGAGGGAACGGCAGATTTTGTGGATGTCAATGTCCGGCCATGTGGTTATTTGGAAAATGGTCTAAGGTGGTATTCGCTTGAGAGGCAGGATGGCCTTCATGCCGCTGCCGTTGACCGGAATATCATTCTGCCTTTCAGTATGGGACTTGACCGTGCTTATTTAAGGGGGATTGGTTTCATAGCGGAAAAAGACCATAAGTGGGCTATATTTGACACAAAAGGGCAGAACATAATACCTTTTGAGAAGTATGACAGTCTAAACGCTGACTTTTGCTACAAAGGCGTGAGGGTTTTCCGGGACGGGAAGAACGGCATATGTAACGACAAGGGACAAGAAATCGTGCCTGTTTCGAAATATGATTTGGTATTCCCGTTAAACAAGGAGCTGACACGCTTTCGGATTGTCAATGGCGGGAAAGAGGGCCTGTGCAATGCCAGCGGCAAGGAACTCATACCGTTAACCAAAGGTTATGACAACCTGTTTTATCATGATGGATATATCCGTGTCAAAAAGAGTGGAAAACGAGGAATCTACGGAATCAATGGCAACGAGATCATCCCGACCTCGCGCGGTTATGATTCCATCGTGGATGGTGATGGCTTTTTCATAGTAAGTCGTGATGGCCGCCAGGGCGCTTGTCGGATGGGAAGCGGAGAGGAGATTGTCGCCCCTAAGCACGACGGAGAACTGCAATGTGTTAATAACGAGTTCGTGTACACTCTTTCGGATGGTTCAACATATCATACAGGAATCCATAACAGAATCGCAAGGAAGCCGGTAACCGTAAACAAAGAAGTGCATACAGGAAAGGCTGAACAGGCTTCCGTCATCCAAGATGATGCGGAACAAACGTTCAAGAAAGGTCTCGAGGCGTACAACTCCGGAGATTTCCAGGAAGCTATCAAGCACTTTATGGCATCCTCATCGGGTGGATACGCAATGGCCTCGTACTATTTGGGTTGGTGCTATCATACCGGTGAAGGCGTGGGTAAGGATGAGGTGCAAATGCTGCACTGGCTGAAGAAGGCCGCGGATTCCGGCATCATCTCAGCACAGAAAGATGTGGGGTACTGCTATATGAACGGAACGGGCACATCTGTAAACCACAATGAGTCTTTGCGATACTTTACAAAGGCGGCGGAGGCGGGAAATCCGGAGGCTCAGTATGCCGTTGCATATCATTATATCAAAGGGCTTGGTACGGCCAAGGACATAAAGCGTTCAATAGCCTGGCTTGAAAAGTCTGCCGCCGGGGGATATGAACCGGCAGCGCAGCAGTTGAAGGACATAAAAGCCGTAGTGAACAAGCAGAATCCGGATCCGTTCACAACGCTTCTCAGTTCTGTAATGAGCGGCGGGTCCGTTGTCAATACCATGTCATCCAGTGCCTTCGACGCGGCATACCAGAGTATGATGTCGTCCGCATCCAGACAAGCTGTCTCCATGATGAATCAGTATCAGAACATGTGCAATGACATAATAAATACCGTTCCGCCTGAAGCCTGGGCTTTTTCTTCGGGAGGTGGCTACGACATTGCCGGTTCGCCTGCCGGTGCCACTTATCCATCATCTTCAGCCAATCAGGGTCAGATGCTGGGTACAATAAGCGCATTTGGAATTGGAAAGAGCGGATTCGGAGGAGACACATATACCGTCAATCAGGCCTTCCAGGTGTACAGGGATGGAAGCGGCTATTACATTCTTGGAGCTTACGGAGTACATGATTACCTAAGGCCCAATGGCAACTCGACTTATCTGGGCATCGGTGTCAGTCAGTATAACTATGTCGCTGGAACAGGGCCCCTCTGGTTCTTCAGACTCTAATGTAAGGGAGGGGTAGAGCGTGTCTTTTACCCCTGCAGGAGGTAGTATAGCAGGAATCCTGCGAGAAACGCCAGCAGGCCGGGAACAATCCAGCTGACCTTATGGTCTTCCTTAAGGTAGCCGCCCCTGTCACGGGAAACATCCCGGCGTTCCGTCTTTTCGCACCTGGCGCTTTCAGTGGGTGCAGGGGGCTCTTTGATAGGTTCTTTCACCGCAAGGATACCCTCCTCATAGGGAACGGGGACCCCGTGAACCTTTAGGTACTCGTTACGGTGGCTGATAGCATAAGAGTTGATGTCCTCGTTCGAAATACGGGGATTATGCTCAAACATGTAGTACTCCAGCCTCGTGGGATCGTATACCGGGTCGTCCGTCTGGATGGCCTTGCCAAGGGAGGAGACATGCATCCTGGCGTTGAACACCTCGTCTCTTGCCTGCTTTGGAGTAAATGGCCGAGAGGTGTCCCAGTTCACACGGATAGGCTCAGAACCCTCGGCGGAAAGCTGCCGGGAGCGGAGATAGCGATCCCGCATCTTGGTGGCGTACTCGATGGGCGTTTCCTTGATGTAACGCTCATCATAGTAGAACATCCAGTAGTCGAGCCTCGAAGGGTCGTTCAAAGGGTCGATATTCATGGAGAAAGCTTATAACCTGAAGAACCAGTACCTGTCAGTGCCGGCGACATAGTTATAACCGCTCACGTCGACTCCCATGAAGGAAGAGTCGCTGCTCGGGCGAAGATAGCTGTTGGCTCCGGAGGAGGACACTTTTATGTAGTAGCCGTAGCTGTCCTTGTAGATCTGGGTGGATTGGTAGCTGACGGCCGTACTGCCGTAGGCATTGCTGATGACCTTTGCCTGATAAGTCCCAACCGTGTACCCGGAGGAGGACGCGTTCCCGGAAGAGGATGAGCGGTTGGAAGAGAGCTGTTCGTCAAGCCTCTTCGAGTAGTCAATGCCCGACGCCTGGGCCTGGGCTCCGGCCTTTAGGACCCACTCGCCGTCCTGGGCGGCAGAGGAGAAGGTCTCATAAACGCGTTTAATATCCTTCATCCCCTGCGAATAGACGGAGGACGCGGCGTTCATCCCGTTGGAGTAAGCCTGGTTGAAAGCCGCGGTGTTGCCGGACATCATCGCGCCCATCATAGATGACATGGAGTTCATCATTTGTGACATAGAGTCGTTCCCTGAGCTCTTCTGCGCAGCCTTCTTCTCTTCGACCTTGCCGCGGAAAGACACATATTCGGAATGAGGGGATATGAATGATCCCTCAGGGCCTTTGACGGCAATCCTAGTGTAATAGGTATTCTCGCCAGGTTTCATATGAATCTCTTCGGCTGGGATGAAAAGGCTTAGGTCATTATATGTGGTGTCATCGTAACCGGGAGTGATAAATGCCGATGTACAAACGGTCCCGGTGTTGGAACTGTAATCTCCATTGGTGTCCTTGACTCCGGTACCTTTCGGACTCTCAAAGTATGCCAGCACAAGGCATTGTTTGCCTTTCATTCCAGTGAGATTGAATTTCACGTGGACTTTCATCCCTTTCTTGCCATCTTTCGTAACTCCATGCTCCAGCCATAGACGCTGATAGATGACAGAGGGGGTCTTGCTATCGGAGACGGATGAAGCTTTTGCTAATGGGGAGAACAATGAGGCGAGTAGGGCGGCAGCAATAAGAACCAGTCGTTTCATAGGGGGCGGGGATTAAGCTTAGTGGTAATCGTTTGTATAACAATCACAAAGATACTATTTCTTCGAAAATAAAAGATAGTTGACCGCAAATTGTTTTGTTAGCTGGCAATCCCACATTAATCCAAGACCGCTACCCTCACGGGCAGCGGCAAAATGAAAGGTATATTTAGTGGTTATACTATTCCTTGGATTTGCGGAACTGCCATTTGGTGTTAGAATGTCTGTTGGAGTCACTTCTGAAAAGAGCTAAATTCTGAAAATCAGAGTTTTAGCTCTTTTCTTATATCCTATTTGCCCGAAAGAATATCTTTCTGCTTTTCTTCATTGTGATAAGTTACTACTTTTTAACTTAGGCACCTGTCTTAAATTGCGATAGTATTATAACCCAGAGAGCCTTCGCTGGAAGAGATTCTTGCGGGGCTCCCAGAGGAGGCCAAGAGGTTGATTGAGGAGTTAGGGCTGGTGGCACTATCTGCAGAAAATGTAGATTCTTCAAATCTTTCCCCCAAAAAAGTGTAGCGTCTTTGGATTATTCCCCCCAAAAAGTGTAAATTTGCATCAAACGTAGAATGCTCATGCTTAAAAGGAAAATAGAAAATACCCTCCTGCAGTGGAAAAATAAGCCTGACCACAACCCCCTTGTCATCAAAGGAGTCCGTCAGTGCGGCAAGACCTTCATTGTCCAGCAATTTGCGGGGCAGCACTACGACTCTGTCGTATATGTCAACTTTGCTCTGGAGGCCGATAAGATCACTGCTTTTATCGGAAACAAGGATGTTGATACCATCCTTCTTAACCTTTCCACCTTGATGCCTCAGGCCCAGTTCATTCCTGGAAAGACGTGCATCATCCTGGACGAGATTCAAGACTGTCCGGACGCTCGCACATCTCTTAAGTCATTCAAACTCGATGGCCGCTTCGATGTCATTGCCACAGGCTCCCTGCTTGGAGTGAAAGGCTATGGAAACAAGAAGAAAAAAGAAAAAAACAAAAAACTGGGAAAGAATTCCGTACCTGTAGGCTATGAGACCATCATTTCCATGTGTCCGCTGGATTTCGAGGAATTCCTTTGGGCAAATGGCATCCGGGCTGAATCCATCGACGCCGTCCGCAAATGCTTTGAACGCGAAACGCCCGTCCCCGAAGGTGTACATTACGCTTTCAAACAACTCTTCTACCGCTACATCGTTGTAGGCGGGCTGCCCGCAGCCGTCAATAAGTTCCTTGAAACCAACCATATGGGCGAGGTGGCCGAAGTCTACAAATCTATCATCGACGAATACGAGGACGATATGGTAAAATATGCCGATGATGCAGATAAACCCCATATTCGTGAATGCTTTGAATCCATTCCCGCCCAGCTGGCAAAAGAGAACAAGAAATTCCAATACTCCACGATTAAGAAAGGAGCCCGTGCATCCCAATATGCCGGTAGTTTGCAGTGGCTCGAAGATGCTGGCATCATCCATCGCTGCTACAACACAAATTCTCCCGAACTCCCGCTAGGCGGGAATGCAAAAGAGGACGTATTCAAAGTTTACCCCACCGACATCGGGATCCTTATGGCCATGTTGGATCCGGGTACTCGAGCCGATGTCCTCCAAGGGAACCTCTACGGCTACAAGGGTGCCATTTTCGAAGGAATCATGGCCGATTTTCTACACAAGAAAGGTCAAAATCTCTACTACTATCATAAAGACGGTGGCTTGGAACTGGATTTTCTGATTCGTCAAAAGGGAGAGTGCGTCCCATGCGAGGTTAAATCAACATCCAACAAAGCAAAGAGTGTCAAGACCGTACTGAATCATCCGGAAAAGTACCATATCACTCATGCCCTTAAATTTGGAGACTACAATGTCGGCCGCGAGGATGCCATACTCACTGTTCCATCCTACATGGGCTTTTTCCTTGAGTTCGACGGTGTAGAAGACATAGACCTGCCGACTCTGGACATCGATGAGGTTAACCGGCTTGCAAGGCAGATGTTTGTAGAGTAGCCGTGCAGCGACTCTCTGTCAACCGTCGCCCGCATTTCCGGGGTGATATATTCTCCGTAGAGTTCATCCGGAGACTGCGCAGTGGCCGGCAAGGACATTAAATGAAGCGCAGCACATGAGTAGAAATAATACAGTTTCTTTCATATGCGAAAGTGCTTTGAAGATTGCTTTAGTTCAGCCTTACCATAGTAGTAACCACCATCCCTGCATTATTGCCGCCGACGGAGGTCTTGATGACGCCCTTGTCAGCGCCTGTCACCGTCGTATAGAAAGTCAGTTCCGTCCCATTTGTCATGTAGGCGACGAAGTGAAGGGTGAGGGACGCAGCTTCGAAACGAACCAGCCGAAGGGTCCCGGGGACAATCTTCCCCTGGTACTCGGCCGCGCTGCTCCAATCCAGCGCCACATATTCGGCCGCATCCTTGGAAAGGTTGCATTCCCAGTATCCGGACGTTCCTTCGGCCACGTATGCCACGCCGTCCACATATTCACCTTCGTTACTCGGATAGTGCTCCGGGAGGGAGCGGGAGGTGACGGACCCGGCTTTGGGGTCGAAGGTATGGATCACAGCCCCGTCATATTCATTGCCGCTCCACCAGCTGAGTTTTTCCGTCGTGGAGATATAAGTCTGGTTCGGGTCCATTCTCTCGTTAAAGCTGCAGATGAGGTTTCCCAGGGATACTGAACTTCCGGAGACGGTGAGGTTGTATATGTCGGTGCAGTCTTCGGTTCTGTTCCAGTTATCTTTACCATCACCCTCCTGGATTTCCTTCTGATAGGTTTGAGCATAATACAGTTTCCCGCCTACGGAAAGGAGGAAAGACTCTTTGCTTCCTTCCAGCTGGAGAAGCACGGGTTCAAATGAAGGAGGGGCGATGATTCCCTGCATTCCGCCATTGGCGCCGGGATAACCGAAAGTCCCACCCAGGCAAGAGCCTCCGGCAGGATAGAGTTTCCAGCAGGAGATATTGTCTCCCAGCACGTTTACCGCATCCAGCGTGTTGCCATTGTCCTGCAGACGGATAAGTGACGGAAGGCCTCCGTTTATGCCTTCATAATTCCAGCCGCCGGTCCTCACAAACAGGTCCTTTCCCAGCTGGTGGAACCAGCCGTTGAGAAATGTGGGCTGCTTGAAGCCGTCATCCATGCCGTCCGGAGCACCGGCTTCCAGCGTCCACTCGAACAGGGCGCCGTCGCTCTTGCGGATAAGATAATGGGCACCGTGGCGCTCATGGTACTTGGCGCTGAATTCATTGATAATCTTACTGAGCGCGTTGCTCACAGACTTTGACAGGGACAACTGCTCATGATTTGCCCAACCACCCTTTATATCATAATGGCAGTTTGCCAGCCACAGCCAGCCTTCGCCTACCGGGAAAATAAAGCCGGGAGAAATGATGAGGTTGGCCCGGATACTTTCGGCCACTTCTCCATCGGCACCCTCCACGTCCACATTATAGCTGACTTCAACCATGGAACCGTCTTCAGACACGGTGTAAAGGGCTTTGGGGCCGACGGTAATGTCGCCTTCGGCCTTGGTAGCGGCACCGGTACCGGAGGCAAGAGCAAGCATTCGAGCTCCAGAAATGTTTGCTTTGCGGAATTTGACGGAGGCATTGGATCCGCCTTCACCGTCTTTGTTGCAGGAAGATACAAGTACTGCTGAAAGAGCCAGTACGGCCAGGATCATCTTTTTCATACGCGTATGTGTTTTTTGCAAAGATAGCCGGGCCGAAAGACTCCCTTGTGGCGGAATCCGCCACAAGACGCTGATTTATAAGGATATTCCGAAAGGAATTGATACCTTTGCGGGTGAGATGCGCCGATTTGCCGTCATACCCTTGCTCCTTCTCTTCTGCACATTATGGGCGCAGGAGCCCCGTTTTGTCAACTACAGTTCGGCCGACGGGCTGCCGTCCAATACAGTCTATGCCATTACGCAAGATGCCGACGGTGTACTCTGGGTGGGGACGCGAAACGGTCTTGCAAGTTTTGACGGAGTACAATTCAAATCTTGGAAGGAATACGGCAGGGTGAATGCCCTGGCAGTGGATCATGGCGGCAGGCTCTGGATTGGTACGGCGAAGGGGCTCAGGGTGAGAGATGACAAGGTGGAGAGCAATATTCGGGCACTTTTGACAGATTCAGAGGGCTATGTCTGGGCTACCGTAGGCGACACCCTGCTGCTGAAACTCTCTTACAAGAATGGCATTAGGGAGGAGGCCCGATGCTGGTACGACAAGCGGGACTCGGAAGGAGATTACCCCTATTATCAGATATTCGAGGCTCGGGACGGAAAACTTTGGCTTGCGGGCCGGATTGTCCGTTTTCAGTACGTTGAAGACAGACTCGGACCGAAGGTCGTGCATCCATTCGGCAATGGCGGATTCTGCGCCGGAAGTTTCGCAGAGGTCGGAGGTAAACTCTATGCCTTTGATGACCACACATCTCTTTTGTATACTTATGAAGACAGAGCAGTCGTTTTGCACGGCCGCCTTCCAATAGCCCATGCCCGGCTCCTTACAGACAGCAAAGGCCGCCTCTGGGCCGCCGGCTCGTATGGTATCGGGCCGGTGAATCTGGAAAAACCGGAAGATACACCTGTCTATAAAACACCGTCCACAGAACTCTACTGCCTGTTTGAAGATTGCCAGGGCAATATCTGGGCAGGAGGCGACAACGGCCTTTCAGTCATTTGCCCGGCGTTTCAGCATGTGCAGACTATTTCTTCGGCCAACGTCACGGCCTTACTGGAGGATCACACAGGGAAAATGTGGATCGGGACTGCCGAAGACAGGGTGTCGGCCTTGTACGAAGACAGTGCCGGAGCCGTTTACGTGGGCCTTTGGAACAACACCGGCTGGGAAGTTTGGAAGGACGGGAAGATGCGCAAGGGCCGCTTGAGCGGGCCTATCCCGAAAGAACAGCGCGAAGCCCGGCACCTGGACGGAGCCAACTGGATATCCGATTTCCTGGAAGACAGTCACGGCCGGTTCTGGGTGGTTACGTGGGAAGGCGTGGGCCTCAACGAATGGGACCGTAAAGCCCGCCGGAGCCTGCCTCCCCGTTGGCTGAGCCCGTTCCGCTATCCATCGGCACAGGTGGATTCAAACATCTACCTGAGTTCCAGGCTGGGAAGCCGGCTCATCGAAGACCTGAACGGCAATCTGGTCTATGCCACCACGGTTTCCGGGCTGAATATCATCAACCCGGAAACCGGCCTTGTAACCAAGTATTACAAAGGCAATTCGGATATTCCGGACGATTATGTCACCGACCTTTGTCTTTCCCCAGACGGCACCGTCTGGGCTTCAACCCGTGGGGGGCTGTGGAGTCCCTCCGGCAAGCAATACCTGGATGGCATGCTGGTGCAGTCGGTGGAGACGGATGCCGCAGGACGGCTATGGGCCGGGACAGAGGACGGACTCTGGTTCATTGACACCGACGGCAGCGTCGGCCGCGTTCCCAAGGAGTTGGGATTTCCCTCCGATATCTACGGAGAACATGTTTCCTGCACCCTCAGGGACGGTTCACTGTCCTTCGGAGGAGGGAGCGGCGCCGTAGTGTTCCATCCGGACAGCCTGCTCGCCATCAAGGCCGCAGGGAATCTGGCGCTGGAGGGTCTTATCCGCCACAGGTATCGCCTTAATGGCGGAGACTGGAATGACGGACGCTTTATCGGCCTGCCGGAGAATATCCGCCCGGGGCGATATTCCCTTGAGGAGCAAAGCTCGGATATCTTCGGGAGGTGGAATCAGGGCGAGTCTGTTTCACGGCTAATCCGCGTGCCTCCGCCTATCTGGCTCCGCTGGCCCTTCTTGCTGGGATATCTCCTGCTTCTTTCCGCCATCGTCTATACGGTGATGAAACTCCGCGAGCGCAGGCTCCTTGTGAAGGAACTGGATATGCGAAACCGCCTTTTCTCCATTATATCCCACGATCTCAGGGGGCCTGTTACCGGAAATTACATCTTGACACGGGAACTCTTGGAGAAGGCTGACAGCCTCTCTGGGGAGCAGTTGAAGGCAGGCCTTGCTGAGTTGTCCGGGTCGGCCGAAAACGCCTCCTCCCTGCTGGAGAACCTCCTGCTGTGGTCACTCAGTCAGAGGGGCATGCTGAAGCCCGTTATGCGTGAGGTGAATCTCCTGGGCCTTGCCGAGGATGCTGTGGAAAGCGTCCGTGGGCATGATGTGATCACAGTTGATATTCCCGAAAACTTGATTGTACGCACCGACCGGAACATGCTGCTTACCGTCCTTCGGAACCTTTTGGACAATGCCGTAAAGGCCTCGCAGCATTCTGACATCCCGGGGGCTCCTGTCATCCTGAGGAGCGAAGCGACGAAGGATCTTCTCCATGCGCGTCGGATTGTCATCATCGACAATGGCCCCGGCCTTCGGGAAGAAGCCCCCGAGTGGGGCCATGGCCTAGGCCTTGTGATTGCACGCGAACTGCTGGATAAGCTCAGCGCCGGGATGGAAATGAAAAATCGGCCCGAAGGAGGCCTTCAAATAACCATTGACCTATGATTCATGTTCTTCTCGTGGAAGATTCCGCCGTTTTCGTAATGGGACTCAAGTTGGCATTGCAGTCCGATGGCGAGTTCGCATCCATTGAATCTGTTGCCACTCCCGGTGCGGCCGTAGCCTTCCTCAATGCCCATCCGGAAACTGACGTTGCCATGGTGGACATCTCCCTGGAGTCCGAGACCGACGGCCTTACGCTACTGGGGATTCTTCGTGAGGCCTTTCCCGCCGTGCGGACATTGGTGCTTTCGCACTACAAGACCCCCTCATATATCCTTAAAGCCATTTCTTCCGGGGCATCAGCCTATTTGGCCAAGGATTCCGTGCCGAAGTCCATCGTGGAAGCTATTGCCGATGTCGCCGATGGCAAAAGCCTTTTCTTTGGAGAAACCATCGATGCCGACCGGATCACCCGCATATTTGGCGGACGTGAAAATCTGCTTGCCCGTAAACCGCAGGGACTGACGCCACGCGAGTTGGAAGTGCTCCAGCTCACCACCTCCGGCTACTCCAATTCACAGATTGCATCTGCTCTGGAAATAACCATCAACACTGTGGACAGCTACAAAGAACGCATAAAAGGGAAATTCGGCCTGGACAGCATAGTAGAGTGCGTTGCCTACGCAGTAAAGAGGGGCCTCGTGTCTGTTTAAAATTGCGCGCGTGCGTCCGCGACTCAACCCGCGATTGACATTTTGTACCCCCGAAGGAAAATGACCCCTCCGGGTCAAAGGCAACATTCATCAGTGCAAACCTTTCGGCCGTCAACCAGGCGAAAACGAAGTCCAACACTGCCGCTGGTTTTGGTGGTTCTGAGTATGATTCCTATTCCCTCCATTTTTGCACTTTTACCATAAATTGCGAAATTCTTGTAGCATGAGCAGCGGTTTGGCTCAAGCTTGTGTTAGTTTTGCAGCAACAAAACGATTTGAACCATGATTGAGATTGTCATTTCCGTTGCGCTGTATGCTGCTGCAGTTACTCTTTTGGTAAAAGGTACCATAGCTTTTTGTGATAATACAAAAAATGCGTAAATTGGTACGTATGTTTGACGGGCTGCTTAAATATGACTTGGGAGCAGGTGTAGAAGCCTTTTCTACGCAGCGTGACGCCAATCTTCCATATCCGGTGATTCAAGGCCATCAGGTGCATGACTGCAAGGTGGCCATAGTGAATCGGCCGGATATGACCCGGGAAGATCTGGAAGGCTTCGATGCCTTTGTGACTAACCTTCCGGGAGTAGCCGTAGGCGTACGCACTGCAGACTGTATCCCCGTACTGCTTTACGACCCCGTCAAGCGCGTTGTGGCCGCCGTCCATGCCGGTTGGAAGGGCACGGTGCTGCACATAAGCCAGAAGGCTATCGGCCTTATGAGTCAACGCTTTGGATGTAATCCTGCCGATATGCGAGCCGCTCTGGGACCCGGTATCGGCCCAGAGAGTTTCCAGGTGGGGGAAGAGGTGGCCGAACATTTCAAGAATGCCGTTTTCCCCATCGGTGAAATCTGGAGTTTTCATGGGGCGGGGGACGGGACGCCTATGTCCGGCGGGCACCATATCGACCTCTGGAAAGCCAATCAGTGGCTGCTGGAACAGGCCGGGATCCTCAAAGAGAACATTCAGGTTGTCGGCATAGACACATTCACCACTGGCGAATTCTTTTCCGCCAGGCGTGAGGGCGTCCAGTGCGGAAGGATTATCAATGCAATCAAACTGATTCCGCAATGGTAGTTGAGCCTTTCCTGGATTTTTCGCGTAGGGGACAGCTTCGGGAGTGGCTGGAGGCAAATCATGCATCGGCAAGCCATGCGTGGGTGGTTTGCAGTCGCAGTAAAACGCCTGGGCCTGATTCCATTCCATATCTGGAAATTGTTGAGGAATGCCTGTGCTTTGGCTGGATTGACTCTACACTGAAGAAAATGCCGGACGGGCGCCTTGCGCAGAGGATTTCTCCTCGCCGAAAAGGCAGTCACTGGACCCAGCTCAACCGTGCGCGTTGCGCGGAACTTGAGCAGCAGGGGCTTATGACAGAAGCGGGGAGGGAAGCGCAGTTGAAATGACTATTATTACTGCTCTTCACGATTACCACGCTTTTGCCAGTTCAAGGCCCTCCTCTATCGTGGAATTGATTTCCAGATTCAGTTCTTCCTCTGACATGTAATCGGTGTTGTGCACATCCAGAACGGTCATTTCTCCCAGATTCCACAGCGCGCCAAGGGCTCTCAGGTAAGGAGAACCTTGATCCAGAAAGCTTCCTGTAGGGATATCCATTCCACGCGTGGTGATATAGAGAACCTTGGGGGCCTTGCAGAGACCTACGCAGGTTTTGCCGTTATCCGTAAATGTAATGTCGAAGAGCGAAACCTGCTCGAAAAAGCACTTTAGAACCGCCGGAAAACTCATGTCCCAGAAAGGTGCTGCAATGAGAATCCGGTCGGCCTTGGCAATGGCCGATGCTGCCTCGCGGGCCCATGCCGGGATTTCGCCAAGACCACGCTCCTTAAAAAGACCGGGATTGAGCGGGACGATATCCATTTCAGGCAGGTCATATCGGGTGACTTTGTACCGTTTAGACAGAGCATCGATAATCGGCTCAGCAATTCTGAGTGTACGGGAATCTGACTGACGCACACATGCATCGATGATAACGAGAGATTTCATACGTAATCCGTAACTAAAACGTCCTCAAAGATACATATTTTCTTAAACTTTGCGCCCGGTGAAGGTGATGAGGCTGGATTATGCGTTGTGAGGGATTGGCCATGAGTGGTACTGTGATGGCGGTCTTGAATCTTCCTTGCCGAAATATTTGGAAATCTGAAAAAAAATATCAATATTTGCAAAAGCGATTCTACGGATTCGCTGAACACTGGGTTGGCAGGTTTCTGTCAACCTTCAGTTTTATATAATTGGCGTACACTTTCTCCATCAAAAATACATACGCTGGATATGGTTGCTCCTTCCAGGAGTTTACTCTGTATTTTACGTATCACGGCCGCGTAATGGAGGAATGCGGCTTCAGCGACACCAGTGAGGTGAACTGGCTATGCAATCTATACAGGGGCGATGAGCGCCCGGTGAAGGTGATGAGGCGTAATCACTCGTTGTGATAGTCGATCTTTGACGAGACTTAAATTGGTGGATGTTTAGTTGAAGACGAAAATAGGAAGAAAACCTAAAAACAAGTAAGCAACGAACATACTCGACAATCTGAATAAAAATTCTTAAATTTGCCAATGCATTCCCGAAGGGAAACGCAACTTTAAATACCGAAAGCGTTTAGCTTTGATTCCGACCAAGTCGAATCGCCAATTCAAAGGGTACCGGAGTTCAAGTGAGACGCTTGCGCTGGCTATATTATGGGCCTCGGCTCACACTATAGCAGTGCGAGCCGTTATTACTTTAACTTGTTCGTACCCGGGGCTTTGGCGAGCCTGACTTGGAGATCAAGACCTAAAGGAGGCTCGCACTTTCGCGTAGTATGGGTATTACCCCGCCAACGAGCCAGGCGGAACGGGAGCAAACAGTCCGTGATAGAAGTCGGCAGCATTGTCAAAAACCTGATACCTGGCGAGTCGGTTGTGATTACCAAAATCCAGCAGCTCGGTTCCAGCATTTCTCTATCATATACCGGAGTCAACACCAAGAAATCCAGTTCCAAGGTCATCAAGACTGCCCAGCTGGACAAGCTGGAGATTCTCACCGAAGAAGGTAAATTCAATTTCAAGGGAGACCCGGAAAAATTCGTCCTGTTTGCCGAAGCGGAGCGCATCAACTCCGCCTATCAGTTCGACCCGCTCTTCGCCATTAACTGCAGTGTCGTAGATCCTCTGCCCCATCAGGTGGAAGCCGTCTATAAATACCTGCTTCCGCAGCCTTCAATTCGCTTCCTGCTGGCCGATGACACCGGCGCAGGTAAGACCATCATGACGGGCCTCCTACTCAAGGAACTCCTTATGCGCAAGCGAGTGGAGCGAGTGCTAATAGTTACACCCGGCGGCCTCACCAAACAATGGCAGGAAGACGAAATGGGTGTCAAGTTCAACATCCCTTTCGTCCTGGCCAACCGTGCAGCATTCAATTCTGAGCCGACCATCTTCCAGGACCACGACAGAATTGTGGCCTCCATCGACTTCATCTGCAAAGAGGATGTAATGAAAGTCCTGGCTTCCACCAGCTGGGATATAATCATCTTCGATGAGGCCCACAAACTCTCCGCCTACGAATACGGCACCAAACGCTATCTGTCACACCGCTATGAGGCTGCTCTAACGCTATCCAAGCAGTGCGAACATATCCTCTTGTTGACAGCAACACCTCACCGTGGCCGTGCCGACACCTTCAAATGCCTAATGCAACTGTTGGACGAAGACATCTTTGCCACACCGGACCTTGCTGCATCCCGCATCCAGGAAATTGGGCAGAGCGGCATCAACAAATACTTCATCCGCCGTCTGAAGGAAGATATGAAAGACTGGCAAGGTCGTCCGCTCTACAAAGAACGATACACCAAAACCGTTGCCTACCAGCTTACCTCGGAAGAGAAAAAACTCTACGATGCAGTAACGGAATACCTCACCGTCCGCAAGGCAGAGGCGTCTGAGAGCAAGAACATACACGTATCCCTGGCCCTGCAGGTGATGCAGCGCCGCCTTGTGAGTTCCATCTACGCCATCCGTAATACCCTCCTCAAGAGATATACAGCCCTGCAGGGACTGGCCGACCTCGTAGCGCAGAATCCCAACATCTGGAAACAGCGCCAGAAGTTGGAAGACTTTGACCTGGACAGCATGGACGACTATGATGAGTTGGAAGACGATGAGCGCGATGCCCTGGACAATATCATGGCCGACCCGAAGAAACTCAAACTCTTCACGACAGCCAAAACCGCTGTTGAAATCCAGCAGGAAGCCAAGCAGGTGAAGGCCTTATACAACATGGCCGACACCCTTTATATCCAGAACCAGGAAGAGAAGAAATTCCAGGAACTCAAACAGCTCCTCAACTCCGAAGGTGTCATCAACGGCGAGAAACTGGTCATCTTCACCGAGCACAAAGACACGCTCATCTACCTGACAGAGCGCCTCAGCAACAGCGGCTACAAAGTGGCTACCATCCACGGCGGAAAGAATGTAGATGAGCGCCGTGAGGCCCAGAATGCCTTTATGCGGGATGAGGCCCAGATCCTGATTGCCACGGATGCGGCAGGAGAAGGCATCAACCTACAGTTCTGCCGCTTGCTTATCAACTGGGACATTCCCTGGAATCCCAACCGTCTGGAGCAGCGCATGGGACGAATTCACCGCTACGGCCAACAAAGCGACGTGATGGTCTTCAATATGGTTGCCGGCAACACCCGGGAAGGTAAGGTCCTTTCCAAGCTGCTGGAAAAGATGGATGTCATCCGCGAGAGCCTGGGTGACGACCGCGTGTATGACGTGATTCAAGATGTCCTGAAAGATGTATCCCTGGACGACATCATCTCATCCGTCTTTGACGGACGAGCCTCAGAACTGGACAGGTTCATCAGCCAGGATGATGACACAATGCGCAATCTCTTCCGAGAGAAAATCAAGGACCAGAAGAATGCCATTGCCCACAGCATCGTGGACTTCGCTGATGCACACCGCTTGAAAGAAGACTCCGACGAAAAGCGCCTCCAGCCCATCTACGTCCGGATGTTCTTCGAACGGGCATTCAAGCATCTTGGCGGCAAATACAAGGAGCTTGGTGACGGCATCTTCCAGATGACTACTGTTCCGGAAATCATCGCCAAAAAGCTGAAAGAGCGCTACAAGATCAACGTCAGCAACGTCTCCCAGCTTCTTCTATGCTTTGACAAGCACAAATTCCTGGACTACCAAAACGCCAACGCCCTCTCAGGCAAAGCCCACTACATCAACCCGGGTAATCCGCTCTTCGATGCCCTTGTTGATGTAGTCCGGGAATCCTTCCGCGAAGAAATGTTGAAGGGGACGGTGTTGGTTTCCCCGGAAGACAGCGAAAGCTACCTGGCCTTCTACATCAAGAACCAGATTACCGACAACAGTCCCTCAAAAGCGGAGGATAATGTTGCCAATGAACTCCTGTCACTGGTCTATCAAACCTCCGACGGAGAATTCCATATCACATCTCCCGCCAAGTTCCTGGACCTTGTGCCGCCCAGCCAGTTTGCCAAAGATGTGGAGACCCCGGCTGTTCAGGATGAGGAGCAAGTTATCCAATGGGCCTTTGAACACATTACAGAGCCGCTTCTGGAGGAAACGGAGACGCGTGTGCAGGATGATAATAACAGACGCCGGGAGTACCTGGAGACCGCTTTTGAGCAAGTCATTCTGGACCTGAGCCTGCAAATCAACGAGCTACAGGGCAAGGCTTTCCTGTCAGATAGCGAGAAAGTTCAGAATCAGCTGGCCAACAAGACCAACCGGATGGAAGAGCTGAAGCTCCGCAAGGTTGCCCGCCTCAACGAATTGGACCAGATGGTGGAGCTATCTCCCAAGAAGCCGGAAGTGCTGGGTTGTGCCTATGTGGTCCCGCTCAGTCAGATGGAATACGAGAAGCATTTCGGTATGCACCGGGACGATGAAGTGGAGGCCATAGCTATGAAGGTGGCGATGGATTACGAGCGTGAGTGTGGCGGTTTCCCTGTGGATGTCTCCAAGGAAAATGTGGGCTATGACATTCGTACTACCGATAAGGAGGGTAATAAGCGCTATGTTGAAGTGAAGGGCCGTGCCGGTACGGATGGCGTGATGCTGTCGGAGAATGAGGTGAACCGGCTGGAACAGTTGGGCGAGAAAGCCTGGCTGTACATTGTGACCAATTGCAAGACAAAGCCGGAACTCCATACGTTCTGGAATCCGATTGCACGGATGAATTTCCAGAAACTCATCAAGGGTGTGCAGTTTTATCTGCCTGAGGAGGAGTGGAAGGCTAAAGTGAAATAAGAAAGAGTAAACTATATGAAAGCGAAAAGACTCATTGAAGTGGCGATGCCTATCAAGGAAATCTCTGCGGAAAGCCAGAGAGATAAGTCCATTCGTCACGGCCATATATCCACTTTGCATTTGTGGTGGGCTAGGCGCCCGCTTCCTGCTTGCCGTGCTGTTATTTTCGGAAGTTTAGTTCCAGATCCGCTCGACGAGAATTGTCCCAAGGCCTTCAAAGATGCTATTGACGCCATTTTGATGAAGGACAGTCGTTATAAACCGTACACAGATATCCCTTACACGGCTTCGCTTGACCCGATGGAAGATAATCGCCGGAACCGCCTCATCATGTTTATAGGTAAGTTCACAGACAAGTGCCAGAACAACATGAGGATTGGAGCAACCACCCCTGCCGGAGATGTCATTTCTGCAGCAAGCCTTATTAAATGCGAGAATAAAGATAATGAGGAAGTTCTCTCTCGCGCCCAAAAGCTTATTTGGGTGGCCTATCATTCAGAAAGAAAAGAATCCTCATACAAGCAGTTGTCAGATGCTTTTGATGCGAAGAAAGAAGCCATAAAGATGGCTGAAGATGAACTCTATAGTGTGGTTGACCGCCATCTTGATTCTGTATCTACTAACACATTGGAGCATAAGCTTAGGGATGCCATTGATTCCTTCCAGAATGACATGCCTGCTGTGTTTGACCCCTTTGCGGGTGGTGGCGCAATCCCGCTGGAGGCAGCACGTTTGGGCTGCCGTAGCTACGGTAATGACATCAATCCTGTTGCTCATATCATTGAGTGTGGATCTGCAGACATTCCGCAAAAATATGGCAAACCCATACGTTACTCAAAAAAGGAGTTCCAAAGTAGATATGGCTCTTTAGGTTACAGTATCCTTAAGGAAAAACATGGAGAGTTATTTGACGCCAATTATATTGATATACCTAACCGTCTTTCTTTTGATGTAGAGTATTATGCAAAATACCTATTGGAACAGACAGAGAAAGAGGTGAAAGAACTCTATCCAAAAGACCGTTTTGGGAGTACTGCGATTGCATATTACTGGGCTAGGACTGCCAAATGTTCAAATCCTTCCTGCGGGGCTCAGGTTCCACTCCTTCGAGGGTTTTATTTAGCAAATTCAAAATCAAATAGCATTTATCTAAAACCAATTATACGGGGGAAGGAAATTGATTTCGAATTAGTACGCGGGAAATATGATTCTAAGCATTTGCCAGAGTTCTGCCGCAGGGGTACTTTAATATGTCCATGTTGTGGAAGCGTTACATCTGTTGATACTGTAAAAGAGGAATCCAGAAAATCAGGGCTTCATACGAGACTGCTCGCGGTTATCGGAGATGCCGAAGATGGTAAATCGTATTCTTTGCCAACAGAAGAGATAAAAAAGAGACTAACAGCACCCATAGATGCCATTTATAAGCCACAAGAATCTCTTGAGGTTGAATATACTCAGGCTCTTCCATGTTGTACATGGGGCATAACAAAGTGGGGAGATTTGTTTTCGGATCGGCAGTTACACACGATAAACACACTTATTAAGTATTTCGATTCGCTTAAGACTCAATTTACGGAAGGCAAGTATAGCAATGCCCTTATTACGTTAATTGCTATTTGGATAGATCGAGTTATTATTGCGAACACTACGTTTGGTACATATCATACTACTGGGGAAAAGGTCGAACACATTTTTGGACGTCAGGCTATTCCTATGGTGCTCGATTTCCCGGAATCTAACCCCTTCTGTGGAAAATCCGGTAGTGCCCTTAATCAACTGGATTGGGTAATTCGTTACCTCGATGCTGAGAGTTCAAGTCCTTTTAGTGCAGTTTTTTCCAATGCATCAAGCGGAGACAAATTACAGTTCGAAAAGAAATCCATTACAGCAGTAGTTACTGATCCGCCCTACTATGATGCTATAGCATATGCTGATTGTTCAGACTTCTTTTATGTTTGGTTAAAGAGAACACTTGGTGATATTTACCCGCTCAATTTTTCCACTCCTCAGACACCTAAAACGGAGGAGTGTACAGCTTTGAAGCATCATCATTCTGGAAGCGAGGATGAAGCAAAGAAACACTTTGAGAAGAAACTAACGCAAATATTTGATGCCATAGAAGCCCAAACTACAGATATTGTTAGTATTATGTTCGCGCACCAAAGCACAGAAGCATGGACTACTCTCTGTAATTCCATCCTTGACGCAAAAATGAACATTACTGGGTCATGGCCTATTGATACTGAGATGACCGGCGCCATGAAAACGGACAAGGCATTTCTGGAGTCCTCTGTAACTGTTGCATGTAGGCCATCAGAACGTAGAGGTTTCGCGGATTTCAAAGAAGTGAAGAAAGCCATTTTCTCAACTGTGGAAAGCGAAGTAAATTCTTTGTATGAATTGGGCTTCCGTGGCGCGGACCTTCTTACTGCATGCTTTGGCCAAGCTGTTAGTGAATTTGGTAAATACAAATTGGTTGAGAAAGCTGACGGAAGCGAGGTGACCGTTATGGAATTGCTTGAAATAGCGAGGACCTCCGCATTCAACGCTTTACTAAAGGGCGTCCAAGGAGATGAATATACTCGTTTTTATATTGGCTGGCTTCAGATGAATGGCATGGGAGAGACTGACTTTGATGATGCAACAAAGTTTACCCGTATTGGAATGTCAGTGAATGTATCAGAGATATTTGCAAAAAAACTACTGATTCGAGATGGAAAAAAGCAGCACCTCGCCACTGCAGCTGAGCACGTTGGAAACACCACCAATCAGGGCACACATCCGGAAGATCCGCTCATCGATCAGGTCCATCGTGCGATGTTGGCCTATGAAAAGGGAGACCGTCATATCCTGTTGACTCTCCTTCATAATGTGGGCGCTGATGACCAGAATGCCCCGTTCTGGAGATTGGTGGCATCGCTGAAAGAACTTCTCCCAGAAGGAAAAGACCTTAAAGCAATCGATGGCCTGATGGGCAACTCCGACAACCTCCGTCAGGAGTCCCGTGAGGTGGACCAGCACAAGCCAGAGCAGATGACTTTCGACTTTGGCAGTGACTTTAACAACGATTTCAAATAGTATTCAATATGAGCACAAGTACAAACACCAGCTTGTTCAACGCCCTGGGCTTCTTCCTGGAGAAAATGAGGCCCTACGTGATTGTCGTCATCGAGAAAACCGCCCCGGGTAAGCCCTGGGAGGGAGAGTTGTTCACCCAGCTCAATTTCGACCAGCAGCGCACCTGGAATATGGCGCAGCGCAGCCTGACCGAATCCGGCGGCAATACGGCCAACCTGATTGACTACGGCATCCTGTTTACCTTTGGCGTCTCCTATAAGGATGCTCTGAAGCAGGAAGTGGGCAATTATGCAGACGTGAACAAACTCATCAACTACTTCAAGGAACTGAAGGAAGTGCGCAACAAGTGCCAGCATTTCCAGGAATTGGAGGAGGATGAGATTACTCGTGCTTACCTGAATATGAAAGGGGCCGCCAAACTGCTGGAGATGCAGGATGTCTATGATGAGATTCAGCGTATCCAGAATGGCGACAAGGTGGAGGTTACACCCGCTCCGGCTCCGCAACCTGCCCAGCGTCAGACTCTGATGCCTTCTGCACCCGCTGCATCGGTTGTAAATAGCGATGAAGTACTGCCTTCCTGGTTCAACAATGCCATCCCGCACTATGACATTCGGAATGCGCAGCTGGATGAATCCATCTTTGCCGCCAATCTGAGCGAGGTTGCTTTGGGCACCGGCCCGGATGTATATACCAATCCCAATCTCTTCTTTGCCAAGACTTACGTGACCGACGGCCTCCGGGACATCTCCACCCGCGTCGTACAAGCCCTCAACGGCGAAGAATCCGAGAACCGCGTCATATCTCTGCAGACCGGCTTTGGTGGTGGTAAGACCCACTCCTTGATTTCCCTCTATCACATCGCCAAGAGCGGTCGCAGCATCGCTACCCTGGGCCGGGATATGAAGATTTTCTCAGACAACGTGACGCCTAAGTTTGACGATGCCAAGGTGACCGTATTCACCAACAACACCACCGATGTTTCGCAAGGGCGTGAATGTGAGGACGGTTTCACCATCTACACCCTTTGGGGCGAAATCGCTTATCAGCTTGGCGGGAAGGCAGTTTACGACAAGATTAAACAGAACGATATTGAAAGGACGGCACCGTCCGCGATGCTCTTCAAACCCATCATCGAGAGTTGTACCCCGTGCCTGATTCTGATAGATGAGCTGGCGGATTACTGTGCCAAGGCTTCTGCCAAGAAGGTCGGTCAGGGGACCCTGTTCAACCAAACCAATAGTTTCATTCAGACACTCACGGAGGTGGTTTCTAGCATCCCACGCTGCGTTCTCATCGTTACGTTGCCGGCCAGTGCCACAGAAGTTGCAGCCGCTGCCATCGGTCAGGAAGTCCTTTCCTCACTTGAGACCCGTGTCGTGCGAGTGGGCACTTCTGTCAAGCCGGTTGATGATGAGGAGATTTTTGAGGTCGTGCGCCGCCGCCTGTTCGAGCAGATTATTGACACATCCGTCATTGATCGGGTTGCACGGAAATATCAGGATATGTACCACAACCGCCGCGGAGACCTTCCACCGCAGTCCGATAACACATCCTATGCGAATCGCATCCGGAAAGCCTATCCCTTCCATCCGGAGCTCATCGATATGTTCCGTCTTCGCTGGGGCAATGACCCGCGTTTCCAGCGCACCCGTGGCGTTCTGCGTCTGCTGGCATCCATCGTTCAGGACCTTTGGCAGCGTCGCGCCTCACTGACCGGCACACAGGCTTTGATTCACACATCAGACCTCAATCTGGAGAATCTCAGCACCCTTACCGGCACCATCAACAACCTGATGGGCGCCAACTGGGAAACCGTAATGCACGCAGATGTGTACGGGACATCCAGTAACGCCTATAAGATTGACAATTTGGAGCCATCCGGCAATGCGTTTACCTACCGCATTACCCAGGGCGTTGCCACTACCTTGTTGCTTGCATCCGTCGGCGGTGACCACCAGCACGGCCTCTCCATGCCGGAACTGAAGCTTTGCATGCTCCGTCCCAATGCCTTCAACCACAATGACATCAATGGCTCTCTGAATAAACTTGAAGACGTTGCCCATTACCTGTATTCCTCCAATACCGGCGGCAAGCGCTACTGGTTCCAGTCCAAAGCCAACATCAATATTCTCCTGAACCAGGCCAAGTCTGAGGTCAGCGTGGATGAGATGAACCTGGAAATCCTCAAGCGTCTCAAGGCCATCAATCAGATGGGAAATCCCTTTAAGATTTTGGTTGACCCGGCAGAGGATATTCCGGAGCAGAAGAGTCTCACACTCATTCTGCTGCATCCAAAGTACTCTGTGGCTATCGACCGCATCAGCAGTTCCGTTGAGCGCGTAATCAACCATATCTCCACCAAACGTGGGCTATCGGAAAGAATCTACCGCAATACTATTCTGTATCTGACCTGTTCGGAAGCTGGTCGCGCTCAACTGAACGTCAAACTTGCAGACTACATAGCCTGCACGAAGATTCTCACCGAGTACGCCACTGCCCTCGAAAGGGACCAGAAAGCAGACATTGAAGCCCGCAAGAGAACTTACGACCACGAGCTGGAAGATGCACTGGCTCAGGCATACAGCGTAGTCCTCAAGCACTCCGCCAAAGAAGGCATCCATCGCTACAACATTCAGGAGCCATCCCGCGACCTTTCTACCCTCATATCCATCAACCTCCCCGCCAAACTCAAAGAGGAAGAATGGTTATTGGATACCGTAGGCCGTAAGACCCTGGCAGACAATAATCTCCTTCCTACTGTCGAGACTCCTATCCCCGTGAAACTTGTCTACGAGGCATTCCTCAAATATGATGACAAGCCTATGATTTCCGGTCCGGACGCCATCGAGAAATCCGTCCGCAAATACTGCGAAGTCGGCGTTTTCAATGTGGCTATGGGCAGCTCCGAGGAGTGGGACAAGATTTACCAGAATACAGACACCATTCCCTTCCTCAATGCCCAGAGCGAAGAATATTGGCTGGTTGACCCGAGCGTCCAGCCCAAACCCGCTGGTACCCCTGAACCTGCTGGCGGCGGTGAACAACCTGGTACTCCTGGCCCCGGCACTCCCGGAGGAGAAGAAACACCTGGTGACCCCATCCCTCCCACACCCGAATCCAAGAAGTTCAAGTCCATCACTATTTCAGGAAATGTTGATATGGCCAGCTGGACACAGCTCATGAGCAGCTTCATCTACCCGCTGAAAAACAACAACCTCAAACTCAGCATCAACTTTAAGGCCAAGTCCACCGAACTGGCCCCTCTCAATGAGAATTCACCTATCTACAGGGCAGTGAAGGAATCTGCTTCGCAATTGGGACTGGATATTGAGACGGAGGAGAAGTAGAATAGTTTTTTATGACTAAGAGTGGACTGACAGAAAAAGAAGCCCGCAAGGTCGCCCAAAAGCTTTTGATTCGGTACGGAAGTGTCGAATCAATCCGGCGTAATAGCCGAATTCTGTCTATTCCTTATGGTCCGGAAGGCTTTGCAATAATCATTGAAGCGGCTGAAAAACTCAAGAATAATAGAGTTCCTCAAACAACTCTTAAAGAACATAGGTCTAGCGGTGGCTGGAATAGCGCGACTGCGCCCAAGCTGTTTTATCAAGATACGCAGATCAACCCCTTTTGGCCCGTCCCCAAAATCGTTGATTATCTTCTTAAAAAATATAGGAATCCAGAGGGCATTAAACGGAATGAATCGCTTTTATTGAAATGCTACGGGAAATTGCGCTATGGCCACATACTCAAAGAGTTGGATGAAAGGGCATACAGAGACTCCAGAACGGTAGTAACAAATAATAGCGTTGATGACACCCTTACACTAGGTCCTATTGAGACTGTGCTTAAAATTGAACGCCGCTGTCATCATAATGGAATTCCTTGTTTTGTGGTGAAGTATTCCCCAGATGGAGGAGAACCATATGACTGGTATGTTCCTGTTGTTAGAGGATTACCAGATGATGTAGAGTATATAAGATGCCGATACGTAAGCCACAGCCTATATATTCCAGATACATGGGTGATTAGAAAACAGTATCCGCAAGGAACGAAGCATAGTTTCGTAGTAGCGGGCAAAAGAAAGACCAAAGAATCTTTCCGCTACTTGTTGCGTGATGATTATGGGATGGTCTTTGAAATCTTGGATTTCGTGGACATGCCCATTGGTTCACTTGCCCATTGCCTTGTTACTGGGCATAATATGAACTCGAATCCATACCATCATCTGAAACTGCGCGTGGTAGAATACACTGAAAAACCAGTATCTGTCAAGAAAGAGCCCAGAACCAAGAGAACGAGTGATTCGGATAAACAAACGGGAGCTAATGCTTTTAGGAAAACACCTCAGCAATGGTTCCGAGAAGTGGATGGGTTTGGGAAACATATTTACGGTAACTCCGGTGTCTGTAGTTGCTGCGGGGGGGAGTTTGGGCCGAGAAAAGGATGGCGTGTAGAATTTAAGAATATCTATTTCTGTCAGTCTTGCAAAAACAAGGTTTACGAACCGACCGGACGAGGGTGGCTAAATATTATATACACGCCAATGGGCAACAAGAAATAACTTCTGAATCTATATAAATAACAAGATTTTAATAAGACGGGACAATCGGTATTTGTTGCGAACTTGCAGTAAATTCCGAAATCCAGTCTCGTCTGCATTATGAAAGAAGCGTATTTTTCGGCTCATGTGCAAACCCCGTGTACTCTGATAATCAGGCCAATTCCGGCTACGACAAAGCTCCGTTAAAGCACACTTTTGAACGTACAGAGCCGAAAACGTGCTTCAGGCGTGGTGGCGGCAGGGAGGTGGAGGCGAATAGGAACGAAGTGAATGCGAGTGCGGAGGAAGGGCTGTGCCGCGCCAGCGGATGCCGACATTCGGGTGGGTGGTATTTCAAAGACGGGACGTGGAGTCCAGACCGGATGGAGCTCAGTCGGAGGAGGGACGAGGCTTTTGGAGGCAAAGCCCTTTCTCCATGCACAAAGCATACGGAGTGACGTCAGCCTCCGCCTCCCTGCTGCCACCACGCCTGAAAACTCAGCACGGGCACCAAATACCCCGTTTCCGTGCCCGAGCAACGTTATTTTGCGCGTTCGGACACCAAATACCCTGTTTCCGTGTCCATACAACAACGGGTCATAATCGTTTCAGCTAAAAAACGGAAGTTTGCAGGTGAGCCCAATTTAACGCAGGGGGTTTTGCACATGCCCCTATTTTTTCATAACTTTGTAAAGCCATGGCGCGGAAGGAATATGTACGATTCCGGGGGCGTCAGATTGGCATGAGCAAACATTGTAATGGAAACGCGTAAGCATATAGCAGCAGAGAAGAAGCGCTGCAACACGCATAACTGCGCACAGAGTGTGGTATGCACTTATTGCGACCTGGTGGGTCTGGATGAGAAGACGGCCCTGGACATTGCAGGGGCATACGGTACAGGCATGGGCAACATGGAAGGCACCTGCGGGGCCATTGTGGGCGCAGGAATGATTGTCGGCCTGGCGACAAAAGACAGGAATCTCTCCCGCGCCCGCATGAAGGACATCATGGAGAAGTTCCAAGAGCGCAACGGCGCAACGCGCTGCTGCCTGCTCAAGGGTATCGGCACCGGGAAGCCGCTGCGTGACTGCCCTGACTGTGTGGCGGATGCATCCGAGTTTTTGGAAGAGTATCTGTAATCAGCCCCGTCCTATGGCAACCCGTAAATTCGGCACATGTTTCTTCGAGCAGTATGCTCAGATATCGCTTTCGGCGCTGCTGGGAAGCGAGTTTGACTGCCTTGTGAACCGTGACCGCCCGGATTTGCAGAGCACGGACGGGCACTCTATCGGCATAGAGGTTACGCGGGCCATGGAGGAGAGCAAGAACGCGCACCTGGAGTTGCTGAAAGATGTGGCCGGGATTACTCCTTCCGGTCATGACGAAGAGATAGACCGGATTCTTGAATACGGATACGGCTATGGCCTGAGCGAAGGTAAGTATATCGGAGTGAAGGAATTGTCATACTGGTCCATGGCACTGCCTCTTCGGAGAATCATCGAAAGCAAGGTGTCCAAGATTGGGAACGGTTTCTACGGTCATTATGACAAGATGGGTCTCTTCATTTTCTCCCGTGAGAATCTTCATGAGGCCGAAGCCCGGAAGGCAATGGACTACACCATGTCCCTGCAGAAGTATCTGGACATACGTTACAACCGGCTTTATCTTGCCGATGTAGATGACCTCTTTGTATGCAATCTGGACGACGGTCTGAAGGAGAGTTCAAGGCTCACGCGGTATCCGGTGACGCAGGAGCAGCGGAAAGAGTTTTATCTGGAGGCAGTTCAAAGAGGATAGGGATAAGCAGTTGACACATGCGTGCAGTAATCCAGAGAGTGACATCGGCATCCGTTACAATAGGCGGAGAGGTTAAGTCTGCCATAGGGACGGGACTTATGATTCTCCTTGGCGTCGGCCATGAGGACACGCCGGAGGACATAGACTGGCTGGTGAAAAAGATTGCCGGGCTCCGCATTTTCAACGACGATGCGGGCGTTATGAACCGCAGCGTAGTGGATGTCGGGGGAGATGCTCTGGTGGTAAGCCAGTTTACCCTGATGGCTTCTACAAAGAAAGGGAACCGGCCGTCATATATTGGTGCTGCAGGACATGAGCTGGCCATCCCGCTTTACGATAAGTTCTGTGCAGCCCTTTCCGCAGCCATCGGACGGCCCGTTGGCACGGGAGAATTCGGGGCCGATATGAAAGTCGCCCTGGTAAATGACGGGCCGGTGACAATATGTATTGATACGAAAAACAAGCAGTGACAAAACAGCATAAATGGAAATAACAGCAATAGTCACATCTATACTGACACTCCTGGCAGGAATCGGAGTATTCCTCATGGCTTGTCAGATGATGAGCTCCAATCTTGAGGCTGCGAGCTCTGAGAAACTTAAAAAACTCTTTTCCAAGGCTTCCGGCAGTAAGCTTCTTGGGGTTGGAATAGGTGCATTGGGTACAGCCGCAATCCAGAGTTCCGGCGCTACCACCGTCATGACCATAGGCTTCGTCAATGCGGGCATTATTTCCCTTACACAGGCCGCAACCATCATTTATGGTGCCAATATCGGAACTACGGTCACCGCCCAGATCGTGGCGCTTGGTATGTCCGGAAGCGGTTCCGTGTCTACCAGTGTCATCTTCTCGGCCTTCGCCGGTCTGGGAGCCTTCCTGAGCATCTTTGCGAAGCGGAATTCGTATAAGACCCTGGGCGGCATTCTGGCCGGTTTCGGTCTTCTTTTCGTCGGCCTGGAACTGATGAGCGGGTCCATGGAGGTTTTTGCCTCATTGGAAGGTGTTAAAACATTTCTCGCTGGAATCAGCAGTCCGCTGCTGCTTGTCCTTTTGGGCGCAGTCTTTACTGCCATAATCCAGAGTTCATCGGTAATGACCTCCATAGCGCTTGCCATGGTGGTGACCGGACTTATCGGCATAGACCAGGGTATTTACCTTACGATGGGTTCCAATATCGGCTCATGTGTGGTCGCTGTCATAGCGGGAGTTACCAGCGGTACCAATGCCAAACGCACCGCGCTTATCCATCTGCTCTTCAACTGTGCCGGCGTATTCATCTTTATGCTGGCGGCATGGGTGCTCGGTTGGTTTGACGTCTCTTACGGAGGCATTTTCGAGCGCCTGTTCCCCGACGCCCCGCAAATCCAGCTGGCAATGTTCCATACCTTCTTCAATACTCTGACCGTTGGAATCATGTTGCCGCTTACCGGAGCATTGGTGACGCTGGTAAAGAGGCTGATCCCCGAAAAGCAGGTTGCTGCCAATACCGAGTTTACCCTGCACTATGTGGATGACAACATGCTCCGTACGCCTCCTGTGGCCGTTTCTCAGGTAAAACGTGAGATCCTCAGGATGGCCGATATAGCCCTTTCAAACATGGACAGGAGTCTCAGAATGGCCGTTTACCTTGACTTCTCGGAGAAGGCGGAATTTGAGTATAATGAACGTCAGCTCAACTTCATCAACAGGGAATTGGTGGTCTTCGTCGCACGCCTGAGCAGGGAAAGGGGCCTCGGCGAGAAGGATATGACCTATCTGTCAAGTACGTACAGAAGTATCAGGGACCTTGAGAGAATCGGCGATTATGCCGAAAATATAGTAGAGTACGCCACAGTCCTTGCCGATACCTCGCAACAGTTCTCCGACGATGCGAAGTATGAAATCAGCCAGTTGAAGGGCTTGCTCCATGAGCTGTACAAGAATATGATAACGGCTTATACCGATGAGGACTTCGCCGCGTTGGAGCGGGCTAATGCCATTGAGGAGGAGATTGACGACTATACCAAGCGAATGGAAGAAGGGCACGTCTCCCGCATGGAAAAAGGAATCTGCACGCCATCTGTTGGCGCACAGTATCTAGAGCTTTCTTCCAACGCAGAGCGTATTGCTGACCATATGATCAACATCGCAAAATCTATCAAATCACTTCAAATCAAGTAATTGTCAATATTGAATACTCACTGAGTACTTGCTGCCGTCACCCTCTTCCTGGGAGGTGATTTCTATGATGCGGCCGTCTGTGTCTTTCTTGTAATCGTAGTTGCGGGTGAAAGATTTGGTCTTGGTGGTGGTAGTGTATGAAGCGGGGAGGTGGGCACTGTGGCTGCCTGTCATTCTGTACATGTAATTGTCTGAAGTGACATCGAAGAGGATAGGATCCATGCCCTTCTTGAACGGATTCTCATCCGGCAGATAAGAGATGGTTATGGTTTCGGAATCGTCCGCGATGCTCACGATGTCACCATTCTCCCATTTGACGGTGTAGGTGGTCTCGTAGGTTGTGCCGCCTTTGACAAAGCTGGTTACGCGGTCTTCCTGGTATGTGTAAGACTCCGTGCTTTTAAGGTCTGCCAGCTCAAAAAATGACGAGGTAAGCTTCCATTTCTCATCAAAAGTAAGGTTTGTGACCGTGGGCGCGCCAAAGAAATCGAGTTCTCCTTCAGAACGGTCTGTTCTGACTGCCGTATGGTCAAACTCGTTATAGGTATATGATGAGGTACTTGACGAGTTTGCTTTCAAAGCATTTTCCTGTGTGGAATATTTGTGGCTCGTGGAAGAGACTGAAGAAATGCGCCCGGCCGGGTCGTAAACGGGTACTATGTCGTGTCTTACGGTTACGGTCCCATTCTGGATGAGGGAGCGGGAGTACGATTTTATTACAGGAGACACGGGCTTTTCTTCTTTGCTGCAGCTGCTGATGATGATGGCAAGGGCTGCTATGCATGCAGGGATGATTCTTTTCATATTATATACATTTTGGCTGCAAAAATAAGAAAAACGGAGGAAAACGCAAAACTTGTCCGCAGTGTTTTCACACTGACATTATGGCACTGAAAAATGCCAAAATGTCCATTTTGCGCAGCTGGCCCAGGCCTTGCAATTACTACAGGCGTTCCGGTTAAGGAACCCGGACGGAAGGTCACGTAAGGGCCGGAAGCCGGAGAAGATTTAAATTGCATTTGTTATGTTACCTATGATTAGAAAAAACGAAAGCTGGTTGCCTGACATTTTCAATGATTTCTTCGACAACAGCTGGATGGAAAGAACGAACTATACCGCTCCGGCCATCAATGTTATAGAAAACGAAAAAGATTACGAAGTGGAACTTGCCGCTCCGGGACTCACCAAAGAAGACTTTCAGGTACATGTCGATGAGGAAAACAACCTTGTCATCAACATGGAAAAGAAGGCGGAGAACCAGGAGAAGAAGCATCACGGCAGGTATCTCCGCAGGGAATTCTCCTACGAAAAGTTCCAGCAGATGCTGATGCTACCTGAAGATGCCGAGGCCGAAAAGATCGAGGCCAAAGTCGAAAACGGCGTTCTGCATGTATCTATCCCCAAGAAGGAAAAGACTGACATCCAGAAAGCAGTCAAGAAGATTGACATCAAGTAAGGTATTTCCCCACTTTGGGAATCTTCCGGATAAGGCCGCAGGCAAAGGCTACCAGTATGTAGCTGATGACTGCGGCCATTATTATCTGTACCGGCGTGGTCCAGATGCCAAGCACGCCGTCTGCCCCAAGCCCCAGAGTCTTTCTGAGCCATGCCGATACGAGCCCGAGAACCAGCATGTGGCTGAGGTACATGCCGTAACCGGCGTTGGAAACAGGGAGGACGACGCCGTGGTAGAAAGCACCGTCTGCCTTGATTCTCCTCAGGACGAGTATCCAGCCGATGGCCATAAGCGTGACGCCGATGGAATCATTGAGCCAGGTGGTCTCCCAGATTGCAGCAAGGCCGGTTGGCCCTTCGATGGGGAAAACGCCTGCAGAATCGGCCAACACCCTGCTGATGAAACCGTAAACGCTGATGGCGAAGCCGGCAGCAAAGGAGGGAACCGCAATTGCCAGTGTCTTCTTCCAGGAAAGTTCTCCCACAAAGCGCCTGAAGTAAAGCCCGAGAAGAAGATAGCCTATGAAGCCGCTGATGTAATAAAACAGGCCGTACGTATTCCAGCTGGCCTCTCCCCAGAGTGGATATTTTGCCGGATTCGGAATGCCGGAAGGCCCGTAAATCACCGGGGCCGATCCTCCGAGCCATACCCTGACAAGCGGAATCAGTGTGGTGAAAAGCCAGATTCCAAGATACACCTGCAGCTCTTTCTTTCCAACTTTTTCTGCCCAGGGGGAGAGCATCGGCATAATCAGATAAAGGCCGATGAGCATGTATACGAACCACAGATGCCCGGCCGCATAGTTGAAATTCCACAGGAGGTCCTTGAAATTCTGCACGGGTTCTCCCCAGACTAAAGCATAGACGGTGGTCCAGAACAAAAACGGCACCAGGATACGTGAGGCGCGTCTTTTGAAAAACTCGCCGGCGGGGTAGTGAAGCGGGAACTGCAGGTAACTGGACGCAATGACAAACAGCACTACGGCCGCCCTTGAAAACACGTCCATGACTGCCGCCCACACCGCATCTGACTGAGTGAGGATCAGCGAGCCTTCACCACCGAGGTAAAAAGGCTCTGTACTATGTGTGAGCATGACAAGGAAACAGGCTGTTACCCGAAGCCAGTCTATCCAGATTTCCCTTTGCGAATTCATTGCGTCTTTGTTTTTCGCAAAGATAGCATTTTTTTACGCGAGATCGTCCAGTGTTGCCGATACGGGAATCTCCAGGGCTGAAAGCTGTCTGAGGAAAGCAAATTCAAAGCTGTCACGGGCAATCTTCCTGGTAAAATGGAAGTACAGTTTCCCGTTGTATCCAAGGCAGGATGCGGCACCGCTGTTGCCCCTCTGGCGTCCGAGCATGAAATCCATGTCCTCTATATATGGCACCATAGACTGCGGAACACTTACGTTTCCCATGTTGGAAAGGGTCTGGGAACAGAATCTGTCTCCGTGAAGCAGGTTAATGATATCTATGATAGGGTGCTTGAATACAAGAGGCAGGCAGCGGACGATAAGCATTTCCTCCAGCTCCACGTTGGCCGCAATCTTGGGCTCCAGTTCGCTGAGCTGCAGATTATGTGCTTTCTGGCTCTTTATGTGGCTTACAATCTGATCAAATGTGAGGTAGCCGTCCTTGACATCCATGCCAAGGTTGACGTAGGAAGAGAAATTCCTCACAGTGCGGCTCTTGTAAATAGGGCGGAGGTTTACTGGAACCGAAACCTTCAGTACAGAACGCTTCTTGCTGTTTTCATCATGCTTGTGCTCTTCCTGAAGCGCCCATAGCATGACGGAAGTCAGAAGGTCCGTGACAGTGCAGCCGTATTTTTTGCAGACGCTGCCTATCCTGTCAAGCGGCATGACAAGCCTTAAATCTTTTACGGCACCGAAGGGGAGTGCGCTGCCATGGATGTGATATGCATCCACATTCTTTTCCAGCGTTCCGTGACGGCCGGTAAAGACTGTTTTGAAGCTGTCTTCCACCTCTGCATAAACAGGACTGTCCTTGGGGTCCAGGGCAATTGCATTGTAATCTATCTGCACTCCATATTTGCGGTGCAGGTATTCGCCCGTAAGAGTGAGAAGGAATGACATGGCGCCGAATCCGTCCGTCAGTGCATGGAATATATCCAGAAATATCTGGTTGCCGCGGGCGCTCACCCTGTAGAGCAGTCCGCCCTGCTCGTGAAAGCAGAAACTTTTGAGCGGTTTCACCTCCATCACCTTGGGAGCTTTCTCCACTCTTTTGAGGTACCACCAAAATGCTCCGGCCTTCAAGGTGCAGCGGAAGGTGGGAATCCGTTCCGATACGGTTCCGAGAGCTGCCTGAAGAACTTCTTTGTCGATATTCTCTTTAAGGCTTACCCTCATCCTGTACAGGGACGAGTAATGCTTGGACATTGAAGCAGGATATATGTTGGCGGCATTGTCAAGCCTTAGTCTGTCGGGAATAGATGCTGTCATTGCTTTCAAGTTTTGATGCAAAAGTACAGCAGTCTTCCAGCCCAGGGAAACAAATGTTACGTGGGACGGACGCAAGTGACAAAATGAATGTTTTAGGGATTAAACATGCGTTTTTGGGACGAAATTGTGGCATAAAACACATTTGTCCCACCAAATTGACGATGAAACTATAATAAAATATCCGGGCTTTTCACTCGAAAAGTCCGGATATTCACCTTTCTGGCTGCAGAACTTATTTCTTGCGGCTCTTGTATCTCTGGTAGAACATATCCACGCGACCGGCAGTATCCACAAGCTTCACCTTTCCGGTATAGAACGGATGGGAAGTGTTGGAAATTTCCAGCTTCACCAGCGGGTACTCAACGCCTTCCACAGTGATGTTCTCCTTGGAAGGGGCGCAGGAACGGGTGATGAAGACAGTGTCGTTTGACATATCCTTGAAAGCTACAAGACGGTAGGTTTCGGGATGGATTCCTTTCTTCATTTTACGTAAAAACTAATTGTTAACAATTTGGGACCGCAAAGATAGGAAAATTCTTTTGTTCCTCCAAATATTATTGAGATTTCTCGACTTGGCTCGAAATGACAAGAGAAGAGGCTATTTCATTCTGTATGGCTGGTCGTCATAAAGAAGGTAGCGCTTGGCTTTCCTTATCCATTTTTGCTCTTCCAGCTTTACGTGTTCCTGAATTACATCGAATGAAATATTCTCCTTCAGGTACTGTTCAAGGACCGGGTCTGCCAGTTTTGCCCAGAATGCCGGCTCAAACTCAAAAGCCGAATAATGCTCCCTGAACCACCTCATGAGATGCAGCGTGTGCAGCAGGCTGTGGTAGTTTTCTCCGGGAAGCAGCATTATCTGGAAGCCGAAACAGCGTTCGCCGGCATATCGGCCTGCGGATGGCGTGAAAGAGCAGGGACGGAGCAAGGCCCCGGGAGCCTGGGGGAGCTCCTGCGGATGAATCGGCTTCACGAAAGGTGCTCCTATATACTCGTACGGGCGGGATGTGCCGATACCGGGCGTAATCGTGGTATTGTTCCAGAGGCCTCCGCCGCTGTAAAGGTATGGGCTGAATAAACCGGGCATGTCCGATGCGGGAGCTATCGTCCATGGCATGAGCTGCCTGACGCTGCTGCTGGCCCTTGCCGATATAACGTGAATCGGGAACTTTGCGCCGATCTCGCTGGCATAGAGGTTTACGAGCTCTCCAAGCGTGAGACCGTGCCTGTTCGCAACTTTCGGGACGTACATTTCTCCTGTCACGGAAGGGATAGTGCCTTCCACGACCCTTCCGGAGGGATTAATGTGGTCCACGATGTACAGGGAAGGAGCTTCCTCTCCAAGGAGGGCCATCATTTCCATGAGCTGCATGACGTCCTTGGTATAGTTGAAATACCTTACTCCTACGTCCTGTATTTCGACCACGATGGCGTCGAGGTCCCTGAGCTGTTCCGCCTCGAAGGCTATGTGATTCGTCCCGGGGGTGAGTTCGGCCTCCCTTGGGTTGAATACCACCTTCAGATTGCCTCTGTCCTTGAATATATCGTACATCCACCTGCCGGATGCGGTATCCCAGCAGTTCTGGGTGCAGAAACAGCCCACCCTGCCATACAGCAAGGCTTTGTCCAGCTGGTCCTCCAGCGGAGTTGTCCTGAATGAAAACACTACTTGCCTATGATTTTATTTGCCACCGCAATGACTTCGTTGCCCAGTGCTTCGGCTTCTTCCATGGTGGCCGCTTCTGAATAGATGCGGATAATGGGCTCAGTATTGGATTTGCGAAGATGTACCCACTGCTTCTTTGCCTCGAAGATAATCTTCACGCCGTCGATATCGTTGATATTCTCCTTGGCATAGACTTTCTTGAGCTCGGAGAGGATTTTCTCGATGAGGGCGGTATCGGCAAGCTGTATTTTATTCTTGGCGATGAAATACTGGGGGTAGGTCTTTTTGAGTTCGCTCACTTTCATCTTCTTGTGGGCGAGGTTGGACAGGAACAGCGCTACTCCTACCATGGCGTCGCGTCCTGCGTGTATTGCGGGATAGATGACGCCTCCGTTGCCTTCTCCGCCGATGAGGGCGTCAACCTTGTGCATGAGTGTGGTGACGTTTACTTCACCTACTGCCGATGCGTAATAAGTGCCTCCGTGGGCCTCCGTAACGTCTCTGAGTGCACGGGTGGATGAGAGGTTGGAAACGGTGGCGATTGGCTTGCCGGCCTTTTCTGCAAGGCTGCAGAGATAATCGGCAACGCTTACCAGTGTGTATTCTTCCACGAAGGGTTCGCCGTTTTCGCAGATGAAAGCGAGGCGGTCAACGTCGGGATCCACGCTTACGCCAAGGTCGGCCTTTTCCTTTACGACGGTGCTGCAGAGGTCTACCAGGTTTGCGGGAAGAGGTTCGGGGTTGTGGGCGAAGTCTCCGGTGGGGTTGCAGTTGAGTTCAATGCATTTTACTCCCAGGCGTTTGAGAAGCCTGGGCATGATGATTCCGCCTACGGAATTGATTGCGTCCACGACAACGGTGAAATGCGCTGCCTTGATAGCGTCGACGTCAACGGCCTCCAGGGCGAGGACCGCATCGAGATGCTTGTCCGTGAAGTCTTCTTCTTCGATGGTGCCCAGTTCGTCTACTTCGGCAAAACTGAAATCCTCCTTCTCTGCAAGGTCAAGGACAGCCTGTCCTTCCAGTGCGGTGAGGAATTCGCCCTTGTCGTTAAGGAGCTTGAGGGCATTCCACTGGCGGGGATTATGGCTGGCTGTGAGGATGATTCCGCCGTCTGCATTGGCGAAGAGAACGGCCATTTCTGTGGTGGGAGTAGACGCGAAACCGCATTTCACGACGTCTATACCGCATCCTACCAGCGTTCCGACCACCAGCTGTTCTACCATGTCTCCGGAAAGGCGAGCATCTTTGCCTACTACAATTTTATATTTGCCGGAATTGGGCTGAGGCTTCCTTTGGGGGAGCGTGGCGGCATAAGCAGCCGTGAATTTTACAACGTCAATGGGAGTAAGGGCGTTGCCGGGAGCGCCACCGATTGTTCCGCGAATACCGGAAATGGATTTTATAAGTGTCATGTTACATGTATATTTTTACAAAAATAAGAAAAATGAGTGCCATCGCCAAATATAAATTTGGAGAATCAAAAATTTTGCTTACCTTTGCAATCCCAAACGCTGGGTTCGTATAACGGTTAGTACTCGAGATTCTCAATCTCGCAATAGGAGTTCGATTCTCCTACCCAGTACAAAAAATAGCAGGCTTCAATGAGCCTGCTATTTTTTGTATATGCCTATGGTAAAAAACGTTTCAGCCGGTTTCGTAACGAAATGCTTAGAAAGAGAGACGGAGGCCGATGCCGGGGGCGATGGAGCCGGAGGCGGGTTCGTAGGCAAAAGCGGGTGAGAGGCTCAGCTCGGGAGCGCTCTCCATGGAGAAGGAACCGTTGTATGCCTTCACAATCTTGTTCATCTTTTTGCAGTTGACGACAATCATCGGAATACCGACAGCCATGGATACGGTACCGATTCCGGTTATGGCAAGGCCGGTATTGATGATGGGGGCAATACCCTCTGCGGCGTTGTTGGCCGCTTCGTTGGCAGCGTCTGAAGATGCCTGTTCATCCCCGCCCGAGGCTGTTCCAGCTACAACTGCAGCTGCTCCGGCGCCTAAGGCAACACCGAAAACCATTGCAATTGCTCCTACAAAGGTGGTCCCAAGGCCGCCTACCACAGCTGCGCCGCCAAGTGAAGTCATCCAGATACCGGTTTTGCGCCAGGTATTGTTCCTTTTCCACTGGGCGGTGAAGTCCTGGCCGTTTATATCAGAGAGGAATACAGCCTCCTGCTCTTGGGTGAGTCTTTCGCCGTCAATCTTGATATGGCCGCCACTGCGTTTTGCAGTACCGTTGGGAACATATTGGGCAGATGCAGCAAAACATGCAGTCATCAGTGCCAGGGCGAGTAAAAGTTTCTTCATGGCTTATAGTTTTAATGTGGGGAAGGCTTTCAGGAGCGCTTCCTCCCTGTTCTCTTTATTAGATTCAAATAAGGTCCCGTTTGTTGCAAAGGTAAGAACTCTGTGGCACACTTCCAAGGAATCATGAAGGTCATGAGAGGTGAAAAGGATGGAGCATCCGGTTTTTTCGGCTACTTCCCTTAATGTTCTCAGAACCATAATCCTGTTGTCTACGTCAAGGAAAGAGGTGGGTTCATCCAGCATCAGAAGGGGACCGCCCATGCACAGGCCCGCGGCAATTGCCGCTTTCTGGAATTCACCGTCGCTGAGACTGGATATGTCGCGGTTCTGCAGATCCTTTATCTGCAGTAGTTCAAGGGCCCATTCCAGTTTTCCTTCGAAGGCTTTGCTGTGGCGTCCCGCCCAGTCGCTTTGCCTGTAACAGGCCGTCCGTACGAATTCCTCTACTGTGAAACCCTTCACTTTGGGAATCCCGGAAGGGATAAGTACGCCCATGTGTGACAGAGCCTTCAGAAGCGTGGTTTTTCCGCAGCCGTTGGGCCCGGCAAGCAGTATGCATTCTCCCGGGGCGATGCTGAAAGATACCTCTTTCACCCTGCCGTATTGCAGCTCCAGTCCCTTGACCTCTATCATATTCTTTTCCTCCACAGTAAAACAAGGACCAGAGGTATGCCGATTAGGGCCATAGTGCTTCCTACGGGGAGGGGATGCCTGCCGATGTGTGCGATGATATCGGCACCCACGCTGAGGCATGCGCCGCACACCGGGGAGACGGGTAAGACTACGCGGTGGACGGATGTCCCTTCAATGCGTCTCACAATATGGGGCGCAACTATGCCTACGAAGCCTACGGGGCCGCAGAAGGCCGTAACCGAACCTGCCAGAAGAGCGCAGCCGAGCATAATCCAAAACCGAAGCCTTTTGAGTTTGAGCCCGGACAGTGAAGCGAACTCATCACCGAACAGGACCAGGTCCAGCCCCTTGCCCGAAAACAGGGCTGTGACAAGGCCGATAAAGAAAGTGACGCCCATGATAGTCAAGCCAGTGCTTCCCACGCTCCCGAAACTACCGGCCATCCAGCTGTAGAACAGTTTCAGACTCTCTTCCGATGCCGAATACTGCAGTACCGAAGACAGGGCGCTGAACACGAAGCCCAGCATGACGCCGGTCAAAAGCAAGGTCCCGGTGGAATGAGTACGCGATGATATCCACACTACCAGCAGTCCGGTAAGGAATGCCCCTGCAAATGCTGCCGATACCAGCGTAACCGTCGATCCCGTAATTGCAAGTGCTGCAATTGAAGCTCCCAGCCCCGCACCTCCGGATACGCCCATGATGTGAGGATCGGCCAGGGGGTTTCTGAAAAGGGCTTGCATCTGTGCTCCGGCAAGGGCGAGCGAGCCTCCGGCCAGGACAGCGGCCATCATTCTTGGGATTCGCAGTTTCCAAAGTATGTCGCCTCCTGCGGGCGAGATACCGTCCGATACCATGACATCCAGCAGACAGAGCAGGACTAGCGCTGCACACCAGAGAAGATAGCGGAACTTCATATTTTTCTTGACGGTATGAGGGCTATAAGGTAGCCCACAACTGCAACGCCTCCTGCAATGAGAAGGACATCGGTGAACTTAAGGACTACAGGATAAGATTCCACCAGGAAGTTGCCCGGCATCGGCACAATCCCGAAACGGGCCTGGACCATAACCAGTACAATGCCGATGACAAGTCCGGCAAGCATGCCCAGAAAAGAGACGAGAAGACCTTCATTGAGGAAAATCTTCCTTAGCATTTCCTCGGGTGCTCCAAGGGCACGAAGCGTTCCGGTGTCTTCCTGCTTCTCGATGACAAGCATCTTGAGGGAACTGTAGATATTGAAGGCGATGATTATCACCACAAAGATGAGTATCAGGTAGATAGCCAGCTTTTCGTAGCTCATCATCTTGAAGACTGATTCGTTCTGATGGAATCTGTCAAGCACCCTGAATCCGTCTCCCAGCTGCTGCTGAACTGCCTTTACAACAGTTTCGGCCTTGCCTGGGGAAGTCCAGATTTCCAGGGATGAAACTTCGGTTTCGTATTCCAGGAGCTCCCTCATCGTGCCGATGGGGACAATCAGCGTATTGGCATCTATTTCTGACCCGGATGAGAATACTCCGGTGCAAAGTACCTTTACTTTACGGAGCGATGCTGCCGGGTTGGCCATGGATACCGCCTCTTTTCTGGAAGGATAAAAGATTTCAACCGGCGTAAGGAACCGGGGATTTGCTCCTATTGAGTGTGCAAGACCTGCGCCGATGACGGCGCCCGGATAACTGCCCTTGCGGAACGACCACGATCCGCTGACCACCTTGTCCTTCAGGTTCCATTCTTCCTGCTCAACCTCGTCGATCCCCTTTACGCGTGCAAGGCTTTGCTGCCCTTCAAGCGCGATGAAAACCTGCTCCTGAATGGCGCTGGAAAGGGTAATTACGTCAGGATTGGCAAGAACCGGTGCGAAGAGCGTACTGTCCGGCGTGAAAACTTTTCCGCCTGCCGGAACAATGACTATGTCGGCCGATGTCTGGTCAAGGCTTTCGCTGACGATTTTGTTGAATCCGTTGAAAACTGACAGTATGATGACAAGAGCCGCCGTCCCTACGGCCATGCCCAGCGCCCCTATCCCAGAAATCCAGTTGATTACGTTGTAGGATTTCCTGGCAAACAAGTATCGCAGCGCAAACCGTAACGGAACATTTGTCATTCTGAGCGAAGCGAAGAATCTATTTTTTCAGCAGTTCTTCTATATGCTCTGCATAGTCCAGAGTAGTATCCAGCAGGAAGGAAAGCTCCGGAACAATGCGGAACTGTTTTGCAACCACGCGGCCGAGTTCTCCGCGGAGGGCGCGTTTTTCCTCTTCGAGAAGCTGCATCACAGGGCCCTGTTTTTCGGAGGGGAAGATGCTTACGAAAACCTTGGCGAGGGAGAGATCAGGGCTCACGCGCACTTCGCTTACGGTGACAAGTGCACCGCCGAATGCGCCCATACCCTTGGCCCTGATTATCTCTGCCAGGTCTTTCTGTATTTCACGTGCAACCTTGAGTTGCCTTGTGCTTGCAGGTTTGTTATCCATTTATCTTGATGATGAAATAGTTCTTCTTGCCCTTCTGCGCAAGTATGTAGTGGCCGTTGACGATATCGGCCTCGGTAACGTCGGCATTGATGTCGGTCACCTTGTCCTTGTTGATTGCGATGCCGCTGCCCTGGACCATCTTGCGGGCCTCGCCCTTGGAGGGCAGAATGTTTGTCCTGACGGCCAGAAGGTCGAGGATGTTCAGGGGAAGGTCAGCCCTGTTGAGCTCGAAGGAGGGTACATCGGCAAAGACAGCGAGGAAGGTGCGCTCGTCCAGTTTCCTGAGGGCTTCCGAGTTGCCGCCGAAGAGCATCTGGGATGCTGCAAGGGCGTTTTCGTATGCTTCTTCGCCGTGGCACATGACGGTCACTTCTTTTGCGAGTACCTTCTGGAGTTTGCGCTGGCCGGGATCCTGACGGTGCTCTTCGATGAGGCTCTCGATGGTTTCGCGGTCGAGGAGGGTGAAGATCTTGATGTAGCGCTCGGCATCGTCATCGGCGACGTTGAGCCAGAACTGGTAGAATTCGTAGGGGGAGGTGCGCTCTGCATCCAGCCAGATGTTGCCCTTTTCGGTCTTGCCGAATTTGGTGCCGTCGGCCTTGCGGATGAGAGGGCAGGTGAGTGCGAAGGCCTCGCCGCCGTCCATGCGGCGGATGAGCTCGCTGCCGGTGGTGATGTTGCCCCACTGGTCGCTGCCGCCCAGCTGGAGTATGCAGCCCTTGTTCTTCCAGAGCCAGTAGAAATCGTAGCCCTGCATGAGCTGATAGCTGAATTCAGTGAAGGACATGCCTTCGCTGGAATCTCTGGACAGGCGCTTTTTCACGCTGTCCTTCGCCATCATGTAGTTTACGGTTATATGCTTTCCGATATCGCGGATGAAGTTGATGAATGTGTAATCCTTCATCCAGTCATAGTTGTTTACGAGTTCTGCCTTGTTGGGGGCGTCGGAATCGAAGTCCAGGAAACGTGCAAGCTGTGCCTTGATGCATGCGACGTTATGACTCAGGGTCTCCTCGTCCAGGAGATTCCTTTCTGCCGATTTCATGGAAGGGTCTCCGATCATTCCCGTGGCGCCGCCGACCAGCGCATACGGCTTATGCCCGCAGCTCTGGAAATGCTTCAGTATCATTACGCTCACAAGGTGGCCGATGTGAAGCGAGTCGGCCGTGGGGTCGATTCCAACGTAAGCCGCCTTAGGGCCTTCCATAAGTTTCTCTTCTGTTCCGGGCATGATATCCTGAATCATGCCTCTCCAGCGCAGTTCTTCTACGAAATTCTTCATATATAATTCCTTTATCATGCAAAGGTAGTCATTTTTTGCATTAATAATAAGGTATAGGGGTCAAAAAAGCAAGGATGGGCAGCGTGTGAGTGAACGGAATTTGGTACAAAAAATAAAGCAGGGTTCCCCCTGCTTTATTTTTTGAGCCACTCATCAGGCTCGAACTGACGACCTGCGCGTTACGAATGCGCTGCTCTACCGACTGAGCTAAAGTGGCAAACCGGCTTCATGTGAACCGGGACTGCAAATATACGATATTTTTTTGTATTTTTGCATATCGTTCGGCAAACAACTAAATAAAAGTATAAATGAAACGATTCTTAATCCTTCTTGCGGCAGCCGCAGCGGTACTTGCAGGCTGCTCAAAGTATGAAACCGTGAAGGGCGATCCCCTGAATGCCAAAATTTACACCCTTTCCAACGGTCTCAAGGTTTACATGACTGTAAACAAGGACGAACCCAGAATTCAGACTTACATTGCCGTGAATGCCGGCGGTAAGGACGACCCGGCCGACAACACCGGCCTGGCCCACTATCTGGAGCACATGATGTTCAAGGGTACGGAAACCTTCGGCACACAGGACTACGAGGCCGAAAAACCTCTCCTTGCACAGATTGACTCCCTTTTCGAAGTATACCGCACGCTTACGGACCCTCAGGAAAGGGCAGACCTTTACGCCAAGATTGACGCCATCAGCTATGAGGCTTCCAAGATTGCCATTCCCAACGAGTATGACAAGCTGATGTCCATAATCGGCTCTGAAGGAACCAACGCCTTCACTTCGAATGACGTTACCTGCTATGTTGAGGAAATTCCTTCAAACCAGATTGAAAACTGGGCCCGCATCGAAGCCGACCGCTTCAAAAACTGCGTCTTCCGCGGTTTCCACACGGAGCTCGAGGCCGTTTACGAGGAAAAGAACATGGGCCTTGCCGATGATTCTGAAAAGTGCATCGACGCCCTTGACTCCATGCTTTTCGTGAACCATCCCTACGGCACCCAGACCGTTATCGGCACACAGGACCACCTGAAGAATCCTTCACTGAAGGCTATCCGCTACCAGAAAGATACCTATTACGTTCCCAACAACATGGCCATCTGCCTTTCCGGAGACTTCGACCCGGACGAGATGGTGAAGATAATCGAGAAGTACTTCGGAGACTGGAAAGCCAATCCCAACCTGCCCAAGAGGAACTTCGGCACGGAAGAGCCCATCACCGCCCCCAAGGTGAAGGACGTCTACGGCTACGAGGCAGAAATGGTCCTCTTCGGCTGGAGGACTCCCGGCACCTCCTGCAAGGAAAGCGAGATCGGCGAGATTGCATCGGCAATACTCTATAACGGCCAGGCCGGCCTTGTGGATACCGACTGCATCCGCACCCAGAATATCCTCGGAGGCGCTTTCTTCAATTACGACCGCACCGACTGGGGCATTATGCTTGCCCAGGGCATGCCCAAGGAAGGACAGAGCCTGGAGGAGGTGAAGGACATCCTCATGGCCGAAGTTGCAAAGCTTCGCAGCGGCGACTTCCCCGAGAGCCTTCTCGAGGCGGCCAAGGCAAACTACAAGCTCGACTATATGCGCGGTCTGGTCTCAAATCAGGCCCGCACGAGGCTCTTCATGAACTCATTCATCGCCGGAACATCCTGGAAGGACGAAGTGGGCAAGATCGGAAGGATAGAGAAGATAAGCAAGGACGATATTGTGGCCTGGGCTCAGAAATACCTTGGAGAAAACAGCTACGCCCTTGTTTACAAGCACTTCGGCGAGGATAAGTCCATCAAGAAAATCGACGCCCCCAAGATCACCCCTATCGTCACCAACCGTGACAAGCAGAGCGCCTTCCTCGCAGAGATCGCAGCATCCGAACCCGCTCCAATCGAGCCCGTATTCGTGGATTATGAAAAGGATATGACCGTTTCTTCCGTCGGAGACCTCAAACTCCTTTACAAGAAGAACGACAAGAACGACATCGCAACCCTTACCTTCCGTTATGACCGCGGAAGCGACAACGACCCCGTCCTTGACATCGCTGCCGACTATGCCGGCTACCTTGGCTCAGCCAACATGACCGGTGAAGAATATGCGGTGAAGCTGTACGAACTTGCATGCAGTGCAGATCCCCGTATCGGCGGAAACACCTCCAATATCACTGTGAGCGGCCTCAGCGAAAACCTTGAAGAAGCCCTTCAGCTGGCAGAAAACCATCTCTCCACCCTTGCCGGAGACGATGAAATCCTTGCCGGTCTCAAGGCCGATATCTTCCGCGCCCGCCTGGACGGCAAGAAGAACCAGAGGGCCTGCAGCAGCGCTATCCAGCGTTACCTCATCTACGGTCCCGAGTATATCAAGCAGGGCACCCTTACCAACACCCATGTCCAGGACCTGACTTCCGACGAAGTCCTCGCTTCCCTCAGCGACCTCATGGGCTGCGCACACACCATACTCTATTACGGTCCCGCATCCATTGAAGAAGTAAAGGCTATGCTTGAGCGCTCACACAAGTGCGATGGCCTGAAGCCTCTTCAGAAGACCCGCGCCGTCAAGCGCCTCACCCCCACCACGCAGGTGTATGTAGCCCATTACGATGCCCGTCAGTTCAATTACGTGCAGTATTCAGACCGCGGCGAAAAGCTCGACCTTTCCGAAGATCCGCTTATCGACCTGTTCAATGAGTACTACGGCGGCGGCATGAACGCCATCGTATTTCAGGAGATGAGGGAATCCCGCGCCCTTGCTTACGGCGCCGGCGCTTATCTCACTGGACCCACTTATGCCGATGACACCTATTCCTTCAGGGCCTACATCGCTTCCCAGAACGACAAGCTCCAAAAGGCCGTTGAAGGCTTTGACGAAATCATAGAAACCCTCCCCGAAGCTCCCGAGAACCTGGAAATCGCAAAGGCTTCCATCCTTGGAAAACTGCGCACCCAGAGGGTAACCGGACAGAGCGTTCTCTACAGCTATCTGCAGGCTCAGGAACTTGGTCTGAAGCAGCCGCGCGAAAAGCAGGTCTATGAGAAAGTCGAATCCCTTACCATGGAAGACCTCCTTGCCACCCACGCCAAGTGGATCAAGGGCCGTACATACAATTATTCTATACTGGGAGACACCAAGGATCTGGATATGAACTTCCTCCGCACCCTCGGCCCGGTAAAGATCCTTACTCTTGAAGACATTTTTGGATATTGATGAACCATGTAGTGATTATGGCTGGCGGAGTGGGGAGCAGGCTTTGGCCTCTCTCCACCCCCGAAAAGCCGAAACAGTTTATTGACGTACTTGGAGTTGGTAAAAGCCTTATCCAGCTCACTGTAGAACGTTTCATCCCGGTTTGCTCCCCGGAGAATTTCTGGGTGGTCACCGGAGAGAAGTATGTAGATCTCGTCAAGGAACAGATCCCCGGCATTCCGGAGGACCAGATTCTTGCAGAACCGGAAGGCCGCAACACCGCTCCGTGCATTGCCTATGCATCATGGAAGATAGCCTTGAAGGACCCGGACGCCAACATCGTCGTAACCCCGGCCGACGCCCTTGTCCTCAAGACTGCGGAATTCGCCGATGCAATCGGCAAGGCACTGGCCTTTACGGAGAATTCAGACGCCATAGTCACTGTAGGCATCGCCCCCACAAGGCCTGAGACCGGATACGGGTATATTCACGCATCCGAGGCTGTACGCGGTAAGATAGTAAATGTCTCCGAATTCAAGGAAAAACCGTCCCTGGAGACCGCCCAGGCCTATCTTGCCGATGGCCACTACTTCTGGAACGCCGGCATCTTCGTGTGGAACGTAAAGACTATCGTAAAAGAACTGCGCGCCTTTGCTCCGCAGATATCGGCCGTCATGGACGAGCTCAAGCCATCCCTTTTCACATCTTCCGAACAGACTCAGCTCCGCCGCCTCTTCCCGACCTGCGACAAAATCTCCATCGACTACGCCGTCATGGAAAAGAGCCGCAGCATATACGTGATTGCCGACGACCTCGCCTGGAGCGACCTTGGCAGTTGGGGTTCCGTCAAGGGCCACATCAAGGCCGATGACGAAGGAAACGTGGTCGTAGGGGGAGACGTGCGCCTTTTCGGATGCAAGGACTGCTTCGTCCACGCCGCCTCCGAAAAGCGCGTAGTCCTGGAAGGCCTTGAAGAATACATAGTTTCAGAATCCGACGGCCGCCTCCTCGTCTGCCGCCTCTCAGAAGAACAGCACATCAAGGAGTTTTCTGCCTGATTGTCATTTCGAGCGAAGTCGAGAAATCTCGAAAAAAACTTAAAAAATTATTTGCAGAATCAAAAATAGTTTGTACCTTTGCAATCCCGAAAACGGGGAGGGCCCTAAGGGGCAAACGGAAGACTCGTTAGCTCAGTAGGTAGAGCACATCCCTTTTAAGGATGGGGTCTCGGGTTCGAGCCCCGAACGGGTCACAAGAAGCGAGTCTTCTAAAACAAACCAGACTGAATGCACTCTTAGCTCAGCTGGTAGAGCAGCTGACTCTTAATCAGCGGGTCTAGGGTTCGAGTCCCTAAGAGTGCACAAGGCGGCAGTCCAATACGGATTGCCGCCTTAATTTTTCAGCAGCTCCAAAAGTTTTTGAAATTCCCCGTACAATTCTTAATTTTGCTTAAAATGAGTTTGTAATGGATTTGGTGGATGAACTGGTACAAAAGCGGGACCTTCCGGACGAAGGCCTCCGTGAGCTCCTTTCATCCTCCGATGATGTTATGGCGGCAAAGCTGTTCAAAAGGGCAAGGGAGACCGCAGCTGAGCATTTTGGCAGGGAAATATACATCCGTGCGCTCATAGAGTGGAGCAACTCCTGCCGCAATGACTGTTACTACTGTGGTATTCGCCGCAGTAACCATGCAATCGAGCGTTACATCTTAAGCGAAGAGGAGATTCTGCAGTGCTGCGGGCAGGCTCATGAGGACGGAATCAGAACATTTGTCCTGCAGGGCGGAGAGAATCCTGTAAAGGCCGGAGAACTGGTCGGAATTGTCGCCCTGATAAAGAAAAAGTATCCTGACAGCGCAGTCACCCTTTCACTTGGAGAACTTCCCGCAGAACTTTATGCGGCTTTGAGGGAGGCGGGGGCAGACCGTTATCTCCTGAGGCATGAGACTGCCACTCCGTCGCATTACGCCAAGCTCCACCCAAAGGAAATGTCGCTTGAGAACCGGCTGGAATGCCTTCATGAACTCAGGAAGCTCGGCTTCCAGACCGGGATGGGCATGATGGTGGGAAGCCCGTTCCAGACGCCTGATCATCTGATTGCAGACCTTCGCCTTATCCGGTCTTTCCGCCCGGAGATGGTAGGCCTTGGGCCTTTCGTTCCCCAGAAGGATACGCCTTTCGGCACTTATCCGGCAGGAAGTGCAGACTTGACACTGCGCCTTTATGCCATCATTCGCCTGATGCTTCCCGAGGCGGGAATCCCCGCCACCACGGCTCTTTCCTCCATAATTCCCAACGGGCATATCCGCGGAATAGAATCGGGGGCAAACGTAATCATGCCAAATTATACCCCTTTGTCAAGGGGAAAACAATATGTCCTGTACGACAACAAGTCAAGGCAGGATTTCCATAAGATAAAAACGGAACTCAATGCGGCCGGGTACGTCGTGAACCCTTCCCGCGGAGATTTCAAAACCAATCAATACCATGTATAATCCAAGTTCCCCGCATGCGCAGGAGTTTATAGACCATACCGAGGTCCTGGAGACGCTGGAAGAAGCCTCCCGCGAGAGCAAAAACCACAGCCGCGTCCTCCAAATACTGGAAAAGGCGGCAAAGTGCAAGGGCCTCACTCACCGTGAGGCTGCAATCCTCATGGATTGTGACGATCCTGAACTGGAAGAGAAAATCTATGCCCTTGCCCTGGAAATCAAGCAGAAGTTCTATGGAAACCGCATAGTGCTCTTTGCCCCTCTTTACTTGTCGAATTACTGCATAAACGGCTGTGTATATTGCCCTTATCATGCAAAGAACCGTACCATTCCAAGGCGCAAGCTCTCCCAGGAAGAAATAGAGGCAGAGGTCAGGGCCCTTATCCGCACCGGCCACAAGCGACTTGCGGTTGAGGCAGGGGAGGACCCCAGGAACAATCCGCTGGAGTATATCCTGGATTCCATCCGTACTATTTACAGCGTGAAGGAGGGCGGTAACTCCATACGCCGTGTAAACGTGAACATCGCCGCTACGGATGTGGATTCTTACCGGAAACTCAAGGCAGCCGGCATCGGCACGTATATCCTTTTCCAGGAGACGTACAACAAGGAACAGTATGAAAAACTGCATCCCACCGGCCCCAAGAGCGATTATTGCTGGCATACGGAGGCCATGGACCGCGCGCAGGAAGGCGGCTGTGACGACGTCGGGATAGGCGTCCTCTTCGGCCTTAACAACTACCGCTATGAACTGGCCGCCATCCTCATGCATGCAGAGCACCTGGAAGCCCGCTTCGGCGTTGGGCCCCACACGATCAGCGTCCCGCGCATCTGCCCTGCCGATGACATCGACACCGGAGATTTCCCGGATGCCCTGCCGGACAGGATTTTCCGCAAGCTGGTGGCCGTCCTGAGGGTATCTGTCCCTTATACGGGGATGATAGTGTCGACAAGGGAATCGGCAAGGATGAGGGCGCAGCTTCTGGACTGCGGCATCTCCCAGATAAGCGGCGGCTCAAGGACCAGCGTTGGCGGCTATACCAGCGTCGAGCGCCATGACGAAACGGCTCAGTTCGACGTCTCCGACACCCGTCCCCTTGACGATGTGGTGCGCTGGCTTCTGGAAAGCGACCATATCCCCAGTTTCTGCACCGCCTGCTACCGCGAAGGCCGCACCGGAGACCGTTTCATGAGTCTCTGCAAAAGCGGGAAAATAGGCCTCTGCTGCACTCCGAATGCGATTATGACGCTCAAGGAGTACCTCATGGATTACGCTTCTGCCGATACCCGCCGCCTTGGAGAGAATCTCATCAAAAAGAGTCTTGCCGATATCCCCTCCGAAAAGGTCAGGGACATAACTGTCCGGCATCTCAGGGAAATAGAAGAAGGAAAAAGGGATTTCAGGTTTTAAGGCGGTATGGAACGTATCTACATAGCGGTAGCTGGCCCCGTGAACAGCGGCAAGTCGACGCTTGTCAACGCTCTTTGCGGGCAGGAGGTGTCCCTTGTGAGCCCTGTCGCCGGCACCACTACAGACCCTGTCAGAAAAGCCGCGGAACTGCCGGGTATCGGCCCGTGCATAATCATCGACACCCCCGGCCTTGAAGATACATCCCCCCTGGGCCTCGAACGCATGCGCCGCACCATGGCCGCCCTTGACGAGGCCGATGTAATCGTTGAAATGTCGGCAGGTGCAACCGGACCGTTGCAGACTCCGCGCGTGACATATACCCCTGGAGAGCCTCTTGACAGCCTCCTTAAAAGGATCAAAGACGCCCTCCCGAAAGAAGAGGAAAGATATCTTACCGGAAACCTTGTAAAGCCCGGAGACAAAGTGGTCCTTGTGATGCCCCAGGACTCCGAGGCGCCCAAGGGCCGGATCATACTTCCTCAGGTGCAGGTGATTCGGGAACTCCTGGACAGGGGCTGCATACCGGTTTGCTGTACCCTTGAGAACCTTCAGAAAGCGGTTGAAACGGCAACGAGCCTTGTCATTACCGATTCTCAGGTGTTTCGGGAGGTTAATTCGGCCATTCCGTCTACGCTCCCTCTCACATCTTTCTCTGTGCTTCTTGCCGGAGCAAAGGGAGACATCAAAACATATGTGGAGGGCGCTGCGGCAATAGACAGGCTGCGGGACGGAGACCGCGTCCTCATTGCCGAAGCCTGCACTCATGTCCCGGATACAGAGGATATCGGCCGTGTTAAGATTCCTGCGCTTCTCAGGAAAAGGGCGCAGGTAAAGGTGGACGTCGCCGCCGGGAACGATTTCCCCGAAGACCTCTCGGTCTACAGTCTAATCATACACTGCGGAGCCTGCGTCGCCGGCCGTCAGCTGGTGCGCTCCCGCATAAAAAAGGCACTCCGTGCGGGAGTGCCAATTACAAACTACGGGATAGCCATTGCAGCCCTGCAGGGTATTCTCCAAAGGATAGAGATACCTTAGTCTGCGTACTCGGCTACGATTTTCTTGATGTCGGAAGGATTCAGCCTGCCGTATACCTTGTCGCCGATGGTGGCTACAGGGGCCAGGCCGCATGCACCCACGCAGCGGAGGCAGTCCAGCGAGAACTTCCCGTCCGGGGTCGTTTCGCCTACGTCGATGCCCAGGACGCGCTTGAATTCCTCCAGGAGCTTGTCGGCACCGCGCACGTAGCAGGCGGTTCCAAGGCAAACCGAGATTGGAATCCGGCCTTTGGGCGTCATGGTGAAGAAGGAGTAGAAAGTTACCACTCCGTACACCTTCTGGGGCGCTATGCTAAGCTTTCGGGCTATGATTCTCTGGACGGGTTCCGGCAGATATCCAAGTTTTGACTGGGTTTCGTGGAGGATGCTTATGAGTTCTCCGGGGTCGTTATGGAATTTTTCACAGATCTCTTCCACCTCGCGGGCGGCTTCACATGAAAGTTTGAATTCACTCATGGCTATTTGATGCTTTTGTCGAAATAATGGGTGTGGAGAAGCTGATGCGAGCGTTCGCTCAGCGGCTCGCCCAGGAATTCCTTGTAGAGTTTCTGTATGTCCGGATTCTCATGGCTCTTGCGGATGGGCTTTCCGGAATCTTCGGCATAAATTGCCTTGGCCCTGGCCTTGATGATGTCCACGTTGCCGTGATGGTAGGGCTGGCCGCCTCCGTCTATGCAGCCGCCGGGGCAGGCCATGACTTCCACGACATGGTAGGGAAGTTCGCCTGCGCGCAGCTTGTCCATGAGGATACGAGCGTTTCCAAGGGTATGTGCCACGCAGACCTTGAGCTTGAAGCCGTTAAGGTCGATTTCGGCCTCTTTGATGCCGTCGAGGCCGCGCACCTGTGTGAACTCGATGCGGGGAAGGGTCTTGCCGGTATATACCTCATATACAGTGCGAAGGGCCGCCTCCATGACGCCTCCCGTGGCTCCGAAGATGGCTGCAGCGCCGGAAGACTCTCCGAGGGGCTTGTCAAAATCTTCGTCGGGAAGTTTGTTCCAGTCAATGTTGGAACGCTTGATGAGGCGGGCGAGTTCGCGCGTGGAGATGGAATAATCCACGTCCGGATTGCCGTCAACCTTGAATTCCTCCCTTTCGCATTCGAATTTCTTCGCAAGGCAGGGCATGACAGACACCACAACCAGCTTTTCCCTGGGAATGCCCATCTTCTGGGCCCAGTAGGTCTTTGCTATTGCGCCGAACATCTGAGCCGGAGATTTTGCCGATGAAGGATACTCCAGGAGATCCGGATAGTTATGCTCGTAGAAATTCACCCATGCAGGGCAGCAGGATGTCATTATGGGCAGCTTGACATTCTTGTCTCCGCCAAGGAAAGCCTTGAGCCTGTGGAGGATTTCGGCCCCTTCTTCCATGATGGTAAGGTCTGCGCCGAAGTCGGTGTCAAAGACGTAGTCGAAGCCAAGGGCCCTGAGCGAAGCGGCAAGCTTTCCGGTTACGATGGTTCCGGGCTCCATGCCGAATTCTTCACCGAGAGCGACGCGCACTGCAGGGGCGGGCTGGGCGATGACTATCTTGTCCGGATTGTTCAGGTCTTCGAGGAGACGGTCTGTGTTGTCCCTTTCCGTGAGGGCGCCTGTAGGGCATACGGCGACGCACTGTCCGCAGTAGGTGCAGTCAGTTTCTGAGAACATCCTGTCGAAGGTGGGAGCTATGGTAGTCTCGAAACCGCGTTTTACGGCACCCAGCACTCCAACTGTCTGGACACTGTTGCACATGCTCTCGCAGCGGCGGCAGAGGATGCACTTGTCCATGTTGCGGGTGATGGCGGCGGTAACTTCCTTTTTGCGCTCGGACTGTTCGCCCTTGTATGGCATTTCCCTGATGTTGAAGCGTGTAACCAGCTGCTGAAGTTCGCAGTGATTGCACTTGGGGCAGGTGAGGCAGTCGTTGGGATGGTCGGAAAGGATGAGTTCGGCCACGGTCTTGCGGGCGCGGACCACCCTTGCCGAATTTGTGCTCACCACCATTCCCTCCGTGACCATGGTGGCGCAGGAGGGGGCAAGGTTCCGGCGGCCTTCAATCTCTACCACGCAGATTCGGCAGGCAGCCGGCGAGCTCTTTACGCACGTGCCTTTGAGGTCCATGTGGCACAATGCAGGTATATTTATGCCGATTGACGCAGCCGCATCGAGGACCGTAGTCCCTTTGGGCACGCTCACCGGACGCTTGTCTATAAGAAGGTTTATCATGTTTTCCATAGGGCGGTTCTTAGTAAACTTTGATGGCTCCGAACTTGCATCTTGAGATGCACATTCCGCAGCGGATGCACTTGTCAGGATTGATGGAGAAAGGCTTGCGGACTTCTCCGGTGATGGCGTCGGCAGGACAGCCGCGGGCGCAGGCGCTGCAGCCCTTGCAGAGTACGGGGTCGATGGCGTAGGTCAGGAGGGCCTTGCACTTGTGGGCGCGGCAGACGTGATCCTTCACGTGTTCCTCATACTCTTCCCTGAAATTCGAAAGCGTGGAAAGCACCGGGTTGGGGGATGTCTGTCCAAGGCCGCAGAGGGCGGTGTCCTTGATGACCTTGGCAAGGTTTTCCAGCTTGTCGATGTCTTCCATGGTACCGCGGCCGTCAGTGATGCGGTCCAGGATTTCCAGCATGCGCTTGTTGCCGATGCGGCACGGAGTACATTTGCCGCAGGATTCGCCCACGGTGAACTCCAGAAAGAACTTTGCCACGGAGACCATGCAGTCGTCCTCGTCCATGACTATCATGCCGCCGGAGCCCATCATGGAACCGGCTGCGGCAAGGCTTTCGTAATCGATAGGTATGTCAAGATGCTTTTCCGTGAGGCAGCCACCGGAGGGACCGCCGGTCTGGACGGCCTTGAATTTCTTTCCGTTCTTCACCCCGCCGCCGATATCGTAGATGATTTCGCGAAGGGTTGTGCCCATGGGAACTTCTATAAGGCCCACATTGTTGATTTTACCGGCCAGGGCGAACACCTTCGTTCCCTTGGATTTCTCAGTGCCGATGGAAGAGAACCATGCCGGACCCTTGGTCAGGATTACGGGTACGTTGGCCAGGGTTTCGACATTGTTTACGTTGGTGGGATTGCCGAAGTAACCGGCCTCTGCAGGGAACGGGGGCTTGAGCGTGGGCTCGCCGCGTTTTCCTTCCATGGAGTGGATGAGGGCGGTTTCCTCGCCGCAGACAAAGGCGCCGGCGCCGTAGCGGATTTCTATGTCGAAGCAGAAATCGGTCCCGAGGATGTTATCGCCGAGGAGCCCGTATTCGCGGGCCTGGGCGATTGCAACCTGAAGGCGGTGCACTGCAAGAGGATACTCTGCACGTATATATATAAGGCCGTGGTTGGCATTTATGCAGTAGCCGCAGATCATCATGGCTTCAATGACGGAGTTGGGGTCTCCTTCCATGATGGAACGGTCCATGAATGCGCCCGGGTCTCCTTCATCGGCATTGCACACCACGTACTTGTGGGGGGCGTTGAACTTGCGGGCTATTTCCCACTTGACTCCGGTGGGGAAGCCTGCTCCGCCGCGGCCGCGGAGACCGCTGGCCTTGATGTCGGCAAGGACTTCCAGGCTGTCCCTCTGAAGGCTGTCGGCAAGGGCTTTGTATCCGTCGCGCGCTATGTAGTCGAGGATGTTTTCCGGGTCGATGAAACCGCAGTTCCGCAGTGCTATGCGCAGCTGCTTGCGGTAGAAATTCATGTGCTTGGAGTCACTTATGTGACTGCCGCTGCCCGGGTCTGTGTAGAGAAGGCGTTCCACCCTTTCTCCGCCGATGATATGGGAAACCACGATTTCTTCCACATCTTCGGGACGGACCGAGGTATAGAACGTATTGTCCGGGACAATTTTGACGATAGGGCCTTTTTCGCAGAAGCCAAAGCAGCCCGGTACTATGACTTTGACTTTGTCGGCAATGCCATGGGCCGCTAAGGCTTGGTTGAAGTTATCGACGATTTTGGAACTTTCGGAGGCCTTGCAACCGGTACCGCCGCAACAGAGAATTTCCATGTGCGGGGTGCCTTTATCCAGTCCGGAAGCGCTTTCCAGGACGGATGAGTTGGCGGCCTCTCTGACGGAAAGGGCTTTCAGTGCCTCCCTTCTGATGCTTTCGAGTGCATCGGCAGAGCGTATTTTCATTGTTGCTATGTGGTTTAGTCTTAAACTTGACGTGCAAGATACGAAATAATCCGTGATAATGCAAAGTAATGGGCCAATTTAGCAGCGAAAATTGCTTTGCATTGATAAAATCCCTATTTTTGTAGCCTATTTATTCTATGTATGAAATCTGACATTGTTGTGATTGGCGGAGGAGCCGCCGGACTGGCAGCAGCCATAGGCGCGGCAGAAATTCTTGCCGGCAGTGAAAACGGCGGAACCGTCACCGTTCTGGAGAAAATGCCCAAGGCCGGGCGCAAGGTAATGATTACCGGCAAAGGCCGATGCAACTTTACCAACGTGAAGCCCTGGGAAGACTTTCAGGCCAGGATCAGTTCGGACCCTCAGTTCCTTAGCCCCGCATGGCATAACCTTACACCGGAAGGAGTCATTGAACTCTTCAGGAAGAACGGTATGCGTTCAGTGGTGGAAAGGGGAGACAGGGCATTCCCGGCATCTCACAATGCGGGTGACGTGGTGGATACCCTTCTCAGGGCCTGCACCCTCGCCGGCGTAAAGGTGGTTACGGACTGCGAGGTCAAGACCATCGACGTGGTGAAAAACGGCTTCAGCCTCGACTGCGTCCAGACTTCCAGAAAGCAGGTGAGGATTCCTGTGGACGATCCCCGCAAGCTTCGTCCGGGAAAACCCGCCCCCACACGTGAGGAAATCACGATAGAGCCGGTGGAGTACACCTGCCGGAAGCTCATCATAGCAACGGGAGGCCTGTCCTATCCCGGAACCGGATCTACCGGCGACGGCTACATGTGGGCAGAGGAACTCGGCCACAGCATTGAGCCGTGCTATCCTTCCCTCACAGCGCTTGTCCCTGTCGGATACAAGACCGATAATCCTGTCCAGGCCGAGATTAAGAATGCTTTCCGTCGCAGCCGCACAGTGTTCGGAAAGACAAAGGAGCGCAAGATAGCCCCGCTTCCTTCCTGGTATCCCAAGTTCCCCGCACATATCGAGAGGGTGACTCCGATGTCTCCGCTCGGCGAGCTTTTCAACGGTAACACCCTTGAAAATGTACAGCTCAGCCTCAATATCGGCGGGAATACCGTACAGTCTGAATTCGGAGACATCGAATTTACCGACGGCGGCCTTGAGGGCCCGCTCGGATTCATGGTGAGCCGAAGGGCCGTAAAGGCGCTCAACGACGGGCAGAAGGTTTCCGTTACCATCGATCTCAAGCCCGCTGTACCGCAGGAGAAACTCGACGAAGATGTTCACCGCATCTGGGAGGAGGTAATTCACGATGAACGCTCAAAGGGACAGAGTTTCCAGAGGCTTTTCCGCATCATGCTTGGAAAGCTCATGCCCTGGAACCTTACCCTTGCATTCCTCGATACCAACTCGAATGTGAGCGTGGATACGCTTGCCGCGGCCATGAAGAACTGGAAACTGGACATCGCCGGTTTTGTCGGCTTCGAAAGGAGTGTCGTCACCGCCGGAGGCGTAAGCACGTCGGAGGTGGTTGCAAAGACCCTGGAATCCAAAAAGCAGCCGGGCCTTTATTTTGCCGGAGAAGTACTTGACATAGATTGCAATACAGGCGGATACAACCTGCAGTCCGCCTTCTCTACCGGTTATCTTGCAGGTGAAAGTGCAGCGAAATCATTATAACTTATGGATAAAAAATCTTACGCATTTGGAATGAGCGTAGCTTCCAGCTTCTATCAGCAGGGAATACGCGTAAAGAACGTCGATGATTTTATTGCAGGTCTCAGGGACATGCTCACCGGGGCAAAGCCCGCAATGAGCCTTGAAGAGGCCGGAAACGCACTCGAGGCGTTCTATAAAGAACTTGAGGACGAGGCTGCAGAGCGCAATGCCGCAGCCGGCGCCGCCGCAAAGGAAGAGGGCGAAAAGTTCCTTGCCTCCATGGCCAAGGACCCCGAAGTGAAGATGACCAAGAGCGGTCTCATGTACAAGGTTGTGAAGGAAGGAACCGGCCGCAAGCCCAAGGCTACGGACAAGGTATACTGCCACTATGAGGGCACATTCCCCAACGGCCAGATTTTCGACAGCTCATACAAGAGGGGAGAGCCCATCGAGTTCGGTCTCAATCAGGTTATCAAGGGCTGGACTGAAGGTCTTCAGCTCATGAGCGAAGGTGCAAAGTATGAGCTCTACCTGCCCTATCACCTCGCTTATGGAGAAACCGGTACCGGCGGCATTCCTCCGTACAGCGCTCTCAAGTTCGTGGTGGAACTCATTGAAGTGAGGTAGGTGACAGAGGTAATTCAGGCGATAGAGATTTTTGCAATGGTGACCGGGGTGGCGTATGTCATCCTGGAGATATTGCAGAAGAATTCGATGTGGATTGTGGGGATACTCACCGGGGCGGCGTGCGCGTTCAGTTTCGCGGTGCAGCATGTGTGGGCGTCGATGGGCCTGAATATTTACTATGTGGTCATTTCCGTAATCGGCCTTTACAGGTGGAAAAAAGACAGCGGAAAGGTTGAGGAGGGGGAGATCCACCTGGGACGGCTGGGCGGCAGGACGGCTTTGATATCGGCAGTGCTTGCCGTTGTCGGGACAGTCGCTTTCTCTGTTATCCTCAAAAGTACGGGAGACCCCGCGCCCGTTCTGGATGCCGTTGCCGTAATCCTCAGTGCCATAGCTACGTGGTGGCTGACGATGTCCTACGTTGAGCAGTGGATACTGTGGATTGTGGCCGATATCATCACGACGGTGCTTTGCGTCGTGACCGGGCAGTATCTTCTGGCGTTGATGTACCTGGCCTATGTGGCCGGTGCGGTGTATGGCTACATTCATTGGAAACGTCACGGAAAAGTAGTAACTTCGGCCCAATGAAACTGATCGTAGACTGCGGTGCGACTAAGGCCGACTGGGCTCTTCAGGGCGGCCTCCGTTTCAGGACAGAGGGCATCAACCTTGCCCACTGCCCCGCAGAGAAGCTGGGTCCGGTGATGGACGAGGCGGCTGAGAAAATCGGCCCTGGAGTTACAGAGGTTCATTTTTATGCGGCCGGCCTGGTGGGAAAAAGCCCGGTAGACCTGGGCCGCTGGTTCCCCGATGCAACTGTCGAATATGCTTCTGACATGGTTGCTGCGGCAAGGGCCGTCTGCGGTCATGGTAGTGGAATAGCGGCAATCATCGGCACCGGAGCCAACACCTGCCTCTGGGACGGTGAGAAGATTTCCATGCAGATCCGCTCCGGCGGTTATGTAATCGGCGACGAGGGCAGCGCCTCCGTCCTTGGCAAGCTCTTCCTTGCCGATTATATTAAAGGTCTTGTCCCCAAGGAGCTCGCTTCTGAATATGGCGCTTCATACGAAGAAGTGGTAAAACTGGTCTACGGCTCCGGGGCTCCTGCAAAGAGCCTTGGCGGCATCGCTCCTTTTCTTCTGGAGAATTATTCCGTACCTTATGTCAAGGGGCTTGTGGACGGGAATTTCCGCGCCCTTTTCGAAAGGGCCCTTTGCCGGTACGGGGATTATCCCGTCGGTGTCGTGGGCGGTTTCGGTTATGCCGCCCGGGATATTCTGAGGGAAATAGGAAAGGATTACGGTATCGCATTTTCTGTATTTATGAAATCCCCCCTCGAAGGGCTTCTTGAATATCATGGCATATAAAGAGAACTATCCCTCAGAACTGCTTTCCACTGCCGTGGAAGCCATTTCCTCGCTCCCCGGAGTGGGAAGGAGAAGCGCGCTCAGGCTGGCGCTGCATCTTCTTCGCCAAAGCCCGGACAGGGTCCATCATATAACGGACTCCATCAACAACCTGAGGGATAACGTATGCTACTGTTCACGCTGCCGCATGATTTCCGACAGCGACATCTGCTCCATCTGTGCCGACACCAAGCGTGACCAGGGCACAATCTGCGTGGTGGAGAGCGTACGGGATGTCATGAGCATAGAAGCCACAGGACAGTATCATGGTGTATATCACGTACTTGGCGGTATAATCTCCCCAATAGCAGGGACCGGCCCCTCGGATCTCACTATAAGTGAACTGGTGGCCAGGGTTCCGCAGGCGCACGAGGTGATTCTTGCCCTTCCGGGAGACGTGGAAGGGGAAACCACCGCGTTTTACATTTATCGGCAGATAGAGTCTTCGGGAGTGACAGTGTCGTCGCTCGCCCGCGGCCTCGGATTCGGGGATGCCCTCGAATATGCCGATTCCATCACTCTTGGAAGGTCGATCGTAAACAGACAGATATTCAAACCATGACTGATAACCATTCCGAGGCCCTTCGCTGCCTCCTTTGCAAAAAACCGAAATGTGCCCTTCAGGGCTGCCCTGTACATACTCCCGTTCCGGAGTGTATGGCTCTTTATCGTGACGGCCGCATCGATGAGGCCGGTGCTCTCCTGTTTGAGAACAACCCTCTGTCGGCAATCACATCCCTGGTCTGTGACTGGAAGCAGTTCTGCTTCGGGCACTGCGTCCTTAACGTTAAGCAGGCTCCAATTCACTGGTACAGCGTAGAGCAGGAGATTTCCGGAGCATATCTTCGCAAGGTTACGCTGGAAAGGCGTTCTTCCCAACTTTCCGGAAAGCGCATAGCCATAGTGGGCGCTGGCCCTGCCGGCATTGCCGCAGCCGTCTGGCTGTATGAAAAGGGCGCTTCAATAGTCATGTTCGATGCAAATGAACGCCTTGGCGGCGTACTGCGCTATGGCATTCCTGCATTCAGGCTTGACAAGTCCCTGGTTGACGAATATGAAAGGATACTGAACGTCAGCGGAATCGAATTCAGGTTCGGCGCGCCCGTGAAGGCCGTGAAGGAACTGTCTTCCGAGTATGATGCAGTAATTGTATGCGCAGGGGCCGAAAAGCCCGCGACGCTCCGTATTCCCGGAGAGGAATCAGCGATACAGGCGCTTGATTTCCTGAAGGATCCATCCGCTTTCAATATCGGCAGGAAGGCCATTGTAATCGGCGGGGGAAATGTTGCCATGGACGCCTGCCGTACGGCGCTCCGACAGGGCGCAGAGACGTGGGTCTACTACCGCAAGACATTTGAAAACATGCCTGCAAACCCGCTGGAGGTGGATGAGGCAAAGGCGGAAGGCGTCAAGTTCGCCGTATTCGAGGCTCCGGTTGAGGTGCGTCAGGGCGGAGTCGTTTTCCGTAAATGCGAGAACGTAGTTCCGGAAGACGGCGGCAGGGTAGTTACGAGGATCATTGACGGCACGGATCATTTCGTCGAATGCGACAGCCTTATCACGGCTATATCCGAGAAGCCCGAATTCGGCCTTCTGGACGGCGCCGTTTTTGGGGAGGACCGCTGGCCGCTCGTGGCCGATAACGGTCTTGTTTCAGGTTTTGAAAATGTTTATGTTGCCGGCGACTTCCGCCTTGGTCCGAAGACTGTGGTAGAGGCGGTTGCATCGGCACGGTTGGTTGTAGATTCTCTATGAAAGCAGTTCTGATTTATTCCGGCGGTCTTGACAGCACCACTCTCCTTTACGAATACAAGGAGAGCATTGCGCTTGCAGTCAGTTTTGACTATGGCTCCAAACATAATGAGCGGGAGATAGCTTTTGCCCGTTTAAACTGTGAAAAACTTGGCGTCGAGCATATCGTGATTCCGCTCGAGTTCATGCAGAAGTATTTCAGAAGCAGTTTGCTGAAGGGCGGGGAAGACATCCCGGAAGGCAGTTACGACGACAGTAACATGCAGTCGACGGTGGTTCCTTTCCGCAACGGAATCATGCTCGCAATAGCCGCGGGGCTTGCCGAAAGCCGCGGCCTCGATGCCATAATGATGGCGAACCACGGCGGGGATCATGCTATCTATCCGGACTGCCGTCCCGAGTTTGTGGATGCATTCGGGAAGGCGGTTGAAGCCGGGACGTACAACGGCGTCAAATTGCTTTCACCCTACTGCGATATAACGAAGCGTGATATCGCCCTCCGCGGGAAAGCGCTCGGGATAGACTATTCCCTCACTTATTCGTGCTACAAGGGCGGGGAAAAGCATTGCGGAAAATGCGGAACCTGCACCGAACGCAAGGAGGCTCTGGAGGGATTCGACCCCACTGAATACGAAGATTGAGCCGGCCGGCTTGTATTTTCGGGATTTTTTCTTACTTTTGCGCTTTGGAATGCTTAGTGTTTTCTACAGAAAGGACGGGAAGATAATCCTCTCACAGGATCAGAAGATCTTCTCCTCACTGCGTCTTGCAGACGTGGTGTGGATAGATCTTGTCCAGCCCACCGGCGACGAGAAACGCCTTGCAGAAAGCTTCCTCGGAACGGAAATCCAGAGCCGCGCACAGGCGGAGGAAATCGAGTCTTCATCCCGCTATTTTGAAACGGATGATGCAATATTCGCAAACACCAACTTCCTTACTCCGGGTCCCGAAGAATACGGCGAGCAGGCCGTCTCCTTCACCATTGTAGACAGTACGCTTACCACCCTTCGCGAAGTGCCTCTGCGCTCTTTTACCGAGCTTCAGCGAAGGATGCAGGTGAACCCCAAGCAGTATCCGTCCGGCTTCAGCGTTTTTGCCACCATCCTGGATCAGCGTGTCGACCTCGATGCCGATATGATCGAGCTCCTTTCCAAGGAGATTTCCCAGTACGCAAGGCAGATCAACGACCAGGAAGACATTGACCAGGAACTCCTCATCGACATATCCCAGATGCAGGAGAACACCATGGTCGTGCGCGAAAACGTCGTTGATAAGCAGCGCCTTATCTCCAACCTTATGCGCTCGACTAAAGTCCCGCGTTCCTTGGAGAACCGCCTTAACGTGCTCCTGCAGGATATCTCGTCACTTCTGAGCCATACCAATTTCTGCTTCGAGCGTCTTGAATATCTTCAGGATACCGTAGTGGGTCTTATCAACCTTGAGCAGAACAAGATCATGAAGATTCTGGCCGTCGTGTCGGTGTTCCTCATGCCTCCTACCCTCATTGCCGGTTTCTACGGCATGAACGTGCGCCTGCCCATCATTGCTGCCGATGCCCCCAACGCCAATTTCTGGAACTGGGTGATCATCATCGGCCTCATGGCGCTGAGCTGCATTGTGGTCTGGATACTTTTCCGCAGGAAGAAGTTACTCTAATTTTGCATAATCAAATAATTATCACTATATTTGCGCGCTTTTTTCCCGAAGCGCGCATTTGCGTATGCGCGGGCAAAGCTCAAGAAATAATGTTAAACTACTAGTTACTAAAAAGTTAAACTATGTCAGAAGAAATCAAGAAAGCACTCAATGCTTCAGTAGCACCCGAGGATTTTGACTGGGAAGCCTTTGAGAATGAAGGCGTAGATGCATCCAAGAGGGATGAAACCATCGCCCAGTACGAGCAGACCCTCTCCAAGGTCACTGAAAATGAGGTTGTTGAAGGTGTCGTTACCTCCATCAACAAGCGCGAAGTTGTTGTCAACATCGGCGCAAAGAGCGAAGGTGTCATCTCCGCACCCGAGTTCCGTTACAATCCGGACCTCAAGGTAGGCGACAAGGTAGAGGTTCTCGTCGAGTCTGCAGAAGACCGCAAGGGACAGCTTGTCATCTCCCACCGCAAGGCCCGCCAGCTCAAATCCTGGGATATGGTCAATGCCGCATATGAAAGCGGTGAGATCGTTAAGGGTTATGTAAAGACCCGCACAAAGGGCGGTATGATCGTGGACGTATTCGGTATCGAGGCCTTCCTTCCCGGTTCCCAGATCGACATCAAGCCCATCCGTGACTACGATGTGTTCGTAGACACTACAATGGATTTCAAGATTGTCAAGATCAATCAGGAATTCAAGAACGTGGTTGTTTCCCACAAGGCTCTCCTCGAGGCAGAGCAGGAACTCAAGAGGGCAGACCTCATCTCCCGTCTGGAGAAGGGTCAGGTTCTCGAAGGCGTGGTCAAGAACATCACCAACTACGGTGTGTTCGTGGACCTCGGTGGCGTGGACGGTCTCATCCACATCACAGACCTCAGCTGGGGCCGCATCTCCCATCCGGAAGAAGTTGTCGCCCTTGATCAGAAGATCAACGTCGTCGTCCTCGACTTCAACGAGCAGCAGAAGCGCATCGCCCTCGGTCTCAAGCAGCTTACTCCCCATCCTTGGGAGGCTCTCTCCCCTGACCTCAAGGTTGGTGATACCGTTACCGGTAAGGTGGTCGCAGTTGCAGACTACGGTGCATTCGTAGAGGTAGAGCCCGGCGTTGAGGGTCTCGTACATGTGAGCGAAATGAGCTGGAGCCCCCGTCTCCACAGCGCACAGGAATTCCTCAAGATGGGTGATGAGGTTCAGGCCGTTATCCTCACCCTCGACCGCGAAGCCCGCAAGATGTCCCTCGGCATCAAGCAGCTCACTGTCAATCCTTGGGATTCCATTCGTGAGAAGTACCCTGTAGGCAGCCAGCACAAGGCTACTGTCCGCAACATCACCAACTTCGGCGTATTCGCAGAACTCGAAGACGGTGTTGAGGGCCTCATCCACATCTCCGACCTCTCCTGGAACAAGATCAAGCATCCTTCAGAGATGGTCCAGAGCGGTGACGTTATCGACGTTGTCATCCTTGACTTTGACGAGAACTCCCACAAGCTTTCCCTCGGTCACAAGCAGCTCACTCCCAACCCTTGGGATGAACTCGAGGCCAAGTATCCTGTCGGCACAGTTGTAGATGCTACCGTTACCGCAGCCAACGACAAGAACGTCACCGTTACCCTTCCCGACGGCACCGAGGCAACAGCCTTCGCCCGTGAAATGGTCAAGGAAGACGGCAAGGCCGCAGTTGCAGGTGAGGTTCTCCCTGTAAAGGTTACCGATCTCCGCCGCAGCACCCGCAGCATCCGCGTTTCCCATCTCCGTACTTATCAGGAGGCAAAGGCCGCCCGTGAGAACGCCGAGGTCGAAAGCGCAAAGAAGGCCATCAAGAAGGTTCAGACTTCCGTAGAGAAGACCACCCTTGGTGACATCTCCGCTCTTGCTGCACTCAAGGACAAACTCGAAAAGGGTGAGTAATAACCCAAACATTTTTAAGCTTACTTTACTGGGCACGGCATCTGCCATGCCCGTAAAGGAGCGGAATCAAAGCGCCCAGGCACTGCAAGTGCACGGGCGCTTGTTCCTTATTGACTGCGGAGAGGGTACTCAGTACCGTTTTGTGCAGGAACATGTTCCGATGATGAAACTGGACTCCATTTTCATCTCTCATATACATGGAGACCATGTCTTTGGCATTTTCGGCCTTCTTTCCACCCTGGGGATGAAGGGGAGGCAGACTCCGCTGAATATCTTCGCTCCGAACAATTTCGGCCCCATACTGAAGTTTTTCCTCAGCTTCTATGGCGATGGGATTCCCTTCGAGATACGTTTTACGCCCCTGAAGATGAAGGCTCCCGAGACTGTACTTGAAACAAAGTCTACGGAGGTCCAGGCGTTTCCGCTGAATCACGGGATTGAAACATTCGGCTTCATTTTCCGGGAAAAGGAACCCATGTATAATATAAGGAAGGAATGCATAGAGGAGTACGGACTGTCACTTACGGAAATCGGCACCCTGAAAAGAGGGGAGGACGCCGTAAGGGCCGACGGAACCGTAATCCCGGTTTCTGCCGTCGCATATAAGCCGTACATTCCCCGCAGTTATGCATACTGCTCGGACACTGCGCCTTTCCCTGAAGAGGCCACGTGGCTTAGCGGCGTGGACGTGATTTACCACGAAACTACATATCCCAGTGAATTTGCCGATGAGGGTAAGAAGCGAGGTCACTCTACCACCCTCGATGCGGCTTCCCTTGCCCTGAAAGCAGGGGCTAAGAAACTGATAGTCGGGCATTTCACTTCGAGGGATGTCCCGCGCAAGGTCTTTGAAGACGAATGCCGGAGCATTTTCCCCGAAACTTTTTTGGCCGACGACGGGGATGTCTACGATATTTGAAAAATTATTTCTAACTTTGAAAACTGTTAAAGGTTATAAAAGATGAGGAAGGTTAGAATCATAGCACTGGCGGCCCTCTGCGCCGTTGCCGTGGCAAGTACGGCCCAGCAGAAGCCCAGAGGCAACACCCCCCAGGAGACATATATTTACACATATTCAGACATCGCCGTTGCAGAAATGCAGCGTACAGGCGTTCCTGCAAGCATTACCCTTGCACAGGGCATCATAGAATCCGGCTCTGGTCTTTCCACCCTTGCCGTCAACGGCAACAACCACTTCGGAATCAAGTGCCACAACTCCTGGAAAGGCGGCACCATGAGGATGGACGATGACAGGAAGAACGAATGCTTCCGCACATACAATACTCCCGAGGAGAGTTTTCGCGACCATTCCGACTTTCTCCGCTACCGCGACCGTTACAAATTCCTCTTCGACCTTGACAGGCGTGACTACAAGGGCTGGGCTTTCGGCCTGAAGCAGGCAGGTTATGCCACGGACCCTTCCTACGCATCCAAGCTCATCCGCACCATAGAGGAGTATGACCTTTCCCGCTTTGACTTCCTCACAAATGAAGAGCTTTCTTCCATGCCGGCATCTCCAAGCAAGCTGGAGGAGCCCGTCGCAGTGAGGACCAGTGCAAGCTCCGGTCCCGCTCCCGTGCAGGAGGAGTTCCGCTTCTCGCTGAGCCGCGTGCTTTATTCCCTTAATGACGTAGCCTTCGTCTACGCCGGAGAGAACGATACCTACAAGTCCATCGCAAAGGAGCACAATCTGTTCCTCTTTGAGATTCTCCGTTTCAATGAGGTGAAGAAGGGCGCAGTAGTCAAGCCCGGAGATATTGTATATCTGGAAGCCAAGAAAAAGAAGGCTCCGAAGGGCCTTGAAATGTACATCGTAGCAGAGGACGGAGAAAATCTCCACGATATCTGCCAGCGTTTTGCAGTGAAGGAAAGCGCTATCAGGACACTCAATAAACTCGATGCCAATGCTTCACTCCTCGAAGGAGACATAATAAAACTGCGCTAGGAAAATGAAGAAAGTCCTTGTTGGAATTCTTATGGTGGCGCTCCTTGCGGGCGCCATCGTCGCTTATGGGGTTTTATATGACCGGAAGGTCCCCAATTTCAAGGGGACTTCGGAGCTGTTTGTCTATCCGGGTATGGATGTGGCCCAGGTCACTGACAGCATTCTGGCAAGCGGCTGCGTGAAAAAGCCGCGCAGCCTCAGACGTGCCATGTCCACCGTGGAATCAATTGCTCCCGGCCATTATACCATAGATTCTACATGTACCAGCATGTATGTCTCCCGCATGATTCACGGGGGCTGGCAGACGCCAGTCATGCTCACCCTTTCCGGCAGCATCCGCACATACAGGTCGCTGGCAAGGAAAATCGGCGGCCAGATGCTTGCCGATTCCGCGGCCATAGCGTCTTTCTGTGAGGATTCCCTGGGCTCTTTCGGCCTCGATACAGCCATGCTGTTCACGCGCATCATTCCAGACTCGTACCAGATGAAGTGGACATCGGCCCCGAGGGCAATCTTTGACCGCCTCACGAAGGAGGCCGACGCCTGGTGGACTCCGGAACGCCTTGCCGCCGCCAGGAAGCAGGGACTCACCAGAAATGAAGCGGTTACCCTGGCGTCCATCGTAGACGGCGAAACGCGTTATGTCCCCGAGCAGCCCACAATTGCGGGCGTATACCTTAACCGCCTCCATACCGGAATGAAACTTCAGGCCGATCCGACGATAGCATACTGCTACGGATATACCCTGAACCGTATTCTCAAGGTTCATCTCGAGGTCGATTCGCCATATAATACTTACAGGAATTACGGCCTTCCTCCGGGACCCATTTCCTGTCCTTCAAAGACCTGCCTTGAGGCAGTCCTCCATCCGGCATCGCACAATTACATTTTCTTCTGTGCCGATCCATCCTTCAACGGTTCTCACCGTTTTGCTGCAACCTATGCAGAACATCTTCTGAATGCTCGCGCCTTCCAGAAAGCGCTTACTGAACGTCAGAGAAACAGATGATGATGGAAACTTCACTTACGGAAAAAGCCAGGGCCTGCGCCCTGGAGGCGTTGAAAGACCTGACCCGTCATGACGGTACCCCATTCATAGGGCACCCTGACGCCGTCGTGAAGATAGTCAGGGAGGAAATCGGCCTGCCTGACGAATGTACCGCCGCCGTATATCTGCATGAGGCAAGCCGCATGGGAGGCTTCGTCGTGGAGCCGTCCGTGTGGGGAGAGACCATATGTACCCTGGTAGAAGGCCTGAACCACATCTCTACCATAAAGCCCAAGGACACGCGTCTGGAGGCGGAAAACTACAAGAAACTTATCATCCAGTATTCTGCCGATCCGCGTGTTACCGTGCTCAAGCTCGCCGACCGTCTGGAGATAATGCGTTCCCTCAAGATCTTCCCCAAGGCCGACCGCGAACGCAAACAGCTCGAGACGCTCATGCTCTATATCCCGCTTGCCCATCAGCTTGGCCTGTACAACATGAAGCGGGAAATGGAGGATATCTACCTGTCATACGCAGAGCCTGAGAAGTACCGTCTCATTACCAACAAGCTCAAGGCTACGGAAAAGGACAGGGAAAAGCTCATGGCCGAGTTCATCGAGCCCCTCAAGTCCAAGCTGGATGCAGCCGGAATAAAGTATAAACTGAAGATACGCACCAAGGCAGCATACTCCATCTGGGCCAAGATGGAAAAGCAGAAAGTGCCTTTTGAGGGCGTATATGACGTGTTTGCCATCCGTTTCATAATTGACTGCGACGGCGAAGACCACAAACTTGAGAAGGATCTTTGCTGGCAGGTGTACTCTTTCGTTACTGAGGAGTACGAACCTGATACGAAAAGGCTCAGGGACTGGATCTCCAATCCTAAGCCCAACGGCTACGAGAGTCTCCATATCACGGTCAAGAACAAGGAGGGCGCATATCTCGAGGTGCAGATCCGCACCAAGAGGATGGATGACATAGCAGAGAACGGCTTTGCATCCCACTGGTCCTACAAGGGTATCAAGCGAGAGGAGACTATCGCTTCATGGCTGGGCTCCGCACGGTATGCCCTTGAGCATCCGGGCTCGGAAAATACCGAGGACCTGCCCCAGCCGCCGTCCAAGGAAATATTCGTATTTACACCTTCTGGGGAACTGAGGATTCTTGCGGCAGGCTCCTCGGTGCTGGATTTTGCATTCGGCATACATACAAATATAGGCGCCCATTGCGTCGGCGCCAAGGTGAACGGGAAGGCGGTATCTATCAAGGAGAAGCTTCATACGGGCGACGTGGTGGAGATCCTGACCTCCAAAAACCAGCGCCCCAATCAGGACTGGCTTGCCCTTGTGGTGTCTTCCAAGGCCCGTTCAAAAGTGAAACAGGCCCTTGCGGCCCAGGAGCAGTCACGTGCCGCAGACGGCAGGGAACTGCTGGAAAGGCGCCTTAGAAACTGGAAGCTGGAGCTTCCGGACGACATGCTCACCGAATTCCGCAAGAAGTATGGCTTTTCCTCCCTTACGAATTTTTATGCGGCAATAGGGGAGGGTTCGCTGGATGTGAATACCGTCAAGGATTTCATCCTTTCGGAGGAGCAGCGCCATGCTGAATCAATCGAGGCTGCAGAGGCAGCCCAGGCCGCTGCCAAGGCATCCCGTACATTCGAGTCCAAGGACGATATACTTGTTCTCAATGCACGAGACGTCAAAGGTATCGATTATAAGATGGCCCGCTGTTGCAATCCGGTTTTCGGCGATGACGTCTTCGGGTTTGTGACACGTACAGACGGCATCAAGATTCACAGAATCACCTGTCCCAATGCCTCAAGGCTCCTGGAGCTGTTCCCATACCGTATCCAGAAGGTCCGCTGGGCCGATTCCTCCTCCGGGAACTTCCAGGTCACTCTCAAGGTGGTTGCCGTCGAGGAGAGCGCATCGGCCCGGATACTGGAGGTAATAGGCCAGTTCAAGGCGTCCATCAGGAGTTTTACAGTGAATGAAAACAGGCGCAGCGGCACCTGGGAGATGTCCATGAAGATTTCCGTCCCGTCCAATCTCGAGCTGGACAAGGTGGTATCGCAGCTTCGCGCCGCAAGGCATGTCGTGAAAGTGACAAGGATATGAAATTCCGTATAAATTCTGAATATAAACCCTCGGGAGACCAGCCAGAGGCCATTGACGGCCTTGTGAAGGCTCTGAGCCAGGGAGTGAACGACGTTACCCTGCTGGGTGTGACCGGCAGCGGAAAGACGTTCACCATGGCAAATGTAATCGAGCGCCTGCAGCGTCCGGCCCTCATTTTGAGCCATAACAAGACGCTGGCAGCCCAGCTTTACGGGGAGTTCAAAGCCTTTTTCCCGGACAATGCAGTGGAGTATTTCGTCTCTTACTATGACTATTATCAGCCGGAGGCATATATCCCCACTACGGATACCTACATTGAGAAGGATCTTTCCATAAACGACAAGATAGACGAGCTCAGGGTAAGTGCGGCATCGGCCCTTATGAGCGGCAGGCGCGACGTGATTGTAATCAGCTCGGTGTCCTGCCTGTACGGCATCGGCAATCCGGAAGATTTTCACGATCAGACGGTTACCGTCCAGAAAGGGCAGGCCATGTCAATGACAAGGCTGCTTTACAAACTGGTGGACGCTCTCTACTACAGGACTGAGACCGATTTCAAGCGCGGCTCTTTCCGCGTGCGTGGAGACACCGTGGACATTTTCCTCGGCGGTGCCGATTATGCCGTGCGCATCGAATTCTTCGGGGACGAGGTGGACGGCATAGCCCTTATCGATCCGGTAACCGGAGCCATTTTCGAGAGGCTCGACAAAATTGACCTTTATCCCGCCAAGAACTTCATCACTTCCAAGGAAAAGGGTGCAAAGGCGGTGCTGCAGATTCAGGACGACCTTATAAAGCAGGTGGAGTATTTCGAATCCATCGGCAAGTTTCTTGAGGCTAAACGCCTGAAGCAGAGGGTGGAATACGACATGGAGATGATTAAGGAGATGGGGTACTGTCCCGGGGTAGAGAATTATTCTAGGTATTTCGACGGCCGCAAACCGGGGGAGAGGCCTTTCACGCTGATAGACTATTTCCCCAAGGACTTTGTATGCTTCATCGACGAAAGCCACGTGACGCTGCCACAGATAAGGGCTATGTTCGGCGGTGACCACTCCCGTAAGGAAACTCTGGTGGAGTACGGATTCCGCCTTCCTGCTGCAAGTGACAACAGGCCTCTGACCTTCGATGAATTCGAGGCCGTGACGGGACAGAAAGTCTACGTCAGCGCAACTCCTTCGGATTACGAACTGGAAAAGAGCGAAGGCCTTGTGGTAGAGCAGATTGTGCGGCCTACCGGTCTTCTGGACCCTCCTATCGAAGTGCGCCCCACAAAGAACCAGGTGGACGACCTGATGGAAGAGATACGCGTACGCGCCGCCAAGGACGAGCGCGTCCTTGTAACGACGCTGACAAAACGCATGGCGGAAGAACTGGACAGCTACTTCACCAAAATGGGCGTCCGCTGCCGCTACATCCATTCCGATGTCGATACTGCCGAACGTGTGGAAATCATCGAGGATTTCAAGAACGGACTTTTCGACGTTCTCATCGGCGTAAACCTTCTGAGGGAAGGCCTTGATATACCCACCGTTTCGCTTGTCGCCATCCTCGATGCCGACAAAGAGGGCTTCCTCCGAAGCGGCAGGGCCCTTACCCAGACTGCAGGCCGTGCCGCCCGCAACGTCAACGGCCTCGTAATAATGTATGCCGATACCATTACCCGTTCCATGGATGAAACCATCCGCGAAACGGCCCGCCGCCGTGCAAAGCAGCAGGAGTATAACCAGCTTCACGGAATTACCCCCACCCAGGTGCAGGTGCGCTCCAATATCCTTGTGAGCGAGCTTGTTACGACCAAGGAGGATACTTCACATATCAGCGGTTTCCTGAACCCTGCGCTCAAGAACAGCGTTACCGGCCATGTGAGCGCCAAGGATTCCGTATCCGACCCTACTTATGTGCCGAGTGCCAGCGAGCTGGGCTCAGGAGACGTCTCTGTAGGTTTGGGCCATGATGCCGTGAGGGAAAGCAAATCGGCCTATGTGGACGGATACATCGCCGCAGACCTTGCAGCCGTGCTCCAGGACCCCGTAATACGTTCGATGTCGCGTGAACAGGTAGAGAAGGCAGCTGCGGAATCGCGCCGCAAGATGCAGAAAGCCGCGGCAGACCTTGATTTCACAGCAGCAGCACGTTACCGCGATGAGATGTGGGCCCTTGAGGAGTATCTGAAGGTATGGCGTTGATATTAAATTTTTTTCAAATAAGTTTGGTGGTGTGAAAAATAATGCGTAAATTTGCGGTTGTAGTGATTTAAGGCAAAACTAAAAACATTATACTCTATTATGAAAAGTATGAAAACATTCTTTGGAGTTCTTGCTGCAGCAAGCCTCCTCTTCTCTGTGAACGCTTTCGCTCAGGAGAATGCAAACCGTGACGAGAACGGCAACGTCGTTCGCGGTCCTTACGAGACCAACGCTCTCGGTGACAACTGGTTCGTTGGTGGTGCTATCGGTGCCAACTCTACTTGGAACTGGAAGAATACAGGTAAGATTCCTTTCGTTACCGCTCCTGGTCTTGCAATCGACCTCACTGTAGGTAAGTGGATTTCTCCTGAATGGGGCTTTGGTTTCCGCTGGAGCGGTCTTACCAACGATGTGCCCTACACAACCAATCCCTTCACTTATCCTCTGTTTGGAAATGCCCAGAGCCAGTTTACCGCTGACTTCCTCATCAACATGTCAAGCCTTATCGACGGTTATATGGAGTCTCGCACTTGGACTTGGGTAATGTATCCTTTTGCCGGTATTGAGTTCTATGGCAACTGGAATCCTCTCAAAGCAAATCATGAGTGGATACTTGGTCTCGGCTCAAAGGTGTTCTGGCATCCTGAGTGGATCGGTGAAAAGTGGGATCTCACCATCGACAACCGCTTCGGCATGACTCCTGATGCTGCTATCGCTCCCAATGATGGCGGATTGATCGACTTCCCCTTCGCACTTACCATCGGTGCTGCTTACAAGATTGGCAAGAGCGGTTTCCAGCGTCACAGCAGCGTAGTTCCTGCTATCATCCCTGTTCCTTTCACCACCGAACAGTATGAAGACCTCAGCGGTAAGGTTGCAGAGCTCGAGAAGGAAAACGCAGCTCTCAAGGACAAGATCGCAGCCCTCGAGAATGAGGTTGCTCCTCTCCGTCAGCTCGTAAACGGCCAGACCTACCTCTATGACAACGGCACCTTCACTGCAGTTGATGCAGCCGCCGGCGCCCCTGTCACCCTCTACTTCGACTGCGGCAGCGCTACCCTCAGCGCTCGTGAAAAGGCTCACTTCGAGTACTTCACCAAGAACGTTGTCAACGAGAACACCAAGCTCTCCGTCAACGGTTACGCAGACAAGCAGACCGGTTCCGCAAAGCGCAACCAGCAGCTCTCCGAGCAGCGCGTAAAGACTGTTGTTGACCTCCTCAAGAAGGCAGGCGCAGCTGAAGAAAACATCGAGAGCGCAGCTCACGGTGCAACCGTACAGCCTTTCGACAGCGCAGCTAAGAACCGCGTAGTTACCATCGAGGTTAAGTAATTTAACTTAAAGATTACATTTAAAGCATCTCCTTCGGGAGGTGCTTTTTTTTTACTATCTTTGCAGCGTTATGAGACTACCGGCAGAATGGGAAAAACAGGGCTTTGTGCAGCTCACATGGCCACATAAGGATTCACTTTGGTATGAAGTGGAAAAGGTTCAGCTTTGCTATACCAAGATAGCGGAAGCTATTCTTAGGTATGAGCCGCTTGTGATAGTCGGCAGGTCAGAGGCCGAATGCCGTCAGGACCTTGCTCGCTGCGCGAATGAACTTGGTCTTTCACTGGACATTGACGCTATCCGCTTTGCAGAGTGTGACATCAATGACACCTGGGCCCGCGACCATGGTGGTATATCTGTTCTGGGGGCCGACGGAAGCAAGTACGTCCTGGATTTCGTGTTCAACGGTTGGGGACTTAAATTCGCTGCCGACCTTGACAACCAGATTACCCGCGGGATGTTCTCCCAGGGCGTTTTCGCCTCTGATGTGAAGCGTGTTGACATGAGGCCGTATGTCCTAGAAGGCGGCAGCATCGACACTGACGGCGAAGGTTCGCTGCTTACCACCACGGAGTGTCTTACATCTCTTAACAGGAACGAATACCTTACTAAAGAGGAGATTGAGAAGCATCTGTCCAAAGCCTTCGGCCTCAAGCGTATACTTTGGCTGGATCATGGTACTATAGCAGGGGATGACACGGACAGCCACGTCGATATCCTGGCCAGATTCTGCAGCAATGACACCATAGCGTATACCTCCTGCGATGATCCTTCCGATGAGAATTATGCGTCGCTCAAGGCCATGGAAGAGCAGCTCAAAACCTTCCGTACGCTTGATGGAAAGCCATACAGACTTGTTGCTCTGCCGCTGCCTGACGCAATGTACCTGGACGATTACCGCCTTCCCGGTTCATACGCCAATTTCCTCATCATAAACGGCGCTGTACTCGTGCCTGGAGCAGGATCTGCCAAGGATGCCCAGGTAGAAGAAACGCTCCGGAAAGTATTCCCGGAGCGTAATATCGAGGTGATAGACTGCAGGCCTCTTCTTTCAGGCCACGGCGGGCTTCACTGCATCACGATGAATTATCCTGAAGGCTACTTGGCGTAGCGTTTCAGCAGGTTGTCATAAGCGTCTATGCGGCGGTCTCTAAGGAAGGGCCAGCCGCGGCGTACGTATTCGCACTGTTCAAGATCCAGTTCTACTACATGCACGCCTTCTTCTGACTTTTCGAATTCTGTCAGAAGCTCTCCCTGGGCACCTGTAATGAATGAGTGCCCCCAGAAATCAATGCCGGTTGAATGGCCTGTAGGATCGGGTTCTATGCCTGTGCGGTTTGCGGTTATGACAGGAAGACCGTTTGCGACGGCGTGTCCTCTCTGTACAAGCTGCCAGGCCTGTCTCTGCTGGGCCTGTTCCCAGTCGGGGTCTGTGGGGACTCCGCCGATAGCTGTAGGATAAATGAGCATCTCTGCCCCGCTCAGGGCCATAAGGCGGGCGGCTTCCGGATACCACTGGTCCCAGCATACAAGAACGCCCAGCGTGCCGACAGATGTCTTTATCGGCTCAAAGCCAAGGTCTCCGGGGGTGAAGTAGAACTTCTCGTAGAAGAGAGGGTCGTCCGGAATGTGCATCTTGCGGTACTTGCCGGCAATCGTTCCGTCTTTTTCGAGAACGACGGCCGTGTTGTGATAGATGCCGGGTGCGCGGCGTTCAAACAGCGAGAGAACAAGGACTATTCCAAGTTCCTTTGCAATGGCTCCGAACCTTTCTGTGGAAGGTCCGGGAATGGGTTCGGCAAGGTCACAGAGCTTGGCATTCTCTTCTTGACAGAAATATAAGCTGTTGTGAAGTTCTTGAAGTACAACGAGTTCTGCGCCCTTATCGGCAGCGTTTCTTATGTTTGCTTCCAGTTTCTTGATGTTGTCCTCTATAGAGGCGGAGCAGCTCTGCTGTATGAGCCCGACTTTCAACTTTCTCATTTGTATCGTGTAAACTGTTTGAGTTCCGTATCGGCCTTTACCTTATCTATGATTGAGCATACGAGGCGGAAGGTCCTTGAATCCTTAGTATAGCTTGCCGGGGTGATGAAGTTCGCCCTTCCCTGGCGGAGCAGCTTGCGTGCGTTCTCCTTCTTTCCGGGACGTGAAGGATCGAAAACGGCAATGGCGTTACCTCCGAACATGTTTACGAGTTTCATGGAGGGAACGTCGGTCTCTCCGTCGCCGAAGTAAATCATGTTGGTGAAGGGGATGCGTTTTGCATCATCGGCAAGGGATTCATTCACCTTGACGGCGTCGCGGGAAGAGAAGATGCCTTTCTGTATCTTGAACAGATACTGGGTCTTTGCGGTATAATCGACTGCGATTCCGGGCCATTCGGCTTCTCCGTTCTCGTCATAGATGAAACTGCCGGCGAAGATATGCTTGAATTCTTTTGCGATGGGAGAACCTTCAATGATTTCCGTGAGGCCCGATGAATTGATATAGTGTTCTACGATTACGTCGTGGGCTTTGCCATACTCGTTCACGTTCTTGAACCAGTCACGTACACCGTCGTAGAGTTTAATGTCGGCACCGTATTTCTTGAAGTCCTCCCTGGTGAGCTTTATGCCGCTTTTTCTGGCCTCGTCGAACATCAATTTCATATAGGCCAATATGTTGGAGGCATCCTGACCCTTGGCTATTCCGTCGCTTTTCGACCAGAACTCTTCGGGGGTCTGGCCGATTGCCTGGATAAAGCCGAACTCCTGCATGTTTCCGGGGGAAAGAGTCCCGTCGAAGTCGTAAATAAGTGCAACTATCGGTTTTCTTCTCATAACGCTGCAAAGATAATCATTTTCAAAAAAATTACTATATTTGTGGATGTACTAAACTGAAACAACTATGCCTAATTATCCGCATTATCTTAAGAGGTTGCAGGATGCAACCCGTAAATACTGGGATAAGCCCGCACTGAATACCATCGGAGGTGATTCTTTCACCTACTCACAGATGGCCACCGACATTGCCCGCTTCCATATTATTTTCGAGAAGGCCGGCTTCAAGAAAGGCGACAAGATTGCCCTTTGCGCAAACAACGGTGCCCGCTGGGGGTTTGCTTATCTGGCAGTAAACACTTTTGAGACTGTAATAGTCCCTATCCTTGCAGATTTCACACCTGAAAGCGTCATGGGACTCGTCAACCATTCGGATAGTATCGCGCTCTTTACCAATGCGGCACGCTGGGCCAAGATGGATCCCGAAAAGATGCCGGCACTGAAAGTGGTGTTTGATGTCGACAACTGGAAAGTTCTCCTTTGCCGTGATGCCAAAATCCAGGATGCTGTTGACAATCTGGACAAGCTCTTTGCAGAGAAATATCCCAATGGCTTCGGTCCCGACGATGTGGTATTCCCCACGGACAACTGGGATGACCTCTCCACCATCAATTACACTTCGGGCTCTACAGGAGATCCCAAGGGCGTGATGCTCACTTACAGGAACTTCAGCGCAAACGTAGATTACAGCCAGCGTAATGTTCCCGCCGGAGACAAGATGGTTTCCATGCTTCCTATGGCCCACATGTACGGCCTGGTGATTGAATTCCTCTATCCTCTGTGCAATGGAACATCCATCTACTGGATGGCAAAGGCCCCTACACCGGCAGCCCTGCTCAAGGCTTTCGCTGATGTGAAACCTTACCTTTTGATTACCGTTCCGCTTGTAATGGAGAAGATTTACAAGAGCAAGGTAAAACCCACTCTGGACAAGCCCCTCATCAAGTTCCTTACGAAGATCCCCGGTCTTAACAATATTATATACAATAAGGTTAAGGACGGTCTTGTACAGGCCTTTGGCGGCAATGTCCAGGAATTCATCATGGGTGGTGCCGCCCTCAATCCTGAGGTGGAGCGCCTCTTCAAGAAGATCAAGTTCCCTTATCTGGTGGGATATGGCATGACAGAGGCCTGCCCTCTTCTTGCATACGAACACTGGACCAAGTACGTGGCCGGAAGCTGCGGAAAGGCCGTAGACGTTGCCCAGGTCCGCATCGACTCCGATGACCCTCAGCACGTTGTAGGCGAGATCCAGGCCAAGGGAGAGAATATCACTATCGGCTATTACAAGAACCCTGAGGCAACGGCCAACGCCTTTACGGAGGATGGCTGGCTCCGTACCGGAGACCTCGGTATCATCGATGCCGATGGCAACATCTTCATCCGCGGCCGCTCCAAGAACATGATTCTCGGCCCTTCCGGACAGAACATCTATCCCGAAGAGCTTGAAGCCGTCGTGAACAACCAGCCCTATGTGATGGAGTCTGTGGTCGTGGACCGTGGCGGCAAACTCGTCGCACTCGTCTTCCTCGATGAGCAGGCCATCGCTAAGGCACTTCTGGATCCTGAGGCAAAGGCCGAAATTCCCGAGAATATCCGCCTTGGTGCCAACCGCCAGTTCCCTTCATACAGCCAGATTGCAAAGGTTGAACTCATGGACAAGCCTTTCGAAAAGACTCCTAAGATGTCTATCCGTCGCTTCCTTTACAAGTAATCTGCCAATTTGTCAGCATACAGGCCATTGGCTTAAGATTTGACTTATCACAAGCCGGTTCCGTAAAAGGGGCCGGCTTATTTGATACTAATAACAAGAGATATGGCAAATAAAGGACAGATCGGTGTAACCACCGAAAACATTTTTCCGGTAATCAAGCAGTTCCTGTATTCAGACCATGAGATTTTCCTCAGGGAACTTGTGGCGAACGCAGTTGATGCAACCCAGAAACTAAAGGCCTTGGCAGCTTCCGGCGACCTTAAAGAGGAGATTGGCGACCTGAAGGTGACAATCGGCCTTGACACAAAAGAGAATACCCTTACCATCACCGATGAAGGTATCGGCATGACGGAGGAAGAGGTGGACAAGTATATCAACCAGATTGCTTTTTCATCGGCAGGGGAGTTCTTGGAGAAGTACAAGGACCAGATCGGCAATATTATCGGCCACTTCGGCCTGGGCTTCTACAGCGCTTTCATGGTGTCAAAGAAAGTGACCATTGAGACCTTGTCCTGGAAGGAAGGCGCAAAGGCAGTCAAATGGACCTGCGACGGGTCGCCCGAATATACCATGGAGCCTTGCGAAAAGGCCTCCCGCGGCACTGTCATCACGCTTTATCTGGACGATGATTCCAAGGAGTATGCAGAGAAATCCCGCATCGAGGGCCTTCTCCAGAAGTACTGCAAGTTCATGCCCGTGCCGATTGTATTCGGTAAGGAGCAGGAGTGGAAGGATGGCAAGTACGTAGATACCGACAAGGACAAAATCATCAACTCTGTGGAGCCTCTCTGGACAAAAGCTCCTTCAGAACTGAAGGATGAGGATTACAAGTCCTTCTACCGCACTCTGTTCCCGATGAACGAGGAACCGCTCTTCTGGATTCACCTGAACGTGGACTACCCGTTCAACCTCACCGGTATCCTGTATTTCCCCAAGCTCAAGGACCGCGTTGCCGTAGAGAGAAACAAGATTTCACTCTACTGCAACCAGATGTTCGTCACCGACCATGTCGACAACATCGTTCCGGACTTCATGACCCTTCTTCACGGTGTAATCGACTCACCTGACATTCCTCTGAATGTGAGCCGCAGTTATCTCCAGAGCGACGCTTCGGTGAAGAAGATATCGACCTATATTACAAAGAAGGTGGCCGACCGTCTTGAAAGCATTTTCAAGGAGGAGAGGTCGCAGTTGGAAGAGAAGTGGGACAACCTCAAGCTCTTCATCGAATACGGCATGCTCTCTGACGAGAAGTTCTGCGAAAGGGCTCTCAAGTTTGCACTTCTGAAAAATGTGGACGGCAAGTATTTCAGCTTCGACGAGTATAAGGAGGCCGTAAAGGACCTGCAGACCGACAAGGACAAGAAGCTCGTTTACCTTTACGCAACCAAGGCCGATGACCAGTATGCCTACATCCAAGCTGCAAAGGACAAGGGCTATGATGTCCTCCTCATGGACTGCGAGCTTGACGCCCACTACGTAAACCTCCTTGAGCAGAAGCTCACTGATACCCGTTTCGCACGTGTAGACTCCGATGCAATAGACAATCTTATCCCCAAGGAAGACAGGATAAAGCCTGAAATGAAGGAAGATGAGAGGTATGACCTCGAGAATCTCTTCAAGGCCGTCCTGCCCGCCGGAAACGACTATTACGTGGTAGGGGAGAACCTTGGCGCTTCATCGGCCCCGATTCTGATTACCCAGAATGAGTTCATGCGCCGTTACCGCGAAATGAGCGCCCTTGGCGGCGGAATGAACTTCTACGGTTCAATGCCTGAGAGCTACAACATCACAGTCAACATGGAGAATCCTCTGGTCTCCAAGATTTGGGAAGCCAAGCTTGCCGATGTCGCCCCCCAGGCCGAACTGCCCGCAGAAGCCCCTGCAGATGCGTCGGATGAGGAAAAGACCAAAGCCCGCGAGGCCCGTGAGGCCGTGCGCAAAGCCCATCGTGCCGATGTTGAATCCTTCGCTTCCGGCAACGAAATCCTTCACCAGATTGTGGATCTCGCGCTTCTTGGCAACGGTATGCTGAAGGGAAAAGCCCTTGCCGATTTCATCGCCCGAAGCCAGAAAGTGGTCCAGGACGCTTACCTGAAGTAAAATGATAAGGGTTGGCATTTGTTGCCAACCCTTTATTCATTTATCGGCCTATCAGTTCAAGAAATTCGTTTCTTGTTTTCTGGCTTTTGAGGAAAATGCCCGAGAAAGCACTTGTAGTTGTGACGGCGTTGGATTTCTGCACTCCGCGCATGGACATGCAGGTGTGCATGGCTTCGATTACTACTGCTACGCCAAGAGGGTGGAGCGAGTTCTGGATGCAGTCGCGGATCTGCTCGGTGAGGCGTTCCTGGACCTGAAGCCTGCGTGCGTAGGTTTCCACAACGCGTGCGATTTTTGAGAGTCCGGTAATTTCTCCATTGGGTATATATGCAACATGGACTTTGCCGATGAAGGGGAGCATGTGGTGCTCGCAAAGTGAGAACAGTTCGATGTCCTTGACAATGACCATGTGATTGTAGGGCTCGTTGAATACGGCGCTCTTGACTATGGCCTCTCCGTCCTGAAAATAGCCTTGTGTGAGGAACTGCCATGCCTTTGCCACCCTTTCAGGCGTTTTGACCAGGCCTTCTCTCTCCGGGTCTTCACCCAGCAATTCAAGTATGGCTTTTACGTGCTTCTGGAGCTCTTTTGTGGTCTCTTCGTCGTATTGCTCTATCTTTTTATATGCCATGGCCTGTATTTTGTTGCAAGTGTTCGAAAGTTTTGGGATGCAAAATTAGTGAAAAATATTCATTATATCATTTTTTTATCTATCTTTGCAGCCCCAAACGGATTACGTTTGACTTAATGTACTGATTATTAACTATAAAACACACGATATATGTTTTGGACACTTGAACTTGCCAGCAGCCTTGACGATGCCCCCTGGCCTGCAACCAAAGACGAACTCATCGACTACGCCACCCGCACCTGCGCCCCCGAGGAAGTAATCGAGAACCTCGAGGAGCTCGACGACGACACCGAAATCTACGAATCCATCGAAGACATTTGGCCCGATTATCCCACGAAGGAGGACTTTATGTGGAATGAGGAAGAGTACTAATTGTAAATCATTAATTTATAAAGTATTATAGAAACGATCCGGCAAGTACCGGATCGTTTCTTATTATTGCCTACTTATGCCACATATTCTTGAGCTGCCAATAGGAATACTTTGGTCCGGAACTATAGTGGCTATAGGATGGCGTTGATTCTTCGGCCATGATTATTTGGGGATTGATCACTTTCTCCAGATCCTCCTCATCCAGGACTTCCTCAGCATCATCAATGAGAGGATCAATAAAATCGGCCTTCGTTTTCATCCAGGCAATTTTGCCAATCATTTTCTCATCTTCAGAGAGTCCTTGTCTCTCAAGATAGGCTTCAAATGCGGTGATATATTCTCGGATTATTCTGGCAATCCGCCATCGGTCGGCCTCGAAAAGAAGTTCATGGACTTTTTCCAATTCAGCTTCCTTGAGGGCTAGGCGCCGCTTTCTTTCTTCCTCTTCGCGGCGTTTCCGTTCTTCTTCCAGTCGCCTTCGCTCCTCTTCTAATTTCCGTCGACGTTCCATTTCATCACGTTCATCAGCAATCCCTTCCAGGACTTCGATAATATGCTGGATCTTATCCTCCAGTCTCGTGTTCTTAGTATCTTGGGCCGCACACAAATCATAGGAAGAGCCGCAGTGGTGGCCATATCTGTCACATTCAAATCTCAATATGCCGCTTCCTACGGTACGATTTCGGTCTTTTGTCCCGTCAGCATTCGTCGCCTGGCGGTATATTTCTCTCAGAAAGATTTGGATTTCGTGGCCGCGTACGATAATGAATGTAGTACATTCCGGACGGTACAGGCTCTTATCCTTGACTATTTTCAGATCATATCCTTTGGCCTTGGCCGCCTTGATGAGGGTGGCATAGATGCGGAGAGCCCTGTTCTCCTGATCTTGTGATACTCGCAAGGAGAGCCATTTATCTGCTTTGCATTTAAAAGGATTCTTGGCATTCCATGGATTATTGTCGCGGAAATTCTTCTCGCGCAGTTTTGCTTTCGTGTCCAGAATAATCGGGTCTTTTGCATATAGGACATCCGGTACCCGATAGATGGGGGAGATTTCATTATCTTCTAAAGGCAGTTCCCGGGGCGGATACTTTCCGCTTGGATTTTTCTTAGTTTCCGTTTTCTTCGGTCGTACCGAGAAATACTTTTTGATGATGTATTCATCAGTATTAATCAAGACTGAATCATTCATTGTCTCGGACAAAGCAGTCCTCTGTGTTGGCTTCCCGAACTTCAAAGCACTCCAATATCCGCTGGAGGGCCGAGGAATGTCGAATTTATCGCAGATGGCTTTCAACTCAACTTGCTTAAGACCAAGGGTTTGTTCGGTTTTTCCAATACCATCGGTCCAGATCATGTCGTAAATCTGTTTCCTTGTCAGTTCCATGGCTATCTTCGATAATAACGGGAGTATGAAACGGGGTTAACTTTTGATTCTTCAACCCATCTGATCAATTCATCCTCAAAGAAGTAGATGTTATGTCCCCGTTTGTAATGGGGAATTTCCCTGTTGTTGACAAATCGTTGTACAGTGCCGACTTTCATCTGAAGGATCTCCGCCGCACGTTCAATCAGGATAGGCCGATGCTTGTCGGCTCCCAGTCCCAATTGTTTTTCAATATGGTCCAGGGCCGCACGCATTTCTGAAACTTCTTCGATAAGATAGTTTACCGCTTTTGGAACAGAACTCATTGTGAGCTCCTCTTTTATGACTTCTTCCATAAAATAAATAATTAATATTATTTTCCGCTAAATCTACAAAAAATTTCGAGATTTAGCAGAAAATATTTAACTTGCACAATAAAAGCGATATGACTATGCTTATTGGCAGAAAAGAAGAACTCAAGGAACTCAGTGAAGCGTTCAAGTCGGAATACTCCGAATTTGTGGCGGTGTACGGTCGCCGCCGTGTGGGCAAGACTTTCCTCGTGAGGGAGGCATTCAATTATGAATTCACCTTCCAGCATACCGGCGTAGCGAAGGAAAAGATTGCCGGCCAGCTAGCCGCATTCCGCACTTCACTGACCGACTACGGCTACAAGGATTGTCCGGGATTTGCCAGCTGGCACGATGCCTTCAATGCCCTGAAGATTGTCATCAAGTCCAGCCGGAAGAAAAAGAAGGTGATTTTCATTGACGAGATTTCTTGGATGGATACGCCCAAGTCAAATTTTGTTTCTGCCCTTGAGCATTTCTGGAACAGCTGGTGCAGTGCTCGCAAGGACGTTCTGCTGATTATCTGCGCTTCCGCCACGTCCTGGATTATCAACAAGGTCATCAGGGACCGGGGAGGACTCCACAACCGTGTGAGCACTCAGATCTTTCTGATGCCATTCACGCTGAAAGAGTGCGAGGAGTACCTGCAGAGCCGGAATATCCGTATCAACCGGTATCAGATTCTCACGCTATATATGGTGATGGGAGGACCGGCGTACTATTGGAGCCTGCTACAGCGTGGAAAGTCTGCTGCTCAGAACATCGACAATCTCTTCTTTGCAGAGAACGGGAAACTGCGTGGAGAGTACAATGCTCTGTACGAATCTTTGTTCAAGAATCCGGACCGCTATATCAAGATAGTGGAAGCTTTGGGAGACAAGGCCAGAGGACTCACGCGTCAGCAACTTATTGATGACTACGGATTGGAAAACAACGGTGTCCTCACCACCTGCCTGGAAGAACTGGAGCAGTGTGGGTTTATCCGCAAGTATGCCGCAATCGGCAAGGAGAAGAAGGATGCACTTTTCCAACTTATCGACAACTACACGCTCTTCTATTTCAAGTTCATCAGAGAGTCCGGCGGTGATCCGGCTTTCTGGAGTCATTCCCTCAATTCAGGCGTACAGCGAGCCTGGTCCGGCCTGGCCTTTGAGCGGGTATGCCTGCAGCACGTGGGGCAGATCAAAACTGCGCTGGGCATTGCGGGCGTGATGACCATACAATGCGCCTGGCGTTCCGACCAGAAGAATCTGGGACCGGGAGAGAGGGGAGCACAGATTGATCTTCTAATCGACCGCAGGGACGATACCATCAACATCTGCGAGATGAAGTGGGCGTCTGAGCCATACGTCATCGACAAGGATTACGATGAGAAACTCCGGAACAAGGTTGCAGCCTTCATCCGTGAGACCAGAACAAGGAAGTCCATACTCATATCAATGGTTACCTCCTACGGCGTGAAGGAGAATATGTACTCCGATGCTATACAGTCTCAGGTTGTGCTGGACGATCTCTTTTTGTGAAGATTATTATCTGCTAAAAGTCCACAAAAAATCGGGATTCAGCAAAGGATTGAAAAAACGCTGCTGGTATTTGGATTACCGGTATTCCAACTCATTCTCAGGTAGCGAGAAGGATGGCTTTAACGTCCTCTTTGTATTTTCGGGAGACCGGGATGAACTGCCCGCGACTGGTAGGGTGTTCAGTCGAAGGGGGAACGAGGCTTTTGGAGGCAAAGCCCTTTCTCCGGGCACAAAGCATACGGAGTGACGTCAGCCCCCACCTCCCTGTTCCAATCTGCTACTTTGTTCACCGGCATTCTCTTCTACTCTACGTTTCTGACACGGAGATGGGTGTTTTGGTGTCCGGGAGGTCGAAAATATGATGCTCTGACACGGAAATGGGTGTTTTGGTGCCCGGGCGGTCATAATGCTTCCGGCCGATTAACCACCGGCCCAATCATTCATCCCTCCAGGATCTGTTTGGCGGCGTTTTTGGTGTCCACCTTCTCAATCACGCGCTCGAGGATGCCGTTCTCGTCGAAGATGAAAGTGCGGCGGAGGGTGCCAAGGACGGTTTTTCCGTACATTTTCTTCTCGCCGATGGCACCGAAGGCCTCGTGCATTTCTTTTGTGGTGTCTGCAAGGAGCGTGAAGGGAAGGGCATGTTTGGCTGCAAAGCCGGCATGTGACTTACCGGAATCCTTGCTCACGCCAACCACGTTGTACCCTGCGGCGCGGAGTGCTTCCCAGTTGTCCCGGATGGAGCAGGCCTCCGACGTGCATCCGGACGTATTGTCCTTGGGATAGAAATACACGACTGTCTTTTTCCCCTTGCCGATGAAATCTGCCGATTTCACCATTTTCCCGTCCTGGTCCTGAACCTCGAAGGACGGCATTTTGTCTCCGATTGAAAGCATGGTTATTCTGATTTTTCCACAAAAATAGCAATTCCCGCAAATCCGGGCAAATGCCACTCATTTTACCAGCTCGCCGATAGGAGTGGGGGAGAGGCCTTCGAGGTGGGAGCGAACCTCGGCCATATCGGCAAAGAAGACATTGAAGGCGGCCGATGTGGGGAAGCGGTTGAACCAGGCGCTCTCCAGGAGGTAGTACTCTATGTCCGAGGCGTTTCCGCTGCGGCGGAGGACGCGGTCATAGGCCCGGATCTTGGGGGCCGAAAAGGGCAGCAACTTGAGGCCTTCCCGCCCGTCGCGGAAGGTGACTATGGCGACGATATGCGGCTTCACACGCTTGTCCAGCCCCTCCTCGCGCTGCTCGGCGGTGAGGCGGTGGGAGATGGTTATATGTCGGCCGAAGTCCCTGTTTATCCTTGCCATCATCGAGCGGAAAACCTTGCCGTGGGTGGACGTATCCTTGATTCTCTGCTGCCAGATGTAGCAGTGAATCATCTCGTGGATGATGGTGTCCTGGATTTCCTCTTCGGGGAGGTCGTGCCTGGTGCTTATCTTAAGGCGGAGGTCATATCGGCCCACGGTGATTCCGGCGAACTTCTTTGTCCTGAAGGTGCACTGCCCCACGTAGGAGGCGGAGTTACTGAGCTCGACGGGAACCCTTTCCAGTTTTCCGTCGAACATAAGGAGGTTGTACTCGTCAAATTTCTCCTCGATATATGGAACCGTAGCCTTCATTGAGTGCGCAAAGATAATAAATTTTGTAACTTTGCAGTGTATGAAAAGACTTCCGCTTATCCTTATAATACTCCTTGCCGTGTCCTGCGGCCCCCGAAAAACCACCAGGGCCGATGTCGAACCCCAGAAGGACACCGTCTACCCCCTTGGCTTCTGCACGGACTCTTTCAAGGTAGCCTCCGGCGAGATAAAACCCGGTGACAACTTTACGGCATGGGTAACTAGGCTTGGCGTACCTTCAGACCGGGCATATGCCCTCCTGGAGGCCTGTGACACCGTTTTTGACGTGAGGAAGCTTCGCGCCGGCAATACCTGGAAGGCCTACTACCGGGATTCCACCCGGCTCGATTACATCGTCTACGACAACAGCCGCACCCTTCAGACCGTCTTCTCCTGTGCCGATTCCGCCGCAGTCTGGAAATACCAAAAGGAAGTGAAGACCGTGGAGAAAAAGGCCGACGTCACCATAACCACCTCCCTCTGGAACGACATGACAGAGGCAGGCGAGTCCCCGGCCCTCATATCCGAACTTGCCGACATCTACGCCTGGACCGTGGACTTCTTCGGCCTTCGGAAAGGGGACCGCTTCCGCCTGATTTACAGCGAAAACATCTGCGAAGGAGAGTCCGTGGGCATCGACAGGGTCAGTTATGCCGAATTCCTCCGCGACAGCACCGTCCTCCCCGCCATCTATTTTGACCAGGGCGACGGGCGCAACAAATACTGGAATGAAAAGGGCGAGAGCATGAGGAAGGCCTTCCTGAAGGCGCCCCTTAAGTTCACCCGCATATCGTCCGGCTATTCGCTTCACCGTCTTCATCCGGTCCACGGCACCGTACGCGCACATACCGGGGTCGATTACGCCGCTCCCACCGGAACGCCCGTCATGAGCATCGGCGACGGCACCGTCATCAGCGTGGGCTGGGGCGGAGGCGGCGGAAACACCGTGAAAATCCGGCACAATTCCGTATATACCACTGCCTATCTGCATCTGTCGCGTTTTGCCGTGAAAACCGGCCAGAGAGTAACGCAGGGACAAGTTATTGGCTATGTGGGCATGACTGGAACCGCAACCGGCCCGCACCTAGACTTCAGGGTATGGAAAAACGGCTCTCCGGTGAATCCGCTCAAGCTGGAATCTCCGGCCGCAGAGCCGTTGAAATCTGAAAACATGCCCGCGCTGGACTCCGTCTGGAGGGCGCGACGCGCTGCGCTTGTTCAGTAACAGAGTGATTGCGCGTGCCATTCTTTTTTCGTACATTTTGTGCATCAATAAGTGAAAACAATGAAAAGAACAGTTATCCTGGCCCTGACAGTATGCCTGATGGCAGTGGGCTGCAAGAATGCAGTAAATCAAACAGTAAATACCATGGAACCTCTCAAAGAAGTTGCAGGCCGCAAGAACTTCGGCCCGAATCATGCCCTTGTGACAACTCCGCAGCCCTGCGTGATGATTGCCACCTGGGACAAAGACCACAATCCCGACGTTATGATGGCCGCCTGGGCCGGACAGTACGACGCCAAGCAGATCGTCATATCCCTCTCCAAGCACAAGACCACCGAAAATCTCGAGCTCACAGGCGCCTTCACCGTGAGTTTTGCCGATGTGAACACCGTCGCCGAATCTGACTACTTCGGCCTCGTGAGCGGCAGCAAAGTGCCCGACAAGGTTGCCAGAGCCGGCTTCACCGTGACCCCCAGCCCCAACGTCGACGCCCCCATCATCAACGAATACCCACTCACCCTCGAGTGCAAGGTAGTCTCCTGGGCCGATGGCGTCCTCGTTGGCGAAGTAATCAACCAGAGTGCCGATGAGCGCATCCTCACCGACGGAAAGATTGACCTTGAAAAGCTCCAGCCCATCGTTTTCGATGCCGCCGGAATGTGCTACAGGGCAATCGGCGGCGTGGTTGGCGGCGCATGGGATGCAGGAAAGAAGTTCGCGGAGTAGGGAATCCGTAAAAAAGTGTTAAATTTGTATCTGTTATGGATGCTGTACTGGTAGCGCTGCTCATCCCGCTTGCGGGAATCATGCTGGGGTCGGCCTTCGTGTTTTTCATGAAGGACGGGATTCCTGCAGGGCTGCAGAAGGCCCTGCTGGGCTTCGCATCGGGCGTCATGGTGGCGGCATCTGTATGGTCGCTGATCATTCCGGCATTGGAACTGGGAGAGGCTCCCGGGAACGTGGTGCCGGTAACTGTGGGCCTTTTGGCAGGTTTTGCGTTCCTCCTTCTCATCGACTATATCACCCCGCACATCCACCCGGTGGGCGGTCCCGAGGGTCCCAAGAGCAAACTATCCCGCACCACCATGCTCGCACTTGCCGTTACCATCCACAATTTCCCGGAAGGAATGGCCGTTGGCGTTGCGATAGCCGGGGCACTCACTTCGGATTTCAGCATGGCAGGAGCGCTGGCCCTGTCACTTGGTATAGCAATACAGAATATCCCCGAGGGCGCAATCATCTCCATGCCCCTCAAAGCGGCCGGGAACAGCCGCGCAAGGGCTTTCGCCATCGGCTCGCTGAGCGGTGTGGTAGAACCCCTTGGCGGTGCGCTCGTGCTGCTTCTTGCTACAGTCGCAACGGCAACCATGCCGTACCTTCTCCCCTTTGCGGCGGGTGCAATGTTATACGTGGTAATAGAAGAACTTATCCCCGAGGCCTCCGAGGGCGAACATTCCAACCTCGCAACGGTTGGTTTCGCCGTCGGCTTTGCTCTCATGATGGTACTTGATGTAGTATTAGGATAAACACACTATAACTAATTATGTCAGAACAAAAATTCAGGGTCGAAAGTGACCTTCTGGGGGAACTTCAGGTTCCTGCCGATGCCTACTACGGCGTACAGACACAGCGTGCTCTAAACAATTACAAGATCTCCAACACCAGGATGTGCGACTATCCCGAATATGTCATCGCAATGGCATACGTCAAGATGGCTGCAGCTGCCGCAAACGCAGAACTGGGCGTGCTTGACCGCAAGATTGCAGACGCCATCATCGAGGCCTGCAAGGAAATCGTTGCGGGAAAACTTCACGACCAGTTCCCCGTGGACATGATGCAGGGCGGCGCCGGTACGTCCGTGAACATGAATGCAAACGAGGTAATCGCAAACCGCGCCCTTGAAATCATGGGCCACAAGAAAGGCGAATACCAGTTCTGCTCTCCCAACGACCACGTGAACTGCGCACAGTCCACCAACGACGCATACCCTTCTGCATTCCGCTACACCTTCTTCCGCATGAACAAGAAGGTAGAGAAGGCCCTGAAGGACCTCATCGCATCCCTGCGTGCAAAGGGTGAAGAATTCAAGGACGTCCTCAAAATGGGCCGCACCCAGCTTCAGGACGCCGTGCCGATGACCTCCGGCCAGGAATTCAACGCCTTTGCAAACAATCTGGAAGAAGAGATTGCAAACCTCGAAAGGAACGCCGTTCTCCTCAAGGAAATCAACATGGGCGGCACCGCCATCGGCACCGGCCTCAATGCAGTTCCTGGCTTTGCCGAGCTCTGCACCAAGAAGATGTCCGAATTCACCGGCGACACCTTCGAAAAGGCTCCTGACCTTGTTGAGGCAACCCCCGACACAGGCGCTTATGTAAGCTACTCGGCTGCCCTCAAGCGTCTTGCCGTGAAGCTCTCCAAGACCTGCAACGACCTTCGCCTCATGGCTTCCGGTCCCCGCTGCGGCCTTCACGAAATCAATCTCCCGGCAATGGCTCCCGGTTCCTCCATCATGCCCGGCAAGGTGAACCCCGTCATTCCCGAGGTTACCAACCAGGTATGCTTCAAGGTCATCGGCAACGACACCGCCGTGTGCTTTGCCGCTGAGGCCGGCCAGCTCCAGCTCAACGTCATGGAGCCCGTCATCGTAGAGTGCATCCTTGAGAGCCAGACCTGGCTCATCAACGTGATGAATACCCTCCGCACCCTTTGCGTGGAAGGCATCACCGTCAATGCAGACCACTGCTACGAGATGGTCAAGAACTCTATCGGCATTGTCACCGCCCTCAATCCTTACATCGGCTACAAGGCATCCACAAAGGTAGCAAAGCAGGCTCTGGAAACGGGTCGCAGCGTCTATGACCTTGTCCTTGAGAACGGCCTCATGACCAAGGAGAAGCTGGACGAAGCCCTTGACCCCAAGGCCATGACAGAATCCCACGCATTCATCAAGTAGCTTGCGGGGAATGCAAAAAATAACGGTCAGTGAAAACTGGCCGTTATTTTTTATCTTGCGTTGAGAACTATTCCCGCAGTGAAGCAGTGCATCGGAATGGCGGGAGAAATGGACTCGGGGAAGTACTTCACATATACACCGATGAATCCGATATTCAGGGATGCGAAGTAATCCAGGGCGAACTTGTTCAGGCCGGTAGGAGTGCTGTCCTTAACGGTGAAAAGGTCGTTGTTGGCATCCCTGTATTCGTATTTAACATTGGATTTGAGGCGGAAGTTTGCCTCTGCTCCTGCCCTGAGGGAAATGCTGCCAACGTGAAGTCCGAGGGCCAAGGGAACCGCGATGGAGAAAACATGCAGCCTGGAGCTGGTGTAGTTCATGCCTTCAGCCACGGGCGTGAGGTCCAGTTTCCTGGAGTCGCCGTCCGGGACGCCGTGGAAATAATTGGCGGGGCCTACCGCATAATTGGTCCAGTCCAGATTGGCGCCAAGGGTGATTGATGTCCACTTTGTAGGATTGAAACTCAGTTCCAGGATGTTGATGAAGAAGTCCGAAGACTTGTTGCCCTTGATGCCGTGGGCGAATTGATCTTCCTTTACTAAATTCAATCCGAAGCCCATTTCGCTTACGCCGGTGACATCAAAGAGCTTGAACTCTTTTTCCTGCTTCGCCGGTTTGGTGTCTTCCTCTACTGTGGCCTTTTCGAGTTCGGAAAGGCGGTCTTTGGACGACTGGGCAAAGACTGATGCCGCTGCAAGGATTGCAGCCATTGTCAAAACTATCTTTTTCATAGGACGAATTCGGGATCAAAGGTTACTAAGGGCATGAGTGTCATGGCCTTGAAGCCGGGCTCCATGACTGTGCGTACAAGGGGAAGGTCTTTGCGGGAGTCTTCCCTCATGGACTTCATGAAACTCTTCTGCTGGGGGTAGGTGACAATCTTGTACTTGGAAAGGCCAGCTTCCGAAGCGGCGGCCTCGATGGCGTCAAGAAGGATGCCTTTTTCGTCGGCAAGACCGTTTACGAGGGCGTCCTTGCCGGACCAAACGCGGCCTTGGGCGATTTCGTCAACCTGTTCGTAGGTCATGCCGCGGCCGGCCACGACCACGTTTACAAAGTCGGAATAAATGCCCTCAATCTCCTTCTGGTACCAGGCCTGTTCTTCTTCGTTGAGTCCCTGGAAGAGGTTGCCCATGCCGGCGTGAGGGTCAGTGCCTACAGTTTCCACATTGACCTTGAGAATCTTCCTGACGGCGCCTCCGACGTTGGGAATCATGCCGAATACGCCGATGGAGCCGGTGAGCGTCGAATTGTCTACAAAAATCTTCTTGCAGCCTGCAGAGATGAGGTATCCGCCGGATGCCGCATAGGCGCCGTAGCTGGCGATAACAGGCTTCTCCTTGCCCAGGAGCTCGATTTCGCGGCGGATGATATCGGCAGCCACAACCTCGCCGCCGGGGGAGTTCACGCGGAAGACGACGGCCTTGACGGACTTGTCCTTGCGGAGTTTCTCAACCTCGCGTGCAAACTTTTCGCCTGCGATCTGGTTGCCCTCACGGGCTATTTCGCCGTCGGCATAGAGGACGGCAACCTTGTCGCCGCTGCCGGCCTTGACCTTGGAGGCGTATTCGCGGATGTCGATGCGCTTTACCTTGTCGGGATTGGTGGTGCCGAAAAGATGGCAGATGTACTGCTCCAGTTCGTCCTTGTACTTGAGGCCGTCGATGAGACCCTTGTCGATCCAGGTGTTCGCTGTGCCGAGCTCCAGGCCTGCAATCCAGCCGCGGAGGTCTTCTGTCTTGACCCCGCGGGAGGCTGCCATCTGCTCCACCATGCCGGACCAGACGGACTCTTCGAGTTCCTGGTACTGGCGGCGGTTCTCCGGGCTCATGTTGTTGCGGATATACATTTCGCCTGCCGATTTGAACTTGCCATGGCGGATGAGCTGGACTTCGACTCCGAGGGTGTCCAGGAGGTCCTTCAGGAAGAACTGGGTGGTGCCAAGGCCGTTGAGCGTACCGCTGCCCTTGGGGTGCATGAACACCCTGTCCGCTACGGAGGCGATATAGTAGGAACCGTTGCTAAGGCCTGCTCCGTATGCGATTACGGGCTTGCCGCTTGCCGAAAAACGGGCGAGGCATTCCCTGAGTTCCTCAAGTGCCGATGTGCCTGCGTTCAGCTTGTCGTAGTTGAGGTACACCATGGCGATTTCGTCGTCCTTTGCAGCCTTCTCCAATGCTCTTTCGAGTGAGAGGAGGGAGACTCTCGAGCCGCTTAATCCGCCGATGGGAAGACCAAGGTCCAGATTGAAAGGAGAGCTCTCCGAACCCTTTTCAGCTATGGTGTCGGACATGTCAATTTTCAAAACTTTCCCTTTCAGGAAATCCTGCGCCTGCCCGGGGAGTATCATCATGACGGACAGAAGCAATGCAACTGCAATTCTTTTCATAAACGTTAACGTAATACGAGATACAAATATAGGTAAAAATGGTTATATTTGTATTATTATGCTGGATACAGTTCTCATAGCGCTGGCACTGGCCATGGACTGCTTTGCGGTTTCCGTGGTGTGCGGTATGGTAATCAGGCGGATGGAGGGAAGGACAGTGCTCTCCACTGCGTTTCTTTTCGGGTTTTTCCAGGCGCTTATGCCGCTTCTCGGCTGGGTGCTTACAAACAGTTTTTACAGGTATCTGGAGGCGGTGGATCACTGGATAGCCTTCGGTCTTCTGGCTTTTATAGGCTTCAGGATGGCAGTGGATTCCTTCAGGGAGGAAGAGGAGAAGTCCATCAATCCGCACAGTCTCAAAACGCGGATTATCCTTGCCATCGCAACCAGCATAGATGCGCTTGCGGTTGGAATCAGCTATGCCTGTACAGGGTATGACAGCATCGGAAAGCTCGCGCTGCCGCTTGTGACTATCGGCATTGTGTCCTCCCTCATGAGCGTGTTCGGCTTCTGGCTCGGGGTCAAGACCGGTGACAGCGTGGTGAAAAAACTCAGGCCGGAGCTTGTTGGAGGCATTATCCTGATTGGAATCGGCGTCAAAATACTGCTGGAGCATCTTGGCGTGATATGAAAAGGATTGTGCTGATACTGGCAGTGCTTTTCCCGCTGGCTGCAGGGGCGCAGACCACCTGCCTGAACGCCTTCGGCACAGTGGGTTACGACAAGGTGGAAAAGGCATATGCCACGGCCGGGGCGGTGTTTTCCTGGCAGCCCGGCGGCAGTTATGTCCTCAAGGCGGGCGTTCTGGGAGACACGTCCACGGAGTTTGCGGCAGAACTGTCGGCAGAGTATTTCTTTCCGCTCCGAAGCGGCCATCTCCTGTCGGTTGAGCCTCTAGTTTTCAGTAATACCCATGTGAAATATGGCATCCAGGAGGTGTCGGCAGCCGTTTTGGGCGGCTGGTCATGGAAGGGGAGAGTGGGCGTCAAGGCCGGTGTCATGTTCAAGTTCATAAGCTCGATAGGCGGGGAGGGCTCCGTTGTAGAGCCCTGGAACTTTGCCTACAGCATTGAAGGATGGTTCCTCCCGGCGCGCAGCCGCTTCAATGTGGGCGCATCCCTTTCTACGATAGAGGATTTCGTCGCCGAAAGGTTCTACTGCCCTTCAGTTGCCCTCCAGTGCCGATGGGCTGCCACGGACCGCCTGTGCCTATATGCAAAGCTGCGCCAGCACAACAGCGGTATCTTCGACGTTGCCAGCAACTGGTTTGATACTTCACTAAGGATAGGAGCGCTGCTGTTATGGTAAAAAGACTCATACTGGCGGCCTTGCTCGCCGTATCCTGCGGAAGGCTGGAGATACAGAATATGCTTTATCCGCTTGTCCCGGACGTGAACGACAGGGTGGAAGCCTCCTTCAAGTGGAACGAAAACCATCCTCCCGTTACCCTTAGCGCCCCTGCCGATTACCGTTTCTACGCCGGCTCGGACATCCATGTCTCCGACGGGCGCCCGGCCTTTTTCCGGAAGATGACGGAAGCCTGTGCCGAAGACCCAAAGGCGGCGTTCTACCTCTGCCTCGGAGACCTACTCTTCGGAAAGGACCACATGGATTGGGTGGCCGACGTCATGCAGTCTTCCCCGGCCCCCGGCTTCATCCTGGTTGGGAACCATGACCTTCTTTTCGGCCTCTGGGATACGTGGAAGGCCACTTTTCACAGTTCAACATACTACTTTTACGTGGATACGCCTTCCGGAAAGGACCTGTACATAATGCTGGATTCGGCCAGCGGCACCCTTGGTGAGAAGCAGGCTAAATGGCTGGAAGGAGTCCTTGCCGATGTGCGCCCCTCCTGCCGCCACTGCGTGGTCTCCGTCCACACCAACATCTTCAGGAGCGACGCAACCCAGTTCCCCTCTACCAACTTCACCAGGGAGGAGACCTGGTTCCTGCTTGACCTCATGACGCGCAGCAAGGTGGACATGATGATAGCCGGGCATGACCATGTGAGGGACGTAAGCTTCTTTAACGGAGTTACTTATATAACGCTTGACAGTCTAAAGGACGATTCTCCGTCCGCATCCTACATGACCGTGGACGTGGGAGAGGGCCTTGAGTATAAATTCGTGGAGTTAAAATAGTGGATAATAAGACAGCGCAGCTCCTGCGGGAGTATGCAGAGCGGTACGAAACCGCCGGTTTCATAGTGGGAGACCCATCCTGGTTCATGCACCAGGTGAAGGGACAGAGGAACCAGGAGATTATGGCTTTCATGGCCGCGGCGCTAAGCTACGGCGCCCGTTCACAGTTCCTTCCCAAGATACAGTGGCTTTTGGACTGCTCTGAAGGAGAGCCGGACGCCTGGGTAAGGGAAGGGGAGTTCCGCTCCGTTCTCCATGAGGATGATCGGGAATGCTTCTACCGCCTTTACAACAAGGGGCTCATGGCGCGCTTTCTGGGCGCCTGCCAGGAGCTTCTGAAGGAGTACGGCAGCCTTGGGGAGTTCGTGCCCGCCGGGGAGACGATATCGGCCCTGGAGGCCCTTTGCCGATGGTTTTCCGAGCGTGGCCTTGCGGTCATCGTCCCCAAGGATACCACGTCTTCCTGCAAGAGGCTGTGCATGTTCATGCGCTGGATGGTGAGGGACGGCTCTCCCGTGGACCTTGGCCTGTGGGCGGGGAAAATCGGCAAGAAAAGCCTTATCATCCCTATGGATACGCACGTTCTTACGGAGGCGGGGAAGCTTGGTCTGGTGAATTCCCGGACGGCGTCCATGTCGGCCGCACGCCGCCTTACGGCCTCCCTGGCAGAGGTTTTTCCGGAGGATCCTCTCAAAGGCGATTTTGCCCTCTTCGGGTATGGCGTTAATCAATAATAATTGCTATCTTTGTAGATACCATGTTAATAGTCGCAGACACTAATATACCGTTCCTCAAAGGCGTTCTGGAACCCTACGCAGAAGTAAGGTATTACGACGGCCGCGCCATCGGCAGGGAAGAGATGAAAGATGCCGATGCCGTCATTATCCGCACCCGCACCCGCTGTAACCGTGAAACCCTTGAAGGTTCCAGGGTGAAGATGATCGCGAGCGCAACCATCGGCATGGACCATATTGACATAGACTGGTGCCGGGAAAACGGAATCGAGGTCCGGAATGCAGAGGGCTGCAATGCATGGGGCGTGGCAGACTACGTTTTCTCTGCGCTCTTCGGAGTGGCGTCAAGGCATACCGTCAAGCTGGACGGGACCACAATCGGCATAGTTGGAGTGGGAAATGTGGGAAGGAAGGTGGAAAAGATGGCAAGGCGCCTTGGATTCAATGTCCTGAGGTGCGACCCTCCACGCGCCGCTGCGGAAGGCCCGGAAGGCTTTGTCTCTCTGGAAGAGCTTCTGGAAGGGTCCGACATCGTAACCATGCACGTGCCGCTGGATGCCTCTACCCGCGGCATGGCGGGGGATGAATTCTTCTCCAGGATGCGCACGGGGGCGTTTTTCATCAATGCGGCCAGGGGGGAGATCGTAGACGAGCAGGCGCTTCTGAGGGCCCGTCCCAAGCTGGGAGGCCTTATCCTTGACACCTGGTGCAACGAGCCCGATGTGAACCAGCTTCTCATAGACGCATGCGACATTGCAACCCCTCACATTGCCGGTTATACATATCAGGGCAAGCAGAACGGTACCGCCATGGCGGTGCAGGCGCTTGCACATCATTACAGTTTCATAGAACTGGAGAATTTTGCACCGGCTCCGGAAAGCGACGCCCTGAGGCCCATCGTCATAGACGTAACGGGAAAGACCCAGGGAGAGATTGCCGCAATCCTGCAGTACAATTACCCTATATTCACGGACGATTTCCTCTTCAGGAGCGCGCCCGGCAGCTTTGAGAAACTGCGCAGTGAATATACCTACCGTAACGAATACTATCTAAACGACTGACCGCATATGTTCACACAGAAAGACATTAACCAGATTGAAGAGCGCGGCACCACCGTGCGCGAGGTTTCCCGTCAGATAGACTGTTTCCGCAGCGGCTTCCCCTGGATGAAGATCGTGGGCCCGGCAACGCCGGAACGCGGCATCCGCGTGCTTGCTCCGGAGGCCGTCAAGACAGCCATAGATTATTACAAGGGTGCATCTGTCCATGGAAAGTGCAAGTTCGTCCCCGCCTCGGGAGCGGCCTCCCGCATGTTCAAGGACATGTTCAGCGGCCTCTCCGCCATGGAAGAGGGAAAGGACCTTCCTGCCGATGCCCCCGGCGCCAGACTGGCCGCCCGCATCAAGGACTTCGCCTTCTACACGCCTGAACTCTTCGGTGAACCTGCCGACACTCCCGAGTACCGCCTCAAGGCGCTGCGTCTCCTCCTCAAGGAAGAAGGCCTGGCATACGGCTCCAAGCCCAAGGGCGTCCTCAAGTTCCACAGATATCCCACAGAGGTACGCACCGCCATCGCAGAGCACCTTGTAGAGGCCCAGCAGTACATGAGGAATGCAGACGGTACCTGCAACCTTACGGTTACCATCTCTCCTGAGCATACGGAGCTCTTCAATGCCGCCGTGGCCGAAGTGCTTCCAGAGTATGAAAAACGCTACGGAGTGAAGTACAACATCACTTTTACTTACCAGGACAAGGCCACAGATACCATCGCCGTGACAGAGGACAACAAGCCCTTCCGCAAGGACGACGGCTCCCTTCTCTTCCGCCCGGCGGGCCACGGCGCTCTCATCCACAACCTTGACAAGGTGAAGGAAGAGCTGGTTTCAATCAAGAACATAGACAACGTCTCCCATGAAAAGTTCCTGCCGGTCACCGCAGAGTACAAGCAGGTGCTCATGGGCGTCGCCCTGCAGCTTAGGGACAAGATTTTCGAGTATCTGCGCCGTCTGGACGAAGACCCTTCCGTGCAGCTTTGCAACGAGATAGAGAACTTCCTGGACAAGCATCTGTGCATCCAGATTCCCCTCGCTCATTCAGAGAAGGAAAGGGTTGACATGATCCGTGCAAAACTCAACCGCCCCATACGCGTCTGCGGCATGGTCCGCAACGAAGGCGAACCCGGTGGCGGCCCTTATATCATTGCGGGCAAGGATGGCTGCACATCGCTCCAGATCCTCGAAAGCGTTCAGATCAACCAGGCCGACAAGGGCGCCATGGAAGCCATGTCACATGCCACCCATTTCAATCCCGTAGACCTTGTATGCTGCCTTCTGGACTACAAGGGGAATCATTTCGACCTTCCCAAATTCGTAGATCCCGAAGCCGGCTTCATCAGCTCCAAGAGCTATGAAGGCCGCACCCTCAAGGCCCTGGAACTCCCGGGCCTGTGGAACGGCGCCATGAGCGACTGGAACACCCTTTTCATCGAAGTCCCCATCGAAACTTTCAACCCTGTAAAAGTTGTGCTGGACCTCCTCAGGCCCGCACATCAGGAATAGAATTGTCATTCTGAGCGTAAGCGAAGAATCTAAACTTTTTATATATGAAAGAAGCAACAGCCGGAACGCTTGAATCCGGAGACATTATGATTCAGATTGCCCCTGCCAAGGGGCTGGAAATCGAGCTTCAGAGTTCGGTTGAGGCGCAGTTCGGGCGCCAGATCAGGGAGGTGATAGGGGAGACCCTCGCCGGCCTTGGTATCAAGGATGCATATGTCAGGGCCGTAGACAAGGGTGCATTGGACTGCACCATCCGTGCCCGTGTAACCGCAGCTGCGGTAAGAGCAACAGGGGAGGACGTATGGAAAGACTGAGAAGAACCATGATGTTCGTTCCGGGAAACAACCCCGGAATGATGGCAGATGCCCATATTTATGGCCCGGACAGCATCATGCTGGACCTGGAAGACTCCGTAACAATGGCAGAGAAGGATGCCGCAAGGCTCCTCGTTTACAATGCACTCAAGTCCATTGATTATGGCACCACGGAGATGGTAGTGCGCATCAACCCGCTCAGCACGCCTTACGGCCGCAAGGACGTCGAGGCCGTAGTTAAGGCCGGCGTTGACGTCATCCGTATGCCCAAGACGGAAACTGCCGACGAAGTCCGTGAGCTTGAGGCCGAGATCCTCAAGGTCGAGGAAGAAATCGGCGCTGTGGGCCGCACCCAGATCATGGCGGCCATCGAGAGCGCCCTTGGCATCGTGAATGCCTACGAGATTGCAACCGCCTCAAAGCGTATGATGGGCATCGCCCTTGGTGCGGAGGACTATTCGGCAAACCTCAAGACCAACCGCACTCCGGGCGGAGCAGAGCTCCTTCTTGCCCGTGAAACCATCGTTGTAGCGGCCCGTGCTGCAGGTATTGCCTGCTTCGACACCGTTTACTCCAACCTTGACGACATGGAAACCTTCCGCAAGGAGGTGGAACTCATCAAGACCCTGGGCTTCGACGGAAAATCAATAATCAACCCCCGCCAGATTGAGGTTGTGAACTCAGTGTTCGTCCCTACAGAGAAGGAAATCAACAAGGCCCGCGCCGTCATTGCCGGTATCAAGGAAGCCAAGGCCAAAGGCTCAGGCGTCATCTCCGTGAACGGCAAGATGGTAGACCGTCCCGTTGTGATAAGGGCAGAGCGTACAATCGCCCTTGCAGTTGCAGCAGGTGTAATTTCTGAGGAGGAAGCGCTATGAGAAACTCAAAAGTAGTCACATTGGAAGAAGCCATCCGCCGCAGCGGCCTCAAGGATGGCATGACCATTTCCTTCCACCACCATTTCCGCGGCGGTGACAAGGTGGTGAACATGGTTGTAGACAAGCTGGCAGAGATGGGCTTCAAGAACCTCCATCTTGCTGCGTCCAGCCTTTCTGACGTACATGCTCCGCTTATCGAACATATCAAGAACGGTGTAATCACCAGGATTTCCACCTCCGGCCTCAGGGGCACCCTTGCCGATGCAATCTCCCACGGCCTCATGGACGAGCCGGTGTTTTTCCGCTCCCACGGCGGCAGGGGCAGTGCAATCGCAACCGGAGAGCTCAAGATAGACGTTGCGTTCCTTGGAGCATCGGCATGCGACGAACTGGGCAATGCCTGCGGCGTTCCCCGTTCGGAGAATGCGAAGAGCATCTGCGGTTCGCTGGGTTATGCCCTGCCGGATGCCCGCTATGCTTCTCATGTCGTGGTGCTTACAGATGACCTGGTGGCATATCCTAACCTTCCTGCAGGCATCCGTGCCGCAGACGTCGAATCCGTGGTCGTAGTGGATTCCGTGGGCGATTCTTCCAAGATATCGGCAGGGGCAATCAGGGATTCCAAGAATCCCAGGGATATACTCCTTGCAAAATCGGCGGCCAAGGTGGTTATCAATTCCGGGTACTTCCAGGACGGTTTCTCCATCCAGACCGGTACGGGCGGCGCTTCGCTGGCAGTGGTAAAGTACATCCGTGAAGAGATGATAAACCGCGGAATCAAGGCCTCCTTCGCCCTTGGCGGCATTACGGCGCACATGGTCAAGCTGCACGAGGAAGGACTTATCGGCAGGCTTATCGATGTGCAGTCCTTTGACAAGGTGGCGGCGGAATCCATCGGCAAGGATCCTTCCCATGTGGAGGTTTCTTCCGTGGAATATGCTTCAGGGCAGCATACAGGCAGTGCCACCCATGCGCTGGATATCGTTATCCTGAGCGCGCTGGAGGTGGATACCAACTTCAACGTTAACGTGCTCGTGGGCTCTGACGGTGTTATCCGCGGAGCTATCGGCGGACATCAGGACACGGCGGCAGATTCCGCCCTTTCCATCATTGTATGCCCTCTTCTCCGCGGACGCATTCCCTGCGTGGTGCCCAAGGTGACTACGCTCATCACTCCCGGAAAGTCCGTGGACGTTGTGGTGACGGAATACGGCATCGCGGTTAATCCCGCACGTCCGGAGGTTGCAGAGAAACTTCGCGCCGCCGGTCTTAAACTTGTTGATATCAAGGATCTGGCCGCAAAGGCGGAATCTGTCATCGGCAAGCCTGACGCCCTTCCTTTCGGGGATAAGGTGGTTGGCGTTGTCATGAACAGGGACGGCTCCGTGCTGGACAAGATATACAATATCAAGTGATAACTCTGGAACAGTTACTGCTTTCAAGGGACCGCCGCGCTTCAAGGCAGCGGTCCCTTTTGGAGCAGTATCCTACAGGGGCGCTGCTTTGCCTTACGGTTCAGCTTCCGGGGAATGAAAAGAGGTCTCCGCTGTCTCTGAAGATTGCTTCCGTGGCCGTTGATGCGGTGAGGGCGGCGTTTGATGTGAAGCATGAGGAGCTTTATGATTTTGAGACCGGGTATGAGGGCTATTTTGTTGTGAATGATGTTCCGGAAAGTGCTAAAATCAAGGCAGTAACGCTTGAAGAATCACACCTGCTGGGAAGGCTTTGGGATCTTGACGTGATAGTCCCTTATGTCGATGGTGTCCGCCCTCTTTCGAGGTCGGAACTTGGCTATCCGGAGAGGCTATGCCTCATTTGCGGGGACCCTGCGCGCTATTGCATAAGGACGCGGGCACATACCGCAGAAGAATTGATTGGACGCATGCAAGAAATGGTCGATGCCTATGAAAGACATTAAGACCGGTTACTGGGACAAGCGCACGGACCTTTCCGGTGTGCAGTTTTTCGTGAAGAAACTCTCTACGGTGGGTTTCGTGAAGGTCCCTTCTGTCCCGGAAGTGCGTCTTCCGCTCGTTGGCTTTGTCTTCCTGACCGGCGGTGAAATGCTGGTGGAGATTGACAAAAAGCCGTATATGTGCACTGCCGGGCAGCTTCTTCTCATCCCCGAGAAAATGCCTTATTCGATTCTCCACTTTGTAGATGCGACGGGCTTCGACGGGGCTTTCAGTCCGGATATCCTGCCGGATGCAAGGATGCTTTCCGTGCTTCGGCAGCCGGTTCAGCAGGCGTTTTGGTTTGACGAGGCGGCATTTGTGGCCGAGCTTTTCAACATGCTGGACATAGCTTTCCACAAGGACGACAAGGTATTTCTGACAAAGGGGATGGATCTTCTTCTGTCCCGCCTTGATCCACGGCCGTCCGTTCACCTTCCGGAGACAGTCTCCAGTTTCCTGGACATGGTTTTTGCCGATGACAAGCCCATCCTTTCGGCTTCCGATTTTGCATCGGAGTACAAACTCTCGTTCAACTATCTTAACCGTATTGTGAAAAAGTCTACCGGACGTACCGTAGGCTCCTGGATAGACACGGCCCGCGTGACGCGCGCGAAGAGGCTTCTCCGTGACACAGACAGCTCCATGATTGACATAGCAGTTGCCGTGGGACTGGACGATCAGTCCTATTTTGCCCGCTTTTTCAAGAAGCACACTGGTGTAACGCCTTCAGAGTTTAGGAAATCCGTGCACGAATTATCCTAAGAGAGCGCCCTTTTCCCCAAGGGACGATCTTTTTTATCCCTCAAACCATTCTAGGAAGGCTTGAACACGGGCACGGGAGACGGTGAGCTCCGTCAGTGCCGGAAGGCTCTGGGCGGGGGAGATGACAAGGCGGCCTCCCTGAATTTTTGCAACCGAACGTATGGCCGAAGATGCGATGATGCAGCTTCTGGAAATGCGGAAGAAAAGTCTTGGATCCAGTTGTGATTCCAGGGTGTCCAGGGATTCGTCCACCGGGGGATTGGCGCCCTCCGCGGTGACCAGATATGTGCTTTTGTTCTTGGCGTAGAAGTATGCCACGTCCTTCACATGTATCGGTACTATTCTGTTATTGAGATGTACGAGATACTTTTCCCGGTATTCAGTGGACTCTGCCTTGTAGAGCCTCAGGGTTTGCTGCAGGGAACGGTTTTTCTCCCTTTCGCGCTCTACCTGGTTTCGCATGTAGAGCATGAAAAACGTGAGGAGAAGCATGCAGAATGAGCTCACTTCGGCTATTATGGCAATCGAAGGAGAGTCGCCGAAACGCGTATGTGATATAATAAGGTCTATTGCTACCCTGAGGCTGAATACTATTACGACTGCCGCCACAAGCCAGCCGACGTTTTCTTTCCAGAAGGTTTCCCTTTCTGCCCGGACGGGCTTCAGGAGGCGTATCATGAGCAGGGTTCCCCAGCCCAGTATTTCCGTTGTGATGAATGTGGACAGCCAGTTGATGCCCATAAGTTGTGCCCCCTGGGTTCCGAGTATGAATCCGAGGATATTTGCAAGGACTATCGTAATAGCCGTAAACTCTATTGAAAGGTACTCCTCTATGCACAGGATTGTGACCATTGCCATAGTGGCAAGAGTGAGTATGAGAGTGTCAGGAATTCCAATCATGCGGCACAGGATACACAGTAGGATGTGCATGATGGCAAAACCATGTATAATTATGTGCGCTTTCTTTCGGTTCATGATGCTAAATTAAAAAGAATTGCTCATTTCTCCAAATAATTCATTCCGCTCGTCGCTCACATTTTTCCATTCGTCGGCTTTTTCCCGTCCGTTCGTACCCGCGCGTGTATGTGTTTTGGAGCGTTTCGCTATCTTTGTTTCGCTAAAAGATAACCAATAATGCAGAAACGAAATCTTAGCTTTGCTGAGCTTGTAAACCTCAGTTTCGGTTTCTTCGGGGTGCAGATTGCATACGCACTCCAGAGCGCAAATATCAGCCGTATCTTCGCTACGCTGGGTGCTGATCCCCATCAGCTGTCCTTCTTCTGGATACTCCCTCCGCTCATGGGAATGATCGTGCAGCCCCTTATCGGCAAGTATTCAGACAGGACGTGGTGCAGGATGGGACGCCGCAAGCCTTACCTTCTTGTGGGCTCAATCATTGCCGTCATCGTGATGGCGCTGCTTCCCAACGCCGGAACGCTGAATTTCTCCACCAGGCTTTTCCTTGGCCTGAACGGCGCCATGTGGTTCGGCCTTTTCTCGCTCATCTTCCTTGACACTTCCATCAACGTGGCGATGCAGCCGTTCAAGATGATGGTAGGGGACATTGTGAACGAGGAGCAGAAGACATCGGCCTACTCCATCCAGAGTTTCCTCTGCAACGCCGGCTCGCTGGTGGGATATCTTTTTCCCATCTTCCTTACCTGGATCGGCATCGCGAATTCTGCCCCTAAGGGCGTTATTCCGGATTCCGTGATTTATGCGTTCTACGGCGGTGCAGCCATTCTTATCGTCTGCGTGCTCTATACCTTCGTGAAGGTGAAGGAGATGCCTCCCAAGGAGTATGCCGAATTCCACGGAATCGACACCGAAAAGCAGGAGGAAGGCCCCAAGGAGGGTCTTATCAAGCTCCTTCTGAAGGCTCCCGGGACGTTCTGGACCGTTGGCCTTGTGCAGTTCTTCTGCTGGGCTGCGTTCCTTTATATGTGGACCTATACTAATGGCGCAATCGCGCATAACGTGTGGGGAACTGCCGATACCGCATCGGCAGCATATCAGGATGCAGGCAACTGGGTGGGCGTCATTTTCGCCGTCCAGGCCGTGGGCTCCATGCTTTGGGCACTGGTCCTGCCGCGCTTCAAGAGCGTCAAGACCGCATATGTGGTTTCGCTCCTTGTAGGCGCCGCTGGCTTTGCATCGGTCTTCTTCGTGACCAACCAGTATTTGCTTTTCGCGAGTTTCCTTCTCATCGGCGCGGCCTGGGCGGCCATGCTGGCACTTCCTTTTACGCTCCTTACCAATGCACTTGAAGGCAGCCCTTACATGGGAAGTTACCTGGGCCTTTTCAACTGCACCATCT
>DGSO01000013.1:216266-252985 GCA_002393945.1 Bacteroidales bacterium UBA4360
ACTGCACCATCTGCCTGCCGCAGATAGTTGCAGCCGCAACCGGCGGCCTGGTGATATCGCTTGTAGGAGGCAGCCAGCCGGCAATGTTCCTTGTCGCCGCCGGCTTCCTGGTGCTGGGAGCGGTTTCCGTGAGATTTATCACAACTAAATAATCATTAACCAACTACACATTTAAATGAAAAAGCTTTTAACCTCACTTGCAGTGCTCATGGCAGCCTGCACAATGGCATTCGCCCAGGGCGGATACCAGGTAAAAGGTGTGGTTGAAGATGCCATGGGTCCGGTAATCGGAGCCACCGTTCTCGAGGCAGGTACCTCCAACGGTGTTTCCACCGGTCTTGACGGAGATTTCGTCCTCCGTGTGAAGAGCGCATCTTCTACCATCGAAATCAGCTGTATCGGTTATGCCAGCCAGTCTTTCAAGGCATCCGAACTCCCTGCCCGCATCGTCCTGCAGGAAGACACCGAATTCCTTGATGACGTTGTGGTTATCGGCTACGGTACAGTAAAGAAAAGCGACCTTACAGGTTCCGTCGCAACCGTCCGTGCCGACGAGGTGAACAAGGGTGTCATCACCACCCCTGCCGACCTTCTCCGCGGCAAGAGCGCCGGTGTCGTGGTCACAGCCGGTTCAGGTATGCCTGGCGCAGGTGCAACCATCCGCGTGCGTGGTACTTCCTCACTGAGCGCTGACCAGACCCCTCTCATCGTTATCGATGGCCTTCCCGTTTCCAATGACGGCATCTCCGGCATGAGCGACCCTCTGTCCTCCATCAACCCCGAGGACATTGAGAGCTTCACCGTTCTCAAGGACGCTTCCTCAACGGCAATCTACGGTTCCCGTGCATCCAACGGTGTTATCGTAATCACTACCAAGAAAGGTTCAAAGAATGCAAGCAAGCTTCCTTCCCTGGCTGTTGACTACACCACATCCCTTGCAACCATCGCCAAGTACAACAAACTCCTTGACGCAGACGGCATCCGTTCCCTCATCCGTGACTTCTACGGTGCAAATTCCGCTGCAGAGGCTCATCTTGGCACCGCCAATACCAATTGGCAGAAGGAAATCTACCAGGTTGCTCCCACCAACGATGTGAACCTGAGCCTGAACGGCAAGGTGGCAAACATGCCTTACCGTATTTCCGGCGGTTTCATCGACCAGCAGGGTACCCTCAAGGGTTCCCGCATGGACAGGGCCACCCTCTCACTGAACCTTGCTCCTACCTTCCTTGACAACCATCTCACCGTCAACCTGAACGGCAAGGGCACCTATTCCATCAATGCCTATGCAAACCAGGACGCAATCGGTGCTGCAAACCACTACGATCCCACCAAGCCCGTCTATGACGAGAACGGTCTCAACGGTTTTACCACCTGGTATGACGAGAGCGGCAATATCAACACCATGGCAACCATGAACCCTGTCGCCCTCCTCGAGGCAAAGACCGATGTCGCAAACGCACTCCGTTTCATCGGCAATGCACAGTTCGACTATAAGGTTCACGGATTCGAGAAACTCCGCTTCAACCTCAACCTTGGTATCGATGCTGCAGCAAGTGCAGGTATCACTGAACTAGCAAAGGATTCCGAGGCTTCCTATCACAACACTCAGCAGTCCGGCGGCGGTTCCCATACAGAATATGGTTACAAGCGCCGCAACCGCACCCTCGAGTTCTACGGCGACTACAACGACACTTTCGGAAACAGCAACCTCGACCTCATGGCAGGTTACTCCTGGCAGCATTTCTACAGCGAGAGCGAAAGCAAGTCTACCCGTATTTCCGATGAGGCCTCCCTTGGCGAAAGCGTAGGCAAGGGCGAGCTTTACCTCATCTCCTTCTTCGGCCGTGCAAATTACTCCATTGCAGATAAATACCTTCTCACTGCAACCCTCCGTGCCGATGGTACCTCCCGTTTCCAGAATCACAAATGGGGTATCTTCCCCTCCGTGGCATTCGGCTGGAACCTTCTCAAGGAAGACTTCGTGAAGAATCTTTCCGAGGACCTCTCAACCATGAAGCTCCGTCTTTCCTGGGGCCAGACCGGCCAGCAGGCAGTGGGCGGCTACTATGACACATTCGCACAGTTCCTCACCACCCAGCTCGGCTCCTACTATTTCGTGGGCGCCGATGGCACGTACACCAACCCTCTCGTAGCCCTTGGTTATTCTGCCGACCTCCGCTGGGAAACCACCACGACCTACAACCTGGGTCTCGACTGGGGTATCAGGAACGACCGCATCACAGCCGCTCTCGATTTCTACAAGAGGGACACCAAGGATATTCTGAACTACATCCCTGTACCTGCACTGTCCAACCTTACCAACTACCTCAACACCAATATCGGTTCCATGACCAACACCGGTGTTGAACTGGACATCAACGCAGTTCTCAAGGAAACCCGCGACATCAGCTGGACTGCCGGCTTCAATGTGGCATACAACAAGAACATCATCACCAAGCTCACCGCATCCGACTCTGACGCCACCGGCGTTGAGACCGGCGGAATCTCCGGCGGTACCGGCAACAACGTACAGATGTTCCAGGTAGGACAGCCAATGAATGTGTTCTATGTATACCAGCAGGTATATGACACCGACGGCAAGCCCATCAGCGGCCTCTATGTAGACCGCAACAATGACGGCCAGATCACCGCAGACGACAAGTACTTCTATCACAAGCCGTTTGCCGATTTCACCTTCGGCTTCAACACAAGCTACACCTACAAGAACCTCACCTTCGCCCTCAACGGCCACGCCTCCCTTGGCAACTGGGTTTACAACAACGTAGCTTCCGATACTGAAATGCTTGCAGACCTCTGGACCAACAGCTTCATCGGCAACCGTCTTGCTTCTGCTACAAAGTCCCGCTTCTCCCAGGCACAGTATCTCTCTGACTACTATGTAAGGGATGCTTCCTTCCTGAAGATTGACAACGTCACCCTGAGCTACAATTTCCCGAAGCTATTCCAGGTTGTCAAGGACCGTCCCGCTTCTCTCACAGTGTTCGGAACAATCCAGAACCTCCTCACCATCACCAGGTATGATGGTATCGATCCCGAAGTATACGGCGGTATCGACGGAACCATGTATCCCCGTCCCCGTACCTTCGTTGCCGGTGTAAAGTTCAACTTCTAATTCTGTCGGCAATATGAAAACTGTAAAATATATTATCGGTATTGTCGCAGCGGCTGCTGTCCTTTCTGCAACATCCTGCGTAAAAGACCTTAACGTTACTCCTATCGACCCCAATGCCAATACGGCAGACAAGGCCCTGGTAGACGAGGCTTCATTCCAGAATTTCCTTGCCAGCGTCTATCTGGGTTATGCAACATCGGGTTACTACGGTGCAAACGGAGATCCTTCAATTTCCGGCCTTGACGGCGGTGCATCCCAGTACATCCGCGGTCTCTATCACCACAGCGAACTCACAACAGATGAGTCTGTCTGCGGATGGAACGACCAGACCATCAAGAACTTCCACTGGATGAACTGGACCACTTCCGACTCCTTCATCTATGCTTTCTACTCCCGTATTTTCATGGTTGTGGGCATGGCAAATGAGTTCATCCGCGAGGCCAAGGCTTCTCCGGTCGAGTTCGCAGCAAAGCAGCAGCTCATCGACGAAGCCCGCGTCCTTCGTGCTCTCGCATACTATCACGCAATCGACAACTTCGGAAACGTCCCCTTTGCCGATGAAACTGCAATCGTAGGCCAGAATCCCGACCAGATCCAGCGTGCAGACCTCTATGCCTGGCTCGAGACCGAACTCAAGGACCTCGTAGACAACAGCGCTCTTCCTGCAAAGGGTGCAACCACATCCCGCGCAAGCAAGGCTGCCGCAAAGTTCCTCCTTGCAAAGCTCTACCTCAATGCCGAGGTCTACACCGGTACCGCTGCTTATGACAAGTGCGCAACCGTCCTCACAGACCTCATGGACGACGGCTTTAGCCTCCACACCACCTCTGCAGGTACCTATCCCGCATATCAGGAACTCTTCCTTGCCGACAATGACAAGTGCACCGATGAGATCATCTTCGCAATTGAGCAGGACGGCGTCAACACCACCAGCTACGGCGCAACCAACTACATCATCTTCGCTTCTACAGGCGGTGAGATGGATCCTGAAGCAGCAGGCATTTCCTCAGGCTGGGGCGGTATCCGCATGACTCCTGAGTTCTACAACAAGTTCACCGACGGCGATGCCCGCAAACTCTTCTACACTGCAACCCAGCAGGCCAGCATCGACGATATCGGCGAGTTTTCCAACGGCTATGCTTTCATGAAGTTCCTCAACAAGACATCTGCCGGTGACAATGGCAAGGAAAAAGGCTTCGTTGACACAGACTTCCCCATGATGCGTTATGCCGATGTCCTTCTCATGGCAGCAGAATGCCAGGCACGCGGTGCAAGCATCGACGGAGCATCTGCTCTCAATCAGGTCCGCTCACGTGCAGGACTCGGAAACCTCGATTGCACACTTCCCAATATTATTGATGAGCGCGCACGCGAGCTCTATCAGGAGTGCTGGAGGCGCAGCGACCTTATCCGCTTCGGCCTCTTCACCTCTGCTTCTTACAAGTGGCAGTGGAAGGGCAGCGATACCAACATCAACGGTACGGATACCGATATCCCCGCATATCGTACCCTGTTCCCGATTCCCGACAGCGACCTTCTTGCCAATTCAAAACTCAAACAGAATCCCGGTTACGTCGTGGAGGCTGCTGAATAAAAAAAGAGAACAATATGAAAAAGTTTATAACCATTCTTTCTGCAGGTCTGCTTGCACTCACGGCAGTTTCCTGCCTCAAAGAAGAGAAGGCGGTCTTTGACGCTTCCAAGGCTACGGCACCCGTGCTGGGCACGTACAACGTGGGCGAAGAAGTAATCACCGCTGCCTATACTCCTGCGGTCATCGAGATGGGCTTCAACGAGAAAATGGCTCAGAACCATACTCTCGCAATCGTAGCCTGGAATGACAACACCGCAAGCAAGACTCTCAGTACTTCCAATCAGGACAATGTCCTCACTCTCAAGACCGTGAACCTTGCAAAGGCTCTCGTAACCCTTGGCGCAACAGAAGGTTCAACGGTTTCTGTGGAACTTGCAGTTCGCGCAACTCTTCAGGATATCGCCCGTGACAACGGCGTCAACGGTTACATCGACTCAGAAAAGCATATCAAGATTTCATCCTTCGAGGTTGTGATCCCTGAGCAGGTCGGAAGCCCTTACGAGGAGTATACCGAGGCCAGTACATGGACAGTCATCGGCAAGCTCACCGCTTACGAGACCATCAACAACTGGAATGGAGACCTGAACATGTGGGCAACCAAGGACGGCAAGAAGCACGTTGCAGCCCATGTCGCCCTCAATGCCGGTGATGAACTCAAGTTCCGCAAGGACCTTGCCTGGGACGTCAACATGGGAGGTACTCTCGGCACTCTTGGTGATGAATTCCCCGTTGAGCAGAACGGCGCCAATATCGCCATTACCAAGAACGGCGTCTATGACCTCTTCCTCGATGAGACCGCCGGTACTGCAATCGTTGCAGAGGCTTACGATCCTTATCCCGAGTACACTCAGAGTACCAACTGGACAGTTATCGGCAAGATTCCTGCTCATGAGATTGACTGGAACGGCGATATCGCGATGGTCAGCGACGGCAAGACAAGCATTGCATTCGGCGTTACGCTTGGTGCAGACGATGAATTCAAGTTCCGTCAGGACAAGAGTTGGGATGTCAATCTCGGCGGCGAGTTCGGCGGTCTTGACAATGACTTTGCAGTTGAACAGAACGGTGCCAATATCAAAGTCGGCACTGCCGGAGTCTATGATTTGTTTGTGACCCCTGATGCCGGTACTGCCAAGGTGACCGCAGCCTGCGGCCTCAAGATTTCCTCCATCGTCGGTGGTGACGAGCCGATCGAAGAAGAGGACAAGCCCGAGGCCTGGTCCATCATCGGCACCATTAACGGCGACAGCTGGAGCACCGATATCGACCTTGCAAACGTTGAAGGTGACAAGTGGGTCGCCCGCAGCGTTACCGTTACCGCAAGTGACGAGTTCAAGATCCGTGCAGACCACGGCTGGGATCTCAGCTACGGCGGTCCCGAGGAAAACTCCACCAGCACCATAGATCCTGAAAATGCATACGGTGTCTACAAGCCCGTTCTGGGCACTGCTTTCGAGGCAGGTGGGAAGAACATCCAGATTGGTGTTGCCGGAACTTATGACATCACTCTGAATTACTCCAAGGACGGTTCCACCATCCTTATCGAGGAGCACAAGGCGGCTTACGCCCTCATCGGCAAGATTAACGGAGACAGCTGGACCAAAGATATCGTCATGACCGAATCAGACGGCATCTGGACCAGCCCGGTGGTGAATATCACCGGCGGCTTCAAGATCCGTTACGACTACTCCTGGGATGATGCAAATGTATATGGCGCTCCCGAAGCAGACTTTGTCCCTACCGTGGGTACCGCATTTGTCGCTGCTCAGCCTGGAAATGACATCACGCTTGCCAAGGCAGGTGACTACAAGGTTGTCTTCAACCCCACTACCAAGGAAATTACCATCAATGCCGTTGAATTCCCCGAGCAGCTCTATATGATCGGCAACGACTTCGGTAACTGGGACTGGAACTCCGACGGTGTCGTAGAGATGATTCCTGTCATCAACAATCAGTGGGGCGGCGATGCTACTGCTCAGTTCTACACTATCCAGTATCTCACCACGGGTTCTCAGTTCAAGTTCTGTGCGCAGAAGGCATGGAGCGGCGATTTCTGGGGTCTCGACACCAATGACGGCTTCGTTGAAGCCGGCGGAAACTGCACAGTAGAAGCTGACGGTACCTACCTTATCCATGTAGACCTCAAGAGGAGCATGGTCCATGTAGAGCCCGCCCGTGTCTACGGTATCGGTGACTGCTTCGGCGGCTGGAATGAGGCTATGGAAGGCGCCCTGTTCGCAGCAGACGGCAAGACCCTCAAGGCAACTGCTGTCGGCAACGGTAACGTCCGCGCCTATGTGGCATCCGCAATCTCCACGTCTTCCTGGTGGACCCGTGAATTCGGAATCATCGACGGCAAGATTGTCTACCGTACCGGTGAAGAACTCGCCTGGCCTGCAGGATATGCAGGAAACACCGTTACCCTTGACTTCTCCAACGGTACCGCAAGCATCACCGGAGAGGTTGTGGAAGTTCCCTGGAGCCTTATCGGTTTCCATTCACAGGATGAATCCTGGAGTACAGACTTCGAGCTTTCCGCAGTGGAAGGACATGATGGCTGGCTTGTTGTCAAGAACATCGGCTCTGCCGGTTCCGGTGACGACATCAACATCACCTTCAAGTTCCGTAAAGGCGGCTGGTCCACCCAGTTCGGTGCAGCTGAGGCAGGTCCTCATGAGGCAGGCAAGATCATCGCCCTTTCCGGAGCAGATGGCAACAAGGATATCAAAATCATGGGTGAAGCCACATGGGATGTGTATCTGAACCCTGACGAGGCCAAGGCATTTGTCCTTGCCGCAGGTACTGACTTCGCTGTTCCCGCAGAGTAAGTCTATGTTTAAAACCGGAGCCCCTGACCGGACTCCGGTTTTCCAGTTAAAACGAGCATTGTTATGAAAAAGTTCCTTTATACTCTGGCGGCACTGTTGATTGCTCTTTCCTGCATCAAGATGCCCGAAAGCGGAAGCAAGAACAATACCGGCACCGACCCCGTGGTCCAGACCGGAGACAAACTTGCCAATATCACTTATCAGCTGCTGATTTACTCCTTCTCCGACAGCGACGGCGACGGCGTGGGCGATTTCAAGGGCATCCAGAACAAGCTGGATTATCTTGAAAGCCTTGGCGTGTCTGCCCTGTGGCTTTCTCCGGCCCATCCCACCAGTTCATATCATGCCTATGACGTGAATGACTACTATTCACTGAATCCGCTGTATGCGGTGGGGGAGAAGACCTCGGCAAAGGCCGAAGCCGATTTCAAGGAACTCCTTGCCGCAGCTCACGCAAAGGGCATTTCCATTTACATGGATTATGTCCTTAACCATAGCGGAAAATACAATCCCTGGTTCCAGGATGCCGTTTCCAATCCTTCCAGCAAGTACAGGGACTACTATTTCTTCAGTTCCAATCCTTCATCGGACTACAAGAATTTCCCTATGCTAAAGGGTACTTCGTACACCTCCGGTGAGTGGAAGCAGGTTACGGGAGGCTCTCCAAAGCTTACCATCACAAAGACCTCTGATAATGTGACAAGCGGAAGCGACAGCTGGAATCTGTACATGTGGCAGGACGGCAATGGAGACAAGACCGTGAAGTTTGTTAAAAACAGCGACGGAACATATTACGCAGTGCTTGAAATCAGCGGCACCTGGGGAATCCTGGTGCGCAAGTATGCCAACTGGGATGCCGGTTCAAAATTCGGCGCCAAAGCCGGAGTCACCACAATCCAGGAGGGTACTCCCGTGGAACTTGTAGGCGACGGATCCGACATGTTCTTCACCGGTAACGGCCGCTACAAGATATCGCTCACCGATGTATCGACGGAAACGCTCTACTACATGGGCTGCTTCAGCGACTGGATGCCGGACCTCAATTACGGCGACGTATCCCAGGCAGAGAACAATCCCTGCTTCCAGGACCTTGCGGCATCGGCCGACAAATGGATAAACATGGGTGTGGACGGCTTCCGCCTGGATGCGGTGAAGCACATCTGCGGCGGTATCAATTCCTACAGCAACGCCTCCAACCAGACACTTCTCAAGAAGTGGTACGACCGCTGCAATGCCACCTACAAGGCTGCCGGGCACAGTGACAACATCTTCATGGTAGCCGAGGAATGGGATGGCCACAACATAGAAAAACAGTATTACAACGCTCTCACGTCCTGCTTCGAGTTCGACTTCGGCTACAAGCTCCGCGACGCCATCAAGGGCGGCAACGCCACAGGCTTTGCAAGTACCGTGGCCGGATATGTGGCCGACCACTCCGCCATCCGTGCCGATGCAACCACCTCCTTCTTCCTGAGCAACCACGACCAGAACCGCTTCTCCACCGAGGTGGGCAGGAGCGTGCTCAAGCAGAAACTGGCTGCGGCAGTCCTTCTCACCATCCCCGGAAAGCCCTTCATCTACCAGGGCGAAGAACTTGGATACTGGGGCAGCAAGGACGGCGGCGACGAGTACGTCCGCACCCCCATCCTCTGGGACAAGGCCGGCACTCAGTGCGCAAAGAAGGGCGTGAACAACAAGGTAGACAACGCCATGCTCACGGCCGATATTTCCGTAGAGGCCCAGCAGGCCGATGCCAATTCCATCCTTGCAGTATACAAGAAGTTTGCGGCGGCAAGGAATTCCTCTGCAGCCCTTGCCAAGGGTACGATAAAGGAAATCAAATCCGGTGTCAACTCCGTGGCTCTCTGGGAGATGAGCTACGGCTCGGAGAAAGTGCTTGTTGCCCATAACTTTGGTGGTGCAGACGGCGTCAAAGTCACCATTTCCGGATACTCAACTGAAAACGAACTTGTGTCTAACGGCACCATCTCCAAGTCTGGCAGCAGCCTTACCCTGGGTGCCTATTCATCAGTAGTTTATAAACAGTAAAATATGAAGTTTTTACCAGCGCTGTGCCTGCTCGCGGCAGTGTCATGCATCCAGATGCCCAAGCCATCTGAGAACAAGAACGAGAATAAACAAGATCAGACGGTGACAGCTCCCACCTTTGCGAAGGGGGCCGATATCAGTTGGGTCACCGAGATGGAGAGCAAGAAGTACTCCTTCTACAGTTCTGCCGGCGTTCCCATGGAATGCACCGCCCTCATGAAGGAGCTTGGCTGCAACGCAATCCGCCTGCGCGTCTGGGTGAATCCCGCCGACGGCTGGTGCAACAAGGAAGACGTCCTTGAAAAGGCAAAGCGTGCCCAGGCCCTCGGAATGGCCCTTATGATAGATTTCCACTACTCTGACTCCTGGGCCGATCCTTCCAAGCAGAACCCTCCTGCAGCCTGGAAGAACATGAATGTCCAGGAAATGGCAAAAGCCCTCGCCGCCCATACTGAGGAAGTTCTTACGCTCCTTAAAGACAACAAGGTGGACGTTGCCTGGGTGCAGGTTGGAAATGAGACCAATACGGGCATGTGCCTTCCTAACGGAGCCGTGTCATCCAGCTCTGCGCAGGGCTTCATCACCCTTGCAAACGCCGGATATGGGGCCGTGAAGAAGGTATATCCTTCGGCCCTTGTAATACTTCATCATTCAAACGCACAGGAACTCGAGAAGAACAAGTGGTTCTATTCCCTTGTTGCCGGAGCGAGCTATGACATGATAGGCCTTTCCCTGTATCCTTCATATTGGAGCAATGGCGCCTTCCCCGACTGGAAACCCTTCTGCCAGAGTGCTGTGGCCAATTTCGCCGCCCTGCATGAGCAGTTCAATAAGCCCGTCATGCTGGTGGAATTCGGCATGCCCGCATCGGAGGCCAAGAAGGCGAAAGACGCCCTTAAATACGTCCTTGACAGCGTGAAAAGCAATGACTGGTTCAAGGGAGTCTTCTACTGGGAGCCGGAATCCGAGCATGACCGCAACGGTTACGACTACGGCGCCTTCTCCGGCGGCAAATCCACAGGTGTCCTGGATATTTTCAAAGAGTATTAGAGCATGAAAAGAGCATACGTTGCAGTATTTGCGCTTCTGGCCCTCTTCTCCTGCGCCCCCAAGGCCGATTATTCGGCAGTGAGGGAGGCATCGGCAGAGGAGGTGCAGAGGGTGGAACCGCTGTCCTGGTGGACGGGGATGAAGACGGACCTGCAGCTCATGGTGCAGGGACCGGAGATATCGGCATACGATGTGGCCGTTGAGGGTAACGGCCTCAAGGTGAAGGCGGTGCATAAGGCCGACAGCCCCAACTACCTGTTCCTGGACATGGAAGTGCGCAAGGCCGGGGAATACAACCTGGTCTTCACCCGCGGGGAGGAAAGCTTCAAATACCCCTACATCGTTCGCGAACGTGAAGCCGGCAGCCGTGAACGTGAAAGTTTCACCACCGCCGACATGATCTACCTCATCATGCCGGACCGCTTCTCATCGGCCTTTGCCGACAATGACCGCGAATGGCAGGGAGGGGAGTATTTCGACGGCTCCGCCCGCCCCTGGAACGTTACCCGCACAACTGACACAGTTGACCGCAATGACCCTGTGGCCCGCCACGGGGGAGACCTCCAGGGCATCATCAACCATCTGGATTACATTGCCGGCCTTGGAGCTACCGCCATCTGGCTCACTCCGGCCCTGGAAGACAACCAGCCCCGCGAGTCCTATCACGGCTATGCCTGCACGGACTACTATCATATCGACCCGCGCTTTGGAGACAATGAGCACTACCGCACTCTGGTGAAGGAAGCCCACGCCCGCGGCATCAAGGTTATCATGGACATCGTCACCAACCACTGCGGCACCGCCCACTGGTGGATGCAGGACGCTCCTTTTGCCGATTGGTACCACGTAAACGAGCCCTACATGCAGATGAACGCACTGTTCTCCGTATATATGGACCCCAATGCCGCCAAATGCGACAGGGACCGTCAGGAGAGCGGCTGGTTCGTCCCTTCCATGCCGGATATGAACCTTGACAATCCCTTTGTGCTCAAGTATTTCCAGCAGTGGGCCGTTTGGTGGCTCGAATATGCCGGAATTGACGGCCTCCGCGTGGATACCTATCCTTACAACGAACCGGATCCCATGTCCAAGTGGTGCAAGGCCGTTACGGACGAGTATCCCAATCTCAATATAGTGGGCGAGTGCTGGGACATGAACATCCCACAGGTAGCATACTGGCAGAAGGACAACCCCAACAAGAACGGCTTCAACTCCAACCTCCCTTCCATCATGGACTTCCCCCTTCAGAGGGCCATTATCACCGCCCTTTGTGAGGACAACGTGAACTGGGACGAGGGCATGACCCGCGTGTACAGTGTCCTGGCTCAGGATTTTGCCTACCAGGACCTCTCCCACATGATGACCTTCTTCGCCAACCACGACCACATGAGAACAGGAGACATCTTCCGTGCCGATCCTGCCAAGATGAAGCTTGCCATCGCGCTTCTTGCGACTGTGCGCGGCATCCCTCAGCTCTACTACGGCGACGAAATGATGTTCCTTGAAAGGAAGGACTGCATCTCTCACGACGGCGCCAAGCGAATCGACTTTCCCGGCGGTTGGGAAGGGGACTCCGTCAATCTCTTTGCCGATGAAGGCCGCCGCAGCGCTCCGGCCATGTACGCCTCTGCTGCAGACCTCCACGACTATACGGCCCGTCTTTTCAACTGGAGAAAGACCTCCGACGCCGTCAAGAACGGCCGTACGCTGCATTTCCTCTCCCGTCATAACGAGGGCGCCCGCAACATCACGGACAACACCTACTCTTTCTTCCGGTATACAGACAAGGACACAGTGTTTGTGTATATCAACAACACCGATGAGCAGCGTCTTCTTGACTGGGATCACTACAAGGAGTTCGTCTCCGGGCCGGTCAATGGCGTGAATGTCCTCACCGGAGAGAACGCGACTTTGCAGAACGGCGTTCAGATTGAGCCCCGCAGCGCATTGATTGTGGATATGTGTGAAACACAACTACTTGATAACTAGATATTAACGCAAAAGGCTCCGGGCGTTTTTACTGGGAGCCTTTTGGTTAAGTGCTTTATATATAACCATTTACATTTCACGTGAAAAAGTTATTGACAATACTGTCTGCATTTGTTTCACTTACTGTGGCTGCGCAGCGGACAGAAACAACTCTGGATTACTGGACTTTCAACGGGAGCCGGCAGGTGCGCATCCCGCATGACTGGGCAATCTCTGGCCCGTTTGACCGCGCAAACGACCTGCAGACCGTAGCCGTGGTCCAGAACGGAGAGACGACGGCTACCGAAAAGACCGGCCGAAGCGGCGGCCTGCCCTGGATGGGAAAGGGAACGTACGAGATCACCGTGGACATAACCAAGGTGGAAAACCGTGCCTATACGCTTCTCTTCGACGGAGCCATGTCGGAAGCGAAAGTCTATGTAAACGGTTCATTTGCAGGGGAGTGGCCTTATGGTTATAACTCCTTCTACCTGGATGTGACAGGACTCGTGAAAGACGGTTCCAACAACGTGAAGGTGGAACTTGAAAACCTTGAGAGGAGTTCCCGCTGGTATCCCGGCGCGGGTCTCTACCGCAAGGTTCATCTAATCGAGACCTCAAAAGTCCATGTACCGGTATGGGGCGTGTATGTAACAACGCCAAGGGTTACCGTGGAAGAGGCTACTGTCGCCGTGAAAACTGACGTGGAAGGCCTTCAGGAAGAGGAGCATGTTACCCTTGAGACCGTTATCCTGGATGCATCGGGCAAAGAAGTCGCCCGCCGTGTAGATACCAGAAGGGCAGGCGAAACCCTTCAGCACTTCGTCATAAAGAATCCTGCCCTGTGGTCTCCTGAAACACCAGTGTTGTACACCGCAAGGACAACCGTCATGACCGGCGGAAAGAAGGAGACCGAGTGGAACGTGGCCAAGTGGAGAAACCGCTTCACCGTGGTACACGGAACTGATGTCAAAGATGTCGTTGAGACCCGTTTCGGCATAAGGAGCATAGAGGTGCGTCCGGAGCAGGGTTTCTTCCTTAACGGGGAGAGGACCATGTTCAAGGGCGTGTGCCTGCACCATGACTTGGGACCGCTCGGGGCTGCAGTGAACGAATCTGCAATCAGGCGCCAGCTCACCATCCTCAAGAACATGGGCTGCAATGCCATACGTACCTCGCACAACATGCCGGCTCCGGAACTCGTGGAACTCTGCGAAGAGATGGGTTTCATGATGATGGTGGAGCCTTTCGACGAGTGGAACGTAGCAAAGTGTGAGAACGGATACCATCGGCACTGGGACGAGTGGGCAGAGAAGGATATGGTGAACATGCTCAGGCATTACCGTTCCAGCCCTGCGGTTGTAATGTGGTCTATCGGCAATGAGGTGCCCGGTCAGTGGGACAAGGACGGTGCCGCCATGGCGCGCTGGCTTACCGGTATCTGCCACAGGGAAGACCCCACGAGGCCTGTAACCTGCGGCATGGACCAGTTTGACGGCGTTTTCATGAACGGATTTGCAGCGGCGCTGGATGTGCCCGGCTTCAATTATAAGGTGGACCGCTACCTGCAGGCACGCGAGCTTCTGCCCCAGGGTGTCATCCTTGGCAGCGAAACGGCCTCTACAGTGTCTTCCAGGGGCGTTTATCATTTCCCGGTCAAAAAAGGCATGGGCGTCAGGACGGAAGACCACCAGAGTTCGTCCTACGACCTCGAATACTGCACCTGGTCCAACATCCCGGACGAGGATTTTGCCGCCGACCAGGACTATCCCTGGATGATGGGACAGTTCGTCTGGACAGGTTTCGATTACCTTGGCGAGCCTTCTCCTTACGATACCGATTCCTGGCCCAACCACTCATCGGTATTCGGAATAGTGGACCTTGCCGGACTTCCCAAGGACAGGTACTATCTGTACAGGAGCGTCTGGAATACCAAAGAAGCCACTCTCCATGTGCTCCCGCACTGGAACTGGGCCGGAAGGGAAGGGGAGACTACCCCTGTATTCGTGTACACTTCATATCCCGCTGCCGAACTCTTTGTGAACGGAGTGAGCCAGGGTATAAGGCGTCACAATCACAACAGCCTTCTTGAGCGTTACCGCCTCATGTGGAATGACGTCAAATACGAGCCCGGCGAGCTCAAGGTGGTTGCATTTGACCGTAACGGCACCGTAGCTGAAATCAAAACCGTGAAGACTGCCGGAAAGCCTTATGCAATCAAGTGCAGCGTGGACAGGAACACTCTCAGCGCCACCGGTGAGGACCTTGCTTTCGTTACCGTGACGGTAGTGGACAAGGCCGGCAATCCCGTTCCCACGGCATCCAATCTTGTCAAGATGAAGGTTACGGGCGCCGGTGCTTTCGAGGCTGTTGCCAACGGCGATCCTACCTGCCTTGAGAGCTTTGTGACTCCGCAGATGCACCTTTTCAGCGGCGCGCTCTGCTTTATCGTGAGAGGATCCGAAAACGCCGGTACAATAAAGTACAGCGTCACATCCAAAGGACTGAAATCATTTAACGGTACTATAGAAAACATATGAAAAGATTTTTGACAGTCACTGCAGCGGCACTCGCACTTGTCGCCTGCACCCAGTCCCCGCATCCCAAGTGGACCTACGACTCCGTTGTCTATGAGGTGAACATCCGCCAGTTCACTCCGGAAGGCACCTTCAAGGGCGTTGAGGCCCAGCTTCCCCGCCTAAAAGACCTTGGCGTTGACGTCCTCTGGCTCATGCCGATGTATGAAATCGGCACCGAAGGCCGCAAGGGCACGCTCGGCTCCTATTATGCAATTTCCGACTACAAGAAGGTGAACCCGGAATTCGGCACGATGGAAGATTTCCAGGACCTTCTGGATGCTGCTCACAAGCTTGGTTTCAAGGTCATCCTTGACTGGGTTGCCAACCAGACCGCCCCGGACAACGTATGGATGAGCGAAAAACCTGCCGATTTCTACGAGCGCGACTCCCTTGGCAATGCCATCTGGGAGTATGACTGGACCGACACCCGCAGCCTCAATTACGAGAACGAGGAAGTATGGTGGGCCCAGGACGACGCCATGCGCTTCTGGCTTGCAAAGGGCGTAGACGGCTTCCGCTGCGATGCCGCCGGCGAGGTCCCCGCCAAGTTCTGGAAGGGCATCCTTCCCAAGATGAACAAGGATTTTCCCAACATTTACCTTCTTGCCGAAGCCGAACGCGATGAACTCGCAGACCCTGCCGAAACCTTCGACGCCAACTACGCATGGGAACTCCACCACCTTCTGAATGGCCTTGCGCAGGGCAAGAAGACTGTATCCGACCTTAAGGACTATGTGGCCCGTGACCTTGCCCGCTTCGGAGAGCAGGCCTTCCGCCTCACCTTTACCTCCAACCACGACGAAAACTCATGGGCAGGTACCGAGTTCGAGCGCGAAGGTGTCTATGCCAATGCCTGCGCAGTGCTCTGTTTCACCCTTCCCGGAAGCCAGCCGCTCATCTATACCGGACAGGAAATCGGCCTTGACCGCCGTCTGGAATTCTTTGAGAAAGACCCCATCACTGACTGGAGCGCCAATGAATATACCACCTTCTGGAAGTCCCTCGTAGACCTCAAGCATGGCAACAAGGCCCTCCGTGCCGGTGAAAAAGGCGGCAAGATTGACTGGTGGGAAGTTCCTGAAGGCATCGTCGCCTTCTCACGTGAACTCAATGGTAACAAGGTTATCGTGATTGCAAACTTCGGCAAGGAAGACTATACTCCCGTTTTCAACCTTCCCGGAAGATTCACGAACCACTTCACCGGAGAAAAGGTCAAGAGCCCTCTGCAGCTCTCACTTGCCCCCGGCGACTACGTGGTATTTACAGAATAGAAGGTTTGTGCGGGAGCCTGTGTTATTGGTACAGGTGACGCTTGATGCTGCCTTTGGCGGTGCGTTCAAAGGGCACGTCCACAATCTCGACTGAAGCAATCTGGCTGAACTGAGGCAGCGCCTCGTTGGCCAGATTTTTTATTGATTCAGCCATGGTGCTGTGGGCTTCCTCGCTGGTGAGGGTTTCGGCAGAAGCGGGCGTAGGATATACCAGGGCGACGATTTTGCCGTTCTTGGAAAGCACCAGGCATTCCTGGACGTGTTCGTTGCGGGAAATGACCTGCTCTACTTCCTCGGGATAGATGTTCTGGCCGGAGGCGCTCAGGATGAGGGCCTTGATGCGGCCGCGGATGAAGACATTGCCGTCTTCGTCCATGATGCCCAGGTCTCCGGTGCGGAACCAGCCGTCGTAGGTGCGGGAGTCGAGGTCGGCCTGGGGGTTCTTGTAATAGCCGATGAAGAGGTTCGGCCCCTTTGTCTGGATTTCTCCGGGGATGCGTTCGGGGTCTGGGGAGGTGATGCGCACCTTGTGGATGGGCTTGCCGCAAGAACCTGCGACATAGCCGTCGGGGCTTTCGAAGCAGATGAGGGGGCAGGCTTCCGTCATGCCGTAACCAACGACGCACGGAATGCCAAGTTTATGGAGATTGCTCTCTACCTGGAAGCTGAGGGGCGCTCCGCCCACGATAATCATCTTGAGACGGCCGCCAAGCTCCTGCATGATCTGCTTTCCAAGTGAGTTGTAGAAAGCCAGCCTGAGGCCCGGAACGGATGTGAGGGCCTTTGCAGAGCGAGTCTTGAGCTGCGGGGCGATGAGGCTTCCGTACAGTTTCTCTATGATAAGAGGGACGGTTATGAACAGCGAAGGTTTGACTGTCTTGATTGCTTCAAGAAGCAGGGAAGGGGACGGGACCCTTCCAAGGAAGTAAATCGTATAACCGGTGCAGCAGGGATAGACGAACTCTATACCCAGGCCGTACATGTGTGCAAGCGGCAGATTGGAGACTATGCGGTCCGGTTCAGAGGAGATGTGCTGCTGGCAGTACTCGACTATGTCGGACATGGCATTGTAGGTGAGCATGACGCCCTTGGGGTCTCCCGAGGTGCCGGAAGTGTAGTTGATTATGGCAAGGTCCATGGGGTTGTCCAAGTCGTACTCTACGCTCTGCGGGTCAAGACCTTCGGGGTACAGTTCGGCAAAGAGCTTTTTCCTCGAGTTCCATGCCGATTTCACCTTCTCCGTGCCCCAGAGGAGGTTGTCGGCCTTGGCGCTGATGACGCCTTTGAGGGCGGGCGTGGCGGCAGGGTCCATCTTCTTCCAGATGTCCGGTTCGGTGATGAGGAGGATGCTGTCGGAGTGGTTCGTGAGCTGGCTGATGCCCTCCGGAGTGAAGTTGGGGAGGATAGGCACTATGACGGCGCCATACGTATTGACCGCAAAAAACGCTATTGCCCAGCGGGCCGAACTGCCGGCGCAGAGCGCTATCTTCTGGCCCTTGCGTATTCCCGCGGCGGCGAAGAAGATATGGTACAGTTCGATGGCGGAGGCGACATCGGCAAAAGTGTATGAGGCACCGCCGTAGTCGCAGAAAGCCTGGACGTCAGGTCTGGTGTGAATCTGTTCTTCGAGTTTCTTGAGGTACTGTTTCACTTCCTGTGTTATTTTCCGCAAAGTTAGTAAAAAATCATTATATTTGTAGAGATGTCTTTGCTTGCAGTCATACTCGTTGCGCTTCACGCAATTATCGGCATCGCGGCCGTCGTCTGGATACTCCTCGGAGACTGCGACAGTGGCTGGAAAGTGGCCTGGACGGTCCTGTTCTTCGTAATTCCGGAAATTACCATCATCGTCTACATCCTCCTGGGGCTACGCTACAGGAAGGGCAGGATGTTCAAACGCCTCCACGGGCCGGTGCAGGAGCTGTTCGAGAAGGAACTGGACCTTGATTCTTCAGTTCTGGAGCCGGATTTTTCCACGGTCGCCGACGAGTACAAGCCCCTCGCTAAGCTCTTCTGCACCTGCAGCAACACGAACATCGTAACCTCCGGGAACAATCTGGAAATCATCACCTCCGGCGAAAGGAAGCGCGAACTGCTCCTGGAAGACCTCAGAAATGCCAGGAAGTACATACACATCGAGTACTTCCGCTTCGGGGCCGACAAAACCGGACTCGAAGTGCGTGAGATCCTTGAGCAGAAGGCTGCCGAAGGCGTCGAGGTGCGCGTCCTCTTCCCCAACATATCCAACCGCTGGCAGAAGTGGTCCTTCTTCCAGCATATGATAGACAGGGGAGTGGAGGTGAACAGGTTCACCAACTTCAAGCTCAACTGGCGCGTATTCATAATGCGCATCAACTGCCAGGACCACCGCAAGATAGTGGTGGTGGACGGCAAGGTGGCATACACCGGCGGCATGAATCTCAACGACAACTACTTCTACCGCTGGAGGGACACCCACCTGCGCATAGAGGGACCTTCCGTGAACATCCTCGAGGCAGCATTCATCGACAACCTTCTCACCAGCCGCGGTACGCTCACGCATCGGCTTCCGTATTATTTCACCACCCACTTCGAGCCTTCTCCCGCTCCTTTTGAAGGAAAAAGCCTTCAGGTGGTTACGGATGCAGCGGAGTATCCCTTCACGGCGGCCCAGCTGGGATACGAGTGGGTGCTTGCCAATGCAAAGCGCTACGTCTACCTGCAGACGCCTTATTTCATGCCTCCGGAGCCCGTTCTGGACGCGCTCAAGAATGCCGCCCTCAGGGGCGTGGACGTAAGAATCATGCTCCCCGAGAAGGTGGACACCCCTCTCATGGGCCTTGGAAACCAGTCCTATTACGAGGAATGCGCCGCTGCCGGAATCAAGATCTACATCCGCGGCGGGAACTTCATCCACTCCAAGACCATGGTGGCCGACGATTACATCAGCGTGGTGGGGGCGTCCAATCTCGATACCCGCAGTTTCCAGCTCAACTCTGAAGTGAACACCTTCATCTATGACAGGGAAGCGGCCGTCTGCTGCAGGGAAATCTTCCTCAGGGACAGCAATTCCACCCTCCTTGACGTAGATGAGTGGAAGGCTTCCAGAAGTTTCTGGAACCGCCTCGGATCGGCATTCATGCGCGTTCTGAGCTTCAGCCTCTGATCATTTCTGCGCAAATTCGCTGGTGCCCTTGAGGCCCGTGGTCCCATAGTACTTTTCCACAATATTGCCTTTCAGGTATATCCTTGTGCCGATGAGGTCCGGATGGTCGGCAAGGTTTATCGCGTCCCGAACCTTCCCTGAGGGCAGTTCTACGGCCACGCAGGAAGCCTTGTCCGTGACGGAAGAGCGCGCCGCCAGGGCAAGGTGCGTCTTTGACGTAATACCGGAAGTCTTGACGCTTTTTCCTGCCGATGTGAGGTCTCCTCCCACTATATACCCGTAAATCCATACGCCTTCCTCTCCTGCATGCATGGCGGCATCGGGAACGTTGATTGCACCCGGAGTCGCAGCTCCGGCGTCCCCGATAGTGTAATCCTCGCTGCGCCAGTTCCTTGTGGTGTCTACCGCAATGCTCACGGAAGACGCTGCACCGGCAGCTGCCGACACCTTCATCGACAGCATGTCCCTTGCCGAAAGTTTCCTTGTGAGGAGCGTTTCCTCCCTCCCTTCATTGTATAAGGTGAGCGCAACTTCTCCCGGGAAGAAATATGCCGCCCTTTTTTCCGTATATGAGTACATCAGACGCGACGGGGCCTGTTTCAGATAGAGGACGCCGTCCGGAAATGCCGTGATGAATTCCGGCGATATCCTGAGTACCACTCCGGCATTGAGCAGCGTGCATTCCAGCTTCACGGCGACGCTCTTCCCGCCTTCCACCACCACAACCTGCTCGTCTCCGTACTGCGGCCTCGCGAACGCCGGTGCAGAAAAATTCAGGGATACCGCCTTCACGGTGTAGCTGCCGGGCTTTACCTCTATGGACTCCGGAGAATCCCCGTAAAGGCCCTCATATACAACCTGCCCGGCAGGGTCCCTTACCGTAAGTATAAAGTCATTGGTGTCCGGCATTTCTGCCGATGCCTTGGTGGGCGCACCCTCGCCCCAGTACCAGGAGAGCGTCCCGTTCAGGCCCCCTTCCGGTTCACGGGAGAAATCATCGCAGGCGGCCAGTCCCGCCGCCAGCGGAATCATAGCCAGAATAAGTTTAGCTTTCATAGAACAAAGTGTTTGTGCAAAGCTATGGAGCTTTTTCGCAGCAGACATTCAGAAACGTATAAATCTTGCCCTCTGTTTCTTAATATCATTCTGAAACAACAAGGGCAAGCCAAAAAAAATCCGTATATTTGCCTTCTCTAAAGAAAAGAAGGTATATGTTCGAGAATTTGTCGGAGAGACTCCAAAGGTCTTTCAAGATACTCAAGGGTGAAGGAAAAATCACCGAAATCAACGTAGCGGAAACCATGAAGGACATCCGCAAGGCCCTCCTGGACGCCGATGTAAGCTACAAGGTGGCCAAGGACTTCTGCAACGATGTCAAGGACAAGGCCATCGGCGCCAATGTCCTCACGGCCGTGAATCCCCGCCAGATGATGATCAAGATAATGCACGACTCCCTTGCGGAATTCATGGGAGGCGGTGCCACTGACGTCAATGTGAAGGGAAATCCCGGCATAGTCCTGGTTGCAGGTCTCAACGGTTCCGGTAAGACCACCTTCTCCGGCAAACTGGCCCTTCACCTCAAATCCAAGAAGGGAATGAAGGTCCTCCTTGCCGCGTGCGACACCTTCCGCCCTGCTGCAATCCAGCAGCTGCAGCTCCTTGGAGAGGGCATTCAGGTTCCAGTATATACGGAAGAAGGGGAGAAAGACCCCATCAAGATAGCCACTGCTGCCGTCAGGAAAGCCAAGGCCGAAGGCTACTCCGTCGTCATTGTCGATACCGCCGGCCGCCTTGCCGTCGACAAGGAGCTGATGGACGAGATAAGCGCACTCCACAGGGCCCTGAACCCCACTGAGACACTCTTCGTAGTGGATGCCATGACCGGCCAGGACGCCGTAGAGACCGCCAAGGCCTTCAACGATGCCATCGACTTTGACGGAGTCGTCCTCACTAAGATGGACGGCGACACCAGGGGCGGTGCAGCCCTTTCCGTAAAGGCGGTTGTAGGAAAGCCCATCAAGTTCGTCTCCACGGGCGAAAAGATGGAAGCCCTCGACGTATTCCACCCCGAAAGAATTGCCGACAGGATTCTGGGCATGGGCGACGTCGTTTCCCTTGTGGAGAAGGCTCAGGAGCAGTTTGACGAAAAGCAGGCCCGCGAACTCCGGAAGAAACTCTCCCATGACAAATTCACCCTCCAGGACTTCTACAACCAGATCCAGCAGGTGAAGAAGATGGGCAACATCAAGGACCTCGCAGGAATGATTCCCGGCATGAGCGCCGCCCTCAAGGACGTGGATATCGACAATGATACCGCCTTCAAGGCCACCGAGGCTATAATCCTCTCCATGACTCCTTACGAGCGTGAGAACCCCGACGTAATCAACGGCTCCCGCCGCAAGCGCATTGCCGACGGCTCCGGTACTTCCCTCCAGGAAGTGAACCGCCTTCTGAAGCAGTTTGAAGGCACACGCAAGGCCATGAAGGGCGTGATGACAGGGAATATCATGCAGAGAATGAAGGGTTTCCGCAGATAATTTTCCAAATATTGCCTTCAGGCTTTTTCCTTTTGAAATTTATTTGCTAAATTTGCAGATAATGGCAAACCGGCTATGCTGGAAGATATTCGAAAGCATATTGAAAGGCTGATCGCCCTGTATGAGGCTGAGAAGGCGGAGAACGCAAAGCTTCGCCAAGAGTTACATGCGAGTGAGGAAACCGGTGCCGCTTTGAGGAATTACGTAAAAGAACTGGAGTCCGGGATAAAGGCCCGGTCCCTTTCAGATGCTTTCACCGCTGCAGGAGACAAAGATTCTGCACGTGAACGTATAGACAAACTAATAAAGGAGATAAATAAATGCATCTCCTACCTGGAGGAATCGTAACATGGCCCAGAAAATCAGTGTAAAGATAGCAGGCCGCACGTTCAACCTCACAGCAGCCTCTCCTCAGCAGGAGGAAGTTTTCCGCCTTGCCGCAGAGGCAATCAACAAACGTTTTGTCGGATACACGCAAAGCCATCCCGGCAAAACCGTAGCGGACATGCTCTCGATGGTAGCCCTCAGCGAGACCGTTCTCCGCATCGGCCTGCAGAAGGAAATGGAGAAGCTGCGTCAGAGTGAAAGCAATCTGGAAAAGGATCTGGAACAGTATCTTAAGGACATTGAACAATAAGCCGTCAACCATCGAACGCTGAAATCAACATTTTCAACATGCCGGGTTGACTCAGGCTGCGGAAGGCGGGCCCGCCCCGTTTAGCGGGATACCCGAAACAGCCGGGACCCAAATCTTATCTCGCATAAGATTTCTGACTGGATGCTGACGGCTTTTTTTCTTAACAGGCGGTTTTTCCTCAAAGGAAAGGCTGCCTTGTTTTGTACTAAACCTAACATATATATAACAACATGATTGTGCTTTATTTACTTATCGGATTAGTGGTCGGCGCCGGCCTTGGCATCGGCCTTTATATACTCATCCGCCGTTCCATTCTCAAGGGAAAGCGTGACGAGATCCTGGAAAAAGCAGAGATTGAAGGAGAGAAAATAAAGAATGAACGCATCCTTCAGGCCAAGGAAAAGTACCTGAACCTCAAGAGCGAACACGAGAAGGCCGTGAATGAGAGCAACGCCCGCATCCGCGATGCCGAAAACCGCATCAGGCAAAAGGAAGGCTCCCTGAACCAGAAACTGTCGGAGGCAGACCGCCGCATCAAGGACCTCGACGCCCAGAAAGCCGCCCTCGCAAACAAGGAGGAACTGCTCCAGAGCAAGGAGGCCGAGTATGAGGAACTTCGCCAGCAGGCTATCCGCCAGATTGAATCCATCGCCGGACTCAGCGCCCAGGAGGCCAAGAACCAGCTCATCGAATCCATGAAGGCCGAAGCCCGCACAGACGCCCAGGCCTATATCAACGACTGCATCGACGAAGCCCGCCTGAACGCCGCCAAGGAGGCCAAGCGCATCGTTATCAACACCATCCAGCGCACCGCCACCGAAACTGCAATCGAGAACGCAGTCACCACTTTCCCTATCGAAAGCGACGAGATAAAGGGACGCATCATCGGCCGAGAGGGACGTAACATCCGTGCCCTTGAAGCCGCTACAGGCGTTGAAATCGTGGTGGACGATACTCCTGACGCAATTCTGCTGTCGGCATTCGACCCCGTGAGAAGGGAAGTCGCCCGTCTTGCCCTGCATCAGCTGGTGGTAGACGGCCGCATCCATCCCGCTCGTATCGAGGAAGTCGTAGCCAAGGTGCAGAAGCAGCTGGATGAGGAAATCCTCGAAACCGGCAAGCGCACCTGCATCGACCTCGGCATCCACGGACTCTCCATGGAGCTTGTGCGCATGATCGGCCGCATGAAATACCGTTCCTCCTATGGCCAGAACCTTCTGCAGCACTCCCGCGAAGTTGCGAATATCAGCGCCATCCTGGCCTCCGAGCTGGGTCTCAATCCAAAGATTGCAAAGAGGGCGGGTCTCCTTCACGATATCGGCAAGGTGTCCGAGGACGATCCTGAACTTCCTCACGCAATCCTGGGCATGAAGCTCGCAGAGCAGTACAAGGAAAAGCCGGAGATCTGCAACGCCATCGGCGCACACCATGAGGAGATTGAGATGACTTCGCTCTACGCTCCGCTGGTGCTTGTTGGCGATGCCATTTCCGGTGCCCGTCCCGGTGCCCGAAGGGAGGTTATCGAAAGCTACATCAAGCGTCTACGCGGCATGGAAAACCTTGCGGCCGCATATCCCGGCGTCACCAAGGCCTACGCCATCCAGGCAGGCCGTGAGCTCCGCGTCATCGTGGGTGCCGAACAGGTCTCCGACCACGATGCAGAGGTCCTTTCTGCCGACATCGCCCGCAAGATCCAGGACGAGATGACCTATCCCGGCCAGGTGAAGATTACCGTCATCCGCGAAACCCGTTCCGTAGCATACGCCAAGTAATGGGAGAACTTGCACCCCTTATTGCAGACCTTGCACTGATACTTATATGCGCCGGCGTTATGACCCTCATCTTCAAGAAGCTGGGTCAGCCGCTGGTGCTGGGCTATATACTGGCCGGCTTCATCGCAAGTCCCCATTTCTCCCTCACTCCGTCCGTCATCGATGCCGCCAGCATCCATGTGTGGTCCGACATCGGCGTGATCTTTCTCCTGTTCGCCCTCGGACTCGAGTTCAGCTTCAAGAAGATAGTCAAGGTTGGGGGCGCTGCAATCATTGCGGCGCTCACCATTATCTTCGGCATGATATTCCTGGGGTTCACGGTGGGATCGGCCCTTGGTTGGAGCAAGATGGACGCCCTTTTCCTGGGAGGCATGATTTCCATGTCTTCCACTACCATTATCTATAAGGCATTCGAAGACCTGGGGCTCGCAAAGAAGAAGTTCGCAGGGCTTGTCATGTCCATCCTTATCCTGGAGGACATCCTTGCCGTTGTGCTCATGGTCGTCCTGTCGACCATCTCCGTTTCCTCTTCATTCGAAGGCGGGGCACTGGTTGGGAGCATCTTCAAACTGGTCTTCTACCTTGTCCTGTGGCTGGTGATGGGTATTTATCTCATCCCCCTCATACTTCGGAAGACGAAGAAACTCCTCAGCGACGAAACCCTCCTGGTAGTGTCCCTAGGCCTCTGTTTCCTCATGGTGGTCATTGCCGACAAGGCCGGCTTCTCTGCCGCTTTCGGCGCCTTCATCATGGGCTCTATCCTTGCCGAAACCCTTGAGGCAGAGCATATAGAAAGACTGGTAAAACCGGTCAAGGACCTCTTCGGCGCCATATTCTTTGTTTCCGTGGGCATGATGGTAGACCCTGCCATGATAGCGCAGTACTGGCTCCCTATCCTCATTATCACCATTACCGTGATAGTGGGACAGGCCACCTTCGCAACCCTTGGCACCCTGCTGTCGGGCCAGCCGCTCAGAACCGCCATCCAGTGCGGCTTTTCGCTCACCCAGATAGGTGAGTTCGCCTTCATCATCGCGTCCTTGGGCGTTGCCCTTGGCGTCACTTCCAACTTCCTGTATCCCATAGTGGTGGCGGTTTCCGTCATCACCATATTCCTTACGCCTTACATGATAAGGCTGGCAGAACCCGCTTACGCAAAGATTTACAAGATTATGCCCCAGAAGGCCAAAGACTTCCTTGACGGCTATGCCGAAAGTGCAGAACCCGCCACCCAGAAGGACAGCCCCTGGAAGGTCTACCTTGGCGGCATCGCCGGCACCCTTGTGATCAACGTAATCCTTTCGATCGCAATCTGCACCATCGGCTTCGGTTTCCTTCTTCCGCTGGCAAAGGAGTGGATTCCCGGCATCTGGGCCGATATCGCCACCGCAGCCGTCATCCTTGCCGTCCTTTCGCCTTTCCTGAGGACCATCCTTGTGAAGGGCAACAAATCCAAGGAATTCAGCCAGCTCTGGGATGAGAACCGCTCCAACAGGGCGCCTCTCGTTGCCAGCATCGTGGTCCGGTATGCCATAGTCCTTGGTTTCATCTTCTACGTGCTTGCACGTCTGTTCCACATATCGGTCATCCTTATAATCCTGCTTGCCCTCGCCATCCTTGGCGTGATTGTTTTCAACCGCTGGACAAGACGCTCGTCCCATGTGATTTCCGAAACCTTCCAGACCAACCTCCGTTCCCGCGAAATGAGGGCTGAATACCTGGGCGAAAAGACCCCCGAATATGCCGAAGACCTCATCGACAAGGACCTCCACCTTGCCGATTATGAAATCCCGGCAGAGGTGGAATGGGCCGGGGAGGAGCTCCGTGAGCTGGATTTCGGCAGGAAGTACGGCATCCATGTGGTGTCCATCCTCCGTGGCAGCAAACGCATCAACATTCCAAGCGCCCATGACCGCATCTTCCCCCTGGACAAGATTCAGGTGATCGGCACCGACACCGGGCTCGAGGCCTTCGGAAAGGCCCTCCAGGCAACTGATGCCGATATTCCCGATGACCTGTCCCGTCAGGAGATGATCATGCGAAGGCTTCTTATCGGCCCTGATTCGCCCTTTGTCGGCAAGACCATCCATGAGGCCGGAATCCGCAGCGTATGGCACTGTGTCGTTGCCGGTGTCGAAAGGAATGACGGCGCCCTCCACATTCCCAGTGCAGCCACGGTCCTTCAGGAAGGGGACACCGTATGGCTCGTAGGGGAGCACAAGGACATTGAAAAAATCATGACTGCATAATATGAAAAGACTGTTTATCCTGATTGCCGCACTCTCGGCGCTCCTCTCATGTTCCCGCACCCTCAAGGACGGAGATTACACCCTTACGGTCCTCTCCACCAATGACGTACACGGCACATGGTTCGACTCAACCTATGTGGGCGGCCGGGTCAAAAAGTCCGTATTTGCAATCAACCACTATGTAGACAGCGTCCGCAAGGCCGACGGGCTGGAGAACGTCCTTCTCATTGACGCCGGCGACTGCCTCCAGGGAGACAACGCCGCCTACTACTACAACTTTGTAGACACGACATCGACGCACCTTTTCTCGCGCATCATGGAGTACATGAAGTACGATGCCATAGCAATGGGCAACCACGATGTGGAAACCGGTCACCCGGTTTATGACAGGGTGCAGAAAGAACTTCTCAAGGGCGGTACTGAATTCCTTGCCGGAAATGCCGTAAAGAACGACGGCTCAGGTACTTACTTCCCTCTGTACAAGGTGGTGAAAAAGGCCGGTCTCAAGATCGCCGTCCTGGGTTACACCAACGCCAACATCAAGGCCTGGCTCTCCGAAGAGCTCTGGAGCGGGATGCACTTTGTATCCATTGCCGATATCATCCAGCGGGACGTTGACTTTGTCCGTGCCAAGGAGAAACCTGACGTTTTGGTGGCATCCATGCACTCTGCATGCGGTAAAGGCGACGGAACCATACTCGAGGCCGAAGCCCTTGACGCCTTCAACAGCGTCCAGGGTGTAGACTGGCTCATCTGCGGCCATGACCACATCCCCTATGTGGAAACCCGCGAGAACAGTGCCCTGCTGAATTCAGGCAGCCACAGCCGCTACCTTGCCCACGGCAAGATGCACCTCAAGGTAGAAGGGGGCAAGATAGTCTCCAAGACTTTCGAGACCGATCTCATCCCCGTGGACGCAACAAAGGCAGACCCTGTGATGAGGGAGAAATTCCGTTCCGACTTCGAAGCCGTGAAAGCCTTCACCGTTCAGAAAGTGGGAACTCTGGCTACGGATCTCAGGACCCGCGACTCATATGCCGGCCAGAGCGACTACATGAACTTGATTCATTATATCACGATGAGCCGTCCCGACGTGGAGATATCCATTGCTGCACCTCTTACCTTCAATAGTACGATAAAGAGCGGAGACCTCCTGTATAACGACCTCTTCACTATCTATCCTTTTGAGAATCAGCTCTATGTGGTGACGATGACCGGCGAGGAGCTTGTCCGTTACCTGGAAGCATCCTATGACAGGTGGATAGTCACTCCCGGCCAGCATGTCCTCAGGCTGCGTGCCGGAGACAACCGCCGCACCGGAGAACGCCGTTACTCGTTCGAGAACGCGTTCTTCAACTTCGACTCTGCAGGTGGAATCAATTATACCGTAGACGTTACCAAGCCCCGCGGCAGCAGGATCCACGTTTACTCGATGGCAAACGGTGAACCTTTCGATCCGGACCGCACATATAACGTGGGCATGACTTCATACCGCGCAAGCGGCGGCGGAGACCTCCTCAAGGAAATCGGCATAGAATCTGAGGAGATTGACAGGCGCATAGTCAACCGCTATCCTGAAATCCGCTCCCTAATATATGACTCCATAACCGAGCACAAGGAGATGGATCCCAGGGCCTGCGTCGCTACCGTCGGCACCTGGCAGTTCGTTCCCGAAAAGGCACGCAAGCTTCTCGATGCCGATATGAAACTCCTCTTTGAGAGATACTAGAGTTTCTCAATCAGTTTTCGGAATATCAGCGACATCTTGTCGGCGGCGGCGTCGGCGGCCTTCACGATGGCTTCGCCGTCGGTGACGTAGTCTTCATCGTCGGTGGCGTGGGCTACGTCAGTTATCACGGACATGCCGAAGACGGGGATGGAGGAGTGGCGGGCTACGATAACCTCCGGGGCTGTGCTCATGCCGACAGCATCGGCACCGATAGTGCGGAAATAGCCGTATTCTGCGGGAGTTTCATAGCAGGGACCCGTGCAGGCCACGTAAACGCCCTTGCGAAGGACGATGCCCTCCTTTGCGGCAACCCTTTCCGCCAGGCGGATAAGGGAAGGGTCGTACGGACGGGTCATGTCCGGGAACCTGGGGCCGAAGTCTTCCAGATTGGGGCCGATGAGGGGGTTGGGAAGGAGGTTGATGTGGTCCTTGATTATCATGAGGTCTCCCACGCGGAAGCCCAGGTTTGTTCCGCCGGCGGCGTTGGAAACGAAAAGATACTGTATGCCGATGACCTTCATCACCCTGATGGGCAGCGTAACCTGCGTCATCTCATATCCTTCGTAGTAGTGGATGCGCCCCTGCATTGCAATCACGGTTTTACCGCTCAGCTGACCTACGATAAAGTTACCCTTATGGCCGATTGCCGTAGATACGGGGAAGCCGGGAATGTCCTTGTAGGGGATTACCACGGGGTTTTCAATCTGCTCTGCAAGTTTGCCGAGTCCGGAACCGAGGACTATGCCAACGGTGGGCTCCAGCTTTCCTAACTGTTTGCGGACATACGCTGCCGCAGCGTTTATGGTTTCGAGATAAGTCATAGTGATTCAATCATTTTTGTGATGAGCGTCGTCATCTCATCGGCCGCCTGGTTGGCTGCGGCCACTACATCGTCCCCGTCGTTTTCGTAATCTTCGGCATAATCGTCGTGGGCCTCGTTGGTGATTACCGAGATGCCGAACACGGGAATGCCGGCATGCCTTGCGACGATGACCTCCGGGACTGTGCTCATGCCAACGGCGTCACCGCCTATGATGCGGTAGAACTTGTATTCTGCCGGAGTTTCATAGGAGGGACCGGTGTCGGCCACGTAAACGCCCTTCTGGAGCGGGAAGCCGATTTTCTTGGCGATGCGCTGCGCCAGACGGATCAGGGAAGGGTCGTACGGGCGGGTCATGTCGGGGAACCTGGGTCCAATCTCGTCAAAGTTGGGGCCGATGAGGGGATTGGGCAGAAGATTGATATGGTCCTTTATAATCATGAGGTCTCCCACGTGGTAGCTGAAGTTGATTCCGCCTGCCGCGTTTGAGACGAAGAGATACTTGATCCCGAGTTCAATCATCACCCTGATGGGCAGCACGACCTTTGCCATGCCGTAGCCTTCATAGTAGTGAATGCGGCCCTGCATTGCGATGACCGTCTTGCCGGCAAGGGTGCCCACGATGAAATTGCCCTTGTGCCCGGTGGCTGTCGATACAGGGAAGCCGGGAATGCTGCCGTAGGGGATTACAATCTGATTCTCAATGGAATCTGCGAGCTGCCCCAGGCCGCTGCCAAGGACTATGCCAAGTTCCGGCTTTTGGCCGCAGATGCGTTCAAGGACGCAGCTTGCCGCATCCTTGATTTCTTTTCTGTGGTCCATACGCTCTAGAATTCTTCCTGGGATTCGTCTTCCTTGGGAGTGTACTGACGGATGGGAGCGTCGTGGAGGAGGTCGTGGCAGATGTATTTCACGGCTTCCTGGAGGCCCTCTGAGAATTTCTCGAAGTCTTCCTTATAGAGGAAAATCTTGTGCTTGTCGTAGGTGAAACTGCCGTCGCGTTCCGTGCGGCGTTTGCTTTCTGTGATTGTCAGATAGTAGTCATTGTTACCCTTCGTTGCTTTCACATCGAAGAAATACGTACGTTTTCCGGCACGGACCGGTTTTGAATAAACGTCTTCCGAGCTCCGCTCCTGGGCGCGCCCACGCTCAAAATCTTCATTGTACATGACGTGTTTCTTTTAGTATTAGTGATACAAATGTAGGTAATTTATTTAAAAAACACTAACTTTGTGCTGTAAAATTGTGCCGTATGTTAAATCGAAGAATTCTCCGTGTAAAAGCTTACAAAGTCCTATACTCATGTGCTGAGAATCAGGCCCTTTCGCTGAAAGACGCCCTGGGCGAACTGAATGCCGGACTCGAAGCCGCACGGGACCTGTACATATATCTTCTGGGTATCATCCCTGCTCTCACCGCAGAAGCTGCAAGAAGAATCGAAGCCGCAAAGGAAAAATTCAACCCCACCGAGGAAGAGCTCAACCCTTCCATGAAGTTCGTCTCCAATGCCTTTGCCCGTATCCTGAACGAAGACCCGGACTACCAGCGCCTCATCGAGAAGAAGCATTTCTCCTGGGAGCAGAACGACTCCCTGGTGAACAGTCTCTGGGAGACCATCCGCACCCGCCAGTATTTCAAGGACTACATGGCCTCTGAAGACAGCTCCATCAAGGCTGATGCAGCCCTCTGGAAGGCCGTTTTTTCCAATGAACTTGAAGACAGCGACGCCCTTCTCTCCATCCTCGAGGACAACTCCCTTTTCTGGACTGCCGATGACCTCGGCTACGTCCTGGGCTTCTCCCTCAAGGCCTTCGACCGCATGGCCAAAACCGGCACCTGGAACCTTCCTCCTCTCTATCAGAGCGAAATCCTCCAGGCCGAAGGCAAAAAGGCCGACAGCGATTCCGACTTCGTCCGCACCCTTCTCACCGTTGCGTTCGGCCGCAGGGAAGAGTATGCGAAGCTCATATCCGGAAACGTCTCCAAGTGGGATCTGGAGCGCCTTTGCACATCGGACATCATCCTTGTCTCCATGGGCATTGCAGAGGCCGTCGCATTCCCGGAGATTCCCCTCAAGGTCTCCATCAACGAGTACGTAGAAATAGCCAAATACTATTCCACACCCCGCTCCAGCGGCTTTGTGAACGGTCTTCTGGACCGCATCACCCGCGACATGCAGCAGCGTGGAGAAATCGTAAAAAACAATTTATAAACCATGAATACCCTTACTATTTACGCACTTCAGGCAGCCGCTCCCGCAGCAGGTCAGCAGAGCGCCCTTCCTACTATCCTCATGTTCGCCGCCATCATCCTCGTGATGTGGCTCTTCATGATCCGTCCCCAGCGCAAGCAGCAGAAGGAACTCCAGAATTTCCGCAATTCCCTCAAGAAGGGAGACAAGGTGGTTACCGTCGGCGGTATCTACGGAGAAATCCTCGAGGTCAATGAAAAGACCGCCCTAATCCGTGTAGACGGCGACGTAAAACTCCGCGTAGACAAGCAGGGCCTCGTAAAGGACTATTCCGAGACTGCACAGTCCTAAGGACGTGTCCCTGAGAGATCGTATAAAACTCCGCCTTGGAGGAAGGGAAAGAGAGATTGCGTTTCTCGTCTTTTCCCTTCTTCTGGCTTTTGGCGTGTGGTTTTTCACGAATCTTGCAAAGACCTATTCCGGCACCATCAGCGTTCCGGTCATTGCAGAGTGTAATATCGACGGGCATTCCAACCAGTCTTCCAATACGGCCATAGTCAGCGCCCGCTGCAGGGTGGACGGTTTCCGCCTTGTGAGGGAGCAGAGCCGCTCGGACAAGAAGCCCGTCGTGGTTCGGTTCGACAGGGCCGACCTTCGCCGCACCGGCGAGGACAGCTGGGCCATCTTCGGCAGCGCCAAGAACTCCTATATCAACGCTTTCTTCGGTGAAGGGGCCTCGCTCGAAGCCTTTATCACCGACACCCTCAGCTTTGTCTTTGCCAGGGAAAACCACAAGAAAGTGCCCGTGGAAGTGCCCCTGACCGTCACCTGCCGTAGCCAGTTCATGCAGAGCGGCCAGTTCAAGGTGTATCCCGATTCAGTCACCCTCTATGGCGAGGACAACCGCCTGGACGCGATAGACAAGGTAACCACAACCCGCCTCACCTTTGCCGATGTAGACGAAACCCGTCACGGCGTGGTGCGCCTTAACCGCCCCAAGGGCCTCAGGATGTCTGCCGATGAAGTCACCTACGAACTTCCCATCTCCCGTTATGTGGAGCTTCAGGGTAATTACCAGGTAGAGGTATACAACGCTCCCGCCGGAACAGACCTGCAGGTCTATCCGTCTGTTGCCAACGTAACCCTCCGCTGTGCATTCCCTCTGGTAAAGGACCCGCTTCCGAACCTCCGCGTGTACGTTGACTATCACGATTTTACTGAATCCAAGTCCGGCACCTGTGTCCCAAGGATCCAGCGCATGCCTCAGGGCGTCCTGAGCTGCCATATAGAGCCGGAAGTCCTCGAATGCATAGAACTCCGATGAAAACGCTCCTTCTCACCGGCGGAATCGGCAGCGGCAAGTCTGTCGTGGCGTCCATCCTCAGGGAAAGGGGCATACCCGTCTACGATTCCGACGCCAGGGCAAAGGCCCTCTACACTTCATGGCGTGTCAGGAGAATCGAAGAGCTTCTTGGCGTCAAGGTGCACGGCAAGGGCGGTTCTCTGGACAGGAAGGCCCTTGCAGCGGTAGTGTTCAATGATCCGTCGGCCCTTCAGAAACTGGAAGATTACCTTTATCCGTCGCTTCTGAGGGATTTCAGGCAGTGGCTTAAGGTGAAGGATGCTCCCGTCGCAGTGTTTGAAAGTGCCATCGCCCTTTCAAAACCGCAGTTCCAGGGCCTCTGGGATGAGGTTATACTGGTTACGGCGCCTCTTGATCTCAGGCTTTCCCGCGCTGCCGCAAGGGACGGCGTTGCGCTTGAAACCGTCCGTAAAAGGGCGGCCGTCCAGGACATTCCGGAGAAGGCCGATTACGTGATAGTGAACGACGGCTCCCGTGAGGAGCTTGAAGCACGTGTAGAGAATGATTTATTGAAGAAAATTGACTATATTTGCAAGATTAATTAAAACGATATCATGAAGACCGATTTAGCAAGAACCCTTTCAGTCCGCGGACATCACGGCCTGTACAACTATATCGCCCAGTCCCGTACCGGCGCAATCTGCGAAGCTTTCGAGGACAAGAAGCGCACCAACTTTGCCGCCAATGCCGGCATCACCACCCTTGAGGACATCTCCATCTACACTTCAGAGGGAGAGATGAAGCTCAAGGATGTGTTCGAGGCCATGCACAAGACCCTCGGCGAAGAATCCGCACCCGGTCCCAAGGCCGCTCCGGAAGAGCTCAAGGCCCTTTTTGCAAAGGCAGTTCCCAATTACGACGCAGACCGCTTCTATGTCTCGCACATGAAGAAGGTGGTTGAATGGTACAACGCCCTGAAGCAGTACGCCTCACTCGATTTCATGACTGACGAAGACCGCGAGGCAGAGGCCGGCAAGGAGGAGGCATAATGCCAACCCTGAAGGTCATAACCCTGGGGTGTTCCAAGAATACTGTAGATACGGAACATCTCCTCTCACAGGTACAGTCCAAGTACGAGATTGTTCCTGAAGGGGATGAACGTGGGGTGGATGTCCTGCTGATAAATACATGTGGTTTCATAGGGGATGCCAAGGAGCAGTCCATCAACACCATCCTTGAAGCCGCAAATCTCAAGAAGGAGGGCCTTGCGGGTCGCCTTCTTGTTTTTGGATGCCTGTCCCAGAGATATCCGGACCAGCTTCCGGAGCTTATTCCGGAAGTGGACGGCTGGTTCGGCGCCAGGAGCCTGGACGCTCTTGTGAAGGCGCTCGGCTGCAAGCCGGATCACAAGGCCGCATTCCGCCGGGTACGCACTGACGGCCATCCCTACGCCTATCTCAAGATTTCCGAAGGCTGTGACCGCCGCTGCTCTTACTGCGCCATCCCTTACATTCGCGGCCCTCACCGTTCGGTTCCCATCGCAACGCTTACGGCAGAGGCCGAGGCCCTTGCCGCAGAAGGCGTGAGGGAGCTTGTGATCATCGCGCAGGATACAACTTACTACGGGCTGGACCTCTACGGAAGACGGGCCCTTGCCGAACTTCTCCGCTCCCTGTCTGCAATAAAGGGCATCGAGCGCCTCAGGATCCACTACTCATACCCTCAGGCCTTTCCTGAAGATGTACTTGAGGAGATGGCGTCTAATCCTAAGGTATGCAGGTACATGGACATTCCGCTGCAGCATATATCGGACAAGGTTCTGGACAATATGCACAGGGGAGTGGACGGCGCCTGGACCAGGGAACTTATCAGGAAAATGCGGGAGAAAGTCCCGGGCGTGGTCCTCAGGACTACACTCATCGTGGGGCATCCCGGAGAAGGCCCCCGCGAGTTCAAGGAACTGATGGATTTCGTAGAGGAGGCCAAGTTCCAGAGGATGGGTGCATTCACTTATTCCGAGGAAGAGGGAACCTATGGCGCAGTCCATTTCAAGGACTCCGTCAGGGAAAGCACCAAAAAGAGCAGGCTCGACAAGCTCATGGAGCTTCAGCGTGGCATATCCCTTGCATATAACCAGTCGAGGGTCGGTTCCGTGACCAACGTGCTCGTAGACAGCGTGGCAGACGGTATTCTCGTGTGCCGGAGCGAGTTCGAGAGCCCGGAAGTGGACGGCGAGATCCTTGTAAAGTATTCACCGGAAGACTTCGGCGGCGCATCGGCACAGTCCCTTGTGGGCACTTTCATGGACGTGCGCATCACCGGGGCCGATGAATACGACCTTACAGCGGAGGTATATCATGAAAAGTAAATTAGCATTTGCGGCTGCCATCGCCGCACTCGTAACAGCTTGTTCTCCGGAGGTTTATCAGGTGAACCTGGAAGTGAGGCAGCCTTCCAAGTCGGGGCTGAACCTCCATGGCAAGTCCATCGGAATCGTCTATGAAGAGGGACTGACGCAGGATAATGCGCTGTTTGCCGCGCAGACTGCATCGGCCTTTGCGAGGGAGCTGGAAAGCGACTATTTCGGCTCGAAGGAGGTTATCGGCCTCTATACTGTTCCGGCTCAGGACAGCGTCACGGTTTCTACCCTGCGGGACCTTGTCATGGACACGGGGGAGGATGTGATTTTCCTCATGAATTCATCGGCAGGGGAGGCCGTTTCCGAAGGCATCATCCCTTTCAAGATGGAGCTTTATGCATACGACAGCATGGGCGAAGACAAGCTGAGCAGTTTCCATGGCCAGACAACACTCAAGAAACTTGACCAGGACAGCGCCGACAACATTGCAAAGCGCATTTCGCCGCGCTTCAAGTCCGTATGGAAACCGGAAAGCTTCCGCTTCTACTGGTTCGATGATTTCTACGTGGAGTCTTGGCTTGATGCAATCGACAAGGTTCATGAGGGAGACTTTACGACAGCCATATCCATCTGGGAGCGCTTTGTGAAGTCGAAAAACAGGCAGAAAGCGGCCTGCGCATCGTACAATATCGCAATGGGCTTCTATCTGCTTGGAGACATGGGACTTGCAACCCGCTGGCTGGACGCCGCAGAGGGAATGGAGAATGTTTCCCTTGCTCCGGGACTCAGAAAAAGGATAGCTTCTCATTTGGAAAAGTGAGCAAAAAAAGGTAAATTTGTGGACTAAATAAAAATCTTTAAAAACCAATATATTTTATGGCCAATATCGATCTCAAAAAGTACGGCATCTCGGGCGTCAAGGAAATCCTTTACAACCCCACGTACGAAGTTCTCTACAACGAGGAAACCAAACCCGGCCTTGAAGGCTTTGACAAGGGACAGGTAACCGAGCTTGGTGCCATCAACGTCATGACCGGCGTATACACCGGCCGTTCCCCTAAAGACAAGTACATCGTTTACGACAACACCACCAAGGAAGGTGCACCCGGCGAAATCTGGTGGACTACCGAAGGTTATCCCAACGACAACCACAAGATGTCCGTAAGCACTTGGAAGGCAGTCAAGAAACTTGCCCAGAAGCAGCTTTCCGGCAAGCGCCTCTTCGTAGTTGACGGATTCTGCGGCACACATGCAGACACCCGCATGAAGGTCCGTTTCATCATGGAGGTGGCATGGCAGGCACACTTCGTGACCAACATGTTCATCCGTCCCAAGAACCAGAAGGAGTTCGATCAGGAGCCTGATTTCGTAGTATACTGCGCTGCAAAGGCAAAGGTTGAAAACTACAAGGAACTGGGCCTCAGGAGCGAAACCTGCGTTGCATTCAACGTAACCTCCAAGGAACAGGTCATCCTCAACACCTGGTACGGCGGCGAAATGAA
>DGSO01000013.1:253140-287388 GCA_002393945.1 Bacteroidales bacterium UBA4360
GCCATCTTCTTCGGCCTCTCCGGAACCGGCAAGACCACCCTCTCCACAGACCCCAAGCGTCTCCTCATCGGCGATGATGAACACGGCTGGGATAACAAGGGCGTCTTCAACTTCGAAGGCGGCTGCTATGCCAAGGTCATCAAGCTTGACAAGGAATCCGAACCCGACATCTACAACGCAATCCGCAGGGATGCCCTCCTTGAGAACGTTACCGTAGATGCAAACGGCAAGATCGACTTCAACGACAAGTCCGTTACCGAGAACACCCGCGTCAGCTATCCTATCTACCACATTGATAAGATCGTCCGTCCGGACAGCCACGGCCCCGCAGCAAAGCAGGTCATCTTCCTCAGTGCCGATGCCTTCGGCGTCCTGCCTCCCGTCTCTATCCTGAACGCAGAGCAGACCAAGTACTACTTCCTCTCCGGCTTCACCGCCAAGCTCGCAGGTACCGAGCGCGGCATCACCGAGCCCACTCCCACCTTCTCCGCCTGCTTCGGCCAGGCCTTCCTTGAGCTCCATCCTACAAAGTATGCAGAGGAACTCGTTAAGAAGATGAAGAAGAGCGGTGCAAAGGCATACCTCGTGAACACCGGCTGGAACGGTACAGGCAAGCGCATCTCCATCCGCGACACCCGCGGTATCATCGATGCCATCCTCTCCGGCGCCATCGACAAGGCTCCCACCAAGGTTATTCCTTACTTCAACTTCACCGTTCCTACAAAGCTCGAAGGTGTTGACACCGGTATCCTCGATCCTCGTGACACCTACAAGAACCCTGCAGAATGGGAAGAGAAGGCAAAAGACCTCGCAGGCCGCTTCATCAAGAACTTCCACAAGTATGAAAGCAACCGTGCAGGCAAGGCCCTCGTAAAGGCTGGTCCGAAGCTTTAATTTGGCAGCGGCCAGTTATTACGCAATTTGGCCCTTTTTCGTGTAACAGGTGGCTCGTCCGGGCCACCTGTTACACGTTTTAGCCTGTTTTTGTGTTGCAGGTGGATATTTTTTTCTATATTTATGCGTTAAAACCTAAACCACACATGACACAGGAAGTTATCCAAAGCATTGACGGCATCCAGGTTACCCTTAATGCCGGAGGAATGAACACTATCAATATTGTCCTGGCATTCGTTATGTTCGGCGTAGCGCTGGGAATCAAGCCAAGGATTTTCGTAGAAGTATTCAAGAAACCAAAGTCAGTGCTTCTTGGAATGTGCTGCCAGCTCATACTGCTGCCGGCGTTCACCTGCCTTCTGGCTATACTCATGGGTTCTTGGATTTCTCCCATGATGGGTCTTGGAATGATACTGGTGGCGGCGTGTCCAGGAGGGAACATTTCCAACTTCATGTCGTCCCTGGGAAAGGCCAATATCGAGCTCTCAGTGAGCCTCACGGCCATTTCTACGGCGCTTGCGGTGTTTATGACCCCGTTCAATTTCTGGCTTTGGGGCAGTATATATCTGCACACCGCTTCCGTTGCGGCAGAAGTCCCGACTTTGGTTATTCCTCTATGGGAAGTGTTCAAGACCATCTTCATCCTTCTGGGCATTCCGCTCACTCTGGGCATACTCACTTCACACTATCTGCCAAAGGTCGCAGAAGCCTTGAAAAAGCCCCTGCAGTGGATTTCAATTGTGTTTTTCATTGCAATGGTTGTGCTTTCCTTCTCCAGCAACATGGCGGCCTTCCTTCAGTGCGTGAAGTACATCTTCATGGTTGTGTTCGTGCATAATCTCATGGCTCTTGGCATCGGTTACGGTGTTGGGACGATAGCCAAGGTTCCTTTCCGTGACCGCCGTACCCTTACCATTGAGACAGGCATCCAGAACTCGGGCCTTGGACTTGCCCTCATGCTTGGAACGAGCATCTTTGCGAATTTCCCTCCTCACGGAGGCATGCTGGTCATAACCGCATGGTGGGGGATATGGCACATAGTGTCCGGCCTTACCGTTGCAACCATCTTCAACCGCTCCAAGAGGAATGCCTAAGATCTGGGAGTATAACCGCCTTTATGCCTTCCTGCGCCCTTATGTAGACTTCTGCACAAGGGAGAGCTATGAGCGTGTCAAGGTGTCCGGCTCCATCCCCGACGACGGGGCAGTGGTCCTGGCTCCCAACCATACAAACACCCTCATGGATGCCCTTGTGGTGCTCCAGAGCCGTCATGACCGTACTGTCTTCGGCGCCAGGGCGGACATTTTCCGCCAGAGCACGGCAAACAAGATACTCCGCTTCCTGAAGATTCTTCCCATGGCCCGTCAGCGTGACGGCATGGAAACGCTTATGTCAAGTTACGGAACGTTTGCAGAGATTGAGGACACCCTGGATCACGAGGTGCCGTTCTGTATGTTTCCGGAAGGACGTCACACCCCCGGGCGTGAACTTCAGCCCCTACGGAAGGGCATTGCCAGGATAGCACAGAAAAGTGCCAGGACCAGAAAGACTTACATAGTTCCCACCGGCATCAACTATGCTCATTTCTATAGATACAGAAGCGCTGTGGAACTGGTATACGGCCCCGCACTGGAGGTAGACCCCGACATGGACGAAAAACAGCTTCTGGAGCAGTTGCATGACAGGATGTCGTCCCTGGTGTTCCATGAGGCGCCGCAGTGGCATTACCGCTGGTGGCTCATCCCGCTGTTCCCACTTGCTGCCGTCCTTAGCCTTCCCATGTGGCTCACTGCCGAGATTATCTGCCGCAAAATCAAGGACAAGGCCTTCTCCAACTCCGTACGTTTCCTCGTGAAGCTGGTGATGGAGCCCTTACTCCTTCTCATCTACGCCATAGTCTTCGGCTTCACCCTGCCGCTATGGGCAGCACTTCTTCTCATCGTGTACTTCGTATTCTCGTACGGGATATTCTACGACGTGGTGAACATATCGCGGAAATAGATTAAGCCCGCACAGTCAAACCGTCGTGCGCGGGCTGGACGGAGGAGCGTATGCCGCGGGACAGGCACAGATTGCGCAGCTCCTCGCAGAACTGCTCATGGCAGGGGAAGGTGTGGGAGAGGTGAGTGAGCCAGGTGTGCTCTGCACCTATGGTGTCTGCAAGTTCAAGGGCCTGGTCCAGGGAGAAATGGGAATGGTGCGGTTTGTAGCCTACGGTGTTAAGTGTGAGGTGCTTAAGGCCGTGCAGTTTCTCGAGTTCAGATGCGGGAAGGCTGCTCATGTCTGTTATATATGCGATGTCTCCGAATCGAAATCCCAGGACGGGCATTGTGTCGTGGTATCCGCGTATGGGAATCACGTTGGCATTCTCATGAGGGGCTCTTGCAACCTCGTTCGAGGAGGGGAGGAGGGAGCCGTCTGCCTGGCGGTAGAAGTAGCCGATGTCGTGGACCCATTCCAATTCTCCGGCGTCAGTTATAGGATCTACCCTGAAGGGCTTTTCGTCTATTAGGTGGATATGCCACTCGGGGGCGCCTGGGTACTTGTGCTCTGCGAAGGCATAAGCGTAGTCGTTGCGGAGTGTATTCAGGACTTTCTCTTCGCAGTATATCTCCGCGGCCTTGCGGTCTGTATAGTTTAGGGAGCGAACGTCGTCAAGGCCGCCCGTGTGATCCTTGTGGTTGTGGGTAAGGATGATTGCGTCAAGATGGCTCACTCCGGCCCGCAGCATCTGCGACCTGAAATCGGGGCCGGCGTCTATCAGTATTGTCAGTCCGTTCATCCTTACGAGGGCGCTTGAACGGTACCGTTTGTCGTGCGGGTCCGTACTTTTGCATTTTGGGCAGTTGCAGCCGATGATTGGGACTCCCTGGGAGGTCCCGGTACCCATGAATGTGAGCTCTACAGGCATGTAACTTTTTTGTTATGTATTAAAACAAAAATGTTTTACTTATTAAATTACAATATCTTCTATCGTGTTTGCCTTTGAGGCGTCAAACGGGCGCTCAATCCTTATATAATTGCCCGTATAACCTCCCATGACCCCGTCTTTCTGTGCCGATTCCCACAGAACCTGCTCCGGAAGGCCCTTGTTTTCTGCCACGAAAGCGGCATGAAGTTCCTCGCACAGTGCCTCAAGCCTGGCAACCCTTTCTGTCTTTACGGAGTCCTGAACCTGGTCCGGCCAAGTGGCCGCGCGGGTGCCGGGACGCCTCGAATAAGGGAACACATGGATGAATGCAGGACGTATCCTTTCCTTGAGAAACCTGTAGGTCTCCATGAACAGTTCCTCCGTTTCTCCGGGCAGGCCCACAATAACATCAATGCCGAAGAAGACTTTGCTCTGTCCAGGCCTTTCCATGGCCGACCGGATATAATCAATCCTGCTTGCAAACAGCGCCGTGTCATATCGGCGGCCCACCTTCTTGAGAAGGGTGTCGCTCCCGCTCTGCAGCGGAATATGGAAATGCCGGAGGAACTTTGTTCCCGAGGCAATCCAGTCCACAATTTCCTCTGTGATAAGATTGGGCTCTATTGAGGAAATCCTGTATCTTTCGATTCCTTCAATCCCGTTCAGCATCTTGAGAAGATCCAGGAACGATTCATCCGTTCCCCGGCCGTAATCTCCGGTATTCACACCGGTAAGTACAACCTCCTTGACCCCCTTTGCAGCTATGTCCCTGGCCATTTTCTCCACCTCACAGAGCGGAATGCTTCTGGACCTTCCCCTTGCATAAGGCACAGTACAGTATGCACAGAAATTGTCGCACCCATCCTGCACCTTAAGGAAACTCCTTGTCCGTTCCTCACCGCTTGAATACGCTCCAAACGTACTTCCGGTCTTGGATGGTACACATTCGGAAAACGTCGCTTCGCGACCCCTCCCATCTTCGATGGGCCCCTCCCTCTTATGAGCCCGAGGGTGGGCACAGTTTTCCGAACGTGTACCATCCAAGACCTCATTTACAAGTTTTGATTTCTCATTTGCGCCGAAGACCTTCCAGACACCGTCAATCTCCAGGAGTTTGTCGCCGCGGAGCTGGGCGTAGCAGCCGGTGACCACAATTCTGGCGTCGGGGGCTGTTTTGTGGGCCCTGCGTATGTAGTTACGGGATTTTTTTTCGGCCATTTCCGTTACGGAGCAGCTGTTCATCAGGTACACATCGGCAACGGAGGACCAGGGAACAACCTCCCAGCCGGCGGCAAGGAAGCCTCTTTCGTAGGTGGAGGTTTCGGCATAGTTGAGCTTGCAGCCCAGGGTTGTGAACGCTATCTTCATTGGGCCTGGATTATGAAAACGCAAGGTCTCTTGCCGATTGTGAAGCCCTGCTGCTTCTTCCAGGAAGCTATCGGCAGGGTTTTTATGAACTGGTCCTCGCAGGTGATGTTGGCCGCAATGCAGAGCATGGTCCGGGGATTCAGGACGGAGAGCATGTCGGCAAAGAGGGAATCATTGCGGTAAGGCGTCTCGATGAGGATCTGGCTCTGGTGGAAAGACTTTTTCTCCAGGCTCCGGAGGGCGCTGCGGCGCTCTTCCGTCTTTGCCGGAATGTAGCCGTTGAAGGCGAAGCTCTGGCCGTCGAGGCCAGATGACATGAGCGCCATCATGAGGGAAGACGGTCCCACGAAGGGAACAACCTCTATCCCGTGCGCATGGCAGAGGGCAACAAGGCGGGCTCCCGGGTCAGCTACTGCGGGAAGGCCGGCTTCTGAAATCAGGCCCACGGATCGGCCTTCAAACAGCTTCAGGAGGCCTTCGACCTCAGAAGGAGAGGTGTGCTCATTCAAGGTATGGAATTCCAGCTCCTGGATGTGCCCCTTAAGTCCTGCGGCAGAGAGGAAGCGGCGTGCGGTACGCTCTTCTTCCACCACGTAGCACTGCAGTTCCGGCAGTTTTGCCAGGAGGGATGCAGGGAGGACATCGGCAGGGGCGCCGTCTCCGAGAGGGGAGGGTATGAGGTAAAGTTTTCCTTTATTCATCTTTTGGAACTATGGTTGTACGGCCGGTTGTGTCTACCTGGAGGGTTACCGTCCCCTCAGGGTTCAGAAGGGCGTCTACAGCCTCCTGGCGCAGCGTTTCCTTGGGGGTGAACAGTTCGTGCAGGAACTGGCTTATCGTGGCGAAATCCCTCTGATAGGCAATACCGGCGCCGTTTCGCTGGCTGTTGTCAAGGTAGGAGGAGAACTGGTCGGCAGAATGGGAGAAGAGGTTCAGTCGCAGGCTTCCGGTCTTGTTCACCTTGACTTCGACGTCCAGGTCTCCAGCCACTTCGTTCGTGGAAACCCCGTACTGCTGCTTGTTGCCGATGTTGCCGTTCACTATCACCCTGTTGTTGAACAGCTGGGTGGAAAGCGCAACGTCAAATACGTCATCTCCCGTATTGGATGAGCTGTAATTCAAGCCGAGGTCCAGGGGAATATCCAGTTTCTGGAAGATGGAATTCATCTGTCCGGCCATGATACCGGCAACGTTGGAGAATACTGTATTGGTGCCTCCGGTGGTGATTCCGGTATCTTCCTCGGGCAGGAAGTTTCCTGTCACCAGCAGTGCCAGGAACTGTTTCTGGACCTTATCCTCTGTATTGAGGGCGCTCTTTACCAGGGCATCGGTGCCGGGATTGAGGTCCGGAACGTCTATGTTGAAACCTAGCTTAGGATTGCTCAACTTGTCGGAAATGGAGATCAAACAGTCGACATCACGCCTTGACGTAGCATTATCGTCGGATATCAGCGCAGCCAGCGTAGTCTTTGTGGAGTACTTTCCAACCACGTCCAGGTCTGAATCCCAGATATCGCCGTTGAAGCGGATGGAACTTCCGTTTTCAATGGAAAAGTCCTTGGAAACCAGGCCCATGATGGAAAGGTGGAAGTTGCCCTGCGTGAGGACGTAATTGCCTCCCAGGTTCATGACATCCTGCGAAGGAATTAGCTCCAGCTCTATGATTCCGTTGCCCGCTCCGTTCATGTACATTCCATCTCCGAGGTCGATGTAAACGCCTGTCTCCGGGTTTGCCGATACCCTCAGGTGAACGTTCAGATTGCTCTGCTGGGTTTCGGCTTTGGAGCTTGCGAGGAGCATCTGCTCGAAAGGATCAAGTTCTTCCTCTGCCGGCGGTTCCACGAATGTGAGAAGGGCCATCGAGCGACTGCTTCCGCTGCCGTTCACCGGAATCCGGATATTGCCGCCGGACGTTGTACGTGCATCAACATCCAGCAGCAGGGCGTTCATAGGGCCGATAATGTCGGCCCTTCCGGACGCATACACGTCGCCGCTGAGGGTGGAGTTCACCCCGCGCGGAACTCCGACTACATGCATTTCGTTGAAGTTCACGTGCGCGTCCATGCCAAGGTTCTTGAATCCGCCCCATTCGACGCTGCCTGTTACGCGCCCGCTGCCTCCGGTGCCGTCGGCAAGCGTGACATCGTCGAAATGCAGGCCGAAATCATCCACGGACAGGTTCCCGGACACCTGGTAGGGGACTCTGGTGAAGTCCAGCTCGAGAATGCCGTCTTCAAGGTGCAGGCCGCGGCTGGAGAGGTGCATGTCGTCCAGCTTCCCGCCGAATGTGACCACTCCGCTGAGGGCTCCCTCCGTCTTGGAGAATACGTCGTCCAGGATGAACGAAGCGTAGCCAAGGTCCAGTTGCAGCAGCTTCGCCGTGACTCCGAGTTCGTGCTTTGCAGGCGAATACAGACCCTTCACATCGATGTTGCTTATGGCCTGGAGACGGTTGGCAAGGGAGAATTCGAATCCCTGTGCGGCATCGTCCCAGTGGCTTTCCAGATTGAGCGTTCCGGCTTTCCTGCCGGAGACGTAAGTGGAGTCGCAGGTAATCGAGGCTATAAGGCCAGGAGTGGGGGAAGCCGGCGAAATGACCATGGCCTGACCGCTTGCGCGCCCTGCGAGCGAAGGGCTGCTGCCAGTAACGCTGTCAAGCATCGACATGTCAAACTTCCGGAGACTCAGCTTCAGCGTATCCTTCTTTTCTGCGGAGAAACCGCCATGGACGAGGATGGATTCGTCATCGTGCCTTGCCTGGAGGTTGTTTATCTTGAAGTCTCCGCCCTTTATGACTATGTCTCCGGAGCTCAGGCCCCAGCCTTCGCCGCCGTAGTAGATATTGGAAGGAAGTGCCCTTGCAACCATCTTGAGTCCGTCCCTTTCGCGCTGTATGTCTCCTGAGAGGTATACCTGCGCTTTGGTATCGTCGTCATTGGCAAAGGAATAACCTATGCCCAGATGGTTGTCCTTGGCGAAGAGGGTGAGGTTGTTGTCTTTGAGTTCGGCTCCGGAGAGGAAGAGCGCAGAGCTCTTGATCCTTGCCTGAATGCTTTCGGAGACGTTGTCCAGGATTACGTTCAGGCCCTTTAGGTACCTTCCGTTGTACATGAGCCTTGAGGAGCTTGCGCCGCCCTTCAGCTGCCCGTCCCTGCCGATTTTCAGGTTCAGCGAGGTGCCGTCGGCAACGTAGACACCGGGAGCGAAGAAGTCCAGGATGTCCTGGGCCTTGTGGATGATAAGGCTCACGTCGTAGGAAGCTCCGCTCCACGGTGCGGACTTGCTGTCTGCAAGGGCGGGAAGGTTCCTGTCGATGACAAGGCTCTTGATGTCGTTTGCGAAGGACAGGATGGATTCATCGCCAACGAAACTGCCCTCCATGAAATCGGACCTGAGCTGGATACGGTTCACATTGTCGTTTGAATGCGAATTGATGGACACAGTGCCGATATCGTGGAACCCGGAAGGACTTTCCAGCGTGAAATCATTGACCTGCACGTAGCCAAGCAGTTCACCCTTGTCTGTCCGTACGAAGTCCGAATGAGCGAGGAGGGTGAGCCTTGACTTCGGCCTTGCATCGATATGGAGGGCGTGGAGGTCGGCATAGGCAAGGTTTGCGTAGAAACGGTAGGTGGCGTTCCTTGTCCTTGGAGACAGGTTGAAGATACCCTGGAACCAGAAGTCCAGGTTGGGGTCTCCGGAGACGATGCGTCCGTCAAAAGCCTGCTCCGTGTATTTTCCGGCCACCTTTATGTCTGAATAGTCGTAGTTCAGGGCGCTCAGGCGGGAGACATTCAGGGAGAGGGTGTCAAGGGTGATGCCTTCATCGGCAAGGGTGGCGTCCACGAGGCTTTCCATCGTAAGGGGGCCCAGTTCCTCGATTCCGAGGAATTCCCCAAGGTCGAAATCCTTGGTGTCGATTTTCCCGCCTATCATGAAGGGGCGCTTGGCGTCTACGGTGTTCCTGAGGGTTACATCGGCATCCAGCCTTCCCATCTTTGAGGTGGCTTTTCCTTTCACTGCAAGGCGGTTGAGGGGGCCTTTGAGCTTTCCGGAGAAGTTCAGCCTCTGCCCTTTGGCTATGCCGGAAAGGTCCAGGCGGGTGTCCGGGGCAAGGCCTTCGACCAGCTTCTCAACGCCCCTGAGCGTGAATCCGAGGTTCTTCACATCCAGGTTGAAGAGGCTCTTTTCGATCTCCTCCACGTCCATGATGCTGCCCTTCAAGCTTGCCGATACCCCGCTGCCGAGCTCCTCGAAGGCGAGATTCTCCAGCGAGAAATCGTTCACATAGCCCCTGACCTTGCCTTCCACATTGGCCTTGAAGTTCATCCTGTCGATGCCGGGGCCGAAATGCGCCGCCGTTGCCATTGAAAGGACGCTGCCCTTGCGGATATCGGCCGAAATCCGTATCTTTTCCGTGAAATCTTCGTAGTCTTCAATGGCGCCGTCCAGCTGGAAGCGGTCCATGAAAAGGTCGCTGTCCGTGTCCTTGAGGTGGAAATCGTCGATGCGAACGCGCTGCCTGCCCACTTTCACCTTTCCGGATGCCTGCTCCAGGGTGAAGCCGGTGTCGGTTTCGTGAATGCGCAGGCTGTCCACGGTGCAGCTGATATAACTGTCCTTGACCCTTATGTGACGGGCCTTGAGGCGGTCTATCACCGCGTGGAGCCTGTTGAAATTGATTACTCCGGGGTAGTCACCCCATCCTTCGGCCAGTCTTTCGGCCTCGCCCGGGGGACTGAGCATGGTGAAGCGGAAATTCTCGATGTCCAGGTCTCCTGCGCTCAGGACGTCGCCCCAGCCGGAATTGTCATCTTCGGCAGGATTGAGCCCTAGGGCCCTCATGAAATTCATCCTGCTGCCGGTTTCGGAGGTGGAGTCTTCCTCGAATGCCAGGGTGAAAGCGGCGTCCTTGAGACGTGCATGCGAAATGTTAATTCCGCCGCCGCCCAGCAGCTCCTTCAGGGAGAACTTGGTGCTCAGAAGGCCGATGGTGGCAATCGTGTCGGCACCCTCCACTCTGGGTGCTTTGTCCTTCACAATCACGTCCTTAAGTATGATGGCCTCCGGAATCTGGATGGCGAGGTCGGAGTAGGAGATATCGGCCTGGGTTCTGCTGCGGAAGGCCTCCACGACCTTCCTGCCGATTGAAGCCTGCACCCGGGGAGACTGAATGGCAATGCCCCCTGCCAGTAGAAGCAGTAACGCCACAAGGAGCACGATGCCTACGACCTTGAGTATTTTCAGTGCAGTCTTCACAGACTACAAAGATAATGATTATTCTCGAATAATCATCCCTATATTGCGTGAGTCAAGGTTTCATTGGCTTTTTCATGGAAATGTGTTAAATTTGTAAGTTAAATCAGTTTTATGGCAGACATCATACTTGGAATAGAGTCCTCCTGTGACGACACTTCTGCTGCAGTAATCCGCGACGGCGTACTGCTGTCCAACGTGATTGCGTCCCAGCAGGTTCACAAGGACTTTGGCGGAGTGGTTCCGGAGCTGGCGTCAAGGGCACACGAACAGAACATCGTTCCCGTTGTGTCAGAGGCGCTTAAGCGTGCCGGAGTAGACAAGAAAGACCTTACGGCTATAGCTTTTACGCGCGGTCCCGGGCTGCTGGGCTCCCTTTTGGTCGGAACGTCCTTTGCAAAGGCTCTCTCCCTCTCGCTTGACATTCCGATGGTTATGGTGAATCACCTCCAGGGCCATATTCTGGCCAATTTCATAAGGCAGCCGGACGTGCCTGTGAGGGAGCCGAAGTTCCCCTACCTGTGCCTGCTCGTTTCCGGAGGCAACTCCCAGATAGTGAAGGTCAAGAGTCCTCTCGAGTATGAGATTCTCGGCCAGACAATTGACGATGCCGTAGGGGAAGCCTTTGACAAGTGCTCCAAACTGCTTGGCCTCGGGTATCCCGGCGGCCCTGTCATCGACCGCCTTGCAAAGCAGGGAGACTCTGACCGTTTCCAGTTTGCAAAACCCAACATCCCCGGCCTGGATTACAGTTTTTCGGGCGTGAAGACTTCGCTCCTGTACTTCGTCAGGGACCAGGTGGCGCTGGATCCGGATTTCCTTGAAAAGAACAAGGAAGACCTCTGCGCCGGTTTCCAGAAAACCCTCATCGACATCCTCATGCAAAAGCTCATAAGGGCAGCCAAGGAAACCCGCATCAGGGAGATTACCATCGGCGGCGGAGTGAGTGCCAACAGCGGCCTCAGGGAGAGGATAGTCAGGGAGGGTGAAAAACGCCATTGGAACACCTATCTTCCGGAATTCAAATTCACCACCGACAACGCTGCGATGATAGCTGTCGCCGGCTGGTTCCAGTACAAGGCGGGCGTCAGGACACCGCTTGACATAGCACCCGTTTCACGAATGGCAGACTTCCTATGAAAGAGTTCGAACTGGCCGTGAAAGTGGGCCGCGAAATACCTGAAGCAGAACTTAAGGCTGCGGCAGCCAAGACTCTTGGAATCAAGCAGGATAAGCTCGGTATAATTGTTCCTGTGAAAAGGAGCATAGACGCCCGTGGAGACATCCTGTGGCGCTACCGTTTCCAGGCATATCGCCAGGGAGAGGAATACGTTCCTTACAAGCTCCAGCCATACCTTGACGTCCACGGTGCAGAACCCGTCATAGTGATAGGCGCCGGCCCTGCCGGAATGTTCGCGGCACTGAAGCTTCTGCAGCGCGGACTCAAGCCGGTCATCCTGGAGCGCGGTAAGGACGTCGAACGCCGTAAGGTGGATATGGCAAAGCTGTCCACGGACGGTGTCCTTGACCCTGATTCCAACTATTGCTACGGCGAAGGCGGCGCAGGTGCGTTTTCTGACGGAAAGCTCTTCACGCGCTCGTCAAAACGAGGAGACATCCGGGAGGTTCTCCACACGCTGGTAGCTTTCGGCGCCAAGGAGGAAATCCTTCTGGATGCGCATCCGCATATAGGTACGGACAAACTTCCGGAGATAGTCAAGAACATACGCCGCTGCATTGAAGAACACGGCGGAGAATACCACTTTGACAGCCGCGTGACGGACATCGTCCCCGGTTTCGAGGTCCACTGTTCAGACAAGGTCTATAGGGCTCGCAAGGTAATCCTTGCAAGCGGCCACAGCGCACGTGACATCTACGAGATATTCCAGCGCCGCGGATGGACCCTGGAAGCCAAGGGTTTCGCCCTTGGTGTGCGCGTAGAGCATCCCCAGTGGCTCATTAACCAGATAAGGTACCACGGCAAGTACCAGCCTTTCATGCCCACTGCAGAGTACTCTTTCGTACAGCAGGTAGAGGAACGCGGAGTGTTCTCCTTCTGCATGTGCCCGGGCGGCATCCTTGTGCCTTCATCGACGGAAGAAGGCACGGTGGTGCTAAACGGAATGTCCAATTCGGAGCGTAACTCAAAATGGGCGAATGCCGGTGTTGTGGTGCAGATTGAACCCGGAGACCAGCCTGAAGAATATACCGGTCCTCTTGCCCTCATGGACTTCCAGAGGGACATCGAAAGGGCCATGTACAAATACGTGAGCGAGCATGGCGGCCGCCATCCGTTCATGGCTCCGGCACAGAGGATGAAAGACTTCTGCCGGGGAATCGTCTCCAAGGACCTTCCCAAGACGTCATACCATCCCGGTGCCATGTCGGCCCCGCTTCACGAACTCCTCCCCGAACACGTTTCCATGCGCCTCAGAAGGGCTTTCCCTCAGGTAGACCGTCAGATGCACGGCTACTACACCAACGACGCCCTCCTTCTTGGAACCGAATCCAGGACCTCCTCCCCGGTGCGCCTTCCAAGAAACCCGGAAACGCTTGAGCATGTGGATGTTCCGGGACTGTACCCCTGCGGCGAAGGAGCCGGTTACTCCGGCGGAATCGTGTCATCGGCCCTGGACGGAATCCTGTGCGCCGGGGCCGCCAGCTGACGCGGACGTCAAAACGATTATTTATGTATAAAAACGAACAATATGGAAGATTTTACAAGCAGATTCGTAGAGGGGTTCATGGGCGAAGTCATCGCCAGGAATCCCGGAGAAAGTGAGTTTCATCAGGCTGTCAGGGCCGTTGCAGAGAGTGTTGCTCCATACATCGTAGAGAATCCTCACCTCATGGACGCCAAGATCCTGGAAAGGCTGGCAGAACCCGAACGCATCATAATATTCCGCGTCCCCTGGACCGACGACAGAGGGGAAGTCCATATCAACAGGGGCTTCAGGGTCCAGAACTCTTCGGCCATCGGCCCGTATAAGGGAGGCCTCCGCTTCCATCCCAGCGTGAACCTTTCCATCATGAAGTTCCTCGCCTTCGAGCAGACCTTCAAAAACGCCCTCACAACCCTGCCGATGGGCGGTGCCAAGGGTGGATCGGACTTCAATCCCAGAGGCAAGTCTGACGCAGAGGTAATGCGCTTCTGCCAGAGTTTCATGACTGAACTTTACCGTCACATCGGGGCCGATACGGACATCCCTGCGGGCGATATCGGCGTGGGCGGCCGTGAGATAGGCTACCTCTTCGGCCAGTACAAGAGGATCAAGGATCAGTTCACCGGCACCCTCACCGGGAAGGGCCTTAACTGGGGCGGCTCCATCTTCAGGCCCGAAGCCACCGGTTACGGCCTTTGCTACTTCGCCCTCAAGATGCTGGAAGGCAGGGGAGAGTCCTTCGAAGGCAAGAAAGTGAACATCTCCGGCGCCGGAAACGTAGCCCAGTATGCAGCCCAGAAGGCCATGCGCCTTGGAGCTAAGGTCCAGACGCTTTCCGACTCCGATGGCTTCGTCTTCGACCCCGACGGCCTCACCGAGGAGAAAATGCAGTACGTTTTCCGCCTCAAGAACATCCGCCGCGGCCGTATCAAGGAATATGTGCAGGAATATCCGTCGGCACAGTATTTCCCCGGCGAGCGTCCCTGGAAAATCCCCTGCGACATCGCCCTCCCTTGCGCAACGCAGAACGAGATTGAACCTGCCGATGCCGAAAACATCGTAAAGGGCGGCGCCATCCTCCTTGCCGAGGGCGCCAACATGCCCACAACCCCCGAGGCCGTCAAAATCATCCTTGCAGGCGGTCTCCTATACGCTCCCGGCAAAGCTTCCAACGCAGGCGGCGTGGCGGTTTCCGGCCTCGAAATGAGCCAGAACTCCATGCGAACCTCCTGGACTGCCGATGAGGTAGACAGCATGCTCAGGCGCATCATGTCCGATATCCACGCCTCCTGCGTGAAATACGGAACCCTCCCGGACGGCTCCATCGACTATGTCCTAGGCGCCAATACCGCCGGCTTCATCAAAGTGGCGGACGCAATGATCGACCAGGGTTTAGTATAATCCGCATATGTCCGATTCCTTGATGGCGCGGCGCATCCGCCGTATCCTTCTGGTATGCAACCAGTACGACAACTTCTCCCTCGAAGAGGACGGAAGCCTTGACATGCGCATTTCGCGCGAGTACTCAGAGCTCAACCTCTCCAACCCTCCCCGTTTCGAAAGGGTCCCCTCCACCAAGGAAGCCCTCGAAAAAGCGGCCTCAGGAGAGCGCTTCGACCTTGTAATAACCATGTACAACGTGGGGGACGACGTCTTTGCCTTCGCCGCCCGCATGAAAGAGTACCAGCATGACGTGCCGATAGTCCTTCTCACGGCCTATTCCAAGGAAATCTACCGCCGCATGGAGGACATGGACCGTTCCGCAGTAGACTATACCTTCTGCTGGAACGGCTCCACAGACCTTATCCTCGCCATCATCAAACTCCTGGAAGACAGCGCCAACGCCCCTTCCGACATCCTCGAAAGCGGAGTGCAGTGCATCCTCCTGGTAGAGGACTCCGTCAGGTACTATTCCACCTACCTTCCGCTCCTTTACAAGCTCGTACTGCAGCAGAACATAGATTCCATACGTGACGCCCTGAACGAGGAGCAGCAGATTTTCCGAAAGCGTGCCCGCCCCAAAATCCTCATGGCAACCAACTACGAGGACGCCGTCTCCCTGTACGACACTTACAAGGCCAACCTCCTCGGGGTGATTTCGGATATCGGCTTCGTTCTTCACCGTAACGACAAGCCCTCCTCCGAAAAGCTTGACGCCGGCGTAGACCTGTGCAAGCTCATCAGGGCCGAACTCCCCAAGATGCCTATACTCATGCAGTCCTCCCAGGAGAGCATGAAAGCGGTTGCCGACGGCCTCCGGGCCGGTTTTATCATGAAGCGCTCCAAGACCCTTACGCACGAACTGTCGGAGTATATCGGCAGGGAGTTCGGTTTCGGAGACTTCGTGGCGGTGGATGCGAGGGGCAGGGAAGTGGCGCGCGCACGTGACCTCCAAGGCGCAGAAAAGGCCATCTCGGAGCTTCCGGAGAAGATTCTCTCCAGCATGCGGGAAAAGAACTATGTCTCCCGCTGGCTGCTTGCAAGGGGTTTTTTCTCCGTAGGAAACTCCCTCAAGAACACCGTCTTCCCGGATACCGAAACCTTCCGGGAGCAGGCTGTGAGGGATATCCACGAATACCGCATATCGCAGGGGCTCGGCGTCGTTGCCCGCTTTGATCCCGCGGCTTATAACGATACTGTCTGGTTCGCCCGCTACGGCGAGGGCTCCATCGGCGGAAAGGCCCGCGGCATAGCCTTCCTCAACCATATCCTGTACAAGCACGACCTTTACCGCAAGTGGGAAGGAGTGCGCATCATGGTGCCCAGGACGCTGGTCATCGCAACCGAATACTTCGACCGCTTCATCCTTGAAAACGGCCTGCAGTATGTCATCAATTCCGACGCGTCCGATTCAGAAATCCTTTCCGAATTCGTCTCCTCGAACCTTCCCGGAGACCTTGCCGACGCCCTCCGTTCCTTCATACGCGTGGTTCATACTCCGCTTGCCGTAAGGTCTTCCTCAAAGCTCGAAGATTCTTATTACCAGCCGTTTGCCGGAGTTTACTCGACCTACATGATTCCATCCGTGGAGAACGAAGACCAGATGCTACGTCTCCTTGCAAAGGCGATAAAGAGCGTTTATGCCTCCGTTTACTTCGCGGCTTCAAAAGGCTATATCACGGCCACCGCGAACGTGATTTCTGAGGAGAAGATGGCAATCATCATCCAGGAGATCTGCGGCTCCGAGGAGGACGGACATTTCTTCCCCACGGTTTCCGGCGTTGCCCGTTCGGTGAATTTCTATCCCGTGGGATATGAGAAAGCACAGGATGGCATCGTGAAGGTAGCCTATGGCCTTGGCAAGGCGGTGGTGGACGGGGAACAGGTTCTCCGCTTCTGCCCGGCTTATCCTAAGCACGTCATCCAGACCTCCACCACGGAACTTGCCCTACGTGAAACCCAGCAGGTTATGTATGCGCTTGACCTCCAGCCGGAAAAGTTCAAGACCAGCGTCGACGACGCCGTCAACCTCGAGCGCATAAGGATAGGGGACTGTGGCCGTTTCGAATCCCTGAAGAAGGTCTCTTCAACCTTCGACTGGCAGAACAACCGCCTTGTGGATTCCCCTTTTGCCGAAGGCCCCAAGGTCATCACCTTCTCCCATATCCTCCGCTACGGCACCTTCCCCCTTGCCGATATAGTCAGGCACCTGATGGATATCTGCTCGGCCGAAATGAACACCAGCGTGGAGATAGAGTTTGCGGCGGACCTTCCCACCGGCCTTTTCACCGCCCTTCAGGTGCGTCCCATCTCCTCCGACAGCCTCAAGGCCGACGTGGACTGGCGCACCATAGACACGTCCTCTCCCGTGGTGCTCTCCTCCAGCGCCCTCGGCACCGGATGGATAAGCGATATCCATGACATAGTGTACCTGAAGCCGGAAGCCTTTGACAAGATGAAGACGGAGGAAATGGCCGCGCAGCTGCGTGAAATCAATGCCAGAATGCGTTCCGAAGGCCGTCAGTATGCCCTCCTTGGCTTTGGCCGATGGGGCTCAAGCATCCCCACGCTCGGCGTTCCGGTTGCCTGGAGCGACATCTCCGAGGCCCGCGTAATCGTAGAGTGCGCCCTTCAGGATTTCCGCGTAGACCCCAGCCAGGGCACGCACTTCTTCCAGAACCTCACCTCCTTCAACGCCGGGTATGTGAATGCCGATCCCTTCTCCCGCCCCGGCGACGTGGTGGATTTCTCGGCCCTCGATGCCCATGAGGCCCTAAAAGAAACGGAATGGCTCCGCCACATACGTGTGACAGAGCCACTCACAGTGTGCGTCGACGGCCGCAGCGGCCGTGCGCTTCTGAAGCTTTAGTCCTTCATCCAGCGGTCCAGCCAGCCGAAGTAGCTGCGATGCCAGTAAAGGGCGTTCTGCGGCTGCAGGATCCAGTGATTCTCCTCGGGGAAGACGATGAGCTTGGAAGGAACGCCCATCATCTGGGCGGCGTTGAATGCAGCCATGCCCTCGTCATAGGGGACGCGGAAGTCTGAACCGCCGTGGATGCACAGGATGGGAGTGTGCCAGTTCTTCACCAGCTTGTGAGGGGAGTTCTCATAGTGGCGGATGGCCTTGGGCCTGTTGCTCCAGGGAGAACCGGCCTGCTGGATGCCTCCGAAGGTGATTCCGTCACCCTTTGCGCCAATCTCGCCGGGAGTGTAGGCATACTCCTCGAGACCGCCGTTGTCCCAGTTGGGGAACCACATCTCCTCTGTCTCCATGTACATGTGCTCCTCGTTGAAGATGCCGGCGTGTGCGACGAAGCAGTCGTAGACGTCCTTGTGGATACCGGCAAGGTAGTAGACGCTGTATCCGCCGTAGGAAGCGCCGCAGGCGGCGACACCGCTCACATAGGGTTCAGCCTTGATATTCTTTGCGGCGGTAAGATAGTCCTGCATGTTGAGGCCGATGTAGTCGCCGGAGATTTCCTCGCACCAGGGCTGGCCGAATGCGGTGGTTCCGCGGCGGTTGGGGAGTACTACTACATAGTCCTGATGGCACATTAGCATGTAGTTCCAGCGGTAGCTCCAGCCCTGTGAAAGCGTGCCCTGAGGGCCACCGAGGCAGATTTCGATGGCTGGATAGCTCTTGGAGGCGTCGAAGCGCGGAGGATAGAGCACCCAGGTGAGCATCTTCTCTCCGTCCACGGTGGTGAGCCAGCGGGCCTCGGTCTCGTGCTTTTCGAGACGGGAGAGGATGTGCTCGTTCTCGAAGGAGAGTTCGGTGAAGGAGTTGTCGTTCACGGCCACGATTTCGGTAGGGAAATCCATGGACATGTAGGTGGTGAGCATAGTGCCGTCCTGCAGTATTCCGAAGGGCGTTCCGAAGTCGTACCAGAGGTTCTCTGCGGTGAGGCGGAAGATTTCGGCATCTCCTTCCACTACGGCGTTGTAGATGGATTGGATGCCTTCCGTGAGGGCGTTGAAGTAGATGGAATTGCCGTCTGCAGCCCAGGAGGGGGAGTCGGCATTGTACTTGAAGTTTTCTGTGAGGTCGCGTATTGCAGTAACCTCAGGATTTGCACTTTGGCCTTCTTCTGAATCGGAGTAGACAACATCGCCTACCATGAGGCGGATCTTGTCGGCCTCGTAGCCGTCGCGGGGCATGGAGAGCCAGGCGAGGCGTTTTCCGTCGGGGCTCCAGACGGGGTTGGTGTCATAGCCTCCGTTGAAGGTTACCTGGCTGGTTTCCCCGGTGAGGGGGCAGTAGATGTAGATGCAGGTGTTGGTGGAGAAGGCGTACTCCTTGCCGGTGAGCTTCTTGCAGGAGTAGGCGATATACCTGCCGTCCGGGCTCCAGGAGAGCTGCTCGATACCGCCGAAGGGGCCGTTGGGCAGCTGGAATAGCTCGCCGCCAAGGATGTCAAGGCCCTCTTTGATGATGCCGTTTGACAGGGGGGCGATGAAAGTATGGTTGATGTCGGTCACCCAGTGATCCCAGTGGCGGTACATGAGATCTTCGGTGGCATAGGCCTGGGCCTTGTCAAGGAGAGGATCAGTGTCGGAAGGGACTTCCACTGCGCTGTGGACGGTGGAAACGTACATTATCTGGGCTTCGTCCGGGGAAAGGGCGAATTCATCGACACCCTTTTCAACGTCCGTTATCTGCGTCCTCTTACCAAGCTTTCCGTTCTTGTAGGGGGCCTTCCAGACCTGGCCGCCCTGAAGGAACCAGATGGCGTCTCCGTCCTTGCTCCAGCGGGCGTTGGAAATGCTCTTCCCGTCCTTCGTGAGGGCCGATGCCTTGCCGCCTCCGGAAGGGAGGACGTAGAGGTTGCGCACGCTGCGGTTTTCGGCAATGCTGGTGTAACTTACGCCGTAGAGGATGGTTTTCCCGTCCGGGGAAAGCTGCGGGTCAGAGAGGCGCCCCAGCGAGAGGAGCACCTCGGGAGTCATGCGGCCGTCCACAATCTCCGGATCACTTGGGCCGATGTAGCCTTTCTGGGGTTTCATTTCGCTGTCTTTGCATGAGGCGATGGCCAGCACGGCCACTGCCATGAGTAATGATTTCTTAAACATATGATTGAAGTGCTGTTTCCAGTTGGTGTTTTACTTCTTCCCTGAGCTCCTGCGGCTGAAGGACTTCCAGGGCGCCGCCCCTTTTGCAGAGCTCCATCACGAAGTTGCGGTTGGGTATCACCCTGAGGGCGAATATAGTATGCTCCGGAGTCTCCTCCTCGATGAGCTGGCTCTCATGGAGGGGCAGGTCCTTGAGGTATGCAGCCTCGCGTTTTGTGGCTTTGAGACGCACCAGGACGGGCTTTTCTCCTTCCGGAAGGTATATGCCGTAACTGTTTTCAAAGAGCCGGTCTACATTGAATCCTTCCGGCATCCTGAATGTGTCCTCAGTCATTTCCATGGACGTGATGCGGTCCATGGCGTAGGTCCTGAGGGCATCGGCATCCATGCTGTATGCGACGATGTACCAGCGCTTTTCGAACTCTTTCACCGCGTAGGGGCAGATGTGGCGGGTTTCGGTCTCGTCGCTCATGTATTTGCGGTAGCCTATCGTGAGCTGGCGGCTGTCCAGCATGGCCTGCATGACGCTGGTGAGGTACTTCTGGCCGGAGGGGATGTCTTCCACGGCGACGCGGCCGCTCAGCCTCTGCTTCCCAAGCGTTAGAAGGTTGTTCACCGTGAAGGTGTTCACCAGGTATTCCACGGCCTCGCGCTTGTCTACGGCACTTTCCGCCGCATCGATATAGTATCGGTTGGTGCTCCTGTTGCAGGTTATCGCCACGCCGAAAACCTCTTCCACCGCGGCCCTGTGGTTCCCGAAAGTGCGCCTTGGGTACTTCTCACCGTAGCGAGACATCCACCTTGACGAAATCTCGTCAAGGCTAAGCCCCCTGCCGCCTGCTTCCACAAAAGTCTGCAGCAGAAACACGTATTTGTCCACCAGTTCAGGTACCATACTCCAAAGATACACATTTTTTCTTTCCCTTATGGCCCCTGTCCCTGAAATTGGCTGTTTTTAAGGATAGAGAGGGATGGGGTGGTGAAAATTTGGATGAATCTGAAAAATCATTTATCTTTGAATGAATGGATATGGAAACCAGCATACAGTATCTCCCGGGAGTTGGGCCAAGGCGGGCCCAGCTGCTGGAGAGCGAGCTTGGGGTGCGAACGGTGGGAGACCTCCTTCACACCTATCCTTTCCGTTATATAGACCGCAGTTCTATTACACCCATTGCAGAAGTTTACCCGGACCTCGCCCAAGTGCAGGTGCGGGCGACTGTAATGAAAGTGCGCCTGTTTGCCAAAAACGGCGCTGAACTGCCTCCGGACAAGCTCAAGTACAACATGGTAGCCCGCATGAGCGTTATTGCGGCAGACAATACCGGAGAGATCGAGCTGGTGTTTTTCAAGGGCGTAAAGTGGATGCATGAGCGCCTGAAACCCGGCTCCACCTTCGTGTTCTTCGGGAAGCCGGCCGTGTTCAACAACCATCTGAACATAGTGCATCCTGAGGTTGATGCGCCGGACAATTTCGTAACCGGAGTATTGTCAGGGGTATACACTTCAACCGAAAAACTCAAAAACGGCGGCGTCACGGGAAAAGTGATGCTCAAGATGATCGGAAGCGCCCTGGAAGGTGTTCTGCCAACGCTCAGGGAGACGCTCCCGGACTACGTTCTGAGGGAAAAAGGACTTGTCCCATTGAATTATGCCTTGAGACAGATACACTTCCCGCAGGACCAGGAAGCCCTTTCGAAGGCCAGTTACCGCCTCAAGTTCGAGGAACTCTTCCTGCTTCAGCTGTCACTTCTGAAGCAGAAGTATATACGCAGCCGCAGTGCTCAGGGCCTCAAGATGCCACGCGTCGGAGAGGCGTTCAATATCTGCTACAAATCACTGCCGTATGACCTTACAGGCGCCCAGAAACGCGTTATCAAGGAAATCCGCGAGGACATGATGAGCGGGCACCAGATGAACCGCCTCCTTCAGGGAGACGTGGGCAGCGGCAAGACCATGGTGGCGGTCCTGAGTTCGCTCATCGCCGTGGGAAACGGCTACCAGGCCTGCATCATGGCTCCTACGGAAGTGCTTGCCCAGCAGCACTATGCCAACGTATCCCGCTACCTGGCCCCAACCGGCGTACGAGTTGAACTGCTTACCGGCAACACGGGCACCAAGGCCAGGCGGGAAATCCATGCCGGGCTGCAGGACGGCTCCGTGGGAGTGCTCATCGGCACACATGCGCTCATTGAAGATACGGTGCAGTTCCATGCGCTGGGTCTTGCCGTCATTGACGAACAGCACCGCTTCGGCGTGGAGCAGAGGGCACGTCTGTGGGCAAAGGGATTCGCGGGAGTGCATCCGCATGTCCTTGTCATGACTGCAACGCCCATTCCCCGTACGCTGGCAATGACCCTCTACGGAGACCTCGACGTGTCCGTCATCGACGAGATGCCCCCCGGAAGAAAGCCCGTCCAGACCATCTGCGTGGGCGAAAACAAGCGCCACGCCATGCATAACTTCATCCGTGACGAAATCGCCAAGGGCCGTCAGGCGTTCATAGTCTATCCCCTCATCTTCGAGAACGAAAAGCTGGACTACAAGAATCTGGAACTGGGTTATGAAGAGATAGTCAAGGCCTTCCCGATGCCGCAGTACAAGGTTGCCATCGTCCACGGCCGCCAGACGCCCCAGGAAAAGGCATTCAACATGGATGCCTTCGCCGCCGGACGCGCCAACATCCTCGTCTCCACCACCGTCATCGAAGTGGGTGTAGACGTCCCCAACGCATCGGTGATGGTCATTGAAAGTGCCGAACGCTTCGGCCTCAGCCAGCTCCACCAGCTCCGTGGGCGCGTGGGGCGCGGTGCAGAGCGCTCCTACTGCATCCTCATGAAAGGGCAGAAGGTCTCCAAGGAATCGAAAAAGCGCCTGGACCTTCTCTGCGCCACGGAAAACGGCTTCGAGCTTGCCGAAGAAGACATGAAAATGCGCGGCCCCGGAGACCTCGAAGGCACCCAGCAGAGCGGCCTTCCCATAACCCTCTCCATAGCCTCCCTCGCCAAAGACGGTCTCATCCTTTCCGATGCCCGCGCCTACGCCCAGCTCATCCTCGACAAAGACCCCGGCCTCGTCCTGCCGATAAACGCCCCCCTTGCCGCCGAACTCCGCCGCGACAAATACACCGTCCACGACTACTCCCAGATATCTTGACCCCATCCATCCTTAAAAACCGCCATTTTCAGGGATGGGAGCCGCGAGGGAAAGAAAAAATGAGTATCTTTGCATGATATGAAAATGGTGGTGCAAAATGACGAGTTCTTTTCACAGGTGCTGGCGCGTCTGGAGGACGGACATACGGCAACCATTCCGGTGAAGGGATTCAGCATGCTGCCTTTCATAAGGGGAGGGAAGGACCTCGTGGTGCTTGAAAAGGCCGACGGAGAGCCAAAGAAGGACGATATCGTCCTCTTCTTCATTCACGGAAAATACATCATGCACCGCGTCCTGAGGACGGACGGCAGGCATTTTGACATACAGGGAGACGGCGTCTGGCTGGGACATGAATATCCCGCAAGGGAGCAGATTCTGGCAAAGGCCACAAAGATACTACGTGCAGGCAAGAAGGAAGTGGATCCGTATTCCCCAAAGCAGCTGAGGCTTGTCCATGCATGGCAGCGCCTTGGCAGGCTGCGCCGCTACATCCTTTTCATCTACAGGCATCTTCCCTGGAACAGAGACTGGGTAAAAGAAAACTACAATACGATATGAAAATCAAAGAAGGATTCAAGCTGAGAACCATCTGCGGGGAGAATGTGGTCACCGCAGAAGGAACCGCAAACGTGAACTTTTCATCTCTCATCAGCCTTAACGGAACCGCAGCCTTCCTCTTCGGAAAGCTCCAGGGGACTGAATTCACCGAAGAAACGGCGGTGAATCTCCTCCTTGACGAGTACGAGGTAGACAGGGAAACCGCCGCGAAGGACGTGAAGGCACTCTTTGCAAAGTGGGTCGAAATCGGCCTCGCAGAGTAGTGAAATCCATCCTCAAATACTTCCGATGGCTGTACGTGCACTCCAAAGGCGCACGATGGGCTGTTGTTGCGAACATCCTCCTTGGCACGGTGACGGTGGGCCTTAACATGGCCTTCATCCTCATCTGCAAGCGCCTCGTGGATGTGGCAACCGGCGTCGTAGCCGGCCATTTCTGGGTGACCGCAGGCTGGGCCATTGCGGTTACGGTGGTGCGGCTGGCCGTATCGGCAGTAAATACGAGGATAGAAAACCTTACAAGCTCAAAGCTGAACTTCTCCATCCGGGCAGATCTTTATTCCTATGTGATGCAGTCCGAATGGCTTGGAAAGGAAAAACGTCATACCGGAGACGTCATCAACCGTCTGGAGCAGGATGTCACAAAGGTAACGGACGTTATCTGTACCGATGTGCCGCAGATATTCACGACCCTTGTCCAGATGGTCGCAGCGGTGGCTGTTCTCTGCACCATGGACTGGCGCCTTGCAGTGCTCCTGGTACTCTTAACCCCGCTGTTCCTCCTTTTCTCGCGGCTTTTCTTCCGCAAGATGCGCCGCATGACAATGGGTATCCGTGAGAGCGAGAGCAAGGTCCAGAGCCATCTGCAGGAAAGCCTCAGGCACAGGCAGATGATACGTTCCATGGAAGGGGAGGACCGCATGATGGAACGCCTGGACAATCTCCAGAACATCGAATACGGCCAGGTCAAGGAACGCACCAACTTCAACGTGTTCGCAAGGACTATGGTCTCTGCCTCATTTGCAAGCGGCTACCTTGCCGCCTTCATCTGGGGAGCATACGGCATCGCAAAGCGTGGCACCACCTTCGGCGTCATGACCAGCTTCCTCCAGCTTGTGGGCCAGATCCAGCGGCCGGTGGTGAACCTCATGCATCAGATTCCCAACTTCATTTATGCAACCGCCTCCATCGACAGGCTCATCGAACTGGAAGACACCCCTCTGGAAGAGGTGAAGGAGCCGGTGAAGCTGAAAGGCCCCGTGGGAATCAAGGTCGATAATGTCACCTTCCGCTACCCCGACGGCGAAAAACCCGTCCTGAGCGGCTTCAGCTTCGATTTCAAGCCCGGAAGCAGGACTGCAATCATCGGCGAGACAGGTGCCGGAAAGTCCACTCTCATCCGCCTCATGATGTCCCTCCTGAGGCCGGAGAAAGGCAGCATCGTCCTATATAATAAGGAAGGGGAGACGCCCGCATCACAGGCAACGCGCTGCAACCTGGTATACGTCCCGCAGGGTAATTCCCTCCTCAGCGGCACCATCCGCGAAAACCTCCTCATGGGAGACCCGGAGGCCTCCGAGGCCGATATGTGGCATGCCCTCCGCACCGCCGCTGCCGATTTCGTAACGGACCTGGATACCCTCTGCGGTGAAGGCGGCGCCGGCCTTTCCGAAGGCCAGGCCCAGAGAATCGCCATCGCCCGCGGCCTTCTCAGAAAGGGAGACATCCTCCTTTTGGACGAGTTCTCATCGTCCCTCGACCCGGAAACGGAAGAGCGCCTCATGACTGGGCTCGAAAAAAACGCGGCGGGCAAGACGCTTATCTTCATTACCCACCGCGAGAAAATCTCAGACTACTGCCAGTATCACTGCCGGGTTTCAAAGTACTGAAGCCTGCGGCGGAAAATGTCTATGGCAGTGTAGATTGCCTGCATCATTGAACGGGGATCCGCTTCGTCGCGGCCGGCGATTTCGTAGCCGGTGCCGTGGTCCGGAGACGTGCGCACGATAGGGAGGCCTGCGGTGAAATTGACGCCATCGGCAAATGAAATGCTCTTGAATGGGGCAAGGCCCTGGTCGTGGTACATGGCAAGGGTGGCGTCAAAGCGGCTGTAATGCCCAAGGCCGAAGTAACCGTCCGGCGAATACGGGCCGAATGCCTGGATTCCCTCTTTTTGCGCCTCCTGCACTGCCGGGAGGATGATGTTCTTCTCCTCATCGCCGATGAGGCCGCCGTCCCCGCAGTGGGGGTTCAGGCCCAGGACTGCAATCCTTGGCTCCACTACCGCGAAGTCTGTCTGAAGGGTCTTCTTTAGGATGCGGAGCTTGGAGAGAATGGCTTCCTTTGTAATCCTCTTTGGAACGTCCCTCAGCGGAATGTGGCCGGTGACGACGCCAACGCGGAGCTGGTCGCTTACCATGAGCATCTCCACCTCATCGGCCCCGAATTCCTTCTGGAGGTACTCCGTGTGGCCGGTGTAGTTGAAGCCGGCAAGGGACATGCCCCTCTTGTTGATGGGGCCTGTGACCAGGACGTCGATAAGCCCCTCCTTCGCATCCTTTACCGCGCATTCCAGCGAGGTGATTGCCGATTTTGCCGATTCTGCCGACGATTGACCCGGCTCTGCAAAGACGCTGTCCGGAAGGCAGTTCACGAGGTTGATGCACCTCTGGCGCACGTCCTTTGCGCTCTGGATCACGTTCACGTCCAGCTTATCCAAGTTGTGGACGGTCTTGCGGTAGAAGCCGAAGAGCTTGGACGAACCGTAAATCACGGGAGTGAAGCTGTCCAGGATGCGTTCATCCGACAGGGACTTGATAATAACCTCGTAACCTATTCCGTTGCTGTCACCCTGGGTGATGCCCACGAGAAGTTTTGGAAGACTCATAACAGTGTCATTTCTTGTGTGTAACCGGTATCCTCCGGCAGGTCCGGTTTGTGATAAGCAGCTACGGCAAGGGCGTCGCAGCGCTCGTTTTCGGGGTGACCGGCATGCCCCTTTATCCAGTGAAAAGCCACTCTGTGGCGGGCCCTTGCGGCATCGAAACGAAGCCAAAGGTCTACGTTCTTCTTGCCCTTGAAGCCCTTCTTCTTCCACGTTTCCAGCCATCCCTCGTTGAGGGCCTTCACCACATAGGAAGAATCGCTCACCACGTGCACCTCTGCATTGTCCCACTTGATGCTCTCAAGGCCGATAATCACGGCCAGAAGCTCCATCCTGTTGTTCGTGGTGAGGGCGAACCCGCCCGAGAGCTCCTTCTCATAACCCGCGCACCGCAGCACTATCCCATAGCCCCCCGGCCCCGGATTCCCGCTTGCGGCTCCGTCTGTATAAAGGTATATGGGCGGCTTATTCTCTGTCATAGAATACAAAGATAGAAAATATTTTGCTTTCGAAGGGGAAAAAGTGTATTTTTGTATGATATGACTGAAATAATCAAAGCCCAGATAAAAGAGTCCGTTTCCGTCAAGGAATCGCTCCTTGCCGATGAAAAAGCAATAGATGCAGTTCAGGCTGCTGTAAAGGTTATTGTGGAATGCCTTCGCTCAGGCCACAAGGTGATGTGGGCGGGGAACGGGGGCAGTGCGGCGGATGCGCAGCACATGGCGGCGGAGCTGGTGAACAAGTTCCGTCTGGAGAGGCCGGGAATGGCGTCAATCGCCCTTACCACAGATACTTCCATACTTACTTCCATCGGCAATGACTATGGTTACAGCCGCGTTTTCGCAAGGCAGGTAGAAGCGCTGGGAATGCCCGGTGACTTGTTTGTCGGCATATCCACTTCCGGGAATTCGGAGAATCTTGTTGAGGCACTGGATGCCTGCCGGAAGAGGGGAGTGAAGACGGTTGCGCTCGTTGGCGGGAAGGCCTGCAGGATGGATGATTACGACCTTGTAATCCACGTCCCGTCAACGGATACTCCGCGCATTCAAGAATGCCAGACGCTCATCGGCCACATTATATGTGACCTTGTGGAGAAAAGCATGTACGGAAATTGTGATTATTAAAAATTTTTCGTAAATTTGCGCCGCCTTAAAGAAAGTTACGATTTAAACTATAAAACAACAAATTATGATTAAACTTGGTATTAACGGTTTTGGCCGCATCGGCCGTATGGTTTTCCGCGCCGCCGTTGAAAATTTCGCAAACGACATCTGTGTTGTAGGTATCAACGACCTCCTCGATCCTGATTACCTCGCTTACATGCTCAAGTTCGACTCCGTACACGGCATCTTCAACCATGACATCAAGGTTGAGGGCAACTACCTCATCGTTGACGGTCACAAGATCCAGGTCTTCTGCGAGAAGGATCCCGCAAACATCACCTGGGGTGCACTCGGCGTAGACGTCGTTGTTGAATCCACCGGTTTCTTCCTCACCGCAGAGCTTGCAGAGGCCCATATCAAGGCTGGTGCAAAGAAGGTCATCATGAGCGCTCCTTCAAAGGACAGCACTCCTATGTTCGTCTATGGTGTAAACCACAAGACCTACGCCGGCCAGACCATCATCTCCAACGCATCCTGCACCACCAACTGCCTTGCTCCTGTTACCAAGGTTCTCAATGACAACTTCGGCGTAGTCCGTGGCCTCATGACCACCGTTCACGCTGCAACCGCTACCCAGAAGACCGTTGACGGTCCTTCCAAGAAGGATTGGCGCGGCGGCCGTGGCATCCTGGAGAACATCATTCCTTCTTCCACCGGTGCTGCAAAGGCTGTAGGTAAGGTTCTTCCCGAACTCAACGGCAAGCTCACAGGTATGTCCCTGCGTGTTCCCACCAGCGACGTTTCCTTCGTTGACCTCACCGTCGAACTCGCAAAGGAAGCTTCCTACGAGGAAATCTGCGCTGCCATGAAGGCCGCATCCGAAGGCGAACTCAAGGGTGTTCTCGGTTACACCAACGAAGCCGTCGTCTCCACAGACTTCCGTGGCTGCCCTCTTACCTCCATCTTCGATGAGAAGGCCGGTATCCAGCTCGACAAGACCTTCGTAAAGGTTTGCGCCTGGTACGACAACGAGTGGGGTTACAGCAACAAGGTTCTTGAAATGGCAAAGGTCATCACCAAGTAATTGTGAGAGCAACTGCCTGATATTCAGGCGATTATTAAAAGTGACGGTGAAGTTCTGTTCACCGTCACTTTTTGTAAACGACTCATTGAACCGTACTTGCTGTTCACGAAAGCTCAGTGAGCATGGCGTGGGCAACGGCTGCAGAAGCGCCGGTCCCACCAAGAAGCTCCCGGACTTCTGCGTAATCCTTGAGCATGGCACTGCGGTACGGCTCATCGTCAAGCAGACGCTTCACTTCATGGAGAACATTTTCAACGGTGAAGTTCTCCTGAAGGAATTCCTTGAATGCGAGGCGGTTTATGATAAGGTTTGCAAGGGAGACGTACTTCACCTTGATGATGCGTCTCATGATGAAGGCGCTTGCCGCGGCAACCTTGTAGGTAACAACCTGCGGAGTGCCTATGAGCGCCGCCTCCAGTGATGCTGTTCCGGAGTTGATGACCGCCGCACGGGCGTGCCTGAGGGCACCGTAGGTCTCTCCATAGACAACGTGCACGAAATCCCTGTCACCCAGATATTTGGCATAGTCTTCCGGCTTTCTGAAAGGTGCGGCGGCTACGACGAAATGAAGCGCAGGGCGCTCTGAGTGCAATTTATCGGCAAACTGCATGAAGGTGGGCATCATGGAACCTATCTCCATGTTCCTGGAGCCGGCAAGAAGCGCTACCCACTCCACGTCCGGAAGGCCGGTGCGGGAGAGGAAATCCTCACGCGTTTCACTCAGTGCATCCGAACCGTCCACGGCATCTACCAGCGGATTGCCCGCATATACATACGGAACCTCCTTCCTGTCGAAGTACTCCTTCTCAAAGGGGAATACTATGAACAGTTTGTCTACGTATGCCTTCAGTTTCCTGATTCTTCCCTCGCGGGATGCCCAGACCTTTGGAGCGATGTAATAGAACACCTTGAAACCTGCATTATGGGCAAATTCCGCTATCTTGAAATTGAATCCCGGGTAGTCTATGAGTATGACCACGTCCGGCTTCCATTCCATGATGTCCTTCTTGCAGTCCTTCACGTTCTTCATGATGGAAAAGCCCTTGAGGAGCACCTCCAGATACCCCATTACGGCAGTATCCCTGTAGTCTCTCACAAGGCCTCGGCCCGTTTGATGCTCTTTGTACACGCCGTCCATGAGAGGCCCGCCCCAGAAGCGCACATCGGCCCCCGGGTCCTCTGCATACAGTCCTTTCATGAGATTGCTCCCGTGAAGGTCTCCTGATGCTTCTCCTGCTATGATGTAGTATTTCATAATAAGATTTCTCGACTACGCTCGAAATGACAATGGAACATGTTTCAACCTGTTAAATTCTTCGTAGTCGGTGCTGTCCAGGTTGCACGGGGTGATGGTTATCCAGCCTTCCTGGTTGGCGACGTGGTCGGCACTTAGGTTGCCGGGCTCGTCGTCTATGAAATTACCAACCATCATGTAGGCCTTTTCTCCAGGTTCCACGACGGAATCCGATGATGCCAGGCCGAAGCCTGTAGACTCGTAGGCATCCAGGGCAGCATTGTCCCACTCCTGGAACTCCTTCTCCCAGTGGCCGCGCCCCTGGCGGGTTATACGGATGCCTTTGGGCTCTGGTACGTCCGGAAAATTGATGTTGTAAAACAACCCGTACTTCCCTTCCGGCCAGTTATCCAAAAGGAAACGGACGATGCGGCCAAGATACTTCCTGACTACCGTGAAATCTGCATCCTCGCTGAAATTGCAAAGCGACACGCCTATGGACTTGACCCCGTTCATGGCCCCTTCCTCCGCTGCGCCCATGGTAGCGGAATAATTCGCCGCCGAAGAGGCATTGGAACCGTGATTGACACCAGTTATCACAAGGTCAGGATTCCGGTGCTCGTAGAAGTATTCAAGGCCGAATTTCACGCAGGATGCCGGCGTAGCGTCAAGATAGTGCCAGCTGCCAGGCCCCATTTCCGGAAGCGCCTTGTACACAAGCTTCTTTCGGCCAAGCGAGACCGCCATGGACATGGCGCTCTGATGGAACTTCGGCGCGACCACCGTCACGTCCCCGAAGGTGGACATCACATCCACCAAGGCCCGGAGTCCCCCGGCCATGTATCCGTCGTCGTTTGCAATGAGAATTTTCATAACGTGCAAAGTTAGCAAAAAATTGCCGTGCGGACACCAGAACGCAGTGTTTTGTGCCCGCACGGCTTAAAAAACGCGGTCAGGACACGGAAACGGGGCGTTTGGTGTCCTGACGGCCCGGAATCGGCAAATTATTTAATGAACTGTGCCTTGAGGGCTTCGATCTTCGAGGGGGCATCGGCACCGCGGGCGCCGAAGTAGAACTTGATCTTGGGTTCTGTGCCGGAAGGACGGACGGTGACTACGTCGCCGGCGGCGTTGAAGAACTGAAGGACGTTGCTCTTGGGAAGGCCGGTCTTTTCGGGCTGGTTGTAGTCGATGACCTTCACCAGAGGGCTGCCGGCGATGGTTTCAGGAGGGCAGGCGCGATAATCGGCCATGATCTTCTGGATTTCTTCGGCGCCGGTTTTGCCCTTGCGGACGATGTAGACCATCTTCTCTACGTAGAGGCCGTATTTTTCGTAGACCTTCTGGAGGAGCTGGTAGAGGGTGAGGCCCTGTTCGGCGGCCCAGGCGGCGCATTCGGCCACCATTATGCCGGCTACCTGGGCGCACTTGTCGCGGACGAATTCGCCGAGGTTGAAGCCGTAGGATTCTTCGCCGCCGCAGATGAATTCACCCTTGCCCTGGTTCAGTTTCACCACCTCTGCAATGTACTTGAAGCCGGTGAGGACGTTGTAGCACTTTACGCCGAAATCCTTGCAGATGGCTGCGATGAGTTCCGTTGTGACGATTGTCTTGACGCAGTATTTGGTGCTGTCAAGCTTGCCGAGCTCTTTCCAGCGGGTGAGGACGTAATAGGTGAGGAAGGACCAGGTCTGGTTGCCGGTGAGCTGGACCATTTTGCCGTCGTTGTCGCGGACGGCGATGCCGAGGCGGTCTGCATCGGGGTCTGTGGCAAGGACCAGGTCTGCGCCGGTTTCATCGGCCTTCTTGAGGGCCATGGCCATGGCGGCGGGCTCTTCGGGGTTGGGGGAGGCAACGGTGGGGAAGTTGCCGTCCGGGATGTCCTGTTCGGGGACGTGGATGATATTATGGAAGCCGATCATTCCAAGGGCCCTTGGCATGAGCTTTACGCCGCAGCCGTGAAGGGGAGTGTAGACGATCTTGAGGTCCTGGTGCTTTTTTACGGCATCCGGGCTCAGGGCCAGGGAGGTGATGTCGCGGAGGTAGCAGGCGTCGACCTCTTCACCCATTATCTCGATGGGAGCGGGCTGGGTGTCGGCTGCGGGCTCGAAGCGGACATCGGCAGGGTCTGTGATCTTGCCTACCTCACCTACGATATCCTTGTCGACGGGAGCGGTGATCTGGCCGCCGTCGCTCCAGAAAACCTTGTAGCCGTTGTATTCCTTGGGGTTGTGGCTGGCGGTGACCATGATGCCGGCCGTCGCCTTCTTGAGGCGGATGGAGTAGCTCAGCTCCGGCGTGGGGCGAAGGTCCTCGAAGAGATAGACCTTGATGCCGTTGTTGGAAAGGACCTTTGCCGATATCTCGGCGAACAGCCTGGAGTTGTTGCGGCTGTCGTGGCTGATGCACACGCTGGCGGCGCCTTCCACATTGGCCTTGATGTAGTTTGCAAGGCCCTGTGTTGCCATTCCCACGGTGTACTTGTTCATCCTGTTGGTTCCAACACCCATGACGCCCCTGAGGCCTCCGGTGCCGAACTCCAGATTACGGTAGAATGCATCTTCCAGCGCAGTGAGGTCTGTCTCCATGAGATTCTTCACCTCTGCCTTGGTCTCTGCATCGAAATTTCCTTCCAGCCAGCTCTGGGCTGTTTGTTTGTAGTCTGACATAATTATGTTGGTTTTAGTTTATTGTCATTTCGAGCGAAGTCGAGAAATCTAATTCCACAAATGTAAATAATAATCCGTATTTTTGCAATATGGAATTTCCTGAATTCATACTGGCACACGATGCTGATGACCCGGCGGCACTGGCGCTGGGCCGTTCACGTTATGCATCTGAGGTAGAGGACTTTGAGCTTGCGCTTTCGACGCTTGAAGTGCGTCGGAAACTGCGCACGAAAGTGCCCGAGTGGCATGCCGTGCCGTCCCTTCGCTATCCGCTTCGGCTGTCGGGAGAGCAGTGCTCCTCCACGGAGACGGCTTTCTACAAGGCCTGGGTGGTTTTGGATGAAGGCGCACCTTCCGGAACCGTCGCTTCGCGACCCCTCCCATCTGCGATGGGTCCCTCCCTCTTATGCGCCCGAGGGTGGGCACAGGTTCCGGAAGGTGCGCCTTCATCCAAAAGGGTTGCAGACCTTACAGGCGGCCTTGGAGTGGATGCGTGGGCGTTTTCCAAGGTTGCATCGGCCGTCCTTTACAACGAGATGAACCCGGCCCTTGCCGCCGCTGCAAGGCACAATTTCAAGGCTCTCGGGGCCGACAATATCATCGTCGCGAATTACATTGTGGGCGATACTCCTGTCAGGGAAATCCTCGGCACCTTTGAGCCGGACGTGCTGTTCCTGGACCCTGCCCGCCGCGGCGAGGGAGGCCGAAAGGTGTTTCTCCTGGAGGACTGCAGCCCGGATGTATCGGCACTACTGCCAGAGCTTTACGATGCCTGCGCGCACATACTTCTGAAGCTTTCCCCCATGGCCGATATCACCATGCTCTGCACCCGCCTCCCAGGCGTCAGGCACGTCCACGTTGTAGAGGCGGAAGGGGAGTGCAAGGAACTTCTCCTTTGGCTCGAAAGGGGCTGGGAAGGCGGTTATGACATCACCGTCTATGCCGGAGGGAAGACGCTCACTTTCACTCCGGATGAGGAGGCATCGGCAAAGGCAGAGCTGGTGGACGGGGGCTTTTCCGGAGGCCTGGACATGCCGGGCGCCGGGGTCCTCTTTGAGCCGGGAAAGGCCCTCCTCAAGAGCGGCGCGTTCAAGCTGCCGTGCTCAAGGTTCGGCCTTCGCAAATTGGGATTCAACACGCATTTATATGCATCGGCCCGCGTGGTGCCGGAACTTGCCGCCTTCGGAAAATGGTTCACCCTGGACCGTGTCCTTCCCTTCGGCGGCAAATACATGAAGCAGTTCAAGGGCCTCCGTGCCGATGTCACCTCCCGCGGCCTTCCCCTCACCTCCGACGAGCTCCGCAAGCGCTGCGGCGTCCTCCCCGGCGACGGCACCGTCCACATCTTCGGCGCCACCACCGCCCACGGCTCCGTCCTGATCCTGTCAGAAAGAATCACTTTGGCAGTTTGAGTGTCTACAAAAGCCGTGTGTCTTTCCCCACCCATATTCGTTAAAGCACGTTTTCGCCATTTCACGCTCCGAAGTGAGCTTTAACCATCGCTATTATGCTTGGCAGCAACACGCAAGGTGACAAAAATGGCCGAAAACGTGTCCGCTGCCGTCATCTACGACGCCCAAGGTGACAAAAACGCCCAAAAACGTGTCCGTTGCCGTCATCTACGACGCCCAAGGTGACAAAAACACCCCAAAACGTGTCCGTTGCCGTAATTGATGACGTCCACATCGACAAAAATGGCCCAAAATGTCAAACCCGCCGTCATGAACGACGCGCAGATTGTCAAAAATGGCCAAAAATGTCAACCTCGCCGTAATGAACATAATTCAAATGCCCCGTTGATAGATTTAGGCGCCATCAGGCGGCCCGCGGAGGGCGTGGTTATGCAAGTTGGAAGTCTGCTTAGTGCAAATACTTTTTTAAATGATGCAAGGTGAAAATGAGGCCGCAGGCAGAAGGGGTAGTTTGAGGGGGGAACTTACTCCACAGAACAAAAGAGACAGG
>DGSO01000013.1:287456-288265 GCA_002393945.1 Bacteroidales bacterium UBA4360
CCTGTCTCTTTTGTTCTGTGGAGTATAGGGGAGTCGAACCCCTGACCTATAGATTGCGAACCTATCGCTCTAGCCAACTGAGCTAATACCCCGGAAATGGACTGCAAAATTAGCAGATTATTTTGAAGAAACAAAATTGTCTTCAGTGTATTTTTTGCACCACTCGGTTAGAGGGCATGCAGAGCACTTGGGGGAACGGGCTGTGCAGATGTAGCGGCCGTGGAGGATGAGCCAGTGGTGGGCGGTGGCGCGCTTCTCAAGCGGGATATGGCGCTCAAGGTCCTGTTCCACTTCGTATGGCGTCTTGCCTTTGGAGAGTCCAAGGCGGTGTGAGACGCGGAAGACGTGGGTGTCGACGGCTATCACGGGCTTGTCGTAAACTATTGAGGCGATGACGTTTGCGGTCTTTCTGCCTACTCCGGGAAGAGACATGAGGGCGTCGATGTCCGAGGGTACGGAGCCGTCGAAATCGGCAAGGAGTTTACGGGCCATGTCAATGAGGTGCTGCGTCTTGGCGTTAGGGTAGGAGACGCTTTTGACATAGGGATAAACTTCGTCAAAGGAAGCTGCAGCAAGGGCTTTGGGAGTAGGGAACGCCTCGAACAGCGGCGGCGTGACCATGTTCACGCGGCGGTCTGTACATTGGGCGCTCAGTATCACTGCCACAAGCAGCTGGAAAGGATTGGCGTAATGCAGCTCAGAACGCACTTCGGGCTGGTTTTCGGAGAACCAGGCGACTATGGAGTTGAAACGTTGTTTTGTTGTCATGAGATTTCTCGACTTCGCTCGAAATGACAGGTGGTGGATGC
>DGSO01000013.1:288409-402365 GCA_002393945.1 Bacteroidales bacterium UBA4360
GGTGGATGCTCGAAATGACAGGAGGGGTGCTCGAAATGACAGGTGGGGTGCTCGAAATGACAGGTGGTGGATGCTCGAAATGACAGGTGGGGTGCGGTTATAGCACAACGTCGATGCCTTCGTCGATGACTTCGGAGCAGGTTTCGTTTTCGCAGGAGAAGACGCGGCCGGGGTACTTTTCGAAGATGGCGCGGTTGTGGGTTACCATGACGATGGAGGTGCCGGCTTCGTTAAGGGAGCGGAGGAGCTGGAGGATCTCGTCGGCGGTTTCGCCGTCGAGGTTGCCCGTGGGTTCATCGGCAAGGATGACCTTGGGCTGGTTCAGGAGGGCGCGGGCGATGGCGATGCGCTGCTGCTCGCCGCCGGAAAGCTGGTGCGGTTTCTTGTGGGCCTTGGTGTCCATTCCTACGGCCTGGAGCACTTCCATGATGCGCTGGTCCATGGCTTTCCGCTCCTTCCATCCGGTGGCGCGGAGGACGAACTCCAGATTCTCTTCAACGGTGCGGTCCTGCAGGAGCTGGAAATCCTGGAAAACAACGCCCAGGGAGCGCCTGAGGTATGGAATGTCGCGGGACTTGATGCCCCTGAGGGCGAATCCGCACACCTTGCCGTCTCCCTTGAGGAGCTTGTTCTCTGCCGTCATAGTGCGGATTATGGAGGTCTTTCCGGAACCTACCTTGCCCACGATGTAGACAAAATCGCCGGGCATAATTTCCATGTTAAGGCCGTAAATAACGGTGCTTTCGCCGTTCAGGATATCGGCATCCTTGAAACTGATGAGACTTTCCATGTTTTTTCTCTTTCTACATGCAAATATAATCAGAAAAATTTGTATATTTGTAAAATAATGTGCCCTCCCCAAAGGGGAGGGAGCCCGCAAGGGAAAAACACTGTTGGAATATGACAAAAAGACTCTATATAGCGGCGCTCGTCGCACTCTTCGGCCTCGGGGCCGGAGCACAGGACATGGGCAAGGTGAAGGCACTTTATGAAGCCGGCATGTACAGCCAGGCCATAGCGGAGCTTGACGGCTGCCACGGAGACATGGCTGACGGCTACCGCGCCATGGCGTCCCTTTCCATGAAAAGTGACAACTCCTACACCCTGGCCGGAGACTACCTCAGGAACTACAGCGAATGCATCCTTGCTCCCCAGGTGCGTTTCCTCTGGGGTCTGGACCTCTTCGACAGGGAAAGATACGAGGACGCAATCACCCTCCTGAATTCCATCACCGCCAAGGACATCCCCACGAGCAAGATCCCGGAATATACATATAAACTGGGCTACAGCGCCTTCGGAACAGGGGAGTGGGAACGCTCCAAGAGCATCCTCAGGCGTTTGCGCTCCATGCCCGAGAGCGACTATACCGGCCCTGCGAACTATGCCATAGGCTACATGAACTACGCCGAAGGCAACTTCCGCGAAGCTTCGGAGTGGTTCCTCCTTGCATCCAAGGACGCCCGCTTCCAGGCTCTTGCAAACTACTACATCCTCGAATGCCGATTCAACGAAAAGGACTACAAGTATGTGGTCCAGTTCGGCGAAGACCTCTTTGACAAGGTGCCTGCAGACCGCCAGCCCCACATGGCCCGCATCATGAGCGAATCCTACCTCATCCTGGGCGATGCCGAAAAGGCCCGCACCTATTATGAGCAGAACCTCCGCTCCAAGACCGCCAGAACCCGCTCGGACTATTTCTACGCCGGCGAAGTCCTCTACATGGTGGAAGACTGGCAGGGCTCCGTGGACAATTTCATGCAGATGGGCGACAGGCGCGATTCCCTCGGCCAGATAGCCTCCTACCAGCTTGGCTATGCAAACATCAAGACGCGCAACAAGGTTGCCGCAATGCAGGCCTTCAAGGAAGCGTCCGAACTTGACTACTCCAAGGAAATAAAGGAAGACGCCTTCTACAACTACGCAAAACTGGCCTTCGACCTTGGCGGCGACACCGCCCCCTTCATGCAGTACCTCAAGGACTACGACGCCTCCTCCAAGGGAGACCGCATCTACTCCTACATGGCCCTTGCAGCCCTCAAGAATCACGATTACCAGGGCGCCGTTGAGGCCTACGACCACATCGAGAACCTGGAGCCCCGCATGCAGTACAACTACATGAAGGCCTACTTCCTGAGGGCCATGGAACTCATGGAAAGCGGCTCCTGGCGCGCTGCAGTGCCACATCTGAAGGCCGCAGCCTATTACAGCCACCGCCGCGACGGTTTCAACCAGCTGGCAAAATACTACCTTGCCGAAGCCTACTACCGTGACGGCAAGTATGCCGATGCCCGCACCGTCCTCAAGGACCTCTACAACCTCTCCGCCATGAGCGGCCGCACGGAAGGGGACCTCATCTCCTACCAGATGGCCTATACATATTTCAAGGAAGGCGATTACGACAACGCCCTCAAGTGGTTCGACAACTATATCGAGGTAAAGAACCCCACCATGGGTGCCGATGCCGAAACCCGCATCGCCGACTGCTACTTCTTCAGCGGCAACTACGAGATTGCAGTCCTTGCCTATGAGCGCCAGATGAACAACTACCCGGATCCGGACAACCTCTACCCCGCATACCGCGCAGGCCTTGCCGCCGGTCTCCAGGGTGACGACGCCCGCAAGATAGACTTCCTGGAAAATGCCAAGATGGCTTCTCCAAGCGCTCCCTACTACGGGGAATCCATGCTGGAACTTGGCCGTGCATATATGGCAACCAAGGACAACGAAGATGCTGAACGCACCTTCAGGACCCTCCGGAAGAACACGTCGGACCCCACCCTTGACGCAAGGGCCCTGCTGGAGCTTGGAACCATAGCCCGCGGCAGCGGCAATTCCGACGGCGCCCTTGACTGCTACAAGAAGGTGGTGGAACTCCGCGGTCCCTACACGGAGGACGCCCTCCTTGCCATAGAGACCATTTACCGCACCAGGGAAGATCCCGAGGCCTATATCGCATACGTGAATTCGCTCGGCGCAGCCGCCGGCCGTACCGAGGCACAGAAGGAGGAGGTTTACTTCTCATCGGCCGAACAGATGTTCCTTTCCGGAGATTCCCAGAAGTCCGTGAGCACCCTCACGGCATACCTGGAGGCATATCCGCACGGCGCCAATGTGGCAAAGGCGCACTTCTATCTGGCAGAAAGCCTCTCGCGCCTGGGCCAGAACGAACCCGCCGCAGACCACTATCAGACCGCTATCGAGAAGGGTCTGCCGTCGGCACTTGAAGAGACTGCAACGCTCAGCTATGCCCGCACCAATTACGCCCTGGGCAACTACGCCAAGGCTACGGAGGCATACAAGCGCCTGAAGGAAATCGCCAAGTTCGACGAGAACGTGCGCTATGCCCAGATCGGCCTCATGAGGAGTTCCTTCGGCGGCCGCCAGTGGAACGACGCCCTCTCTTACTCGGAGGCTCTCCTCAAGAAATCCGGAATAGGGGAGGAACTCTCCCGCGAGGCCCAGTATGTTCGCGCAAAGTCCCTCCTGAGCACCTCCAGAAGGGATGAGGCCATCCTCCAGCTGCGTTCGCTCGCCGAAGTTCCCTCCACTGCCGAAGGCGCCGAAGCCGCTTACCTCCTCATCCAGGACCAGTACGACAGGGCCGAATTCTCCGGCATCCGTGAGGCCGTCTACGCCTTTGCCGACGCCGCCGGCGACCAGAACTACTGGCTGGCCAAGGCCTTCATCGTCCTTGGAGACACGTTCGCAGAGCAGGGCAACACCGCCCAGGCCAAGGCTACCTTCGAAAGCATCCGTAACGGCTATACGCCCACCGGCACTGCCGATGAAGTCCTCGAACAGGTAGATCTCAGACTCCGTAAACTTTAGAAGACAATGAGAAAATCGATATATACAACTCTCGCACTGATTGCGGTCGGAATAGCGGCGTCGGCACAGAACCTTACCCACACCGTGGAGGTTACAAACACCTACAAGCGTGAGGCTTCCGGAATCGACAAGCCGGACCAGCTTCTCCCCCTGCCGGATTCCGTGAGCCGTTTCAATTACGACTTCGACTATACCGTGCGCAGTACGCCCTACCGCGGCGCCTACGAGTTCAAGCCCTACAATGTGCTCCTTAGGCCGTCCCCGCGTCCGTCATCGGAAGGAAGGCTCCATGCTACCCTCGGCGCCGGTTACGGCTTCCATCCGGAGGCATCTGTAGTATGGACGCCTCTTGCATCGGAGAAGTTCCACCTGAATGTATACGGCGATTACCGCGCATATTTCGGCCATTGCCGTGACATCGCCTACGACGGCAGCAAGTACTTCACAGACAGCGGAAACCTCAGTGCCGATACCTGGAAGGACCAGGTGATGCACATCGGCACGAATGCCCGCCTGGACTGGAGAAGCGGTTCCCTTTGGGCAGACCTTGCCTACACAGGTACCGCCGCTAAGGATGTCTGGGCGAGCGTTGCAAGTAACGGAGTTGGCGTGGATGCAGGCCTCCAGGGCAGTCTGAATGCCTTCCATTACAATCTGCTCACGCACGTTATGTACACCGGAAACAGCGCCCTGAACGAATTCCACACCGTAACGGAGGGCTCTGCAGGATATCCCATCGGCACGGGAGATGCCTCCCTTGGCCTCATGGCAGAGACGCTGAATTTTGACAACGGCACCGTATCAGGCTTTGCAGGAAACTTTGCCGTGACCCCTTCCTATGCTTTCGCATTCGGCCAGCTGCACGTAAAGGCGGGCCTCAAGGTGGCATTCATGGTAAGGAGCGACGATGCCTTCTGCCCCACAAAGGCAGGCATCATCTACCCTGACGTTTATCTCAACTACAACCTCCTGGAAGACGCGCTCGTAATCCAGGCGGCCGCAACCGGCGGGAATGTCCTCAATTCATACGAGGAAACCCTGTCGGCAAACCACTTTCTGGGCAGTTTCGCCTTCGCTCCGGACGTCACCCTTAACCGCCTCAACCTGATGGTGGGCGTGCGTGGAAACGTCAAGGAGAGAATCCATTACAATATAAAGGCAGGCTATGCCCTTAAGGAAAACGCCCGCAGCTGGGGCTACAGCGCCGCCGCTGCAGGATATACTCCGCTGGTCGGCTATATGTGCCCCCTGAACACCGTCTATATAGGCGGCAGCCTGGGCTGGAAGAGCGACCACATTGACATCGACGCAAATCTGTACTATCAGTATACATTCAAACCCAATCCCCAGACAGAGCTTCAGAAGAACCTCTTCGGCCCTCCCGCATTCACTTCCAATGTAGAGGCTATGTACCGCTTCTTCGGCGGCAGATGGAAGGCCGGACTCACTCTGGATGCAATGACGCAGCGCCCCTCCGTCAACGCAACTCTTCCCGGCTATGCAGACCTTGGCCTGAAGACCAGCTTTGCAGTGAACCGTTACTGGGGTGCCTGGCTCAAGCTTGGCAACATCCTCAACCAGAGCGTTCAGCGCATTCCCTTCCATGCAGAGAAGGGACTCTGGTTCAGCGTAGGGGCTTCCTTGAATCTATAACAACTAAATATATAAAATGATCGACGAAGAGATGAAGATGGCCGAAGAGCAGTATTCGGCGAACAGTATTCAGGTACTTGAAGGACTGGAGGCAGTGCGCAAGCGCCCCTCCATGTATATCGGAGATGTAGGAGAGCGTGGTCTCCATCACCTTGTATATGAGGTGGTTGACAACTGTATAGACGAAGCCATGGCTGGCTTCTGTACGGATATTGACGTTCAGATACTTCCGGACAATTCCATCCGCGTTCAGGACAACGGCCGCGGTATCCCTACCGGCATGCACGAGAAGGAGCACCGCAGCGCCCTGGAGGTGGTTCTCACCGTCCTCCACGCCGGCGGTAAGTTCGACAAGAACAGTTACAAGGTATCCGGCGGTCTGCACGGTGTGGGTGTATCCTGCGTGAACGCCCTCTCAGACCTCCTGGTTGCCGAAATCCACCGCGAAGGCAAGATTTTCCAGCAGAAGTATTCCAAGGGTAAGCCCATCACCGCAGTAGAGGTTATCGGCAGTGCCGATGATACCGGAACCATCATCACCTTCCACCCGGATGCAACCATATTCACCCAGACCATCGTCTACAAGTACGATACGCTTGCAGCCCGTCTCCGTGAACTGGCATACCTCAACAAGGGAATCCGCATCACCCTTACCGACAACCGCGAAAAGGTAGAGGAATTCATCACCGCCGAAGACGGTGAACGCAAGGCTACCGGAAACATGGTCTTCCGTAGCGACGTCTTCTACAGCGAGCAGGGCCTCCGCGAATTCATCGACTACCTGGATGCAGGTGCCCCCAAGCTCATCCCCGAGCCCATCACCGTGAATTCGGACAAGGTCATCCCCATCGACATCGCCCTCCAGTACAATACCGGCTTCTCCGAGAGGATTTACTCCTACGTGAACAACATCCACACAATTGAAGGCGGTACCCACCTCCAGGGCTTCAAGATGGGCCTTTCCCGTTCCCTGAAGAATTATGCCGAAAAGAACAACCTCCTCGCTAAGTTCAAGGGCGACCTGAGCCCCGAAGACTTCCGCGAAGGCCTCACCGCCGTCATCTCCGTGAAGGTGGCCGAGCCCCAGTTCGAAGGCCAGACAAAGACCAAGCTGGGTAACCCCGAGGCCACATCGGCAGTGTCCCAGGCAACGGCGGCGGCCATCGACCAGTACCTTGAGGAGCATCCCAAGGAGGCGAAGACCATCATCGAGAAGATCGTCCTTGCTGCAACCGCACGTGCAGCCGCCCGCAAGGCCCGTGAAATGGTCCAGCGCAAAACCCCGATGGGAGGCGCCGGCATGCCCGGAAAACTTGCCGACTGCTCCGACCACGATCCCGAAAAGTGCGAACTCTTCCTCGTGGAGGGAGACTCTGCAGGCGGTACCGCAAAGCAGGGCCGCGACCGCCGCACCCAGGCAATCCTGCCGCTCCGCGGTAAAATCCTGAACGTGGAGAAGGCAGCCCAGGACCGTGCATTCGAGAGCCAGGAAGTGCGCAATATCTACACCGCCCTTGGCGTTACCGTTGCCCAGGAGGATGAAACCGGCGAAAAGCACATGGACCTCTCCAAGCTCCGTTACCACAAGGTTATCATCATGACCGATGCCGATGTCGACGGCGCCCACATCGCCTGCCTCATCCTCACCTTCTTCTTCCGTTACATGTTCGACCTCATCAAGAACGGATATGTCTACCTGGCAACTCCTCCGCTCTATCTGGTGAAAAAGGGCAAGGAAGAGCGCTACTGCTGGACCGACGCCCAGCGCGAGGCCGCAACCGCAGAACTTGGACGCGGAACCGAAAAGGGTATCACCGTCCAGCGCTACAAAGGTCTCGGTGAAATGTCAGACACCCAGCTCTGGGAAACCACCATGGACCCGAACCGCCGCGTCCTCAGGCAGATCACCATCGAAAACGCCGCCGATGCAGAGCGTACCTTCTCCATGCTGATGGGAGACGACGTACCGCCTCGCCGCGCCTTTATCGAAGAAAACGCCCATTATGCAAATATCGACGCCTAAGATATCCAAAAGGTTCATACCTTTCATCGTTATTTTCGCAGTCCTTGTGCTTTTCATGCCAAGGACCGCGAAATTCAATTATGACTACAGGAAAGGCTCCCCGTGGCCTTACGAGACGCTAATCTCCCAGTTCGACTTTCCTATCCTCAAGACAGAGGAGCAGATAAGGGACGAAAGGGGACAGAGCGCTTCCATCGTCATACCTTATTACAAGTACTCGGATGATGCCGTGTCGCAGGCCGTGAAGAATGTCCAGAGCCTGGACCTTGGCGTATACAAGAACATCCGTCCCGCCGTGGTGACAAGGCTGGAAGACATCTACGCCAAGGGAATCATTTCCGATGCCAAGGTGAAGCTGGACCATTCATCGGCAAAGGTTTCAGAGAATCTCATTTACGTACAGAAGAACAAAAGGGCCACTCAGACCGCCCTGCAGGAGGTTTACAGGGTTTCGGAGGCAAAGGATCAGCTGGTCGCACTGGTTGCAAAGAGCTATCCTTCCGTGAACCTGGATTCCCTGTTCAGGCGTTCGGGCGTGTATAACGTAATCGTCCCTAACCTTCTGTACGACAAGAGCATGACGGAGCTCACCCACGCCGAATCCGACGACTACGTTTCTCCCACGCTTGGCTACGTGAAGGCCGACGAGAAGATAGTCTCCAAGGGCGAAATCGTCACCGCCGAGGTAGCCCAGATGCTGGATTCCTACAAGGAGGAGTACAACAAGGTTTACGGCTACGACGGCCCCAGGATCTTCCTCTATATGGGGAACATGCTCATAGCCCTTGCACTCTGCGTACTGCTGTATCTGAGCATCTATTACACCAACCGCTGGGTATTCAATTACTGGAGCCGGTACATGTTCCTGCTGTTCATCTTCCTGTTCGCCGCCATAGTGACGTTCATCGTGCTGGCAGTGGCGCCGCAGTTCATGTACATGATACCGTATCCGGTGTTTGCGCTGTACCTCCTTGCCTTCGTAAGGAAGAAGGTAATCCTGCCGATATACATGGTCATGCTGCTTCCGCTGCTTATCTTCAGCAGGAACGGCATGGAGTTCTTCGTGATGTACCTCGTGGCAGGTGCGGTTACGATAGAGACCTTCGGCTACCTGAGCAAGGGATGGCAGCAGTTCATCAACGCCCTTGTAATCTTTGGCGTTGAGATACTTGTCTTCTTCGGCTTCAGGCTCATCGACGTTGGAAGCAACGCCGGCTGGTGGCTGGATGCCATCCAGATTTTCGTGGGCTCCATGCTCACGGTGGCGCTGTATCCTCTCATATACCTTTTCGAGAAGATATTCAACCTGGTCTCAAGCACCCGTCTCGTGGAGCTTGCCGACACCAACAACAGCCTTCTGCAGGAGCTCCAGGCCAAGGCGCCGGGAACATTCCAGCACTGCATCCAGGTTATGAATATGGTGGACTATGTGGGACGTGCAGTTGACGCCAACGTGCCGCTGCTAAGGGCCGGTGCCCTGTACCACGACCTTGGCAAGATGCAGAACCCTCTCTGCTTTGTGGAGAACGAGTCGCTGTCTCCGGGCGCTGCCCGCTACCATGAGGGAAAAACGCCCATGGAGAGCGCTGCAGACATCATCCGCCACGTGGACGACGGCCTTGCCATTGCCGATGAGCACCGCCTCCCGGCCGAGATTAAGGACTTCATCCGCACGCATCACGGGACATCGGCAACAGCCTATTTCCTGAACCAGTACCTCAATGACGGGGGAGACCCCGCAAACACATCGGCCTTCTGCTATCACGGAAAGAAGCCGGAAACGAAGGAGCAGGTTATCCTCATGATCTGCGACTCCATCGAAGCCGCCTCCCGCACTCTCAAGGAGTTCACTCCCGAGGCGTTTGACCGCTTTGTGGAAGGCATTGTCGGCTCCAAGGAAAAGGCCGGCCAGCTGGAAGACGCCGACATCACCATCCACGAACTTGGCCAGGTCAAAGCCATGCTCAAAACCTACCTCCAGCAGATGTATCATGGCAGAGTTGCTTATCCAAAAAGAAAGAGATAGAATTGGCCGTGGGCGGCGACAGGTTTCAGAGAGTATATCTATCTCTCATAATTGGAATTATGTGTTTTTTTTTGTATTTTTGCGGTCCTTTTCTGAAATTTAACAGATTTATATATGAATATTATTAAGAATCAGCCTGATGCACTGAATTATCAGGTTACAGTAGAGATTGCTGCAGCAGATTATGCAGAGCCGCTGAGAAAGCGTCTTAACGATTATCGCCGCAAGGCAGACATCAAGGGCTTCCGCAAGGGAATGGCCCCTATGTCCATGATCAAGCGCTTCTATGGCGAGCAGGCTCTCTATGACTGCGTCAACGGACTCCTTGGCGAGCAGCTTGACAAGTTCATTGCCGACGAGAAGATCCGCGTTGTGGGCGAGCCTCTTCCTTCAGAGGATCAGCCTCAGCTTTCCTGGGCAGAGGGCTCCGACTTCACTTTCAAGTTCGACATCGCCCAGACTCCCGAGCTGAATTTCGAGGTCTCCAAGGACGACAAGATCGTCTACTATGACATCAACGTCACCGCAGACCAGAAGAAGGCTACCCGTGAGCAGATGCTCCAGAGCGTAGGCAGCCTGCAGGAAGGCAAGGTATCGGCAGAGAACGACTACCTGGTGGTAGACATGGCAAACGAAGGCCACAAGGCAGAGGGTGTCTATGTTTCCATCGCACAGGTGGCTGAAGAGGCCCGTGGCGCATTCATCGGCAAGAAGGCAGGCGAGAAGTTCAAGATTGACGTGAACGCCGCTTTCACCAACGAGACAGACCGCGCTGCAATGCTCAAGGTTGACAAGGCTCAGCTTGCAAACCTTGATCCTATGTTCGAGATCACCGTTGTCAACGTGAAGACCTACGTTCCCGGCGAGAGCAACCAGGAAAGCTGGGACAAGCTCTTCGGAGAGGGCGCAGTCACCACAGAGGAGCAGTTCGAGGAGAAGGTCGTTGAGCGCATCAAGGCCGGTCACGAGCAGGATGCAAACTTCCGCTTCGGCGCCGATGTACGCAAGTACTTCGTAGAGAAGGCTGGCGTAGTGCTCCCTGAGGCTTTCCTCAAGCGCTGGCTCATCTACGTGAACGAGGGTAAATTCACTGCCGAACAGGTAGAGAAGGAATTCCCCGGCTTCATCGAGGACTTCAAGTGGCAGCTCGTACGCGGCTACATCATGCAGAAGTTCAATCTCAAGGTTTCCCGTGAGGATGTCCTGAATGCCGCAAAGAACTATGTAGCATACCAGTACGCAATGTACGGAATGGCCGGCATGCCTCAGAATCTCATCGATTCCGCAGCAGAGAACATGCTCCAGGACAAGAACCAGTACAACCGTCTTGAGGAGCAGTGCGAAGACAACGCCGCCATCGCACGCGTCCGTGATGAGGTTACCCTCACCCACAAGAAAATCTCCCAGGACAAGTTCCGTGAACTCAAATAACCTGTCATTCTGAGCGAAGCGAAGAATCTATGAAGGATTTTGAAAAATTTGCAGTGAAGGGAAGGGGCATCAGTTCGATGACCCTTTCTCGTTATACGTCCGTGTATGACGGATATATCAACCCTACAATTACGGAGGAGAGGAAACTGAACGTCGCCCAGATGGACGTGTTCTCACGTCTTATGATGGACCGCATCATCTTCCTTGGCGTTCCCATCGACGATGACGTTGCCAACATCATCCAGGCCCAGCTTCTTTTCCTTGCCTCCAATGACCCGGGTGCCGATATCACCATGTACCTTAACACTCCCGGCGGTCAGGTTACATCCGGCCTTGGTATTTACGATACCATGCAGCTGGTGCAGCCGGACGTCGCCACCGTGTGCACGGGCATGGCTGCATCCATGGGTGCGGTGCTTCTCTGCGCAGGCGAGAAGGGAAAGCGCAGCGCACTTCCTCACTCACGCGTTCTCATCCATCAGCCGCTTGGCGGTGCCCAGGGCCAGGCTACGGAGATTCTCATTGCCGCAAAGGAGATTGAGAAAACCCGTGCCGAGCTCTTCTCCATCATCGCCCAGCACACCGGCCAGAAGGTGGCCAAGGTTGCTGCTGACGGTGAGCGTGACTACTGGATGAGCGCCCAGGAAGCCCTGGAGTACGGTATGGTTGACGAGATTCTCACCAAAAGGAGCAAGTAAGGATGGCATCCAAGAATGTCAAGGACCGCTGCGTCTTCTGCGGCCGGCCGGATACCGAGGTACCTTATCTTCTTAAGGGCCTCACGGGCTCAATCTGCCCGGACTGCGTACGTCTTGCGAAGGAGTACGTGGACGAGGTGGAGGGGCAGGCATCGGCCCGGAGCAGCGAGCCGGTGAAGATGGGAAAGGCCCCGAAGCCGAAGGAGATCAAGGATTACCTGGATCAGTATGTGATCGGCCAGGAGAGGGCAAAGAAGGTGCTGTCCGTGGCGGTGTACAACCACTACAAGCGCATCAGCCACAATCTGGTGGAAAGGCCGGACGACGGCGTTGAGCTTGAGAAGTCCAACATCCTGCTGGTGGGCCCTACCGGTACGGGTAAGACTTTGCTTGCGCGAACCATCGCCAAGATGCTGGATGTGCCGTTCACAATTGTGGACGCCACGGTCCTCACGGAGGCGGGCTACGTTGGCGAGGACGTTGAGAGTATTTTGACTCGTCTTCTCCAGGAGGCTGATTTTGACCAGGCCAAGGCAGAACGCGGCATCGTCTTCATCGACGAAATCGACAAGATTGCCAGAAAGAGCGACAATCCTTCCATCACGCGCGACGTTTCTGGAGAGGGCGTGCAGCAGGCTATGCTCAAGCTCCTTGAAGGCGCCGTCGTGAATGTTCCGCCGAAGGGCGGCCGCAAGCATCCGGAGCAGGAGTTCATCCACGTGAATACGCAGAACATCCTCTTCATCTGCGGCGGCGCGTTCGAAGGCATCGAAAGGCACATCGCCCTCAGGAAGAACACGAGGATCATCGGATTCAATGCCGAGAACAAAGAGCGCGTGGGTACCGATGATCTCCTGCAGTATGTAGACGCCATGGACCTCCGTGCCTATGGTCTCATTCCGGAAATCGTAGGCCGACTCCCCGTCATCACCTACCTGGACCAGCTTGACAGGGAATCCCTGAAACGTATCCTCACCGAGCCCAAAAACGCCATCCTGCGCCAGTACAAGAAGCTTTTCGAGATGGACGGCATGGAACTCATAGTGGAGCCCGAGGTCATGGATCTCATCGTAGATACCGCCCTCAAGAACAAGCTTGGTGCCCGCGGCCTCCGTTCCATCTGCGAACGCCTCATGGCCGACGCCATGTTCACCGCTCCCACCTCCCGCAAGAAAACCTTCACTCTCACGCTGGATTACGCAAAATCCGTGTTGGAGAAGTAAGATAAATTTGGTGGATTGATAAATTGTTTCTATATTTGCATCCCCAAAGTCATGAGGGCTTAGCTCAGTTGGTTTAGAGCGCTTGCTTGACAGGCAAGAGGTCGGCAGTTCAAATCTGCCAGTCCTCACAAACGAATACCTGGAGTTCACACGAACTCCAGGTATTCGTTTGTTCGGTTAATACAGGGGGCCCTGCCCTATCAATACGGGGGAATAGGATTCCCCCGAACCACCTGCGGCCTTAAACCCTTTCCGTATTTCCCGCTTCGCGGCAAATACCCGGGCCGGCCGGGACGCCTGATGGCGTCTTTGCCCATAAGCGAACAACCAATCTGCAAAGACACGTCCTCCGCGGGGCGCCTGCAGGCGCCTGGATACACGCAAACCACCACTTTTGGGGCTGGGAGGGCGTTTTTGGTGGTTTGGCGGGGTTTAAACTGTGGCAAACCACCGTTTTTGTGCGTCAGAGGCCGAAAATGGTGGTTTGAATGTATACGGATGCCGGCATGAAGGGGGCTATGCGTGCGAAACGATATCCTGGATGACGAGGCCGGAGAGGGTGAAGCCGAAGATGGCGGTGATGTGGGCCATGGTGCCGTTGGTGACGGCTTTGGAGGTGCTGCCGGAGCCGGTGGAGGGTTCGTCCAGGGCGTAGTTCACGGTGCCGATGTTGGGGAGGATCTCCTCGTCGAAGACGCAGAGGAACTTCTTGGCGGGCAGGGTGTTGTTGCGGCGGAACTTCTTGCGGATGGCGGCGGCGAGGGGACAGCCGCGCACGGACCAGAATTCGGCAACCTGTACTTTTGTGGGGTCGATTTTGACGGCGGCGCCCATGGCGGAGAAGAGCTTTGCCTTGCTGGCGGCGGCGTTCAGGATAAGGTTGGACTTGTCCTTGAGGGAGTCGATGGCGTCGATGACGTAGTCGTAGCCGTCGAGGTCGAAATCGGCAGAGGTTTCTTCGCAGTATACGGAACGGATGGCGGTGATGTTCGCCGACGGGTTGATTTCCAGGAGTTTATCCTTGAGGGCTTCTACTTTTACGCGGCCTATGGTGAGGCTGGTTGCCATGCTCTGGCGGTTGACGTTGGAGACGGCTACGCAGTCGGAATCCACGATGGTGAGATTGGTAACGCCGGAGCGGATGAGGCCTTCGGCACACCAGCTGCCGACGCCGCCCACGCCGAAGAGGATGACGCGGGCTCTGCCAAGGGCTTCCATCGCAGTGTCGCCCACGAGGATGGCTGTGCGGTTGTAGATAGGGTTCATATCGGCACAAATTTACGCATATTTTTGCTATCTTTGTCCCCATTATGGCAAGTTACCTTCAGATTGAGAATATTTCCAAGTCCTACGGGCCCAAGGTGCTGTTCGAGGGCATCGGCTTCAATATAAATGAGGGTGACAAGGTGGCGCTCATCGCCCCAAACGGCACCGGGAAGACATCGCTGCTGAGGATACTGGCGGGGAAGGACTCGTCGGACAGCGGCGGCAAGGTGCTGTTTCTGAAGGATATCCGTATCGCTTTCCTGGAACAGGAGTACGATTTCGATCCTGAAAAGACCATCATGAAGCAGATCATGGATGGTTCCAGGAAGTGGACGGAGCACCTTGACCAGGAGCATTACTGGGAGTATGAGATACGGGTTCAGAGGCTCCTTACACAGTTTGGCCTCACGGATACGGAAAAGGCCATGCGGGACCTTTCCGGCGGCGAAATCAAGCGCGTCGCGCTCACGGAAATGCTGGCCTCCGAGGCCGATTTCTACATCATGGACGAGCCCACCAACCACCTGGATACAGACGCCATCGAGTTCCTGGAGCAGCATCTGAGGCACAGCCGCTGTACGCTCTTCATGGTAACCCACGACCGCTACTTCCTTGACCGCGTGTGCAATACCGTAATGGAACTGGACCGCGGCAGCATATACATCTACCGCGGCGACTATACTAACTTCCTCGAAAAGAGGGAGGAGCGCATCGACAATTACAATGCAGAGACGGAGAAGGTGCGGAACATCTTCCGCCGGGAGCTGGAGTGGATACACGCATCTCCCTGCGCCAGGACCGGAAAAGCCAAATACCGCAAGCAGGCCTTCGAGGCTATAAAGGAAAGGGCTGCCGATTCCTACACCGTCAAGAAGGTGGACATGACGGACACCCGCATCGGCAACACCTACCTTGGCAACAAGGTCATCAACTGCAAGGACCTCAGCTTCTGGTGGGGCGCCCCCGGGGCCGATGAAAAATGCTACCTGAACCACTTCAGCTACAATTTCCAGCGGTATGAGAGAATCGGCATAGTGGGGAAGAACGCTGCCGGAAAGACCACTTTCCTGAACCTTATAACCGGAGGGTGGAAGCCGTCGATGGGCGGCCGGATGGAAGGCGTGGTGGAACTGGGAGATTCGCTCAAAGTGGGCTACTACCACCAGAGCGGCATGTCCTTCAAGCCGGGACAGACAGTCCTCGAAACCGTTGCCGATACGCACCTCCTGAGCCGTTTCCTCTTCCCGCACGACATGCTCCAGACGCCGGTGGAACGCCTTTCCGGCGGGGAAAAGCGCAGGCTGTACCTGCTGACCGTTTTGATGCAGCAGCCGAATTTTCTCATCCTGGACGAACCCACAAACGACCTTGATATCGTCACGCTGGACATCCTGGAAGAGTATCTTCTGGAGTTCAAGGGTTCGCTCGTCATCGTCTCACACGACCGTCACTTCCTGGACCGCCTTGTAGACCATCTTTTCGTGTTCTGCGGGGACGGCGTGGTAAAGGATTTCATAGGCAATTATACCGAGTATCGCAGCTTTATAAAGGACTATGAGGCGGGGCTGGTTGCCGAGAAGGAAAAGCCTGCTGCAGAGAAGGTTAAGACGCAGTCCAAGAGAAAGCTGAGTTTCAAGGAGCAGCAGGAACTGAAGGTGCTGGAGAGCAGGCTGGAAGAGCTGGAGGCAGAGAAGGCGTCACTTGAGGCCATCCTCTCTGGCGGGACTGCTACTGCCGATGAGCTCCGCGCCGCATCCGAGCGCTACGGAGCGCTGTCCGAGGAACTGGATACCGCCGAACTCCGCTGGCTGGAACTTTCCGAGATATGAATTACCTCCTGAATACTTCTACGGATCCGTACTTCAACATGGCGTTTGACAGCTATGTGCTGGAGAATACGGACTTCGAGGGAGTGTACCTCTGGCAGAACGCGCCCTCTGTCATTCTTGGCCTTAACCAGAGCATATATGCCGAGGTGAATCTCCCGTATCTGCGCGCGCACGGCATCCTGCCGGTGAGGCGCGTATCCGGCGGGGGAGCGGTATATCACGACCTTGGCAACGTGAACTACACTTTTGTGGGCTCCGGCGCCTGGGTGGCTTCTGGCCCGTCCGTGATTGCCGACGCCCTGCGCTCCATGGGCGTTCCTGCCGATGTAACCGGCCGCAATGACATCCTGGTGGATGGCCGCAAGTGCTCCGGGTATGCGAAGAGATATGCTTCGGGCGGGGTTTCTTCGAGCCGCCGCGTTATGGTGCATGGAACACTGATGTATGACGTTGATTTGGAGATGCTTACTCAGGCATTGGCGGTGCCGGGGAGCAAGCTTTCCGCCGCCGGGGTGGAATCCGTGCGCATGCGTGTTGCCAACCTGCATGAGTATCTGCCTTACGGCTCTGTGCAGGAGTTCATGACGGCAGTACTGGGCTTTTGTACAAAACAGGGGGCTCTTTGTACACTCACGACGCAGCAACTGGATGAGGTGGAACAGATAGCGGAAACAAAGTTCAGAAGCTGGGAGTGGATATATGGGCATTCACCGTCGGCAGAGTTTTCGCGTACCTGCAAGTTTCCCTGCGGCACAGTGACGGTGCGCTACTCCCTGAAGCACGGGCGCTTCACGGAAGTGTCCTTCGAAGGCGATTTCCTTGGTGCGCGTCCTGCCAGCGAACTTGCTGCGATGATGACCGGCAAACGCCCGGAGGACCTGTACACGCTCCCCGTGGGTGAGTACTTTGACGGGCTTTCCGTAGAGGAGTTTTGCGTGGGTATAAACGGTTATTTAGCTAAAACGTTGTGATTGAGTAGCTTACGTCCACGCGGGCTATTCAGCGCCGGCCAGGGTTTCCTTCAAGATCTCGGAAACGGTGGGGTGGGGGAAGACTACCCGGAGGAGTTCGGGTACCGTGCAGTGGCGGGAGACGGCGATGGTGGCGGCGGTGATGATTTCCGAGCAGGGATTTCCCAGCATGTGTACGCCGATTACGTGATCGGAAGTATCCAGGACCACTTTGCAGATGCCTTCACCGCGTTCGTTTTCTGCGACGAAGCGGCCGCTGTAGGCCATGGGGAGCTGCAGTACGCGGGCGCCTTCGATAGCTCCAACGCCGGCAACCTCCGGATTGGTATAGACAATGCCGGGAATGGCGTCGTAGGACATGGAGTCCTCGATGCCAAGCATGTGGTTCACAGCTACTTCTGCCTGACGTGATGCCGTATGTGCCAGCATGGAAAGGGCAGTGACGTCACCTGCGGCGTATACACCCGGAACGGAGGTCTGCATGTGGGAATCCACCACGATGCCGCGCTCTACGGTAACTCCAAGGTTCTCAAGGCCGAAACCGCGAAGGTTCGGGCGCCTGCCGACAGACATCAGAACCAGGTCTCCTTCTGCGCGCTCAACGTCTCCGGAAGGCGTTTCGTACACCACCGTGCTGCCTTCCACCGCGGTGACCTTGCAGCTCAGATGGAACTCCACGCCCTTCTTCGCATACTGCGCCTGCAGCATTGCCGATATGTCCGGATCCATCGGCCCGAGAATCTTCGGAAGCATTTCTACCACAGTGACATCCGTGCCGATGGAATTGAAAAAGCTCGCGAATTCCATGCCGATGACTCCGCCGCCTATGATGACAAGCCGTGAAGGCGCCTCTGCAAGGCGGAGAATCTCCCGGTTGGTAACCACGGCGGGATTGCCCGCGACCCCGGGAATAGGCGGCACAACTGCCGATGAACCCGTGCAGATGAGCAGTTTCTCTGCCTCGTATGCCGAATCACCGCAGCTTATGGAAAAGCCGTCTGAAACGGGGCCGTTGATTACGGCATCGCCCTTCACCACTTCCACAGCGGCGTTTCTCATGCGCACCTTGATTCCTCCAACAAGCTTCTTCACCACTTTGTCCTTCCTCTTCATAACTGCCGGGAAGTCAAGTGAAGCGCCCTCAAAGTTCACTCCGTATCGGTCTCCATGCTTGGAGTAATCGTAAATCTTTGCACTGTAGAGCAGTGTTTTTGTGGGTATGCACCCCTCGTTCAGACACACACCGCCCAGTTCTTCCTTTTCAAAAAGTACTACCGAAAGGCCCGCCTTTGCAGCTTTCTCCGCTGCAACGTATCCGGCGGGGCCGCCGCCGATTATTGCTAGTTTGTACATGTGTTATTAATTAATGTTTAAATGGTTAATTCTCAAAACCTCGGACTTCGTCCTCGTCCCTCCCATCTTCGATGGGCCCCTCCCACTCATGTGCCGTGGGCGGCGACAGTTTTGAGAATTAACCATTTAACCTTTATAGATAATCATCAAAATATGCTGTGACTTTGTCCATGAGGTGAATGCGGTTGCGTCCGAAGACGTTGTGGCGGGCGGTGGGGTAGGGGAAGTAGTCCACGGGGATTTCGCGGTCGATGCATTCCTGGATGAATGAGAGGCTGTGCTCCCAGACGACGGTGTCGTCGATGGCGCCCTGGCAGATGAGGAGTTTGCCCTGGAGCTTGGGGGCCCAGTTTATGAGAGAGGTTTTGGCAAAGCCTTCCGGGTTGGTGGAAGGATTGTCCATGTAGCGTTCTCCGTACATGATTTCATACCATTTCCAGTCGATGACTGGACCGCCGGCGACGCCCACTTTGAAGACGTCCGGGTAGTGGGTCATGAGTGAGATGGTCATGAAGCCGCCGTAGCTCCAGCCGTGTACGCCTACGCGCGAAGAATCGATGTAGGGAAGCTCCAGGAGGCGGTTTATGCCCACCATCTGGTCCTTCATCTCTTCTACGCCGCACTGGCGGTTGATGGCCTTCTCAAAGGCGGCGCCGCGGTTGGATGTGCCGCGGTTGTCCTGTACGTACACAAAGTAGCCTTTCTGTGCCATGAGCATTTCCCACATGCGGATTTCGCCGAGCCAGGTGTCGCGTACAAGCTGGCTGTGGGGGCCGCCGTAGACATAGACCACAAGGGGATACTTCTTTGAAGCGTCGAAGTCCTTGGGGTAGATGAGGCGGTAGTAGTTCTGGAAGGCGTTATCGGCAGAAGGAACGGTGCCGAGTTCCACCTTGCAGGAGGCGTAGCCTTCGAGGGGATCGGAGGCGGAGAAGAGCTCGCGGCGGGTTTTGCCGTCGGTGGAGGCGAGCGAAACGACTACCGGGGTGTTAAGGTTGCTGCAGCGGTCAAGGAACCATTTGTTGTCGGCAGAGAGTTCCACGGTGTGCCAGCCGCGGCCGCTTGTGAGCTGTTTGGGCTTTGTGAAGCGCGCCTTTGTCACGGCATTCTTCCTGGGGATGCTCATGTCCATCCTGTACAGGTGGTTCTGGATGGGGGAATTTTCGGCCGATGTGTAAAACACCGACTTCCCGTTGTTTGCGAGGTATTCGATGTCTGCCGATGCGGTGGGAAGGGCCTTCACGTTGCCCACGGTATCCACGAGGTAGAGATTGCGGAAGCCGTTACGGTTGTCGGTGCGGTAGAGGAATACGTCCTCGCGGCCTTCGATGAACCAGACGGGGTTGAGGGGCTCTATCCAGGCGTCGTTGTCTTCCCAGAGTATGGTGCGCACGAAGCGGCCCGTAGCGGCGGAATACTTGTTAAGGTGCATGTGATGCTGGGAGCGGTCTACAACCTGTGCGAAAATGAAGTCCTCCGAGGGGCTCCAGGCAAGGTTTGTGATGTAGCGTTCGTCAGTGAAATCGGTCACGTCCAGCCACACGGTAGAAGCGCTCTCAAAGTCATAAATGCCGATAGCAAGCTTCTCCGACTCCATCCCGTTCATGGGATATTTCAGGCTCTCAAGGCTGCCGGTGCGCGTTTTTATGTCCAGAAGAGGGAACTCCGTGACGGCGGTCTGGTCCTTGCGGTAGAAGGCGAGCTTCTTCCCGGAAGGGGAGAAAAGCCAGCCCTTCTCGAAGCCGAACTCGTTACGCATGGACGAGCCTCCGTAGACGATGTTGTTGTCATCGGACTTGCCGATAGTCACCTCCTTCCCGTCGGCAGTTTTGCCGATGAGCGAGCTGCCGTCCAGGCGGATGGCGTTTCCGGCGGGGCCTTCAATCCAGTCGCTGCGCTGGCCGCGTTCCGGGATGTAGTCTGCGAGGTCGGCGGTTTTGGTGCTGCCTTTTAGGACCTTGCCGGGGGCAGTGGCGAGGAGGAACTCATCTGCACTTATCCAACTGGCGCCGGCACGGGCGTATCCTACGCCGCGGTAGATGGCCTCCTCCATGGTGAGGTCCTTCCCTGCATGGGCTTCACGTGTGTCGATGACGGTCTGGGCATTGAGGGAGAGGGGGAAAAGGAGTGCAACGAAGAGGAGATTTCTCGACTTCGCTCGAAATGACAGAGGTATCATAGGAAGAGGGTGTCTTCTTCGTTGACTGTCGATGCGGGGGCGGGTTCGTCTTCGACGCTGTCTACGATGGATTTTTCATAGCCGCGCCAGGGGAGGACGCCCTTGTACTCCTTGTAGTGGACGGTGACGCGGAGGCCGGTCATGTGGATGAGCTTTTCGGCAACTTCCTTGTCGGAAACGGAGAACTTGAAGATCTTGCTCTGGACGCTGGTGCTGTTCTTTGCGCCGTAGCCGGAGAGGATGATTTCGCCCTCGTAGGTTTTCCAGATGTAGCCTGTGTAGGTGAGGGAGTTGAGTTCGCCTGTCTTGGTGCCGTCAGAGAACACCCAAAGGAACTTGAAATAGATAAAAGGGGTTGCCAGGATGGCAAGGCCAAGGATGACGATGAGTATCCAGAGGGCCACTTTTCCTTTCTGTGCCATGATGTTATATAGTTTCTAAGAATGATTTTACCATGCGGAAACTCTCGTCGCCGGCGGTTTTCCAGAAGTTGAGGTAGGCTTCCATGTGGGCGTCGTCGTTGCCGTCGGAAATGAGGCGGAGTGAGATGAAGGGAACGCCTTTTATGTAGCAGACCTGTGCCAGGGCGCCGGATTCCATGTCTACGGCAAGGGCGTCGGGGAAGTGGCCCAGGATGAATTCCACGTCCTTGCTGTCCTCGATGAACTTGTCTCCGGATGCGATGAGGCCGGGTTTTGCGCCAAGCTTCTGAGCCTTGGCAACGAGTTCTGCCGGGGCGCTGAAACGGGCCGGGAGGTCCTGCACCTGACCGTAGAGGTTGCCCTCTCCGTACCAGGCGTCATGGAAGACTATTTCACTGCTCACCACGAAGTCTCCGGTGTGTACGCTGTGGCTTGCAGAGCCTGCAACGCCCGTAGAAATGACAAGGTCCGGTTTTTCTGCTGCAATTACCTCTGTTGCGGTTATGGCGGCGTTTACCTTGCCCATTCCGCAGCGGAATACCTTTATAGTGTGCTGTTTGGGAAGTTCTCCGCTTTCAAGCACTTTCTGAAGGAGGGCGTACTCGCTCTCCATAGCGACGATTATACAAATATTCATATCCACAAATATAATAAAAATATTGCTACCTTTGCAGCGTATGGACAAAAGTAAAATCAAGGTTTGCGTGGGGCTTTCCGGCGGGGTGGACTCGTCGGTGGCGGCGTACCTCCTCAAGCAGGAAGGCTACGACGTTTTTGCCATGTTCATGCAGAACTGGTCAGACGCCTCCACAACCCTCCACGGCGACTGCGAATGGGAGGAAGACCGCTTCGTGGCCGAGCTCGTCGCAAGGAAAATCGGCATACCGTTCTACTTCGTGGACCTTTCCGAAAAATACCGCCAGAGGGTGGTGGACTACATGTTCTCCGAATACGAAAAGGGCCGCACGCCCAACCCGGACGTCCTCTGCAACCGAGAGATAAAGTTCGACGCCTTCCTTGACGTCGCCCGCAAGATGGGGGCCGATTACGTCGCCACGGGGCATTATTGCCGCAAAGGTATGAGATTTCTCGACTCCGGCTTCGCCTCCGCTCGAAATGACAATAAAGACACCTGTGATGTAATTTATAGTATATACGAAGGAACGGACCCGAACAAGGATCAGACGTATTTCCTGTGTCAGTTGAGCCAGGAGCAGCTGTCGAGGGCGATGTTTCCTATCGGCCATTTGATGAAACCGGAGGTCAGGAGGATTGCGAAGGAGGCGGATTTGCCGTCGGCAGAGAAGAAGGATTCGCAGGGGATTTGCTTTGTGGGGAAGGTGGATCTGCCAACGTTCCTGAAGCAGAAGTTGACATCCGTGGAGGGGGATGTGGTGGAGGTTTTCGACGCGTATTATGCTTCTAATGAACTGTACTGCAGGCAGCAGGAGATACTGGGAAGCCTGTTGAAGCCGGGCGTGGAGCTGGACCGGACGGTGCACTATGCGCCGGAGGAGAAGGTGCTCACCTCGGACGGGCAGCCGCTGGGGGAGAGCCCTTATGGGCGGGAGCCTTCAGATGAGGAACTTGCGGTGCTTGCAACTCCTGTTTCTTACGATATAAAATTCGAGACGGAGACCTATCGGAGCGGGAAGAAACATATCAAGAAAACGAGGTGGAAGGAGAACCCTTACGGGCGCATTGTCGGAAGGCATGAGGGGGCGCAGTTTTACACCATCGGCCAGAGGAAAGGACTGGGTATAGGGGGGCATGCAGAGCCGGTTTTTGTGATATCGACCGATACTTTAAATAACGTTGTCTATATTGGTGAAGGACACCATCATAAGGGGCTTAGCAGATTCTGCCTGAGGGTGGCGCCGGAGGAGGTGCACTGGATTCGTCCGGACCTTGCCCTGAAGCCGGGGGAGAGCCGTCGGCAGAGGGTTCGCATACGGTATAGGCAGCCGCTTCAGGGCGCGACGCTTTTCATGCGGGAGGATGGGCTTTTCATCCTTTTCGACTGTGCGCAGAGGGGAATATCGGCAGGGCAGTTTGCCGTGTGGTACGACGGAGAGGAAATGATCGGCAGCGGCGTCATCTCTTTGTAATTCCGGAATTATTGCCTATCTTTGTTAGTTACTATAACTAACCTAATTTAATTTGGCACGTCCGCGGGAAAAATACTGGTACGCCCTCAAGGTCTTCTACAACCGTGTGGACAGGCTCCGTGAGGATTTCAAGGCTGCAAGGTATGACACCTTCGTGCCTATGACCCGTGTCAAGGAGGGTGCCCGGATCATGGAGGTGCCCCTTATTCCATCGCTTCTTTTTGTGAAATGTTCAGGCACTTATCTCGAAAAACTCAAACGGGACAAGTGGGATGTTTTCATGTACTACAAGGAGGCGGACGGCAACGGGCCGGGCCCTATATCGGACCATGAAATGGATGTGTTCAGGCTGGCTACATCGGCAGCGGCCGAAGGGGCGGAATTCCTGGGGACGGATACGGATAAATACATGGTGGGGGATAAGGTCCGCGTGACGGACGGCCCCTACAAGGGCTATGAGGGTTATGTTCGCCGCATAAGGCATGACAGGAAGCTTATCGTGTGCGTGCAGGGCATTGCCGTCGTGGCGTTTCCGAATGTGAAAATTGAAAACGTAGAAAAGATATGAGAACCATTATCATCACCGGCGGTGCCGGTTTCATCGGCAGTCATGTAGTGAGGCTGTTTGTTAACAAATATCCTGATTATAAGATCATTAACCTGGACAAGCTCACCTATGCGGGGAATCTCGCTAATCTTCGCGACATTGAAGACCGGCCCAATTACAAGTTCGTCAAGATGGATATCTGCGACTTTGAAGGGGTGCTGGAGCTTATGCGTGCAGAACATGTAGATGGCATTATTCATTTGGCAGCTGAGAGCCATGTGGACAGGAGCATTAAAGACCCGTTTACATTTGCGCAGACGAATGTAATGGGAACGCTGTCGCTGCTGCAGGCGGCGAAGACGTATTGGGAGCCCATGGGATGGGAAGGGAAGCGTTTCTACCACATTTCCACCGACGAAGTATACGGTGCGCTGGAGATGACGGACCCTTCCGGAATCGAGCCGCCGTTCACAACCAAGGCTTCTTCCGGAAAGCACCATCTGGCGTATGGTTCAAAGTTCTTTACGGAGGATTTGAAGTATCAGCCGCATTCACCGTATTCTGCTGCAAAGGCTTCATCGGACCACTTTGTGCGCGCATTCCATGATACTTATGGACTTCCTACCATTGTGACCAACTGCTCCAACAACTACGGCCCTTACCAGTTCCCGGAGAAGCTCATTCCGCTGTTTATCAACAATATCCGGCACAGGAAGCCCCTGCCGGTCTATGGCAAGGGAGAGAACGTGCGCGACTGGCTGTATGTGGAGGACCATGCACGCGCTATTGATTTGATTTTCCATAAAGGCGTGATTGGCGATACTTACAATATCGGCGGATTCAATGAGTGGAAGAACATCGACATCATCAAGGTTCTGATTGGTACTGTGGACCGTCTGCTTGGCCGTCCTGAGGGCGCTGACATGGATCTCATCACTTATGTCACAGACCGTGCGGGGCATGACCTTCGTTATGCGATTGACTCCTCTAAGCTCCAGCGCGAACTTGGCTGGGAGCCTTCCCTGCAGTTCGAGGAGGGCATCGAAAAGACCGTCCGCTGGTACCTTGACAACCAGGACTGGATGGACAACGTCACCTCCGGCGACTACCAGAAGTACTACGAGAATATGTATAGCAACAGATAAACGATATGATTTACGACCACATTAAGAATGCGCATCTGTACAAGGGGCTGAGTGCCGCTTTGGATACGGGGCTGGAGTATATTGAGACACTGAAGGCCGATGTTCAGATCGGCACGTATATGCTGGAGAATGGGGTGAAGGCCATTGTGAGCGAGGGCACCACGCGCCTTGTGAACGAGAAGGGCTTCGAGGCCCACAAGAGGTTCATCGACATACAGCTGGCTCTTCGCGGGACGGAGCTCATCCGCTGTAAGCCGCTGGAATTCGTGAAGGAAACCATCCCCTACAACCCGGAAAAGGACGCTGCCCGTTATGCCGATGAGCCCGGCCTCGACGCCGTCATCGGCAACGGTTACTTCCTGGTGGTCTTCCCTGACGACGCCCACGAACCCCTCCTGGCTGTGGACGGCCAGCCCGCACTCGTGAAGAAAGTTGTACTTAAGGTGCCGGTGGAGTAATGAAGACTATTCTTGTTACCGGCAGCGCCGGATTCATCGGCTCAAATCTGGTCCTGAGGCTTCTGGACAGCAAGGAACCCGTCAGGATTGTGGGCCTTGACAACCTGAACAATTACTACGATCCTTCGCTCAAGGAGTACAGGCTTCGCTGCATCGAGGAGAAGGTTTCTGCCGCGAAATCTCAATACCGTTTCGTAAAAGGCGATATTGCCGACAAATCTCTCGTTGACAATCTCTTTGCCGAAGAGCATTTCGACATTGTGGTAAACCTTGCCGCGCAGGCGGGCGTTCGCTATTCCATCGAGAACCCGGATGCTTACATCCAGAGCAACATGATAGGCTTCTACAATATCCTTGAAGCCTGCAGGCACAACCCGGTAGAGCATCTGGTATATGCGTCGAGTTCAAGTGTTTACGGAGGGAATAAGAAGGTGCCGTTTTCTACGGATGACCGTGTGGACAATCCTGTGAGCCTGTATGCTGCAACCAAGAAGAGCAACGAGCTCTTCGCCCACTGCTACAGCAAGCTTTACGACATTCCCACAACGGGTCTCCGCTTCTTCACGGTCTACGGCCCTGCCGGGCGTCCTGACATGGCATACTTCGGCTTCACCAACAAGCTTCTGGCCGGGAAGACCATCCAGATCTACAACTACGGCAACTGCCGCCGTGACTTCACGTATGTCGATGACATCGTGGAGGGCATAGTGCGTGTGATGGGTAAAGCCCCTGAGCGCAGGAAAGGGGAGGACGGCCTGCCGATACCCCCTTACGCCGTGTACAACATCGGCGGCGGCCAGCCGGAGAACCTCCTGGACTTCGTGAACATCCTTCAGGAGGAACTGGTGCGTGCCGGCGTACTGCCTCAGGACTATGACTTCGAAGCCCACAAGGAACTCGTCCCCATGCAGCCCGGAGACGTCCCCACCACGTATGCCGATGCATCGGCTTTGGAAAGGGACTTCGGCTTTGTGCCCAAAATCACCCTCCGCGAAGGCTTGAGGAAGTTTGCCGAATGGTATAAGGAGTATTATGCGTGAAATGTAAATTACTGATATATAGTAGATTACAAGAAAAGCTCCGGGTGAAAATGACGGGAGTGAATTGAATAAATCATTGAATAATAATTAGTTGTATTTCACGGCTATGCAATATCACATTTTCAGTCCATACCGTGTTTGCCCCTTGGGGGCGCATGTTGACCATCAGAAAGGTCTGGTGACAGGTTTTGCCATCGACAAGGGCGTGGACCTATGGTTTGACGTGAGGGAGGACAGCAAAGTCATCCTTGACAGTCAGACTTTCACCGGACATGTAGAATTTGACATTGCCACCCCTACGCTGGTGAAGCAGGGGGACTGGGGAGACTATGCCCGCGGAGCGAAGTTCGCCCTGCAGAAGCGATTCAAGCTGGAAAAGGGCATAGAGGGAACAATCAAGGGCTCCCTGCCGGTTGGCGGGCTGAGCTCATCGGCAGCAGTTCTCATTGCCTATGTGATGGCATTTGCAAAGGCCAACAACATTACCCTGGCGCCGTTCGAGGTGATGAAGATAGCGTCGGAGGCGGAGAGGGAGTACATCGGCCTGAATAACGGTCTTCTGGACCAGGCGTGCATTGCGCTGGGAAAGAAGGACCACCTTCTGATGCTGGACTGCGAGAGCAACGAGTATCGGCTCATTCCCAAGGCCGACAACATGCCGGATTTCGAGCTGGGTATCTTCTTCAGCGGCCTTACCAGGAGCCTGATGTCGTCGGACTACAACCTCCGCGTGACGGAGTGCAAAACCGCCGCCTGGATAGTCCAGGCCTATGAAAACGTGCCCCTGAAGACTCACGACAAGACCTTCCTGAGGGACGTTCCGGAGTCCTCGTTCAAGCGCAACAGGGACAATATGCCGCCGCGTTTTGCCCGCCGTGCAGAGCATTTCTATTCAGAGCACAAGCGTGTACGGGAAGGCATTACCGCCTGGGAGACCGGGAACCTGGAGTGGTTCGGCAGCCTGTCCAAAGCCAGCTGCGAGAGTTCCATCCACAACTATGAGTGCGGCAGCCCCGAACTCATTGCCATCTACGAGGCCATGCTCACCACCGACGGCATCTACGGGGGCCGATTCTCCGGCGCCGGCTTCAAGGGAGCATGCATCGCCATTGTGGACCCCTCCAAGAAAGAATCCATCGAAAAAGAGATAACCGAAAAATACTTAAGCCGCTTCCCTCAGTACAAAGACTCCTTCAAGGTGTACTTCTGCAAGAGCGACGACGGTGCCAGGTTTGTTTAGTCTGTCATTTCGAGCGAAGTCGAGAAATCTAATATGAAAAACGTAGTAATAGCCGCAGGCTACGCCACCCGTCTTGGTGAACTCACCAAGAACTATCCCAAGCCCCTTCTGGAGATTGGAAGCAATACCATCCTTGGCAGGATGCTGGATGATATCGACACAATCCCTGAGATTGACGAGCATATCATCATCACCAACGGCCGCTTTGCCAATATCTTTGAGTTCTGGGCACAGAAGCAGCACTATACCAAACCCATAAGGGTTGTCGATGACGGCACCGTCACCAACGAAACCCGTCTTGGAGCGGTCTGTGACCTTCTTTTTGCCATGGACAAGCTCAAACTGGACGATGACCTTCTGGTAGTCGCGGCAGACAACATCCTTTTCTTCAGCTTCCAGGAGTTCGTAGACTTTGCATACAGCAAACAGACCTCCTGCATCATGTGCCATGAGCAGCCTTCCATAGAGAAACTCCAGCGCACGGGAGTCATCGTTGTCGATGAAAACTGGCGCGTCCTTAACATGGAAGAAAAGCCCCAAGTTCCAAAGAGCACATGGGCCGTTCCGCCGTTCTATATTTACCTCAAGAATGATCTGGACCTGGTGCGCCATTCCGTGGAAAACGGCTGCGGCAAGGACGCCCCCGGCAACCTTGCCCACTACATGGTGGAGCACACTACAATGCATGCCTGGCCCATGAGCGCCGGTCGCTTTGACATCGGCTCACTTGATACTTATTACGAAGCAGTAAACAAATACGGAAAATGAAAATAGCAGTAGCAGGCACCGGTTACGTCGGCCTTTCAATTGCCACCCTTCTGGCACAGCATCACGAAGTTGTTGCCGTGGACGTAATCCCGGAAAAAGTAGAAAAGATAAACAGGAAGGTATCGCCCATCCAGGACGAATACATCGAAAAATACCTGGCCGAAAAGCCTCTGAACCTTGTTGCAACGCTTGACGGCAAGGCCGCATACAGGGATGCCGATTTCGTAGTCATCGCCGCGCCCACCAACTACGATTCCAAGAAAAACTTCTTCGACACATCCCACGTAGAGGAGGTGATAGAACTGGTTCTGGAGGTGAATCCTGACGCCGTGATGGTAATAAAGTCCACCATTCCAGTGGGCTATACGAAGAACGTGCGGGAGAAGTTCAGTTACCGCGAACGCCAGGCCGACGGCACCTTCAAGGTCGTCGTCCCCAAGATTATCTTTGCCCCGGAATTCCTTCGCGAAAGCAAGGCCCTGTATGACAACCTGTATCCTTCCCGCATCATTGTGGGGTACGATGAGCCGGCACTTGAAGAATCGGCCCATACCTTTGCAGCCATCATAAAGGAAGGCGCCATCAAGGAGGATGTGCCGGTGCTGTTCATGGGCACCACGGAGGCAGAGGCGGTGAAGCTTTTCGCCAACACGTACCTTGCCCTTCGCGTGAGCTTCTTCAATGAGCTGGACACTTATGCCGAGATGAAGGGCCTTGACACGCAGTCGATTATCGAGGGCGTTGGGCTTGATCCGCGCATCGGCACGCATTATAACAACCCGTCCTTCGGCTATGGCGGATACTGCCTCCCCAAGGATACGAAACAGCTTCTGGCGAACTTCAACGATGTGCCGGAAAATTTGATAAAAGCCATTGTGGATTCCAACCGCACAAGGAAGGATTACATTGCCGACCGCGTTCTCGAAAAGGCCGGCTACTACACCGCCTCAAGCGCCTATGACGCTGTGAAAGAGAGGGAAGTGGTGGTTGGAGTGTATCGACTGACGATGAAGTCCAATTCGGACAACTTCCGTCAATCGGCCATTCAGGGCATCATGAAACGCATCAAGGCAAAGGGGGCAAAAGTGATAATTTACGAGCCCACGCTTGAGGACGGGACCACGTTCTTCGGCTCGCGTGTTGTCAATGATCTGACCGCCTTCAAGTCCCAGGCCGACTCCATCATCGCCAATCGCTACGATTCGGCCCTGGACGACGTTGCCGACAAGGTTTACACCCGCGATATTTTCAAACGAGACTAACATATGTTCACACTCATCGACCTTCCCTACAAGTCGCTGGCACCGGTTATCAGCGACGAGACGCTGTCTTTCCACCATGGAAAGCATCTTCAGACGTATGTGGATAATCTGAATAAACTCATTGCTGGGACGGATTACGAGGGCAAGTCCCTGGAGGAGATTGTTGTCGCTTCGGCCCCTGTCATTTCGAGCGCAGCCGAAGGCGCAGTCGAGAAATCTCCTGCCATTTTCAACAACGCAGGCCAGATACTGAACCACAACCTGTACTTTACGCAGTTCAGCCCGGAGCCGTCATTATCGGTTCCGACCGGCAGTCTCCTTGCCCAAATCCAGAAACAGTGGAGCTCCCTCGAAGCCTTCCAGGCCGATTTCGAAGCCAAAGGCGTCGGCCTCTTCGGCAGCGGTTGGGTGTGGCTCGCCGCCGACAAGAATGGCGAACTGTCCATCCTCCAGTGCCCCAATGCAGACAATCCGGTAGCCCACGGCCTCAAGCCCCTCCTCACCTTCGACGTGTGGGAGCACGCCTACTACCTGGACCACCAAAACCGCCGCGCCGCCCACCTCAAGGCCCTCTGGCCGATCGTCGACTGGAACGTGGTAGGGGATAGGTACACGAAATAGATGTAGCTGATTTTCCCGCAGGTGCTCCTAACGTCCCATTTCTCCGGACGTCAGGAGCATTTTCATATACTTTTCGCTCCTATCGTCCCACTCTTGGGGACGTTGGGAGCAGTGACGCCGATATTATAATTGCCTAAATGAGATATCTTTACTATATTTGTTCATATTGAATTTGTGTATGAAGAATCCTATTGAACAGCATATTGACAGGCTTGATGACGAGCTGAAGGAAATGCGTCCGGATGTCCTTAGGAGGGCGGGTGTCATCTTGGAGAGAGAAGTGTCTATCAGTTCCCTCCATGGAAAAATAGGCGGAAAGAATAATGAATATGCCGATTGTTTAAGCAACCGGTTTTCGAATTATTCAGATTTCTTGACTTCCTGGCTGGGCGGTTTCAATGCGAAATGTAAGAGTTCGGGTGCTGTTATTGGGGATGGAAGTGCGCTCGCCGATCTTATGGCTTTATTCAGCGATGAGATAATTTACGAGTATACAAAAAAGTTTCTTGAACGCAATTTTTATAAGCATTATGTAGAGAGGATAAGGAATAAACCGGAGGAGACTTTTTGGAAGGTATGGTTTGGAAACGATAGCATATACGGCCTTTTCATTGCTCCACAAAGGTGCGTGGATGGTTCGATAAGAATCGACAGAAGTGAAATCCGAAGGGCGAAGTATAATTACTGGACCATCGGCCATGTAATGGAAACGGGTTTTTATATGGAAGATGAAAGCGAGTTTTATACTTTTGACACTGTAGAGGAGTTTCTAAAGTTTTATAAGTTTATTTTGAAGGGGACATCCAAATCCCAGTATGAAAAGGAGATTTATAGTCGCTATATCAATTATTTAGAGGAATCTGACGATGTGCTGTCCGAGCCATTGCTGATTCCGGAATTGAGATATGAGGGTAATGAACGCAAATGTCTGTATCGCGTTGATTTCACTGTGCTCAACCCATATACATTCCGTTTTATCGGCTTTGAACTAAGTCCTTCTTCTACGCATATGAGTGTGTCGGGAATCAAGAGTGAGAAGAAGACGCAGAAAGCTGTCAATCAGGAGCTGAGGGTGAAGTGGGAGCGAGAAATGCACAAGCGGAACAACTATCTGCACAAGTTTGGCCTTTCGCTGATTACTTTTACCGACAGTGACCTTACCGACATAGATAATTGTTTTGAAGTAATAAAATCGGCCCTTTCCGAGCGTTCAGGTCAGACGCAGGACCTGAATCTTGAAGAGCAGAGGCTGAAAGAGAATATCCGTAACGCAAGCAGGAGGTAAGAATGAAGTATTTGGTACTGGATACAAACATTTATCTGCATTTCAAGAATTATGAGCAGATAGACTGGAAATCGTTGCTGAATGACAATGTGACGGTCTGTGTCCCTGTCAGGATTCTGGAAGAGATTGACAAACACAAAGACCAGAGCCGGGGCAGGATTCAGAAACGGGCAAAGGCATTGTCGGCGCGGTTTGGTGAGATATTCCTGTCTGGGGCAAGTCCTGCACTGCCGATAGTTGAGATGCAGAATCCGCCGTCAACTGCGTTTGATGACCCGCAGTATCATAAGGATATCAGCGATGACTGGATTATCTTATCGGCCTTGTATTCATCTTACAATAAGGCCGATATTGTGATTGTCGCATATGACAACGGAATTTTGATCAAGGCCAAGAATCATGGATTGGGCTTTTACAGGATGCCGGACAGCCTGCTTTTGAAGGAAGAACCATCGGAGGAGGAAAAGCAGATCAAGCAGTTGCAACAGCAGTTGGCAAAATACGAGACCCGTATGCCAAAGCCTTCACTTGAATTTAGCGATGAAACCATGCTCCTGACCATTGAGAAGCCAAAGCTGATTGATGTGGAGGCAGAATTGGAAAAGTATAATGCCGAACTTAAGGCCTCACATCCATATCAGTCAACTGAAGAACCGCCGAAAACCGATACCAGATACTTGTTCCGGCCAATTGTTACAAGTACCAAAGAGCAGAAGGAGGAGTACAATAAGAAACTGGATGTTTATTTCGAGAAAAAGTCCAATCTGAAGATGCTTCAGCTCGTGAAGCAACTCCTGGAGCAGAGATTTCGTAAGCTTGATTTCTGGCTGTCAAATAGCGGTACGTTATCACTTGGCGATACAACTGTATTCATCACTTTCCCCGCCGATGTCAAGATTTACAATCAGGACTGCAAAGAAAGCTTCATCATGGAAGACCCTGAGGTCCCTGTTCTAAAAAACAATCTGAGTTCAGCCGTGTTTGCTGACTACTATTCAAAGCATGCTGATGAAAAAACAATAGAGTTGTGGTCGATAGATAAGCCACTGGACAATCATGAAATAAGGTTTTCCTCAAAACGCCTTACTCACATGATGCGCCAGCATCTGCAGTCCGAGGATGACATTTATATTGACATCGGGCGCTGCGGCAATTTTACTATCACTTGGATAATCGTGGACTCAGAACTCATCGACCCAGTGCGAGGGGAGTTGCATGTTGTTGTGAAGGATGCTGACCATGAGATAATTGAATAAGTCGTTTCTTTTTAGTATTTTTGTTTCGTGTAGTAGCTGTATTGTTATATGAACCTCTTGTACATCCTTGGAAATGGCTTTGATAAGGCGCAGGGCCTTGCGACCTCTTACGATGATTTTTATAATCATTATAAAACAGTAAAGCCTGCTTCCGAATTGGAGGAACGTGTTCAACGGGAGATAAGTTCCCATTACGACAGTTGGGCAGATATGGAAGTCGCAATGGGGCAGTATTCTGCCAAGTTTGACAATGCTGACGATTTCATATCAGTTATCGGAATACTAAACAGCCGTTTGAGGGACTATCTTATTACAGAGGAGTCAAAACTGAGCGAATTGGGTATTTCAGGCAACTCTAAAATTGTTAGGTATTTGGTGAGCCCGGAGGTATATTTGGAAACTGTGCAGGGTGTAATGTTTGACAAATTTATGCGTCGCGAGCCAGGTGGAAATGTTTTGTTAAACTGCGTGACGTTCAATTATACAAAGACTTTTGAACTTGCGAAGCCCAAAGCCTCTACGCTGGGATCGACGGCGGATGGCCGTATCGTTTATTTGAGGGATGTCCTCCATATTCATGGTACTCTTGACGATATGATTCTCCTTGGGGTTAATGACCCTTCACAGATCGCAAATGAGAGTTTTCGAACCAATGAAGTACTTCTTTCTGAGTTTGTAAAACCAGAAATAAACAGTGGATGCGAAAACTATCGTAATGAAACTTTCTCGGATATGATATCAAATGCAGATGTTATTGTTCTGTTTGGAGCATCCATTGGCATCACAGATTTGCGTTGGTGGAAAGCTATAGGAGAAAGATATAATTTATACGAAACTGCAATAGTTTACTACCCATATAATCCTCATCAAGATACAGAAAAACATAAGAATTATAAAAAGAATTGGTCGCTTGAGTATATAGCTTTTTTGAAAGAACGTATGTCACTTGCTGCCAGTGTTGAATCGCTGCGCTCCAGAGTGTTTGTTGGGATAAACAAACCTTTCTTGAAGTTGATTTGAGTTATATGCAGGATTTAGTCGTTTATAGAGGAGCCCTTTGAATTATTGCTCGCAGTTATTATCTCTGTGTATGATTTAGAAGTTCTGCATGTATATGCTTTTAAAAACAATTCTTCCAAGGGAGTTACAATATAATTGTAATTTCCCTTTTTTTGTTTATATTTGTAGTTAATTATGACGCACTTTATGCGGTAGTTAACGGGTTCCCCTCTTCCCGTTTGGATTAACGGGAAAGGGTGTTTTGTGGACAAAAACAGCCACTGAACCTTCTCGCTGCCCGGTTTTTGGGTTTTTTGTGCCTTGAAACCGGGGAGGGGAGACTGCATAGATATATTGCCGTTAGATAATCATTTATTTTGTTGATATTCAATTTATTGCCGCGTTTTTGCCGGCCCGTTTCTGGTAAAAGGCGGTAGACATAGGAATCGGACTATAAAAACAACAAGCATATGAACCTGAAAGGAACAAAAACAGAAAAGAATCTCCTGGAGGCATTCGCCGGGGAGAGCATGGCACGCAACAAGTACACCTTCTATGCCTCCAAGGCCAAGAAGGACGGTTATGTGCAAATTTCCAAGATATTTGAAGAGACCGCGGCCAACGAGAAGGAACATGCCGAGATCTGGTTCAAGTATCTGCACGGCGGCGTACCTTCCACCACGGAAAATCTCAAGGACGCTGCCGACGGTGAAAACTTCGAATGGACCGACATGTACGACCGCATGGCCGCCGAGGCCGATGCCGAAGGCTTCCACGAGATTGCCCAGAAGTTCCGCATGGTGGGAGCCATCGAGCGCGAGCACGAAGAGCGCTACCGCAAACTCCTTTCGAACATAGAGGAAGGTCTCGTCTTCTCCCGCGACGGCGATGCCATCTGGCAGTGCTCCAACTGCGGCCATATCGTAATCGGCCCCAAGGCCCCTGAAGTTTGCCCAGTGTGCGACCATCCCCAGAGCTATTTCCAGCTGAAGGCGGAGAATTATTAGAATGAAAGGAATCGTTCTCGCCGGAGGTTCCGGCACCAGACTTTATCCGATAACCAAAGGAGTCAGCAAGCAACTCCTGCCCATCTATGACAAGCCGATGGTGTATTATCCCATCAGCGTGCTCATGCTGGCGGGGATACGCGACATCCTTATCATCAGCACGCCGTATGACCTTCCTGGCTTTAGGCGCCTTTTAGGAGATGGTTCCGACTATGGTGTGCATTTCGAGTATGCAGAGCAGCCGAGCCCGGATGGTCTGGCACAGGCTTTCATCATTGGAGAAAAATTCATTGGTAATGACAGCGTGTGCCTTGTGCTGGGCGACAACATCTTCCACGGCAGCGGTTTTATCGGTTTGCTGAAAAAGGCCGTGAAAGATGCCGAGGAAAACCAGAAAGCCACCGTTTTTGGATACTGGGTTTCGGACCCGCAGCGTTACGGCGTGGCCGAATTTGACAAGCAAGGCAATTGCCAGAGCATCGAGGAAAAGCCAAAGGAGCCCAAGAGCAATTATGCCGTAGTAGGCCTTTACTTCTACCCCAACAAGGTGGTCGATGTGGCCAAGCATATCAAACCAAGCGCCCGCGGCGAACTGGAAATAACGACCGTCAACCAAGAATTCCTGAAGGCCGGCGAACTCAAAGTTCAGGTCTTTGGCCGAGGCTTTGCCTGGCTGGACACCGGCACGCATGATTCTTTAGCCGAAGCTTCGATTTATATCGAAACCATAGAAAAACGCCAAGGCCTCAAAGTCGCCTGCCTGGAGGAGATTGCCTACCAGCAAGGCTGGGTCAGCGCGGATAAGCTTCGGGAGGTGGCCGGGCCGATGGCGAAGAACCAGTATGGGCAGTACCTTTTGCGGTTAGCAGATACAGAATAGAGAGCACATGCTTTGCAAGCATGGGGGCGCTATTAAACGAGTAAACGGATATGACACAACTCTCAAATAAAGAGCATAACGCCCAAATGGCCGATATGGCGTCATTCGATGAGCAGATGCCATGCGTTGGAATCTTCTGGTATGACCCTCAGGAGCACTGCTTCTTTGGAGTTCATAAGAAAGAGGTTTCGCCGCGTGATGTTGAGGAGGCCGCAGAGAAAGGTGTGCCGTTTATAAACTATCCCAAACTGCACCGTAATATTTGGGCAAAAGAATATTTCAAGGCTCAGGCTAAACATATTGAAACTAAGTTCAAGGGAGACTATACTCAGGTGCCCCGTGGACGTGTTGCCTGGAATGTTGACAAATTCATCGTTTTGGTGGGCCATTGGGCCGAACCCGTCCTGGATGAATTAACAGAACTCATAGAGAAAGAGTTTTCACTTCCGTACTTTGAATTTGTTTACGATGAGCACTGGGACTTGGGTCACGGATGGAGTGGAGATATGCCAGGGAGTCGGTAGGCATCACTGTTATGCTGAGCGAATAAAGGTACTAGTAAAGACAGTTGTATGATGCTTGCGTTGGAATAGGTGGAAGCTTGTAATATTATAGTTATGGATTCGTCAATTATTTTAAGCATATGTCAAGTTGTTGCAGTAGCAATAATACCATTGGTGGTTTTTCTTGCGGGTAATGGTTACGAAAAGCGGAGAGCAAAAATTGAAGCCAAAAGGGACTTATTTTTTACATTAATGAGAAATCGCAAATCTTCAATGATTTTTAAAGAGAAGATTGATGCATTCAACTTGATTGATGTCGTTTTCCAAGATGATAAAAAGGTTCGCGCAGCGTGGAAAGATTATCTTGATGCTTTAAACCCGAATTCTCCAAATGTGCAGAATAGCAATTCATTTTTATTGGATTTACTATCAGAAATGGCGATATCTTTAGGATATAAAGAGCTTAAACAGACAGAAATAGATCGGTTTTATGAGCCTCAGGGAATTATTGATGATTGGAACGATAATAAAGTAATACGAACAGAATTTACACGCGTATTAAAATCATCAAAGAGTTTTGCGGAAAGTTATAATGAACAACAGAATCAAGATAATGCTTAACACTTTACAATCGATATAAAAAACGTTCAGAAAAGACAATTATCGGTTTTGATTTATTAATTTAGAGTTTATGATAGGTCTTGATAAACTATTGGTAAAAGTATTGGTGGACGAAAGCCAGGATGTTACTTCAGCTAATAGATTCGCGTTCTTTGCTAAAAGCGTAGAACAATCATTTAATTCCATGTCCTCCTTACAGAATTCTTTTTGGTGGTCGTTGCTTGTATTGTTGATTGTTTATTTGGTCAAACATTTTACCTTAAAGACACCAAGTATCAGTAATTCATTGTTTAATGCAATAATTGAGTTCCCGAATGATATATGTATTGCTCTAATACCAATTATTATTGCTTGGGGCTCTAGACAAGGACAAGTATATGCTGGTTTTTATTTTGCTTTGATTGCCGTGATTCTAAATTTGCTTGTTTTATTAGGGCGTCATCATTCTGCAAAGTTTTATAATAAAGGGAACAAGGTTATGCGAGCGCTTATCCCAATTCTTGTTTATGTTTGTGTTATATTTTTTTCGGCTATAGTATATTCATTAATTTCTGCATCATGATAGTCAATGGTGAGGTTCTAATAATTGCATCCTCTATTTCTGTAATTGTAACGCTTGCGATACTTCTATATAATTTATTGTTAACAAAGAAGATCGAAAAACGTTATTCTGAAAAATTGAATAAAGTAGTCTTGGATGTGCAAAGAGAAGAAATTGAGAGTGAACAATACAAATTATCAGAGTCTATGACCGCCACATTCGAGAAATACGATGATGTTAATAATCTATTGTTTTATCCTCAAAATAAGCAGGTATATTTAAGTCACTCTGTGAATAATCTGTCCTTTTATAAAGATTTGGGAATAGACTTCTCAAAATATACCGTTCAAGAGGGCTCTATTGCAGTGTTGATGCCGTTTCACAAATCTTTTGATAAACTATATTCTGCAATACGCAGAGCGTGTGATAGGGCTGGGTTTATATGTCATAGGAGCGATGAACAGTTCCTGTCATCTAATATTCTGAAGTATACTGTAGAGATGATTATTCAATCTCAATTGGTAGTTGCTGTAATAGATGGGAGAAATCCAAATGTCTTTTATGAAATAGGTCTTACATACAGTATAGGAAAGCCCGTTATTCTGTTGTCGAATATTAAAGAAAAAGGTAATATTCCTTTTAATGTGCAATCAAATCAAACTGTCTGGTATAATAACACATCAGATTTGGATACGGAACTATATACTCGATTAGTAGATATTAAGCAGTCCGAGAATTCAAAATAATTGAGATATGGAAATAACGGCCAATAATCTTAAAGTTCTAGAGCATGGTTGTATTGTCTTATCAAAAGATAGTGCCATGGACTTTATATTGGATGCAAATCATACAATTACTCTTCAATTTATTGTTGAACCAAATGAAAACCCGGGAGTAAAAGCAGAAGAAGTAAATGAAAATCACTTAAAAATTATTTGTAAAAATTTTGGTGAAAGCGGTCTTTCTCAAGGGCTAAAAAAACCTTTGAGTGTATTGAAACTAGGTTCCGGGAATCATTTTTTCCTTCAATTCGCCGTTTCTTATATAGGAGCATCACGTGTCGTTTTTTATAGTTGGTTTACGGAAATAGACGCACAGAGAGAATAAATAGTTTACAATGAGTTATATAATTTCATCGTTTATTAAATCTGACTAAATCACAATAATAGTTTTCCACATTCATTTATTAACACATACCGCTCAATCATTTTATAGTACATGTCAATCATTGACTTATCATTTATGAAAAGTGAGTATTAATTGAGAAATGCGCATATAACGACTTTTTGAACACTTTCATCAGTTTTTTGATGAAAGTGATATAGCGGCAGAGCAGCAGTTTATGTCGTTTCTATAGATAATAAAGCAACATTTATGGATAAATCAATTCAAATCTCCTTAACGGAATTTATGGATTATGTGAATTCTTCTGGCGCAGCCAAAGCAACAGTTGTTGTGCAGGCTAAGAGGAAGCGTGAGGAAGGTCACAATAAACAGGCAGATTACTGGATGCAATTTCGTAATACTGTGAAGAGTGTTCATTCATCTAATGGTACAAAAGATGATTTATATGAGGTTATTGAAAAAGTCCATGAAGATAGGATGGCCAACTATAATGCGGCTGTCAATGGTTATGTTAAGTTTTGGGGAAAGAGGAAATTCGGCTGGATAGCGCCACCACGTAAAGTTGTTAATGTGAATGGAACCAGAGTTGCTCTTAATCCTGAACTTGGATTATCATACAAAGGAAAAATCTATTTCATTAAATTGTTTATTCATATAGACGAGATACTTGATAAGCGACATGCTGATCTGATATTAAGTTTGCTACATAATAAACTCGGAGACTATTTGCCCGAAGATACCAATGTTGCTGTATTGGATGTTATGCGAGGGAAATTATTCGAATTCAAAAAAGAGGATCATAAGATTACGCAATTGTTAGAAGCTGAAGGTGCAAGTTTTAATATATTATGGGATGCTTTGTAATATGACTATCATTTCCTATGTTGAATGATAAGATGGCAGATTCTGCCGTGTCCTCAACTTTACATATTACCAAGAACTACCCCAAAGCAATCAACATAAGAAAACGTATAGAAATCCGTAGATCCGTAAATATATATTCGAATTTAAATTGTAACTTCTCTCACAACGACGATAAGTAAGATATTTTAATCTTCCTAACTATGCCGGTCAACAAGAACCAACACTATGTCCCTCAATTCTACCAGCGCCGCTTCTCCGACGATGGTAAGAACGTTGGCGTCTACGTCGTTGACCAGCTAAAGTCCATCACCCAGGCACCCATAAAGTCTCAGGCTAGTGCCGACTACTTCTACACCAGCGACACCGAAAAGCCCGAGAATGTAGAGAAAGCCTTTTCCGGAATTGAAGGCATCGCCAATGAAATTATGCAGAAGCTAGATGCTGATCCCAGAGCTCCACTATCAAAAGAAGAAAGTTTCTCTCTATATACTTTTACGATTCTTCAACTTGGCCGTACTCTATCTCCGGTACAAGATACGCGCGAGATGGCTAATATGATGCTTAGAAAGGTCCTGAGGCTTGAAGTGGAGTTGAGTAAGAATAGTGATAACCCGGAGCTGGCAGACCTAAGAGATATTCAAGACGATGTCATAGATTCTATAACCTTGACTGAAGAAGCCGCTAAGAAGCTTGCCCTAGGCTCTTATCTACAAATGCTTCCTCTCTGCATAGATCTCAAGAGCAAAGTCCTCATCAATGAGACACCTGTTCCTTTTATCACCAGTGATAATCCGGTGTGCCTTTACAATCCGTTCATGGAAAAGATGAGATATCCACTCAATGGACTTGGAGCCCGTGGGGCCGTTATCTACTTCCCCTTAAGTCCTAAATTGGCTCTTTTCATCTATGACGAAAACGTTTACAAAGTTGGGAATAGAAAACAATCATATGCCGAACTCCATAACGCTAACGACATCTATGAGCTGAACAAGTTGAGTATCGTGAACTGCAATCAAGTAAGTTACTACCAGCCAAGCCTCACGAATGTCTCGACAATAGGGCAGATTTCTGCCACCGTTAAACCAATCCGTGAGCAAGAACCGGTGCAAGAGATTAGCGGCGTTATGGCCGATACCGGCAATGAAATTATAGGAGCCACTAACAACCCATACTGGTGCAAACTCAAGCTGGAATTCCTCAAGTATTGGGGAAGCTACGGTTGCCTTACGCCAGATCGCTTTGATCAAAAGCAACACAGATATCGCGAGATTGCCTATCACAAAGATGAATTGATAGAGAGTTTCTTTGGCGATAAGATTAAGAAACGCAAATAACCCATGTCCGTCCTCTTGTACCTCACCAGCCTCTCCGGCAAACTTTTCCTCTCCACAGAAGAAAGGATAAACATTGGAGTGTATCTTGGCTTCCTCAAAACCAGGCTAAAAAACTGGACCCATTCCTGTGACTACAGGAGCAGACAGTCTTTGGATCTTTCGACCGAGATCCCCATCCTCCTCGCCAATCCCATCCTGGCTATGGCCGACAAGCCTTCCTATAGCTTAGTATCATTGTAACGCAAAAAGGAGATAAATAGATAAACGCATATGGGCCGATAGGTCGATACCATCCCCAACGCCCACCCTATTATTCGATTCCGCCCCGGAATCAAATACAGAGGAAGAATGACGTGATCCACGTTTATGATTGTAAAACGGACAACCGCGCAAGCCCCGGGGATATGACCCACGAGCGTGAGCAGGCTCGACACGGTCAATACGAGGAGGAAGGGCGAAGCTCAACATGAGGCACGCATGAGAGAGCAACAGCTCCACGGATGGAGCAGAGCCAAGAAAGAAGCCCTCATTCGTGGTGATATTGAAACGTTAAAACAAGCATCAAAGAAGAAGGATTTATCCTGAGCTTGTCGAAGGAAGATAGTGGTAAGATAGTGGTAAGATAGATGTATGGTCGATGGTTCGACGGGCTCACCATAGGGGGCCGATATTAATAAGGTAATAAAGCAATAACGATATAATGAAGATACTTGTAACAGGAGCCAAGGGGTTCGTTGGAAAGAACCTCTGTTGGGCGCTGAAGAATATTGCCGATGGCAAGGACCGGCGGTTCCCGCAGCTGCAGATTGACGGAGTCTTTGAGTACGATCTGGATTCCACACCCGAGCAGCTGGACCAGTGGTGTCGCGATGCCGACTTTGTGTTCAATCTGGCGGGTGTGAACCGCCCCCAGAACCAGGAGGAGTTTATGCAAGGCAACTTTGGCTTTGCCAGCACCCTGCTGGATACCCTCAAGAAGCACCATAACACCTGCCCTGTGATGCTCAGCAGCAGCCAGCAGGCCAGTCTCACCGGCCGCTTTGGCAACAGCGAGTATGGCCGAAGCAAGAAGGCTGGCGAAGACCTGTTCCTAGAATACGGCCGCGAGACGGGCGCCAAGGTCTTGGTGTACCGCTTCCCGAACCTCTTTGGCAAGTGGTGCCGCCCCAACTATAACAGTGCTGTGGCTACCTTCTGCAACGCCTTTGCCAACGACCTCCCTTACACCGTCAACGACCGCAGTGTAGAACTGGAACTGCTCTACATTGACGACCTTGTGGACGAGATGATAGCAGGCTTGCAGGGCAAAGAGCACCATTGCGAGTTTGATGGCCTCGACGTACTGCCGCAGGCAGACGGCAAGTATTGCTATTGCCCTGTGACGCATCATGTCACCCTTGGTGGAATTGTAGAACTCCTCAAGAGCTTCACCGAGCAGCCCAAGACCCTGATGATTCCTGAGATTCCCGCTGGCAGTTTTGCCAAGAAGCTATACAGCACCTATCTCAGCTACCTGCCTTACGAGAAGACCGCTTTTGACCTGAAGATGAATGTGGACGACCGCGGCAGCTTCACCGAGCTGGTTCACACGCTAAATGCGGGTCAGGTAAGCATCAACATCTCCAAACCTGGCATCACCAAAGGTCAGCACTGGCACAACACCAAATTTGAGCAGTTCATCGTAGTGAAAGGCCACGGCCTCATCCAGCAACGCAACCTCAACGATCCTGAAGGTAAGGTGCTGGAGTGGGAAGTCTCAGGCGACCACATCCAAGCCGTCCACATGCTCCCCGGCTACACCCACAACATCATCAACCTTTCTGAGACGGAGGATTTGGTGACAGTGATGTATTGTAACGAGATCTTCAATCCGGGTAAACCCGATACCTTCTTCGAGAAGGTTTGATTCGCGAGATTCGTTTAATTCGTGTTCGAAACAAAGAAAAAGAATATATGAGTGGTTTTAAGAACAATGGGAAGCTGAAGCTTCTGATTATTGTTGGCACAAGGCCGGAGATTATCCGCCTTGCTGCGGTGATTAATAAGTGCCGTCAGTATTTTGACTGCTTGCTGGCACATACCGGTCAGAACTATGACTACAACCTGAATGGCGTGTTTTTCAAAGACCTGAAGTTGGCAGATCCTGATGTGTATATGGAAGCCGTGGGTAACGACCTGGGCGAGACAATGGGTAATATCATTGCCAAGAGCTATCAGCTGATGGTAGAGGTGAAGCCAGATGCAGTACTGGTTCTGGGTGACACCAACAGCTGCCTCAGTGTGATTGGTGCCAAGCGCCTGCATATCCCCATCTTCCATATGGAAGCCGGTAACCGCTGCAAGGATGAGTGTCTGCCAGAGGAGACCAACCGTAGGATTGTTGACATCATCAGCGATGTGAATATGGCCTACAGCGAGCACGCCCGCAGATATCTGGCTGATACCGGTCTGCCTAAGGAGCGCACATACGTCACCGGCAGCCCTATGGCTGAGGTGCTGCACAACAATTTAGCAGAGATTGAAGCCAGCGATATTCACAAGCGTCTGGGCTTGGAGAAAGGTAAGTATATTCTTCTGAGCGCTCACCGTGAGGAGAACATTGATACGGAGAAGAACTTCCTGTCGCTGTTCAATGCCATTAATAAGATGGCAGAGAAGTATGATATGCCCATCCTCTACAGTTGTCACCCCAGAAGCAAGAAGCGCCTTGAGGCCAGCGGATTCCAGTTGGACAAGCGCGTGATTCAGCACGAGCCCCTGGGTTTCCATGACTACAACTGCCTTCAGATGAATGCCTTTGCAGTGGTGAGTGACAGCGGCACCCTGCCTGAGGAGAGCAGCTTCTTCACCAGCGTAGGTCATCCGTTCCCTGCTGTGTGCATCCGCACCTCTACAGAGCGCCCTGAAGCATTGGACAAAGGCTGCTTTGTGCTCAGTGGCATTGACACCAAGGGCCTCCTGCAGAGTGTAGATGTGGCCGTAGAGCTCATCCAGAACCACGAACCCGGCATTCCCGTTCCCGACTATGTAGACGAGAACGTCTCCACCAAGGTAGTCCGCATCATCCAGTCCTACGTAGGTGTGGTCAACAAAATGGTTTGGCGCAAGGACAGTATTTAACATTTAACAAATTAACAAAATAAGATATTTATGTCACTATTTAAGGATAAAGTCCTCTTGATAACAGGCGGTACAGGTAGTTTTGGCAATGCAGTGTTAAACCGGTTCTTGAAGACCGACATAGGTGAAATCCGCATCTTCTCCCGCGACGAAAAGAAACAAGACGATATGCGTCACGACTTCCAGACTCGTATGCCGGAAGTAGCAAATAAGATTAAGTTCTACATCGGTGACGTGCGTAACAAGAGCACGCTGAAGTATGCCATGAAGGGCGTGGATTATGTGTTCCATGCTGCTGCGCTGAAACAGGTGCCTTCGTGTGAGTTTTTCCCGATGGAGGCCGTGAAGACCAATGTGATAGGTACGGACAATACGCTGGATGCCGCTATTGATGCAGGGGTGAAGTGCGTGATATGTCTCTCGACGGACAAGGCGGCTTATCCTATCAATGCGATGGGTATCACCAAGGCCATTGAGGAGAAGATTGCCGTGGCCAAGAGCCGTCTCTCTGGCGACACCAAGATCTGCTGCACCCGCTATGGTAATGTGATGTGCTCTCGCGGAAGCGTGATTCCTCTGTGGATTGACCAGATCCGTAAGGGCAATCCTATTACGCTCACGGAGCCTAAGATGACCCGCTTCATCATGTCTCTCGAAGAGGCCGTGGACCTCGTGCTCTTTGCCTTCGAGCATGGCCAGAATGGTGACATCCTTGTTCAGAAAGCCCCGGCTTGCACCATCCAGACCCAGGCAGAGGCTGTCTGTGAGTTGTTTGGCGGCAAGAAGGAAGATATTAAGGTGATTGGTATTCGTCACGGTGAGAAGATGTATGAGACGCTGCTCACCAAGGAAGAGTGCGCTAAGGCCGAAGATATGGGCAACTTCTATCGTGTCCCGGCCGATAACCGTGACCTCAACTACGACAAGTATTTCAAGGACGGCGATACAAAGCGTGCTACCATTGACGAGTTCAATAGTGACAATACATATCGTCTGAATCTTGAAGAGACCAAAGCTAAGATTGCTAGCCTGGAATACATTCAGAACGAATTAAACGGAATTAATAATATCGTTAAGTAAGGTATTCTATGCTAAGTATGATTAAGCGGAATACTGAAACAAGACCTTGTGATAGATTATGACTGTAAGGGTTATTTGACAATGGGAGAGTATAATCAGGTAGAGCGAATTACAGTTATATCAGTTTTGTAAACTCGGAAATTGTAAGTGGGATCAAGACCTGTGAAAAGAAATGATGAAACACTTAAAAATGGTTGTAATAAGATATTTGTCCTCGCTTCTATGAGCATTGTTTAAGACGTAAATTCATGAACTTGAGGCCTTTTGGAGTTAAACTGTATTTAAGGATATTGAAAGATTAATATAATGAAACGTACAGTATCTGAATTACTTATGTTATTATTTGAAGGCGGCAACATATCAATTGATGCTGGTGACTACACTGTTTTGGATATAAGAACCTTGGTGGACGCAATGACGAAATCACAAGGGTATTTAGAACTACGCAATTGTGGTCAGCTCCATATGTCAGACTTATTGATGTTAGTACGCTACGGTAAGAATAATATAAAATTTGTCTTATAATCAATTATTGTCAGAATGGAGTACTGTGAAGAACTTAAAATAAGATTATGGCAAAATACCGGAACTGTCGAAGGAGAAAATCCTGTACAGGTCAGACGTGATGCTTCAGGTGCCATCATTCACTATTCAGATTATAAGAATAGAGATTCTGATTATGGTTGGGAGATTGATCATATTTACCCTAAGGTGCTTTTGGAGGCGGCTGGGGTGCCGGATGAATTAATAAACGACGAGCGTAATCTACGCCCGATGAACTGGAAAAATAACGTTTCAAAAGGTAGCGACTATCCATCGTACACAACTGTTTTAACAGCTGAAGGAAGTATCAATGTTGAGAAGAGAGGTACTCGAGTAGTGAATGCGGGTATTCAGGAGGATTTAAAAGATCTATATAAAGACTATCTAGGATGATTGGACAATTTAGTTCGTTTATTGAACTTTGTGCTGCTGTCTATTTCACGATGTGCCTAGATAGCGAAAAGTTTAAACTCTTTTGGAATCCAGACCGTAAAGTGTCTGTTGATAGTATTTCTTTGCAAGATTCTATAAATGAATCTGTGGAAATAACACGCGATAATGAAATCTTAGGACTGCGAAGGATGGGGGTGTTTATGATTGTCCTATGCTTCTTGCTCCTTGTCCTTGTTGGTTTTGAGCAGAGGTTGACAGCAGATCCCACTCGTTTTGCAGTTCCTGTCATAGTCTCATATGGCTTAATCTTCATACTTGAATTGATTCATAATAGAATTTTCAAGTTTATGAAGGTGGTTGTTATATCTCTTACAGTTATTTTGGCGGTATTTATCACGTTATGGTTTTGGAAAGGACTAAACTCCTCATTACAATTTAGTTTTGTAAAAGGTCTATACGAAAGGGTTGATTTGTTGACGATTATTATTCTACTATTCCCACTAGTTGTACATGTTGCAAGACTGTGGCTACGCTCCAGTGTACAGAGGGGTTATCTACGTACAAAAGTTGCGAAGGAAACAGCGGAATATCAAAAAGCCATTCAAGCATTAACTATCGGTAAGCCTTCTGGTGTTACCAAAAAGTACCTTGCAGCTTGGAACAACGTGGAGAACCCCAAAGATCCTGATCCTGATACAACTCCTTTTACAGATTTGTATATAAATAGTGTGGTAAAGGCGTTATACCCTAGTGATTTAAAACTTCTTTGCTCCTTTGTATGGCACTGGGCGATTAAGATCTGGAACTGGATTATAGGTTTGTTTAGAAAGAAAAATTAAACTGCAACCGTCATTTTGCGCAGGGGGGGCATGTGACAGAGAGGTCCTCCACGCAGGCTTACGACAAAACAAGAAATAATCTAACCAAAATAATCTACAGATTATGAACGAGAATACAGTACCCTTTGTTCAGAATATGATTGCATATTTTGAGTCTCTCATTAATCAAGAGACAGACCTTAAGCGAAAGACTATTTTGTTTGACAACAAGATACATCTTGAGCAATTGCTTCTGAAATTCTGGAATGAAACAATAGAAAACGAAGACGCGTAAATATAGTAATAATGTGGAGAATGCCATTCGAGTTTGAAGAGCTACGGACAAGGGCTGTCGATAATGTATATGTGAGTATGGTGTACGATGCCATATGTTCCAAACTGAGGATAGTCGTTGTATTATGAGCCGATTTAGACAAAAGTAGTATCAGTCTTAAATAAGCCCATTTGATCCCGTCCCAGAATCAAATACTCGCCAAGAAACAATCCAGCTTTAGAATCAAAGCTAAAACAATAAAACTTATATATGAAGAAAGTAATGCTCGTATTCGGAACGCGTCCGGAGGCCATCAAGATGTGCCCCCTTGTTAAGGAGTTCCAAAAATACCCGGAAGATTTCAAGACAGTAGTTTGCGTTACCGGCCAGCATCGTGAGATGCTTGACCAGGTGCTCACCATTTTTGATGTGAAGCCAGACTATGATCTCAACATAATGAAGCAAGGCCAGGACCTCTACGACGTCACTGCCCGCGTACTCACAGGCATGCGTGATGTGTTCAAAGAGTGCAAGCCGGACGTAGTGCTTGTCCATGGAGACACCACCACTTCCACAGCAGCAGCCCTTGCCGCATTCTATCAACAGATTCCCGTTGGCCACGTAGAAGCCGGATTAAGAACTCACAACATCTACAGCCCCTGGCCTGAGGAAATGAATCGCCAGATTACAGGCCGAATTGCCACCTACAACTTCGCCCCCACGCCCCTCAGCGAGCACAACCTTCAGGAGGAAAAGGCCCATGGCCAAATCTTTGTCACCGGCAATACCGTGATAGATGCCCTTCACATGGTAGTTGATAAACTCAAGAGCGACAATGCACTTGCCAACGAGCAAATCAATGTGCTTAAGAATGCCGGTTACGACGTGTCCCGTCTTGATGACGGAAAGAAGTTGGTTCTGATTACAGGCCACAGAAGAGAGAACTTCGGCGATGGCTTCCTTAGCATGGTCACTGCCATGAAGGACCTTAGTGAGAAGTACACCGATGTAGACTTTGTGTATCCTATGCACCTCAACCCCAATGTGCGCAAGCCCATCCACGAAGTGTTTGGTGATGACCTCACCAAGTACAGCAACTTCTTCTTCATCGAGCCACTCCAGTACCTTGAGTTTGTGTTTCTAATGGAGAAGAGCACCGTGGTCCTCACCGACAGTGGCGGCATTCAGGAAGAGGCTCCCGGTCTAGGTAAGCCCGTCCTAGTAATGCGCGATACCACCGAGCGACCCGAGGCGTTGAAGAGCGGCACCGTACATCTAGTAGGCACCAACCACGACCTCATTGTGAACGAAGTCTCCACTCTGCTTGAAGACTCTGAGGCCTATGAGCGCATGAGCAAAGCGGTGAATCCTTATGGTGATGGCAAAGCTTGCAATCGCATTGTCCGTGCCCTCAACGGCGAACATGTAAATAGGTACGAAGTAAAGTAAGATAATAAAACATTATAAACGAAATGATTAACGTAATTGGACTGGGCTATATTGGCCTTCCTACTGCCCTTATGATGGCATCACATGGTGTTGAGGTAATTGGCACCGACTATAACAAAGAACTTGTTGCAACTCTGAATGCTGGCAAGACTACTTTCAAAGAAGACGGACTTGATGAACTGTTTGCTGCCGCTGTAAAGGCAGGCATTAAGTTCACCATGGAGTATCAGAAGACAGATATGTACATCGTGTCCGTTCCTACTCCTTACGATAAGTTCTCTAAGAAGGTGGACGCTTGTTATGTGGTAGCTGCCGTTAAGGAAGTGATGAAAGTTTGCCCTAAGGGAGCAACCGTAGTTGTTGAGAGTACTGTTAGTCCTGGCACCATCGACAAGTTCGTCCGTCCCGTCATCGAAGCCAATGGCTTCAAGATTGGCGAAGACATCAACCTCGTCCACGCCCCCGAGCGCATCATCCCCGGCAATATGGTCTATGAGCTGCTGCACAACAACCGCACCATCGGAGCCGACTCCAAGGAGATTGGCGAGAAGGTCAAGAGCTACTACGCCTCCTTCTGCCAGGGCGAGATTGTCGTCACCGACATCCGCACGGCCGAGATGACCAAGGTCGTCGAGAACACCTACCGTGCTGTGAACATTGCCTTTGCCAACGAGCTGTCGAGGATTTGCCGCCATGACAATATGGACGTGTACGAGATTATCAAGATCTGCAACATGCATCCGCGTGTTAACATCCTGCAGCCCGGTCCCGGAGTGGGCGGTCACTGCATCTCGGTGGATCCCTGGTTCCTTGTGGGTGACTATCCGCAGCTGGCGAAGGTGATAGACGAGAGCATGAAGACCAACGACTATCAGCCGGTGTTTGTGCTGGAGCGCATTCATGAGATTATGGAGGAGCATGGCATTACGGATAATCGTCGCGTGGGTCTGTATGGCTTGACGTACAAGGAGAATGTGGACGACATCCGCGAAAGCCCGACGCTGCAGATGCTGGACATCCAGGAGCGGCACTTGGCAAGGCCGTTGAAGACCTTCGACCCCTTCTTTACGGAGAAGGAGATTGTGAAGAACCAGATTCTGGACTTCGACCAGTTCTTGAGCGAGGTGGATATGGTGGTGATTATGGTGAAGCACGACCACATCAAGCAGAACTGGGATAAGCTGAAGGGCAAGGTTATCCTTGACTGCCACAACATTTGCCCGCTGGAGGGTGTTTATCATATCTAAGACTCAGCATATGGCAAATTGGACTGAAGAAACCAAACTAAGTGTTTGGGGCAAATGTAAAACCGTTCCTGGTAAATCCGAACAGGATTATAGATTGGATGGACAAGGTGCTCAGATTAAATGGAGTGACTATGGAAAGTATACAGGTAATGGATGGCAAATTGACCATATATATCCAGAATCAGTGCTTCAAGAAATGGGAGTTGATCAAGAAAAGATCGATGATGAGATTAATCTGCAAGCATTGAATTCATATAATAACGATACGAAATCCGATGATTATCCAAATTTTGATTCATCAAAAGAGTATGATAAGGAAAAAGATCGGAATGTAGATGTGACAAAACATTGGAATGTAACCAAAACAAAACAGGAACAATTAAAAAAGTTTTTTGGTATATAAAAATTAGCATATGGGAAGTACAGGAACAGGACATCTGTCAGATTACACAGATTACAAGAAAGCCCAGCCGGGTGTAACAGGTGGTAAAGATACTGTGTATATCTGCGATAGGGCAGTGGCAACGTCTCTTGAAGATGTAGCTACAAGTGATTTTTATAAGAAGTATGGTAAGGTACCGGTGACAGGTACCCCCATTATTATCACATCAAATAAACGAATTGTTGCTGTGGACGAGAACGGTATTACTATTGGAAACTTACCTACAGAGTACAATTATCTTCTCGCCTGCATTCAGGAAGGATATCAGTATGAGGGACAAGTAACTGATAGTTATGATACACCTCTGCCATCTGTGAACATTGCCTTTACTCCTCAAAAGAAGTAAACACGCTATGATTTGTCTTGTTGGTGACATACTAACTGACGTTACGCTGTCAACAAATACGTCACAGTCAAAGATGCGCCTTGGTGGAATTGTCCATGCTGCACGTGGTCTGTGGGCTATGAATGTGGATTATGCTGTTGGCTATATCGCCCCAAGCTATCTGGATGGCCAAATTCGAGAATATCTCAGTCACATAGGTTGTAAAGCAATCTTTAAAATAGGCAATGTGACAGGATGTCCGTATACAATGCTTATTAAGGAAGCAAAAGAAATTGGCGATCAAGGATACGAATTTCTCTATAGAGACTGTGTGTCAATTGATTATGATGAGACAGAATTGGAGAAACTTAGGACCTATGACGAGTTGATGGCAATATCGGGCAATTATGATATGAATGTGGTGGTGAGTCATACAACTACAGACCAAAAAATTCATTCAGACGTTGCCAATAACGTGAAAGTCATAGATCAACTACCGGCAGGAAGGCGTATGCAGACTTTATTTGTCTCAACGTCATCTGATTTGTTTCGCAACACTTTCAAAGACAATATCAATGACTTCTTCTCGTTGCTTTCACCTTATGCTAAGCAAATAGTATTGAAGGAGAACAGAGGTGGAAGTAGGGCATTTGACTCCAGCAGCGGTACAATCTTCAACATACCTTCTCAAACCTCGACAGTAGTTCATTCTGTAGGAGTTGGCGACGTCTTCGATTGCGCTACAATAGCAGCACCGGCACCTACTTTTGAGGAAAGGTTATGCTTTGCTCCTTGGATATCTATGCATTATGCTAAAAGCACGTTTTGTGACGATGTCAAACGTGCAGTATCGGGTGTTCTCAAAATGTCGGGTGAGATGCTGAAAGGTTTCCATGGAGGTTGTTTTTTACCTTGGGAAGTACGTCAGAAGTGCAATATCTATATTGCAGCCCCAGATTTCGATTTCCTGAATACCAGTTCGATTGATGTGTTGTGCAATAGTTTGACCTATCACAATTTCATTCCGAGAAGGCCTGTCAAAGAGAATGGGCAAATGCCCGATGGTGCGACCAAGCAAGAACGGCAACTGCTATTTCACAGTGATATGAAAATATTCTACGACTGTAATATGTTAGTAGCGGTTTTGCTAAACAATGATCCAGGCACATTGATAGAGTTAGGTATGGCAGTTCAAAGGGGTATTCCTGCTATTGTTTATGATCCTTATTCTATTGCAGATAATTGTATGCTCACCGAATGTCCTACTCTGGTTAGCAGCGACATGGATGCCATAATGTCAAAAGTATTTACCGAATATTCCAAGAAATATGCAAATGGAACTCTCTAAAGGAGTTATACTTGTCTCTGGTGGACTTGATTCAACCACGTTGATGTACGAGTTTGTCAGGCAAGGAGTTGAATTCATCCCTCTATTCGTGAATTATGGACAGCATTGTGCCGCTCACGAATTGGATACTTTAAGGCAGGTAATACCTGCACAGTATACTGAAAAGATTGAAATTATTGATGTTTCTTCAATTTACAAGTATTCTCAATCGCGTTTTATCAAACCTGCTGACTTGTGGAATGAAGAGGTGAAGGCTGAGGACCTTTATATTCCATACAGAAATGTGTTGCTGCTTACAGTTGCAGCATCCTTTGCACAAACTTTGGGTCTTGAAAAAGTCTATTCTGCTTTCATCAATAGCAATCATGCCAAGGAAATAGATTGTTCCTCCGAGTTCTTCAATAAATTGGAAGGGCTACTTTCTGAGTATGGCTCAGTAAAGATAGAGATGCCATTTCGCAATATGACAAAATACGATGTGGCCAAGTTGGGGATTGAACTAAAGGCACCAATAGGAAAGACTTTTTCATGTCAGGCCTCTCCAGATGTCCCCTGTGGGGCTTGCCCGAACTGCGTGGATAGATTGAATGCATTTAAGCAAATAGAACAAGAAGCCGGCCACAATGTGTAGAGTTATGACTTCTAATGCTCTCCGGCTCAAAGAATTTATTGATACGATAGATGATTTCCATCTTATTCAACCGGAGCCTTGCCCCTATGTTAATCATATAGGAGCTTTGTTTACGGATGCAATTTTACAGGCGGGCGTTAATTACAGGCAGGTCGTATGGCCGCGAGTTAGTTATGTATTAGAGAACTTCCCTTATGCTGACACAGTACATTCGTTTGCTGAGGTTTTAGACCATTATGGCGTAGCAAACATTCTGCGGTGGCATAATAGGGAAAAGACTCGTAGAATGCAAGAACTTATATGTTTTTGTATAGAAAATAACATAGATACGGCAGATGAACTGACTGAATTTATGAAAAGCGATATTAATGTTGAAGAACTTAAAACCATTCACGGGATTGGTGACAAGACCTGTGACTATATGAAACGCCTGTTAGGGTTCGACACTGTTGCTGTAGACCGACATATACGTGCCTTTATCGAGAGTGCTGATATTATGTGTAGGAATTACTATGATATTAAGGAAGTGGTAGAATTCGCCGCAGACTTTATGGATTGTGCCCGTCGAGAGCTTGACTATAGCATATGGACGTATATGTCACAGAAAGAACGCAAAGCTTATCAATTGACATTCGATTTTTGAACTATCAGCTATGGATTGGAGTAAATATTTAAGTCCCGAAAGGGTTAGAATAGGAAAAGATTCTGTAGGTGGGGCGGATAAACGTTCTCCTTTTGAGAGTGATTATGGGCGGGTGTTGTTCAGTTCTGCCATTCGTAGGATGCACGACAAAACGCAGGTTATTCCCTTGACAAACGGAGATGCCATCTTGACTCGTTTAACGCATTCGATTCATGTAATGAATATAGCTGAGTCGTTGATATTGAATTATACTCGTTCACAACAGTTTTGTGATGAGAATCCCGATTTGGGAAAGCGATATGAGTTGGTATCAGCACTTTCAGCGATTGCCCGTGCTGCAGCTTTTGTTCATGATGTTGGAAATCCTCCGTTTGGCCATTTCGGTGAGGATGTGATACAAGAGTATTTCTCTCGTTATCTTAATAACCAAAACAGTTTTAGTGCAGATAGTAAAGATGAGGCACAGATTCAGAGGAAAGCTTTGGACTTCATTCAATTTGACGGGAATGCCCAAGGTTTTCGTATTCTTACTCGTCTACAGTATATAGGTGCTCTCGATGGACTGAACCTAACTTATGCTACCCTTGCGGCATATATGAAATATCCAAATCCCGGTCCTAAAAAAAAGAACTATATCGGAACGAAAAAACACGGTGTGTTTTGGTCGGAAGAAAGTGTTTTTGAAAAGATGGTTGAGGCATGCCATTTGAGATGCGAGGACGGCAAGATTAAGCGTCATCCGCTATCTTTTATAGTTGAGGCCGCAGATTCTATAGCGTATCTCACTATGGATATTGAGGATGCTTATGGACTCAAGTGGTTTGATATATATACACTCATCAATGGTATAGATTTCTATTTGAAAGAAGGGAAAGAAAAACCTAAAAGTGTGAGTGACATAATTGGATATAAGAGTAAAGCATTTAAGGATGGGAAGCTTATACAAGGTGCAGATAGAAAGGCTGCGGTTGACTTACGTGTTGCTATGATTCAGTATCTTGTAAATCTTGCCGTGAATAATTTTATCAATCATTTAAATGAGATAGATGCTGGGATATATAGCAAGGAACTTATTGAGGATGATGATAATAACGTAGCAAAGGCGCTGGCTAAGTTCTCTCAGCAATACATCTATTCGCGAAGGGAAATATGTGCGGAAGAAATAACTGGGCGCACGGTACTGATAGGATTGTTAGATCAATTGTCCTATTACGCGTTCCATAAAGATAGCAAGTTCCGTGGGCGGGTAAAGAGCGCTATTTCACGGTCCAGACTTGAAGTTTCTGTACATGAGAATTCCTTTCCAGATGAGCAATATAAGTTCTTTACAGGTACAGAACTATATGAATATGATATAGAGGAAATGGGATCTTATGGACGTTGGCGTATGATAGTTGACTTTGTTTCAAGTATGACCGATAAGTATGCGGTGCATCTGTATCAGCAATTATCTGGGAATAAGATATAATTAGCAAATTAAGTGGCAACCGCTCTTACGCGTAGGCGGAGCCGCTTTGGGGCAGGGAGGAGCACCGCACACTCCGAACTGCCGAGGATAAGAGGCGGGGAACTCGCTGGTCTCTCATAAGACAAAAGGTTCTTGGACGAGCCGAGCGGCTATGCCGAGCGCAATAACAGCAGGCCGCTCTTTTTCAAGAATACAAATAAAAAAAAGATATAACATGAAAGGAATCGTACTTGCCGGAGGTTCCGGCACAAGGTTATACCCAATAACCAAGGGCGTGAGCAAGCAGTTGCTCCCCATCTATGATAAACCAATGGTTTATTACCCCATCAGCGCACTGATGCTGGCTGGAATCAGGGATATCCTGATTATCTCTACGCCTTACGACCTCCCCGGCTTCAAGCGTCTGCTGGGCGATGGCTCCGACTATGGCGTACACTTCGAGTATGCCGAACAGCCCAGCCCCGACGGACTGGCACAGGCATTCATCATCGGTGAGAAGTTCATCGGTGATGACAGTGCCTGCCTTGTGTTGGGTGACAACATCTTCTTTGGCAGTGGCTTTTCTGATATGCTTGAATCTGCAGTGAAGAATGCTGAAGAACTGAATAAAGCCACTGTATTTGGGTATTGGGTTGATGACCCTGAACGATATGGCGTAGCTGAGTTTGACCGACAGGGCAATTGCCTGAGCATTGAAGAAAAGCCTAAGGAGCCCAAGAGTAACTACGCTGTGGTTGGGCTTTACTTCTATCCGAATAAGGTAGTGGATGTGGCCAAGCACATCAAACCATCAGCACGTGGTGAGCTTGAGATAACAACTGTCAACCAAGAATTCTTGAAAGAAGGACAACTCAAAGTCCAACTGCTAGGCAGAGGCTATGCTTGGTTCGATACAGGTACTCACGACTCGCTTGCTGAAGCATCGAATTTTGTGTCTACTATAGAAAAACGTCAGGGTTTAAAGTTAGCGTGTCTTGAGGCTATTGCTTACCGAAGGGGGTGGATAAGTGAGGGAAAAATGCGAGAATTAGCAAAACCAATGATCAAAAACCAGTACGGCCAGTACCTGCTGAAAGTCATTGATGAGATGAAAAATGAAATTAATTCAGGAACTTTGAAGTGGTAAAATATGGAAGTCATAAAAACTGATATCGAAGGCGTCGTTATAATAAAGCCGAAATTATTTGAAGACCCTCGTGGGTATTTCTTTGAGAGTTTTTCTCAGCGAGAGTTCGATGAGAAGGTACGACCTATTGTTTTCGTGCAAGATAATGAAAGCAGGTCTTCCTATGGCGTTGTTAGGGGTTTGCACTATCAGAAACCACCATATACCCAGAGCAAACTTGTGCGATGTGTGCGAGGGAAGGTCTTAGATGTTGCAGTAGATGTACGAAAAGGAAGTCCTACCTTCGGGAAGCACGTGGCAGTCGAATTGTCAGAAGAGAATCATCTTCAGTTCTTCATCCCCAAAGGTTTTGCTCACGGTTTTGCAGTGTTAAGTGAGTTAGCTGTATTCCAGTATAAGTGCGACGAATTTTACCACCCTGAGGCAGATTCGGGTATTCAACTTCTGGATGAGGATTTAGGTATAAATTGGCACATTCCTTGGGAAGAAGCCGTGATGAGCGATAAAGATAAAGTTCGTGGCCGGTTATCTCATATGGCCGAGCTCGATTTTGACTATAGTGTTGATTATTATTCACGTTAATAATCAAAGAATATGCAGATTTTCTTGAGACCTATTGATGAGAATGACGGGCCGAGCATCGTGCGTTGGAGAAACGATGCTAATGTTTTGAGCCATTGCCTAGATAAAACAAAAGTGACCGTTGAATCCAATCTTGACTTTTACAAAGCAAATGTTTTGACAGGTAAATATAAGCAGTTCATAGTAGAGTGTCTGGATGAGTACTCAGGCGTTTGCGCTTACCCTATTGCGTCAGTTTATCTTAAAGATATGGACTATGGAAACAAACGATGCGAGTTATGTATTTTTACCAGTAGTGACGTTGATTGGAAACCTGAAGGTCAAACGATAGCCATTAAGATGCTTGTTGAAAGGGCATTCAAGGAGTATGGTATGCATAAAGTGTATTCTTACGTTTTTAGGAAATTTCCCAATGAAGTTGACCTCTTAAGAAATGCTGGTTTCAGTGTAGAGGCGACTTTAACGGGTGAGGCAATGAATGATAAAGGTGAGTTTGAAGATATTGTCCGGCTCTCCATTTTTAATGGCTAAGTAGAGCCTAGATAGCATATTGAAGATGGAATTAGTACCAGTTGTTTTTTTTGGATTATATTTTCTATATTTATTGAACAAGAGGGGACTTGATGTAAGCACATTTGTGTCTCTCCTTTATCTAATTACATCAGTCTTTTCTCTGGTAATGTTTCAAATGAATTTGGTTGAGGAAAAATATTCTCACCCTTCTTTTTTCGCGACGTTAACCTATTGTCTCCTTTTATTCCTGTCAATTCAGCCCTTATACCGGATTGATTTCCGGAAAATTAATTTGAATGTGACGGCAAAAACGGGAAAGATCATCAAGTCACTTACATATGTATTTTTATTCAATTTGGTATTGTTCCTTTTCTTGAAATTGCAAGAAATCAATCAAATCATCATGAATGGAGACTATTTGGCGCTTAGGCAGGATATTATGTCTGAAGATGATCAAACGGCATCGGGTTTTATGGGCTTATTGATTATTATTACCAATATTTTATCGTCCATATCTTTTGTGATGATTTTTATTTTCTTTATCAGTATTACTTACTATAAGAATTCCTGGTGGTTTAATCTTTTCGCGTTTTTGGGCTCCTTGCCACAGGTATTAGGAGGTATATTGACGGTAAACAGGTCGAATGTTTTCTATTATGTTATTATCTTTGCCCTAAGCTATATAATGTTCCAGAAACGCATTTCTACTAAGATTAAGCTTCGATTTTTCCTGCCTGTTGGAACCGCATTGGTGGCAATGATGATGTTCTTTTCTTCCGTGACAGTCAGTCGATTTGACAATACGAATTCTTCGTATGGAAGTGTGGATAATAGCCTTATTTCATATGCAGGGATGTCATATTCAAATTATTGCTATTTCTTTGATTATTATAACAACCCTGATTGGTTATCAACTCGATATCTTCTTCCTGTAACTAATTTTGTTTTAAAAGGATATAGGTCGGGTGTTGAAAGAGAGCAGGAACAGACAGAAAGGACAGGCTTTAATTGCGTCGCTTTTATGACGTTCTTGGGCTCATTCATAATGGATAGCAATCAGGTTATGCCATTTATTTTTGTTATCATTTACTTGCTATTGTTCCGTCTTTGTAGAAATCACGTCCGCCAGAATACTATTTCCTTTGCTTGGCTTTTAGCTGTATTCTTACTTGCTATAGTGCCATCCGTCGGATGTATCTCTTATTTCTATACCAATCCTTTTAAATCATTGGCATTATACGCTTTGTTGTTTTATGTCTTTAAAAAATAAAGGACTATGAATCAGCTTAAATATAATTACGTATTCTTAAACTCAACAGAGAGTTATGACCTGAACGAGAATAGAAATATGTACTGCGCTATCTGCACCAGAGACTTAGAAACGTTCGATGGCGCCACTGTTGTTACGTACCCCTATGACTATTCCAACAAGTTTGTGCAGGCCCTGTTCTTTCTGCATAACTCCAATAGGATTAATAGGCGAATAAATCTGCCTCTTAAGAGTTTATGGTACCCAGGTTATTTCAAGAACGAGTTTAAAGACGACAAACCATTGTGTTTTATTCTTCTAAATCGTTTCTGGTTTCCACCGGAATACTTCAAGTGGTTGAAAAAGAAGTATCCCGATGCCAAATTCGTCCTTCTCCTTAGGGATTTAATGAAGATTAGTGACAATCCTTTCTCAAAGAGATTTGTCGGCAATCCGCTGTTCGATTTGCAGATGACAATAGACCGAGACGAAGCCAAGCAATATGGAATGGTTTATTTCGATGAGTACGAATCCAAAATAGATGTTCCTATTGCGAAAGATTATCCCATATCTGATGTCTTTTTTGCGGGCAAGGTTAAAGATCGTATGGAGAAGTTGATGACAGCGTATGACATATTTACAAAGGCGGGTCTTAAATGTGAGTTTTATCTTACTGGAACTCCAGAAGATCAGAAAAAAACTTTGGATGGTGTTACTTATGCAGAGAAATCTATGCCGTATATTGATATGCTGTATAAAACGGTAAATACCAGATGTGTATTGGAATTTAACCAAGAAGGTGCCCTTGGCTTTACGTCCCGTTTCTTGGAAGCGGTGATGTACAATAAGCTTTTGATAACAGATAACCCCGCTGTAAAAGATACCAAATTCTATGATCCGTCTCGTATCTTGTGTGTAGAAAAGGCATCAGACATCGATCCGACATTCGTATTAAAGAATTCAGATAGTATTGATTACCACTACAATGGGGAGTTTTCTCCGCTGCGTCTTCTTGAACAAATCGATAAAGAACTGATAATCCATGGCTGAAGCAATAAACAGAAACACTGTGGTAAATTCAATGTGGTGGAAAGTTCTGGAGCGCTTTTCATCGCAGTTCATGAATTTATTTATACAGATTGTACTTGCCAGAATCCTTCTTCCTGAAGATTTTGGCAGCTTGGCCATCATCAATGCTATAATAGTCTATTGCGCCATTTTCGTCCAATCAGGATTGTCGACCGCCATAGTTCAGAAGAAGGAACTTAACAAAGATGATGTCCCCACATTGCTGACAACCAGTTTGACAATTGCCCTGGTATTATATATTCCGCTGTTTTTTCTGGCCCCAACAATTGCTGAATATTACAAATTGAGTAATCTTGTGTGGCCGTTGCGAATAGAGGCGCTTATTCTCTTCCTCGGTGCGGTCAACTCTATTCAAACAGCCATCTATCAAAGAAGAATGGCGTTCAAAGCCTTATTCTTCAGGTCTCTATTAGCAGTCCCCATTTCAGGTGCAATTGGAATTGTGATGGCGTATAAGGGATTTGGTATTTGGGCGTTGGTGGCACAAAGCATTATCCATTATGTTGTTTTTATTGTCTTTATGTCACTTGACCCATCAGCTCGATTCGGTTTTGGCTTTTCAAAAAAGAGCGCTAAAGAGCTTTATTCTTTCAGTGGAAAGATCCTCCTGTCAAATCTTGTATCTGGATTTGGGGATACGGTGCGCACTATGACAATTGGAAAGAAATATACTCCAGACCGCTTAGCATTTTATGATAAGGCATATTCGTATTCTAGCTTGGTGACGCAGGTTGTTACGACTTCAATGGCATCAGTCTTATTGCCGACATTCTCTCGCTCTCAGGATGAGAGATCAAATCTCCTCCGAATGTCGAGATTATCTGTTCGGCTTATATCATTCGTGATGATGCCCGCTTTGATGGGTGTTGCTGTCGCAGCAGAGCCATTGGTCGTTATCTTACTCTCCTCAAAGTGGGCTCCTTGCGTTCCTTTCTTAATTGTGTTTTGCTTTCTACGATTGCCTTGTTGCATAACTACTATCGACAAGCAGGTATATTTCTCGATAGGTAACAGTTCCATTGCTATGTACTACGAAATAGGGCTTTTGGTGGTGAACTTACTAACGCTTTTTTTCACTGTACGCATCAGTATAATGGCAATAGCGATAGGTGCTATGATTGTGGAATTATTAGGCAATATTGTCTTATGCATAGTAAGCTCAAAAGTCTATGGATATTACATCTCCTTTAGGTTAAACGATATATGGCGACCTGCACTTTGCACGCTTGCGATGGCAGGTATTGGCGTTAGCGTTTATTTGCTTCATTTGAATCATATTTGGACATTGAGCCTTCAAATAGTTCTGTGTTTGGCTACATATTACTGTATGTCCTGCATATTCAATAAAGAAATCCTATCTTACGTTAGAGAAATTGTTAAAAATAAAATACACAAATAATTTTGAATTATGATTAATGTTTATCAGCCCACCTTGGGTAAGGAAGAGCTTGAGGCTCTTGGAAAAGTGTTTGAGTCTAATTGGCTTGGTAAAGGAAAGAAGGTTGCTGAGTTCGAAGAGAAATATGCTGAGCATATTAAGTCTTCGAAGGATTTGGTTTTGACAACCAACTGTTGCAGCGAAGGTCTCTTCTCCTCAATGCATTTACTGGATATTCATCCTGGAGATGAGGTGATTCTGCCTACAATCAGCTTCATTGGCGCAGGAAATGCAGTATGCGCCTGCGGAGCTAAGATGGTTCTCTGTGACGTGGATCCTCGTACACTAAATGCCCGAGCCGAGGATATAGAGAAAGTGATTACACCTAAAACAAAAGCACTCCTGCTGCTCCATTATGGCGGTATTCCGTGTGAAATGGATGAGATAATGGCATTATGTAACAAGCACGGTATCAAAGTCATCGAAGATGCTGCTGCCGGTGTTTGCTCATTCTATAAGGGCAAGGCCGTCGGTACTTTCGGAGATATGGGTATGTGGTCGTTTGATGCGATGAAGATTTTGGTGTGTGGTGATGGCGCTATGCTTCATTTCAACACTCCCGAACTTCGTCACAAGGCAGATCGTTGGCTGTATTTCGGACTGGAAACAAAGAGCGGTTATGAAAATAGCGTCGCTCAGAAGTGGTGGGAGTTCGATATCTCCAGTTTTGGTCATCGTGCTATTATGAACGATATGACTGCCTGTATGGCCTTGGAGCAACTTAAGAAACTTCCAATGTTTATGGAAAAGCGTGCTCGCGTCCACAATTTCTATACAGAGAAGTTGGCGGAGTTCACTTGGATTGACCTTCCTCCTGTTCTCCCTGAGTATGTTGAGACTTCCTACTATTTCTATCACATTCAGGTAAAGAATGGAAAACGTGACCAGTTTGCAAAGTTCCTACGCGAGAATGGTATTTATACAACTTATCGCTATTTTCCTCTGCATCGCGTGCCGGGTTATGGCGTTACTGGGAACTTCCCTAATGCTGATTATGCTGCAGATCACACATTGAATCTTCCTATTCACCAGACCATCTCGGATGATGAGCTAGATTACATCTACGAGAAGGTTAAGGAATTCGACAAACTCTATTGCAAGTAGAATATGGCCGAAATAAAGAGTTATTCTGAACTTCAGTTTTATATTAAAGCTGACAGGATAATGAACGGTGTATCTCCCATTATTTCGATAGCAACCAGGCTGTCTTGGTTGCTGTCGAATTCGTGGGGGGGGGTGAAAGTCAAGTACTTATACTATCTTAGGTGCTATTCCTATTACAAACGTCGAGGTGGTGTGATAGGCAGGATGCAAAGTTGGTATTATGGCCGAAAATTCCGCACTCTCGGAATGCGATTAGGCTTTAGCATCGGCGAGGATGTCTTTGGTTATGGGCTTGTGCTTCCGCATTATGGAACCATTGTTGTCGGAGGAACTAACAGGATTGGCAATTTTGCCACATTGCACACTTGTACTTGTATCGCAGACGAGAAAAGTTATATTGGCGATGCTTTCGACTTCGCTACCGGCTCTATTATTTCTAAACATGTGAGTATAGGAGACAATGTGTCTACTTGTGCCAATTCATGCATAACAACTGATGTCGCTTCCGATTCTTTAGTGGCCGGTTCTCCTGCCAAAGTTGTTAGGTCTGGATACTTACCGTGGTATATCAGAGATGGCGAGACGTTTAATAAAAGAGTAGAGATAATAAAGAATATAAAAGATTCTCAATTTTAGTATGACTATACTGATCGCAGGTGATTTTTGCCCACAAGGACGGGTCGCTCCGTTAATCGATAATGGTGACTTTGATTCTGTACTAAGAGATGTTCGTGCGATGGTCTCAGAGGCAGATTATCGGATAGTGAACTTTGAATGTCCAGTCTGTAGTGGGGTAGAATCGCCGCTTGAAAAACAGGGTCCCAACCTCAGCTGCACCGGAAAGGGCGTCGAGGCCATCAAACGGGCGGGCTTCGACTGCGTAACCCTCGCCAACAATCATTTCTATGACTATGGCGACGCTGGTGTAAAGAACACCATCGAAAAATGTGCAGAGGTAGGTCTCGATACGGTAGGAGGAGGAATGAGCCTCAAAGAGGCTTCAGCGATTCTGTATAAGAAGATAGAAGACAAGACTCTGGCCGTCATCAACTGCTGCGAGCACGAGTTTTCGATTGCATCAGATAATCACGGAGGCTCCAATCCGCTGAATCCCGTGCAGCAGTACTATGCCATCAAGCAGGCTAAAGAGAATGCGGAATATGTCCTTGTCATAGTTCACGGAGGACACGAGCACTGGCAGTTGCCTTCTCCCCGTATGAAGGAGACCTACCGTTTCTTCATTGATGCAGGAGCAGATGCCGTGGTGAATCATCATCAGCATTGTTACAGTGGATTTGAAGTGTACAATGGAAATCCTATTTTCTATGGGCTGGGGAACTTCTGCTTTGACCGAAGAGGGAACTGGGGACAGAAATGGCACGAAGGCCTGCTGTTGATGCTTACTTTTGAAGAAGGAAAAGTGGGTTATGAGATTTTCCCTTATCAGCAGTGCCTTGAAAAGACTAGTATTGAATTCCTTGAAAAGTCGGCATTTGATGAAAGGTTAGACGAGTTGAATGAAATCATTCAAGACGAGAAACGGCTTGCTGAAGAGACCAAGAAGTATTACGCCTCGGCAGAAGACAAAATGAGCGAGGTGTTCGAGCCTTGCGATGGCAAGTTCTATCTGGCTGGGAAAAGACGTGGCTGGTTGCCATCCCTGATTTCGAAGAAAAGAAAGCTGTTGGCAGAGAATCTGATTTGCTGCGAGTCGCACAGAGACAAGATGATATACTATTTGGAACACAAGAAATAAAGAGCAGTAGAAAGAATGGCAAGTATAAATTCGATATTGACCAAGTTGGTGATGAAGACCAACTTCCTCTATTCAGATGAGATGTATCTCAGGATGCTATTCCGCTTGAAGATGGGGTACAAGCTGAATTTGAAGAATCCGAAGACCTATTCGGAGAAACTGATGTGGCTGAAACTTCACGACCATAACCCCGAATATACCAAACTGGTTGACAAATTTGCTGTCAAGGATATCGTCGCGCATAAGATCGGTTCGCAGTATGTTATCCCTACTTTGGGAATATGGGATAGACCTGAAGATATTGAATGGGATAAGCTGCCCAATCGGTTTGTCTTGAAAACCACCCACGGAGGAGGCAATACCGGTGTGGTTATTTGCAAGGACAAGGCTACATTCGACAAGGACAAAGCGATTGAAAAACTGAATCGGAGCCTCAAGCAGGATATTTACAAAACCCTCCGGGAGTGGCCCTATAAGAATGTACCTCGCAGGATCATTGCCGAGCAATTTATCGAAGGTGAGCATAATGACTTGCCTGATTATAAGTTTTTCTGTTTTGATGGAGAGGTAAAAGCACTTTTCATAGGAACGGAGAGAGGTTCCGGCAATGTGAAGTTTGATTACTTCGATGCCGATTTTAATCATTTAGACTTAGTTCAAACCCATCCGATGTCGGGAAGAACCATACCTAAACCTGTTTGTTTTGAGGAGATGAAAGACATTGCAGGTCGCCTGTCGCAAGGAATTCCTCACGTTCGAATCGATTTATACGAAGTCCGAGGACATATCTATTTTGGGGAGTACACCTTCTATCATCACGGAGGCTGTGTTCCCTTCCATCCTCAGAGTTGGGATTTTGTCTTTGGCAGTTGGATAACTTTAAAACAAGATAATATGATTAGTCATTAGTGTCCACTAAAAAAACATAAAAGTTCTTTGAAGCTATTGAGAGTTAGTCAATTACAAAGGTTTTGGAATCAACCGATTTGAACTTATATTAATCGTCTACAACGTTTAGTGGGCACGCATGACATCTATATGTAAAAGAAAGATGTTAGATTTTCGTCGTGTTATTATCATAGCTGTTTGTAGTGTTCTCTATACTCCTGCAATTTATGCTGGAGCTGTAAGGGAATCTATAGTAGTGCCTTGTAGAAACACCAACTATGAATCCTTTTTTAACAAGGAGAATACGGTCTTCATTGTCAATCGTTCCGTCAATCTGCGAAGTGCTTCTATAACGATTGGAAAGGGGTCAGCAATAAAGTTTACAAAAAAGCGCTCTTGCCTGAAGAACGGAAGTGTCAATTTTAATAATTGTGAGCTAATTGGAGTCCCTAAGTTCGAGCGGGTGAATACTATTAGCGGCAGTGTCCAGAATGATACAATCTGTTCCGCGTGGTTCTCCTTTAACAATCCCTATTCAGAGTTGATGCAGTTTTTGACTTGTTTCTCAGGAGATGGCAAGTATTTGGTTTTGAAGCCGAACTATAAGTATGTTGTAGGCAAGACGGAATGTAATGCAATAATTGCCGATGTGTCGAGGCTCACCATCAACGGAAATAATGCAACCGTCTATGATGAGTATTCCAGCCAGACAGCCGTGTTGGAGAACAAGAGCAGGGAAGTCCTCACCTTCTTGCGTTGCAGTAATGTCGAAATCATCAACTTGAAATATGAAAATGTTAACGGTGATTTTATCCGTCATGATTCTGATTCATATGGAGCCGGTTGTACATTTATTCATTTTACAGATTGTCAAAATCTTACCGTAAAAGATGTGGATGTGAAGAATTGTTTTGTGACTGTTTCCATTGGCAAGTCATCTTTCAATGAAACTCCTACACACGCATTTATTGATTGTAAGATTGATCGAGGGATGTACGGAGTCAGTTTATTTGGCATAAGTGATGTGGAAGTCCATCTTGATGTGAAGAATGAAATAACAAGGTCAGTCTTTAGTGCCGGCGTTTCAAATGCAAAGTATTATATCAATACTATAGGGGACATTTATGCTCGGGGAACTGCTGGCTTCATTATGCAAGAGTATTGGTTGAAGGATGCCATAGGGAATATCCATAATATTCACAACAAGAACATCACGGCTATAGTGAATCATTATGGCGCTGTCATACGTGGTACTAGTGTTGCATTGGGAAACTTCGGGGCTAATAGTACTGGTAACCATCAAGAAGTCTTACTCAGACAACATCCCTTTTACGTGTCATTTGATATCGAGGTTAATTATTTGGGAAATACTTCACCTCATATGCTTGCTTTCCAAGTTCAGGCACTCCTTCAGAAAGATGGTGCTTGTCAACTCCCAACCTATGTGGAAGGAAAACTCAAAGTTAATTATCATAAGTGCGAATTCTCTGAACCACAGGAGTCTATTTATAAATCAGTAAGTTTGTCCAAAATTCGTCGTGAAGGAGAAGATTCCCCATATATCTATAAGAATTTGGACATAGAACTGACCAGCGATATCCCGCGTATAGCTGATGTGGCAATCAACTGGAACAAGAACGGTGTTTTCAATATTCATTGTGATAAGAATACATCGTTGGCTTTGATGGTGGAGAACAACAGTGATAATCCGTGTACCTTTAATATTGACGCACCCGAACTTGAACTTAATGCCTATTCCAAGTCCGGTGTTAAAGGCAAACTTGCTAATATCAAATATTCTGGGCCAAACTTGTTGTATAAAAAGGGCTCATCCAAAAATGTTAGACTGACGCACTAAGTATTAATGCAATCATTATCTTGTTTATGAACATTGCCGTTATAACATATGATTATCCTGACAGACATCGTTCTGTTTTCCCTTTCGTCAAATCCTTGGTTGATGAATGGGGTAAGATGGGGCATCAGGTCACTATCATCTCTCCATTCTCTGTAACAAGAGCGAAAAGCCTTACTCGCTTCGGGGAACTTGAGCATCAAGGTAATGTCCGAATAGTGAGGCCGAAAATAGTCTCGCTATCCTATAAGTTGAGGATAGGCAAGCAGAGTTTGACAGATCGTATTCATCGATGGGCGGTGAACAAAAGTCTTGAGAACTTGGCTGTAAAGCCGGATGTGGTGTACTGCCACTTTTGGAAAGAGGCTATGTTTGCCTATGATTTTGCCCATAGATACAATATTCCTATGGTGGTTGCTTCTGGCGAGTCGGTCATCCCGTCGTTCCTATCTGAAGAACCCTATCTATCACAATGTAGGTCTGTGTCTAAAGTCGTATGTGTCTCGTCAAAGAACAAGAATGAATCGGTGGAAAAGGGGTTGACAACAGTTGATAAATGTTTTGTCGTTCCCAATGCCATTGATAATGGTTTGTTCAATGTTTCGGATCAGAGCCGGCTCAAGGAACAACTTGGTATCAAGAATACTGATTTCGTAGTTGCTTTTGTCGGCTGGTTCAATGAGAGGAAGGGCTCTAAACGATTAGCAGCAGCACTGGAGGAATTAAATATCCCTGAAATCAAGTCCATTTTCATTGGCTCAGGAACGGAGGAACCTGTCTGCAATGGAATTCTATTTAAAGGGGCGCTTCCTCATCAAGATATTCCCAAATATCTTAACTGTGCTGATGTGTTTGTGCTGCCGACATTGAGTGAGGGCTGTTGCAATGCCATAGTTGAGGCTATGGCTTGTGGACTGCCTGTAATCTCTTCTGACAAGGAGTTTAATTGGGATATACTGGACAATACTAACGCCATTCTCGTGGATCCCACTGATGTTGATGAAATTGCCAAATCTATAAAGACTTTGTATAAAGATAAAGACAAGAGGCGTGAGATGAGAAAGACAACACTAGAAAAGGCCGCAGACCTCACCATTTCGAATAGAGCTAAGCGAATAATCGACATTATCAATTCATAACAGTTCTTTTATGAGCAAACCTAAAGTCATAATTCTCTATAACAAAATCTTTCATTACCGTATCCCCGTTTGGAATGAATTGGCGAAGCTATGTGACCTTACTGTCACCTATAGCGAGGGTGACGGGAAGGTGCCTGAAGGAATGGAGGTCCTGTTTGATATAAAGTATCTGCCGGCACGAAGATTCAAGGGGCTGGTCATCCAGAAAGCGAACATCAGGAAACTCTGCCGCAATTATGATGCTGTGATTGCCTACGGTAATATCGCTTGGTTGAAGTATAGTACGTTACCTTGGTTTAACAAGACCCCTGTTATCTATCATACGATAGGAGTCTCTGCCTCCTACGGAAAAGGCTTTGACGAACATAAGGAGTGGGACAGAGTACGTAACTTCTTCTATTCTAAAGGCGATGCACTTGCCTTTTACACGGATTATCCTATCGCCAAGTATGAGGCTCTGGGCATCCCTCGTGAGAAGATGTTTGTAGCCCCGAATACGGTAGCAGTTGCTCCTGTCAAAGAAAAGGTGGAGAAGAATACCTTGATGGTGATTGGCACTTTGTATCGCGAGAAGGGCATCCAGTCGCTGCTGGATGTGTACAAGGAGTTGCGGCCGACCTGCAACCTGCCATTGCTCAATATTATTGGCAAAGGCCCGGATTACGATATCATCAACCAGTGGATTCAGGCGAACGATATGCAGGATCTGATTGTCCTTCGTGGTGCTATCTATGATATTGATGAGAAGGCAAAGTATTTCGCTCGGGCGTTGGCTTGTATTTCACCTAAACAAGCCGGTCTTACGGTGCTCGAGAGTATGGGGTATGGCGTACCTTTCATTTCAACTAAGAATGCGATTACGGGAGGTGAGTTATTCAATGTCCATAATGGCGTGGATGGTGTAGTGATGGAATCGGAGGGCGAACTCTCATCGGTAGTGAGGGATATAGCAGAAAATCCTGATAAATATATAGCGATGGGGGAGAAAGCCAAGGAGTTTTATGACAAGAACCGAACACCCAAGCATATGGCCCAAGGTTTCTGGGAGGCAATACAGTATGTAATCAACCATAAATGAAAGATATATGTTTAAGTATATTTTGGGGCTACTGAAGAACCTGTTCAATCCGGCAGTCTCACTGTTCACCAAGATAGACAGCGAGTCTGCGGTCAGCCGGAAGGCGAAGGTTTACGGGAAAACGCAGGTGACGAATTCTACCATCGGTGACTATTCCTATGTGGGGCGTAATTCTCGTGTCGTACACGCTGATGTGGGGAAGTTCTGCTCCATCTCCGGTGCCGTCAGACTTGGTATGGGTACGCATACCTTAGAAAAGCTTTCTACTTCTCCAATCTTTACGGAGCGTCATAACTCGACCAAGCATCAGTGGACAGATGTGCAGACCGACAATCCTTTCAAGCGGGTTACGGTCGGTAATGATGTGTGGATAGGAACCGGAGTGATGGTGATGGGAGGAGTGGCTATCGGCGATGGAGCAGTGATTGGTGCCGGTGCCATCGTAACCAAGGACGTTCCTCCATACGCAGTCGTTGCCGGTGTTCCGGCTAAGGTTATCCGCTATCGTTTTACAGACGAGGAAATACAGACCCTGGAGGAAGTGAAATGGTGGAATCAAACGGATGAAGAGTTGAGAAACAATATATCATTATTCCAAGAACCAGTAGATAAAGAGTTGATAATGAAGTTAAAAGGAATTATCGGGGGGGGGTATTTCGTTGATTATCAGTTAGATACGCAGTGCTGGCATCTGTTTTGTGAAAGGAGGTGCGCAGCATGAACAATCAGAATAACAGTAAGACGATAGTATTCCTTGCAATGGCCCTGTCACAGCCGCGGTGTATCAAAAGAGTCGCCTCGTTGAAGGAGTACGGTTTCAATTGCATCGTATATGGATATGATCGGGGCAAGTATGATGTGAACAGCTATCCCAAGGACATCACTGTAGTTAACCTGGGTCAGTTGAAGGATAATGAATATTTCGGGAAGGGAATCAAGATATTCAAAGACCTGTTGAGGGTGCTGAGGGAGCATCGCTCTCCCAATACAGTGTTCTACGCTTTCGGGCTATTTTATGCATTGTATCTTCGATTATTAGGAGAACGCTACATTTATGAGATTTCGGACATCCTGTATGCCTATCCGAAGTTCCGACATCTTCTGAAGGTGTTGAAAGCCATTGATAAAAGAGTAATAAATAAATCTGTCGCTACAGTTATGACTTCAGGAGGCTTCCACTCATTCTTCAATATCAATTCTCCAAAGGTGTTTGTCATACCCAATAAAGTGAGTCCGACATTATCACGACCGACTGTGGACTGTCGTTATATCGAGACAGGCAAACTGTCTTTTGGCTTCGTAGGTTCTCTCAGATATCAGACCATCCTGTCGTTTGCGGAAGTGATAGGAATGTATTTCCAACAGTATGAGTTCCATTTCTGGGGAGGTTTGAAGGACGGACCGATGAAATCGGCTGTGGACAGATTGACCAATAGTTACAGCAATGTGTTTTATCACGGTGCTTTCCGCAGTCCTGCCGATCTGCCTACCGTATATGATTCGTTTGACATCACTGTTTCGTGCTATCAAGTGTCCTCGCTGAATGAAAGAATTGCAGAACCCAACAAGTTATATGAATCATTGTTCTTCTGCAAACCTATTGTGGTTTCTGATGGTATTTATTTGGCCACGCGCGTAAAGGAGCTCGGGTGTGGATATTGCATTCAGCCAGATACCGAAGAATCTATCAAGGACTTTGTCTCTTCTTTAGAGTCCAGCCAGGTGAAAGAAGTGTCAGTACACACCAGCCAAATTGATTTGAAAGAAATTGTAAACGACCAAAGTCCGTTGAACAAATATATTGAAGAAAACGCCTTTAATCCAAAGTAAGGGGACTATACATAGCTCCTTGCAACTATAGATATTTGTTGTTATGCGTAAACATATCCTCATCATCTCTGCCGTGTTCCCGCCGGAACAGGTGACGTCGGCATTCTTGAACTATGATCTGGCCCGTGAGTTGGCAAAGAAGTACGATGTTACAGTGCTACGGCCATATCCGACGCGTCCCATCGGAGCTAAGTTCGATTCTGCAGAAGTGAATGACAGTACTTTCAAGACGTTACTGATCGATTCATATACTCATCCTGAGTCGCAGCTGATTGGCCGGTTCAAGGAGGCGATTGATTTCAGCAAAAAGTCCGTGGCGTATGTGAAAGAGCATCACAATGAGATAGACTTTATCTACAATGATGGATGGCAACTCTTCGGATTGTATATCATTGCCAAGGCTTGCGTGAAGTACGGTATTCCATATATTGTCCCCATCCAAGACATCTATCCGGAGTGTCTGCTGACAAAAGGTAGTTATCCAGGCTTCATAAAGAAGACAATACTGACTCTTCTTCAGCCTCTCGACAAGTATTACCAGAAAAATGCGGAAAGGGTGAGGACTATCTCTGATGAGATGGCAGATTATATGTCTTCTAAGAGGAAACTTCCAAGGGATAAATATCTTGTGGTGAATAATTGGCAGAATGACGAGGACTTTATGTCACTACCTAATCCGGCTAAAAACAATCAAATCACTTTCGCCTATGTCGGTAGCATTAATGTTCATGCCAACGTTGACCTAATGATTAAAGCCTTCGCAGCAGCCAAAATTCCAGATTCTCAGTTTAGGATATATGGCGGAGGCAATCAGAAAGAGCAATGTCAGGAATTGGTCGAAGAATTGGGATTGAATAATGTTACCTTCGGATTCGTTTCGCGTAGCGAAATTCCAAGTGTACAGGCTGAAGCAGATGTGTTGGTACTGGCTCTTCCTGAAGGGAATGGTAATCTCTGTCTCCCATCGAAACTGACCTCGTATATGCTCTCTGGGAAGCCGGTATTGGCGAGTGTGGACCAGGACAGTTCGACCAAACGAATACTAGAAGGAGAAGGATGTGGTAAGACAGTGGTTCCAGATGGTAAAGAAGCTCTTGTCAATGGATTCAAATACTTTGCAGAGTTGACCTCTGAAGAGCGGGAAAAGATGGGGAAGAACAGTCGTGATTATGCCATGAAGCATTTGACGAGAGAAGTGAATCTTCAAAAAGTTGTATCTACAATAAAAGAAATCTTGACGAAAGAATGAAAAAAGTAATCACTTACGGAACTTACGACCTCTTGCACCAAGGACATATCAACTTACTTCGCAGGGCAAAGGAACTTGGCGACTACCTTATTGTGGGAGTTACCAGCGATAGCTTTGATCGGGGGCGTGGAAAGCTGAATGTTCGCAACAACGTTCTTGAACGTGTAGAGGCAGTAAAAAAAACCGGCTTTGCAGACGAAATAATAATAGAGGACTATCTTGGACAGAAGATTGATGATATTCAAAAATATGATGTAGATATCTTTGCCATTGGTTCTGACTGGGAAGGAAAATTTGACTACCTTAATGAATATTGTAAGGTGGTGTATCTCCCCCGAACAGAAGGTATCAGCTCAACAATGCTACGCGCTGAGAGTACGACTAATGTCAAAATTGGTATTATAGGTTGTGGCCGTGTTGCAAATAGATTTCCGAAAGAAGCTGGAGTTGTCAGTGGCGTAGAAGTGGTTGCGGCATACGATACAGATATTGAGGCAAGTCACATCTTGAGTTCAAAGAATGAGGGTGTCGTTGCGTATTCTTTACTGAAAGATTTTTATGATGCAGTTGATGCCGTCTATATTGCCACTCCTCATTTGTCTCATTACGAATACATTAAGCAATCGTTGGAACGGGGAAAACATGTCTTGTGTGAAACTCCTATGGTAATAAATGGCGATGAGGCCAAGGAAGTATATCAGTTGGCAGAGTCAAAAGGGCTTATTCTGATGGAGGCCAATAAGACTGCTCATTGCCCGGCATTTAATCATCTCATGGTAATGATTAAGTCTGGTGTAATAGGTGAAGTTGTAGATATAGAAGCTTCCCTGTCACAACTTCTTGACAAGAACGGTCGTGAATTTGATCCTAAACAAGCTGGAGGCGCTTTGTTTGAACAAGGTAGTCTTACACTGCTTCCTATCCTTAAACTGATGGGGATTGAGTACCAGAACCTAAATCTCTATAGCAGGATGGAAAACGGAGTTGACATTTATACAAGAGGCGTATTCCGCTATCCTAAAGCTACCTGTTCATTTAAGGTTGGATTAGGTGTGAAGACCGAAGGTAGCCTTGTTATTTCTGGCACGAAAGGATATGCATACGTGCCTGCCCCTTGGTGGTTGACAGACTACTTTGAGTTCCGTTATGAGGATCAGAATGAGAATAAAAAATTCTTCTATAAATGGGATGGCTTCGGATTGAGATATGAGATACAGGAATTTATAGCTAGTATTTTGAATCATCGCTTTTCAAGTTCCAGACTCCGCAGAAGAGAGTCAATCCAGATGGCAGCAGTAATGCAACAGTTTGTTGAGAGAAAGAACTTTATGGAAATATAAATAATACAAGAATAATGGAAAAACAAATGCATGGATTTAGGGCCAGGCTTGATTACTGGCTTAAGCATAACTATGCTTTCTATAAGCTATTTAATGTTACTGCAAGTGCTTGTATGAGAGTATGGGGATGGTTTGTCCAGATGGATGATAAGATGATAATCTTTAGTGCTCATTCAAGGAAGTACAACGACAGTCCACGTACCATATATGAATATATGTATGGTAAGCCACAGTTTAAGGACTATAAATACGTATGGGCGTTGGAGGATCCGGACAATGTAGATGTTCCGGGGCCGGCAATCAAAGTAAAAGCGGACACACCTGCGTATTTCAAACTTACTTTAAAGGCAAAGTACTGGATAACTTGTGTGAATATTGAACGTAGTCTTCATTACAAGAAAAAGAAATGTATATACTTGAACACCTGGCATGGAACAGCATTTAACACTATCGGTAATGAGGCCGGCGGTAGAAAGGACTACGATTTCAGCAATATAGACTTCTTCTGTTACGAAAGCGAGTTTCAGAAGAAGCATTGCATGGCTGCATTTAATACAAGAGAGGATGCTATGATACCTACTGGTTATCCCCGTAATGACACCTTGTATTATGTTACGTCGGAGGAGGTAAAATCATTGAAGGAAAAGATGGGGCTTCCCCTTGACAAAAAGATTATCCTTTATGCCCCTACTTGGAGAGATAGTACTGATAACGGAAAGACTTGCGCCATCAAGCCTCCCATTGATGTTAAATATTGGGAGCAAAGACTAAAAGATGATTATATTGTCTTGTTCCGTACCCACGCATATACGAACAAACTGTTGGGGGTTCAGTTCAATGATGTGATTAGAAATTATTCCACTTACCCCGTGGTAAATGACTTGTTCAAAGTTGCGGATATCCTGATATCTGACTATTCATCGTGTGTGACGGATTATTGCATACTTGAAAGACCAATTATCTGCTTTGCATACGATTATGAAGAGTATAAGGCAACTCGAGGTTTGAATATAGATTTCGAGACTGAAATGCCCAGCGGTATTAAGAAAACAGAGCAAGAGGTGATTGATTATCTTCTCACGATGGACTACAATGATGAGTGTAAAAAGACAAAAGCCCTAAAAGATAAATACACATACATTGGAGGTCACGCTACCGAGATTTGCGTAGAAAAAATGTTTGGAACAAAATAAAAGATTTTATATGTACTATTTAGATTCAAAGATAGAGAATCTCTATCGTATTTTTGATCAGAACGAAAGAAAAGGTTATTTACGTCTAGACCTGAATGAAAACCCTAGTGGCCTTCCGCAAGATTTCATTAATAATGTTCTTAAGGAAGTTGATTCGCGTTTTGTCGGGCAGTATCCTGAGACGCTACATTTTACCGAGGTATTGGCTAATTATCTTGGCACCGACATTTCTCATCTTTGTCTGGTGAATGGCTCAGCAGAGGGTATTCGTTATATCATTCAGGCTTTCACATCTCCAGAAGGAAGAGTTGTTGGTGTTGTGCCCAGTTATTTTATGTTCCAGGTCTATTCCGAGATGTATGGGCGTAATTTCGTCAAGGTTCCTTATAACGAGGATTTGACGATGGATGTGAAAAATATCATAGCAGAGTTGACTGAAGATACCCAACTGCTTATCCTTCTGAATCCAAACAATCCTATGGGTAATGTCTATTCTGAAGAAGAGTTTGAGCGCATCATGAAAGTGGCAAACGAGAAACAGATTACTGTTCTCATTGATGAGGCTTACCATTATTTCTACCCTGGTACTTTTATCAATTATGCGTTAAATCATGAGCATGTGTTTGTAACACGTACTTTTTCCAAGCTCTTTTCATTGGCAGGATGCCGTTTGGGCTATGTGGCAGGTTGGCCAGAAGGTGTAAAAATGGTGCAGAAGCTATGCACTCCTCATAATACTAATGCTTTTGCCATGCTGTTTGCAGAAAAGATTCTTGAAACCCCAGGTGTACTCCAGAATTTGATTGATAAGTTCAATGAAGGTCGTAAATATCTAATTGATCAACTTGACGCCAATGGCTATGCCCATAAAGGTGAAGCCGGAAACTTCATCTTCATAAAGACGAAGACGGATGCAGAGAAGATTGTTGCCAGAATGAAGGCAGAGAAGAAAATACTGATAAAGTCATATCCTAATGTGGGTGAATTCGGGACCTGTCTCCGCGTTTCTATTGGTGAAAAGAAGTGCATGGAGCAGTTTGTGAAAGCTCTGCTGGAAATTGACAAAACCATTGAATAGATAGTTTTAGATTTTCTAAGGATACAAGAACATTGTCTTAGCGAAGAATAACTTTAAATGGTGTATTTAAGCAACATATGAGTAACTCATCAAAGGATTCAATTGATACTGTCAGTAAGCTTTGTCCTCAGAATGTCTGTACGGGTTGTTTCGCATGTAAACAGGTATGTGCGAAAGGGGCGATTCATTTCAAAGAAGATAAAGGTTTCTTATATCCTGAAATTGATGCTTCATTGTGTGTAGATTGTGGTCTATGTACGAAAGTTTGCCCTGTGTTGAACCCGAGAATCGCTGCTAACGATAACCAAGAAAATGCAGTCAGTTACGCGATATGGAACAACAATCTGAAGGACAGGATGAACAGTTCTTCGGGTGGTACATTCTCAGCTTTAGCAGACAAGACCATCGAGCGAGGAGGCATCGTTTATGGTGCTGCCTGGGATGATTCTATGCAACTCCGACATATTGGTGTAGAAGACACAGAAGGATTGGAGGCTTTGAGACGGTCAAAATATGTGCAAAGCAATACCGATGGTATATTTAAGGATGTTAAACAGCATCTGAAAACAGGACGACTAGTCCTTTTCTGTGGAACACCTTGCCAGATTGCCGGCTTGTTATCCTTCTTGGGAAATAAGGATTACCCCAATCTGGTAACTGTAGGTGTAGTTTGTCATGGCGTGCCTTCACAAAGATCATTTGACCAATATCTACAAGAGATAGAGAAAGAAGAAAATGTCAAGGTAATTGATTGTAGTTTTAGGTCAAAAAAACGAGGATGGAAACCTGGTTTAAATCTGGTTATGAGCGCTAAAAAAGCAGACAATAAGGTGATTGTGATGGAAAAACTGCTTTCGGATAATGTCTATATGAACGCCTTTTTGAAGTTGTATTTTTTGCGCGAATCATGCTATAATTGCCCATTTAAAGGAAATGTAAAAGGCTATGATGCAGATATTATGTTGTCTGATGCTTGGAGCCTTTGGTCTGCCTCTCCTTTGGTGAAAGTTGATTTCAGTAAGGGTATTTCTGCTGTTGCCTTCAATACTGAGAAGGGGCATAATTTTTTGATGCAATGTGGAGATTCATTATGCATGCTTGAAAGACCATATGCGGAATACGCTTCGAATTCGGGTTTTAAATCAGCACGTAAACCGCTGAATAATGATGCGGCATATGAGTATCTAAAGAATCATACATGGATGGAAACACAGTCAAAATACTTCCCTATGACATTCAAGCAAAGGCTACCTTTATACACGAGACTCATCATGGGAGAAAATAACTCCATCCGTATTAAAAGAATAATAAGAAAAATTTTACATAGATGAAAAAAATAGCAAATTTAACGTTGGTAATACGCAACTTTGGCAACAAGTTGCAGTCGTATGCTTTATGTAAAGTTATAAAGAGTTTCAACTTGGCTGAACCTGAAGTAATTCGACTTTCAGATGGGTGGGGCTACGGTAATGTGTCGAGTCTCAGAAAAAAACAGTTGCTTGATTTGATAAAAACATACAAACTGAAGTCATTCAGGAGAATGTATGACTTTGTGCGTTATAATCTTCAGTACAGGCAGATTAGAAAGAATAGTGATTTGTATAAGAGTGCCGTTGAGCGTCAAACAGAGTTATATGATAAGTTTGATAGTGAGATACCATACACTAAAAACGAATTTACCATTGAGGACGTCAGGGCAGGCAAGCTACTGCAAAACTATGACGCATTCATTGTGGGCAGCGATCAGGTTTGGAACGGACCGAGAGTGGGATGTCTGGATGTGTATATGTGTGATTTTCTCCATAAGAAAAGAAGCGCACTATCTTATGCGGCTAGTTTTGCCATTGATGCCATACCCGAAAATCAGCGTGAAGAATACCTAGAGTATATCCAGAATTTGGACACACTGTTTATCAGAGAGGAGAGAGGTGTGGAACTTTGTAAAGAACTGGGACGTGAAGATGCAAAACAGGTGCTGGATCCGACTTTGTTACTGGAGGCCAAAGATTATGAGGGCTTTTTAAAAAATCCAGTTGACTTAGTAGGCGAGGGCGAATATGTCTTGGTTTATTCTCTTACATCGAGCATGAAGATATTTGATGAGGCGAATAAGCTTGCAAATAAATACCATTGCAAGATGGTGGTTCTGAAAAACGGAGCATATCCACCGTTGGTATCAAAATATAAGAATGCTATGGATGTTATAGCAGCTGGACCGGCGGAGTTCCTCTCTTTGGTTAAGTATGCAAAATGTCTTGTTACAGGAAGTTACCATGCATTAATGTTCTCACTGCTGTTCCATTCTCATTTTTATATCTATCTGGACAATGCCAGTGCACAGAACAGTCGCTTGATTTCTACATTAAAAATGTTTGGTCTTGAAAAGCAGTTACATTATGAGACATCATCATTGCCTAAGGCGCTTCCGATAATAGATTACACTAAAGTCGAACCCATCTTGAAGGCTAAGAGAGAAGAGTCGTTGAAATTGCTTAAACAATCAATCGAAGAAAAGTTGGAAGATCAGAAGTAGTATGCAAAGTAGATTCATGCATAGTTATGGCATCAATATATTATTGGTCCTGTCGCTTTTAATACCGTGTTTTGGCATATTTGCGTGTAAAGAGGTGTCCATCGAAGTGGATAACCCCGAAGAGGAAGAAGTATTCAATGTCCCTCATTATTATTTTGAGAACAATTACTTGGATAACAGAATTGCAGTAATTAATGACGCAATTAAAGAGTGTTCTGATAATTGTGAGGCTTTTTTCTGGATAACGGATATTCACTGGGAGGAAAAGTACAACACACGGCAGGCACCTGTTTTGATAAAGTACATTGCATCTAAAACGGGTCTTGATATGATTTTGAATGGAGGTGATACGGCGGATTCAAAAGAGGTTTGTGAGGATGCCATTGAGAACCTTAAAGAGGCGATAGGATCGAACAAAGTATATACTGTAACGGGCAATCATGAAATTGTAAACGCTTCAAGTTATGAGAATCCATTTGCAAGAGTTGCGGACGCCATAAGAAGTCATAATACAGATGTTCTATTTGGTGATAATGACAGGTCTTATTTCTATTTCGACAATACGGAAAATAAAGTCAGATATGTGGGGTTAGCTTCGTTTGGATATTACCACGATAAGAAATGTGACTCATGCTATACGCCAGAGCAGTTGGAGTGGTTTACGAACACGGCATTAAATGTTGAGCCCGGTTGGACGATTATCATTTTTACACATTCTATTTATGCGGTCTCTTGCGCTACTGACATAATGTATACATCGCCAGTTGGAGCAACTGATTTCATTGCTGCTATAGATAATTATCATGGGAATGGAACCATTGCTTGTGTATTAATCGGCCATACCCATAGAGATAGAATTCATATAGGTAGTACGGGCGTTCCTTACATTATTAGTGCAAGTGACCGCTATTATCCATTTCAGGACGATATTAATGTATCACGTGTACCTGGTACAATTAGTGAACAGCATTTTGAAGTATTTGTCATGGACAAGGGGAAACGAGAGATTAAGCTTTTCTCCATTGGCGCAAATGCACGGGACGGGTATGATAATGAACCCGGTGAGGAAGTGGATGTCAGGGTTGTCAACTATTAATTATTAGCAAGTATGCAGAAATTGTTATTCACAGGAGGCACGGGGTTCCTGGGGAAAAATGTAATGCCTTTACTGAAAGAACGTTATGAAGTAACAACGTGCGGAATCACTCCGGATGATACGTTGAAGTCGAACCTGGCCAAGGAAGTTCCGGACTTGCCAGAGCGATACGACGTGGTGCTTCATGCCTGTGGCAAAGCTCATGTGGTGCCTAAAACGGATGCGGAGAAACAAGCGTTCTATGATGTGAATTATCAGGGTACGGTTAATCTGTGCGCGGCATTGGAGAATGTCGGTGTTCCCAAAGCACTGGTGTTTATCTCGACAGTGGCCGTATATGGTTGTGAATATGGCGACATGATTGATGAATATCATCCTTTAAATGGTAAAACTCCTTACGCAGATAGCAAGATAAAGGCAGAGGAGTACCTAACCAAATGGTGCTTGAATCATCAGGTGAAGTTAAGTATTTTACGTCCGTCTCTTCTTGCAGGCAAGAATGCACCCGGCAATTTGGGCTCTATGGTTGAGGGCATCAAAAAGGGATTCTACATGAATATAGCAGGGGGCAAGGTCGTGAAGAGTATTCTCATGGCAGAAGATATCGCCCGGCTTCTTCCGCTGCTGGAGGAGAAAGGTGGTATTTATAACGTATGTGACACGCGTCAGCCTTCCTTCGGTGAGATATCCCAGTCCGTCGCAAAGCAGTTAGGCAAGCATAAGCCTATCAGCATTCCATACTGGATGGCTTGGTGCATGGCTAAGGTGGGGGATTTGCTGGGAGAAAAGGCTCCTATTAATTCCTATAAACTGGATAAGATGACCAAATCGCTCACGTTCAGCAATGAAAAAGCACGGCATGAGTTAAATTGGGAGCCGTTGGATGTTCTGGAGAACTACAAGATTTAGGCTGTTTATTTTTTAGTTAGTTGTGGTTTCCGATTCGATACTTCTTTTTCTGCAATTACTCCATAAGGCGCTGGACAATTCTTATCATATGGAATTGTCTGAAGATGCAGATTGGGCAAGCATGTTGGAACTGGCCTCTGAACAAGGAGTGCAAGGGATTTGCCTGGAGGCGATAGAACAGCTGCCTGTAGGAACAATCCCGAAACAAATACTATTGCAGTGGATTGGTTTTTCTGAAAGGCAGCGGCAGCAATATGAACAGACCTGGACAGTGGCGTGTAAGCTGGATAAGCTATGGGTTGCAGAAGGTATCCAGGCAACTGTGCTGAAGGGACGTTCTATCGCGAAATACTATCCTGTGCCATCGCATCGCTACAGTTGTGATCTGGATGTGTTCATAGGAGGTGAGTGGGGACGTGCCTGCGAGTTGCTGGAAGGGCAAGGAATACGGCTGGAACACGAGGTGTATAAGGAGGTGGAGTTTACACTGGCCAATGTCTATGTGGAGTGCCACAGGTATATTACACCAGTAAGGGGCAATAAACACTTGAAAGAGTTTGAGCGCTACTTGCGTTCGTTGCTGGATGGTGAGCCAAAGGAGTGTTTTGAAGGAACCACACTGGTTTGTCCTCCGTTGATGTTTACCGTGATGCTTTATATAGAGCACGCCTTGGGGGATTTGCTGCACGGGCATCTGACACTGAAACATATCGTGGACTGGGTGGTGCTCAGGAGGCAGTCGGTGGATTGGGATGCTTTCAACGTAAAATGCAGGGCGTTTAAGTTTGATAAGTTCCTGCCGTTGATAGATGCTTTGGCAGATGTGGTGGAAGGCAAGATGGAATATCAGGAGCTCCAGCCATCGTATCAAGAGGTATTTGATGAGATATTCAAGACCCCGGTAGCAAAAAGCCCTCGCTCATGGTTCGGAAGACGTGTAGAGTTGTTCTTCAGCATCCTGCGCAACGGCAAGAAGTACCAGCGGTTTGGTTACACCTCTATGCCGTCATTCCTTTTTAATAGTGTCTGGGCGCATTTCTTTGATAAGGAAGTTGGCGATTTAAGAGGTTAATAGAAACACTGAAATCATATATCGAAAGTTAAGGTGGGGGGCTTGATCTTCCATTCCAGATTATATAACACCAGAGTATTTGTATCGGACGTGTGGAGAAAACGCTTCTCTTAAATAAATCAAGGAAGCGATGGCTGATGTCAGAACGATGAGAGTTCTTTAAGGTGAAGATTGCGGCAGAGAACTATATCATAGAGAAGTTTGCACCGGAGGCACTGAAGCGTCCGTTCCATAACTTTACGGACGAAGATGCTGTGGTGGATGGAAAGAAGGTGTACATCATGCGTCCGTGTATGATTCACGGGCCCGGCAACAAGGGTAATCTGAACTTACTGTATGGTGTGGTGAGCAAAGGAATTCCCTGGCCGTTGGGTGCCTTTGAGAACAGGCGTTCGTTTACGAGCATCGGCAACTTGCAGGAGGTGATCAAGGGTCTCCTGACCAAGGAGGCCCCCAGCGGCATCTATCACATGGGTGATGATGAAGCACTATCCACCAACGAACTGATAGAGGTGATATGCAGTGCCCTGGGCAAGAAAGCGCATATCTGGAACATCCCCCGCGGCCTGATGAACGGCTTTGCCAAGGTTGGTGACGTGCTCCACCTGCCCCTGAACAGTTTACGAATGCAGAAGTTGACTGAGAACTATGTGGTGTCAAATGCTAAGATCAAGGCGGCTCTTGGCATGAAGGAGATGCCGGTGAGAGCTAAAGATGGGCTGAGGGAGACTATTAAGAGTTTTGCGGAAAAGTAGCTTACCGCTTACGGCTTACGGTTCAAGGTTATGGCTGATTCAATGTTGAAAGAAAGATTGCAAGCGTTTATTGAGAGTGAAGGAAAGTCATGCTCCTTCGATCCGGAATTGATAACTCCAGAGTATGTGTATAGGATGTGGGGAGGAGCAGTGGCCATCGAAGATATTGCCACTGCGATGAAGTTTGTCAAATTACCCATGTAATATGATCCAAGACGCGAAGTGGTTGGCTAAGTATAATGAAGTGAAGAACTTCATTGAGACGAACAAGCGCAATCCATCCAAACATCGCATAGAAGAACACTTGATGCTGAATTTCATTAAGCATAATAGGAAGCTCTTAAATAAGGGTGAGATGAAGGATGACCGGGTAGAAAAATTCAATGAGCTGCTTGCTATGATGGAAGAATATAAAAGGGTTAATCAGTGGAGGTGATTTCTAAATAAATAGTACTGTATATATGCCAAATACGCAGCAATTGAGAATGGAGGACATGAGCGAGGCTTATCTTAGAGCCTTGTGTGCAGCCAATGGATACACCATCGACAAACGAGAACACGATAACGATGGTGTTGATATTGGATTGGTATGTAGCGGTAAAGTGGCAGATGATAGCATCTTGGAGAGTACAGAACTGAAGATTCAGTTGAAGTCTTCTTATGCCAACATCACTGCGCATGAAGATGGCTCAATAACCTACAAACTCGAAGTTAAGAACTACAAATCGCTGATAAGCACCAATAGGATGGTGCCACTGATATTGGTGGTGTTCCACATGCCTAGTGAAGAGGCGCAATGGTTAGAGCAGACGACGGACTGGCTAAAGATAAAGAAATGTGCTTACTGGATTTCTCTAAAAGGTTGGGAAGACACCGATAATGCAGAGAAAATCTCGATAAGAATACCGGCAGAGAACCTGCTGACAAAGGACTCTTTGAAGGGGATAATGCGTAAGGCATCTAAAATGGAAGAGCTATGAGTATTCTTGTAGAAAAACTTGATGGTGCAAAGATGGTTAAATATCTCGCCCTAAAGAACTGGCGGGATTTGGGGACTGTGTATGCTGGGAAAGTGAAGCAAATGCAGTCGCCCGATGGAAAATTTGCGGTGTTGCTTCCTTTGGTAAGTACTTTTGAGGATAATGAAGAGGTAATGCTGAGGGCACTACGTGTTATTGCAACATTTGAAGAGACCACGGAAATCAGCCTTTATAACCGTCTTACAAACCCATCGTATGATTTCCTGCGCTGGAGAATTGCTGGTGATTCTACTGCTGGTGGTAATATACCTTTCAACTCAATGGGGGCCAACATCGACTTCATAAAGGATTTGTTGGGAACTGCCTGCTTGGATATTCTCTCACCTGCAGTTTATCATGCAAAGGTTTACACTAAAGAGGTAAATGAGCAGTTGGCACAATATAGTTTTGGTCAGACTGAGATAGGTAGCTATATCATGAATGTGCTCTGTCCTTTGGGTCATTATCAGTATCAGTTATTTGATCCGGACACGGAGAATCTACCGTTAGCGAGGCGAATCAATCTGAATATACTAAACAACATAGAAACTATTCAGAGATCGGTTGAGGATAACAGTCAGGAACTGAATGACAATGTAGAGAGTCAGGCTATCAGCGTCAACTTTTTGAGTTCGCTGTCGGAAATGTATGAAGAAAACAAAGATTCTCAGATAACGCTGAAGGCTGACTGGAATAGGGATGTGCCGCTGATAGGAAATCCAAATCCTGTTAGCAATGTACTGCTGAAACCAAACTGTCTGGAACGAGTAATGATGACCGTTGAAACGTACACCCCAAAGGAAGAGCAAAACGTAAAAGCAACCTATTTTGGTAAGATAACAAACATTGGTACAGAGGCTGAAATAGAGAACAGAACGGTGTTTGATATAAAAGTTGCCACTATTGGTGAAAACCTCAGGACAGTGTATGTGATTGCTACGCTAAGTTATTCCGATTTCTTTATTATGGCAGATAAAGCCTTTCAAGAAGGTGCTAACGTAAAGATAACCGGATCACGGACTACCACAGCGAGAAGCATAAAATTGAAAGAGGCTTCGATAGAGGTGGCTGAGTGAGAGGAATGGTTAATGATTGAAAATACTCATTTGTATGAAAACGCTATATCTGATAGGGAATGGTTTTGACATCCATCATAGTATTCCAAGCCGGTACTCGAATTACCAGAACTGGCTGGAAGAGAATGATGCAGACCTCTTAGAGCGTCTAAGAAATTACTATGATGTGGATGACAAAGAATGGTGGAAGCAATTTGAACTTGAACTTGGCCATCCAGATATGGCGGAGTATATTGAAGAGACAGCCTTCGAAAACCAACCAGACTATGGAAGTGATGATTTTCGAGACCGTGATTACCATGCTGGTGAGTTTGCTGCTGAAGACGAAATAGGGTCTCTTGTCGCTGAGATTAAAAACACTTTTACTGGCTGGGTTGCTTCGTTGCCTGCACCAAGGAGTGACAAAAAAATCACTCTCGACAAAAGCGACGCGTTCTTCATCAATTTCAATTATACAGATACGCTACAGACCTTGTACAATGTAAAGCCTGAGAGTATTCTTTTTATTCATGGGAATGTTGGAATGGGGTCTGATTTAGTGTTAGGGCATAATCGAGACTACGAAGAGTTAGAAAATGAGTTTGCACCTGAAATACCTACTCCACCTGATGATTTGGAAGACGAGGAGTTGGCAGAGTGGTATGATGAAAACGCTGATGCAGGTGAGGACTATATCCATCAGTCTGTGAGAGGAGAAGTCGTATCACAAATACTCAGATTAGGGAAAGATACAGAGGGAATTATCAAGAGAAATAAGAAAACCTTTGAGAGCTTGAAGGATGTTGAGACAATCCATATTTACGGATTGTCCTTCTCGCCTGTTGATATGCCATATCTGGATGAGGTGGTAAGTGCGATTAACAAGACCAAGACTCAGTGGGCGGTTAGTTACTACTCGGAAGAGGATAAAGAGAGCGCTGAGGCTTTCTTTAAGAAATGTGGTATCAAGGAAGATTTTGTGAGTTATGTAAAGCTGAATGATTTGCTTTTGGTTAAGCAGGGCGAGTTGGATTTTGAAGAATAAGAATCATGTATTCTATAGATAATTACATAGGCCAGCAGTTTAGGAGAATATCATTCCTTGTGAAACGAGCAGATGATGGTCAATACCACCACCTGCTATCAGTTGTGGAATATCTTTTCCCGGATATGCAGGACTATAATGAATTCAAAGCTCAGAATAGGAGCGAATACATTGATTTTATAAAGGATGAGGATGGTGACAAGGACAAGGTATACTTTGTGGTGGATTTCCCCATATTGGCTAAAGATTATATTGATAGCCCCAACTCTTATAGTATAGGTCCAGAAAAAGTGCTTCGATGGGATAATGAGACTGAAGGGGCATGGAAGTATGATAGACCCGTTATAGTGCCCTTACATAAGGATGAAAAGGGCGTATTGGCATCATTTCTTCCCAAAAGAAGGGCTTCTGCATTTGTAAATGTTTTTAAGTCACAGCCTCAGTTCGCACTTGATGATAGAATAAGGGAGCAATTCAGCAAGTTGTCATTAAAGAACCTAGGGAAGGATGTTAGCCTTTATCCAGAATACTATGGGGCTGTCGTAGCTGCTTGTTATAACCCGCAATACAAATCGCTTGATCTGACAGAAGATACCTTATCACCCGGAGTATATATCCGTATTAACTACCGCGATAATGCAACGAAGCAACTGTCTTTCAGATTCAGATTGTACTCTGATGACAATGCTGTGACAGAATTGGGGGCTTTGCCAGCACTCGAAGGGGCTTTTCTAACGCATTTCGATTTCCCTCATCCTTTTAGAAAGCTGGATATTGATGTTTATGATGCTGATGGAGGGTTGATAGATTTCTATGACAAGGTGGTGTTTGTCCATCAAATCAATGTGGGAATGCAAATCAAGTCAAAAGAGATTCATGTGAAGGATGCCAAGGGAGAGACTGTTAAGGTGATTGAAAAATTTGCTGGAGAGCAATTCGTGATTGGGAACCCCAAAGTGGGTGCGGATGACAAGAAGGTGGCTCCAGAAATAGCTTTTCAGCAGAGTGAAAATTCATTAACTTGTGTTTTCTTTGATGGTGATAAAGAGAGAGTTGAAGAAAATGAGAGGAAAGCCGTGGAAACGGTGATGAAGATACTCAATAAGGCATCGAAGCGCTGTTATATCTGCGATATGTACTTCACGGTAAAAACCTTGGTGCGTTTTGTAATGCCTGTCAAGCTGACAAACGTTGAAGTGAGAATTCTTTCAAGCAAAGAAGAGTTGAAGGCCAATGATATTGTTCAACTGAAAGAGGGGTGTGAGGCTATGATTGAAAAAGATGTGGTCAACGTGAGTTGCCGCCTCTTGAGAGGTGAGAAAGCTGCTTTGCATGACCGCTTTATTGTGGCTGATGAACAGGTCTGGCTGGTTGGCTGTTCTCTGGATGAAATTGGCAAGCGTGCAACTACGATAAGCCGCGTGCCTGCTGACTACAGTAAGAAGATACTCGACCGGATAGAAGATTGGTGGAATAATGATGAGCTTTCGGAAAAGATAGTATGAGTACAACCACGTCTGTTAATGTTCCTTCAAGTGCCTCTGCGGTAAGCCCTCCATCATCATTTGAATATGGTGTGGACTATGCTTTCTATGATGCAAGGACTGGTGTTACTCCTGACTATTATCAGAGGATTTTGGCTACTGCCACTAACTCTATTCAGATTTGGGACACTCATTTCAGACCAGATGAGGATTGGGAGGTGTTCAAAGAAGTAAAAACGCCCAATATCTCAATAACAATCATGACTATCTGTGATGAGAAGTATAACACAAATGATGATGTGAAGGTTCTGGCTAATAACATCATTAATAATCTTAATAGTGCTGTCCTAAACTGCACTCTTACCATATTTGCGTTTCATGACCGGTGCCGTCGTCAAAAGATAATGTGGCATGATAGGTTCTTGGTTATTGACGGTACAAAGTACTTCCTTGTAGGTCCGTCTATGAACAATCAGGTAGGCTCTAATACGTGCTTTGGTATTCACTTCCTATCTAATAGTCAGGATGTAGATTTGCTAAGGCGCAAGTTGAATAGTTTCTTTCCTCTAACGGGCAATGCTCAGTTAAGACATAAAATAACAAGAAGAAGACCTTAGGATGACAGAAGTGTTATTAAACACATATCGCGTCTCTAGTTACAAGAGGTTTGCAAAAGCACAACTTGAACAAGAATTGCTTTTTCTGGATGCTATTCAGTACCCAGACAGCAGTCATGTGGCTTTTGTCAAAAAACATTGTGAGTTAATAGCGGGGCTTGTTCAAAAGGGTGTTAGTGGGGAGATTGATCGCTATGACTTGTATAATGAATCCTCCAAGTACCTGCCAAAGGTAAAATACCCCTACTCACATGTGATTCAAGATATAGTATGGTATAGGGTTGGTGAAGAATGTTTGAAGAATGGATTTCTTGGTTTAAAAGAGGCAGGGGAGCGTTGGGAGAATTGTGGTGCTGATTTCTTTATGGGTTATACACCCTCAGGGGAGGTATTAGAAAAGTATATAAGCACTGCAAACTGGGTTTACTACATCAAGAATGCCCGCGACATGGAAGGAAATAACGCTACATTGCTTGCCAATACAAAAGAAGCGTATTCCAAAGCCAAGAGTGATAAAGAGTTGATTGATGAGATCTATCACTATAATGATGGTGGTTATCTGGAGATGCCCGATGATGTTGAGGCGTTGGTCTGGATGATTAAACTGCAACAGCGTTGGGATTTGTTTGCGAAGGTACTTGATCGCCTGAAATACTATCCCTATCAAGGTTGTTTGGTGTACAGTGTAAGAACGGTCGAGGACTGTGCTGCTGTGATAACCAAGTTGCATGGTTGCCAGCACGAAGAAGTGTTGCAATATCTGCTGAGAGAGCAAGTATTTCGTTTGCTGCATGATGAAGAGATGTGCCTGAAAGCCAATGCAGAAGGGGGTATCCATGAAAGATGGATGAAAAATGCGGTTGATTTATATAATCAGTGGCTAAGCACGAAAAAAGATACAATAAAGGGACTCGCTAAGGAGTGGATGAATGTGTTCGGGGCTGAGGAACTAAGCGTTTGGGTAAGTAGGAAACAACGTCAAACTATAGGGAAAGCAGAGCAATTCCGTACTTTTGAGCAAGGTGTGTTAGATATAATCGACAAATGTGTTAAGGAAAAACTCGCTTTTGCAAAAATTGATTTCTCTGAAAAAGATCTGGCGACATTGTTTAACTATGCCTTAAGTGCCAATGAGCTAGGGCTTGGCGAACAGGTTGAAATGAGTATATTTAGGGCAATTGTGGCCCAAATATACAAGGCGAACTATTGCCCAGAATGGCAGCTCAATGAGAAAGGTGTTGAGTTGGCTAGGGCTGTATATCGCTTAGTACCCGCAGATAAGGCAGAAGGGATGAAATTGCTGAAGATAAAGCATAAACCACAGGAGGGCTATAAGGTTGACTATGAGAAGGCTTTTGAGGCTGCATTTGGAGAGTCTTTCTTACTGTCGGTATTATTACTGCAAGTTGAAACATCTGTGGATAAAATGCGTTTCCATGAATTAATGGATATGCTGTACAAGTATGCTCAGAACGGTTCGATGATGCAGGATGACCAGTTCTTTATACCTTTTTATTTCGCTGAACTGATAGCATCACAAGTTATTAAAGACGAAAAGGATGCTTTCGAGAAGAATATTATAACATGTTTTCCTCAGTTGCCGTTTGTGTTGCGCATACTCACTGCCAATGGTGGCGAAATGTCGGATGAGGTAAGGAACGCTTTGTTAAAAAGAGTTGACCTTGAATGGCAGTGGGAGAAGAAACTAATGATACAGCACAAGAACCAGATGTGGAAGGTGTTGGAGAAGTATATTGAGGATGTAAGGTCATATAAATAAGTTGTAAGTATGTATTTGTCAAATATCAAACTCTGGAACTTTAGGAGGTTCGGGGCTGTAGGTAATATAGACTTGAATAGCCCTAATCTTGATCTTGCATTAACGCCGGGCTTAAATGTATTAATTGGAGAGAATGACTCGGGCAAGACCGCAATTCTTGAAGCAATCAAGATAGTGATGAGGACTCATGCGTATGAGCGGATGCTCCTTGAAGGTGATGATTTCTTTGACGGGAGCAATGAGTTAAGAATCGAACTGTTGATAAAGGGGCTGACAACTTCGGAGGCCTCGCACTTCACAGAGTGGCTAGGGTTTGATAAGGATCATCCAGAACAGACGGTGCTAAGACTTATATACACTGCCAGAAAGATTGATGACAAGATTATTCCTATGGATGTAAGAGCGGGGATGGATGTTTCAGGTTCTCCAATGGACAGTCAAGCTAGAGAATATCTTAAGGTGACATTCTTGAAGCCTCTTCGGGATGCAGAGAATGAACTGACATCTAAGAAGTATTCCCGTCTGTCGCAGATATTAGAAGGTCATGAACTGTTTAAAAAAGACGCTGACGGAAAAGACGCTTTCGAAGGTTTCATGACGACGGCTAATACGAGCATCAAGAACTGGTTTAAGAATGATGACAAGGAAGAGGGACAGAAAAGTATAAAAGACAAGATCAAAGGAGTGATTGATGGATTCCTTGGCAGTTTTATAAGTGAGAGGACAGAATCCACCTTCTCAATAACCGGCTCAAATATAAAAGATATTCTGGAGAAGTTGTCACTGCATCTTGAAGGTGTGACGCGCCCTGGTCTGGGGACTATGAACCGACTCTATATGGCAACCGAGTTACTACATCTTCAAAAGCCTGGCTGGACGGGAATGAAACTATGTCTGGTTGAGGAGGAAGAAGCCCACTTGCATCCACAAGCACAAATGAAAGTACTTGAAGCCATACAGAAGCAGAGCGGGACACAGTTTATTATCACGACGCATAGCCCTAATTTGGCATCGAAAGTGAAGTTGCAAGAAGACGAGCAAAATCAAGTGGTAATATGCAAAAACGGGATGACGTTTCCAATGGGGCCTAAATACACGTTGCTTGATAAGAAAGACTATCAATTTCTTGATCACTTCCTTGACGTGACTAAAGCGAACTTGTTTTTTGCGAAAGGCATCATACTCGTAGAAGGCTGGGCTGAAGAAATTATTTTGCCGGCTATAGCGAAGAAGATGAAAATGGATTTAACCTCAAAGGAGGTAAGCATTGTAAATGTTGGTTCCACAGCCTATATGCGGTATGCAAAGATCTTCATGCGCAGAGGTCCAGAGAAAATAGGTACGAAAGTATCTATTGTGACGGATCTAGACATACGTCCAAATGATAATGATGGTAGCTTTGATGCGAATAAGGAAAATGAAAAACGCTCCCAAATTACAAATCAAGTTGATGTGGCGCAATACCCTGAGGTAAGCTGGCATATAGCAGAACATTGGACCTTGGAATGGTGTCTGAATGAATCTGCGAAATTTGGTGATTTGTTTAAGCAGGCCGTCAGTGAAGTGCATTCCCGTACAGAAGCTTTCCAGAAAGACGAAGCCGGGCATTTTGACACTGCCAAGTTTAAGGAAGGGCTGACCAACAAACTAAGAAAATATAAAATTGGTGCAGATGGGAAGCATGAAGAAGTGACGCAATTGGATAAAGTTGAAGTGGCTTATCACTTTGCTCAACTGTTAGAAACGGCTGCCATAGACCTTACTCATGTAGAAGGTGATACCGCCAAGTATCTGATGGATGCTATCACTCATGTTTGCAGTTAATGAGACCATGACAATAACCGGCGAACTTATTGCGCGTGCAGAGCGGCTTTTATTACCAAATGGTGAGACTTTTGATGATGAACGCAGAGATTTCATCAGAAGCCTAGACAAGCGCGACCTGATGGCTGTGCCAGGAAGTGGGAAAACAACCGCCCTGCAAGCGAAGCTGTATTGCATGGCTCAGCAACTGCCACAGGCTGACGGGAGAGGTATATTGGTGCTTTCGCATACAAATACAGCCGTTGATGAGCTTAAAACACTATTGCAAGGTCACTGCCCGCATCTGTTTGAATATCCTAATTTTGTAGGAACAATCCAACAGTTTGTGGACAAATATCTGGCCATACCATTTTACGAATCATATTATAAGAAAGGTATAGAGGTTATTGATGCAGATCGGTATTGCAAAGAGTGCGACAAGATAGTGAACAGGGGTCGTGGAATGGCCGCTTCGCACGTGAGGTTTAAGTTTGCAAGTGACAACAAACACTATAACCAAATACGGTGTTCTTATAATGATGCAGGAGAAATATACCTAACGATAGGTATTAATGGTAAAATGCCAGAAATAAAAGTGCCTCAAACATGGATTAAAGCTCGCCGGGTAGAGGAGAACAAGAAGGCTATTTTTAAGTTCTTGTTTGAGATGAAGAAACAGTTGTTTGTGAATGGCATCCTTCATTACGATGACTGTTATTTCTTGGCTGAGAGTTACCTCAGACAAACACCAACGGTTGTTGAAACACTCAGACACAGATTCCAGTACGTATTTGTTGATGAAGCGCAAGACACACAGAAGCACCAACTGGACTTGCTGAATAAACTGTTTGACGGTGAGCCTTGTGACTGCTTTCAATTCATTGGTGACCCCAACCAGTCGATATTTAGCAGCCATTCGCGAAACACAACCCTGCAGTGGACTGGTAAGAATCCAAGATATATCAATCATTCCATACGATTAACCTCGGAAACGGCAAAAGTGGTTAACAACCTTGTTACGGACAAAGGCCATGAGGAAGAGGGAGGCTGGGAGCATTTCGCAGTTACAGGTCAAAGAAGATTAGGAGCTGTTATACAGCCGCAAATGATACTGTATGACCAAGCAACAATGGGGCGGTTGAATGAGAAGTTTGAAGAGCTAATACGAGCAAATCATCTTGACCAAGAAGAAGGAGCGGCAAAACACGGATTCCATATAATAGGATGGGCAGCAGTGAAAACCGAAGACCATGATAAACTCCACTTAGAGGATATATTTCCTGAATATACCTATACATCTACAGATGCGGCTTATACTATGGATACTCTTAGTAAGGTGGTTCAGAATGGAAAGGCAAGGGACAACTTTAAGGTGTCAAATAGGATTGTTATTGAGTCATTTCTGCATGTTCTCTTTTTAAGCGAAGTAAGAGCAGAAGATGGTGGAAGCTATAACAAAACAAAACTTTCCAAAATACTTGCCGGACTGGCAGATGATGTCATTTCTCAATATAGGGAAGACCTATACAACTGCGCCAAAGAGATTGCTGCAGGAAACCATGTCCAAGCATACACACTGCTAAAATCATTTGTTACAAGATGGATGCAGACGCTATTCCATGCCGCATTGAACGATAGCTGTCGGGCATATTTAGGAGATGCTTTCGTGGCAGAACCTGTTGCAGCGGAACCTGTGCATGAAGAAGGCGGTTTGCCAATAGAAATAGGAACGATACATTCCGTAAAAGGCAGAACCCATTGTGCAACAATGTATGTTGAGACATATTATGAAGGCAAATATGAGTGCGAGCATCTAATGGTCAATAAACGTGGTGAAATAAAGAACCCTTTATTTGGTGATGATGTTGCTAATACAGGAACATACGCTTCTATGGCCAGAAAGATGATGTATGTAGGATTTTCCAGACCTACACATCTGCTGTGTTATGCAACGGAGAAGAGAAGATGGACTGACGAACATCTTGAAAAAATGAGAGAGCAGGGATGGAATGTAATAGATTTAACTTTGGGAGTATAATATACTAAAGAAGGGTTAAAGTCAATGCAAATTAAATAGTTCGGGTAGGAAAGACAGAGTGGGCGAACGCCTTTTCGGGCGGCCTCTCTGTGTGCGGAGCGAAAGGCTCTATGGGCAACGCCCAATTGTGCCTGAAGTGGGGGTGTGAACAAACAAAAAAACGAATAAGTAAAAGAATGAATAATATGGCATTAGCTTATGGAATCATAGCGGTGCTGCTATTGGCAGCGGAGCTCATCTACTTCCGCATTGCGGATAAGTGCAACATCATCGACAAGCCCAACCAGCGGAGCTCGCACACGACTATCGTGCTTCGCGGCGGTGGCATCATCTTCGCCATCTCCATCCTTGTGTGGATGGTGTGGCAAATGGCCCTAGGAAACTGGGCCACGGTGCAGGAGTATTTGCCGTTTATTATCGGCCTTCTGCTCATTTGCGGAATCAGTTTTTGGGACGATGTGCATTCGCTGCCGGATAGCGTGCGCCTGGTGGTGCAGTTTGTAGCGACTGGATTGATGTTCTGGGGCCTGATGGGGCAGGGGGCTTGGTTTGTGGAACTGGCGTGGTACTGGAAGGTGGTTATCGGCCTTGTGGCGCTGATTGTTTTTGTGGGCGCGACGGACGTGATTAATTTCATGGATGGTATCAATGGCATTACGGCGGGGTATTCGCTGGCGGTGCTGGTGCCGCTGGTGCTGGCGAACCGGATTGGCGGTTTTATCGAGGAGTCGTTCCTTGTGGTGGCGATTATCGGCGTGCTGGTGTTCAGCGTTTTCAACTTCCGGCCGAAGGGAAAGGCGAAGTGCTTTGCAGGGGATGTGGGGAGTATCGGCATAGCGTTTATTCTGCTGTTTGCGATTGGTCGGCTGATTATGCAGACGGGCGATGTGACGTGGCTGATTTTCCTGCTGGTGTATGGTGTGGATGGAGTTTGCACAATTCTGCACAGGATTATGTTGCACGAGAACCTGGGACAGGCGCACCGGAAGCACGCTTATCAGTTGATGGCGAATGAGCTGGGGATGAGTCATGTGGTGGTGTCGCTTTTGTATATGGGGCTGCAGCTGGTGATTTCGCTGGTGATGGTGTATTTGATTCCGAATACAGTGTTGGCACATTGGATTTATCTGGTTGTGGTGCTGGTGCTGCTGATGGCGGCGTATGTGCTGTTTATGAAGAAGTATTATCATTTGCATGAGGAGTATTTGGCTTCGATGAAGAAGTAGAGTGCTATGAAAATTACGCAAGCTTTATTGGATAGTTTGACTGAGCAGGCGAAGGCTTCGCCGAGGTTGAGGATGAATTATGATCTGCGGAATTCGGCGGAGGATGGTTCCCAGCGGATGCTGAATGCCATCGAGCCGGGCTCTCCGCTGCCCATCCATCGGCACCGGAAATCCTCCGAAACGGTGGTTTGTTTAAGGGGTAGGCTTGTGGAGGATTTCTACGACGAGTCTGGCGTGGTGACCGAGTCTATTGAACTTCGGCCTAATGGTCCGGTCGTGGCGGTGAACATTCCCATCGGCCAGTGGCATACCGTACGGGTCCTGGAGAGTGGCACGGTGATTATGGAGGTGAAGGATGGAGCGTATGAACCTATCGGCCCGGAGGATATGATGGAGGTGTAGATGGCTTTATTGGGTGTGGTATCGGCATTGGTGAAGGTATCGGCCCGGATGCGGATGAACTATAACTTCCATGAGTCGCTGGAGGATAAGTGCCATCGGATGCTGAATGCGGTGGAGCCAGGGACGCAGGTGCCCATACATCGGCACGTGGCGAAGGATGAGTGTTTTGTTGTGCTGCGGGGGAAGGTGAGGGTGACTACTCACAATGATGATGGGGCTGTTATAGGGGATGTGGTGTTGAGTCGGGAGAGTGGCAACTATGGGGTTGACATTCCTAAGAATGTGTGGCATAATGACTTGTCCTGAAATAAGTTGACAAAAAACTTATGTTTAAGACAGATAAGTTGATTTCGGGTGGAGGGATGATTGTGGGGGAAGGTGGATGTTGAGATAACGGGGGCATGAGGTGGAAGGGGTGCTGTAGGTGAAGTGGAAATGAGGAGTGAAGAGTTGAAATCAATCATGAAAGGTGTTTGGGCGTTTTGCGCTTTTGTGTTTGTGCCGAGGAGACGGCCGAAGGACTATTAGCAGTGTTTGGTTAGGTATGGTGAGTAGTAAAAAAGTGGATTTCTGTATGGTTGCTTCTTCTATAGACAAAGAATAATGAATGCTGAAAAAGAGATCGAATTAAGGAAGATATTCAAAATAGAGAACCCAACCGTAGAGGAAACTCAACATTGGGCTGAAAATGTTGCCAAGTTAGACACTGAACACCTCCGTTCTTGTTTAGTGGCTGGCGGTGAACTGTGTGATCTCTGTCTTTCTTTATCGGCATATTATGAAAAGCGTCTGGTGGAATGCCGTAATCTTATAGAAGAGGGGAAAGGAGATCCCGTCATTAATGAGAAAAGATTGCCTTTGCTGGAAATTGGTGAGAGGACAAATAATCTTAGCGGCTATTTAGCTTTACTTCAGATGGATGCAATGATGTCTCTAATCAATTTACTTGAGGCTAAGTCAGATGTAGAGCGTTTATTGATTTGTAAACATGCATATACAATAATCCATGATGCCAAGATTAAGGGTTTGTTTAAGGTCGTTTCTCGGGAAATGAGAAAACTGCCTGAGGATGTCTTGCCTATTGAAAGAAGAGATGAATTATGGAGGGGTATTAAAGATGTTAACTGCATGCTTTTAAGTGAAGAAGAGGCTGGAATTGTGCGAAATAATGTGGATGCTCATAAGTCCTCCTCGTTTACGGAGCAAATAGCTGCCTATAAACAATGTGAATTTGGAAAGAGTGTTGCCGGTATGTTTGCACTTATGAAGATTGCGTGGATTATACAAGAAACCATAAGTGAGGTCCAGGAGAATTTGAGGGAGTTGGAAGGCCAATTCTTTGATTTAGTGCGTGAGAGAAACGAAAAGTGGAAAGAATTGAAAAAGCAGTTGGAAGAAAAGAGCTTTGCAGAATATATTCGGTCGGATGCATAGCGTATGGATGCTGGAATGAGGATCGTTTTGTAGGGGTGCCGCAAATCTGGTTAATATGGCAGAGCGGTTGAAAGAACAAGAACTGGTTATAGAGGCTTATCTGCAGCCGGGCATATAAAGAAAACAGAGTCCCAAAGTGAGGACCCCCATGACGCGTAGAAATAGAAACGCAAAATCCGGGCGATAAGACCTGGACTCAGCGTCAAGACAGTATATAATGATGGTTTAAATACGGCCGCGAACGATGGATGGCTCCAGACCGGCTCAAATTGAAAGCATTAAACGACAATCCCTAGATTAAATACTTAGTTCCGTTATGAACCTATTTCTTGAGATTTGTTTGTTCCTCCTCGTTTTGGTTGGAGAGGTAATTCTGCTGTTTATGGTTGGCTTTACCAAAAGAGCCTCGGAGAATAATGCCGACATCCTTCTAAATCAACAGAAGTATTATGAGTCTGAAAAAGGAAAGAACCTTGCGACGAAGGAGGATATTGAAGATATTACCAAGAAGGTCGAAGAGGTAAAAACTACTTTCTCTATCCAAACAGAATGAGTACGATCTAAAAATGGAACAGGAGCGCATACTCCTAGGCATTCTTGATGACGCGACAAAAATCTCCATTTGCTATGTCAGACTATATGTTTACCTTTGTGACATTTCTTCTCGTACTCGTTTAGACAGCCTAGTAGATAGTACAAATGATATTCTTGCTCACTTCCGTTATTTATGCAATCTTGCGACTGTTTCAATTCCTGTTGAAGGTATAGATGAGGCTATTGGAGCCCTTGTTGATCCGGTGATAAATAAGTGTTTTCAGATAAGCATCACTGCGACAGAAGCCGCTAATCTCATCGATTCGCACAATACACAACTTGGTTTAGTGAAAGATTCTACTCTATCTAATGAAAGCAAGGGCTTATTAATAGAGGGGTTAGCAAGGACTAAACAAAAGTATGATGACATTCGAAGTCGAGATATCCCTGAGCAAGATAGCCTGCTATCGGCGATAAGGGATTTCAGTGCTTTTTTGAAGGACTTATATGGGAAAGATCTCTTCTTGTTCAAAGCATAGTTACTCTGTCTGCACATTGCTCCTTTTCGCCTTCATTTGCATTGCCGCACGCTATTAGTTGCGAACAACAATGGCGTAACATATTCTTGACCAATTATCCGCCCACGCAAAGGCTACGCCCAGCTGAGGATGAAAATGGGCCTGAGGAATTCATTGGAGGCTGGTTCGCCGCGGATTCTAAATGCTATTGAACCGGGGGAGTCTGATACCAATCCATCGGCACCGGAAATCCTCCGAAACGGTGGTTTGTTTAATGGGTAGGCTGGTGGAGGAGTTCTACGACGAGTTGGAGCGTCGCTGCACCGAGGCCATCGAACTCTCGCCCGGCGGCCCGGTAGTCGCCCTGAACATCCCCATCGGCCAATGGCACACCGTCCGCGCCCTTGAATCCGGCACGGTGATCATGGAGGTGAAGGATGGGCCTTATGAACCCACGGGGGAGGAGGATATATTGAAATAGAATAATGAAACTATCTGCTATAATAAGTCTTTCGACAGCTCTTCTGTTGCTCGCCTTGTCTGCCTCTTGTATAAAAGGAGGAGAGGGAGGGGAGCTTGTTGATGATCCAATCTGCTTTACTTCTGATGCGAGCGTCGTTGAGGAGTATAACGCAACACTTAATGGCTATGTGCCCAAGTATCTTGCGAACGCTCATGGCCTCCGGGCGTGGTTTCTCTGGAGCCAGAGCGAGGATACGGTGGAATGGCTGAAATACAGGGGCGATAAAGTGGAAACTGATATCCGCCAGGATGGCACCTTTAGCCACAAGCTGGCAAATCTTAATCAGGCTACCACCTATTACTATACTGCTGTCGTTCTTTACAATGGCACACAGTATTATGGAGAGGTTAAGTCTTTCATGACCACGGATGTTAATAAGAATCTGACTTTCAAGGCGGAAGCGGTTGATTTGGGCCTGCCTTCAGGATTGCTTTGGTCGAAGTATAATCTGGGCGCCAAGGTGGAGGAAGGCTATGGCGCATACTACGCGTGGGGCGAATTGGAGCCAAAGAATGACAACTTCTACGATTATGCTCATTATAAATGGTGCGAAGGCTCCGATGATACGATGACTAAATACTGCATCCGTGAGGATTGGGGCAAAGTCGACAACATCCTTCAACTTGAGCCGGAAGACGATGTGGTTGCAGTTAAGTTGGGGGACGGCTGGCGAATGCCGACCAAGGCGGAGCAGGATGAACTCCGCGCATATTGCACATGGAAATGGACAACCCGAAACGGCGTGCCTGGCTGCGAGGTGACCAGCACCATCAATGAGGCAACGCTGTTTTTCCCGGCCGCTGGCGCAAAAGTCGGCTTTGGCGGCCCCGGATCCTCTTTCAGTAGTTGGTCCAGCACCCTTAGCACCGGCCACTCTCGCTTCGCCAGCGTCCTCTGCGGAGATGGTATGTCATTTACCGAAGGCGGCGCATATAGATGCCATGGCCACACGGTGAGGCCGGTGAAGGAGGGTAAGAAATTTTAGCCTGCCTGGTTTTGGTCAGACTGTTATTAATCGTAGCGGGGCAATCCATGGCGAGTCTTTTGTGACGCCTTACGACAGCCTCCGGTGGTGTTTGTAATGGAGAACGAGCAATATGGCAGGTATTACGTCTATTATGAAGATCTGGCAAGATTCACGTGACGGTTGAGAGAGGCGTCGTCACGGATATTGAGGTTAAGTAGGCTCATCCTCCTTTTCTCGCCCGGCGGCCCGGTAGTTGCCCTGAACATCCCCATCGGCCAATGGCACACCGTGCGGGCGCTGGAGAGCGGAACGGTGATTATGGAGGTGAAGGATGGGGCGTATGAGCTGATGGGGGCGGAGGATGTGATGGAGGTGTAATCGGCCTGAATTATTAATGGACTTATTTGAATCCTGCCCGGCTTCGGCTGGGCTTTTTTTGTATGGGAATGGGAATCGGCCATGATTATCATTTTGTTAGTCCTGGGGATTGTTTTGTCGGGGAGAATTGTTAAATTTGAAGTGGAGTCGGTGGTGACTGGCTCTGCCATCGGCCAATCCCTACTGGGAAGTGGGAAAGGTGTGGGGGGCTTTCCGCTACCTGTTTCTCACCCCGAGCTGGGGGAGCAAGCGCCGGGCGGAGCAGTGGGAGTATGAGGAGCGGCTGGAGAAGAACTAAACTTTTGGGATCAAAATGGATTTAGTAAGGGTTATTCAATATACAGACATTTTCCCGGAGGATCGAGACCGTCTCCCTGAGGTGGAAACACTGATAAAGGGGATTAATCGTGCTCATTTGTGTACGATGACAACAAATATGCTCTCTCGTCTGGTAGAACAGCCTTTCTTTGACAATGATTTAGACCCCAGAAAAGAAGAATTTGATTACGTAAGGTTTTTCCTATCGGGTAAGAATGCGGCTTTTATTCAGGATATTGTTGAAAGATATCGCAGATTCAAAGATGACGAGGAAACAATAAGAAGGGTAAAGGTTAAACATGTGGCTACAACGAAGGCTGCGGTAATGGCCTTCCAACGTCAATTATTTGCTGTGCCACCATCAGAAGATGAACCGACAGAGCAGTCGGAGATTGATTTCTTCAAAGCCTTGTTGCTCATAAACCAAAAGGTATATGAGTTCTCGTTTGATGATAATAAACACGAAGAAGAGCCTTATGACCTTAGGCTTGCACATCTTTTCCTGGCTAACAACTATGCCAATGAAGATGTGGATGCATCAGACATCCATGATGTGTTCAGAAGACAGCTTGTGAAGAGTGTGGAATTGTTCACCTATCTTTGCAGGGACAAGAGAATGAAGCCAATAAGAGAAAGATTCTATGCTCATTATAAAATTGGAAACTGGGTGGATTATATTATTCCTCACGTAGCCTGCATACACTGGATGAAGGAGAAAAGCGGACTTTTAAAAGTGGAAGGCAAGCATCATACAGGACGGAAGGCAAGGCGTGTGTTTAAGCAAAGTGCTATTGATCAATCGGAGGTAATTTCGTATAGGGATAATGCTGACTATATGGCGTTTCGAGGGAAGCCCCTAATCCGTATGGGTAAGTATAGTTATGCAATAACGAACTTGACGTTTGTGGTTGAGCATATTTATAATAGTGTATATTTTGAGTTGAAAAAATACCGTAAGGATGCTGGATTTACGAATGATGATGATTTCAGACGTTATTTCACGACGGAGTTTTCTCAAAATTTTATGCTCAACCGGTTTGTTGGCAGAGGCCTTTGCGGGAAAGAGGTGGTGGCCTTGAATGGAAGGCAGTGTGATGAGATAGTAAAGGCGAGTGGCGCTGAAAATGTAAATCCTCCAGACTTTTATTTACGGTATGAGGATAGTTGTGTCTTATTTGAGTTTAAGGATACTTTGCTTGCGGGAAAACTAAAAGACGAAAGGAATCCAGAGAAATTTTTTGATGAGATCAAGAAGAAATTTTTAGTGAATCAAGACGGGAGCCTGAAAGGCGTAGCACAACTGATGGCCAATGCAAAGGCTATACAAGAGGGGACTTTCATTTTTGACAGGGAGGTTAATAAAGATTTGACTGTATATCCCGTGCTGGTGGTTGATAATCCAGTATATACCATGAGAGGGATGCATACAAAGCTGGAGTATCTGATGAGAGATTATTGCAGGGAGAAAGGGATAACGGGTGCAACAATTCGACCATTGGTTCTTGTAGATGTTGCTACACTTCGTTTATATGCGGACTATTTCTCTACAGTGGGATTTCCGGGAGTATTTGAAGAGTACTATAATGCCATACGGCTTTCTTCTACCCCGAGTTATGATGAAACGGTGGAATCGCTGATGTCTTTTTCTGAATATATGAAGCAGAAGAAAAAGAGTGATATGGGGCAGGTGTTTAACCAGATACTGCGACAGGCAGAACCTTATTTTAAAAGGGGGTAAGGAATGACGCATGAGGAACGGTGGTATGCTCGGTATGATGAGGTGAAAACGTTTATTGAAAGCAATAAGCGGAGCCCCTCGAAGCACCGCATTGAGGAGCATGATATGCTGAACTGGGTGAAGGCAAACAAGAAGCGGATGAATGCGGGGGAGATGAAAGATCCGAGGCTCTCATTGTTTAAAATAGTTATTGGTGTTGAGCGAAGAGAATAAGCATGTGAATCAGTGGGGGGGAGGGGTTATAGGTTATAAGAGACATACGCTCGGGGTGACCAAGTAAGACGGTCGGTTTTGAAGAGCCATTTTAAGAGCCAAAAGTGGGTGGCAGGAGAGGGGGACAAGACGCGATACAAAGGTATGATAAAAACAGTTGATAATGATAGATTAAGAAACGATACGAGGCTTGCTGCATTGTGGAGAAGGTATTGTGGTGGAACTCAAAACGGCACGGGGCGGATTCCCGGAGTCGTTCTGGTCTACGTTCTCTGCATTCGCCAACACGGACGGGGGTATCATCCTATTGGGCGTGAAAGAAGACAAGAACAAACGCCCCGTGGTGGATGGGCTGACAGAACTGGAAGCGATAGACTTGAAGAAGAAGTTCTGGGATATGGCGCATAATCTGCAGAAGGTGAGTGACCCGCTTTTGGAAGATAGGGACGCATATGTGCTTGACTTAGAAGGTGATGGGTGGGTGCTGGTGTGCGACGTGCCTCGGGCGGCATACGACAGGAAGCCTATATTTCTGAACGGACGTCCATACGGCAATACTTATAAGCGTAGGCATGAGGGTGACTATCACTGTACGGATGAAGAGGTGAGGCAGATGTTTGCGGATGCCAACCTAAAGCACGGTTCGGTGGATGCCCGCATCCTAAAGGGATTTACAATGGGTGATATTGACCTGGAAACGCTGCATAAATATAGGAAAGCCTACGACAACCGTCACGAGAGCCATCCGTGGACGGACTTGACGGATATGGAATTTCTGAAGAAGGTGGAGGCTTGGCGCAAGGACAGGACTACGGGTGAGGAAGGTTTTACGGTGGCCGGTATCATGATGTTTGGCAAGACGCAGAGTGTGACGGACCAGGAGTGTATGCCGTGGTTTTTTCCTGACTACAGAGAACATCTGAGTGAGAAAGATGGAGAGCGTTGGAGCGACCGCATTTATCCGGACGGCACGTGGGAGGTGAATTTGTACCAGTTTTTTACGTTAGTGTTCCAGAAACTGTCGAAGCTGTTACCCAAGCCTTTCCGTTTGGCTGAAGACGGGGTGACACGGTTGGAGTATTCTCCGGCACATACGGCAGTTAGGGAAGCATTGGCGAATGCCCTGATACATGCACAACATAACTCGATGGGAAATGTGGTGGTGGACAGTTGGGCTGACAAGATTGTGATGAGCAACCCAGGCAGTATGCTGGTGAGTGTGGATGAGTTTTACGAAGGTCAGCACAGCGTGTGCAGGAATCCGTTGCTGCAGAAGATGTTTGTGTTCATCGGTGTTGGTGAGAAGGCTGGCAGCGGTGCTGATGTGATAGTGAAAGGATGGGAAGACCAGAAGTGGACGAAACCTGCGATAGTGGAACATTCGGAACCGGAACGGGTGGAGATTGTGATGCGAATGGTGAAAGCTGCGCGTAAGGTTACCTTGCCAACAGGCAAGGAGTTGGCAAGGAGTTGGGCGTGGACTTCAATGTGTTGGAACGAATAGGTGATTTTTGTCAGGAAGCTCGTTCGTTGGCAGAGATTGCCGAGCATTTGGGTCTGGGTGATCGCTATAAGATGAAAAAGAAGTATATAGACCCTATTTTGGGGAAATATATCGAGATGACAATACCAGAATCGCCTAACAGTAGATTGCAGCAGTATGTGCTAACTGATGCGGGGAAGGATTTGTTGGGAAATAGGTAGGAGGGCCCTAAGCGGTAGGAGGATATAATATCAAAATGAAAACGAAAAAGGTCGGATTCCGATGGGAATCCGGCCTTTTTTGTGTGATTTTCTTTAAAAAATGTAATCTAAATTGAGAAAATTTCGGCAAAAACACAATTATATAAAATAATAATCGTATTTTTGCGTTGTTAATAATAAATAAATGAATAATTGCATATAATATGATAGAATCTATTTCAATCACCAACTTCTACTGTTTCAACGAAACAACCACAGTTTCGTTTGTTGCAGGAAGAGAACGTAACAAGATTACGGATCTTATGTACAATGGTTACTCCACACAGAACCGTGTCAATTTGCTTAAGACCGTTTTTTTATATGGTGACAACGGTGCGGGGAAATCTAAACTACTTACGGCCTTTGGAGTACTACAGCAGTTGGTGACTTCGACACGGGAAGATAAGACAGATCCTCTCCCTTACTATGAATTTGCATTGAATCCGTATAAGGTTGAGAGTCAGCCGTCGGAAATAGAACTTGTTTATCATTTTGACGGACAACGTTACCGTTACTACATCAAGTGGAACGAACAGGCCATTCTGGAGGAACGACTTACACTGCTGAAGATAGTGACAGAAGCAGAATTATTTCACCGCAGGTATGATAATGAAGATAAGGTGGTAAAAGTGGAATATGGAAAGGCCATGAATATGGATGACGACACGGCTTATATCATCAAGACTTCATTGTTGAGGAATAACTCCGTTATCAGCATCATTGCCGGTACAAATATGTATAATAAGGTTTTGCACGATCAACTGTCGTTTTTCCGGCATGGTTGGGATTTGGTGGAGCTGAGCGATATAGACTTGGGAGATATGTTGCCGGATTCAAATGGTGACAGGCGAGAACTGAAGAAGGTGATACTGGCTCTGCTTAAGTCAATAGGTAGTAATATTGTGAACTTTGAGAAGATACCGTTGCCTAAGCGAATGCCAGCAGTGCTAAGAAGCCGTTTGAAGAATATGACGGAGGAAGACAGGGAGATGATGATGGAGATGTTTGAACTGGCTCCCGACTATGCTGTTAAGACATACCACGATATTGGTTGGAAGCGTCCACAGCCTTTGGATTTAGAAGACCAGAGTGAGGGTACAAAAGAAATACTGCGTCTCATCCTTTGTATGCATGAGGCCATATCAGAGCATAAAACCATATTGCTGGATGACTGTATAAATGGTATCCACCCCAAAACGCTGGAACAACTGATGAAATTCTATCTGGGGGCATCGGATGATTCGCAGTTGATTATAGCTTCGCAGAATTTCAGCAACTTAGATGATGAACTGATGCGCAGGGATTCACTGCGGTTTGTGTTGAAAAATGACCGGGGTGAGTCGCATGTGGAACAGATGAACCTTGGCGACTTGCATAAGAACCAAAACTTGCGTATGCAAGTGGAGAATTCCGACAGATGGGGAGTGAAACCCAATATTATTGACTGGATTTTGGAGGATGCCATACATGAATACAGGGCAGAAATGGGTAGTGCTGGCAATTCTTATTTTAGCGAATTATTTTAGATAATAAACGTTTATTTGCTTCGATAATAATAAATCTGGCCGATTAAATTGAGAAAATTTCTGTTAAACAGAAATTTTATTTATTAAAAATTTGGCCGGATGGGTGTTTTTGTGTACTTTTGCAGCGTGAAATTCTAAATTATGAAAGATGATACAGATTGATAAAGAAACGAAAGAGAGGCGAAACGCAGAGTATAATAAGAAGGCAAGGAAATATCCTGCATATTTGAGTTTAGCCATACCTATTGGCTTAGGTGTTACTATGGGGGTTACGGACATGGCGTGGGCGAGTGTGTGGATAAAGGCCCTCTCCTACTTGTTGTCAATCAGTGTTATCAGTGCAGCCTTGCTGTTTTTGCTTAGATTTATTCTTCAATCAATTGCCAAGTTTTATCCGGAGAGAGTGCTCTTCTGTGATCGATTGAAGCCTACGAACCGCATTCTATATAGCAATGACAACACCTATACTGAGGAGCAGAAGGCAGAAATAAGAAAAAAGATAATGGCCCATAAGAAAATCGATCTCCAAAGATATAAGCCTAAAACGTATAAGAACAAAAAATACGTGAAGCGTCTTGATGAAGCAGTGAGGTGGCTGCTTGATGTAACTCGGTTTGATGAAATTCTGTTCGAGCAGAATTATCTATATGGATTCTGGCGAAACTTAACGGCTGCTTTGCTGGTAGATGCTATACTGGTATTTGTAATGGCTGCGATTAATAAATGGTACTATGAGCTGCCATTTGGAGAGCATTTTGCGTGGATAGGTCTGTTGTTATTACTGCTAACCATTCCTTTGGCATGGGTGGCTTATTGTAATGGCAGGACTTTCGCCAAGAGGATGTATGATGTGTTTATGAACTTAGATGATAATGATAATAACTGTTTTTAGAAAAGAATATGAGCATGATTAAGTTTTATCCGGTAGATAATGGTGATACCGTATTGATTAAGGTCGATAAGACCACCATTCAGATTGATGCCAATATCAGAAACAACGAAGATTGCTATGATGTCATGGAGGATTTGTTGGGTGAGTTGAGCACAGATGGTGAAGGCAGATACCACCTGGATTTGTTTATGTTGACACATCCCGATGAGGACCATTGCCGTGGTATTGACACCAATTATTATTTGGGAGACCCAGATTATTACTCTGATGACGACTTGGAGGATGAACTCGTTATAATTGATGAATTAATGGTGACACCTATGCTTTTTTCTGATGCCACCAGCACGCCGGCAAAGGCATTAAAGAAGGAGGCAAACAGGCGTCGTAAGTTGTGGGATGAGGACTCTCCTGCGAAAAACAAGGTGGGTAACCGACTAGTCATCATTGGATATGATGGTGGCAAGAAGTATGATAATGTGCCATCGTACATTCCGGGTGATACAATCAAGAAGGTGAATGGCAAGACCATGACACTGATAGAATTCTTTGTTCATTCACCATTCAAGGATAGTCTGGTGGAGGGAAGAGCAGAGTCGGAAAAGAATTTGACATCCATTGTGATGCAGGCGAGGTTTAAGAAAGATAGTAGGGATACTAATCCATCGGCGTTGTACTTGTTTGGTGGAGATGCTGACCACTATATATGGGAGGAGATTCAGGACCAAAGCTCTGCTCATGGTAATGATGAGAAACTGGATTTTGACATTTTCCTGGCGCCCCATCATTGTTCTTGGACTTACTTCAATGACGTTCCATATAAAAAAGGAGAAACGGATGAGCCTGTTGAATCGTCTAAAGACCTGATTAAAGACCATAAGTTGAAAGGGTCTGTCATTATAGCCTCATCGAAGCAGATTAAGGATGATGATGACAATCCGCCCCATTATCCTGCTAAAAAGGAATACGTAAAACTGATAGGGTCGGACAAGTTTATCTCTTTAGCTGAGGAACCAGATTCCAAGAAGCCCAAGCCCGTTGTTTATGAGGTTACGTCCAGTGGTTTTCAGAGAAAGGATAAGAACCAGCAGACGGGTTCAGCAGGAGCGGCTATAGGAAGTAGCGGTACATCGGGAAGAAAGTCGACATATGGCAGTAAATAACGATTATCCACAATTCACCGAGTGTACACTGTCGGAAGTGCCACGGGGTGTACAAGAAGATGTCAAAAGAGTCACCAGGATGGATGGTGTCTCTTTTGACAATATGTATTACAGGTATCAAGACTCTGTAGTAGTGCGGTTGGAATTGTCACTTGAACTACCAACACGGTATGATGAAACCACAGCTTTGGTTAGGGCAGAGGAACCTGTATATGTGAGGTTCTGTTCCGATTATCCAGATAGAGTCCCTATTGCTTATATCGGAAGAAGCGATTTTGATTTTGACCATGCCCCTCATATTTATTGTGAGACGAAAAGTGGACTTAGGCCAATCTGTTTGTTTCGTGGCAATGGTGATGAGTGGTTTGCCAATATGGAGATAGAAGACTTTGTCAAACATCTTCGGTCGTGGTATGAGGATTTGGCTTCTGGTGTGAATATAGAAGACGGCGGTGAGTTTGAACCATTACGATGTGAAGGGTATACGTCAACCATGATATATGATTATGAACGACTGTCGGATGAGATAGACAAGGCAGATGAACAACCAAACGAGTTTTTTCTTGTTATTTATGAGCGGTTGAAAAAGAAGCTAATCAGACTGACGGGAGATAATAATTGGTTGCTGAAAATGCCTGGCCTGGAGAAAAAGGATATTGTCCTCGGTGCTGTTTGCAAGGATGTCTCTAAACGGTGCTGTGACGGATATGATGTTCTAATGCCAAGGACTTATTTGGAGCTTCAAGAATATGCAGGTAAGCATGGCATGGAAATAGACGCTGCTGTTAGTGACATCTTGGGCAAAGTGGATGGTGACACTTCCAGTTTTATTATTATCTTGGCTATAAGGCGAAGTAAGAAACTGATAGGTGTAAATTCATACTACCAGTTTGTCAACTTTGAGATATTACTAGACACAGATGATGCTGGGAAAAAAGTGCTGACGTCAACGTCGAAGGTGCAATTCCACTGTCATCAGTCGGCTTTCACAATTAAGAAGGCTCATGAGATATCAAATTTGAACATGGGTATTATTCCTTCATTAATCGTTGCTGGTTGCGGTGCTCTTGGTTCAAAAATAGCGATGCATTTGGTTCGTGCTGGTATAACCAACATTTTGTTTTCGGATCCAGATACGATGAGTGAGCATAATCTGAGCCGGCATGTATTGTTTGATGATTCGGTCAATAAGAATAAGGCCAGCGAAATGGGAAGTGTATCCAATCTGATGTACTACCATGAGAAGTTCAAAGCGGAGGCTTCTCATAAGAGCATAAAAAATGTACTGGAAGATGTGGACGTTATGAACAAGCGAAAGCCTGACTATCTTCTTGACTTTACAGCATCGAAGGTGGTTGCCAATCAGATGGTTAATATCGAGAATCGACCGTCTGCGATCAGTGCTGCTATATACGATAATGGGAAATTCGGATTGTTGCTGTGCGAAGGAAATGACGGTGCGGTAAGGCTGGATGACTTAATGGCGACGTTCTTTGCCCAATACAAAACGGATGCTTTTGTCTCCAACTATCTTATGAGGGAAAAGGGACTTTCGAAAGAGCCAGCCAACTTGTTGAATGTAGGGCTTGGTTGTAATTCGGAAACATTTATACTTGCAGACGATGTCATTTCGTTGTACGCTTCGTCTATGAGCATTACGATAAAGGATGTCTTTGCAGGTAAATATCCTGATGGCGGCTGTTGGATGTATATATGTGATGATGATGGAAGTTTGAAAGTTCATAGAATTAAAGTGTCTCAGTACAACTGTTATGATGCGAACACTTGGAAAGTTCGAGTAAGTGAGCAGGCTTTTGAGGATATAGTGGAACAGGCCAGTGTGGCTGGTAGATATGAAACAGGCGGGTACTTGTTAGGACAATGTAATCTTAAGACAAATACGATTCATGTCATAGACACGATGGAGGCACCAGAAGATACTGTATGTAGAGATGACTATTTAGTGTTGGGGAAAAAGGGTATAAGGAAGAAACTGTCACAGGTTGAGCGCCGTTCTGGAGCTACGTTTGGATATGTGGGAGAATGGCACTCGCATCCTAACGGCCCTAATGAATTTAGTGCTACTGATTATGAAGAGTTTAATAAGAAAGCTGAGGAAATGGTAGCTGAAGGGACTAGGAAACCAATATTGGAGATGCTGGTTTCGCCTGTCGGCATAGGTTGTGCAGTGCTGGCCTTGGGTTACTTGGGTTAGTAGTAGGATTAGATACAAATAGAAAGGGAACGGTTTCCACAAGATTGGAATGAAAGCTTTTAGAAAGGAAATGAGGTAACGGCCTCCGAATAAGAAAATTCGAGGATAAGATACGAGTGAAGGCCTTTGTCAACAGTACATGTCTTTGCTATCTGTCAGGTTCTGTGAGCAGCGTTTCGAGCAGGTTTGAACCCTGTCGAGATGCTGCTTTTTGTATGGAGTGATAAAAAATGATAGAAAAACGAAAAAATATTTGGCGAAGGATGCGAAAATTGAAAAAAGCAGGATAAGATACAGATGAAGGGCCGCGGGAACAACGTGGCATGGCTGACGCGCCGTGACCCTAAGAGATTATAAACAATATATATTCACCTTTTAAAATATAACTGTATGAAACAGATTGTTTTGTCAGTGGAGGAATGGCAACGCTTGGCGGCCGTAACTCCGAAAAAGAGGGAAAGAGCCTTGAAAAAGCTCAAGCGGTGGGTGCATCACGAGATCATCCTTCGCGGATTCAGTCTTGAGTACGGACCTTTCTCTCGTGCAACAGTCGGCGGCGACGCCGTAGATGTAATCAGTGACGGGTACGCAGAGCCTGTTTGTGGACAGCTGTGTGCTGGCGCAGTGGCAGGGCGAGGATGTGTTTGACGCGAGTGCGGAGAGCTATGGGGGAATTAACACGGCGATGTTATTTGCAACATGCGTTCCTGGTGGAAGCATAACAAGAAGTTGATGAATGCTGGTGAGTTGAAGCCGGAACGGGTGGAGATGTTTAAGCAACTGCTGGAGTTGGGGGAGAGGTATAAGCGGGTGAATCAGTATCAGTGATAATATCGGCTTTCTTCAAATCGAAGAAGGCCGTTTTTTTGAGTGGAGCCGCCATGGTAATTGTTGTCGGCCGTTGCTACCCTGCCATCTGTGTGGACCGGTAGGCGCATTTTGGGCCGATTTTGACGCTACCCTGCAAGCCGCGTGGACCGGTAGGAACAGTTGAGGAAGGGGATTGGGCAAGGCTGATGTCTACGGACATCGGCCTTCTTTAGTATTATTTCCGTAATATCCAAATCTTGGCAAGCCTTGCCAAAAATTGGTGATCCGTTCACTTGTTGTTAACTTTGCGTTGGAATAATGGCTAATTTTCAACGATAAAGTTGAAATAATGTTCATATTTCGTGAATTTTATTTATTTTTGCAATAGTTTGTGATATGATTGGAGTAGATGATGTAAATAGTTTCCTGAAGCAGTTCAACATAAAGGCGCAGGTGTTTGGAATTCTCTTTAGGGATGACAGGCCAAAGAAAAGAGAGACTTTGTTGCAGTTGGAGATTACGCCTTTGCAGCGTGAGGTTATAGTCAAAAGTCTTCAAGTTGAGGATTATGTTGAGGGCCCGGTCATTGATGAGTTGAACAGGAGAAGCGAGATGTGGGTTTTTGGTAAGGATGTGAAAGGGCATGAAGTGTATATAAAGATAACTCTTGGGTATGAGAATGGACAAACTATTTGTATCTCCTTTCACATTGCCGAACATACTTTGACGTATCCATTTAAATAGGTGACTATGATTATTCCCAAAGATTCTACAGGTAAGCCCATGCGGGTAGTCTACAGGCCCGAAATAATGACTTTTCGAGGAGAGAAGTTCAATTGTGTGTATATGTCTTTTCGGGACGATGAATTGAATGAGGTGTTCACCACCACTGAAAGCGACAGTATCTGGTATAATCAGGTTACTAACCAGTATCGTGAGAAGCACGGAATACCATATCAGGATGAGATTATAGCCTTACGTGAGAGATATGACTTGAGTGCCTCCAAGATGTCGTTAATTCTTGGATTCGGCGCAAATCAGTATCGGCTTTACGAGGAAGGAGAGGTGCCCAGCGAGAGCAACGGAAAAATGATAAGGAGCGCCATGAATCCACGTGTGTTTCAGGAACTGGTAGGTGCGTCCAGGAACCTGCTTTCTGAAAAGGAGTTCGTGAAGATATCGGCAAAGGTTGAGGATGTGATAGAGCGGTCTGAGGCTATGAAGGATGATCAATGGGCCGAGCAGCGGATTTTCATAACCGGCCGCGGCTTGGTAAACGGGTTTGCCCCGCAGTCAATAGCCAGGCTCAGGAGCCTGCTGGTGTATGTCCTGGGCAAGATGGGAGACACTTTCCAGACCAAGATGAACAAGGTTCTGTTTTATATAGACTTCCTGTCGTATAGGGAGCGTGGAATGGCTATTTCCGGGTTGGCGTATCAGGCCATTGAATTCGGCCCGGTTCCACAGCGCTGGGACAGGGTATATAGCGGATTTGATGAGGTTGTCCCGCAGTCCAAAATGGTGAAGGACCAGGAATGTACGGTGTTAACAACGGACGTAAAGGCCGATACGAGTCTCTTCTCAAAGGAAGAACTTGAGATTATTGATACCGTCTGTGAAAAGCTGGCTGGCGTCAGTGCCAAAAAGATTGTTGAAATGAGCCATTTGGAATCGGCCTGGAAAAAGTATTATAATCCCAGCCAATCGACGTTAATCCCTTTTGAGGAGTCGTTTTCTTTAGTAGCGTTTTAAGACTGAAAAAAATAATGACCCAAGACGAACTCTGGCTCGCCAAATGGCAGGAAGCCATTGACTTTCTGGAAACTTACCACCGGAAGCCCTCCAAGTTCATTCCGGAGGAACGCAACATGCGCTCCTGGTGGAAGCACAACAAGAAGCTGATGAATGCCGGGGAGTTGAAGGCGGAGCGGGTGGAGATGTTCAAGCAACTGCTGGAGTTGGGGGAGCGGTATAAGCATGTGAATCAGTATCATTGAGTGCAGCCCAATTAACCGAAACAAATGCCCCCTATTTCTGATTACCATTTTATGATAACTATTTTATGGTAATCTAAATTCTTTTGATTACATTTGAACCGGTCGGACTGGTGGCCGATGCAGGTAGCCCTTGAGGGGGAGTGACCCGCGTAGTGTTGCCCCGATGTCGGCCGGAATTAAACAGTTATGCCCCCCTGAGTTTTGCCGAGTGGCGGCATGCCAAGTGTTCATCCTATGAAAAACACGATCACAGAAGAAAAGAAGTGGACCGTACTCAGTACCGAGTATATCATCCGGCGGCCGTGGCTGACGGCGAGGCGCGATGTGGCGCGTCTTCCGGACGGGCGCGTGAACCAGGAGTATTATGTGCTGGAGTACCCGGATTGGGTGAATATCATTGCCATCACCGAGGAGGGGGATTTTGTGCTGGAGCGTCAGTACCGGCATGCGCTGGGCAACACCTGCTATGAGCTTCCATGCGGCGTGATAGAGGCGGGAGAAACGCCTCTGGAGGCGGCCAAACGCGAGCTTTTGGAGGAGACCGGTTATGCCGGCGGCACCTGGCAGGAGTGGATGAAGCTGTCTCCCAACCCGGCCACCAGCACCAATTACGCGCACAGTTTCCTGGCAGTGGGCGTGAAGAAGGTGGACGGCCAGCACCTGGATGCCACGGAAGACATAGACGTTTACGTGAAAAGCCCGGCGTTTGTGAGGGAGCTGCTGGAGAACAACCAGATTCTCCAGGCGCTCATGGCGGCTCCGCTCTGGAAATACTTCGGGAGTAAATAGGTGTGTTTTTGCTGCTACCTGCCACTGTCGTGAAACGGTATTATGCTGCTGCTTCGACGCCCTTTAGTGCTTCTACCGGTCCATCTGCCTGTACCCCTATGCGCAAAAATGGCCGATTTTGACGCTACCCTGCCGGGCGTGTGGACCGGTATACGCACCCAGATTATCAATTAGTGCTTTATAGTATTTTGACGGCCGCTTCTACGCTGGCCATGGTAATGGGCGTGTCGGTTTTTATCGGCACGTAGCGGAAATCGTCCAGAGGGCGTGAGCCGATGTAGACGTAGCGGATATTGCCGGTGAGAAGGCTGACACGAGCGGCGATGGCTTCTTTAATCGGGATGGAGGAGTCGAGTTCGATGATGTCCGTGGCGATTTCTCGGATTCGTGCTGTTTCCTCGAGCCCGATGTCGGCACCCTTATCTACGAAGACGATGCGACGTACTTCGGGTGTAGCCACATCGTCCTTGATTCCGATGGCGGCTTTGGCTGCGGCCACTTGTGCTTCAATCTTGGCTTTGACATCGGCAAAAGAGATGGGACGATAGTTATTGTTGTCCACGCCCACATCGTATTGGCGCGGGAATAGCATTTTAAGCCGTGGATGGTCCAGACCTGTATGGCTGGCGGGGCCGCTGTGGACGTGTCCGAAGAGCTGCCAGACGTCACGGTAGGAGCCGCCGTAGCAGAGGAAAGGATTGTGGTTGAGGACGATAGCCTGCCCGCCTACACGGATGGTCATTTGTTGGGTGACCAGTTCGAAGTGGCTCATGAATCCCTGGTGGATGGCTTTCATGTCGTGGTTGCCCAGGATGAGGTATTTGTGGCCGGGGAGGGCATTGAGGATATCATTCCAAAGGCGAGAACTGCCGTGGGCGAAATCGCCCAGGTGGAAGATGATGCCATCGTCCGGAACGGTCTCCCGCCATCGCCGGATGAGTTCGGCATTCATCTCCGCTGCATTTATGAATGGTCGGTTGCAGAATCGGATGATGTTCTCGTGGCCGAAGTGGGTGTCGGAGGTGAACCAGACGTTTTCGGGCTGAAGTTTGAGGATGGGTTCCATGGTCTATAAGTTTCTGCAAAGGTAAAGTTCTTCCCCAACCCCTGCAAGTCCTTGCAAGGTTTGCAAAGATTTGGTAAGGTGGAGAGATTTACAGGGGTGGTGCTGCTCCGGGGCATATTCGGCCATGCATGGCAGTATAACCGCTTATACCGGTCCATCGGCCTGTACCCCTATGCGCAAAAATGGCCGTTTTTGATGCTACCATGACACATAAGTGGACCCGTATGGGCGGTTTTCACAATGCACTGACCGTGTTTGTTACAGAAAAGTCTTCCACCTGTTTTTCTTCCGATATTTCCAAATAGTTGCTAGCCTTGCAAAGATTTGCCGAGGCGTCCAATGCGACGTAACTTTGCTCAAAAAGGAACGTTATGGGCAAAAGAATTGGAAGAAATGACGGCTTCTACAAAGAAGCGCTGGCATGGATGGGATACCGGTATGCAATGGGGATGACGGATTATGTAGGGGAGAAGGGATACAGCGAGCTTGAGCGGTATCGGCAGTTTATGGATATCGAATTCGGGACGGAGGAGTTCCGGGCGCTGGTGGGAGCGTTCTGTGACTTCTTGAAGCGTAGGAAGATTAAAGATGTCATCGACCTCAAGGAACGGTATCTGGAGCAGGACTTGATTTGGTTGTCAAAGAATTATGCAATGGGGCGGCACAGTTATGTAGCCAGCCATTGGCAGGACATCGTCCGGTATGGATGTGATGTTTTGACGGAGGAACAGCGAAGACATTGTGCTATTGATATCAGGCGGATCCTGCAAAGCCACCTGCAGTTTATGTCACCGATGTTCAGGATACCGTACAATCTGGAGGAACTTTACAGTCCGATGGATTTGTTTATGACTTTTATTACTGAAAATGGGATTGACTCGGAGGAAGAGTTGGCCCGGTATAAGTCTATTAGCGTAGAGGTTACAGCGGAAGGTAAGATTGAGTATCAAGCGGTGATGCAGCCGGAGGATGAGGTGCAACACAGTTTCTGGGCACACAGCTCCATTGATGACTATCTGGGTTGGGATGCACTGGCATCGTTCTTCTACCCTCCTTGCCATAAGACCAGCCGTGTCCGTTATGATGGCAAGGAAGAGGTGATCCGCTATTTCGATGCCTGGCATCGGCGGTATAATGCCGATGGGAAACTGCGTTACGAGAAGGTGAAGGTGCCGATTGACAGGTTCCGGCTTGAGCCATGGGCAGGTTGTGCGCTTAATGAGGAGAATGTGGTGGAAAAAGAGGTGGATGAATAGGGTTTTCGTAAGTTTTCCTCTGTGTTTTTTTGCGAACGGGAATATAATGGTTATATTTGCTCATGGCCTGAATGTCTGTCAGGTGTGAATGCTAATATGTTGTTGATTTGGGATGAAGTCATTCAAATCCATAGAAGAACTGCTTAAGGTTCTGGGCCGGGAGAAGGAACTGCTGAAGGAGATGTTTGCCAAGCGAAAGTCTCTGACCTTTCGCCGGGACCTGGCCGAGGATATGGTGGACGGAGACTCCC